>CAVRMD010000014.1:0-305084 GCA_963722455.1 uncultured Solirubrobacteraceae bacterium
GTTCCCGCCGCTGCCGCGTTCTGCCGCCATCTCGTGCCTCCCGGAGTTCGTTCTCCGCTAGTAGGTCAGGGCTGCGCGACGCCAGTACTGCGCGTCGAGGTCTTCTATCAGGTTCACCTCCACTTTGGCCCGGCCACCGGCGAGATCGCAAGAGCGATGAGGGCCTGGCGACCGTGTCGCTGATGCACGGTCCCGACCAGGCCGCGCTCGCCGTCACCGGCCCGACGCACGCGCGGCGGCGGACCGGCCCGCGGCCCGGCCCGCCCGCGTCCGGCGCGTCAGGCGGCTCTCGGCGCGGCGGCCTTGCGCAGCGCGCCCGCCGCCGGCGTATAGAGGGTCTGACGCCCATCGTCCCAGCGGATCCGGTAGCGGGGATGTGGCTCCCCGCGAAGCACCTCCTCGACGACGCCGCGCCGCGGACGGCGCGCGATCGACTCCGTCTCCGCCACCACGTGGTCACCGACCTCGAACTGCATGAGCAACCTCCGTCGTCGGTCTGCCGTCAGCGTACTGCGGCGCCGCGCCGGCGGCGACCCCCGGCGCGCCCCAGCGGACGGACCCCGCCGGCGCTTGCAGCCGAGCCGCGCCGCCGGCCGCGCACCCGTCCACCGCAGCGTCTCGTCGACGCGAGCGAGACCCATCGCGGCCTCGCGCCTACGACAGCCGTCTGCGCACCGCGGACACGACCAGGAAGACGGCGACGGCGATCACGACTGCGACGACGAGCAGCACCCACAGCGCCGCCTCGAGCACCGCGCCGACGCCGAAGACCACGGCGAGCAGCGCGATGAGCAGCAGGAACGCGAGCATGGCGTTTCAGCTACCCGCGCAGGCGGTGTTCGATCCGCCTGTGCAGACGCTCGGCGCGACGAGCGGCGCGACGACCGCGGCGATCGTCTGCTCCTCGTCGCGCGCGGGAACGCGGACGCTGATCGTCTCCTCGCGCTCGGCGCGCAGGCGATCGGCCGGAAACGGCGCTCGTTCGTGCTACTCGTCGCGAGTACGGCGCTGCTCAGCGCCTCGCTCCTCGCACCCGCATTCGGCGCGCCCAAGGCGGTCAGCGCGGCGAGCCTCGTTGCGAAGCTCGCGAGCACCCTGAAGATCGCCAAGCGCGCGGACGGGAACGCCAGGCGCGCGCTCGCCAAAATCCGGGCCCGCCGGGCGGCGAGGGCTCACCGGGCGGTCCGGACCGAAGGGCGACGAGGGGGATCCGTGCGCCTCGAGCGACCCCGCCTGCCGAGGGCCGAGGGCGAGGACGGCACCGACGGCGCCCCGGGCCAGCCCGGCCCCGACCTCTCCAGCACGATGACGCCGTTCACCACCGGCGCCGTCCTGTGCACCGCGCCGTTCGTTGGGATCGGGATCGGCAACCCCAACCCCAACGACGCGAGCGGGCACTTCTACCGGATGGGCGGGACCATGGTGCTGCACGACAGCCTGACGGTGACCGCCGTGGTGTACGACATGTTCCTGGAGAACCGCTCCAACCAGGGCACCTGCTCCTTCCGCCGGACCGCGGTGCCGTCGGGCTGACGCGCCGCGGGCACGGATGCCCGGGCGCTCTCGGGCGCCCGGGCATCGTGCGCTCGCGCTACTCCCAGGGGCGCGTGCCGACCGCGGAGATCCGAGCGGCCGGTGCTGTTGCCGCCGGCGCGGCCGACACGCCGAGCAGCGCGTTGAGTGTCGCGACGCCGCGCGGATACTCCGCGCCGATCGCCACGATCGGACCGCGGACGCCGACGCGCTGCTGGAAGCGCTGCCCCTCGCCGGGGAAGCACGACTCGACGAGTCCGGCGGCGTCGGGCCCGGTCTTCTTCAGCGCCAGGCCCTCGAGCAGGTCGCGGCCCGCGACGAGCGTGCCGTTGATCGCGTCGAGCACGCCGTTGACCGGCGCGGTCTTCGTGGCGATCTCAGCGACCCCGGCCAGGACATCCTCGAGCCCGCCGTCGATTTGGCGCAGCTCCACGATCGTCGCGATGAGGTACACCGCGAGCGCGAGGATGACGAGACTGATGAGCAGGATGAGGATTGCGACTGGGAGTTCCATGAATCACCTCACGCGTCGGGGAGGGCGACATCGAGTGAACCGCCGTAGTTGGCGAGCCCTGCGACGACCTGGCTGATGTAGTTCTGCGTGGTGACGAGCGCGATGACGGCATCGAGATCCTTCGAGGCCGCATGCGCGACACCGGCGATCGCCGTGACCGTCGGCGTAATGCTGCGCGCAGCTCCGAGCACTCCTTTGAGCAACATCAACAGCGCGATCAGCGCGGCGCCGAGCACCGCGCACATGACCCAGAGTACGAGCATGACTATCCCCCCGTGACCTTGCGGACGACGAATGCCGCCTTCGCCGCGATCCCCGGAAGAACGGAGAGGATCGTCGCGAAGCGAGCGTTGATCTGCGCCACCACGGCGCCGAGCTGGCGTAGGTGCTGTGACTCGACCGTCGCGAGCGCGCCGGCGAGCGCGGTCAGGCCACCCGAGATCCCGGTCAGGCCCTGGCGTACCCGGGTCAGTGCGATGGCGAGGATGACCACGAGCGCAATCGCCTCGGCCACGCTCGCCGCGATCATGAGATCGGTGCTCATGCGATGACCTCCCCGGGGGCTGCGTAGTGTGCGCCGAGGACGTCCATGTATCCGTCCTGGACGAGAGCCTCTTCGATGATCAGGTCGAGGACGCCGGGGGTCGCGCGCAGCTTCGTGAGGTTCGCCGTCTGCTTGGCGACGACCGGCGCCACGGCCAGCAGCGTGTCGACGCTGGACCGGATGTCCCTGATGAAGCTCAGCAGCAGCATCATCAGGACGACGACGACGGCGAGGACGACGGCCCCCATGCCGAGCGCGACCTGCCATGCCGCGTGCGTGTCAGCCAATGCGATGATCATTGCCCCACCGCCGCCTTCCTGATCACGCGCGCCATGTGCAGGATCCGGACCGCGGAGTCGTTGACTCGGTCCACACCGCCGTCGAGGCTCGTCGTCTGGGCGCGAACGACGTCCACGCCGACGGTCGCCTTGCTCGCCTTGTCGGCGATGCGGGACGCCAGCGCGAGGATCGTCGCGACGATGATGACGACGACGACGATGACGAAGAATGACAACCCAAGCCCGATGTACCAGTCCTGGTAACCCACTGCTGAACTCATGAAACCCCCAATGTCGTCCTGCTCGAAGGTCCCAGTGGGTGCGCGCGGGCAGCCACGGATGCCTCACGTGCGTGGAACATCCGCCCTGCGGGTACGAAGGCGCCGAACTCGACATTACGGTCGAGCTCGACGAATATGCACTGCTGACCGCGATACACCACTGACTGGCTGCAAACCAGGTCAGCGACCCCCTCCGATCGCGAACCTATACAGCCGCCGCGCGGGTGGTCAATCTGGATTCCCCAGCACACTCATAGTCATATAGCTATGGGTACCGTGGTTCTGAAACGCACACTTCATTGTGCGGCGGAACCCTATACTTCGCGCACGTTCCCACTGGAAAATCCATGTTTATGCGCGGCGTGCGAGTATCGCGCGATGTCCTCCACGGAAGCCGCGCCAGGCCGTCACGCCGACTGGGTCAGTCATGCCGACGGCGGCGCGTTCGGCCAGGTGGCCGACGTACCGATGGGCTTTGGCCGGATGAAGCGCAAGGAGGACGCGCGTCTCGTCCGCGGCCTGGGCGACTACTGCGACGACGTGCGCCTTGCGGGCATGGTCCACGGCGCGATCCTGCGCTCTCCCTACGCCCATGCTCGGATCAGGTCGATCGAGACGTCGGCTGCGCTTGCGCATCCGCAGGTGGTGGCGATCGTGACCGCTCGCGATCTCGAGGCCCTGGGCCTGGCGTGGATGCCGACGATCTCCTACGACACGCAGGCCGTGCTCGCGGGCGACAAGGTCCGCTTCCACCTGCAGGAGGTCGCGTTCGTCGTGGCCACAGACCCGTATGCGGCGCAGGACGCGCTGCAGCTCATCGACGTCGACTACGAGGTGCTGCCGGCGATCGTCAACTGCCGCCGCGCGCTTGACCCGGACGCGCCGCTGATCCGCGACGACAAGCTCGGCCAGACCGACAACCTCGCGTCGCCGCTGTGGGAGGCCGGCGACCGCAAGCAGTGTGACCGTGTCTTCGCCGAGGCCGCGACCGTGGTCATCCGCGACCTGGTGCATCCGCGCGTGCATCCGTGCCCGATGGAGACGTGCGGCATGGTCGCCGACATGAACCCGGCGACCGGTCAGCTGAACATCTACAACGGCAACCAGGCGCCGCACGCGCACCGCACGGTGTACGCGCAGGTGGCGGGTCTGCCCGAGCAGAACATCCGCATCCTGTGCAACGACGTCGGCGGTGCCTACGGCAACAAGGTGCCGGTCTACCCGGGCTACGTCTGCACGATCGCGGCCTCGATCGTCGCCGGCGCGCCGGTGAAGTGGATCGAGAACCGGACCGAGAACCTCGCCAGCTCGAGCTTCGCCCGCGACTACGTTCACCGCGCGGCGATCTGCTCCAAGGGCGGCAGGATCACCGGGCTGCGCGTCGACACGATCGCCGACCACGGCGCATTTGACTCGACCGCCCAGCCGACCCGCTTCCCGGCCGGGTTCTTTCACATCGTGACGGGCTCCTATGACCTGCAGGGCGCGCACTGCCAGGTCAAGGCCGTGTACACCAACAAGGCGCCGGGCGGCGTGGCGTATCGCTGCTCGTTTCGCATCGCGGAGGCGGTGTATGTGCTGGAGCGGATGGTCGATGCGTTGGCGATGGAGATGAACGTCGATCCGGTCGAGCTGCGGATGCGCAGCTTCATCCGGGCCGATCAGTTTCCCTATGAGACGCAGACCGGCTGGGTCTATGACTCCGGCGATTACCACAAGGCGATGAAGCTCGCGATGGAGATCGCCGACTACGAGGGCCTGCGCCGCGAGCAGCAGGAGAAGCTCGCCAAGGGCGAGATGATGGGCATCGGCATCTCGTTCTTCACCGAGGGCGTCGGCGCCGGTCCGCGGCGGCACATGGACATCCTCGGCCTGGCGATGAACGACGGCGCCGAGCTGCGCGTGCATCCGTCGGGCAAGGCCGTCGTGTCGCTGTCGGCGCAGACGCAGGGCCAGGGCCATGAGACGACGTTCGCGCAGATCGTCGCCGAGGAGCTGGGCATCTCGCCCAACGACATCATGGTTCGCCACGGCGATACCGACAAGACGCCCTACGGCCTGGGGACCTACGGGTCGCGTTCGACGCCGGTGTCGGGCGGCGCGGTCGCGGTCGTGTCGCGCAAGGTGCGCGACAAGGCTCGCCAGTTCGCCGCGCTGATGCTCGAGTCGCGTGCCGAGGACCTGGCGTGGGAGAAGGGCCGCTGGTATGTGCGCGGCGATCCGGAGCGTGGCGCGACGATCGAGTCGATCGCCGAGTTCGCCTACAGCGCCCCGAATCTGCCCGAGGGGCTGGAGGGCGGCCTGGACGCCAACGCCGTGTATGACCCGCCGAACCTGACGTACCCGTTCGGGGCGTACATCGCGGTCGTCGACGTCGATCCCGGCACCGGCAAGGTCCACATGCGTCGCTTCATCGCCGTCGATGACTGCGGCGTGCGGATCAACCCGCTGGTCGTCGAGGGCCAGATCCACGGCGGGCTCGCCGAGGGCATCGGCCAGGCGCTCACGCAGATCATCTCCTTCGACGAGCAGGGCCGGTGCCTCAACACGACCCTGACCGACTACCTGCTGCCGACCGCGCTGGAGTGCCCGGAGCATGGCTTCGAGCTCGGCGAGACGGTCACGCCGTGTCCGCACCACCCGATCGGCGCCAAGGGCGTCGGCGAGTCACCGGGCGTCGGGACCGCGCCGTGCATCGCCAACGCCGTCGTCGACGCGCTCTACCACGCGCTCGAGGTCACCGAGATCGAGATCCCGTGCACGCCCAGCCGCGTGTGGGCGGCCATGCAGACGGGTGCCGACCGCCACCCCGGCGCCTCGGAGGGTCACGCCTACCACCACGACCCGGGGGTGGAGCCGTTCAGCGGCGCGTGGAGCGTGAGAGGTCGACATCGCCTGCACTCGCATCGCTGGAACCGTTATGGGCCGGGGTGGCCACGGGGGTAGGGCGAGGCCGCACGCGCTGCGCGCAGCGACGGCGTGCTCCCGCCCTCCACGACGCGCCCCACGCCCAGCGCACGATGGGACGCGATCGGCTGCCGCGCGGGGCGTCGGCCAAGCGCCGCTCGCGCGCCTGCCGAGGTCAGGCGCCGCTCAGTCCGGCGGCGCCTCCGAGCAGCGCGTCCTCGTCCTCGGTCGCAAAGACGTGCAGGCCGAGGCGCTCGGAGATCTCCTGGCAGACGCTGACGCCACGGATGCTGTTGCCGTAGGCGTCCAGCCCGGGCGAGAACACCGCGATCCCGAACTTGCCGGGCACCACGCAGAGGACCGCGCCGCTGACGCCGCTCTTGGCGGGCACGCCGATCTCGTAGGCCCACTCGCCCGCGAAGTCGTACATCCCGCAGGTGTACATGACGCTCAGCACGTCCCGGACGCGCTCGCGCGGAAGGCAGATCCGACCGGTCAGCGGATTGATGCCGCCGTTGGCCAGGCTGGCCGCCATTATCGCCAGGTCACGGCAGGTGACGGTCACCGCACATTGGCTGAGATACACCTCGAGCGTCTGCTCGACGTCGCCGTCGATCATCCCCTGTGCACGCATCAGATACGCCGTGGCGCGGTTGCGGTCGTTGCCTGCGAGCTCGCGTGCCAGCACGTGGCGGTCGATCGTCGGGCGCTGCGTGCCGGCGTACTCGCGCAGGCTGCCGAGCAGGCGCTCGATCTTCTCGGCCGGCCCGCGACCGCGCACGAGATCGCTCGTTACGAGCGCGCCGGCATTCACCATCGGGTTGTAGGGGCGGTTGTGGCGTTCGTCGAACACGATCGAGTTGAACGCGTCGCCGCTGGGCTCGACGCCGACGCGGGCCAGGACCTTCTCGCGGCCGTGATCCTCGAGCGCGAGTCCGTAGGCGAATACCTTGGACACCGACTGCAGCGCGAACGGCACGTCGTCGTCGCCGATGCTGGTCACCCGGCCGTCGACCGACGCGAGCGCGATCGCAAACTCGTCGTGCGCGCCGGCCGTCTCGTCGATGCCGTGGTAGCCGCGGCCCGGCTCGTAGAACCGCGCCTCGGGGGGCAGCGCGACGCTGCGGTGACGCTCGTAGAGCAGGCGCAGATTGCGGTCGACCTGCTCGCCGACGTCCGAGGACGACGCGTTCGAGGTCACGGTCTCACCTCGGGTAAAGAGCGTTGGCGCGGCGCTGTCGCTGTTATGAAAATCGCATTCCCGATCGCCTGTTCAGGTTCTGCCCAGGACGGTCCGGTCGGCGTTGCGGCCACCATCTACGTGGACCCCTTCGCCCAGGCGCGAGTCTCGACGAGCCCCGTCCCTGTCCGCTCGACGCGACGATCGTACGGGCTCGGTCGCCCCGGCGCCTACGGGCGCGCCGACGGCGCCGCGCAGCAGCGCTCCAGCTGCGCCACGTAGCCGCCGGCAAAGCCGCGCACGGCATCTCGTCCGAGCAGGCCGCGCGGATAGCGGAAGGCCAGGTGCAGGCGCCCCGCCACGGTCACCGCCCCGAGACAGAGGCAGCGCTCCGAACGGCTCGGAGGCGAGAACCAGACCTCGCGGACCTCACCGGCGTCGGCCCCGAAGCTCGGCTTCAGGCTGCCGAGGTCGCAGAACGTCGCCGCGTCGGCGCAGCGGTTGTTGGTGATGGGCTGCAGCACGACGCTCGACTGCTTGGCCCACAGCGCCAGCAGGCCGGCTCGCTGCAAGGCCGCCATGAGGGCGATCCCGGTCCGCGTCGCGTCGTCGCGACCGCCGTGCCACGTCATCGCCCGCAGCGTGGCGGCCGCCGTCCCCCGCTCGCGCCGGGTGCTCGACAGGCGCGTGTTGATCGAGAGGTTCGCGATCGCGCCCGCCGGCAGCTCCGCCGACCGCAGGTCGATCGGGACGAGCACGCCGATCCGGCCGCCCGGCTTGTCGTGCTCGTCGTTCCACCTGGCGATCGCCAGATGCAGCGCGGCGAGCAGCACCTCGCGGGTGGGCGCCTCCGGCAGCGCTGGGACTGCCACAAGATGAAAGCCGTAGCCGGGCCGTTCGCCGGCCTGCCCGTCGGCGGCCAGCTGCCGCGGGCGCGACAGCGCGTCGCGCAGCCGCTCGATCGCCATCCTGCCGAGGCGCACGGCCCGCGAGCCGCTGGGCGGCGTCGCCTGGACGGGCAGATCGGCGCAGGCGAGGAAGTCCAGCGGCGGGTGCTCGGCATCGCCCCGCGCGTAGGCGCGGGCAACGGCGGCGAGCACGTCCGCCGCGCCGAACCCATCCACCGCGGCGTGGTTGAGGTGGAGCATGAGCACGTCGCCGGCGGGGTGATGGGCCAGGCAGGCGCGAAGCGGCGGCAGCGTGGTGAGCGGGACGCCGGTGTCGTGCAGCACAACGCGGGCGCGATCGAGCTCGTCGTCGTCGTCGCAATCGGCGATCGTCAGGCACTCCGCGCCCGCGCCGGGGACGCCCGCGATGGCGTCGAGCGCGCAGCGCAGCCGTTGCCCGTCGAGCGAGCCCGCCACCCGCACGTCGAGCTGCACGCCCCAGGCCGAGGTCGCGGGGTCCAGCCGGCGGGCGGCTACCGGCGTCCCGCCGGCGTCGGCGGCGATCCACTCGCAGTCCAGCGCGCAGCGATGATCTCCCTGACGGCCGCGCACGAGCGAGAGCAGGTCGCCCGCCATGCCGAGCACGTTGTGGGCGACCGCGCGAGGAAGCGAGTAGCGCGACGGTCCGCCGGACGTCACCGCCAGCGGCGACGCCTCGTCGACGTGGGCGCGCAGGCGGTTGTCGTCGACCGACACGTGCAGGCTGTCGGACGGCACGTCCTCGCGCAGCGACACCTGACCGGCGTGGTACATCCGGCCGGCCCGGCCGTCGCGGTGGAAGTGGCCGCTGGCGTCCAAGTGCGCAAGCAGCGCCGCCGGATCGGCGATCGACGGCGACGCGGGTCGTGCGGCTTCGTCCGCGTCGCCCTCGGTGCGCTCGAGCTTCGCCTGCAGAGATGCGTCGTCGGCGGGCACCCGGCGAGCATAGGCCGCTCGGCCCAAAGCAGGTCCCGGGACCAGCTCGTGCGCGAGCCATGACGGTCGTCGCGCGCTCAATCAGAGGGGACGACCGTCGTCGTACACCTCCCACTGCATGCCATCGCCGACGCTCGAGGTGAGCGCGTCGCGGACGTGGTGCTTCAGTGCGCCCGCCTTCGCGGTCGTGAGGGCGTGGCTGATCAGCGCCGTGGCGATCGAGATGCTCGTCCCGTTCGTCTGGATCTGGATGTTGGCGTGGGTCGGAGTCGGCTTCTGGATGTCGATGCGCACGCCGTGCTGCGCGCCGGTCCCGGTGATGTCGGAGTCCGGACTACCCCATACGTCGGCGACGTCCAGATCGGCGACGACGTCGCGCGCGGCTTGCGCGTGCCTGTTGCGAAGGGCGATGAAGTTCTCGCGCCGCTTGGCCGGTTTCCCGCCCCCGAGGCGCACATCGGACATCGGGTTCAGCGTCGCGCGTGTCGCCGGCCAGCGCTGCAGCATCTGCGCCTGCAGGCGGGCACGCGTCGATCGGGGGGCCTCGGCAGCCGGGGGGCCGATGGCGCTCCCAGCGCGCCGAGCTACCGCGCGAGCCAGCGGCGCCGCGAGGGCGTCGGCCCCCGCTGCTCGAGCCGCGCGTGGTCGATCGACTCGAGCGATGCCGGCGACCGAAGCCCCCCGCGCGGCCAGAGCCTGCGGCAGGCTGACCGCGCGTTCAGCAGATGCTTGTTCGTGTGCATGCACTTCGCGAACCTCGAGTGGGCCGACGCCGACGGGCCAGGTGGTCGGTGGCTACACGGCCGGTCTGTCCGATCTGCTCGACCGTAGCTTCGGATTCAGCGCGCTGCAAGTGAGGGCGCTCCCCGCCGGGCTCGCCCTCCGGCATCGATCTCGGCGGGGTCGGCGAGCAGGCGCTCGTAGCGCTCGCGCATCGGCGCGACGTGCGCGTCGATGGCGTCCGCGAGCCGCACCTTGACCTCGCCATAGCCGATCGGGCCGGTGCGATAGCGCTCCTCGACGGCGGCGACCTTTCCCGGGTCGGCGAACGCGCGCAGCAGCGCGACCAGGGTGCACGCGGCCGGATCCTTCGGCTGCTGACGCGGCGTGGAGTCGGTCACGATCCGCCTGATCTGCTTGCGCATGTCTCGCCTCCTCGAACTGCTCTGCCGGGGGAGTGCACGCCGATCCCGCGCAGAGCCGCAGCGGCAACTACAGCCTGCCGCACACGCCCTAGTGCGCGTGGCGACGCCGTTCGGCGGTCGACATCGCGGACGGACGGGTGCGATGTGGCGCGGGCCGCCACCCGGCGCGCTCGCGGCCGGCTACAGGTCGTCCGGCGTGACGGTGCGCTCGTGCATCGCCAGCGCGATGAGGCCGCCGCGCTGGTCGACGTCTGACGACAGGCCGGCCTGGTCGTACAGGCCGCCGACCTCGGCGCTGACGGCCGTCACGTCGCAGTCGAAGGCGTGGGCCATCTCGTCGTCGCTTGCAGCGACCGGGAAGTCGTACCCCGCCAGCCAGGGACGTGCCAGCGCGACGAGGATCTTGCGCTGCATGGGGTTGGGGTCGAGCAGGCGCGGCTCGAGGTCGCCGCCGGGCGCGGGCTGCGCGGAGCCGGACTGCGGAAGGTGGACGGACAGCACGGTGTCGCCGACGCGGAAGCAGGCGCCGTCGCCGAGGATCGTCTCGCCCGGGATGCGCCGGTGCCCGACGAACGTCCCGTTGTGCGAGTCGGCGTCCTCGACCGACCACCAGCCGGCCGCGAAGACGAGCCGGGCGTGGCGGCGCGACACGAGCGGATCGCTCTTGATGCGCACCGTGCACTCGTCGGTGCGACCGATGTCGATCGGCGAGTCGGGCGGCGACAGCGAGAGGACGTTGAAGAGCACGCCGTCGCGGTAGCGCACGTACGCGCGTCCTTCGGCGCGAACCTCGTTCTCGAGCTCGACCTCGTGCGTTGCGCGGGCGACTGGCGGTCCTGCTTCGTTCTCAACGGGGCTCGTCGGCATGCGTCCGAGACTACCCCGCGAGGCTCGGCGAGCCGATCGAGGCCCGTCCCATGGGACGGGGCGCATGCTGTGCGGAGCATCCGCACACCGCAAACCGGCAGGATCCAGCACGATGGACGACCGGCCGAAGACGACAGACGACACGGACCGCCCCGCGCGCGCGGCGGACGGCCATCGCTTCGTCGCGCTGTACCACGGCGAGCTGCTGCACCCGGTCAACCCGACCGGCGACGTCGGGCTCATCACGCTCTGGTCGCCGCTGCGCACCGTCCGGCGCACGCTCGCCGCGGGCGCGCCGGAGATCCTCGACGCGGCCCGCAGCCGGGTCGCGGTCGTCGCCAACCTCTACGGCGACGGGCTGTTCGCGATGCTCTGCAACCTGCTCTTCAACCCGCAGATCCGCCATCTCGTCGCGATCGGGGAGGATCTCGGGCTGGCGACCTGCGACGAGCTGGCCGCCTTCTTGGACCGCGGGCTGGAGGATCACCGGTTGCTCGGCGCCCCGGTCAAGCGGATCCGCGGGACGCAGCGCGTCCTGCCGCTCGCCGACGCCTTCGACGAGGCGCGCCTGCGCGACAGCCTGAGCGTGCGCTATCTCGGCCGGCTGTCGAAGCCCGGGCTCGCCGACGAGCTGAGCGCGCTGCTGCGCGACCTCCCGCGGGCGGACGACGGCGCCGGTCGCGAGCGCCTGCGCGTCGAGCTGCCCATGTCGCTCCCCGACGACGACGCCTACCTGCCCTCGGACCCGATCGCGCACCAGGTCGTGCGGCGCGGGCCGCTGGACTGCTGGGAGGAGCTCGTCGTGCGCGTCGTGCGCTTCGGGCGGCCCGTCGAGCTCGCCGACGGCCCGCGCCTGGAGCTGCTGAACGCCAAGGCGGTCATCACCGACCCCGCCGACGATCCGCAGCCGGCGCTTGCGTCCTTCGGCTTTGACATCGAGCGGTTTCGCGCCTACCAGGAGCGCATCCTGGCGCCCGAGCTGCCCGAGGGCATCGCGTACACGTACGGCAACCGCCTGCGCGGCTACTTCGAGCAGGCGACGAGCGCGACCGACGCGCTGCAGACGGTCGTCGAGACCCTGCGCGCCGACCGGCGCACGCGCGGCGCCTACGTGTCGCTGTGGGACAGCGCGGCCGACCTGCCGCGGCGCGGCGGACGCGAGCGCGCGGCGACGCCCTGCCTCACGACGCTGTTCTTCAGGTTCGCCGGGGAGCGGCTGACGCTGACGGCGACCTACCGCGCGCACAACCTGCTCGGCGCCTGGCTGGAGAACGTGTACGGCCTCATGGCGATCCAGCGCCATGTCGCCGACGGCGCGGGCATGCGGGCCGGTCCGATCACCGTCCTCAGCCACTGCCTCGGGATCGATCCGCGCAGCCCGCGCTACGAGCTGGCGCGCGCGATCGCCGCCGGCTGGACCAGCGACGACGACGTCGACCGCGACAGCGCCAAGCGCTCGCTGCGCGAGGACCCCAGCGGCTACTTCGTCGTCACCGTCGACCGCGAGCGCGGCCGGATCGTCGCCGAGCACCGCTTCGGCGGGATCCTCGTCAAGCGCTACGAGTCCGAGCGCGCGACGAGCATCGAGCGCGAGGTGGCCGCCGACATGGCGGTGACGCTCGTCTCCCATGCCCTGTGGCTCGGTCGCGAGCTGACGCGCAAGGAGCAGATGTTGCGCCGGCCGGGCACGGAGGAGCCGGGGGACGCGTGGACGTCCTCCGCGTAGCGCCGATTCCGGCCGGCGAGCTGCTCGCCGCGCTGCGCCGCACCCGGCTCGTGGGCTTCGGCGGCGCGCGGCCGTACGCCGGCGCGACGCTCGAGCTCGCCCCGGCGGTCGACCCCGACGACCTCGCGCCCGCCCAGCGCTACGTGCTGCGCGACAACGTCGCGCGGATCCTGGCGCTGCGCGCGGCGCTGATGAAGCACGGCCACGACCCCTTCGCGCTCGCCGGCGGCCTGCGCGTCACGACGTCGCAGGCGCCCGGCGAGGCCGTCCCGCTGCTCCCGCCGATCGTCGAGGAGTCGCGCGAGCCCGACGGCCGCACGGTGCTGCTCGTCAACGACGGCATCCACCGCGTGTTCGCGGCGCGCTCGCTGGGCCTGCCGATCACGGCCGTGATCGCGCGCGGCGTGCCGGCCGAGTACCCCTACTACGCGCTCGCGCTGCCCGACGGCTGGGCGGGGGTCGCCGAGCTCGACGAGCTGCCCGACGGCTTCGTGAAGAAGGCCTACCGCAACCCCGACGGCTACAAGGCGCTGTTTCGCGACTTCAACGCGCTGTTTCCGGGGGTCCAGCGCCAGCGCAGGCACTCCAACCCCGCGCACCTGCGCGCCTGAGCCGGTCGCGCGCCGTCCTATCCGGGCGCCGCGCGGCGCGCGCCGCCGCGGCGCACGCCATGCGCGCTGACCCGGAAGCGGACCGTCGTCTCCGGGTCCTCGCCGACGGCGACGAAGTGCGTGTGCAGGTGCGCGACGCTGGCGCCGTTGAGCGCCATCCGCCCGCTGCGCTCGATCGTCGCCGTGGCCGCCGGGTGCAGCTGCGCCGTGAGGCGGCGCTTGATCGCCCACAGCTCGGCGCCGGCCGCGTCGGGCAGCTCGTCGAAGCACGACACGTGCCGGCGCGCCACGATGAGGTAGTGCGCCACGGTGCCGGCGTACGGATAGGCGTTCTTCGTGACGAACCAGTGCTCGCCGGTGAACTCGACGGGCTCGGGATGAAACTGCGCGACGTGCTCGGGGCAGAAGATGCAGACGCGCTCGCGCTCGAGGCGCTCCATGTAGCGCCGCTGGTCCTCGCTGCGCGCGGCATCGACGTGGTAGAGGCGGTCAGCGCGCTCGCTCATGGACCGTGAAGGTGAAGCTGTGGCCGTTCTCGGCGATCGGCTCGCCGCGCTGCACGCACGTCCAGTCCTGCTCGGGGAGCGGCGCGAAGAACGCATCGCCCTCGATCTCGCAGTCCACGCGCGTCAGGTGGACGCGCTGCGCGGCGGGCAGCGCCTGGGCGTACGTGGCGGCGCCGCCGATGACGAAGCAGTCGCGGTCGCAGGCGTCCAGCGCCGCGTCGAGGCTGGCGAAGACCTCGGCGCCGTCGGCGCGGTAGGCCGGGTCGCCGCTCAGCACGAGGTTGCGGCGGTCGGGCAGCGGGCGGAAGCGCTCGGGCAGCGACTCGTACGTCCTGCGGCCCATGACGACCGCGTGGCCCGTCGTCAGCTCGCGAAAGCGCCGCAGGTCGGTCGGCAGGCGCCAGGGCAGCCCGCCGTCGCGACCGATGACCCCGTTGTTGCTGACCGCTACGACGATCGCGACCATCGGCGCTACGTCGTGACGGGGATGCCGGAGATCGCCGGGTGCGGCTCGTAGTCAGTGAGCTCGAAGTGCTCGGCACGGAAGTCGTGGATGTCCGCGACCTCGCGCCCGGCCTCGTTGAGCGCCAGCGTCGGCAGCGGGCGCGCCTCGCGCGAGAGCATCTCGTCGACGGCGCCGAGCTGGTCCTCGTAGATGTGCGCGTGCTGGATCCAGTGCACGTACTCGACGAGCTCATAGCCGGTGAGCTGCTCGAGCATGAGCCCCAGCGCCGTGTACTGCGCCATGTTCGACGGGACCCCGATCGGCGTGTCGCCCGAGCGCTGGTTGTGGATGAGGTGCAGCTTGCCGTCGTAGACGAGCGCGTGGACCCAGCCGTGGCAGGGCGCGATCGTGTTGCGCGACTTGACGCCCTGCGCGCGGTGGTTGGCGTTGGGGATCCACGGGCTCATGACGGCGGTGCGATCCAGCGGCAGGTCGCGCAGCTTGGCGATGAGGTGCGGCAGCTGGTCGAAGCCGGGGTCCTCGCCGTCGAGGTCGGTCGTGAAGTTGGCGAACGCGTGGCCGTAGGAGCCGGGGCCGAGGTCGCCCGGCCGCAGGCCGCGCGACGCGCACTTCTCGGGCGTCGCCCAGGCGTCCCACCAGTCGCAGCCGAAGGCGGCGAGCTCGTCGAGCGTGCGGGCGCCGTTGATGAACGCGCACAGCTCGCCGATCGCCTTGCGCACGAAGCCGCGGATCGAGCGCTCGGTGATGACCGCCGCCCCGTGGGCGAGCGGGAAGCGCATCGCGTAGCCGGCGACGGCGCGGGCGTCGGTGCCCTGCTTGGAGCGCACGCGGATGCCGTCGTCGCGGATCGTGCGCAGCATGTCGCGGTACTGCGTCGCGGGCCGGCGGTCGGAGAATGGGAGGTAGTCGGGCATCGGTGGCTTGCGGAAGGAGCGGGCGTGCAGTGTCGCCGTCGCGGCGGACGGACGCGCGGGCCGGCGGACGGTGCGGTTCGCCGCCGAACCTCGCGGTACCCTCGGTCCGAACCTGCCGTCGACCCTACCCCAGGACACCATGGTCAGCTCCGGAATCCTCAGCCCCCACGCGAGCTTCGAGACGCGTCTGGTCGGCACGCTCGACGAGATGGCCGAGAAGATCGCGAGCCTCAAGCAGCTCGGCTACAAGGTCGTCCTGACGTCCGGCTCGTTTGACCTCATCCACCTCGGGCACGTGAAGTACCTCGCGCGCGCCAAGGAGTTCGGCGACGTGCTCGCCGTCGGGGTCGACAGCGACGCGAAGATCCGGCGGCGCAAGGGCGACGACCGGCCGATGGTCCCCGAGCAGGAGCGCCTGGAGATGCTCGCCTACCAGCGCCCGGTCGACCTCATCTACCTCAAGAACGACGGCGACCAGCGCTGGGGCCTCATCAAGGCCGCCAAGCCCGACGTGCTCGTGCTCACCGAGGGCCACGCGTACAGCGAGGACGAGCAGAAGGCGCTGCTGGAGTTCTGCGGGCGCATCGAGGTCGTCGAGCGCCAGTCCTCGGTGACGACGAGCGAGCGCATCCGCCAGATGTACATGAACCTCGGAGACCGCCTCGGACCGCGCCTGGCGGCCGTGCTGCCCGAGCTCATCGACTCGCTGCTCAAACGCGGATGACCGAGGTCGTCGTCGCGTACGTCCCGGTGCTCCACGAGGGCTACCGGCGGTTCGTCGCCGCGCATGCCCGCGGGCGCCCGTTGTTCGTCGTCGGCCCGCAGCTCTTCGAGGACTATCGCCCGCTGGCGAAGGACATCCGCCGCCTGGACGCCGAGCTCGTCGCCGCGTCGATCGCCGCGTGGGGCATCTGCTCGGAGGTGGCGGTGCTCGACGTCGACGGGGCGATCCGCCTCGCCGCCGCGGGCCCGTCGATCACGCTGCCCGCCGAGGACGTCAGCTACCAGCTCGTCGAGCGGTTCTTCGAGCGCTGCGCGGTGCGCTACGACAGCGCCTTCCTGCGCTGGGACAAGTCCCGCAGCGTGCAGCTGCTGCGACCGCGCAACGCCCGCGTGGTCGATCCCGAGGAGGCGTTCGCCGACCTGCACGCGCGCGCCGAGCAGGCGGCCCGCCACAGCATCGACTGGTGGCGCCAGGTCGGCGCCGCGATCCGCTTCGCCGACGGGACGACGGCCTGCGCGGCGAACTCGCACCTCCCGCACGAGCTGAGCGCGTACGCGGCCGGCGACCCGCGCAGCAACTTCTTCAAGGGCGTCAACCTCGAGATCTCGACCGCCGTCCACGCCGAGGCGCGCCTGATCGCCGACGCCGCGCGCCGGGGGACCGCCACCGAGGGCGCCGTGCTGTACGTCACCGACTTCCCGTGCCCGCCGTGCGCGAAGCTCATCGCCTGCGCCGGGATCGCGCGGCTGTACTACGCCACCGGCTACGCGGTGCTCGACGGCGAGGACGTGCTCGACGCGGCGCACGTCGAGGTGACCCACGTGCGCGGGCTCGAGCTCGCGGGGCCGCTCGCGGACTGACGGGGCGCCCGGGCGGCCCGCCCGCTCTGCGCGCTGTGGGGCGGCCATGCGGGTCCGCGGGCGCGCGCCGAGCGGGCGCGCCCGGGTCTCGCGAGAGCCGTCGGCGGGCCGATCAGCGGCGGCGAAAGAGGCGCCCGACCATTGCGCCGAGGCGCGCGCCGGTCGTGCCACCGCCGGCCGGCCCAGCAGCTCCCGCGCGGGCGCTGCCGCCGCCCGTGAACTTTGAGAGAAGTCTGCGAATCATGGCGCCCGTCTGCCCGCTGTGGGCAGCCGGCAAACCAGTGAATCGCGTCCATGTTTGTCGGCTGGCTTTAACGGAGAAGGCAGAGGCCGATCGCCGATCCGAAGCGGTCGGAGACTCGAGCATCCAGGCCAGGACCACCTGCTCCGTAGGGGCGACGGCGGGACCGGCCCGACGCGTCGTCCCCCTGGACTCAGGAGCATCAGCAATGCAGGACCACGTGATCCCATCCACAGACGAACGCGCCGCCGTGGGTCAGCCGGGCGGCACGTCCGGCCTGCCCCCGGCCGACGGCACGGGCAGCGACCTCTCGCCGGCCCGCAGGAGCGCCGCGACCACGCGGCCGATCAGCCCCGGCGCCCTCGCCGCGGCGCTTCGCGAGCTGCGCACGCGACGCCGATCGGCGCGACCGCACGGGCCGGGCCGAAGCCGATGACGCCGGCGCAGTGGAGGCGGCGTGCGTCGCCTCCACTGCGCTCGTCGGCTCAGCGTCCGGGCGCGGTCGCGCAGCGGGAGGCCGGGAGCGGCACGCCCCCCGCCCCTACAGCAGCCCGCGCCTGGCGCCCTTCAGCGCGTCGCGAACCTGCTCGAGCCCGGCCCGCGCGGAGCCGTCGGCGCGCACGAGGCCGGCGTCGAAGCCGGCCTGCTCGTCGGCGGCCCGGTCGCCGGACTGCGTGCGGTCGTTGGGCACGCAGTCGTTGCCGAACCAGTTGTAGAGGTACACGCGCCGCACGCCCGCGCCGCGGTACATCCTCGCGAGCCGGAAGACGTGGCGCACGGCCTTGGCCGCCCGCCGCTCGGCGCGCGCGACCGACGACGGCGAGCTCGGATCGCACGGGAAGTTCTTGCCGAAGCCGACGAGACCGCCGGTCTCGGTGAACCAGAACCGCGCGCCGCGGTTGTGGCGGCGGACCGCGCGGATGATCCCGCGCGTGCGCAGCCGTCCGCCGCGGTTGGCGTCGGCGTAGTTGTGGATCCCGACGATCTTCGCGCGCCGCGTCCACGTCGGCGTGCGCAGGCGCTCGTAGAAGCGCTCGACGTAGCGCTCGGCACCGCGCTGGTCGAGCACGTCGAGCGCGACGACGCGGCACGTGCGCGGCGAGCAGCCGCGATGGACGGCGCGGTACATCTCCTTGAAGTACAGCGCCGCGTGGTTGGGGCTGTCCCACGTCGGCTGCGTCTTGTGGTTGGCCTCGTTCCAGGTGCCGAAGTCCTTGACGCCGAGCGCGCGCAGGTAGCGCACGAGGCGACCGACGTCGCGGCGATAGGTGCGCACCGACGGGCGCGGCGCCTGCTTGGGCTCGAACGTCGTCGTCGAGATGTGCAGCAGCGGCCGCAGGCCCTTGGCGCGCGCCGCCTTGACCCACGCGCGCATGAGGTGACGCTCGCTGCGGTGGTGGATCGTGTTCCAGCGCACGAAGTAGCGCACCTGGCGCAGGTCCAGGCGCTGGAACTCCGGGTGGTCGAACGTGCGCGAGCTCTGGTCGCCGATGCCGATGCGGATGTCGGCGGCGGCCGCGCTCGCCGGCGCGAGCGCGGCCAGCGCGAGCGCGCACGCGGCGATGGGCAGTAGCCGTCTGGGCATGTGTGGAAGGTCCTCCTGGTCGCGGTGCATCGGGCGGGGCGCGCCCGGTCCGATCGGGCGCGCCGGCGCGCCTCCCGGGTGCGGCAGGGTGGCGATGGTCGCCGAGCCGGCCGCGAGGGCTGCGCGAGCAGCTGCCGGCGCGATGACGATCTGCGCCGGCCGGCCGCACCTGTTCGGACACATGCGACGGGCCGGCGTTGCGGTCGGTGCCGCGCGACGACGTCAGCGCACGTGCTCGGCGGCGATCGGCCGCCATGCCAGTGACGGGCGCCGGTAGATGCCGCAGCCCGTCGCAGGGAAGGCCGGCCCGGCCGCGCCGCAGGTCTCGTCGGAGGGCGTGTGCAGGTCGCCGTCGCCGAGCCACTCCCAGCTCCCCCAGGGCTCGTTGGCCCCCGCGAGCTCGTAGCCGCCGCTCGAGATGCGGTAGCGCAGCGCGCCCGAGTTCGACGTCCTGCAGCCACCGGGATCGCCCTTGCAGGCCCGGAAGAAGGCGAGCCGTCCGCTGGCGAACGACGGGCCGAGGTAGGTCTGCCCGCTCAGCCCGGTCGTCATCGCGGCGACCTGGCGCGTGTCCGTTCGCGCGACGTCGGTCAGGCGGATCTCGTTCTGGCGAAAGCCGGGGAAGGACTCGGGCTGGTAGGTCCAGCTCTGCCCGACCCAGCGTCCGTAGAGCTCCATCTGCGCGAGCACCGGCTTGTCGATCCGCCGGCAGCTGGGCGGATCGATCGCCCCGCAGCGCCTGTCGGGCAGCGAGGCCAGGCGCGCGGACGGCCGCGAACGCGGCGCCGCGAGCAGCTTCGTGTACGGGACGACATCGTGGCCGTACGTGCGGGCGTAGACGAGGCGCCCCTTCCAGATCGACGGGTCGGTCTCGTCGTGGCCGCGGGTGTTCGCGTTGCGCACGGGACGCAGCGCCTCGCCGGGCTCCAGGCCGATGACGTACAGATCACAGTCGCCGTCGCAGAGCGAGACGGCCACCGACGGGGCGCCCGTCGAATCCGGGCCGGCGTCGGCGTCGAAGGCGGTGGCCTGCGGAGGGACGGGCAGATCGCGCAGCCGGCCGTCGTGCAGGGTGCTCAGGCGGTAGGCGGTGCCGTCCCAGCGGCTGAAGACGAGCCAGCCGGCGTATTCGCGCAGCGGCGTGCCGCGATCCAGCGCGGCGATCGGCGCGCCGGGCTCCTGCGCGCCGGCGACGGCGCCGCAGCCGGCGAGCAGCAGCAGGACGGCCGCCAGTGGGGCGGCGCGGGCAGAGAGAGAGATGAAGCGCATGCAGCGTCAACGAGCCGGCTCGGCGAAGGTCGCGCCCGACGGCACGTCCCGCCACCGCGCGCGCTACGCGGCGCCCGGCACCCGGAAGCGCACCGACGTGCCGGTCTGCGCGTCGGCCAGCCAGATCCGCCCGCCGTGGGCCTCGACGATCGCCCTCGAGATCGCGAGGCCGAGCCCCGCCCCCGCGCCGGAGCGCGCCGCCCGCTCGCCGCCCTGGAAGAAGGGGTCGAAGACCCGGTGGCGCTCGTCGGCCGCGATCCCGGGGCCGGTGTCGGCGATCTCGATCTCGATCTCGCCGTCGTCGCCGGGCAGCGCGCGCACGACGACGCTGCCGTCGGCGGGCGTATGGCGGATCGCGTTCTGGATGAGGTTGAACAGCACGCGCTGCAGCTGCTCGGGGTTCGCCCGGGCGGCCGCGAGGCTGGGTGCGAGCTCCGCGCGGACCGCCACCGCCCCGGCCTCCGCGTGCGGGCGCATCGCCTCGATCGTCTCGTGCACGAGCTCGGCGACCGGCACGCGCTCGAGCGTCCAGCGGATGTCGCCCGACTCCAGGCGCGACAGCTCGAAGAGATCGTCGATCAGCGCGCTGAGCACGTGCACGTTCGTGGAGATGCGGGCGAGGTACTCGCGGCGCGTCGCGCCCTCGCCGACGAGGTCGTCGTCGATCGCGTCGACGAGCAGCCGCAGCGACGTCAGCGGGGTGCGCAGATCGTGCGACACGGCGGCGATGAGCCCGCGGCGCGCGTGCTCCTCAGCGGCGAGCGTCGCGACCATCGCGTCGACCTCGGCGCCGAGCCGGGCGATCTCGTCGCGGCCGGGCAGCGCCGTGCGCGCGTCCCGGCGGCCGCCGCCGACGGCCTCGAGCGTCGCGCGGACGGCATCGAGGTCGGCGAGCGCGCGCCGGCCCAGCAGCCGCCCGGCCCAGAGCGCGAACGCGGCGCTGTAGGCGGCGACGAGCACGGTGAAGAACGCGTCGTGGCCGGAGACGAACATGAGCTGCACGAAGACCGCGACGGCGACGGCGAGCTGCGCCCCGGCGACGACCGCGAGCAGCGCGAACTGCCGCCGCAGGCCGCCGAGGCGCGCCCGGGCGCGCAGGATCCCGTGCGCCGCGAGCACGGTCGTGACGCCGAGCGGGACGAGGATCGCGAGCGTCGTCGCCCCGGCGGGCACGCCGTAGGCCGCGGCCGCGAGGCCGGCGGCCACGGCCGCCGCGGCGGCGGCGAGGGCCAGCCCCCGCGTCACGGCGAGAACCGGTAGCCGACGCCCCAGACGGTCTCGACATGACGCGGCTGCGCGGGGTCGGGCTCGATCTTGGCGCGCAGCCGGCGGATGTGGACGGTCACGGTCGACGTGTCGGTGTAGAACGAGTAGCGCCACACGTGGTCCATGAGCTGGTTGCGCGTGAACGCCTGCCCCGGGTGGCGGGCGAGGAACGCCAGCAGGTCGAACTCGCGCTGGGTGAGCGCGACGGGCTCGCCGGCCACGGCGACCCTGCGCCCGGCCGGATCGATCTCGAGGTCGCCGAAGCGCAGCGCGGGCTCGGGGCCCGGCGCGGTGTCCCTGCGGCGCAGGACCGCGTCCACGCGGGCGACGAGCTCGGCCGGCGAGAACGGCTTGACGACGTAGTCGTCGGCGCCGAGGCGCAGCCCGACGATGCGGTCGGACTCCTCGCCGCGCGCCGTCAGCAGGATGATCGCGGTGCCGTCGCGCTCGCGCTCGCGCACGCGGCGCATGACCTCCAGGCCGTCGAGGCCGGGCAGCATGAGGTCCAGCACGATGAGGTCGGGACGGTGGCGCACGACGGCGGCGACCGCGGCGTGCCCGTCGGCGGCGACGTGCGTCTCGTAGCCGGCGCGCTCGAGGTAGCGGCACAGCACCTCGGCGATCGTCGGCTCGTCGTCGACGACGAGGATCTGGCCGCGGGCGTGGTCGGCGGTCGCCATCGCCGTGCGAGTGTCCCAGCGCGCGGGCGCCGCGTCACGCCCGCGGGCGGCGCGTTCATCGTCTGTTCATGGCGCCGCGCGCAGGGCGGCGCGGGCGAACTCCGCCATCCCGGCGTCGAACGGCTCGCGCGCCCGGAACCCGAGCCGCGCCGCGGCGAGCTCGGCGCCGGCGAACACGTGGCGCACGTCGCCGAGCCGGAACTCCCCCGTCGTGACCGGCGCCGGCGCGTCGCCGCCGCGCGCGCGGTGCAGCGCGGCCGCCATCTCGCCGACGCTGCGCGGCGTCCCGCTGGCGATGTTCAACGCGCCCGCGACGGGCTCGGCGGCGGTGAGCGCCAGCACGTTGGCATGCGCGACGTCGCGCACGTGGACGAAGTCGCGGCGCTGGCCGCCGTCCTCGAAGACGCGCGGGGCGCGGCCGGCGGCGAGCGCGCTGGCGAAGATCGACGCGACGCCGGCGTAGGGCGTGTCGCGCGGCATCCGCGGGCCGTAGACGTTGTGGTAGCGCAGCGCCGTGACCGGCACGCCCGTCTCGCGGCCGAAGGCCGCCGCGAGATGCTCCTGGTGCAGCTTCGTCGCCGCGTAGACGTTGCGCGGATCGGGCGGCGCGTCCTCGGGGATGCTGCGCGGCCGCAGCGCCGCGCCGCAGGCCGGGCAGCGCGGCTCGAAGCGGCCCGCCGCGAGGTCGGCCCGCAGCCGCGGGCCGGGCCGCACGAGCCCGTGCTCGGCGCAGGCGTACCGTCCCTCGCCGTAGACGACCATGCTCGACGCGAGCACCAGGCGGCCGCCGAACCCCGCGCGGGCCAGCTCGCGCAGCAGGACGGCGGTGCCGAGGTCGTTGTGCGAGGCGTAGTCGGCGATATCGCCGATGTCGGTGCCGAGGCCGACCATCGCGGCCTGGTGGCAGACGTGATCGACGCCGCGCAGCGCCGCGGCGACCGTCGCGCCGTCGCGCACGTCGCCCTCGACGAACTCGGCGGCGGGGTCGAGGTAGTCGGGGCGGCCGCCGTGCGCGGCCGGGTGCAGGACGTCGAGCGTCCGCACCTCGTCGCCGCGCGCGAGCAGCTCGTCGACGACGTGCGAGCCGACGAAGCCGGCGCCGCCGGTGACGAGCACGCGGCTCATCGGGCGGCCACCGTCCGCACGTCGCGGCCGGTCGAGAACGCCAGACGGCCGTCCGGCAGCCCGACGACGCCGTAGCGGCAGCCCCGCGCGATCGTGCCCGCAGGGCGCCAGCGCCCGCCGCGCAGCCGATAGCGCTGCAGGGCGCGCGAGACGAAGCCGCAGACCGCGAGCTCGGTCGACGAGATCGCCGCGACGCCGGACGGCGCGATCTCTTCCTCCAGCTCGGTGACCTCGGCGGGCGGCCCGCCGCGCGCGTCGCCGCGCGCGATGCGCTCCGGCCGCCGGCCGGGGGCGTTGTCGGCCACCCAGAGGCGCCCGTCGGGCGCGAACGCGAAGGCGAACGGGTTGTTCCAGCCGCTGCTGAGCACCTCCGGCGCGCGGTTGGGTCCGGTCGGGCGCAAGGCCAGCAGCTTGCCGTTCGGTGTCGACGGATCCGCCACGCGAGCCGGATCCTGCAGGTCGCCGATGCCGATGACGAGCCGCCCGTCGGGCGCGAGCGCGAGGTGGCCGCCGTTGGCGAGCGTCGTGCTCGGCGGGCCGGTCCAGACGCGGCGCCGCGCGCCCGGAGCGATCCGCTCGACGACGATCCGGCCGTCGCCGGCGCGCGTGTAGGCGGCGAAGATCCGTCCGCCGCCGGCGGCGGCGAGGCCGAGCAGCCCGCGCTGGCCGCCGGTCGCGACGCGCAGCCGCGGCAGGGGCGTCGCCCGCGCCGGGCGCGCGACGATCGTCGCGCTCTGCAGCGCGCCGGCGAGCAGCGTCCCGCCGGGCGTCACGGCCAGCGCGCCCGCCCGGGCGACGTCGACGAGGTGCTCGCCGGCGGGAGCGCGGGCGACCGGCGGCGCCGTCGCATCGCGCGTGGCGTCGGAGGAGCCGCCGCAGCCGGCCGCGCCCAGCAGCGCGATGGCCACGAGCGCGGTGATGCCCAGGCGCGCGGCGGCGCCCGGCCGCGCTGCGCCCAGCCGCGCGGCGCCCGGCGCAGACGGTGCGCGACCGCGCCGGCGCAGGCGCGCGCTCACCACGGCGAGCGCACCCCGAGCTGGAGCGCGAGCGCCAGCGCGATCTGGGCGGCCAGCCAGCCGCGCGAGCCGCGCAGCGCCGCCGTCGCGACGAGCAGCCACGGGACGAGGTGCAGCCAGATGCGCTCCGTCTCCCCCTTCGACATGCCCGACAGGTCGGCGGCGAGGACCGCCACGACCGCGCCCGCCGCCAGCAGCCACGGGCCGCGCCGGCGCATGCGCGCCAGGCCGGCGGCGGCCGCCGGCCCGGTCGCGAGCGCGAACGCCGCGACCGAGATGACGAGGAAGTCGGCGTAGGGCCGCCGCGGCGAGACGCCGGCGAGGTACTGCTCGCGGGTCGCGCGCAGCCCGGCGAACCAGTCGAACCCCGCCGCCGCGAACGCCGCGAACACGAGTGCCACGCCCGCCGCCGCGTAGGCGAGGACGCCGAGGCGCCGGAGCGCGACGGCGAGCGCCAGCACGAGGGCGCCGAGCGTCGCGATCCCGTAGCTGAGCTGCAGCGCCGCGCCGAGCGCGAGCCCGGCGGCGACCGCCAGCAGCGCGCCGCGCCGCCCCGGCGGGGCCGTGCAGGCGAGCGCCAGCGTCGCGATGCCGACCGCGCCGACGCCCGCGTAGAGCGCGTCGAACGACGTCGCCATCCAGACCGCCGCGGGCGTGAACACGACGAACGGCGCGACGTCGCGCGCGACCGCCTGGCCGCCGAGCGCGCGGACCGCGACGAGGACCGCCGGGGCGGTGAGCGCGCCGCAGCCGATCGCCAGCGCCGCGGCCGCCGTCGCGCCGCCCAGGCCGCCCCGGTCGAGCAGCCACAGCAGCAGGACGCCGCCCGGCGGGTGCCCGCGGACGTGCGTGGCATAGCCGGGCAGCTGGGCGGTGAACGTCTCCAGGAAGCGGGCCGGCGCGCCGACGAGCGGGACCGCCGTGAGCAGCTCGTAGCGCGTGCGCAGCGGGGCCGTGATCGCCGCGGGCCCGTCGGTCGCCGCGAGGGCCACGGCCCAGCCCGCCGCCGCCGCCCAGCTCGCGGCGAGCAGCGGGCGCCACGCCAGGCGGGCGGCGAGCAGCGGAGCCCAGGCGATCGCGGCGGCGGCGAGCGCCAGCGCCGGCAGCGCGCGCGCCGACAGGCGCACGTCGAAGCTGCCCACGAGCGGCGGCGCCCCGATGTGGACGAGGGGATCGCCGGCCTGCAGCGCCGCGCCGAGCAGGTGGCCCGCCGCCACGACGAGCGCCCACAGCGCGACGGCGCCGGCCGTGCGCCGCCACGCCCCGTCCCGGCGGGTGCCGGGCGCGGCGGCCGGGCGCGCCGCATGCTTGCGAGCGAGTGCCACGAGCGCAGGCTACGGCTCGTAGGATGACGCCGTGCCGTCGCAGCGAACGCCGGGCAACCGCATCATCCAGGGCCTGCTGCTCTGCGTCGGGGCGGCGCTGCTCGAGTTCTCGGTCGGCGGCGCCCGCATCGCCTTCTACTGGCTGCCGCTCATCCTCGGCGTGACGTACCTGCTGGCCGCCCTCGTCGACGGCCCGCGCGGCGGCTACTGGGCGACCGCGGTCGCGCTCTGCGGCTGGGGCCTGGCGGTCGCGTTCGCCGGCGAGCTGCGGCCCGTCGACGTCGACGTCGCCGGCGTCTACCTCGTCGGGGTCGGCCTGGCCGCGGCGGCCGGCGCGCTGCTGCGCGCCCGCGGCTTCGCCGTCAGCGAGCTCGGGCTCGGCCTCACGATCGTCGGCGCCGGGGTCCTGCTCGCGCTGAGCCCGCGCGTCGACGCCGTCGTCGACGCGACGACGTACGCGCTGGTGGTCGCCCTCGTCGGCGCGCTGAACCTCGCCGGCGGGACCTGGCAGCGCTCGCGCGCGGCGCCTGGCGCGGCGTGAGCACGCCCGCCTCCGCGGCCGCAACATGGGACAGGCTCGCCGCGCGCTACGACCGCCAGGAGCGCTTCGAGCTGCACGCGATCGACGCCGCGCTGCGCCTCGCCGGCGCGGCCCCCGACGAGCGCCTGCTCGACCTCGCGACCGGGACCGGCCTCGTGCTGCGCCGGCTCGCCGCGCTGCCCGTGCGCCCGCGCGAGGCGATCGGCGCCGACCACTCGCCGGCGATGCTCGCCCGCGCCGGCACCCCGGCGGGCTGCTCGACGCTGATCGCCGACGCCCGCGCGGTCCCGCTGCCGGACGGCTGGGCGGACGTCGTCACGTGCGCCTACCTGCTGCAGCTGCTCGACGCCGGGGAGCGTCGGGCGGTCCTCGCCGAGGCCTGCCGGCTGCTGGCGCCGGGTCCGCGCTCGCGGCTCGTCGTCGTGACTCCGTGGGCCGACGAGCGCCGCCCCGGCGGCTGGCTGGCCGCGCGCGCCCTGCTGCTCGCCGCGCGCCTGCGCCCCGCTGCCTGGGGCGGCCTGCGGCCGGTGGACCCCTCCGGCGAGCTGCGCGCGGCGGGGTTCGCCGTGCGGCGCCGCCTCGTGGCGCCGCGGCTCGGCTACCCGTCGCTCGTGCTGCTCGCCCAGCCCGCGTTTTCGAACTCGTAATCGAGCCCGGGGCGCGCGGCACGTAGTGTCGCCCGTCATGCCGATCTCCGTCGTGCTCCCGGTCCTCGACGAGGCGCAGGCGCTGCCGTGGGTGCTGTCGCGCATGCCGTCCGGCTACGAGCCGCTCGTCGTCGACAACGGCTCGACCGACGGCTCGGGCGCGATCGCCCGCTCGCTGGGCGCGCGCGTCGTCGACGAGCCGCTGCGCGGCTTCGGCGCCGCCTGCTACGCCGGCCTCGTCGCCGCGCGCGACGGCGTCGTGTGCTTCATGGACTGCGACGCGTCGCTGGATCCCGGCGACCTGCCGCTCGTCGCCGAGCCGGTCGGGCGCGGCGAGGCGGACCTCGTGCTCGGTGCCCGCCGCTCGGAGCGCGGCGCGATGGCCGTGCACGCGCGGATCGCCAACCGCGCGCTCACGCTCGAGCTGCGCCGCCGCAGCGGCGTGGTGCTGCGCGACCTCGGTCCGATGCGGGCCGCCGACCGCGCCGCGCTGCTCGGCCTGCAGATCGCCGACCGCCGCTCGGGCTGGCCGCTGGAGATGGTCCTGCGCGCGGCGGCGCGCGGCTGGACGATCGGCGAGGTCGAGGTCCCCTACCGCGCCCGCGCCGGGCGCTCGAAGGTGACCGGCACGGTGCGCGGCACCGCCCGCGCGATCCGCGACATGGCGGGCGTGCTGCGATGAGCTGCGCGGTCGCCGACGTCTACGCGCTCGCCCTCGCCGCCGGCGCGCCGGCCCTGCGCGCGCGCCGCCCCGACGGCAGCGCCGTCCGCGTCGCGGTGCACCGCTGGCTCGGACCGTCGACGGCCGCCGACGAGTCGGTCCTGGATCGCGCGCGACCGCCGGTGCTCGACGTCGGCTGCGGTCCCGGCCGCCACGTGCTCGCGCTCGCGCGGCGCAGACGGCTCGCGCTCGGCGTGGACATCGCACCGGGGGCCGTCCGCGAGGCGCGCCGCCGTGGCGCGCCGGCGATCGAGGCGTCGATCTTCCAGCCCATCCCCGGCGCCGGAACCTGGGGCTGCGCGCTGTTGCTCGACGGCAACATCGGCATCGGCGGCGAGCCGCGCGACCTGCTCGCGCGGCTGCGCGCGCTGCTTCGCCCCGACGGCGAGGTGCTCGTCGAGCTCGCCGGGCCGGGCGTCCGCGCCGCCAGCGAGCGCATCCGCCTCGAGCTCGGCGATCAGCGCAGCCACGCGTTCGACTGGGCCTACGTCGGCGTCGACGCGATCGAGGGCCCGGCGCGCGGGGCGGGCTTCGCGGTCGCCGAGCGCTGGCAGTGCGAGCGGCGATGGTTCGCGCGGCTCGCCGTGCGGCCGTAGCCGGCTACCGCCGCCGCGCGCGCACGGCGTACAGCAGCGCCGAGCCCGCGAAGAGCACGCCGCAGAGCGCCAGCCAGCGGGCGAGGTAGACGTCCTGCGAGAGCGTCGTGGCGCGCTCGTAGCGCCCGCCGCCGAGCCCGAGGATGAGCGGGAAGTACACGACGAACGCGAGGCCGCCGAGCAGCGCCGGCACGCGGACGTGGTTGGCGCCGCGCGGGCGCCGGCCGAGCGCGAGCCGGTTCAGCGCGGTGTAGAGCGGAAACGCGACGAGGTCGTGGGCGACGATCGCCCCGACGAACCACAGCAGGACGTTCGCCGCCTGCGCGCCCGCGAAGATCTTCGAGAACGCGTAGGCCGCCAGCGCGAGCGCCGCGAGCGTGCTGAGCAGGTGCAGCGGTCCCGCGCCGTAGGCACGCCGGACGTTCATGCGCGCGTGCCCCGGAACTCGAGCAGCGCGACCCACTTCGTGCAGTGCACGCCCGGCAGCGCCGGCACGATGATCCGCGCCGGGAAGCCGTGGTCGGCCGAGAGGTCGGCGCCGTTGACGCGCAGCGCCAGCAGCGAGCGGCGGTCGCGGACCTGGCGCGGGCTCAGCGAGGCGCGCCGGAAGCTGCCGCGCTCCTGCAACGACTCGACGTAGAGCTCGTCGAACGCGGCGGCGCCGGCGAGCGCCGCGAGGTCGCGCAGCGCCACGCCGCTCCAGCTCTGCGTCGTCGACCAGCCCTCGACGCAGGCGATCGGCAGCTCGTGCGTGCGCTGGGGCAGGGCGAGCAGCTCGCTGCGCGACAGGCGCAGCTCGCGCGCGCCGCCGGCGATCCGCAGGCGCCACTCCTCGCCGGTCTGCGCGGGGGTGATCCCCAGCGACGCGGCGGTCTTGTTGACCTGGAAGTCGTTGGGCCCGTCGCCGAGCGAGCGGCCGTGCGGGGCGAGCAGCGCGAGCTTGCGCAGCGGGCCGCCGACCGCCTGGCCGGCCGTCAGGACGAGCAGCCCGAGCGACGCGCCGCCGGTCAGCCCGAGCACGCCGCGGCGCGAGATCGTCGGCGCGCTCGGGGCGGCGGGGACGAGCTTCGACGTGCCCGTCTCGGGGACCGTCTCGTCGAGGCCGCGGCGCAGCTCGTCGAGCAGGCGGCGCTCGCGCAGCGAGCGGCGCATCGTCGGCAGCTTGAGCCCGGCGTGCAGGACGAACGCCGCGACGAACACCCAGGCGCCGTAGAAGTGCGCGGCGAGGAAGGAGAACTTCCACGGGTAGTACAGCTGCGCGTTGAGGATCCCGGTGGCGAACTGAAAGAGCGTCGCGCCGACGAGCAGGGCGAGGCTCGCGCGCTCGAGCGCGTGCGCGGGGGAGCGCACCGGCGGCCACTCGAAGAGCGCCGGCATCGCCGACCACAGCTTCACGAGGACGAGCGGCACGAGCGCGATCCCGACCGTGACGTGCAGCCCCTGCGTCAGGGCGTAGAGCCAGACCGGGCTCGTCGGCCACGAGAAGACGTAGGCGTCGAGCAGGCCGGGGTCGCCGACGAGGTTGTTGGCGCCGAGCGCGGGAACGTAGGCGGCGTAGGAGAGAAAGCCCGTGACCGCGACGATCGGGATGCCGGCGAGCAGCACCGCGCCGAGCACCGACGTCAGCCACGGACCGCGCAGCGGGCTGCGCCACGCCTCGCGCCGAAACGGTCCCGGCGGGCTCGTCTGCACTCCGCGCCTCATGCGGGTCAACGATCTCCGATCGCGGGGGCGAGCGCCAGCGGCCGGGGCGGATGTTCATCGTTTCGTAGCATTGGCCGGGCTGGTAGATTCCGAATCTGGCGATAGACGATCGGGTTTACCTCTATTCATCGAGAGGGAGGATGTACATGGCTCTGACAATCGGTGCGACGGCGCCGGATTTCGAGGCTGAGACGACGGAGGGACGGCTCTCGTTTCACGAGTGGCTCGGCGACTCCTGGGGCGTGCTGTTCTCGCACCCGCGCGACTTCACCCCCGTCTGCACGACCGAGCTGGGCTACATGGCGTCGATCAAGCCCGAGTTCGACAAGCGCGACGTGAAGATCATCGGCCTGTCCGTCGATCCCGTCGACAACCACGCCAAGTGGGCCAAGGACATCGAGGAGACCCAGGGGACGGCTCCGAACTACCCGATGATCGGCGACTCGGACTTCAACGTCGCCAAGCTCTACGGCATGCTGCCCGCCGACGTCGAGGGCGACCCGACGACGCGCACGCCGGCCGACAACGCGACCGTCCGCAACGTCTTCGTGATCGGCCCCGACAAGAAGATCAAGCTCGTCCTCGTCTATCCGATGACGACGGGGCGCAACTTCGACGAGGTGCTGCGCGTCATCGACTCGCTGCAGCTGACGGCGAAGCACAGGGTCGCCACGCCGGCGCAGTGGCGCAACGGCGAGGACGTGATCATCACCGGCGCGGTCTCCAACGAGGAGGCCAAGGAGCTCTTCGGCGACTACGAGTCCCCGAAGCCCTACATCCGGATCATCCCGCAGCCTTCCTAGCCGGACCGGCGGCGGCGGGCCGCCGCCGGCACGAAAGCCCCGGGGGGCGCCGCGACCGGGTGTCGCGGCGCCCCCCGCTTGCGTAGAGTCGACGTTCACGTGCCCCGCCGCCTGCCAGCGCTTCATCCCGTCCCGATCGTCCTCGGGGTCGTCGCGCTCGTCGTCCTGTGGCTCGTGCGGCCGATCTGGCACGGGTTCGCGCTGTTCTTCTGGACGGCTCCGATCGTGTGGCTGCCCCCGCTCGCGCTGCTCGCCGCGGGCGCGGTGCTCCTGCGCCGCTCGCAGCGCAGCTGGTCGACGCTCGAGGACCTGCGCGTCGGCGTGCGCCCGCCCGCGTACCTCTTCGCGTTCCCGGTGCTCGCGTTCCTCGCGTTCATGTTCGGAGCGGCGCTCAACGCGCCGCTCGTCGGCAAGGCGATCGTCGACAACACGAGCTACGCCGCGATCCCCGGCCTGCCGGCCAACGGCCAGGTCCGCCTCGTGCCGCGCGAGGTCGCCGAGGTCAACGCGGCGAGCGCGTTCAACTCGCCGACCGAGACGCTCACGAACTTCCGCATCGTCAACACCGACGGCGGCCTCGTCTGGACCGCGCTGCGCACGCCGCAGGGGGCGTTTCGGATCGTCAGCAAGAAGAGCCAGGGGATCGTCGAGCTCGACGCCGAGCAGACCGCCCGCTCGCTGCGCCAGATCGACGCCGAGCTCGAGGTGGCGCCGGGCCTGCAGATCGTCGACAACCTGCGCTGGCGGCTGCTGAAGGAGCGCTTTCTCATCACGCTGGAGGAGCCCGTCGGGATCGAGACGCCGAAGGGCCCGCGCCTGCTCGTGCCCTACCTGGAGTACAAGGGCCTGCTCATCCGCCGGCCGGTGCTCGGCGGCGTCTTCGTCGTCGCACCCGACGGGACGATCGAGGACCTCGAGCCCGAGGAGGCGGCGCGCCGGCCCGAGCTCGCCGAGACCGGGCGGGTCTTCTCCGACACGCAGGCGCGCCGCATCCACGACGCGTTTCAGTACAAGCGCGGCCTCTGGAACGCCTGGTTCGTGCACGAGGACCAGACGCAGATCACCGACACCGAGATCAACCGCCAGCCCTACCTCGTCGACTTCGGCCCCAAGGGCCTGGGCCCGCAGTGGGTCACGGTCGCCGAGCCGTTCGGCCGCGCCTTCGCCGCCAGCGCGATCTTCCTGACCGACGCGACGACCGGCAAGACGCGGATCTGGCGCGTGCCGCGGCGCACCTCGCTGAGCGGCAACCGCCGCGCGCTGCAGGCCGTGCGCGCGGTCTCGATCCCCGGCGTGGACTTCGGCGACGGCACGCCGGGCTCGGGCAACTTCCGCGTCGTCGAGCCGCGCCCGGTCTTCGTCGAGGGCCGCGTCGTCTACCTGACGTCGATCATCCCCAACAGCGCCAACGCGGTCTCCAAGACGGTCGTCGTCGACGCCGCCAACAACAAGCTCGTCGCGATCTTCGACAACGACCGCGACGCGCAGGCCGAGACGAAGACGAAGGCCTACATCCAGACGGGCGCGGTCCCGGAGGACTCGGCCGCGCCCGGCGCCGTCGCGCCCGAGCAGCCCGCGCAGGCCGGCGCCGGCTCATCGCAGACGGGCGCGGGCGCGACGACGACGCCCGCCGGCGGCAGCGTCGAGGACCGCCTCGACGACGTCATCCGCCGCCAGCGCGAGCTGCTCGACGAGATCGAGAAGCTGCGCGAGACCGTGCGCGACGGCGGATAGCCGCGCGCTTGGGAGGGCGCGGCGGCTGGAGCGACCGCCGGCGCCGCCGTCAGCCCGCCGCCGGCGCCGCCCTCCGGCAGCCGTGGCGAGAAGCGTCTCCCCCTGGGACGGTTCTCGCCACGGTCGCCGTCAGGGGACGCGGTCCAGCGCCGCGCGCCAGGCCGCGGCCCGCGCCGGCGCGCCCGCCTCCTGGCGCGGCGCCAGCCATGCGCTCACGACGCGGATGCCGTGCAGCGCGCTCGTCAGCCACGTCTCGGTCCCCGCCAGCTGCCCGGCCAGCGGCGAGCGCAGGCGCACCTCGACCCCGCGCTCGCGCGCGATCGCCAGCAGCAGCGCCCGCGTGACGCCGGGCAGCACGCCCGCGTCGGGCGTCGAGCACAGCGCCTCGCCCTCCCACCACAGCAGGCTCGACAGGGCGCCCTCGCGCAGCGCGCCGGCCGCGTCGCGCAGCAGCAGCTCGTCGGCTCCCTGCGCGCGGGCCGCGGCGCGCAGCCGGGCGAGCAGCTCGAGGTCGGGCCCCTTGCGCCGCGGCGCCGTCCGCGGGTCGCCCGGGGGTCCGACGACCACGCGCGCCTCGTGCTGCGCCGCGGGCGCGGGGCGGACGCGCAGCGCCAGGCCGCCCGCCGTCAGCTCGACGCGCGGAAACCAGCGCCCCTCCCGCGGCAGAGCGGCGGACGCGGCCGCGCGGAAGCGCGCGAGCTCCCCGCCGTCGGCGCCGAGCTGCAGGCACGATCGCTCGAAGCGCGCCCAGTGCGCGCCTGCCGCGCGGGCGCGCCCGTCGGCCACGAGCCACGAGTCGGCGACGAGCAGCGCGGGCGCCGGAGCGCCGGGCGCGGGCTCCAGCGCCCCGCCGGTCCAGCACAGAACTCGCTCTAGGGTGTTGGCCACCCGTGACCACCCTGCTGATCGACAACTACGACTCCTACACGTTCAACCTCTACCAGCTCATCGCGCGGGTCAGCGGGCACGAGCCGGTCGTCGTGCGCAACGACGAGATCCGGTGGAGCGCGCTCGCCGAGCATCCCTGGGACCGGATCGTCGTCTCGCCCGGCCCCGGGCGGCCCGAGCGCGAGCGCGATCTCGGCATCGGACGCGCCGCGCTCGCGCAGAGCGAGATCCCGGTGCTCGGCGTCTGTTTGGGCCATCAGGGGCTCGCGCACGTCCGCGGCGCCGGCGTCGTGCGCGGAGCGCAGATCGTCCACGGGCGCATCAGCCGGGTCTTCCATCGCGGCGACGGCCTCTTCGCGGACATCCCGCAGGGGCTGCGCGCGGTGCGCTACCACTCGCTCATCGTCGACCCCGCGCTGCCGCCCGAGCTCGAGGCGATCGCCTGGGCCGACGACGGCACGCTGATGGCCATCCGCGACCGCGAGCGGCCCGCGTGGGGCGTGCAGTTTCATCCCGAGTCGATCGGCACCGAGCATGGCGAGCAGCTTGTCGCGAACTTCGTCGCGCTGTCGCCCGGGCGCCGGATCCCGCCCGGCGCGCCGCCGGCGCCGCACTCGACGATCGTCCCGGGCGGCCGGGCGCCGGCGCGCGCCGGCGGCGCCGTCCAGGTCGCCCATCGCGTCATCGACGCCGCGCCCGACGCCGAGGCCGCCTTCGCCGCGCTGTTCGGCGAGGAGGAGCACGCCTTCTGGCTGGACTCCAGCGCCGGCGACCCGGCGCAGGGGCGCTTCTCGTTCATGGGCGCCCCACTCGGCGAGCTCGGCGCGCAGATCCGCTACGCGGTCGCCGGCGCGCGGCTGACGGTCACCCGCGACGGCGAGAGCCGGGTCCACCGCGAGACCCTGTTCAGCTACCTCAGCCGCGAGCTGGCCCGCCTGTACACCGAGACGCCGGGCCTGCCGTTCGACCTCAACGGCGGCTTCGTCGGCTACCTCGGCTACGAGCTGAAGGCCGACTGCGGCGGCAGCGAGGCGCACACGGCGCCGCTTCCCGACGCCTGCCTGCTCTTCGCCGACCGGGTCGTCGCCTTCGACCACGAGCGCGCGCAGACGCATCTGCTCGCCCTGAGCGACGGCGGCCCGGCCGCGCGGGCGGCGACCGGCGCATGGCTCGACGAGACGGCCGCGGCGCTCGCCGACGTCGACCCGCTCGACGAGCCCCAGACGGTCGACCACGGCCGGGCGGCGCTCGAGTTCGAGCTCAGCCGCGGGCGCGAGCACTACATGGCCGGCGTCGAGGCCTGCAAGCGCCTGCTCGAGGCCGGCGAGAGCTACGAGATCTGCCTGACGAACCGGCTCTCGCTGCCCGCGCCGCACGACACGTTCGAGCTCTACCGGGTGCTGCGCCGCGTCAACCCGGCGCCGTACGGCGCGTACCTGCGCATCGCGGAGGGCGCGGTGCTCAGCTCATCCCCCGAGCGCTTCCTGCGCGTCCGCCGCGACCGCTCCGTCGAGGCCAAGCCGATCAAGGGCACCGCGCCGCGCGGTGGCGACCCGGCGTCCGACGCCGCCGCGCGCGCCGCGCTCGCGCGCAGCCCGAAGGACCGCGCCGAGCACCTCATGATCGTCGACCTGCTGCGCAACGACCTCGGCCTCGTGTCGCAGATCGGCAGCGTCGAGGTCTGCAAGCTCATGGACGTCGAGAGCTACGAGACCGTCCACCAGCTCGTCTCGACGATCCGCGGCCGGCTGCGCGACGACGTCGACATCGTCGACTGCATCCGCGCGACGTTCCCCGGCGGCTCGATGACCGGCGCCCCGAAGCTGCGCACGATGGAGATCATCGACGCCCTCGAGGGCGCCCCGCGCGGCATCTACTCGGGCGCGCTGGGCTACCTCGCGCTCAACGGCACGGCCGATCTGAGCATCGTCATCCGCACGCTCGTCGCGACGGCCGACGGCGCCTCGATCGGCTCCGGGGGGGCGGTCGTCATGCTGTCCGACGCCGAGGACGAGTACGACGAGATGCTGCTCAAGGCCCAGCCGCTGCTCGACGCGGTCAGCATGAGCGGCGCGGCCCTGCGCCGGTCCGGCGAGGCCGATCAGAGCTCGCCGTAGATCGTGTCGCGCAGCGGACCGGGACGACCGATGAGATAGCCCTGCGCGTAGTCGACGCCGAGCTCGCGCAACAGCGCGAGCGTCGCGGCGTCCTCGACGCCCTCGGCGATCGTGCTGTGCCCGAATGCGGCGGCGAGCCCGACGACCGCCTCGACGACGTGCCGGCTCGCCGCGCTCGTGATGAGGTCGCCGACGAACTCGACGTCGATCTTCAGGTAGTCGACGGGCAGGCGCTTGAGGTAGCCGAAGCCGCCGAAGCCCGTCCCGAAGTCGTCGAGCGCGAGCGTGCAGCCCATGGCCCCCGCGCGCTGCATGAACGACCCGGCGACCGACTCGTTGGTCATGATCGCCGTCTCGGTCAGCTCGACGCCGAGCAGCGCGGGCGCGGCGCCGTGCATGTCGACCGTGCGCTGGAAGTACTCGAACAGGGCGGGGTCGCCGAGCGACGCCGCCGAGAGGTTCATCTCGACGTTGTGCCCCTCGCCGGCCAGCCGCGCCGCCTGGCCGATGACCCAGCGATCGAGCTCGATGATGAGCCCGCAGGCCTCCGCCGCCGGAAGGAAGCTGCGCGGCAGGCGGATCGCGCCGTCGGACGTGTACATCCGCAGCAGCAGCTCGTGCGACCTCACCGCCCCCGAGCCGAGGTCGACGATCGGCTGCGCGAAGAGCACGAAGCGCTCGGCCTCGATCGCCTCGTGCAGCTCGCGCACCTGCGTGAGGCGCTCGATCTCGTCGCGCAGGCGCTGCTGGGTCGCCTTCGCCGCGGTGATGTCGCCGAACACGACGATCGAGGTGTCGCCCAGCGGGCTCGTGATCGGCGTGAGCGCCCACCAGACCGGCACCGCGGAGCGGTCGCGGCGCACGAACGTGTCGTCGTGGCAGCGCACCGGGTCGCGCTCGCGCTCGCCGTGCAGCAGCGCGCACCGCTCGAGGCCTTCGGTCTGCGCCTCCGGGCAGACGCCGTCGTGGACGGCCGCGTGCAGCGTCCTGCCGGCGAGCGCCTCCGCGCTCCAGCCGAGCAGGCGCTCGGCCGCCGCGTTGACGTAGCTGATCTCGCCGGATCCCCCGAGCGTGACGAGCGCCTCGCCCATGTTGTCCGTCACGGCGCGCAGATGATCGCGCGCCTCGCGCAGCTCGCGCTCGATGCGCACGCGCTCGGTGGCGTCGAGGATCACGGCGATCGTGCCCTGCGGCTCGCCGTGCTCGTCGTGGTAGACGGCGGCCGTGGCGAACGCCCGGAAGCTCGAGCCGTCCTTGCGCCGCAGCGGGCGCTCGCTGATGTGCACGCCGGCCCGCTGGAGCGCCTCGAACTCGCTGCGCGCCGACTCCAGCTGCTCGGGTTCCAGCAGGACGTCGAGCGCGCGGCGCCCGGCGATCTCCTGCGCGGTCCAGCCGAAGAGGCGCTCCGCGCCGGCGTTCCACAGCTCGATCTCCCCGTCGAACGTGCCGGTCAGGACCGCGGCGTCGAGCTCGTCGAGCATGCGCCCGCGCAGGCTCGCGGCGCGCTCGGAAGCCACGACGGCCGTCAGATCCTCGTAGCGGACGACCGCCCGCCCGGGACCCGGGCCGCGGTAGCGCGTCGCTCGCACGCCGAACCAGCGCACGGGCCGCTGCGCGCCCTCGGGTTGGACCTCGTAGCGACCGCAGCAGCGCTCGCTGGTCCCGGCCAGCACCTCCAGCAGCGCGGCGACCATCCGGGCGCGGTGGGGATCGTCGGCACCGCGCGCGGCGCAGGCCTCGACGACGTTGGCGCCGAGGCGCAGCTCGCAGGCGGGGTCGGCCTCCGCGAAGCGCTCGAGCGCCTGGTTGACGCTGATCACCGTGCCCTCGCCGTCGAGCACCGCGATGCCCTCGTCGAGCGCGTCGAGCGTCGCGCGGTGAAGCTCCTGGGCCGTCAGCGCGCCGTGGTCGCGCCGTGCGCCGTCTTGACTGTGGGACATCGCGTTCGTCCGAGCTGCCTCGGTGAGCTTCCCCGCACCCACAACAGATAGACCACCGCCGCCGGGAACGCAACATGCAACCGGGCGGCGCGCCGCGATCGGGCGCCGCGCGGGCGCCGCTCAGGCGATGAGGATCTGCGTTCCGACGGGGACGCGCTTGAACAGCGCGATGACGTCGGGGACGTGCATCCGGATGCAGCCGTGCGAGGCGCGCGAGCCGATCGAGGCGCCCTGCCCCGTGCCGTGGATCCCGACGCCGTTGACGATCCCCATCCAGCGCGCCTTCAGCGGGTTGGCCGCGCTGCCGCCGGAGACCGTCGTGCCGGCGAGCTCGCCGGCCCACGGGCTGTTCGGGACCGACCAGACCGGGTTGACCTGCTTGTTCTGGATGCGGTACAGCCCGCGCGGAGTCGGGTAGCTCGGCTGGCCGACGGCGACCCTGTAGCGCTTGACGACCTTGAGGTTCTTGAACAGCCGCAGCGTGAACGTGGCCTGGTGGATCGTGAGGACCGTCGAGGCCTGCTTGCGCAGCACGCCCGCCGTCACCTTCGGCTTGGGGCGCAGCACCGTCGGCTTGACGACGCGCCCCAGGCGCGGGTCCTTCAGCGCGGCCGAGACGGCGCGCGTGAGCTTGCGGTGATCGATGTCGCGCCCGCGGCGCGAGTGCGTGATCCGCACGCGCTGGACCGAGATCTTCAGCTTCGAGTCGCGCGGCCGGCGGCGCAGGCGCTTGTCGATCTTGCGCGCGAAGCGGTTGACGGTGCCCCACGAGTAGGACATCGCGAGGTCGACGTCGACCGCGCGGCCGCCGGCGGAGCGGCCGGCGTACAGCGCGCGCTTGGCGCTGCGCATCGTGTCCAGGCGCACGCGGGCGTCGGCGGCCTTCAGCCGCCAGGTCAGATCCGACGCCTTCACCGTCACCGAGCCGGCCTCCATCCGCGGGCCGTAGGAGCCCTGGATCTTGTGGGCGGCCTGCTCGACGGTGAGCCCCGCCAGGTCGAGCCCGGCCGCCGTCACGCCGGCGGCGATCCGCTCGCCGGGCAGCGGCGGCGTCGCGCCGGCGGGAACGCCGAGCAGGACGGCCGCGACGGCGACGGCGGCGGTGGCAAGACAGGCGGTCGTGAGGCGGCGAAGCGACATCGCCGCCACTGTACCCACCGTCGCGCGGCGCGAACGCAGGTTTGTCCGCCGCGCAACGTCACGCCCGCCCGTAGACGGGCACGTGGGCGCCGCTGACGACCCCGGCGCCGTCCTCGCACAGGAAGCGCACGACCGGCGCGATCTGCTCCGGACGCACCCAGCGGCCGTGGTCGGCGTCGGGCATCGAGCGGCGGTTGGCCGGGGTGTCGATGACGCTCGGCAGGATCGCGTTGGCGCGGATCGCGTCGTCGCGGTACTCCTTGGCGAGCACGTCGACGAAGGCGAGCAGGGCCGCCTTGGCGACGATGTAGCCGGCCGCGCCGGGGAACGGCGCGAGCGCCGCGCGCGAGGAGACGCAGACGATCGCGCCGCCGCCGGCGGCCCGCAGGTGCGGGATCGCGGCATGGCAGGCGAGGTAGGCGGGTCGCAGGTTCAGACGCAGCTGCGCCTCGAAGTCCTCGACCGGCGTCTCGTGCACCCGGCCGCCCATCGCAAAGCCGCCGACGAGGTTGACGACGGCCCGCAGCGGCGCGTCCGCGTGGCCTGCGGCGAGCTGCGTCACCGCCGCCGTGGAGCCGGCGTCGGCGAGGTCGGCGGGCTCGAGCACGAGGCGCTCGTGGGCGGCGAGCCGCTGCGCCTCGGCGGGATCGAAGACGGGCACCACGGCCCGCCAGCCGGCGGCGAGGAACTCGCGCGTGACGGCGGCGCCGAGGCCGCCCGTCCCGCCGGTGATGAGCACGCTGCCCGCCATCTGCGAACACGCTACCCCGTCGGCCGCGGCGGTCCGTCCGCGGCGCTTGCCACCGTTGTCGCCATGTTCGTCTCAGAGCTGCAGGAGGGCGTGGCGGTCGAGTCGGTGCTGCTCGTGCGCGAGGTCGAGCTTCGCTCCAAGCGCGACGGCGGCAGCTACCTGCGCCTGACGCTCGGCGACCGGACCGGCAGCCTGCCGGCCAACGTCTGGGACGAGGTGGACGCGATCGCCCGGATCGCGACGGCCGGCACGCCCGTGCGGGTGAGCGGCCGCCTGCAGGTCAGCGGGCGCTACGGGGCCGAGCTGAAGCTGGGCGCGATCGGTCCGGCCGAGCCGGGCTCGTTTGACCTCGCCGACCTCGTCGACGGCCCGCCGCGCTCGGCCGACCGGATGGAAGCCGACCTGCGCGAGCTGCTGGCGACCGTCCAGCACGCCGACCTGCGCCGCCTGCTGGACGGCGTCTTCGGCGAGGGCTCGGCGCTGTGGGCGCGCTACCGCAGCGCGCCGGCCGCCAAGCGCTTCCATCAGGCCTACCGCCACGGCCTGCTCGAGCACTCGCTGTCGGTCGCCCAGGCCGTCAGCGCGATCAGCGCGACGTTCGGCGGGATCGACCGCGACGTCGCCGTCGCGGGCGCGCTGCTGCACGACATCGGCAAGCTCGACGCGTACGCGTTCGAGGGCGGCGCGATCGAGATGACCGACGCCGGCAAGCTGCAGGGCGAGATCCCGCTCGGCTACTACCGCGTGCGGCGGCTCATCGACGAGGTCGAGGGCTTCGACCCGCGCACCGCCGAGGCCGTGCTGCACATCATCCTCAGCCACCACGGCTCGCTGGAGCACGGCAGCCCGGTCGTCCCGTGCACGCGCGAGGCGACGCTCGTGCACTTCTGCGACAACCTCGGCGGCCGGCTCGGCTCCTTCGACCGCCTCGAGAAGGAGCTGCCCAAGGGGGAGCGCTGGTCGCGCTTTGACCGCGCGCTGGGCGGCGGGGCGTACTTCGGCGCCGCGGCCGGCGAGCCGCAGGCGCGCGAAGCCGCGTAGCAGCGCCCGCGCTCTCAGGCAACTCTCCGCAATTAGCGGACGCACCGAAGCCTTCTCGCCACGGCCGCACGCGGGCTGGCCCTATCGTGTCCGCATGGCCAAGGACACGGAGAAGCTCATCCGCCAGCTCTCCCTGATCTCGTATCTCATGGCGGAGCGCCGGCCGGTGACCGCGCTTGAGATCCGCCGCGACGTCGAGGGCTACAGCGCGATGAACGAGGACGCCTTCGCCCGGCGCTTCTACGCCGACCGCTCCGAGCTGGACTCGCTGGGCATCGCGCTGACCGTCGAGCGGCCGGTCGACGGCGTCGCCGAGCAGGAGAACTACTCGCTGCGCCCGGAGAACTTCCACCTCCCCGCGATCGCGTTCTCCGACGCCGAGCTCGCCGCGCTGCAGACCGCCCTGTCGCTGCTCGACGGCGAGTTCGCCTACGCCGAGCCGCTGCGCCTGGCGCTGCAGCAGATCTCGTGGGGGCGCTCCAACCCGCTGCGCGCCCCCGAGCAGCGCTCCGTCGCGCTGGCGATCACCGCCTCGGCCGGCGGCCACGACCTCTCGCAGCGCCTCGCGAAGATCGAGACCGCGATCTTCCGCAACAAGACGGTCACCTTCGACTACTACACGATGGCCTCGGACCGCACGGGGACGCGCAAGGTCGATCCGTACCACCTGCTCTTCAAGGGCGAGTTCTACCTGCTCGGCTACGCGCACGAGCGCCAGGCGCTGCGGGTGTTCCGCCTCTCGCGGATCCGCGGCAAGGTCGCGTACGCCACGAAGGCCGAGCACGACTTCAAGGGCCCGCCCGAGGGCTTCGACCCGCGCCCCTACGCCAACCGCGCGGACTGGCAGTTCGGCGAGACCGCCGGCGAGGCCGAGATCTGGATCTCCGAGCGGATCGCCTGGCAGATCGAGCGCCACTTCGGCCGCTTCGGCGAGGTCCAGCCCGCCGGCACGTCCGGCGCCGTCGTGTTCGCCACCCCGTACGCCGACGCGCGCCAGCTCGCCGCCTGGGTGCTGCGCCTCGGCGACCACGGCCGCGTCGTGGGCCCGCCCGAGCTCGAGCGCGAGGTCGCCCGCCGCATCGACCTGCTGCGCGAGCGCCACCTGCTCGCCGCGCCCGAGCTCGCCGCGCCCGTCGTCGTGAGCGCCGCCGACGAGGCCGCCGCGGGGACCGCCGGGGTCGCCGCGGCGAACGGCGCGGCGCGCCGCACCGAGACGTCGATCCGCCCCGAGCGCTTCGCGCGGCTCGTCACGCTCGCCTCGATCCTCATCCAGGCCGGCCGCGCGCAGGTCAAGCTCGACAGCGCCGAGATCTGCGAGCGGATGCAGGTCTCCGATGCCGAGCTGCGCGAGGACGTCAACGTCCTCAACGTCGTGAACTTCGGCGGCGGCTCGTACGTGCTCTACGCGGAGATCGACGACGAGGGCCGCATCGAGGTCGACCCCGAGCCCTACTCGGACAACTTCGCGCGGCCCGCGCGGCTGCTGCCCGTCGAGGCGAAGGCGCTCATCGCGGCGATCGACCTCATCGGCGAGCGCCTGCCGGAGGGATCGCTCGCCTCCGCGCGCGAGCAGATCGTCGCGGCGCTCGGCTCCGATCCCAGCACGCACGGCCTCCAGGTCGCCCGCGCGGGCGCCGACGACTCGGCGATCTCGCGCGTCGCGGCCGAGGCGATCGACCGGCGCCGGCTGCTGGCGCTTGACTACTACAAGTCCAACGAGGACGAGTACACCAGCCGCGTCGTCGAGCCGTACGCGCTCGTCAAGGGCACCGAGGGCTGGTACGTCGCCTGCTTCGATCCCGAGCGCGACGACGTGCGCCACTTCCGCCTGGACCGCATCCGCCACGCGCAGGTCACCGAGACGCCCTACGAGCCGCGCCCGGAGGTCAACCCGGCGGCCGAGCTGGACGGCTGGCTGCGCACCGGCGAGGTGCAGGCCTCGCGGATCGCCCGCGTCTGGGTCTCCGCCGAGCGCGCGCGCTGGGCGCGCGAGGAGCGCCGCGTCGCGCAGGAGCTCGCCGACGGCTCGGTCATCGTCGAGCACCCCTTCAAGGGCACCGACTACCTCGTGCGCGACATCCTCGGCGAGGCCGGCGACGCCGCCGTGCTCGAGCCCGCCGAGGCGCGCGAGGCCGTGCTCGCGGCGGTCGAGCGCCTGCGCGCAGCCGCCGTCGGCTGAGCTGGCGCCAACGAGCAGAAAACCCGTCTGACGAACGCGAACGTTCGCTGCAATTGGAGCTTCGCGTGGCCGGCGCACACAGAACCGGCTCGGCCGCCGGGGGAGGCTTGCCGTTGCGCGATGCTCGTGGTTTCCTGGTCGAAGCTCGACGCGGTCGAGCTGGCAGCGCCCGACCGAACCCGCCCCAACGAATGGAGACGCATGCTTCGACGGCTTCTCATCGTGCTCGCAACCGGTCTCGGGACGCTCGTCGCGGCGCCGGTCGCATCGGCCTACACGACGACCCCGGTGTGGCAGTGCCGCGGCAGCGCGGCACTCGCCTCCGTGGGGGGTCAGAACCGGGTCGAGCCAATCGTCGCCAACGGCAACATCAACACCGCCAACGGCGTCAGCCCCGATCGCGCGCAGTGCGTCGACAGCGAGACGGGCGCCGGGAACACCGCGACCCAGCTCGGCGTCTCGCCGGACTTCGCCGGCGCGGTGACCGGCAAGGCGAGCACCGCCATCAACCCCGACCTCGGTCGCGCGGTCGATCAGACGATCGCCGCCGAGGGTCGCGTCGAGGACCTGTCGCTGCTCGTCGGCGCGGGCGGCCCGACGCTCGGCGTCGGCGCCGCGAACGCGACCGCCGCCGCGACCTGCGTGGCGGGCGATCTCGCGCCGCAGTTCTCCGGCGACAGCCGCGTCGCCGACATCACCCTCGGCGGTACGCCGGTCGTGCTCGACCAGCTCGTGACGGCGCTGACGAACGTCCTCAACCCGGTGCTCGGGGCCGTCGTCGAGATCAAGGCCGACGAGCGCATCCAGACCGCCGACTCGCTGACGATCAACGCGCTGCACGTGAAGATCCTGCGCGGGACGACGCCGCTCGTCGACCTCGTCGTCGGCCAGGCGAAGGTCGGCGCCAACGGGCCTGTCTGTGATCCGTCCAAGCAGGGCGAGGACCCGCTCGGCCGCGTCTGCCCGCCCGGCTCGACGCTGGTCATCGACCGCAACCTCTGCGTCATCCCGGCCGGCACCGGCGGCTCGCGCCTCGGCGAGATCATCGTCGGGCGGCCCTACCAGGGTCCCAGCGGCGGCACCGTCGTACCGCTCGACGTCGCGCGCCGGCGCTACGGACGCAGCCCCTGCCTCGGCTCGAGCGGAGGGCCGAAGTTCGTCATCGTCGGCACCAATCGCAACGACCGCATCACCGGCACGAACGTCGCCGACCGGATCCTCGGGCGCGGCGGCAGCGACCGCATCAGCGGCGGCCGCGGCAACGACTGCCTGGAGGGCGGCTCGGGCCGCGACATCCTGTCGGGCAGCCTCGGCGCCGACCGGATCTACGGCCAGTCGGGCAACGACGCGCTGAACGGCGGTGGCAGCGGCGACCGCCTGTCCGGCGGCAGCGGCCGCGACACGATCAACGCCGCCTATGGCGCCGACCGCACGTTCGGCGGCCCGGGCAACGACGCGATCAACATCTCCACGCAGGGTCCGCGGGCCACGGCGAGCTGTGGCGCCGGACACGACATCGTGCGCTTCAACCGCAAGGAGCGCAGAGGGATCCGCGGCTGCGAGGTGCGCTACGAGATCCGCGACCGCTGAGTACCCCACGGACGACGGGCGGGGCTGGCTACAGTCCCGCCCGTGAGTCGCCGCGCGCAGATCCAGATGTCCGACGCCGAGGTCGCGGCGTTCCTCGACGAGGAGCGCACGGTGATCTGCGCGACGAACGGTCCCGACGGCTTCCCCCACCTCATGCCGCTGTGGTACGTGGTGCGCGACGCGGACGTCTGGGCCTGGACGTTCGCCAAGTCCCAGAAGGTCCGCAACCTCGAGCGCGACGCCCGCGCGACGCTGCAGGTCGAGGCGGGCGGCGAGTACGCCGAGCTGCGCGGCGTCATGCTGCGCTGCGACGTGACCCTGCACCGCGACAGCGCCGTCGTCGAGCAGCTCGGGACCGAGCTGTTCGAGCGCTACCGCGCGGTCGCCGCGGGCCAGCTCGGCGAGGACGTGCTGGCGATGATCGAGCAGCAGGCGCCCAAGCGCGTCGCGCTGCAGTTCAGCATTCGCTCTCGCGCCACGTGGGATCACCGCAAGCTCGCGGCCGGGATCTACTGAGGCGACGATGAAGGGCCTCATCCTCTCCGGCGGCAAGGGCACGCGCCTGCGCCCGATCACCCACACGAGCGCCAAGCAGCTCGTGCCGGTCGCCAACAAGCCGGTGCTCTTCTACGGCATCGAGGCGATGGCCGAGGCCGGCATCGAGCAGATCGCGATCATCATCGCGCCCGAGACCGGCGACGAGATCCGCGCGGCGGCCGGCGACGGCTCGCGCTTCGGGGTGGCCATCACCTACGTCGAGCAGGACGAGCCGCTCGGGCTCGCGCACGCATCGCTGACCGCCGAGGAGTACCTCGACGGCGAGCCGTTCGTCATGTACCTGGGCGACAACCTCCTGCAGGGCGGGATCCGCGACCTCGTCGAGTCCTTCCGCGCCAGCAGCCCCGACGCGCTGATCCTGCTCACGCCGGTCGCCGATCCGCAGAACTACGGCGTCGCCGAGCTGCGCGACGGGCGCGTCCTGCGGCTCGTCGAGAAGCCGCCCGAGCCCGCCACCGACCTCGCGCTCGTCGGCGTCTACATGTTCACGGCCGGGATCCACGACGCGGCGCGCGCGATCGAGCCCAGCGCGCGCGGCGAGCTCGAGATCACCGACGCGATCCAGTACCTCGTCGACGACGGCCGCCGCGTCGAGCCGCACATCGTCCGCGGCTGGTGGAAGGACACCGGCCGGCTGGACGACATGCTCGAGGCCAACCGGCTCGTGCTGGACCGCGTCGAGCAGCGGATCGACGGCGAGCTCGTCGACTCGCAGTGCGACGGGCGCGTCGTCGTCGAGCGCGGCGCGCGCCTGGAGCGCACGACGGTCCGCGGCCCGGCCGTCATCGGGGCGGGCGCGCGGCTGACCGACGCCTACATCGGTCCCTACACGGCGATCGGGGAGGACTGCGTCATCACGTCGGCCGAGGTCGAGCACTCGATCCTGCTCGCCGGCTCCAGGGTCTGCGACCTCGAGGGCCGCATGGAGTCCTCGCTGCTGGGCCGCAACGTCACGATCTCGCGCGGCGTGCGCCAGCCGCGCGCGTACCGCTTCATGGTCGGCGACAACTCCGAGATCGGGATCCTGTGAGGGCTCCCGACGCGATGCCCGCGCGACGCGGCGTCCCGCGATGAGGCTGCTCGTCATCGGCGCCGACGGGATGCTCGGCCGCGCCGTCGTCGACGTCGCGGCACGGCTCGGCCACGACGTGCGCACCGCGACGGGCGCCGACGTCGACATCACCGACGCCGACGCGACGAGCGGCCTGCTCGCCGCGGGGCGCCCCCGGGCGGTCGTCAACTGCGCCGCCTACACCGACGTCGACGGCGCCGAGGCCGACTGGCAGACCGCCGAGGCGGTCAACGTCCGCGGGGCCGGGAACGTCGCCGCGGCGGCCGCCGAGGTCGGCGCGTTCGTCGTGCACCTCTCGACGGACTACGTCTTCGACGGCTCCAAGCGCGAGCCGTGGCTGGAGTCCGACGCGACGGGACCGCTGAGCGTCTACGGCGAGACGAAGCTCGCCGGCGAGCACGCGGTCGCCTCGACCGCCTCCGCCCACGCGATCGTGCGCACCGCATGGCTGTTCGGAGCCGGCGGCAGGAACTTCGTCGACACGATGCTCGCGCTCGGCGCCGAGCGCGACGAGGTCTCCGTCGTCACCGACCAGGTCGGCTGCCCGACCTGGACGGTGCACCTCGCCGGCGCGCTCGTCGAGCTCGCCGAGCACCCGCAGGAGACGGGCATCCACCACATCGCCGCCGCCGGCTCCTGCTCGTGGAACGAGCTGGCGCTGGAGACCTTCGAGCGGGCGGGCATCGACTGCCGCGTGCTCCCGGCCACGAGCGAGCAGTTCGTGCGCCCGGCGCGGCGGCCCGCCTACTCCGTCCTGGGCACCGAGCGGCGCTCCCCGCTGCTGCTGGCGCCCTGGCAGGACGGCCTGGCGCAGTACATCGCGACGCGGGTGGCCGCATGAGGCTGCTCGTCTGTGGCGGCGCCGGCTTCATCGGCTCGGCGTTCGTGCGGCTGCGGCTTGTCGAGCACGGCGACGACGTCGTCGTGCTCGACAAGCTCACGTACGCCGGGCGCCACGAGAACCTCGACGGGCTCGACGTCGAGTTCGTCCACGCGGGGATCGAGGACGGCGGCGCCGTCGCGCGGGCGATCGCCGGCGCCGACGCGGTCGTGAACTTCGCCGCCGAGACGCACGTCGACCGCTCGATCGCCGAGCCCGACGCGTTCGTCACGACGCACGCCGTCGGCACCTGGGTGCTGCTCGAGGCCGCGCGCGCGGCCGGCGTGCGCTACCTGCAGGTCTCGACCGACGAGGTCTACGGCTCGATCGAGGAGGGCTCGTTCACGGAGCGCTCGCCGCTGGCGCCCTCGTCGCCGTACAGCGCGACGAAGGCGGGCGCCGACCTGCTCGTCGCCTCGTACTTCCACACGTACGACCTGCAGACCGTCATCTGCCGCGGATCGAACAACTACGGCCCGCGCCAGTACCCCGAGAAGCTCATCCCGCTCATGGTCCTCAACGCGCTGCACGGCGACCCGCTGCCCGTCTACGGCGACGGGATGCAGGTGCGCAACTGGCTCTACGTCGAGGACTTCGCGCGCGGCATCGGCCACGTCCTCGCGCACGGCGCGCCCGGCGAGGCCTACAACGTCGGCGGTCCCGACGAGTGCCCGAACATCGACGTCGTGCGGCGCATCATCGAGCTGACGGGCGCCGACGCGTCGCTGCTGAGCTACGTCGAGGATCGTCCCGGCCACGACCGCCGCTACTCGCTGGGCTCCGAGAAGGTCCGCGCCCTCGGATGGGAGGCGCGCGTGCGCTTCGCGGAGGGCCTGGAGGAGACCGTCCGCTGGTATGAGGACAACCGCTCCTGGTGGGAGCCGATCCGCTCCGGCGACTACCGGGCGTACTACGAGCGCCAGTACGGCAGCGCGATCGGCGAGTAGCCGGCGGGTCGCCGACCTACGAGGTCAGCGAGCCGATCCTCCAGTTCGCGCCGACCTTCTCGAGCTCGAGCGTGTCGCTCTTGGCCTTGGAGCCGGAGCCCGAGGTCACCTTCGCCGTCGCCTTGGCGCCGCTGATCGTGACCTCCTCGACGGTCAGGTCCTTCGACGATGCGTCGCGGAAGGCCTCCTTGACGGCCGTCGTGCAGTTCGTGCCCTGCTCCTTGAGCGCGGTGAGCAGCGCGTCGCTGAGCAGCTTCGTGCAGACGCGCTGCGGGTCGTTGGCCCGCGCGGCGTCCTCGAGGCCCTCGACCGCCGCGGCGACCTCGCCCTCGGCGCCGCTGAAGTCCTCGGCCGAGTCGCGGGGCGCCGCGCCGCAGGACGCGAGCACGAACGCCGCGAGCACGAGGAGGATCGTTCTCATCGGCCGGGAGCCTATCTAGACTTCCGTGCGGTGACTCCCGAGCTCGCGCAGCCAGGCCAGCCGATCCCTCGCGGACGCCATGCGCCTCCGCTCGCCGTTCGCCTGGAGGTGCAGAAGCACCGCCTCTTCGACGCCGCCGCGGTGGTCTTCTCGCGCGTCGGCTTCGCGGAGGCCAGCGCCGAGGCGATCAGCCGCCAGGCGGGCATGTCCAAGGCGACGTTCTACGAGCACTTCTCCAACAAGGAGGAGTGCCTCGCGGCGCTCTTCGAGTACGCGACCGCCTCGCTCGTCGAGGAGCTCGTCGCGGCGTCGCGCGGCGCCGAGCGCAACTTCGTCGAGCGCCACCGCGCCGGGCTGCGCGCGATCCTGCAGGCGATCGAGGACAACCCGGCCCTCGCGCAGGCGATCCTCGTCGAGACGGTCGGCGCCGGCCCGCGCCTCGCCGAGCTGCGGATCGCGGCGCTGAGCAACTTCGCCCAGGTCATGTACGAGCAGACCGTGCGGGCCGCGGAGCTGACGGGCGGGCCGGCGTTCGCCTCGCCCGACGAGGCGTTCGCGATCGTCGGCGCCACGTTCGAGCTCGTCTCGCGCCAGCTGCGCACCGGGCAGCCGGCGCGCGTGCTGGACCTGCAGCCGCTCGTCGAGCGGCTCATCATCGGCCTGCTCGCTCAGCCCCCGCAGGCTTGAGCTCGCCGCGCAGCGAGCTCGAGCGGCTCGAGCGGCGCATCGTCGCCTGCCGGCGCTGCCCGCGGCTCGTCGCCTGGCGCGAGCGGGTCGCGAGCGAACGGCGCGCGTCGTTCGCCGCCGAGGAGTACTGGGGCCGGCCGATCCCCGGCTTCGGCGACCCGGCGGCGCGCGTGCTGCTGCTCGGGCTCGCGCCCGCCGCCCACGGCGCCAACAGGACCGGCCGCGTCTTCACCGGCGACCGCTCGGGCGACTTCCTCGTCGCGGCGCTGCACCGCACCGGCTTCGCCAACCAGCCGACGTCGCGCAGCCGCGACGACGGCCTCGCGCTGGACGGCGCGTGGATCGCCGCCGCCGTGCGCTGCGCCCCGCCGGCGAACAAGCCGACCCCGGCGGAGCGCGAGACGTGCCTGCCCTACGCGGTACGCGAGCTCGAGCTGCTGGCCGAGGTGCGCGTCGTGCTCTGCCTCGGCGCGTTCGCCTGGGATGCCGCGCTGCGGCTGCTCGCCGCGCGCGCGGTCGCGCTTCCCCGCCCGCGGCCGCGCTTCGGCCACGGCGCGCAGCTCGCGCTGCCGGGGGCGCCGCTGCTGCTCGGCTGCTTTCACCCCAGCCAGCAGAACACGTTCACCGGCAAGCTCACCGGCGCGATGATCGACGCGGTGCTGCTGCGAGCGCGCGAGCTCGCCGGGCTCAGGGCGCCGGCCTGACCGCCTTGGCGAGCTGCTCGCCGCGGATCCTCCGCGGCTCGTAGCCGGTGTACTGGATCGACAGCTGGCCGCCGTCGCGGGCGGCGGACGGCAGCCGCGTCGACAGCGACCAGCGGCCGCGGCGGATCGTCGCGCGGAAGCGCAAGAACCGCACGCTCCCGTCGCTCGTCGTGTAGCCGAGGCGGATGCGCACGATCCCGCGCGCCCCGGACGCGATCGTGCCGGCGACGCGCAGCTGTCCGCGCGCGTCGATCCGCGCGACGCGGCGCTGCAGCCGCGCCTTGACGCTCGCGGCGCGCAGGCGCAGCGTGTCCGGGCGCACGCGCGGGCTGCCGGCATACGACATCGACACGATCCCGGTGCGCTTGCGGCGCTGGGGCGCCTGCAGCCGGCGCGCGATCCTGATCCGGCCGCGCACGATCGGGGCGCTGAAGCTCGTGAGCCGGCCGGCGGAGCGGTAGGCGACCCTCACGCGCCCGGTCGCGCGCGCGGTGATCTGCGCCAGCACGTCGAGCTTGCCGCCGACGACGTTGGCGCGCAGGACCGCGAGCTTGGCGGGGAGGGGCTCGGCGGCCGGCGGCGGCGGCGGCGTCGCGGGGGGCGGCGGCGGCGCGGCGGCGGGCGGCGGCGGCGGGGCCGCGGGCGGGGCGAGGACCGTGATGGTGGCGGTCGTGGGCGCCGAGGAGGCGCTGCCGTCGGACGCCCGGTAGGCGAACGCGTCACGTCCGGTGAAGTCCGCGTCGGGCGCGTAGGCGAACGTCCCGTCCGGCCCGAGGCCGAGGGTGCCGTGCGACGGCCCGGACGCGAGCAGCGCCGTCAGGGGATCGCCGTTGGCGTCGGTGTCGTTGGCGAGCACGCTCGTCGCGTGCAGGGTCTGGCCGCTCGTGACCGTGTAGCCGTCGGCCTCCGCGACCGGCGGCGTGTTGCCGACCTCGATGTGCACGGTGGCCGCCGCGGAGGTCAGGCCGTCACTGTCGCGGGCACGGTACGTGAACGAGTCCGCGCCCCGGAAGCCGGCGCGCGGCGCGTACTGAAACGAGCCGTCGGGCGCCAAGGCGAGCCCGCCCTCGGCGGGGCCCGCGACCTTGACGGCGGTGATCGCGTCGCCGTCGGGGTCGTAGTCGTTGACGAGCACGGTGGAGAGGGTCGCCTTCTGGCCGCCGGCGGCGACGCGCTCGTCGTCGGCTGCCCGCGGTGCGCGGTTGGGGCAGGGCGCGGCGTTGGACGGCCTGATCGACCAGTCGTAGAGCGTCCCCGAGTCGCTGGCGGCGAAGGCGTCGATCACCGTCAGCGTCCAGGTCCCCTGGCGATCGTCGCCGTCGAACGCCGACAGCGGCTGGGCCGGCCGGAAGCGGCCGCTGTAGCCGCCCGGCGGCGCCGTGGCGGGGATGTCGTCGATCGAGACCGCCGCGTCGTCGTCGAGCACGAGGTCGACGAGGTCGTCGCCCTCGGCACCCTCGAGCCCCGCGCCCGGGCGGTCCAGGAGCGTGACGGTCTTCGTGCCGTGGGAGAGCTTGACGACGAGATCGCCCACCCAGGTGTGGGCGAGCCGCGCGATGCGCAGCTCGAGATCCTGCACCGGACCGCTGCCGGCGAAGGACAGCATCGAGTGCACGCCCTCGCTGGAGGTCGTGACGGCCATCGGCACGTCGGTGCTCGCGCGGCTGCCGACCGGCACGCCGAGCGGGAGCGTGAAGGGGTCGCCTTCGCCGCTCGTCACCGCGAGGTCAAGCGCGGCCGTCGAGTCGCAGCTGGCGCTCGCGGGGATCGTCAGCTCGAACGGCGGGCTGCCGGCCGCCGACAGGCCGGCGCCGATCGACGGCCACGTGGCGCTGGGCTGGCCGACGGCCACGCCGGGCGTCGTCGCGCTGAGGATGGCGCTGACGGCGGTCGTGACGGTGGGGTTGGGGTTGAAGAGGCGCTCGACGAGGCTGATCGTCTCGCCCGGCTCGGCGACGTCGTCGCCGTCGCCGCCGGGCGCCGCGTCGCTGACCGTCGTCGACTCGTGCGCGAGGCGCGGCGGCAGGTCGAAGGACTCCACGGCGGTCGTCGCGGCGCTGCTCGTCGTGCTCGCCCCGTAGCCCATGCCACGGGCCTTGAAGACGTCCCAGAGCGCTTCGTAGTTCGTGCCGCCCGCGACGCGGTCGGCGAGCAGGATCGCGTCGCGCGCCTCGAGCATCGACGGGTTGTTCGGCGACAGGCGCAGCCCGCTCGTGATGAGCCGCTCCGCGGTCGCCGCGCCGAGGCGCGCGCGCAGGTCCCACAGGGTCTGCAGCCAGATCTCCCCGTCGGCGTGGACCTCGAAGCCGGCGGGGTCGATGCGGCCCATGTCGCCGAGCGTGTAGCCGCCGGTGTCGCCCGCGCCGCGGCCCGGACAGGCCGGGTGCGCGCTGCCGACGGGGCAGTCGGCCGGCTGCGTGCGCAGCCCGCCCGGCTTGAGGTAGGGGCCGATCGTCATCTGGCCGGGCGTCGCCGGATCGTCGGGCCGCAGGCCCTGGTTGTCGAGCTGGTCCAGCGCGTACCAGTCGCTCCAGCCCTCGCCCATCGCCCGCGTCTGCGCAGCGTCGATCGCGACGCCGCTGCCGATCGAGCGCGTCGTGAGGCCGTGCGCGTACTCGTGGTAGACGAGGTCGGCGGTGTCGGCCGAGTTCAGCGACGGGTCCGTGAACAGGAACATCTGCAGGCGCGGCGGCGTCCCGTCGGGGAACGTCGTCATGCTCGCGTCGTTCGTCGGGCGGCCGGGGTTGAGGTAGTTGTCGACCTCGGCCATGACCGGATCCCCGCCGAGGCCCGGCCCGCCGCCGTCGGCGTCGCCGAACTCGAAGTTGCGCGCCGCGTGGGTGAAGCCGATCGGCGCCTGCGCGAGATGGTCGTGGAAGGCGTTGACGAGGTAGAAGAGCTGCGTCGCCGCCTGGTTGCGGTTCGTCGTGCGCGTCGCGGGATCCGCCGAGCTCCAGCTGCAGCCGGTCTTGGGGCACGCCTGGCCGAGCACGTGAAACGGCGTCTGCGGGTACTGCCAGTCGCTCGCGGCGCTCGCCGGCACGTCGAGGTCGCCGCGCGACGGTCCGGTCCCCGTGTCGGCGTCGACCGCGTCGGCGTCGACGTAGGCGTGCGCGTTGTTGCCGCTCAGGCGCGTGCCCCCGGCGGACCGGTTCAGCCACGCCGGATCGGCGGCGAGATCGACCGTCTGCGAGGTCCCGCCCCTCGTCGCGCCGGGATGGTTGCGGTACACGGCGGCGGTGGACGCCAGCGCGGTGAGCGACCGGCGCTTGCCGATCGCCCCATCCGCCGCGTCGACGACGAGCTCGTAGGCGTAGCCGCGCGCGCCGGTGACGACGACGCGCCAGGCCAGCCGCGTCGCCCGGCCGTCGTTGAAGAGCGTCAGGCGCGCGCTGTCGCCGCCCGTGAAGCGGGTCGGGCGCTCGGGTCCGCCGCCCTGCCGCGCGCGGGGCGCGAGCAGGCGCGCACCGATGTCGCGCCGGGCGGCGAGCAGCGCGGCGGCGGGGCCGATCCGCGGCTCGATCGAGGACACCCGCAGGCCGTCGACGGCGGAGCCGCCGACGCTCACGAGCCGGCCCTCGTCGTCGACGTTGGCGAGCAGGACGTTGTCGTAGGCGTCGATCCCGCGATAGGTCTGCACGTAGGCGAGGTGCGTCACGCCGTCGGCGGAGCGGTAGCTGCTCGTCAGGCGCAGCCGCGCGAGGTCGTCGCCGCCGAGGCCGAACGCGTCGGCCCGGGCGCGCACGTAGTCCAGCGCGACGTCCGCGGCGGGCGCGCGCCGCCGTCCGGTCAGCAGGCCGTCGGTGCGCCCGACCATGCGGGTCGCGCCGGTGATGCGGTCCGTCGTCACGACGCCCTCGCCGCCGAGCGAGCGCTGCAGGCCGCGGCGCGCGGCGCGCTCGCGGGCGCTCACCGGCCCGCCGTCGCGAGCGCGTGCGTCGACGTCGGGCAGCGGCCGCTGGCCAGGCGAAGACGCCGCGCCCGCGGGGCCCGCGGCGGCGCCCAGAGCGAGCGCCAGAAGCAGCCCGCCGACCGCGCACACGGAGTGAGTCACTCTGATCGGTCGAGACATCAGGCCCCCATGTTGCACACGATTGGCGGCCATTGCGACCGCAGTAGCCTGAATGGGTGGTTCTGAACCAGTTCACCCCGGCGGTGCGCGACTGGTTTACAGCAGCTTTCGAGGGCCCGACCGAGGTCCAGCGCCAGGCCTGGCCGGCGATCGCCACCGGCGAGCACACGCTCATCTCCGCGCCGACCGGCTCGGGCAAGACGCTCGCCGCGTTCCTCTGGGCGCTGGACCGCCTCGCGCGCGAGCCCGGCAGCGGCTCGACGCGGCTGGTCTACGTCTCCCCGCTGAAGGCCCTCGCCTACGACATCGACCGCAACCTGCGCGCGCCGCTGCGCGGGATCGGCGCCGACCTGCGCGTCGGCGTGCGAACCGGCGACACGCCGCAGCGCGACCGCGCGGCGATGCGGCGCCACCCGCCCGACATCCTCATCACGACGCCCGAGTCGCTGTACCTCATGCTCTCCTCGGCAGCGCGCGAGATCCTCACCGCGGTCGAGGCGGTCATCGTCGACGAGATCCACGCCGTCGCGGCGACGAAGCGCGGCTCGCACCTCGCGCTGACGCTCGAGCGCCTCGCCGCGCTGCAGGCCGGCGGGCGCGAGCCGCAGCGGATCGGCCTCAGCGCGACGCAGAACCCGCTCGAGGAGGTCGCGCGCTTCATGGTCGGCCCGCGGCGCACGTGCACGATCGTCGACACCGGCGTGCGCAAGCCGCTGGACCTGCAGATCCACGTCCCGGTCGAGTCGATGGTCGAGCCCGAGCAGGCCGCCCCGGGGGCCGATCCGCTCGATCCGCTCGAGCCGGTCGCCGGCGGCGAGGCGACGCGGCGCTCGATCTGGCCCGCGATCTACCCCGAGATCCTCAGGCTCGTCTGCGAGCACCGCTCGACGATCGTCTTCGTCAACGCCCGGCGCGGCGCCGAGCGCCTCGCGCTGCGCCTCAACGAGCTCGCCAACGCCGACCTGCCCGACGACGCGCCGCGCCGCGAGATCGCCCGCGCGCACCACGGCTCGCTTGCGCGCGAGGAGCGCCTCGTCGTCGAGGAGCTGCTGAAGGCCGGCGAGCTGCCCTGCCTCGTGGCGACGTCGTCGCTGGAGCTCGGCATCGACATGGGCGCGGTGGACCTCGTCCTGCAGGTCGAGTCGCCGAAGTCCGTCGCGCGCGGCCTGCAGCGCATCGGGCGCGCCGGCCACAACGTCGGCGACGTCTCCAAGGGCGCCATCTTCCCGAAGTTCCGCGCCGACCTGCTCGAGTGCGCGGTCGTCTGCAAGCTCATGCGCGCGGGCGAGATCGAGCCGACCGTCGTGCCGCGCAACGCGCTGGACGTGCTCGCCCAGCAGATCGTCTCGATCGCCGCCAGCCAGCCCGAGGAGGAGCCGATCGCCGTCGACGAGCTCCACGCGCTCGTCACGCGGACGCACTCCTACGCCGAGCTCTCGCGCGCGCTGCTGGAGAACGTCCTGGACATGCTGGACGGGCGCTACCCGTCGCAGGAGTTCGGCGAACTGCGCGCGCGGATCGTCTGGGACCGCGTCGGCGGCACGATCCGCCCGCGCAAGGGGGCGCGCCAGCTGGCGATCACGAACGCCGGCACGATCCCCGACCGCGGGCTGTTCAGCGTCACGCTGCCCGACGGGCGCCGCGTCGGCGAGCTCGACGAGGAGATGGTCTACGAGGCGCGCGCGGGCCAGACGTTCCTGCTCGGCGCGAGCGCCTGGCGCATCGAGGAGATCGGCCGCGACCGCGTGATCGTCTCGCCCGCGCCGGGCGCGCCGGGCGCGCTGCCGTTCTGGCGCGGCGACGGCGTCGGCCGGCCGATGCAGCTCGGCCGGGCGATCGGCGCGTTCAGCCGCTGGGCCGTGGAGCAGGACGTCGAGACGCTGCAGGCCGACTACGACCTCGACGCGTTCGCCGCCGGCAACCTGCTCGCCTTCCTGCGCGAGCAGCAGCAGGCCACGCGCGTGCTGCCGTCGGACCGCACGATCGTCGTCGAGCGCTTCCGCGACGAGATCGGCGACTGGCGGCTGTGCGTCCTGTCGCCCTACGGCGGGCGCGTGCACGCCGCCTGGGGCCTCGCCCTCTCGCGCCGCATCCGCGAGCGCTTCGGCCTGGAGTCCGACGCGATCTGGTCGGATGACGGGATCATCGTCCATCTGCCCGACGCCGACGAGACCCCGCCCGCCCGCGAGCTCGTCCTGCTGGAGCCCGACGAGGTCCAGGAGGCGGTCGTCGCCGAGCTCGCCGCCAGCGCGCTCTTCGGCGCGCGCTTTCGCGAGAACGCCGGCCGCGCGCTGCTCATCCCGCGCGCCTACCCGGGCAGGCGAACGCCGCTGTGGCAGCAGCGCCTGAAGGCCCAGTCGCTGCTCGAGGTCGCCAAGCGCTACCCGGACTTCCCGATCATCCTCGAGACGTACCGCGAGTGCCTGCGCGACGTGCTCGACGTCCCCGGCCTGCAGGAGCTGCTGCGCGGCCTGCATGCGCGCGAGCTGTCGCTCGTCGAGGTCGAGACCCCGACCGCGTCGCCGTTTGCCTCCTCGCTGCTGTTCGACTACGTCGCGACGTACATGTACGAGGGCGACGCGCCGAACGCCGAGCGGCGCGCCGCCGCGCTGTCACTCGATCGCGACCTCCTGCGCGAGCTGCTCGGCCAGGAGGAGCTGCGCGAGCTCATCGACCCCGGCGCGCTGGAGATGGTGCAGGACGACCTGCAGCACCGCTCGGACCGCACGCGCGCCGAGACGCGCGACGCGCTCGCCGACGTCCTGCGGCGCGTCGGCGACCTCACCGCCGGGGAGGTCCGCGACCGCGTGCTCGGCGGGCTCGACGCCGATGCGATGCTCGGCGCCCTGCGAGACGAGCGCCGCGCGATCGTCATGCGGATCGGCGGCGAGCCGCGCTGGATCGCGGCCGACGACGCGGGGCTGTACCGCGACGCGCTCGGCGCGGCGCCGCCCGGCGGCCTGCCCGAGGTCTTCCTCGCCGACGTGCCCGACGCGCTCGCGACGCTCGTCGGCCGCTACGCCCGCACGCACGGGCCCTTCGAGACGCGCGAGCTGCACGCGCGCTACGGCGTCGACCCCACCGCGGTCCTCGAGCGCCTGGAGCGCGACGGCGAGATCGTCCGCGGCGAGCTGCGCCCCGGCGGGCGCCCGGGCGAGCCCGAGTGGTGCGACACCGAGGTGCTGCGCCGGCTGCGGCGCGCCTCGCTGGCGGCGCTGCGCAAGGAGATCGAGCCGACCGACCAGCGCGCGCTGGCGGCGTTCCTGCCGTCCTGGCAGGGCGTCGACCGCCATCCCTCGGCGGGCGCGGGCGTCGACCGCCTGCGCGAGGTCCTCGTCGCGCTGCAGGGGCTCGCGCTGCCGGCGGAGGTCTGGGAGCGCGACGTTTTGCCGCGCCGCCTGGGCGCGTACTCGCCGACCTGGCTGGACCAGCTGTGCGCGTCGGGCGAGGTCGTCTGGGCCGGCGCGGGAACGCTGGGCCGCACGACCGGCCGCGTCGCGCTGTACTTCCGCGAGGACGCCGAGGCGATCGGGCGGGTCGCGCCGCCGCGCGGCTCGACGGCGCCCGTCGAGGCCGAGCACGACCTCGTCCGCGAGCGCCTGGCGGCCGCGCCGTGCTTCTTCACCGACCTGCTCGCCGACGTCGCGCTGGACCCCGCGCAGGTCCAGGAGGCGCTCTGGGACCTCGTCTGGGCGGGCGAGGTGACCAACGACGCCTTCGCGCCGCTGCGCGCGCCGCGCCTGACGCTCGCGCGGGCCGGGAGCCGGCCGCGCCAGGCGACGCGCCGCTTCGGCGCGCGCCGCTCCGGCGCGACCGCCACCGTGCAGGGCCGCTGGGCGCTGACGCAGACCATCTTCCGCCGCGAGCCCGAGGTCGGCCAGCGCCGCCGCACGCTCGCCGAGCTGCTGCTCGAGCGCTACGGGATCGTCACGCGCGAGCAGGTCCTCGCCGAGGGGGTCCCGGGCGGCTTCGCGTCGCTCTACGACGCGCTCTCGCAGCTCGAGACGCTCGGCGTGTGCCGCCGCGGCTACTTCGTCGAGGGGCTCGGCGGGGCGCAGTTCGCGCTGCCCGGTGCCGTCGAGCGGCTGCGCGCGCAGCGCGCCGTCGAGGAGTCCGCGCCGCTCGTGCTCGCCGCGACCGACCCGGCGCAGCCCTACGGCGCCGCGCTGCCGTGGCCGCGGCGCGTCGAGGACGGCGACCGCGCCGGTCGCCGCGCCGCCCGCGTGCGCGGCGCGTACGTCGTGCTCGCGGGCGCCGAGCCGGTGCTGTACGTCGAGAAGGGCGGCCGCGGGATCGTCACGCTCACGCAGGCCGGCGACGCCCGCCTGCGCCCCGCGTTCGAGGCGCTCGCCCGGTTCGTCACCGGGGGCCGCGGACGCCGGCTCTCGCTCGAGCGCGTCGACGGCGAGCCGGTCGTCGGCTCCGGCCTCGAGGCGATGCTCGTCGAGCTCGGCTTCCGCGCGGGCCCGCGCAAGCTCACGCTCAGCGCCTAGCCGCGGGCCTCGGCGGCGGCAGCGCGGATCTTCTCCAGCCAGCCCGCCACGGCCTCCTCGTCGAGCAGCTCGGCGGTCATCCGGGCCTTGAGCTTGAGGAACATCCGCTGCGCCGGCCACGTGCGCGGGCTCTGCGCCGGGGCGAGCAGGATGACGCGGTGGCCGTCGAGCTGCGGGATGTGCGCCGGCATCCCCTCGTGCCAGATCCAGGTGTGGCCGTAGGAGAGGTCCGAGGCGTCGGGCAGCTCGCCCGCCGCGGTCAGCGCCTCGTAGGTGAAGAGGTTCCAGACGCCGGTCACCTGCTCGTCGATCTGCTGCGGCCCGTCGCCGCGGGCGACCTCGACCGCCGCCTTGGAGACGCGCGGCTCGTCGCGCGGGAACTCGTCCATGAGCAGGACGTTGAGCTGGAAGTTCTCGACGATCCCGCTCATCCGGCCGACGATGCCGGTCGCGGTCGCGGGGTCGATCGCCACGTAGGGCTCGTCGTCGAGCACGTCGAGCATCGCGCGCACCCAGCCGGCGGCCTCGTGCATCTCCTGGATGCGCTCGCAGGCGGGCACGAGCTCGGCGGCCTCCGCGCGGGCGTCGGGATCGACGGACAGCAGGGCGATCGCGCCGGGCCAGATCTCGTGCAGCCGCTGCCAGGCGTCCGCCGCCGCCGGGCGCCGCGCGGCCGCCTCGTTGACGGCGCCGGCCACGGCCTCGCCGATCCACGCCTCGGCCTCATCCTCGTCGAGCTGCTCGGGCGGCTCGCCGACGACCTCGGTCGCCTCGTCGACGAGCTTCGCGCAGACGGGGATCGTCGTCTGCAGCGCGCCGACCATCGCCGCCCGCGCGGGCTGGGGGTCGTGGCCGGCCTCGATCATCGCTCCGACGATGCGGGCGGCGACGCCGGCGGGTTCGGGGTCCAGCGAGCCCAGGCCGGAGGCGAGCGTCGCGATCGCCTCACGCGAGGCCGCTGGCGAGGCGCCCCCGATCGATCCGCCGAACTCCTCGATGAGGCGGTCTGCGCGGCCGTCGTTGGGCGTGTTGCTGCCGAGCACGTCGAGCAGCTCGCGGGCGGTGTGGATGACATCTGTGGGCACGCGCGCCACAGTAGATGAGTCGCCCGCCGATCGGGTCCGCGCCCGTTCGCCACTCCGGGGCGGCGAACCCGCCCAGCCCTCGAGTTAGGGAACCCTACTTCGGCCCCGAGAACCTGGTATACCTTCGACTTAGGGTTACCTAAGGGCGGAGGGGTCATGCTGAGATGGTGCTCGCTGGGCGTGGGCGACGACCGGCGCGACCGCCGCTGGCCGGCGGGTGCGGGAGCGCGGTGCTGACCGCCGCCGAGTTCTGGCTGCTCGCGCACATCGCGGTCGGCGTGCTGTTCCTGCACGCCTTCGCGGGCGGAATCACGACGCTCGTCGACAGCGGCGCGGCGCGGTTGCGCGAGCCGCGGCTCAGGCAGCGGGTGCGCACGTGGAGCACGCTCGTCATGGCGGCCTTCGTGTGGCTGGCGGTCGTCAGCGGGACGTGGCTCGTCTACCCCGGCTACCGAGCGGCACCGCCCGACGGCGCCGTCACGCTCGATCGCTATCCGAAGGCGGCGCTGCTCGCCGACGAGAAGCTCAGCCTCTGGCACGACTTCGGGATGGAGTGGAAGGAGCACGTCGCGTGGCTGGCGCCGTTCCTCGCCACCGCGGTGGCGTTCGTCGTCGTCCGCTACGCACCGCTCGTGGCCCGCGACGCGCGGCTGCGGCGCACGCTCGCGCAGCTGTTCGTCATCGCCGCGGTCGCCGCGACGATCGCCGCCGTGCTCGGCTCGGCGATCAACAAGGTCGCGCCAAACCAGTTTTTGGACCAGTAGAAAGGACGATCGGCCATGACCTCCACGCAGATCGCAGTGCAGCTCGACGAGGTCGTCGCGATCGCGGCGGCGCAGCCGACGAACGAAGCCCCGGGAGCCTCCGATCTGCGAACCGGCGGCGCCGCCGCCGCCCTGCTGGCGGCCGGCGCGGCATGCGCGCTGCTCGGCATCCTGACGTTCGTCACCGAGTCGAGCGCGTCCGTCAAGGGCCTCATGACGCTGTCGGACGCCGTCGGGCCGCTGAGCGGCAAGACGGCGCTGCCGACGGCGGCATGGCTCGTGCTCTGGCCGGCGCTGCACCTGCTCCTGCGCGCGCGCGAGGTCGACCTGCGCCGCAGCGCCGTCGCGACGTTCGCGCTCGTCGCGCTCGGCGTGATCGGCACGTTCCCGCCGGTCTACGGGCTGCTCGCCGGCGCCGGTTGACGTCGGGCCGCGTTTGGGGATCGTCGCCGCCGGTGACACTCCCGGTGAACCGCTCACCCCATGACCAGGAGGCTGTCCCATGGCTGCCGACGCCGGACCCCCGCTCGTACTCATCGGCCTCGGCCTCGTGCTCTGGCTCGCCGTCACCGCGACGGTGGCCGGCATCTCGATCCAGACGATCGGCCTCATCCTCTTCCTCGTCGGCATCGTCTGGCTCGTCGTCGAGCTGTTCCAGGCGCGCACGTTCGGCCGCCCGGGCGTCGTCGAGGAGTCCACGGTCTACCGCGAGGAGCCGGTCGTGCGCCGCCGCTCGCGTCTGTAGGCGCCGCGCCGCCGCTCCCGACGGCGTCGCGCCACGCCGGGCGTTCACGCGAGCTTCTTGCCGGGGTTCATCAGCCCCTTGGGGTCCAGCGCCGCCTTGATCGCGCGGTGCGCGGCGACCGCCGCCGGCGGCCACTGGCGCGCGAGCTGACCGCGCTTGAGCACCCCGATCCCGTGCTCGCCCGTGACGCTGCCGCCGAGCCGCCGGGCGAGCTCGAACAGCTCGTCCGCCGCCGTCGCCGCGCGATCGCGCGCTCCCGCGCACGCCGGGTCGAAGAGGAAGCTCGCGTGCAGGTTGCCGTCGCCGGCGTGACCCCACGAGCACGCCGCCAGCCCGTGGCGGCGCCCGATCTCGACGGTCCCCGCGATCGCCTCGGCGAGCCGCTCGACGGGCACGACCACGTCCTCGGAGAGCTTCGCGCCGTGCGCCGCGGCGACGGCGATCGAGACGCCGTCGCGCCAGCGCCAGACCTCGCGCACGCGCTCGGGTGCGCGCACCGCGTCGGCGCCCGGGGCCAGCGCCTCGCGCAGCGCGTCGCGCACCCGGGCGGCCTCGGCAGCGCTGCCGTCCGCCTCGGCGAGGACGGCGAAGCCGCGCAGCCGGCCGCCGGCGAAGGACGCGCCCGCGCAGCGCGTCGCGCCCGCGTCGAAGAACTCAAGCGCCGCGGGGACGATGCCGTCGGCGAGCACGCGCAGGATCGCCGCGCAGCCGGCGGCGGCGTCGGGATAGGTCGCGAGGACCGCCAGCCGCGCCTCGGGCGCCGGGACGAGCCGCAGCCAGGCCGCGGTCACGACCCCGAGCGTGCCCTCCGACCCGGTCAGCAGGGCGCGCAGGTCGTAGCCGGCGACGTCCTTGCGCAGCGGGCCGCCCACGCGCACGAGCTCGCCGGGCGCCAGCACCGCCTCCAGGCCCGTCACCCAGTCGCCGGTCACGCCGTACTTGAACGCGTGCGGGCCGCCGGCGTTCGTCGCGATCGTGCCGCCGAGCTGCGACTGCTCGCCGGCGCCGGGGTCGGGCGCGAACAGCAGGCCGCTCTCGCGCGCGAGGCGGGCGATCGTCGCCGTCGTGACGCCCGCCTCGGCCTCCATCCGCCACAGGCCCGGCTCGAACGAGCGCACCGCGCGCAGCCGGTCCAGCGACAGCGCGACCGCCTCGCCGTCGAGCACCGCCGCGCCGCCCGCCAGGCCGCTGCGCCCGCCGACCGGCACGATCGCGACGTCGCTGGCGTAGCACCAGCGCACGACCGCGGCCACCTGCTCGGCGTCCGCCGGCCGCACGAGCGTCGCGGGCACGCCGCGCAGCGCCGCGTCGCCGACGACCGCCCCCGCCGCGACGTGCTCGGATCCCACGATGCGCTGCAGCTCCCGCATGGCGGCAATGCTGCCGTACCGCGGCCTGCGGCCGTCGTCGGGCACCTACGCTCTGTCGCACCCATGCCGGAGGGCGACACGATCCACTACGCCGCGCGGCGCATCAGGCCCTTCGTCGAGGGCCGCGTCCCGCAGATCGAGCATCCGAGCCCGCGGCTGCGCGGCGAGCGCTGGCCCGAGAAGCTCGCCGGCCGCGCGGTGACGGCCGTCGACGCCCACGGCAAGCACCTCTTCGTGCGCTTCGAGGGCGACCTCGTCGTCCACTCGCACCTGCGCATGACGGGCTCGTGGGGCACCTACCGGCCCGGCGAGCGCTGGCGGCGGGCGCGCCGCCGCGCCTGGCTGGCGCTGCGGACCGCCGCCGGCGAGGTCGTGCAGTTCGACGGGCCCGTGCTCGAGCTGCTGACGGCGTCGCGGACGCGCCTGGACCGCCGCCTGGCGATGCTCGGGCCCGACATCCTCGCCGACGAGCTCGACGAGCGCGAGATCCTCGCGCGCCTGCGCGCCGACGACCAGACGCGGCCGATCGGCGACGCGCTGCTGGACCAGCGCACGATCGCCGGCATCGGGAACCTCTGGAAGTGCGAGGGCTGCCACGCGGCGGCGCTCGATCCCTGGCGCCCGACCGGCGCCCTCAGCGACGAGGAGGCGCTGTCGATCGTCCGCGCCGCCCGGCCGGGGATGCAGCAGTCCGCGCTGGACGGGATGCAGGACGTCCACCGCGTCGTCTACGGCCGGGCCGGGCGCCCCTGCCCGCGCTGCGGCGCGCCGATCCGCAGCCGCGGCCAGGGCGACGACAACCGCATCACGTACTGGTGCGCGGGGTGCCAGACGTGAGCCGCGCGCGACGCGAGGCCGACGCGCTGCGCCGCGTCGGGCACAAGGGGGCCGGCCACATCCTCCCGGGCAACACGTTCGGGTCCTTCGCCGCCGCGCTGGAGCACAACGTGCACGTCATCGAGTTCGACGTCCTGCCCGAGCGCCCCGACGGCACCGGCGAGCTGCTGCTCGCCCACGACTGGGAGGACGCGGCGACCCGCACCCCGCATACGCTCGAGGAGGGCCTCGCGCACTTCTGCGACAGCGCCTACGACGCGATCGAGCTCATCGTCGACCTCAAGACCCGCGGCTACGAGGAGCGCGTCGTCGCGGCGCTGCGCGCGCACGGCCTCGCCGAGCGGGTCCTCGTCTCCACGACCGAGGACGACTCCCTGGCGCTGCTGCGCCGCCGCCATCCGCGGATCGCGCTGGGCTGGTCGCTGCCGCGGATGCGCCGCAACCCGCTGCACAACCCGTTGACGGCCCTGCCCGCCGTCGGCGTGCTGCTCTACGTGCGCCGCGCGCTGCCCGGCGTCGTGGCCAATCGCATCCGGCGCGGCGAGATCGACGCGCTGATGGCGCACTGGCGGCTCGTCACGCCGGCGCTCGCCGCGGCGGTCCGCGGCGCCGGCGGGGAGCTCTACGCCTGGACGGTCGACGACGGCGCCCGCATCGAGGCGCTCGAGCTCATGGGGGTCACGGGCGTCATCTCCAACGATCCGCGGCTGTTCGGCGCGTAGCGGGCTCGGCGGGCGGCCTCGCCACCGCGGCGTCACGCCGGCGCCGCAAGCTCGTCGTGACCCAGCGCGCCGCCGCGCCCGCCTACTCCCCGATCGTGCAGGTCGCCGCGGAGTAGCCCTTCGGGTCGTCGCCCGCGCTGGAGCGAAAGCCGGCGCGGGTGCGGCGCACGGCGCGGCGGACGATCTCGCCCTTCACGCGCCACTGAAACGCGACCCGCCCGCGCAGGAGCACGGGCTCGCCCGCCGCCGGCTCGATGCGAAACGAGCGGCCGAGCTGACGGGTGCGGCGGCCCTCGCCCACGTAGAGGTAGCCCGAGTCGCCGCCCGCGCCGACGCGCTGCCAGCGCTCGTCGGCGCGCGCGTAGTACTCGACGACGAAGCGCATGTACCGCCGGGCGCCGCGGCGGCGCGAGCCCGGCATCGAGCCGCGGATCCCGATCGTGCTCGGGGCGTCCGCCGTGTCGCAGACGTTCACCGTCGCCCACAGCGTCGGCGGGCGCTCGAGCCGCGCGGCCTGGGTGACCGCGATCGGTCCCACGAGCACGAGCGAGACCGTGATGATCTGCCAGCGGCGCCGTAGTAGTCGCATGAGCGCAGCTCTGACCATGGCCACACCCTTGAACACCGCAGCCGGGAGCTTCGATGCGCTGTACCGCGAGAGCGCGCGCGACCTGTACGCCTACGTCCGCACGCTGCTCGGCGACGACGCGGCCGCCGAGGACGTCACCGCGCTGGCGTTCGAGCGCGCCTACCGGCGCCGGGCGAGCTTCGACGAGAAGCGCGGCAGCGAGCGCGGCTGGCTGTTCGGCATCGCGCGCAACGCCGCGCTGGACGAGCTGCGCCGCCGCCGGCGCGTCGCGCCGCTCGTCGGCGAGCTGCCCGACGAGCGTGCCTCGGCGCCCGAGGAGGAGGCCGACCTCGCCGTGCGTCGCACGACCGTCCGCGCCGCGCTGGCCGGGCTCTCCGCGCGCGACCGCGAGCTCGTCGCCCTGAAGTTCCACGGCGGGCTGACGAACGCCGAGCTCGCCGCCGTGCTCGGCACGAGCGAATCCACTGCCGGGACCCGAGTGCATCGGGCCGTCACCAAGCTGCGGGAGGCCTGCAATGCGTCGACGTGATCACCTGACCCCCGAGCAGGAGCGCGAGCTCGACGCGCTCGATCGCGCGCTCGCGGGCGAGCCGGTCGAGCAGGACCTGCGCTCGCTCGAGGAGCTCGCCGGCGACGTGCGGGCGACGGCCCCCGCGATGCGCCCCGCGTTCGCGATCCGCCTCGAGCACGACGTGCGCGAGGGGTTTCCCGTGCAGAGCGAGCGCCCGCCGCTGCACGCGCGCAGCCGCCCGGCGCGCCGCAGGACGCCGTGGCTGCTGCCGGCGGCGGGCTCGCTGGCGGCCGCCGCGATCGCGCTCGTCGTCGTCTTCGCCGGCGTGCCGTCCGGCGGCGGCGCGCCGACCTCCTCCGACGAGCGCGCCGGCGCGGCGCTCGAGCGCCCGCCCGAGCCCGGTGCGGCCGGCGCGGACGCGGGCGGGCCCGCCGCCGAGGGCGCGCGCCCCGCCGCCGCCGCGACCGATGAGCGCTCGGCCGCGCCCGCGGGCGCGGGGTCGGGATCGATCGCTCCGGGCGTGCCCCCGCTCGCCGTGCCCAACCCCGCCGCGGCGGTCGGCGACCCCGCCGCCGCGCGCAGGGTCCAGCGCGGCGCGTCGCTCGTCCTGCAGACCGAGGGCGCGGCGTTCGACGCGGCGACCGCGCAGGTCAGCCAGGTCGTCGAGCGCTTCGACGGCGTCGTGGCGAGCTCGCAGGTCAACGTCAGCGACCAGGGCGGCGCGACGGGCACGTTCGACCTGCGCATCCCGACCGGCAAGCTCGACAGCGCGCTGGCCGCGCTCGCGCGGCTCGGGCGCGTCACCGAGCGCAACCAGAGCCTCGTCGACGTGACGGGCTCCTACTCCTCGACGCGCGAGCGCCTGACCGACGCGCGCGCCGAGCGGCGCGGGCTGCTGCGCTCGCTCGAGCGTGCCACGACGCAGGGCCGGATCGACAGCCTCAAGGCGCGGCTGCGCAGCGTCGCCGGCAGGATCACGAGCCTCGAACGCCAGCTGGCGTCGCTGCGCCGGCGCTCGAACCTGGCGACGGTGAGCCTCGTCGTGCGCGCGGCGGACGACGGGCCGGCAGCCGGCGGCGGCGGGGCCTGGACGCCGCGCGACGCCGCGCGCGACGCCCTGCGCGTGCTCGAGGTCGTCGCCGGGATCGCGCTCGTCGGGCTCGCGGTCCTGCTGCCGCTGGGCCTGCTCGTCGCGGCGGCGGTCCTGACGGCCCGCCTCGGCCGGCGCCGGCGGCGCGAGGCGGCGCTCGACGGAGCCTGAGCGCGGCGGGCGGGCGGGGTCCGGGGCGAACGGAGCCCCCGATTCGCCCTGACCGCCGATTTCTGTGCTATTGCTCACACGGTGGGGACGCGAGAACAAGACGCGGTCGACCTGCTCGCACAGGTCCCCGTCTTCGAGACCCTCGGGCCGCGCGAGCTCGCGAAGGTCGCCGCGGTCACCGTGCCCCGCTCGTTCGAGGCCAACCAGGTCGTCTTCCGCGAGGGCGACGAGGGCGACACGTGCTACATCGTGAGCAGCGGCCACGCCCGCGCCATCCGCGAGCACGGCGACGGCCGCACGCTGACGCTGGCGCACTTCGGGCCGGGCGACATCTTCGGCGAGCTGGCGATGTTCGACAACGAGCGCCGCTCGGCGACCGTCGAGACGCTCGACGAGGTCGAGGCGATCGCCGTGCTCGGCGCCGACATGCGCCGCCTGCTGCGCGAGCACTCCGGCCTGGCCGTCAAGCTCGTGGTCTCGCTCGGCCGGCGCCTGCGCGAGGCGAACGAGCGGATCGCGCGCCAGTCCTTTCAGACGGTGCAGAGCCGCGTGGCCGGGGTGCTGGCCCAGCTCGTCGCGCAGGCGCAGGCCGAGGGCGCGGGCGACCGCGACGTGCTCGTCACCGTCACGCAGTCCGACGTCGCGCAGCTCGCCGGCTCCTCGCGCGAGTCGGCGAGCCGCTTCCTCGCGGTCCTGGAGCGGGCGGGCGTCGTCACGCAGGGCCGCGGCCGCGTCACCGTGCACGACCCGGCCGCGCTCGAGCGCTACGTGTATTGATGGGCGCCACCGAGTTCTCCGCCGGCGGCGTCGTCGTCAACGCCGACTGGGAGGTCGTCGTCATCGTGCCCACGCGGCGCGCCGCGGACGGCTCGAAGGTGCTCGCGCTGCCCAAGGGCCACCCCGACGGCGAGGAGTCCGCCGCCGAGGCCGCGCTGCGCGAGGTGCGCGAGGAGGCGGGCGTCGAGGCCGTCATCGTCGACTCGCTCGGCGAGGTGCGCTACTGGTATCAGCGCAGCGGGCGGCGGATCGCCAAGGTCGTCGAGTTCTTCTTGCTGCGCTACGTCTCCGGCGACGTCGGCGACCACGACCACGAGGTCGAGCACGCCCGCTGGATCCCGGCCGCGGAGGCCGCCAGGACGCTCTCCTACGCCGGCGAGCGCGACATGGTCCGTGAGGCGCTGTCGCGCATCGAGCGCGGCTTGTAGTCTGCCGGGCGTGCAGGTGCTCAACTTCTACTCGACGATCTTCGCCGATCAGCTCAAGCGCGGACGCAAGACGGCGACGATCCGCCTCGGCGACAAGTCGCACAAGTACCGCAAGAACCAGGCGGTGCTCGTGACGATCGGCTACCAGCACTCGCCGCGCGAGAAGGTCTTCATGGCCGTCATCGACTCCGTCGAGGTCAAGCGCGTCAAGGAGCTCTCGCCGCGCGACATCGAGCACGACAACCCGGAGTTCCGCCGGACCGACGAGATGATCCACTTCCTCGAGCAGATCTACGGCCGCGACGTCGGCATCGAGGACACCGTCACGGTCGTGCGCTTCAGCCAGATCGTCGAGAACCCGCCGTCGATGACCGAGCGCATGCACGGCATCGGCGGGGCGCAGAACTAGCCGGCCGCGGGGGGTCGGGGGTCGGGCGAGTCGCTCGCGCGGTCGCGTGCGGCGCAGACCGCGGCGAACATCGTCGCTGACGGCACGGGGTTCCGCTCGGCGGTTGCGTGGGGCGCAGACGGCGGCGAACAGCATCGCTGACGGCAGGGTGTTCGGGCGGTTGCGTTGGCCTCGCGGCTCGCGGCAGGACGCCGGGGAGCGCATGCTTCTGTGACGGTCGTGGCCGCGGCGCCGCTTGATCCGTCACAGATTCACGCATCGCATGCACTTGTGGCGTCCGTGGCCGCCACGCCGCTTGATCCGTCACAGATGCATGCAGCCAGCCCCCGGGCGCCCAACCCGAGCACCCGCAGCCCCACCGGGCACCACGCCGCCCGAACCGAGCGCCACAAGGCCCGAACACCGCTCCCCGCCCTCATCGATGCCGTTCACGAGCGCCCCGCTCCAACCCAGCGCCGTGAGCCGACCGCCACCCACCCGACGCCGGCGAGAGCCCCCTGCCACGAACCGGCTGGCTGTGGCAGCCACAACCGCCCCCGCCGACCTCCCAGAATCCTGTTGGCACTCTTCCCCCCCGAGTGCCAAGTGCGCTAGAGTCGTCCCCACGTTGGCACTCTGACCGTGCGAGTGCCAAGACCATTCGCGACGACGTTGGAGGTCAAGACACATGAAGCTCAAGCCCCTGGGCGACCGGCTCATCGTGCGGGCGATCGAAGAGGAGGAGACCACCGCCAGTGGCCTCGTCCTCCCCGACACCGCCAAGGAGAAGCCGCAGAAGGGCAAGGTCATCGCCGTCGGCGAGGGCAAGTTCGACGAGGACGGCGACAAGCGCATCCCGCTCGACGTGGCCGAGGGCGACGAGGTCCTCTACTCGAAGTACGGCGGCACCGAGATCAAGGTCGACGGCGAGGAGCTGCTCGTGCTCCGCGAGTCCGACGTTCTCGCCAAGATCCTCTAGTCAGGAGAACCAGAACTTATGCCTCATAAGGAACTGCTGTATGACGTGGACGCTCGCAACGCGCTGCAGGCCGGCGTCGATGCGGTCGCCAACGCCGTCAAGGTGACGCTCGGCCCGAAGGGTCGCTACGTCGTGCTCGACAAGAAGTTCGGCGCCCCGACGATCACGAACGACGGCGTCACGATCGCCCGTGAGATCGAGGTCGAGGACGTCTTCCAGAACCAGGGCGCCCAGCTCGTCCGCGAGGTCGCCACGGCGACCAACGACGTCGCCGGCGACGGCACGACGACCGCGACCGTGCTCGCCCAGTCGATCGTCCGCTCGGGCCTGAAGAACGTCACGGCGGGCGCCAACCCGCTCGCGCTCAAGCGCGGCATCGAGCGTGCCGTCGACGAGGTCGTCGCGAACATCGCGCGCCAGTCCAAGGACGTCGCCGGCAAGGACCAGATCGCTCGCGTCGCGACGATCTCGGCCGGCGACGACGAGATCGGCGACGTCATCGCCGACGCGATCGAGAAGGTCGGCAAGGACGGCGTCGTCAACGTCGAGGAGGGTCAGACCTTCGGCATGGACCTCGAGTTCACCGAGGGCATGCTCTTCGACAAGGGCTACATCTCGCCGTACATGGTGACCGACCAGGAGCGCATGGAGGCCGTCCTCGACGACCCCTACATCCTGATCGCCAACTCCAAGATCACCTCGGTGCGCGACGTGCTGCCGGTCCTGGAGGCCGTCATCCAGTCCGCCAAGCCGCTGCTGATCATCGCCGAGGACGTCGAGGGCGAGTCGCTCGCGACGCTCGTCGTCAACAAGCTGCGCGGCACGTTCACGGGCGTCGCCGTCAAGGCGCCGGGCTTCGGCGACCGCCGCAAGCGGATGCTCGAGGACATCGCGATCCTCACCAACGCCGAGGTCATCACCGAGGAGATGGGCCTCAAGCTCGAGAACACCACGATCTCGCAGCTCGGCCGCGCTCGCCGCGTCGTCGTCGGCAAGGACTCGACGACGATCGTCGACGGCGCCGGCGATCCGGCCGCGATCAAGGGCCGCATCAACCAGCTCAAGGCCGAGATCGAGACGACCGACTCGGACTTCGACCGCGAGAAGCTCCAGGAGCGCCTCGCCAAGCTGTCGGGCGGCGTCGCCGTCGTCAAGGTCGGCGCGGCCACCGAGACGGAGATGAAGGAGAAGAAGCACCGCGTCGAGGACGCGCTGCAGGCCACGCGCGCCGCCCTCGAGGAGGGCATCGTGCCCGGCGGCGGCGTCGCGCTGCTGCAGGCCGAGGGCGCGATCGACCTCGACACCTACGAGGACGACGAGAAGACCGGCGCGAAGATCGTGCTGCGCGCACTGGAGGAGCCGCTGCGCCAGATCGCGCACAACGCCGGCCTGGAGGGCTCGGTCGTCATCAACGACGTCCGCAAGGCCAAGAAGGGCCACGGCCTGAACGCCGCGACGAACGAGATCGAGGATCTCGTCGCCGCCGGCGTCATCGACCCGGCCATGGTCACCCGCTCGGCGCTGCAGAACGCGGCCTCGATCGCCAAGAACATCCTCACCACCGAGGCGATCGTCTGCGAGATCGAGGGCAAGGAGATGTCGATCCCCGGCATGGGCGGCGGCGACGGCGGCATGGGCGGCATGGGCGGCATGATGTAGCCAGCCGTTCGGCTCGCGCTCGAGCCGAATCGCAGGTTCCTCGCTCCCACGGCGAGGCGGACGTATCGAGGGCCCGGCGACGTCGTCGCCGGGCCCTCGCCCGTTCATCCCCCGGCCTACTGTCCCGCGCCGGGCGATGTCGCTGCCGTCATGCACGCGTGACGGTGCGCTGAACGACGTTCAGATCGACTGCACTGAACAGTTTCTGGCCCGTCAGCCGCCAGACCTGGTCGCGGGGTCGCCGCGCCGCTACGGTTGCGCTCCGGGCATGACCGCCGCGCCCTCCCCCCTCTCGTCGCTGCGCCGCGCGCTCCTGCCCGCGGGCGTGCTCGTGCTCGCGCTGGCCGTCGCGCCCGCGCACGCAGCGTCGTGGAAGCTCGAGTCGATTCCCGCCTGGGAGCCGGTGTCCGGGCTGCGCGACCTGCAGTTCGACGACCAGGGCCGGGCGCTGCTGACGTGGAGCGCGGCGCGCGGCGGCCGCCTCCCGTCGATCTTCGGCGGCCTGGCCCTGCGCGACGCCGCGGGGGGCTGGCAGCGCGCTCCCGACCTCGTCGGGCTGCAGCCGTGGGACGCCGAGATCCAGCTCTACGGCGCCGGCCGGGCGCTGCTCGTCGCCGAGGAGGACCAGCTCACCGCGCGCCGCCGCCTCGTCGCCTCCGACGGCCAGTCAGACGGCGGCTTCGGCCCGTACCAGGCGCTCGACGACTTCGTCAGCGCGCACTGGTCAGACGTCGACCCGGCGGGCGCCGCGATCGTCGCCTGGACCGGCGAGCGATCGCCGTTTCTGCGCGTCGCCGAGCGCAGCGCCGGACATCCGTTCGGCCGGGCCCGCGACCTCGCGGTCGCCTCGGCCGGCGCCGTGGCGATGAACGCGCGCGGCGACCGGGTGCTCGCCTGGCGCGCGGGACGGCGGCTCGCCGTACGCATCCGGCGCGCCGGCGGCCGCTGGAGCCGGACGCGTCGCTTCGGGCGCGTGACGCCCAGCGACCGGCTGCGCATCGCGGCGATCGTGGCCCCCAGCGGCCGCGTCGTGCTCGGCTGGGGCTCCGCCGGGGGGCGCTGCGGCGTCTCCGTGCGCCCGACCTCCGGGCGCTGGCGCTCGCGCACGCTGGAGCGCAGCTGCCGGTCGGGCGCCCCGCCGGCGCAGCCGCCGGTGCTGCCGATCGCCGACTCGCGCGGTGCGACCTACGTCGTGTGGACGGGACGGACGCGCACCGGCCGCCGGGCCGTGAAGCTCGTCCGGGTCGGCACCGGCCGGTCGCGACGCGCGGTCGTGCTGTCGCGCCAGCGCGGCGCCACGCTCGACGACGTCGCCGCCGGCCCCGGGCGCGCGCTGGCGATCACGTACTCCGCCCCGCGACCGACGAAGCGCAACCCGCTCGCCGGCGTCACCTACGCCGCGCTGCGCCGTCGCGGGACCACGTTCGGCCGCGCCCAGCGGCTGACGCCCGCCGGCTTCGCGGCGACCCGCGGCAGCCGCGTCGCGTTTCATCCGCTGACCGGCGAGCCGGTCGTCGCGGTGCCGTTTCTGATCGGGTTCAGCGGCGCCGTCGCCGCGGCCGTCGGCCCGCCGTCGCCGACGCCGTGAGCCCCGACAACCTGCTGCTGCGCCCGGCGACGGAGCTCGCCGCGCTCGTGCGCTCCGGCGAGCTCGCGGCGCGCGAGCTCGTCGAGCGCTCGCTGGCGCGGATCGCCGCGTCGCAGCCGTCGGTCAACGCGTTCGTCGACGTCGACGCCGACGGCGCGCTGGCCGCGGCGGATGCGATCGGCCCCGGCGACGATCGCCCGTTCGCGGGCGTGCCGATCGCGATCAAGAACAACCGCGCGGTGGCGGGCCTGCGGCTCACGGCCGGCGCCGCCCTCATGGGCGACTTCCGGCCGTCCTACGACCACAACGTGACGCGGCGGCTGCGGGCGGCGGGCTTCGTCGTGGTCGGCACCACCGCGCTGGCGGAGTGGGGCATCCTCCCGGTCACGGAGGGCCGTCGGCAGGGCCCGACGCGCAACCCGTGGGACCTCGCGCGCACCCCGGGCGGCTCGTCGGGCGGGTCGGCCGCCGCGGTCGCCGCGGGCCTCGTGCCGCTGGCGCACGGCAACGACGGCGGCGGCTCGCTGCGGATCCCGGCGGCCTGCTGCGGGCTCGTCGGCCTCAAGGCGCAGCGCGGGCGCATCTCGCTGGCACCCGACGCGGGCGAGCAGTTCCTCGTCCAGGACGGCGTCCTGACGCGCACGGTGCGCGAGACCGCGCTGCTGCTCGACGTGCTGGCCGGACCGCAGCTCGGCGACGCCTCCTGGGCGCCGCCGCCGCCCGAGCCCTTCGCCGTCAGCGCCGCCCGCGCGCCCGGGCGCCTGCGGATCGGCCTGACGACCCACATGCCGCTGCTCGAGGCCGAGCTCGACCGCGACTGCGAGACGGCCGCGCGCGACGCGGCCGCGCTGCTGGGCGCTCTCGGGCATGACGTCGAGGAGGTCCGGCCGCCCTGGCAGCGGCCGGGGCTGCTGGACCTCTTCACGCACGCCTTCGGCCCCGCCGTCTGCTCGTCGATCGCGACCGCGGCGCTGCTGGCGGGCCGCGAGCCGCGCGAGGACGACATGGAGCCGCTGAGCTGGGAGCTGTGGCGCACGTCGACGGGCATCGATGCCGTCCGCGCGACGCTCGCGGGCTACGGGCTGCAGTCCTTCGCCCGTGCGATCACCACGTGGGCGCAGCCCTACGACGCCCTCCTGACGCCGGCGCTCGCCCAGCCGCCGCCGCCGATCGGCGAGCTGGACCCGTGCGGCCCGGACCCGGCCGGCACGTTCGTGCGCTCGGGGCACTTCACGCCGTACACGGCGATCAGCAACGTCACCGGCTCGCCGGCGATCGCGTTGCCGCTCTACGCGCGCGAGGACGGGCTGCCGCTCGCCGTGCAGCTCATCGGCCGTCCGGCGCAGGAGGGGGCGCTGCTCGCGCTGGCGGCGCAGATCGAGGCTGCCCTGCCCTGGGCGCACCGCTGCGCCGCACCGGCCGCCTGACGGGCGCTACGCGCCGAGCACGGCGCCCATCGCGCGCGGGGTGACGCCGAGCAGCCGCGCGTGGCGCGTGCCGTGCGCCGAGGTCATCGAGACCTCGAGCAGCTCGACCTCGTCCCACGTCGCCGGAGCGCGTGCCCGCATGATCCGCTCGACGGCGCGCAGGACGCGCGAGACGACGGGCGTCGGCACGTTGACGCGCGGGCGGCTGTGGCCCGTCGCGCGCAGCACGAGCTCGACGACCTCCTCGTGCGTCAGCGTCTGCGGCCCCGCGAGCTCGTAGCGCACGCGCCCGTCGCCGGCCCCGGCGAGCGCCGCCGCGACCGCATCGGCGACGTCGTCGGCCCAGATCGGCTGAAAGCGCGCCTCTCCGCGGCCGCTGACGGGCATCACGGGGAGCACGATCGCCATCCGCTCGAGCAGCGTCAGCAGCATGTCGCCCGGCGTGTAGATCATCGAGGGCGCGAAGACGGTGTGGCGCACGTCGGAGGCGAGCACCGCGCTCTCGGCGAGCGCCTTGGCGCGCAGGTAGCGCGTGCGGTCGTGCGAGACGGCGCCGAGCGAGCTCATGAAGACGAAGTGCTCGACGCCCGCGCGCTCGGCCGCGCGCACCATGCGCCAGGTCGCGATGCCGTTGAGCTCCTCGATCGAGCCGACGTCCTGGTCGCGGATCGCCGCGGCGAGGTGCACGACCGTGCGCACGCCGCGCATCGCGTTGCGAAAGGACGGCGGGTCGGCGAGGTCGCCGAGCGCGATCTGCACCCGCACGCGATCGGCGCCGAGCCGGCGCGGGTCGCGCACGAGACAGCGGACCGGCTCCGAGGACGCCGTCAGGCGTCGCAGCAGCGCTCGTCCGACGGAGCCTGTCGCACCGGTCAGCAGCAGCACGCCTGGATACTATGTCCGGCCCGCCCGCACCCAGAAACCAAGCGAAGGAACGAACTCTTCATGGCCTACGTCATCGCGGAGCCCTGCATCGGCACGAAGGACAACTCCTGCGTCGAGGTGTGCCCCGTCGACTGCATCCATCCCACCACCGACGAGCCCGACTACGACTCGGTCGAGATGCTCTACATCGATCCCGAGGAGTGCATCGACTGCGATGCCTGCGTCGAGGCGTGCCCGGTCGACGCCTGCTTCGCCGAGGATCAGCTCCCCGAGGAGTGGGACAAGTACATTCAGATCAACGCCGACTACTTCAAGCGCCAGGCCCAGTAGCCGCGCGGGCGGGCGCGCTCAGCCCGCCGCCATCGGCAGGCTGATGCCGGTCGGCGCGGGCGCCTGCAGCACCGGCAGCTCGACGGGCGCGAGCGCGATGATCCCGCGGGCGGCGTGGCGGACCGCCTGCGCCGCCGGATCGTCGGGGTCGGTGAAGACCAGCGGGGTGCCGGCGTCGGCCTGCTCGCGCAGCGCCATCGTGAGCGGCACCTTGCCGAGCAGGGGCACGTCGAGCTCGTCGGCCAGCGCCTGCCCGCCGCCCTCGCCGAAGATCTGGAAGCGCTCGCCCGACGGCGTCGTGAAGCCGGCCATGTTCTCGACGATGCCGGCGATGTCGAGGCCGACCTTGCCCGCCATCTGCGCCGCGCGGCGGGCGACCTTCTGGGCGGTCGGCTGCGGCGTCGTGACGATGACGAACTGCGCCTGCGGCAGCAGCTGCGCGAGCGTCATCGAGACGTCGCCCGTGCCCGGCGGCAGGTCGACGAGCAGGTAGTCCAGCTCGCCCCACGCGACGTCCTCGAGGAACTGCGTGAGCGCCTTGTGCAGCATCGGCCCGCGCCAGACGACGGCGGCGTCCTCCTCGACGAAGAAGCCGATCGACATGACCTTCACGCCGTGCGCCTGCAGCGGCAGGATCTTGCGGTCCGGCGAGACGGGCGGGCGCTCGCCGCCGAGGCCGAACATGCGCGGGATCGAGTAGCCCCAGACGTCGGCGTCGAGCACGCCGACGGACTTGCCGTCCAGCGTCAGCGCGGCCGCGAGGTTCGCCGTCAGGCTCGACTTGCCGACGCCGCCCTTGCCCGAGCCGACGCACAGGACGTTGGCGACCTGTGCGAGCGCGCCGGCGGGCAGCGAGCCGCGGCCCAGCGACTTCTGCAGCGTCGCCTTCTCGGCGTCGGAGAGCACGTCGAAGGCGACGTTGACCGCGGTCACGCCGGCGACCGTCCCGGCCTCGCGGGTGACCGCCTCGACGAAGTGGTTGCGGATCGGGCAGCCCGCCGTCGTGAGCGAGACGGTGACGTCGACGACGCCGGCGTCGGTGATCGCGATCGAGCGCACCATCCCGAGCTCGACGATCGAGCGGCGCAGCTCGGGGTCGATGACCTTCTGGAGTGCTGTGCTGATCTCGTCTTGGGTCGGCATGCGACCCAGTCTAGAAAAGTCCGCCGGCCGCGCCGGCCGGCCGCGGAGGGCGCGGCGAGCGTCAGCCGATGCGCCGCGCGATCCGCCCGCGCGCGTCGCCCGCGAAGGTCTCGCCCGACCTGAAGAACGCCGTCCAGCGCCCCGCGCCCCCCAGCTGCGAGTACACGAGGTAGCTCACGTGGCTCGTCGGCTTGCCGAGGCGCTTGGCCGCCGCCCGCGTGAGGCGGTCCGGCGCGCCGCCGTCGATCGCCGCCAGCGACAGCGTCGGGACGTTCGAGAAGCCGCTGCCGCGCGAGCTCAGGACGCGCGCCGCGCCGTCGGGTCCGATCTGCACGACGCGCAGCCCGCCGCTCTTCGTGCGCAGGATCGCGTCGATGCGCTGCGGCGCGACGCGCATGCTCGTCAGCCGGCCGTAGCCGCCGGCCCGCAGCGTGCGGACCGCCTTGCCGAAGGCGAACGGGCGCAGCAGCGAGCCGCGCGCGACGCCGCGCGGCTCGGAGGGCGCCCGGCCCGTGCTGCTGGAGGCCGTCCGTTCCGCTGCCCCGGTCTGGCCGGCGGGCGCGGGAGCGCCCGACGACGGGCCGGCCGGCGTCGTCAGCGACTGGACGAAGCGCTCGGCGCGGTCGACGGCCTGGGTGCCCAGGCCGGCCAGCGCGAGCGCGCCGCCGCCGAACACGAGCGCGACGAGCACGAGCGCGCGCACGGCGCCCGCCGGGCGCGGGCCGGCGCCCGGCTGCGTCCTGCGCGGGCGCTCGCGGCGCTGTGGCGGCGGGTCGGCGTTGGGCTCGGGTGGCGGCGCGGCGTGCGCCGGCGGCGGCGCCGAGTCCGCGCCGCCGGAGCGCCGCTGCGCCGGCGTGGGCGGCGGCGGCTGGTCGGCCGGCTGCTCGCTGTGCCAGCCCAGGCCGGCCAGCGGATCCTCGCCCTTCTCGCGCCCGAAGGCGTCGGTCTCGCCCATTGCACCATCACACAGGGCATCGGCCTCCGCGTCAAACCGGAGCGTTCGCTCAACCACCGACGCCGCGCCCGGAAGGAAGGCGCGGCGTCGGCTGGGGAGAGAACTGCGGTGCTGCGATCTGTGCGGGACGTGCTAGACGAGCGAGGCGATGCGCTCCTGCACGGAGGTCGACGCCTTCGTCGCGGCGGTGCGGCCGGTCTCGTAGGCGTTCTCGATCCGCGCGCCGACGAGCTCGACGTTCTTCATGACGGGGCCGCTGCGCGTCTCGAGATCCTTGGCGACGCCCTTGAGCTCCTTCTCGACGACGTTCCTGTTGCGCTTGAGCTCGCGCTCGACGCGCGCGCGGCGCTGGCGCACCTCGCGCTCGACGCGCGTGCGGGTCTTCTTGACGTCGCGCTCGACGCGCTTGATCGCGCTCGATCCGCGGCGCTCGAAGCGGCGCAGCTCCTTCTCGGCCTTCGCGCGGGTTCCGTACGTCGAGCGCAGATCCTCGAAGGTCGCGACGACCTCGTCGCGGACGACGAGGGCCGCTCCGACCGGCACGTAGACGGCCTTCTCGGCGAGCTCGGTCGCGCGGCCGATCGGCGTGCGCGCCCTGATCTGCGACGTGGCCTGCGCCGCCGTGTCGGCAGCGGCGCTGCGACCGCGGGCGGCCGACGCCTTCGCCTTGCGTGCGGTCGTGGCGCGGGCCTGCGCGCCGCGGTTGGCGGCACGCGTCGCGGCGGCCTTCTTGGCTGCCGTCGAGCGCTTGGTGGCGTTCGTCTTGCGGGTGGCCGCGGCCTTCTCGGCGGCGGGGTTGGCGGTGCTCGTGGTGGTGGTCTCGGCCATGGTGCGGTGCCTCCTGTCGAGGGCTAAGGATATTAGTTCTAAGCTTGTGCCCAGACACTGTAGTACCCGAACGTGTGTTTGTAAACCATCCGCGAGCGTTCGTTACAGCACGAACACCGGTTCTGCGCATGGCGTCCGCGACGGCGGCGCCGCCCGCCCGGCCCCGGCGCCGGTCGCTACGCGGCGGCGGGAGCGCCGGCGCGGCGCAGCCACGCCTGCGGGTCCTGCAGCTCCGCGGGGCTCGGCAGCTGCTCGGGACCGTCGAAGACGCGGTGCAGCGCGGCCGGCCCCGCCGCCTCGACGACCGCGTCGCAGAAGCGCTTGCCGTCCTCGTACTGGCGCATCTTCGCCTCCAGGCCGATGAGGCGCTCGAGCAGGGCAAGCAGCGCAGGGCGCTCGCGGCGGCGGCGGTCCAGCGCCGTGCGCAGCTCGTCGAGCGCGGGCAGCGCCTCGGCGCCGACGACGTCCATGACGTGCTCGGCGTGACCCTCGATGACGCCCATCACGCCCTGGACGCGCTCCAGCAGCTCGCGGCGGTCGCCGCCCAGCGCACCCACGAGCCCGTTCGCGCGCACCCCGTCGACGAGCGCGCGGACGTCGTCGAGCGACGGCAGCCGCAGCACCGCGCGGGGATCGACCTTGATCTCCAGCGAGGCCAGCAGCTCGCGCAGCAGGCCGGCGAGGTAGGGGCGCAGCCACGGCACGCCGCCGAACTGCACGGCGTGGGTGACCTCGTGGAAGGCGATCCACTGCAACAGCTGGCCGGCGTCGGCGTCGAGGCGGCGCGCGGCCTGCGCGATGTTCGGCTCGACGAACAGCAGCCGCGCCCGCGACTCGGGGTCGACGAGCACGAACTCGTACTGCCCGAGCACGCGTTGGGAGAGGTAGCCGGTCAGCGCGCCGGCCTCGACGGACATGAGCATGCCGGCGGCGGCCCGCGAGGCCCCGCCGAAGAGCCCGCCGCGCGCCAGCCGCTCGCCGACGGGGTCGAGCATCTCGCCCATCGAGTGCACGTTCGCCGCGATCCACCCCTGGCGCGGCAGCGCCTCGGGCGCCGGCAGCGGGGCCGCGGGCCGCAGGCCGGTGTATGCGACGACGCGCCGCTCGGCGTCGGCGCAGATCGCCGCGAGGTCGCCCGGCAGCGCGGCGCGGGCGGGGTCGCCGGCAGCGCCGGGCAGCGAGCCGCGGGCGACGGCGTTGGCGATTCGCTGCGTGAGGGCGCGATCGATCACGCACCCATCATGGCGAACCCGGCCCGCCGGCCCGCCGCCCGCGCGTTCAGGTGACGATCGCGACGAGCCGCGCGAGCGACTCTGGCGTCCGCGCGGCGACGACCGGCGAGTGCGGCTCGAGGTCCAGCGGCGCCCCGAGCGGGTCGTCGAACGCCGGGAACGCCACGAGCGCCCCCGCCTCGCGGGCGATGAGCTGGGCCGCCGCGACGTCGACCGAGCGCGTCCCCCAGAACGTCAGCATGCCGTCGACGCGCGTCGGCGCGAGCTGGCACAGCGAGATCGCGATCGAGCCCATCGCGCGCAGCCGGTAGACGGTGTCGCAGAGCGCATCGACCTTCGGCGCGATCCAGCGCGGGTCGGCGGACTCGATCGTGATCATCTCCAGGCGTCCGTCCGGCAGCCGGCGCTCGTCGGGCGGCGCGTCGATCGGCGCGTCGTCCAGCCAGGCGCCCTCGCCGCGGACGGCGCGCCACTCCTCGGCCGGACCGAAGTCGTAGACGTAGCCGAACACGACGTCGGCCATCGTCGGGCCGTCGGCCACGGCGATCGACAGCGAGTGGTGGCGCATCCCGCGCTTGGCGTTCAGCGAGCCGTCGAGCGGATCGATGACGACGAGCAGCGCGTCGCCGCCGTAGTCGACGACGCCGCGCTCCTCGCTGAGCGCCGTGAAGCGCGCGCCCGCCGCGTGGAGCGCGTCGAGCTGCGCGAAGACCGCGTCCTCGGCGAGCTGGTCGATGACGAGCGTCAGATCGCCGCCCTCGCCGCGCGCGCCGGTCTCGACGACGCGCTCGCCGCTCGTCGCCCGCTCGGCGAACACCTCGCGCATGCTGCCCACCGCTGCCCTGCAGGCTCCGAGCCAGTCGGGCCGCGGCGCGCTCGAGGACGGGGACATCGACGGCATACTAGGCAGGTGCCGGAGCTCACCCCCGCCCAGGCTCGCGCCGTCACCCATACGGGCGGCCCGCTGCTCGTGCTCGGGGGCGCGGGCAGCGGCAAGACGACGGTGCTCGCGCACCGCTTCGCCTGGCTTGTGGCGCATGGGCGCTGCGCGCCCGAGGCGATCCTCGCCCTGACGCCCGCCGAGGCCGGCGCCGCCGAGCTTCGCCGCGCCGTCGAGGCCGAGCTGGACGGCCCCTACGAGGAGCTCGCGATCCACAGCGTGCGCGGCTTCTGCGTGCGGCTGCTGCGCGAGGAGCCCGCCGAGGCGGGCGTCGACCCCTTCTTCGCGCCGGCCACGCGCGCGGACCGGCTCGCGCTGCTGCTGGACCGGATGGCCGACCTGCACCTGCGCAGCCACGACATCGGCGGGCGGCCGGCGGTCCTGCTGGCCGACGTCATCGAGCGCATCGACCGGCTCAAGGAGGCGCTCGTGACCGCGCCGGAGTACGCGGCGTGGGCGGCCTGCCTGCCGGCGCGGGACGACGCGCAGCGCACGCGCGCGGCGCGCGAGGCCGAGTTCGCGCGGCTGTATGCCGACCACGACCGGCTGCTCGCCGCGCAGGGCGCGCTCGACGGCGGCGAGCTCGTCCAGCGGGCCGTCGCGCTGCTGCGCGAGCGCCCGCACGTCCGCGCCCGCGTCGCCGAGCGCCACCGCCACGTCCTCGTCGACGGCTACGCCGACCTCGGCTTCGCCGCCGGGCTGCTCGTCGAGCTGCTCGGCGCCGAGCACGAGCGGCTCACGGTCTGCGCCGACGACGACGGCGCCACCCGGCGCCTGCGCGGCGCCGCGACGAAGAACGTCGCGGACTTCCGGCTGGCGCACCCGACGGCGCAGGTCGTCGGCCTCGAGCGGTCGCTGCGCTGTCCGCGGGCGGTGCTCGACGCCGCGCGGGCGATCGTCGAGCCGATCGCCGAGCGTCTCGGCACGCCCCTGGACGCCGAGCCCGGCGGCGTCGTTCGCTTCTGGCGCGCGGCGGACGAGCGCGCGCAGGCCCAGGCCGTCGCCGCCGAGGTGGAGCGGCTCGTCCACGGCGGCTGTCGCCCGGAGCGGATCGGCGTCGTCGTGCGCTCCCCGCGCGACGAGGGCCGCCAGCTCACGCTCGCCTTCGAGGAGCGCGCGCTCGTCCTGCGCACGGCCGGGGAGTCCGACCTCTTCGCCCGCGCCGAGGTGCGCGACGTGCTCGCCTGGCTGCGCCTGCTCGCCGACCCGGCCGACACCGGCGCCGTCGTGCGCGCGCTCGCGCGACCGCCGGTCGCGCTGCGCTCGGTCGACATCGCGCGCTGCGTGCAGATCTCGCGGCGGCGCAAGCTCGACATGGTCTCCGCGCTGCAGGCCGCGACGGAGTCCCCCCAGCTGCCGCCCGAGGCGCGCGAGCACATCCACTCCTTCCTGCGCCTGTACCGGGAGGTCGCGGGCACGCTGGACAGCGAGCGGCCCGACCTCTTCGTGCATCGCCTCGTCGACCGCCTCGGGCTGCGCCGCCAGCAGGTGTTCTCCGCCCGCGCCGACGTCGTCGAGCGGCTCGTCGACCTCGCCCGCTTCGGCGAGCTCGCCAGCTCGTACGCGCAGCGCGCGCCGCACGCGACGCCGCGCGACTTCGCGCGCTATGCGGCCGCGGTCGCCGAGGCCGACCTGCGCGAGGGCGACGGCGCCGGGGCGGGCGCGGGGCCGGCGCCGGGCGCGGTCGCGCTCATCGGGCTCGACGCCGCCGCCGGGCACGAGCTGGACTGGGTCTTCGTGCTCGGCCTGACCGCCGCGCGCTTTCCGGGAGCGCGCCTGCGGGCGGGCGAGAGCATCCCCGACGCGCTGCTGAAGGAGGCGCTCGGCCCGGACGACCGCGCGACGCACGTCGCGACGATGCGGCGCTTGCTGCACGTCGCCGTCTCGCGCGCGCGTCACGGCGCCGTGCTCGCCCATCCCGCGCAGCGCTCGGGCGCCGTGGCGCAGCAGCCGTCGCCCTTCGCCGAGGAGGCGCGCGCGGCGCTGGGCGCCGAGTGGGAGGTCCTCGAGGAGGAGCTGTTCGGCCCGGAGGAGGCGCTGCACGCGACGTTCCAGGCGCTGCGCGACGAGCTGCTCGCCGACGTCGCACGCGTCGGCAAGGGCCTGGGCGAGCTGCGCCTGGACACCGACCTCGACGTCACCCACGCGGTGGCGCGCTACCTCGAGCTCGTCAAGCTGGCGGCGCTCATCGAGCGCCCGGCGGGGCAGTCCGTCGCCGAGGCGCTCGGGCCGGTCAACCAGCAGCTCGGCGCCGCGCTGTCGCCGCTGCAGCGCGAGGTCCTCGCGACGTCCTCGCTCGACGACCTGCTGCTCGACGGCGAGCGCCACGACCGCGCCCGCGCGGCCGCCCGGGCGGCGCGCAGCGAGCCGTCGCTGGAGGCCTTCCTGCCGCGCCGCGGCGACGGGCTCGTGCTGTCGGCCTCGGACATCGAGACCTACCGCGGCTGCCCGCTGCGCTACAAGTTCGCCCGCGTGCTGCGGATCCCCCAGGAGCCGACGCTCAACCAGCGCTTCGGGATCCTCGTCCACCAGGTCCTCGAGCGCTACCACCAGGCGGCCGGCGAGTCGCCGGGCGAGCTGCTCGAGCTGCTGGACGTCGGCTGGCGGCGCGGCGGCTTCGGCGACTCCGACGAGGAGCTGCAGCTGCGCGCGAAGGCCGCGACGGCGCTGCGCCGCTACCACCAGCGCGTCGCCGAGGAGCCCGTCGAGCCGGTCTGGTTCGAGCGCGCGTTCTCGTTTCGGATGGGCGCCCACACGCTGCGCGGGCGCGTGGACCGCGTCGACCGGCTCGCCGACGGCGCCTACGAGCTCATCGACTACAAGACCGGCCGGCCGCGCTCGGCGGCGGCGCTGCGCGAGGACGTCCAGCTCTCGCTCTACGCGGTCGGGGCGCGCGAGGCATGGGACCTCGACGCGTCGCAGCAGGCATACCTCTACGTCCTCGACGACGAGAAGGTCCGCGTCCCGAGCTCGCAGATCGACGCCGCCTGGATCTCCGACACCGTCGAGCGGGTCGCGGGCGGCATCCTCGCCCAGGACTTCGAGCCGACGCCGTCGTACACCGTCTGCTCGATGTGCGACTACCGGATCGCCTGCCCGGCGGCGGAGCGCTGAGTCCGAGCGGCTCGCGGGCGCCGTGAACGACTGACGCCTTCGTCCCTGCCGCGCACGCCCGTGCGATCGGCGCCCCCGGGAGGGGTCGTGGACGTTGCGTCGCGCGGGCCGTCGCAACGTCCATGACCCCCGGGAGCGGCGGCGCCTCTGCGGCCGCGCCGCGGGCGAAGCGCGCGTCCTCAGACCGGCTCGAGCGGGCGGTGCGGCTCGGCGGGCAGCTCGACGGCGATCTCGTCGCCCGGCCGCAGCTCGCCGCCGGCGAGCACGACCGCCATGACGCCGGCCCTGCGCACGAGCGCTCCATCGCCGTCGCGGTCCAGCGTCGCCGCCATCAGCCCGCTCTGGATCTCGTCGAGCTGCGCGCACGGGCTGCGCAGCCCGGTCACCTCGACGACGGCGCGGTCGCCGAGGCGCAGGCGCGTGCCGGCGGGCAGCCCGAGCAGGTCGACGCCGCGCGTCGTCACGTTCTCGCCCATGAGCCCCGGCCGCAGGTGAAAGCCGCCGGCCTGCAGCTCGTCGTGCAGCTCGGCGTGGACGAGGTGCACCTGGCGCAGGTTCGGCCGCGCGGGGTCGCGGCGGACGTGGGAGCGGTGCTGCACCAGCGTGCCCTCGTGCGCGTCGCCGTCGACGCCGAGCCCGGTCACGAGCCGGATGCGCTCGGCGGTGCGCTTGCCGATCCCGTGCCCGGCACGGCGGCTGACCGCCACGACGACGCCGCCGGCGCTCACCTCAGCGTTCGGGGCCCTGCTGCTTGAGGAAGCGCTGAAACTCGCTGGCGATCGCGTCGCCGGTGGGCAGGTCGCCCGGCCCCAGCGGGGTCGTGTCGCGCTCGGCGGCCTGCTCGAGGCGCTCGACGAACGCCTGCACGTCGGGGTCGGACTGGACGGCCTGGCCGACCTGGCGCTCGTAGTCGCCGGTCGCCGTCTCGAGATCGCTGGCATCGACGGTCACGGCGACGAGGCTCTCGATCTTGCGCACGAGCGCGAGCGCGGCCTTCGGGTTGGGCGCGGCGGCGACGTAGTGCGGCACCGCCGCCCACAGGCTCGCGGACGGCAGGCCCGCCTCCATGCAGGCGGTGTGCAGGACGCCGACGATCCCGGTCGGACCCTCGTACGTCGTCTCGCGCAGCGCCAGCTTCTCGACGAGCGCCTCGTCGGACGCGAGCCCGGTGATCGAGACGGGATGGCTGTGCGGCACGTCGGCCAGCAGCGCGCCCATCGTGACGACGAGCTGCGTGTCGAGCGCCTCGGCGAGGTCGACGACGTGCTGGCAGAACGTCCGCCAGCGCATCGACGGCTCGGGCCCCTGGACGAGGATGAGGTCGCGCGGCGCGCGCGGCACGCGGGCGGCGAAGATCTCGACGCCCGGCCAGGTGATCTCGCGCTTGCGCTCCTCGGTGAAGCGGATGTGCGGGCGCGTGGACTGGAAGTCGTAGAAGTCCTCGGGGTCGATGCGCGCGAAGCGCTCGGCGCCGAGCGACTCCCCGATGAACGTCAGCGCTGCGGAGGCTGCGTCGCCCGCGTCGTTCCAGCCGCTGAAGGCCGCCACCAGGGCCGGGGCGCGAAGACCGTCGGGACGGCTCTCCCAGATCAGCGGCTGCATCCGGTTCAAGGTACATCATGGGCGCGTGACGATTGCCACTCTGCGAGCCGGCCAGGAGGTCGACGGCGTGTTCGCGTGCACGCGCAAGGACCGACTCATGTCGCGCGCGGGCACGCCCTACCTCGCGGTCGAGCTGCGCGATCGCACCGGCGCCGTCCAGGGACGGGCCTTCCGCGACGCCGACGTGCTCGCGGGGCGCTTCGAGCGCGGCGACCTCGTGCGCGTCGCCGGCCGCGTCGAGCGCTTCCGCGACGAGCTGCAGGTCGAGCTGCGCACGATCGGCCGGGCGCCCGCGGGCGCGGCCGATCCCGCCGCCTTCCTGCCGGTCGCCTACCGCGACCTCGACGAGCTCGACGGCTTCTTGGAGCACCTCGCCCGCGAGGTGCACGACGCCGGGCTGCGGGCGCTGCTCGCCGCGCTGCTCGCCGACGCCGAGCTGCGCACGCAGTGGCGCCGCGCCCCCTGCACCCGCAACGGCCACCACGCCTACCTCGGCGGGCTGCTCGAGCACACGGTCGCGGTCGGGACGCTGGCGCTCGAAGCGTGCACGCTGCATCCGCGCCTGGACGGCGACCTGCTGCTGAGCGCCGCGCTCGTGCACGACCTCGGGCGCACGCGCGAGTTCACGTACGGCGCGGAGATCGGCCTCACGCAGGCCGGGCGGCTGCTCGGCCACGTCGAGCTCGGTCTGGCCCTGCTGCGCGAGCGCGCCGCGCGGGTGCCGGCGCTGACCGACGATCGCCGGCTCGCGCTCGAGCACTGCGTGCTGTGCCACCACGGCCCCGAGGCGGCCCCCGGCCGGCGCTTCGGCCTGCCCGAGGCGCTCGCGCTGCACCGCCTCAACGCGCTCGACGCAGCGGTCAAGGGCGCGCTCGAGCACGGGCTGGCGTAGCGCCCGCCGTCACCGGGCGGCGAGCGGCGGCTCGTGCTCGCCGCGCAGCGCCCGCCGCGCGAGCTGGGCGGCGACGAACAGCATGAAGAGGCCGAAGCCGACCTCCAGCGCGCGCTGCGGCACGGCGTTGGCGAGAACCGCGCCGGCGATCGCCCCGGCGATCCCCAGCACGCCGACGACGCCCGCCGTGCGCAGGTCGACGTTGCCGCGCGCGCGCTGGCGCAGCGCGCCGACGATCGCCACCGGGATGATCGCCAGCAGCGACGTCGCCTCGGCGTCGAGCTGGCTGAGGCCGAGGAAGATCGTCAGCGCGGGCACGAAGAGCGTGCCGCCGCCGACGCCGAGCAGCCCGGCCACGACCCCGGCCGCAAGGCCGATGAGGATCGCCTCGATCATCCGCGCAGCAGGTCGACGCCGACGACGAGCAGCAGCGCGGCGAAGACGAGCGAGATCGCCCTCGTCGAGACGCGCTGCTGGATCCCGATGCCGATCAGCACCCCCGCCACGGCGGGCACCCCGACGAGCACGCCCTCGCGCAGGTGCACGTTGCCGTAGGCTCCGTGCGCCGCCGCCGCGACGCCGGCGATCACGACGATCGCGGCCAGCGACGTGCCCGTCGCGAGCCGCTCGCCGAAGCCGCACCAGACGACGAGCAGCGGGACGATGAGAATCCCGCCGCCGACGCCGAACAGACCGCTGAACAGCCCGGCCGCGACGCCGATCACCGCCAGCGTGAGCGTTCGGCGTCGCGCCATGGCCGCCATACTAGGTGCCATGTCCGCTGCGGCCACGCTCGCCGAGGCGCTGGAGCCGGTGCGCGCCGATCCGGCCCGCTCGGCGATCCTGCTCGACATCGACGGGACGCTCGCGCCGATCGTCCGCCACGCCGACGACGCGCACGTCCCGGAGCCGACGCGCGTGCAGCTCATCGCGGTCGCCAAGCGCTACGCCGTCGTGGGCTGCGTCAGCGGCAGGCGGTCGGCGACCGCGCGCCGGATGGTCTCGCTGGGATCGATCGCCTACGTCGGAAACCACGGGTCCGAGCTGCTCGTGCCGGGCGGCACGGAGGTCCAGGTCGATCCCGAGATCGCGGCGCACGAGCGGTCGGTGCGCGACTTCGCCGACGCCGTCTACACGACCGACCTGCAGCGCCTGCGCGTGCGCACCGAGGACAAGCGGGCGATCACGGCATTCCACTGGCGCGGGGCGCCCGACGAGGCCGCCGCGGCCGCGGCCGTCGGCGTGGTCGCCGAGCGGGCGCAGGCGGCGGGGCTCGCCATCCACTGGGGGCGCAAGGTGCTCGAGGTGCGCCCGCCCGTCGCGATCGACAAGGGCCGCGGCGTGCGCCGGCTGCTCGACGGCCGCGACCTCGACGCGGCGCTCTACGTCGGCGACGACGTCACCGACGTCGACGCGTTCGACGGCCTGCGCGCGCTGGTGAGCGAGCGCGCGCTGGGCGTCGCGGTCTGCGTCGGGGTGCGCTCCGACGAGACGCCCGAGCGGCTCGAGGAGAGCGCCGACCTGCTCGTCGACGGTCCGCGCGGCGTCCGCGACATGCTCATGGCGCTCGCGAGCTAGGCGCTCGGCGGGGGCGGCGTCCGATGCGCTTCGTCGACTTCCTGCGCGCGGCCGTCCTGCTGTGCGCGGGCTCCGCCAGCGCGCTCGGCGCGCTGACCGTCCTCTCGGCGAGCTCGACCGACGACACCGTGCTCGTCGCGTTCGTCGCCGCCTGGTGGATCGTCGCCGGCGCGATCGGCATGTCGATGGGCCGCCACGCCGAGACGAACTCCCCGATCGCCCGCCTGCTCGCGACCGCGAAGTCGAGCGCGTCGCTGCCCGAGCAGCGGCCCGGCAGCCTGCTGCTCAACCGCATGTGGCCGCTGCTGCTGTCGACGGTGCTCGCGCTCGGGCTCGGGCTCGTCGCGCCGCAGATCCCGGCGATCGCCTGCGGCTTCGCGATCATCGGCTCGCTCGCCTGGCGCCGCCAGGAGGCCGCCGTCACGGCGATCGAGGAGCGCGACGGCGTCGCCTTCTACGTCGAGCCGACGTCGCCGGTCAAGCCGATCGCGCTCATCCGCGCCCCCGGCCTGCGGCGCGACTCGCTCACGGTGAACGGGTCCGTGCGCTGAGGCGCGCCGTCAGACGCGGCTGACGATCCCCACGAGCAGCGGCGCGAGAACGAGCGCGGGCAGGAAGTTGCCGACCTTCACGTCGCGCAGGTCGAGCAGGCGCAGCGCGATCCCGATGATGAGCACCCCGCCCGTCGACGTCATCGCGCTGAGCGCCTCGCCGCGCAGGACGTCGGCGAGCAGCCCGGCGCCGAGCGTGAGCGCCCCCTGCACGACGAGCACGGTGCCGGCGGCGAGCGCCACGCCCGCGCCGAGGGTCGACGCGAGCGCGATCGAGGCGAAGCCGTCGAGCATCGACTTCGTCACGAGCGGCTCGACGTTGCCGCGCAGCCCGTCCTCGAACGAGCCGACGACGGTGAGCGGACCGACGCAGAAGAGCAGGCTCGCGGTGACGAAGGCCTCGCTCACGGTCGACGCCGGGCGCGCCGGATCGCGCGCGCGGCTGACGCGGGCCTGGATGCGATCGCCGAGCCGCCCGAGCCGCCGCTCGATCCCGATCGCCTCGCCGATCATGCCGCCGAGCAGGATCGCGCCGAGCACGTAGAGCGGGCTCGTGCCGCGCCAGGCGAGCGCGAGGTCCACGCCGATGACCGCCGTCACGAGCCCGAGGCCGGCGAGCACGCGCTGCTGCACGCCGGCGGGCAGCCGCCGCCCGGCGCCGACGCCGATCGCGGTGCCGAGCAGCACCGCCCCGACGTTGACGAACGTGCCGATCATCGGCGCGTCCGCGGGCGCGAGGGCACGGAGGAGGTCACGAGATGCGGGAGGATGGCAGGGTGGGTGGCCTCTGATGGCGGTCGACGTCCTCATCGTCTCGCTCGGCTCGACGGCGGGCCTGCGCGCCTCCGACGCCGAGCTCGCCGGCGCGCTGCGCCGCGCCGGCGCCCGGGTGCAGGTCGCGGCGGCCCGGCGCCCGCGCGAGGTCCGCACGTACGGGCTCACCGACCTGGCCTGGGCGCACGCCGCACGGGTCGCGGCGATCGCCGGGATCGCCGAGCACGCGCCACGCGCGATCGTCTACTCGACGGTGACCGCCGCGCTGCTCTGGCCGCGTGCGGGGGCGATTCGCTACGACGCCCCGGCCGCCGCCAACCGCCCCGGCCGGCACGGCGCCTGGCAGCGCCCGCTCGAGCGCCGCCGCCTCGCGGAGGCGACGCTGCTCGTCGCGGTCGACCCCGGCACGCTCGCCGAGACGCCGCGCCCGCACGCCGCGGCGATCGTCGTCCCGATCCCCGTCGAGCCGTCGCCGGCGACCGGCGCGCCGCGCGACATCGCCGCGCTGACCTACGCCGCCAACCCCGCCAAGAAGGGCCTGGACCGGGTGCTCGCCGCCTGGCAGCGGGCGCGCCTGGACGGCGAGCAGCTCGTCGTCGCCGGCGCCGATCCGCACGTCGACGCTGCCGGCGTCCGCGTCGCGGGGGCGATGAAGCCGACGACCTACCGCGCGCTGCTGCGCCGCGCGCGCGTGTTCGTCACGGCGCCGCGCCGCGAGGACTACGGGATCGCCCAGCTCGAGGCGCTCGCCGACGGCTGCGTGCTCGTCACGACGCAGGCGCCGGGGCCCTACGCGGCGCTGCCGCTGGCCCGGGCGCTCGACCACCGCCTCGTCGTCGCCGGCGACGACGACGGCGCCGGGCTGGCGCGCGCGGTGCGCATCGCGCTCGACGCGCCGGCCGCCGGCTACGCCGCGCGGGCGTCGGACGCGATCGGCCCGTTCCGGCGCGCCGCGATCGACGTGCTCGTCCGCGACGAGCTCCTGCCGCGCCTGCTCGACGCCGAGCGGCCCCGCGCCCGTTGACCTCGTGCTCGCGCGGCAGCGCAGCGGCGGACCGCCGCCGGCGGGCGGCCGGCCGGCGACCCCGAGCCGACCCGCTGCCGGCCAGCGGTCCGCCGGCGAGCGGCCGGCCGGCGACCCCGCGCCGGCCCGCCGTCAGCGCGCGCGCTTGCGCAGCGCCGCGAACGCGCTCCACGGCCGCGTGTTCGCCACGTGCTCGGGCTCAAGCCACGCGCGCCGCGCCGTCGCGACCCCCCAGCGCACGTGCTCCAGGCGCTCGGCGCCGTGCGCGTCGGAGTCGATGAGCAGCAGCACGCCCGCGTCGGCGGCGGCGCGGGCGTGGACGTCGTCGAGGTCGCGGCGGTCCGGCGCCGAGTTGATCTCGAGCATCGTGCCGGTCCGCGCGGCCGCCGCGATGACGGCGTCGACGTCGAGCGCGTAGGGCTGGCGGGAGGCGATCTTGCGCCCGGTCGGATGACCGATCGCGTCGATCCACGGATGCTCGATCGCGGCGACGATGCGCTTGGTCATGTCCTGCGCGGTCATGGCGAACGACGTGTGCACCGAGCCGATGACCCAGTCCAGGCGGGCGAGCAGGTCGTCGTCGTAGTCGGGCGAGCCGTCGGTGAGGATGTTCGTCTCGGTGCCCGCCAGCACGGTGATGGCGGCGACGCGCTCGTTGACCGCGGCCACGCGTTCGATCTGGCGCTCGAGCTCGTCGGGCGCGACGTGGTCGCCGAAGCCGTGCGTCGCCGAGTGGTCGGTGATCGCGATGTACTCGTAGCCGCGCGCCAGCGCCGCGCGCGCCATCGCCTCGATCGTGTCGCGCCCGTCGGAGGCGACGGTGTGCATGTGCAGGTCGCCGCGCAGGTCGGCGACCGTGACGAGCCGCGGGGCGACGAAGCCGGGCGCCAGCTCGCCGCGGTTCTCGCGCAGCTCGGGCTCGGGATACGTCAGCCCGAGGCGCTCGTAGACGGCCTCCTCGCTGGAGCAGCGCAGCGTCTCGCCGGTCGCGTCGTCGAGGATCCCGTACTCGGAGACGTGCAGGCCGCGGCGCACGGCCGCCTCGCGCAGCGCGACGTTGTGCGCCTGCGAGCCGGTGAAGTGCTGCAGGAGGTTGCCGAAGGTGTCGGGCTCGACGACGCGCAGGTCGACCGGCAGCCCGGTGTGCGTCCGTCCGCGCGCGGCGTGCTCGTTGGGTGCCGAGGCGGACTCGATGAGGTCAAGCTCGCCGAGCGCCCGCGCGAGCGCCCCGGGGTCGCGCGCCGTCGCGATGATGTCGAGGTCCTTCACCGAGTCGGCCTGGCGGCGCGCGGACCCGGCGAGCTCGACGCGCTCGGCGGCGGGATGCGCGCGCAGCGCCTCGACGATCTGCTCGCCGACGCTCAGCGCGCGGTGCAGCAGCACGCGCTGCGCCGGGCGCTCGCCGACCCCGGCGTCGAGCGCGGCGAGCACCGAGGCCTCGAACTTCGCCCCGAAGCCCTTGACCGCGCGCAGGCGCTGCTGCTCGGCGGCGGCGCGCAGCGTCTGCAGCGACTCGATGCCGAGCTCGTCGAACAGGCGCTTGGCGCGCTTGGGCCCGAGGCCCGGCAGGCGGGTCATCTCCAGCAGGCCGGGCGGGTACTTCGCGCGCAGCTTCAGCGCCGCCGGGATGTCGCCGGTGTCCAGCAGCGCCACGAGCTTCTCCTCGAGCGTCTTGCCGATGCCCGGCAGCGAGGTGACGGTGCCGCGGCGCGTGAGCGCGGCGACCGACACGGTCGCGTCGCGCGCGGCCTTCGCCGCCGCGCGGTAGGCAAGGACGCGGTGGACGATCGCGCCGTCGAGCTCGTAGAGGTCGGCGAGCTCGTCGAATGCTGCCGCGATGTGAAGGTTCGAAGGGTCCGACGCCATCGGGCACGTAGGGTAGTCGCGCTCATGCCCCCCGCCGTCTGGCTCATCCTGCCCACCTACGACGAAGCCGAGAACGTCGAGCGCGTCGTCGCGGCGGCCCGCGCGGTCCTCGAGGAGGCGGCGCCCGCCGCCCACACGATCCTCGTCGTCGACGACGGCTCGCCCGACGGCACCGGCGCGATCGCCGACCGGCTCGCGGCGGCCCACGCGGACGTCGAGGTGCTGCACCGCGCCGCGCGCGAGGGGCTGGGCCCGGCGTACCTGGCCGGCTTCGCCCACGCGCTCGCGCGCGGCGCCGACCTCGTCATGGAGATGGACGCCGACTTCTCGCACGACCCGGCCGACCTCGCCCGGCTGCTGGCCGCCGCCCGCGAGGCCGACCTCGTGCTCGGCTCGCGCTACGTCGCCGGCGGCGGGGTGACCGACTGGGGGCGGCTGCGCCGCCTCGTCAGCCGCGGCGGCTCGTGGTACGCGCGGATCGTCCTCGGCCTCGGGGTGCGCGACCTGACGGGCGGCTTCAAGTGCTTTCGCCGCGAGGTGCTCGAGGCGATCGACCTGCCGACGGTCCGCTCGCGCGGCTACGCCTTCCAGGTCGAGCTCACGCACCGTGCCGTCCGCGCCGGCTTTCGCGTCGTCGAGCTGCCGATCGTCTTTCGCGACCGCGAGCACGGGCGCTCGAAGATGACATGGCGGATCGCGGGCGAGGCGGCGCTGCTCATCCCGCAGCTGCGGCGCGCTCGCACATCCGGCCAGCGCGGCGGCGGCTGAGCCCGCCCGCCCGCGCGGGCGCCGATAGCCGGAGCGTGCAGACATCCGATCTCGTGCTCGTCCGCGGGCTTGCGGACACGCGAGCGACGCTGCACGCCTGGAACGCCCGACCCGCGCCGATCGTCGGACGCTGGCTGGCGGGCTCGCTGACGACCGCACTGGGCCTGCTCGGCGCCGTGTGGTGCATCGCCGTCGTGTCGGTGCCCGACCCGTCGATGTCGTTTCTCGCCCTCGCCGGGCAGGCGGACCTGGGCCAGGTCGGCGACGTCCTGGTGCGCAACGGGCTCGTGCTCGCGCTGCACGCGATGGCCTGCGTGGCCGGCTTCATCGCCGGCAGCTCGCTGCCGCGGGAGGCGGCCCAGCGCAGCGGGGCGTGGCGCTGGGTCCACGAGAAGGCGGGGCCGCTTGCGATCGCGTTCGTCGTGGGGGCCACGACGTTCTCGCTCGTCACGCAGGCGTTCGTGCTCGGCCAGGGCGCGTCCTCGCTCGCCGCGCAGCTGGACCTCTCGCCCGGGCTGCTGCTCGCCGGCCTGAGCCTGCACGCGCTGCCCGAGCTCGTCGCGCTCTTCCTGCCGCTGGCCGCCTGGATCATCGCCAGCCGCCACGGCGACTGGCACGAGCTGCTCGCCGCCACCGTCGTGACCGTGCTGCTCGCCACCCCCGTGCTCGTCATGGCGGCGTTCGTCGAGGTGTACGTCAGCCCGGCGCTGCTGCGCGGCCTCGCCGGGTAGAGACAGGCGCAGGGCCCGGCAAGCGGGCACGCTTCAGTTTGTATAGTGAGAGGCCGCACAGCGCCGCGTCGGTCCGCACGCCCGCGGTCTGACCGGCGACGGACAAAGGAGACGCCGCATGGCCGGATCGATCATCGAAGTGACGGACGACAGCTTCCAGGCCGAGGTCCTCGAGTCCGAGCGCCCGATCCTCGTGGACTTCTGGGCCCCGTGGTGCGCCCCGTGCCGCGCGATCGCGCCGCTGCTGGAGGACATCGCCGCCGAACGCGACGACGTTCGCATCGTCAAGCTCAACGTCGACGAGAACCAGGTGACGGCCGCGCAGTACCAGATCCTCTCGATCCCCTCGCTCATCCTCTTCCGCAACGGCGCCGAGTCCAAGCGCCTGCGTCCCTCGCGCTCCAAGCGCGATCTCGAGCAGCAGCTCGTCCTCGAGCCTGCCGCGTAGGCACGACGCCGCCGCCGGCCGCGCCGCGGCCGCGCCGCCGGCGCTCAGGCGCGCACGGCGCGGATCGACAGCTCGCGATCCTCGATGCTCGCGACCTGCCCGTCGGCGGTCGCGTCGGCGTAGCGGACCTCGACGGCGAGCACCTCGCCGCTGAGATAGCGCTCGTGCCGGCGGGCCGCGTCGAGCAGCAGCTCGTCGCCGCCGAGCGTCAGGACGATGCGGTCCGAGACGTCGAGCCCGGCCTCGCGCCGCGCCAGCTGGACGGCGTGCACGACCTCGCGCGCCAGTCCCTCGCGCCGCAGCTCGTCGTCGATCGAGAGCTCCAGCGCGACGGCGTGCGAGCCCTCGCGCTCGAGCTGGTAGCCGGCGAGCGGCGCCATGGCGAGCAGCAGGTCGTCGGGCCCGAGCGCATGGTCATGCCCTTCGACGAAGACGCCGACGGCCCGCCCGGCCTGCAGCGCGTGCGCGACGTGGTCGGCATCGAGCGCGGCGACCGCCTCGGCGACCCGCGGCATCGCCTTGCCGAAGCGTGGGCCGAGCGTGCGGTAGTTGGGCTTGAGGGTGTGCGAGGCCAGCTCGTCGGCCTGTGAGACGAAGCGCAGGCGCTTGACGTTGAGCTCCTCGCGGACGACGTCGCCGAGGCGCTCGATCGCCTCGCGCTCGCGGCCGGCCGCCACGACGACCGCCTCGTGCAGCGGCTGGCGGACCTTGATCTTCGCGGCGCCCCGCGCGGAGAGCCCGAGGCGGACGGTCTCGCGCGCGATCGCCATCGCCTGCTCGAGCTCCTCGTCGCGGGCCGGCGCCTGCGGCCAGTCGGTGAGGTGGACGCTGGGCTGGCTGCCGTCGAGGTTCTCGTAGATCTCGTCGGCGACGAACGGGGTGAACGGCGCGAGCAGCTGGGCGACGGTGACGAGGCAGTGGCGAAGGGTCTGCAGCGCGACGCCGTCGCCGACCCAGAAGCGGGGGCGCGAGCGGCGCACGTACCAGTTGGAGAGGTCGTCGACGAACTCCGCGATCGCGCGCCCGCCGCTCGTCGCGTCGTAGGCGTCCAGGCGCTCGGTGACGGTCGTGATCGTGGCCGCCAGCCGCGACGCGATCCAGCGGTCGAGCTCGGTCTGGTCGCCCTCCTCGCCGGCCTCGTAGATCGTCGCGACGCGGTAGGTGTTCCACAGCTGGCGCAAGAAGAGCCGCACGCCCTCGCCGATCGCCTCGGGCGAGAACAGGTAGCCGTCCCACGGCTGCTTGGAGGTGAAGAAGTACCAGCGCAGCGCGTCCGCGCCGAAGCGGTCGATGACCTCCTTCGGCGCGACGACGTTGCCCTTGGACTTCGACATCTTCTGACCGTCGCCGTCGAGGATCAGGCCCAGGCACACGACGTGGCGATACGGCGCCTGGGCCCCGCGCAGCAGCGTCGAGACGCCGAGCAGGGAGTAGAACCAGCCGCGCGTCTGATCCAGCGCCTCGCAGATGAAGTCGGCCGGATAGAGCTCGTCGATCGACAGCTCGCCGGCGAACGGCTCGTGGCGCTGCGCGAACGGCATCGCGCCGGAGTCAAACCACACGTCGATGACCTCGGGGACGCGCGACGCGTTCGCGCCGCACTCCCCGCAGGCGAACGTCACGTCGTCGACGAAGGGACGGTGGGGGTCTTCCAGCCGCACGCCGGAGCGCTCCTCGAGCTCGTCGAGCGAGCCGATCACCGTGACGTGCCCCTCGCCACAGCGCCAGACGGGCAGCGGCGTGCCCCAGTAGCGCTCGCGCGACAGCGCCCAGTCGACGTTGTTCTCCAGCCAGTTGCCGAAGCGCCCGTGCTTGATGTGCTCGGGATGCCAGACGACCTGCTCGTTGGCGGCCAGCAGCTCGTCGCGGATCGTCGAGGTCGCGAGGTACCAGGACGGCTTGGCGTAGTACAGCAGCGGCGTCGAGCAGCGCCAGCAGTGCGGATAGGAGTGCTCGAAGGGCTCGCAGCGCAGCAGCCGCCCGCGCCTGCGCAGGTCCTCGACGAGGTCGTCGTCGGCGTCCTTGACGAAGCGTCCGGCGTACGGGCCGATGCGCTCGTCGTAGGTGCCGTCGAGCCTGACCGGGTTGACGACGTTCAGGCCGTACTGCCGGCCGAGGCGGAAGTCGTCCTCGCCGAACGCGATCGCGGTGTGCACGAGGCCGGTGCCGTCCTGGGCGGAGACGAAGTCGGCCAGCAGCACGGTGTGCCCGCGCTCGCCGTACTGCTCGGCGCCGAGGAACGGAAACGGCGGCTCGTAGCGCACGCCGTCCAGCGCCGCGCCCCGGAAGCGGTCGAGGATCCGCACCTCGGCGCGATCGCCGAGCACCTGCTCGACGAGCGCCTCGGCGAGCACGACGGGCGCCTCCAGCGAGCCGGTCTTCGCGCGGACGTAGACGAGCTCGGGATCGACGGCGACGGCCGCGTTGGAGACGAGCGTCCAGGGCGTGGTCGTCCAGATCAGCAGCTCGTCGCCGGCCTGCAGCGGGCCGCCGTCCTCGGCGACGCGCAAGCGCACGTAGGCCGACGGGTCCTCGACGTCCTGATAGCCGAGCGCGACCTCGTGGCTGGACAGCGCCGTCCCGCAGCGCGGGCAGTACGGCACGACGCGGTGGCCCTCGTAGAGCAGGCCGCGCTCGGCGATCTGCTTCAGCGACCACCAGACGGACTCGACGTACGTCGTGTCGAGCGTGCGGTAGGCGTTGTCGAGGTCCAGCCAGAAGCCGATCCGCTCGGTCAGCGCGTTCCAGTCCTCCAAGAACGCGAACACCGACTCGCGGCACTGCGCGTTGAACTCCGCGATGCCGTACTGCTCGATCTCGGCCTTCGTCTTGATCCCGAGCTTGCGCTCGACGGCGATCTCGACGGGCAGCCCGTGCGTGTCCCAGCCGCCGCGCCGCTGGACGTCGAAGCCGCGCATCGTGCGAAAGCGGGGGAAGATGTCCTTGAAGGCGCGGCTGAGGACATGGTGCACGCCGGGCGGTCCGTTGGCGGTCGGCGGCCCCTCCCAGAAGACCCACGGCTTGGCTCCCGCGCGGCGGCGCACGGACTCGCGGAACACGTCGCGCTCGCGCCAGCGCGCGAGGATCTCCTCCTCGAGCCGGGGAAAGGACACCTGCGCGTCGACGGGCCGCTGCGCCATGGCGACGGAGTGTAGGTCCCTGCGGCGCGGCGGCCGGCGCGCGGGCGGCTACGCCGCGAGCTTGCGGCAGATCGAGGCCAGCGAGCGCTTCTCGGCCTCGTCGAGAACGGCGAACGCCTGCGCCACGCGCTCGCTGTGCTCGGGAAAGAGCCGGTCGACGATCTCCGCTCCGCGCTCGGTGACCGCGACGGTGGCCGCGCGGCGGTCGGACGCGAGGCGGCGGCGCTGCACGAGGCCGCGGCTCTCGAGCGTCGTGACGACCTCGGTCGCGTTGGCCTTCGACGTGCGCAGCCGCACGCGCAGCAGGCGCAGCTCGAGCTCGCCGCCCGCCGTGGTGAGGATGACGAGGACCGAGAAGCCCGTGGCCGACAGGCCCTCGCGCTCGAGGTCGGCGCTCAGGCGGCGCCGCACGGACGCCTCCGCGCGCAGGAGCGACTCGAGCGCGCGGTGGGCGAGCGGATCGCCGGGGACGAGGGTCATCCTGACGCGGCACCGTAGCGCCCGCGGCGGACGATCAGGCGCTCAGGAGACCTTCGCCAGGCCGGCGCGGCGGCGCACCGGCGGCATCGTCGTCGTTGAGCCGCGCGAGCAGCAGGTCGCGCGCCGCGATGGCGCTCGTCCCCAGGCGCGGCACGGTCGAGTGGTCGGTCTCGGGCAGCGCGCCGCGGAAGTCGAGGATCTCGATGTCGTCGGAGCTGCGGCGCGACTGGTAGGCGATGCGGGCCAGCGCGTCGAGCCAGGCCCGCCGCCCGGTCAGCACGACGAGCCGCGGGCTCAGCGCCTGCAGGACGTGGGCGAGGCGGCAAGCGTCGAGCTCGGCGGTCAGCATGAGCGTGCGCAGGCCCGCCCGCCGCAGGCACAGCTCGAGCGCCTGGGCGTGCAGCCCGTCGATGTCACACGCGGCGCTCGCGTCGAAGATGAGGACGCCCTCGGGGCGGTTGGCGGCGGGCGCGACGCGCTTGGCCGCCGCCAGCCAGCCGGTCGCCCAGCGCCAGGAGAAGCCGAGCTCCGCGGACGGCGACTCGCCGCAGGCCGGCGCCAGCCCGCCGACCGCCGGCAGCAGGACCTCCTCGACGGTGCGCTCGACGGACCGCACGGCGAGGCTCTCCTCGAGGATGCGGTCGGCCTCGATCTCCTCGAAGCGACGCAGCGCCGAGCGCAGGCGGGCCGGCGAGGAGGGTCCGCTGCCGCGGGCGCGCGCGATCGAGATCGCCGAGGAGACGTTGTGCGTCTCCTCGAAGGCCTGCCGCAGGGCCTCGATCTCACCGAGGTCGAACTGGCGGTGCCCGCCGGCGGTGCGCCGCGGCGTCGGATAGCCGAAGCGCCGTTCCCACGAGCGTAACGTGTTCGGGCTTACGCCTAACATGGCCGCGGCGGCGTGGGTTCGAAGAACACTCATCGGGAGATGTGCCGAGGCTCAACTGCCGTCGCGCAAGCGACACCGGCCCGATGGCTGAATGCCTCGGCCCGTCACAGGTTACGGGACTGAGTCCCGAAATTCAGCTAAGAGAGAACGAGCAGCGCAGCGTGCGGCGGACCGCACGGCCCGATGCGGGCCTTGAACCGCACGCCGAACTCCTGGCGGGGCCGCACGACGGTCATGTGTGGCTCACCGGCGCCGCTGGCGACCTCGACGAGCAGCGCCAGCAGGTTCTCCGCACCGGGGGCGTTGGCGTCGGCCGGGACGAGAAAATCGGCGACGTGCTTGTTGACGGCGTGCGTCTCGTCGATGCCGAGCAGCTCCTCGGCCGCGCCGGAGACCGCGCAGACCGACAGCGTCGTGTCGATGACGAGGAAGGGCTCTTCCGGGCCCGGCGCGAGGTCGACGGTCGCCCGCAGGACGAGGCCGAGGCCGCAGTGGCCGCACACGCGCGAGGGCAGCGCCTGCGCGACCGGGTCGGGCCGCATCGCGCAGTGGCCGCAGAAGGAGACGAGCTCGAGTCCGCGCTCGTCGACCTCGACCGGCCGGACGGCCCGCAAGCGCCTCATGCCTGGGCCTCGCGCCGATTGCCGTCACGTTCCAGCAGCGACAGCTTCGCCGGCTCGCGCGTGCGCTCCACGACGTGGCGGTCGTCGATCAGGGCCAGCAGCTGGCGGTGCGCGCCGAACGGCGTCTCGGGCAGGATGCGCGTGCCCGTCGTCCGGACCTTGGCGCCGTGGTGCGAGCGGCGAAAGAGCGCCATCGGCAGCGGACCGGCGGCGGCGCGAACGCGGTAGGCCCACAGCGCCACGTCGTCGTCGGGCAGGTGGGCACCGGCGACGACGACGGCGTCCGGCGACAACGACGCGACGACGTCGGAGAGGCCGGAGACGCCGCCGACCGGCAGCGCCATGACGCGGGCGCCGGAGCGACCGCAGAACAGCTCGAACGCGCGCACCGCGAGCGCGTCGGGATCGAGCTCGTTGCGCGTGGCGTCGCCGACGAGGATCGCGAGCCGCCGGACCGGCGGCGGCGCGAGCCGCTGCGCGCGGCGCAGCCAGCCGTCCGCCCAGCGCGCGGCGAACGCCCAGGGCGCGCTGTCGGTGCCGTAGCGCTCACCGAGCTCGCCGAGCGAGGGCAGCAGGACCTCCTCGACCGAGCGCTCGACGGAGCGCAGCGCCAGCGCGGACTCCATGGCGCTGTCGGCGCGGTCCAGCTCGAAGCCGGCGAGCGCCCCCACGAGCGTGTGCGTGTCCGTGCTGAGCGCCTCGCGCGCGCGGCTGACCGCGGAGGAGATCGACAGGCCCTGCTGGAGGGCGTCGCGCAGCGCGGCGACCTCTCCGTGCGTGTACAGTCGGTGGCGTCCCGCGGACCGCTGAGGCTTGGGGTAGCCAAAGCGGCGCTCCCACGCGCGTAGCGTGTTCGGGCTGACGTTCAGCAACGCCGCCGCCTCGCTGGTCTTCAGGGTCCTCATGGGAGCATGATCCGTCCTATGCCGATGCGATGCAAATGCCCGTCGTGGGAAAATGCACAACTTCGGGTCGAAAACGTCGCCATCTCGTCCGTCCTGGCGCCCTTGCGCGGCAGAATAGCCGCTGTTCGTCCTCCGAGGGGCCGATTATGACGAAGGCGTAACGAGAGCTGGACGATCGGGCACCGGTCGTTGCACCGGTTTTGGGCTGTCGGACCCCCGTCATTGCACGGCAGCGGCCGCCGCGTGAGCTGCACAGGCGCGGGCGCGCCCCCGCCGCCGGACCCCGGGCTGGCGCGCCGAGGGGCCGACATCCGTGGCCGGCGCGCGAGTTACACCGTGAACGGCGCCGCATTACGGCAATCGCCCTTCACCGATCAGCATATGTTCGTCCACCGAAGTTCTCGATCTCGGAAAGCTCGGCTACGTTAGGCGCCCGTTCATCATCACCCCACCCCGGAGGTCGACATGACCCGCCTCAAGGCCCGCCTCACCAGCTCGGCGCTCGTCACCACGCTCGGATTGGCCGCAGCGATCGGCGCGAGCTTCCGCATCGGCTGACGCACCGCATGACGTAGCGCAGCCACCGTCGGATGTGGGCCGCTATGGTCTGCGTGTGACGGATGCCGAGATCGTGCCCCGTCCGCGGCTCGCCGTCGGGATCGCGAGTGGAATCGTCCTGGCTGCGACGCCGCTCGCGATCTCCGCGCACGAGCATCTGTTCGATGGGCTGACGTTCGTCCTCGCCGCGTGCGCGCTGGCCGGCGTGCTCGGCGCCGCGAACTGGGAGGGCGCCGTCGAGGTCTCGGCGGCGTTCGTCTGCTTCATGCTCGCCGCCGTCTTCCTCGGTCCCGCGGCGGTCTTCGCGATCGTCGTCGTGACGGAGGTCAGCGCCTGGGTCGTGCTCGGCCGCGGCTGGATCGACCGCCCGTACCGCATGCGCGCGCTCCCGATCAACATCGCGGCGATCGCCGTGCCCGCGGTGCTGGCCGCGATCGCGTTCGGCGCCCTGGCGGGCTCGATGCAGGGCACGCCGCGCGACCTCGCGGCGCTCGCCCTCGTCGAGACCGGGTTCCTCGCGCTGAACTTCGTCATGCTGCGCACGCTCGCGGCCGTGATGGACGGCCATCAGCTGTCCGGCATGCTCAAGCCCCCGCGCGAGCTGCTGCCGTCGCTGGGGCTGACGATCGCGCTCACGCTCGCGATCGCCGCCGTCTACACGGAGCTCGGCGTCGCGGCCAGCGTCTTCGTCGTGCTCATCCTCGTCGGCTTTGCCTACATGTCGCGGCTCGTCGTCATCGCGCGCGAGCGCGCCGGTCAGTACGCGTCGCTCTCCTGGGGCGTGCTGTCCTCGCTCGTGCGCTCGCTGGACAAGCGCGACCGGCGCACGGCGCGCCACAGCGCAGCGGTCGCCGCGTTCGCGCGCGACATCGCGCTGCACGTCGGGATGAGCAAGCGCGAGGCCGAGCTCGCGCACACCGCCGGGCTGCTGCACGACATCGGTCGCTTCGCGCTGCCCGACCGCGTCATGGAGCGCCACGGCACGCTCACCCAGGACGACTGGGAGGCGATCCACCAGCACCCGGCGCTCGGCGCCGACCTGCTGCGCGACCTCGGCGTCTACGGCCCGGTCGCCCAGATCGTGCGCGCGCACCACGAGCGCATCGACGGCCGCGGATATCCCGACCGGCTCGCGGGCGACGAGATCCCTCCGATCGCGCGCATCGTCGCGGTCGCCGAGGTCTACGACACGCTGACGGCCGAGGACACCTACCGCGACCGCATGACGTCGTTTCAGGCGATGACCGAGCTGCGGCGCGTCGCCGGCCGGCAGCTCGACGCCAGCTACGTCGAGGCGCTCGCCGCGCTGCTGTCCGGCCGCGGGCTGGACTACCGCCACGCCGACACCGCGGACTTCGACACCGAGCTCGCGATCCAGGGACGGATCGCCGACTCGATCGCCACGGACTCGGCCGCGGGCTCGGGCGGCGCGAGCGCATCCGCCGGACGGTCCGCGCCGCAGTGACATGGGTCGCCTGGACGAGCTCGACCTCACGCTCGCCCTCTCGGTGCAGGAGGAGGCCGAGCGCCTGCGGGACGGCGGCCGGCGGCTCGCGCAGCTGCGCCTGCATCTCGGCGGGCTGCTCGTCGAGCGCCGCCACGGCGCCCCCGTCTGCATCCTGTTCGAGGGCTGGGACGCAGCGGGCAAGGGCGGCGCGATCCGCCGCCTCGTGGCGCCGCTGGATCCGCGCCACGTGCGCGTCGCCTCGTTCGCGGCGCCGAGCGCGGACGAGCGCCGCCACCACTTCCTGCAGCGCTTCTGGCCGGTCCTGCCCGGACGCGGCGGCATGGCCGTGCTCGATCGCTCCTGGTACGGGCGGGTGCTCGTCGAGCGCGTCGAGGGGTTCGCGACGACCGAGCAGTGGCGCCGCGCCTATGAGGAGATCCGCGCGTTCGAGGCCAGCCTGCACGCCGAGGACATGGTCCTCGTCAAGTTCTGGCTGCACACCTCCGAGCGCGAGCAGCTGCGCCGCTTCCAGCGGCGCGCCGCCGACCCGCTGAAGGCCTGGAAGCTCACCGACGAGGACTGGCGCAACCGCGAGCAGCGCGCGGCATACCTCGAGGCGATCGACGAGATGCTCGAGCAGACCGACGTCCCGCAGGCGCCGTGGACGCTCGTCGAGGCCGAGTCCAAGCGCTATGCGCGGGTGAAGATCATGGAGACGACGATCGCGACGATCGAGCAGCGGCTGCGCGAACGGGGGCACGAACCGCCGCCGCCGCTGTGACCGCGCGCCGCGGCGCGGGACTCTACGATCGGCTCGTGGGCCGGCCGAGAACCGCGACGACCGCCGCGGCGAGCACGCTGGCGCTGCTGCTCGCAGGCTGCTCGACGCAGGACCGCGCGCTCGCGCCCGCCTGCACCGGCGAGCCCGAGGCCGTGCTCGCGGCGCTGCGGCGCGCGCCCGAACCGGTGACGCTGCGCGACGGCACGAAGCTCTCGGCGTGCATCAGCGTCGCGCGCTCGGCCGCCGACCTGCAGACGCTCGGCATCACGCTCGTGCGCGTCGCCGACAGCCTGCGCGGGCGCGCCGCCGGCGACGACCGCGCGGCGCTGCAGCTCGGCTATCTCGCGGGGGCGGTGCAGGCCGGCGCGCGGCACGCCAGCGGCGGGATCGCGGGGCAGCTGGCCCGCCGCGTCGAGCAGGTCGCGGCGCTTGGCCCGGACGCGCCGCGCGCCTCCCGCGAGGCGCTGCAGCGCGGGCTGCGGGCCGGGTCGCGCGTGGGATGAAGCTGCGCCTCTTCCATCATCGCGACGGGGCGCGCATCGCCTACCGCGAGGCCGGCGTCGGGCCGGGCCTGTGCCTCGTCCACAGCGCCGCGCTCTCGCACCGCGAGTTCGCGCCCCTCGTCGAGCACCTCGCCGACCGCTTCCGCCTCGTGCTGCCGGACCTGCCGCTGCACGGCGACTCCGAGGACCGCCCGCGCCATCCCTACAGCCAGGAGTGGCTTGCGGAGGTCATGGCGGCGTTCTGCCGCGAGACCTGCGGGCCGCATCCGCTCGTCGGCGGCCACGGCGCGGGCGCCGAGATCCTGCTGCGCGCGACGGTCACCGGGCAGCTCGCGCCGGCGCGGCTCGTGCTCATGCCAAACCGGCTGCACCGTCCGCCGCTGCGCTCGCGGATGCCCGTGCCGCTGCGCGCCGTCGCACCGGCCGCGGCGCTGCCCGGGCTCGACCGCGCCGCTTCGCGTCTCGTGCGCCTCGCCTACCGCCCCGAGCACGGCATGAAGCTCACGGCGCGCGGCAACCCCGCGGCGCGCGACCTGCTGCGCCACGCGACCGCCGACGTCGCGGGCAACGCCAACCTCGCGCGCTCGTGGGCGCGCTGGGTGCGGCGCTGGCCCGCCGGCGCGCAGAGCGACCTGCTGGAGTCCTACCCGCGGCTCGGGGCACCGGTCCTGCTGCTGTGGGCCGACCGCGACCGCTACCACCCGCTCGCCGGCGCCGAGGAGGCGCTGGACCTGCTGCCCGACGCCCAGCTGCGGGTCCTCGCCGGGACCGGCTTCTTGATCGCCTACGACGACCCGATCGGGGTGGCGCGCGAGCTGACCGCGTTCTGCCTGTAGCCCTCAGCCGGCGGCGCCGATCCGGTCCGGCGGCCAGTACGTCGCGACCGCCCGCCCGACGATCTGCGCCCGCGGGACCGGTCCCCAGAAGCGGCTGTCGTTGGAGTTGCCGCGGTTGTCGCCCATGAGGAAGTAGTGGCCGGCGGGGACGGTGATCGAGTCCAGGTCGCACTCCCAGCCGCCGTCGCAGGTCTTCGCGAAGGGCTCGGGCGCGGAGCGGCCGTTGCGGATCACGTGGCCCTCGCGCACCGCGATGACGTCACCGGGCAGGCCGACCACCCGCTTGATGAAGGCCTGGTCGCTGGCCTGCGGCGTCGGGTGCGCGCAGGAGCGGTGGCTGGCCGCTCCGCCCGCGTAGGACGGACCCTCGCCGTCGACGCCGCACTGGTCGCCCTGGCGCTCGGCGCCGCGCGGCGGCTTGAAGACCGTCAGGTCGTTGAGCTTCGGATCGCCGCCCACGCGGTGCGAGAAGCGGTCGACGAGGACTCGCTGGCCGACCTCGAGCGTCGGCAGCATCGACTTCGACGGGATCAGGTAGGGCTTGACCGCGTAGGCCTGGATCGCCAGCGCGAAGAACACCGCCAGCGCGCAGACAGCGACCAGCTCTCCGAGCGAGCGCAAGCTGCGGCGCGCCGTCACGCGCGACACAGTAGCCGAGCGCGGCCGGCCCGCCGCCGATCAGGCGGCCGAGCCGCGCGCCATCCGGCGCAGGTCCATCGCCTCGTCGTACGTCGCCTCGTCGACGCCCTGCTCGAGGGCGACCTCGCGCAGCATGCGCCCCGACGCGGCGGCCTCCTTGACGATCGCGCCCGCCTTGTCGTAGCCGATGAACGGGTTCAGCGCGGTCGCCGCCGCGAGCGTCGACTCGGCCGAGCGCTGGCACCCCTCGCGGTTGGCCTCGATCCCGCTGACGCAGCGATCGGCGAGCAGGCGGCTCGTCGTCGACAGCAGGTGGATCGACGCGAGCAGGTTGCGGGCGATGAGCGGGATGCGCACGTTGAGCTCGAAGTTGCCCTGCAGCCCGCCGATCGTGATCGCGGTGTCGTTGCCGATCACCTGGGCGCCGACCTGCAGCACGACCTCGGGGATGACCGGGTTGACCTTGCCGGGCATGATCGAGGAGCCCTTCTGCAGCTCGGGCAGGAAGATCTCGCCGATCCCCGCCCGCGGGCCGGAGCCCATCAGCGCGAGGTCCATGGCGATCTTCGACAGCGAGACGGCGACGACCTTCAGCGCGCCCGACAGCTCGACGAGCGCGTCGCGGTTGGCCTGCGCCTCGAACGGATCCTCGGGCGGCGCGATCTGCAGCCCGCTGCGCTGCGCGAGCAGGTCGCGGACCTTGCCGGCGAAGTCGGGGTGCGTGTTGAGGCCGTTGCCGACGGCGGTGCCGCCGAGCGGGATCTGCGCGACCTGCGGGAGGGCGTTGCGCACGCGCCGGGCGCCGAGGCGAACCTGCGCGGCATAGCCCGCGAACTCCTGGCCGAGCGTGACCGGGACCGCGTCCATGAGGTGCGTGCGGCCGGACTTGACGATGTCCTCGAACGCGCCGGCCTTCGCGGCGAACGCCGCCTCGAGGTGCTCGAGCGCGGGCAGCAGCGCGTTCGTCGCCTCGTCGAGCGCGGCGAGATGGACCGCGCTGGGGAAGACGTCGTTGGAGGACTGGCCCATGTTGACGTGATCGTTGGGATGGGCGCCGTCGCCGGCGAGCGCGGCGATGACCTCGTTGGCGTTCATGTTCGTCGACGTGCCCGAGCCGGTCTGGAAGACGTCGATCGGGAACTGGTGGTCGTGCTTGCCGTCGGCGATCTCGTCGGCGCCCGCGGCGATCCGCTCGGCGAGGTCGGCGTCGAGCTTGCCGAGGTCGGCGTTGGCGCGCGCCGCCGCGCCCTTGATCGCGGCCAGCCAGCGCACGACGCTGACCGGCACCCGCTCGCCGGAGACGGGGAAGTTCTCGACGGCCTTGGCCGTCTCGCCGCCCCACAGCTGCCCCTCAGCCACGCTCATCTGCGCCCTCCGCGTCGTCGGTCATCGGCCGCGAACGCTATCGGGACGGCGCGCCGGGCGCCGGGCGGCCAGCGCGCGCTCAGCGGCGCTCGCGTGCGGCCTGGGCGGAGAAGCGCCCCGCGACGACCTTCACGGCGGGCTTGGCCTTGTTGCGCACGTCGAACAGGCCCTTCTGGTTGAGCCCCCGCACGAGCTTGATGTCCGGCACGTAGGTCTTGATCGACCCGCCGTAGAAGGTCGGCGCGACGGCGAAGTCGCGCAGGTTCCAGACGAGCGCGCCGGCGAGGTTGGGAATCGCGGCGTACGTCTGCAGGTGGACGTCGAGCAGGTGCGCCTGGAACGCGTAGCCGCCCGGCGAGGTCGTCTTGTTGCGGCCGTTGGCCTCCGCGCCGAACTCGGTGACCGCGATGACCTTGTCGGGGAAGACCTTGCGCAGCTTGCTCAGCCGGGAGCGGATCATCCCGCGCAGCGTCGAGGCGGAGGCGTGCGTGGCCTCGTACCAGCCGATGTAGTTCGTCCAGCCGATCATGTCGATGCCGTCGAAGATCCGCGACGGCCGGCGCGGCGGGTGGGCGCCCCAGATGTCCAGGGCGACCGGGCGGCCGGGATCGCGGCGGTGCAGCTCCGCCGCCATCTGCTCGACGTACGGGATCTGGCCCTTCGGATGGCCGCCGCCCGCGATCTCGTTGGCGAGGTTCCACGCGATGATCGACGGGTGCCACTGCGTCTGGTGAAACGTCGTGCGCACCCGGTTCTTCGCGACGCGCACGCGGCGCTTGCCGCGCGACGTCCAGGCGCCCGGCGCGTCGGTCGGGCCGACGCCCTGCCAGATCATGATCCCGGCGGCGTCGAGGCGCTCGAGCAGGCCCGGGTCGAGCGGATGCTGGGTGCGCGTCGCGTTCGCGTCGATCGCCTCGAGCTGGGCGACGAGGCGGTCCTGGTCGACGGGCCGCAGGCCGTCGCCGCGGCCGAAGACGTCCTCGTGGATCGACGCGCCGCGCAGGCGCACGGCCGCCCCGTTGAGCAGCAGCTTCTTGCCGGCGGCGCGCACCTCGCGCAGGCCGACGCGAGCGCGGTAGGAGGCCTCGCCGGGGACCTCGAGCGCGAGATCCCACAGGTTGGGGGCCGCCGGCGACCACAGCTCGGGGCTGTCGACCTGCACGGAGGTCTCGAGCACCTCGGTGCCGTTGTGGGCCAACGGCTCGGCCGGGAAGCTGAGATCGATCGTGCGGTCGCCGCGGCTCAGCGTGCCCTTGACCTCGAGCTGGCGCGGTTCGCCGTTGTTGCGCACGTGCACCGCGAGGTCGACCTGCGCGACGCCCCCCGCCAGGCGCGTGGTCACCTTCGGGTACTTCAGCTCGCTGTTGCCGACCTTGTAGAGGCTGACCCCGCGGTTGATGCCGCCGAAGTTGAACCAGAGGCGATGCCAGCCGTCGCGCTTCATGCGGGTCGGGCCGCGCCAGTCGGCGCGGACGACGAGGGTGTGGCGCGTGCCCGCGCGCAGGAAGGCGCGCGCCTCGAACGGCAGGTACTCGCCCGTGTGCGTCGCGACGCGCTTGCCGTCGACGAAGACCTGCGCTCTGTGGTTGACCGACTCGAAGCGGATCGCATAGAGGCCGTCCTCGGCGACGTCGAGCTTCGTGCGGTACCAGCCGACCGTGCCGCGGAAGACCGGGATCCCGCGGCGCCCGCTGATCTTCGTCGCGTCCGGGACGAAGGGGACGCGGACGAGCTCGCCGCTGAAGCCGCCCGTCTGGAAGCCCTTGTCCAGCCCCGTGTTCGTGCGATCGCGCCGGAAGCGCCACAGGCCGCTGAGCTGGGCGCGCTCGCCGGGCCCGGCGTAGATCGTCGGCGTGCCGCCGTGGGGCGCCAGCAACAGCGGGGCCGAGTTCGCCTCGGACTCCGCGGAGGAGACCATCACGAGAACCGACGCGAGCACGGCGGCGACCACGGCGAACACGCCGATGATGGCCCGCATCACTGCCTCGTCACCCGCTCCCCGTTCATGGCGTCACCTCGCACGACATCATCGACCGCCCTGGCGCCCTCCCTGCGCGCGCATGCGCAAGCCGCCCACCGCTCACAACGCGGCGGGGCGCAGAATGTAGCGTTCCGCGCCCCGGCGCACGCCGGCGGCACGAGATCGACCAGCGCGCGCGGGACGGTCCCGACGCGCTGCGATCAGCGCAGCCGCAGCCGATCGCCGGGCTTCAGCGTCGTCGGCTTGAGCCGGGGGTTGCGCTCGCGCAGCCGGTCGATCCGCCGGCCGGTCGCGGCCGCGATCGACGCGAACGTGTCGCCGCGGCGGACCGTGTGGTACTTGGGTCCGACGCGGCCCTCGGTCGCCTTCGCGTCGGGACGCAGGTTCAGCGTCCGGCCCGGCGCGAGCCTCGCGGGATCGACCGTCGGGTTGCGCGCGACGAGCTCGTCGACGCCGACGCCCGTCTCGCCCGCGATCTTCCTGAACGTGTCGCCGCGCCGCACGGTCCAGGTACGCGGCAGCGGGCCCGCGGCGGCCCGCGGGACGTCCGACGCGTCGCCCGTCTCGGTCGCGCCGAGCGACACGACGACGATGCCGACGGTCGCGACCAGCAGCGCCGCCAGGCCGCACAGGATGGCGGCTGCGAGCCCGGATCCGCGCGGTGTGTCGCCGGGGCCTGCGGGGGTGGCGCCGGAGGAGGTCATCGTCAGCTCGCCGGGAAGGCGACGTACTTCGTCTCCAGGTACTCGCCGATGCCCTCGGGGCCGCCCTCGCGGCCGAAGCCGGACTGCTTGATGCCGCCGAACGGCGCGCCCGCGTTGGAGACGACGCCCTGGTTGAGGCCGACCATGCCCGTCTGCAGCCGCTCGGTCACGCGCATCGCCCGGTCGAAGTCGGCGGTGTAGAGGTAGGCGACGAGCCCGAACTCCGTGGCGTTGGCGGCGTCGACCGCCTCCTGCTCGCCCGAGAACGCGACGACCGGCGCGACCGGGCCGAAGATCTCCTCGCCGAGCAGGCGTGCGTCGGACGGGACGTCGACGAGCACGGTGGGCTCGTAGAAGCTGCCCGGCCCTTGCACCCGCGCGCCGCCGCACAGCGCTCGCGCGCCCTTGGAGACCGCGTCGTCGACGAGCTCGGCGACCTTCGCGAGCTGGTCGGCGTCGACGAGCGGTCCGACCTCGACGTCCTCGTCGGTGCCGCGGCCGATCTTCATCGCGCCCATCCGCTGCGCGAGGCGCTCGGCGAACGCGGCGGCGATCGGCTCGGCGACGTGGAAGCGGTTGGCGGCCGTGCAGGCCTCGCCGATGTTGCGCATCTTCGCCGCCATCGCGCCGGTCACCGCGTCGTCGAGGTCGGCGTCCTCGAAGACGACGAACGGCGCGTTGCCGCCGAGCTCCATCGAGACGCGCAGGATCTGCTCGGAGGCCTGCTCCATGAGCGTGCGGCCGACCTGCGTCGAGCCGGTGAACGAGAGCTTGCGCGTGCGCGGATCGCGGATGACGGGCTCCATGAGCGCGCCCGAGGAGCGCGCGGTCACGACGTTCAGCACGCCGCCCGGCAGGCCCGCCTCCTCGAGGATCCTCACGAGCATGAGCATCGACAGCGGGGTCAGCTTGGCCGGCTTGACGACCATCGTGCAGCCGGCCGCGATCGCGGGGCCGATCTTGCGCGTGCCCATCGCAAGCGGGAAGTTCCACGGGGTGATGAACACGCAGGGGCCGACGGGCTGGCGCATCGTCAGCAGGCGCCCGCCGCCGGCCTCGTGCGCGCTGTAGCGGCCGTCGATGCGGACCGCCTCCTCGGCGTACCAGCGCAGGAAGCTCGCGCCGTAGGTGACCTCCGCGCGCGACTGGGCCAGCGGCTTGCCCATCTCGAGCGTCATGAGCAGCGCCAGCTCGTCGGCGCGCTCGACGATCGTCTCGTAGGCGCGGCGCAGGATGTCCGAGCGCTCGCGCGGAGCGCTGTCGCGCCAGTCCCCGTTCCAGGCCTCGTGCGCGGCCCCGAGCGCGTCGAGCGCGTCGCGGGGCGTCGCGTCGGCGACCTGGGCGATCGTCTCGCCGGTTGCCGGGTCCTCGACGTCGAGCGTCTCGCCGCCCGCCCCGTCGCGCCACTCGCCGGCGACGTAGATCTGCTTGGGGACGGCGTCGAGCACCGCTCGCTCGGCCGCGCTGCCCGACGTCGGGGTGCTCATGCGCCGATCACCGCCTCCTCCGCGGGTTGCCTGCGACCGCCCGAGCCGGTCCGCCCGCGGTGCCCGTCATGCAGGCGACGGACCGCGCGCGGCGAACCGCGACGTCATGGGCGGGCGCGGGGCTCATAGCCTGAGATCGCACAGATGACCGCTACCCACGATGACGCACGACGCAACTCGCGGCGGGCCGGCGTGTCCGGTGAGGGAGTGACCCGCTCGCTTCTCATCGGTGCGCTGGCGCTTGCCCTGCTCGCGCCCGCCGCGGCCGACGGCGCATCGCGGCTCGTGATCCGCGGGGCCGGCTTCGGCCATGGCGTGGGCATGAGCCAGTACGGCGCCTACGGCCTGGCCAAGCGGGGCTCGGACCATGCCTTCATCCTCGCCCACTACTACCGCGGCACGCAGCTGGGCAGGCTCGACGGGAGCGCGCAGACGCGCGTCCTGCTCAAGACGGCGAGCCGGATCGTCGTGCGCAACGCCGCGAGCGTGGCGGGCGGGCGCCGGCTGAGCCGCACGCGCCGCTACGTCGCGACCCGCGGGCTGAGCGGCACGGTGACGCTGCGCAGCGCCAGCGGGCGGCGGATCGGCACGTACCGGTCGCCGCTGACGCTGACGGGCGCCGGCGGCGGCATCCAGCTGCTCGGCTCCAGCGCCAACGCCGTCCGCGACGGGCACTACCGCGGCGTCCTGCAGATCCGCTCGGCCGCGATCGGCGGGCTCGCGGCGATCAACGCCGTGGGGCTCGACGACTACGTGCGCGGCGTCGTCGCCCGCGAGATGCCCGCGGGCTGGCCGCAGGAGGCGCTGCGCGCGCAGGCCGTCGCCGCGCGCACCTATGCGCTGGCGACGCGCAAGGACGTCGCCGGCTTCGACCACTACGCCGACACCCGCTCGCAGGTCTACGACGGCATGTCGGCCGAGACCGCGGCGACCGACGAAGCGGTCGCGCAGACGCGCGGCAAGGTCGTCGCCTACAAGGGCAAGCCGGTGATCACGTACTTCTTCTCGACCTCGGGCGGTCGCACGGAGGACGTCCAGAACAGCTTCCTCGGGGCCGAGCCGGCGCCCTACCTGACGTCGGTCGACGACCCGTTCGACAGCCTCTCGCCGCGCCACCGCTGGACGCGCCGGATGTCGCTGCGCACCGCCCAGCGCCGCCTCGGCAGCCTCGTGCGCGGCAGCCTGCGGCGCATCCGCGTGCTGCGGCGGGGCAGCTCGCCGCGTGTCGTGCGCGCGCAGATCGTCGGATCGCGCGGCAAGCGGATCGCCTCGGGGCCGACGCTGCGGCGCAAGCTGGGGCTCTACGACACGTGGGCGCGCTTCACGGTCATCACGGCGAGCGCGACCCGCGGCGACGGCAACACGCCGCGCACGCCCGCCAGCCCGGCGCCGCCGTCGGGCGGCACCGCGCCGCAGCTCGCCAGGGGCGCGGCGGTCAGCCGGCGCCCGGCGCGGCCGAGCATCGGGCGCATCCGCGGGCGCATCGACCCCGTGCTCTCGACGCGCCGCACGGTCACGATCGAGCGCCGCGTCGGCAGGCGCTGGAAGGCGGCCCACGAGGTCGCGCTCGCCGCGCGCGGGCGCTACACGGCGCAGATCGGCCGGCCCGGGCGCTACCGCGTCGTGTACGGGCGCGACGTCGGGCCCAGCGTGAGCGTGCGCACCCCGCGCTGACCGCTGCGGCGCGGCGCGAGCGCGGGGCGCGGCCTGCGCCGCGCCGCGGGGCGCGCGCGAACTACGCCGCGGGGTAGACGCGCGTGAGCTGCTCGGCGACGCAGACGGGCTTCAGCGCGCCCTCGCCCTCGAACGTGAGCTTCATCGTGATCTGCGCGCCGCCGACGACGTCCTCGACGGCGAGCAGCGTCGCGCGCATGCGCACGCGGTTGCCGACCGGCAGCGGAGCCGGGAAGCGGACCTTGTTCAGGCCGTAGTTGACCGCGAACGCGAAGCCCTCGAAGGCGACGATCTGCTTGGCGCAGCGGGGATGCAGCGAGAGCGTGTAGTAGCCGTGGGCGATCGTGCCGCCGAACGGGGTCTGCGTCGCCCGCGCCGGATCGGTGTGGATCCACTGGTCGTCGCCCGTGACCGCCGCGAAGCGGTCGACCTCGTCCTGCGTGACGTCGTGCCAGTCGCTCACGCCGAGCTCCTCGCCGACCTTCGCGCGCATCTCGTCAAGCCCGGTGATCGTCAGCATGCGCGCCAGGATAGGGGCGCGCGCGCGGCGGCCTCCAGGCGCTGACGCGGGCCGACGGATCGATGCCGGCGCGCAGCAGCGGGTCGGCGACCGGCGCGCCCGCCGTCAGGCCGAGCGGGACGACGCCGGCCCAGGCGTCGAGCGCGTGGTCCGCCTCGTCGTCGACGGGCGGGCCGGTGCGCGCCTTCGCCGACGCCTCGGCGAGATCGAGCGCGAGCACGCGGGTGCCCTTGAGCTCCTGCCGGCTGGGCGGGCGCACCTCCTCCCAGCGCCCCGGGACGAGCCGCTCGGTGAACGCGTGCAGCGCGGCCAGCACCTCCTCGGGGCCCTCGACGGGGCGGGCGCGGCCCAGGACGACGACCGAGCGGTAGTTCATCGAGTGGTGAAAGGCCGAGCGGGCCAGCACGAGCCCGTCGAGCAGCGTCACCGTCAGGCACGCCGCCGCACCCTCGGCGAGCGTGCGCAGCATCCTGCTGGCGGCGGAACCGTGGACGTAGACGACGTCGCCGGCGCGGGCGTGCAGCGTCGGGATCACGTACGGCTGGCCGTCGACGACGAAGCCGAGGTGCGCCACGAGCCCCTCGTCGAGGATCGCGTCGATCGTCGCGCGGTCATGGGCGCCGCGCGACGGCGCGCGACGCACGCGGGTGCGAGGTGAGGGCGCAGCCGCCATGCCGTGGACCCTAGAACCGAAGTGGTTCGCTCGACAGGTCCACTTCGGCGCGGGAAACTAGGACCAATGGAGCTGCTGCTCGATCTCGGCGCGGCCCCCGGGCGCTCGTTGCGCGCGCGCCTGGAGCATGCGCTGCGCGAGGCGATCCGCGCCGGCCGGCTGGCGCCGCGCGCGCGCCTGCCGTCCACCCGCGCGCTGTCGGCCCAGCTCGGCGTCTCGCGCGGCGTCGTCGTCGAGGCCTACGCGCAGCTGGCGGCCGAGGGCTACCTGCAGGCCCGTGCCGGCGCGGGCACGACGGTCGCCGGGGCCGCCCCGGGCGATCGCGCCGCCGGCGGCGACCCATCCGCGCGCGTCGGCGCCGGCGCCGACGCGTGCGGACGGGCGGGCAGCGCCCGCGCGCCCGGCGCGGCGGGGGCTCGCGGGCGTGACGCGGCGCGCACGCTCGCGGCCGCGGCGCCGGCCGGCGTGCGCCACGACCTCAGCCCGTTCGTGCCGGCGCTCGGGGCGTTCCCGCGCCGCGCCTGGGCGGCGGCCCTCGCCCGGGCGCTGCGCGAGACGCCCGACGACCGCTGGGGCCTGCCGGCCGCCGCCGGCGTCGACGAGCTGCGCCGCGCGCTCGCGGCGTACCTCGCCCGCGTGCGCGGCGTGCGCGCCGGCCACGAGCAGGTCATCGTCTGCAACGGGCTGCGCCAGGGGCTCGGGCTGCTGTGGTCGGTGCTCGCGGCCGCGGGCGCCGAGCGCGTGGGCGTCGAGGACCCCGGCTGGCGGGGCATCGCCGAGACCGCGCGCGACGCCGGCCTGCTCCCCGTCGGCGTGAGCGTCGACGGGGAGGGCGTCGGCGTCGACGAGCTCGCCGCCGCGCGCCCGGCGATCGACGCCGTCGCGGTGGCACCGGCGCACCAGTACCCGACCGGCGCGGTCCTCTCCGCGCCGCGCCGGGCGGCGCTCGTGGCCTGGGCGCGTGCGAGCGGGGCGCTCGTCGTCGAGGACGACTACGACGCCGAGTACCGCTATGACCGCGAGCCCGTCGGATCGCTGCAGGGCCTGGCTCCCGCCGACGTCGTGTACTGCGGCTCGACGAGCAAGTCGCTCGCGCCGGCGGTCCGGCTGGCGTGGATCGTCGTGCCGCCGTCGCTCGTCGAGCCCGTCGCGGCGCTGCAGGCACGGCGCGGCGGCATGCCGGCCACGCTGCAGCAGCTCGCGCTCGCCGAGCTCGTCGAGCGCGGCGAGCTCGACCGCCACCTGCGCCGCCAGCGGCGCGCCTACCGGCGCCGCCGCGACGCGCTGCTGGCAGCGCTCGCGCGAGCGCTGCCCGACGCGACCGTCGACGGGGCGGCGGCCGGGCTGTTCGTCACGCTGCGCCTGGCGCCCGGGACCGACGAGCGTGCGGTCGTCGCCCGCGCCCGCGCGGCCGGCGTGGCGGTGACCGGCGTCGGGGCGGGCGACCCGCGCCTCGTGGTCGGCTACGCGAACGTCGCCGAGGCCGCGATCGAGCCGGCGGTCGCGGCGCTCGCGCGGGGCGTGCGCGAGTCGCACGTGGGCTCCGGCGCGCCGCAGCGCTGACGGCGGCCGCCGCTACTGGTGGGTCATCCAGGAAGTTCGACCGGAAACCCGGCGCCCGGGGTTCCGGTGAAACGTTTGTGGATGGCTCACTAGCCTGTGCGCGTGCCCGCCGCGCTGCTCGCCGTCGACGCCCCGTCGCTCATGTACCGCGCGTTCTTCGGCCTGCCCAAGAGCATCACCGACGGCGCCGGGCGGCCCGTCAACGCCCTGCTGGGCATGGCGAACCTGATCCTCTTCGCGGTCGAGCGCCACGCGCCGCGCGCGGTCGTGCTGTGCTGGGGCGCGGAGGCGGCGACGTATCGCACCGACCAGTTCGCCGGCTACCACGCCGACCGGCCGGCGATGCCGCCCGAGCTCGAGCACCAGTGGCGCGCGGCGCCCGAGCTGTTCGCCGCCTTCGGCTGGCGCAGCGAGTCGGCCGGCGAGCTCGAGGCCGACGACCTGCTCGGCTCGCTGGCGCGGATCGAGGTCGAGGCGGGCGGCGAGGCACTGCTGTTCACCGGCGACCGCGACATGTTCCAGTGCGTGTCCGAGCGCGTCACCGTGCTCTTCCCGCGCGGCGGCAGGGACGGCCCCGAGATCGTCGACGTGGAGGGCGTGCGCGAGCGCTACGGCGTCGAGCCCGCCCAGGTGCCCGACTTCATCGCGCTGCGCGGCGATCCGTCCGACGGCCTGCCGGGCGCGAAGGGCATCGGCGCCAAGACCGCGCGCGACCTCCTGCGCGCCCACGGGACGCTCGACGGCGTCATCGCGGCGGCGCGCAGGCCCGGCGCGGTGACGCCGCGCCAGGCCGGCGCGCTGACCGGCGACCCCGCCGCGCTGCGCGCCTTCAGGGACATCGCGACGCTGCGCGACGTGCCGGTCGGGCGCCCGCCCGACGGCGCCCTGGACGGCGCCGCGGCCGCTGCGGCCGCGCGCGGGCACGGCATGAACCGGCTGGCCGAGCGACTCGTCGCGCTCGGCGCCTGAGCGCGGATGGGCGGGCGGCGACGCGCCGGACCGGGGCCTTCGCGCGGGCACGTGCGCCATCATGTCGCCCCAGTGCGCCTCCTCTCCGCCCTCGCGGTGGTCGTCGCGCTCGCGCTCGTGGCACCCCGCGTGGCGCTTGCCGCCGACCCGCCCGGACCGGTCACGCTCGCGCAGGGCTGGCAGTTCGCGCCCGACCCGACCGACCAGGGTCTCGCGCAGGACTGGCAGAGCGGCGCGCGCGGGCTCGGCTGGGAGCCCGCCACGATCCCCCGCGTCGCGCAGTCGCGCACCGACCCCGAGCTCTTTTTCGGATCGATCGCCTGGTACCGCGTCACGTTCGTCGGCCCGAAGATCGCGGCCGGCCTGCACTGGGCGCTGCGCTTCGAGCAGGTGCGCCGCGTGGCCCGGGTGTGGCTCAACGGCAAGGAGCTCGGAACGCACGAGGATCCGTACACGCCGTTTGAGCTGCGCGCGAGCGGCCTGCGCGAGGGCGAGGCCAACACGCTCGTCGTGCGCGTCGACTACCGCCGCAGCCCCGAGCTGCGCGAGGGGTGGTGGAACTGGGGCGGGATCACGCGCCCGGTGACGCTCGTGGCGCGCGGGCCCGTGCTCATGGACGATGCCGGCATCCTGCCGCGGCGCGTCTGCGGCCGGTCGGGCTGTCGCTGGGAGGTGCTCGTCGACGGCTGGCTGCAGAACACGAGCCAGCGCGTCCAGCAACCGTCGGTCGCGGTACGCCTGCGCTCCCCCGACGGGACCGTCTCCGAGGGCAGCACGGCGCCGCGCGCACTGCAGCCCGGCGAGCGGGTGCGCGTGCGCTTCACGGTCACCGTGCGGGGAGCGCCGAAGCTGTGGTCGCCGGAGCACCCGAGCCTCTACGCGGGCGCGGTGCTGACGCGCGCGGGCGGCAGCGTCGTCCAGGTCGACGCGCGCCATGTCGGGCTGCGGACGGTCACGGTCGTCGACGGCATGCTGCGCCTCAACGACCGCGTGCTGGACCTGCGCGGCGCCTCGATCCAGGAGGACGTCCCCGGCCGCGGGCCGGCGCTCACCGACGCCGACGTCGAGAACACGATCGACGAGCTGAAGGCGCTCGGGGCGAACATCACCCGCGCGCACTACCTGCTCGACCAGCGCCTGCTGGACCGCCTGGACCGGGAGGGCATCCTCGTCTGGAGCCAGGCGCCCGTCTACCACCGCGACGCGCAGCTCAAGACGCCGGGCCAGCGCTCGACCGAGCTCGACGTCCTGCGCCACACGATCCTCGAGGCGCGCAACCACCCGGCGGTCATCACGCATTCCGTCGCCAACGAGCTGACGGCGCTGCCCGACGAGCAGCGCACGTCGCGGATCTGGATGGAGAACGCCGCCGAGCTCGCGCGTGACCTGGACCCGACGCTGCCCGTCTCGATCGACATCCTGTCCTATCCGGGCATCGCGCGGCAGCGCACGTACGAGGCCTTCGACATGCTCGGGATCAACTCCTACTACGGTTGGTATGCGGGCAAGGTCAACCGCTCGACGGCCGACATCGACGACCTCGCGCCGTACCTGCGCGCGATGCGCGACAAGTACCCCGACACGGCGCTCGTCATGACGGAGTTCGGGGCCGAGGCGACCGAGGAGGGGCCGGCCGACGTCAAGCAGACCTACGCCTTCCAGACCGCGTACCTGCAGCGCAACCTGGACATCGTCGAGCGGCTGGGCTTCATGGGCGGGGCGATCTACTGGACGGCGCGCGAGTTCGCCGTCAAGCCGCACTGGGACGGCGGGGCGCATCCGGCGGTGCGCGACTCGATCCACAACAAGGCGCTCATCAGCTACGACGGCAAGGTCAAGCCCGCCTTCAGCGCGGCCCAGGAGGCGTTCAGGGCAACCCCGCTGTACCGCGACGACCCCACGGCCGTCGCCCGCGCGAAGCTCTCCGAGCCCGCGTCGATCATCCCGCGCACGCTGCTGTTCCTCGGCGTGCTCGGCTTCCTCGTCACGCTGCTGGCATTCGACGCGTGGTGTCTGCGCGACATCTGGCGCGCCGTGCGCCCGCCGGGCCCCGGGCAGGTCGTCGAGCTGCCCACGCGCCGCGTGGCGTAGGGCGCGGCCGCCGCGGCGGCGAGCTGCGCCTCCGACCCCGAGGCTGCGGCGCGGGCAGCGAAACGGCGGCGGCTCTCACCCGCCTCTCACGCGGGGTGAGGACTGGGTGAGAGCGGCGCCCGACGAGCACCGCGGCGGGACATCCTGCGCGTCGACGGGCGGATCGGGTGCGCCGGCGGCGGGACGAACCTCGGCGCTCCCTCCTCGCCGACAGGGGCGCGCCACGCGCCGACGACGAGCCACGAGGAGTGCACGATGACGAGCTTGAAGACGAGGCGGCTGGCCGCCGGCTGCGCGATCGCCGCCGCGACGGCGATCGCGGCGCCCGCGGGCGCGACGATCCCGACGGGCGACGGGGGCGGCGGCTCGCTGCCCTCGGTGAACATGGAGGCCGTGCTCAAGGCGGCGCAGCTGGACCCGGGCCGCCCGGGGACGGGGACGACCGCCGGCGCGAAGTCCGGCGTCCTGCGCGTCGAGCGCGCGCTCGCGAGCAAGGGGCTGCTCCGCCGCCGGTGGGTCGACGGCAGCTACGGCAGCTCGACGATCGCCGCCTACGCGGCCTGGCAGCGCCGCCTGGGCTACTCCGGCATCGGCGCCAACGGCCTGCCCGGCATCACCTCGCTGCGGCGCCTGGGGCGCAAGCGCTTCACCGTCAGGCGCGTCGTGAGCCCCGGCCGCCGCGTCTCCCACAGCGGCGTCACCGTGAACACTCGGACGCGAGCGATGCTGCGCGCGGCCGCCCGCAAGGTGCGCAAGGGCTGCGTGATCGACCTCACGCAGGGCTCCTACAGCTCGGGCGTCTCGCAGTCCGCGGGCACGCACGACGGCGGCGGGGCGGTGGACGTCAACGTCGGGCACCTCTGCGGCAAGCCGCGCGTGGCGATGGTGCGCGCGCTGCGCCGGGTCGGGTTCGCCGCCTGGTACCGCAGCCCCTCGCAGGGGGACTGGCCGGCGCACATCCACGCGATCGCGGTCTCCGACCCCGATCTCTCCAGCGGCGCGCAGTCGCAGGTCAGCGACTACTACCGCGGACGCAACGGCCTGGCCAACCATGCCGCCGACGACGGCCCGAAGGTGCCCAAGCGCACCTGGGAGCAGTTCAAGCGCTCGCGCTGAGCCAAGCGCCGGCGACCCCACGAACCGCGCGGTCCCGCCGCGGTCCCGGCGTCCCGGGGCCGCGGCGCGCCGACCCGCCGAGCGCGACGCCGCGGGCCGCGAGCGGCGAAGCTGTCGGCGTGACGCTCGAGTTTCGCTCCTGCCCCGCCGACGAGGATCCGGCCGCGACGCTGCTCGCGCAGATGCGCGGCGAGATGGCCGGGCTGTACGACGGGCTGGACCTCGACGCCCCCGACATGCCGTCGGCCGGCGCCGGCGACCTCGGCCCCCCCGGCGGGACGTTCGTCGTCGGCTGGCGCGGCGACGTCGCGATCTGCTGCGGCGGCTTCAAGCGCCTGCCCGGCGGCGCCTGCGAGATCAAGCGGATGTTCGTCGCGCCCGGGGCGCGCGGCGGCGGCGTGGCGCGCGCGCTGCTCGCCGAGCTCGAGCGCCGCGCGCGCGAGCTGGGCTACGACGCCGTGCGGCTGGACACCGGCCCCCGGCAACCGCGCGCCCAGCGCATGTACGAGCGCGCCGGCTACGTCGCGATCGCGAACTTCAACGCCAACCCGGTCGCGAGCTTCTTCGGCGAGAAGCGCCTCTGAGGCGGCCTAGCTTGGGAGGCAGGCTGGTGGTGCGAGTGGGGCGGTGTACACCGAGCAGCAGCCGCGCGCTCGTGAACTACACGAAGAAGCTGGAGCGATCTGGGTTGCCGAAGCTCTGGAGCGAGCCCGCCGGACACAGCTTTGCGAGCTCGAACTTCATCGGCGTCTCGCCGACGATGATCTCGTTGACCCGCTCGATCACCCGCTCGACCTCCGCGAGGTTCTCCGCATCCGTCGTAAAGTCAAGATGGATCTCCGGCGGCTCCGGCCGGTAGCCAATCGCGGCGCGCAGCAGAACGTCGTACTCCCGGGTGCCCCCGGTGGTGGTCTGCTGCTCATCCGTATGCGATCTCCCTGTTGATCGGCCGGCTTGGGCTCGTCCACAAGGCGCTGCGACCTGCATGGACGGCTTGGTGCTATGACCCCGTTCTGCCTCGCAGAATGTACGGGACGTCGTCGCAGCGGGACACCCTCGGCTCGCCGATGACCGCGTGCGCTGAGCCGTACGTGACGCATGTCACGTACGGCCGAGTCCGACGCTACGGCGTGAACTTCACGGTGATGACGTCGCCGTCGCGCATCGCGTAGTCGCGGCCCTCGAGGCGCAGCGTGCCGCGGTCGCGGGCTGCGGCGTAGCCGCCCGCGTCGACGAGCTCCCGCCAGCCGATGACCTCGGCGCGCACGAAGCCGCGCTGGATGTCGGAGTGGATCTCGCCGGCGGCGTGCCAGGCGGTGCGCCCGCGCTTGAGGTGCCAGGACTGCGCCGGCTTGGCCTCCCCCGCGGTGAAGAACGCGATCAGCTCCAGCAGGGCGAACGCTCCGCCGACGACGCGCTGCAGCCCGCTCTGCGCGATGCCGAGATCGGCGCGCATCGCGGCCGCGTCCTCGTCGTCGAGCTCGCGCAGCTCGGCCTCGATGCGGCTGGAGATCGCCACGGCGACGGCTCCCTGGGCGGCGGCGTGCTCGGCGACCGCGGGCGGCACCTCGTCGTCGCCCTCGTCGACGTTGGCGACGAACAGCACCGGCTTGGCGGTCAGCGGACCGAGGTCGCGCAGCGCGTTGGGCGCGTCGGCCGGCGGCGGCACGCTGCGCGCCGGGCGACCGCCGTGCAGGGCCTCGACGAGCTCGCGCAGCCACGCCTCCTCGGCGACGGCCGGCCGGTCTCCCGAGCGCGCGGTCCGCACGACGCGATCGTGGCGGCGCTCGGCCTGCTCGAGGTCGGCGAAGATGAGCTCGGTCTCGATCGTCTCGATGTCGGCGATCGGGTCCACGCGCCCCTCGGGGTGGATGATCGTGTCGTCGTGGTGCGCGCGGACGACGTGGACGATCGCGTCGGTCTCGCGGATGTTCGCCAGGAAGCGGTTGCCGAGCCCCTCGCCGCTGTGCGCGCCCGCGACGAGCCCGGCGATGTCGTGGAAGTCGATCGTGTCCGGCACGACCTCCGACGCGCGCACGAGCGTTGCGACCGCGTCGAGCCGCTCGTCGGCCACGGCGACGACCGCGACGTTCGGCTCGATCGTCGTGAACGGGTAGTTCGCCGCGTCGACGCCGGCCCGCGTCAGCGCGTTGAAGAGCGACGACTTGCCGGCGTTCGGCATCCCGACGATCCCGACCTTCATCGCGCGTCGCGCAGCGCTCGGACGCGGCCCCCGCTGCCGACGAGCGTGCCCAGCAGGGCGCCCGCGGCGATGTCGGACGGATAGTGCACGCCGAGGTAGACGCGCGAGAGCGCCATCGCGGTGGCCGCCGGGTAGAGCGGCGCGGCGGGCAGCAGCGACGAGTAGGCGCGCGCCGCGGCGAACGACGACGACGCGTGCGCGGACGGAAAGCTCAGCGAGGTCGGCGTCGAGATGAGCGCCGGCAGCCGCTCGAGGTGCGGGCGCCTGCGCCGCACGACGCTCTTCAGCAGCGTGTTGAGCGCGTAGGCGTAGAGCACCGAGCGCGCCGCGCGCAGCCAGTGCGCGCGCCGGTCGGGATCAAGGGCGGCGCCGGCGAGCCCGAGCGCCAGCCAGATCGCCGCGTGCTCGCCGAGGCTCGAGAAGCGGCGGATCGGCCGCTCGAGCGCTGGCTCGTGCCCGTGCTCGCGCAGGAGGCGATAGAGCCGCACGTCGACCGCCGCGATCGCGCGGGCGAGCGGGCCGGCACGCAGGCGGGCGCGCAGCGAGCGGCGCGCCGCGGGGTCGGGACTCGGCGCCGCGGCGGCGGATGGGTTCGTCAGGGGTAGGTCGGGCGCGCCGAGCACGGCGAGGACGATAGCCGTGCCCACGTGATCCGGAGTGATTCCAGAATCTGTGGCAGACTAGGGGCATGGTGGAGAGCTCGGAGCTCGAGGGCATGCTGCGCGGAGCCTCGCTGCGCGTCACGCGTCCTCGGATCGCGGTGCTGGCTGCGGTGCACGACCATCCGCACGCCGACACGAACGCGATCATCGAGCGCGTCCGCGGGGAGCTCGGCGAGGTGTCGCCGCAGGCCGTCTACGACGGCCTGCAGGCGCTGACCGCCGCGCGCCTGGTGCGGCGCATCCACCCCGCGGGCTCCGTCGCGCGCTACGAGTCGCGCGTCGGAGACAACCACCACCACCTCGTGTGCCGGTCGTGCGGCGCCATCGCCGACGTCGATTGCGCCGTCGGCGCCGCCCCCTGCCTGACCGCGGCCGAGCATCACGGCTACGAGCTCGACGAGGCGGAGGTCATCTACTGGGGCCTGTGCCCCGGCTGCTCGACCCACCCGGTTGGCGAGTCCACCCCCTGATCCCGAAAGGGTCCCCGTGTCCGATAGTCCTGACGCAGTTGTTGGAGAGATGAGCGATAGCCAGCGCGGCTGCCCGGTCGCGCACGAGCGCGCCCCGCACCCGACCCAGGGCGGGGGCAACCGAGGCTGGTGGCCCGAGCGCCTCAACCTGAAGATCCTCGCCAAGAACCCCGCGGTGGCCAACCCGCTGGGCGAGGACTTCGACTACGCCGAGGCGTTCGGCAGCCTCGACCTCGCCGCGGTCAAGCAGGACATCGAGCGGGTGCTGACGACCTCGCAGGACTGGTGGCCGGCCGACTACGGCCACTACGGGCCGTTCATGATCCGGATGGCCTGGCACAGCGCCGGCACGTACCGCATCAGCGACGGACGCGGCGGCGCCGGGGCCGGCCAGCAGCGCTTCGCGCCGATCAACAGCTGGCCCGACAACGCGAACCTCGACAAGGCGCGCCGGCTGCTGTGGCCGGTCAAGAAGAAGTACGGCCGCAGCCTCTCGTGGGCGGACCTCATGGTCCTCACCGGCAACGTCGCGCTGGAGTCGATGGGCTGCGAGACGTTCGGCTTCGCCGGCGGCCGGGAGGACGTCTGGGAGCCCGACGAGGACGTCTACTGGGGCCCCGAGACGGAGTGGCTCGGCGACGAGCGCTACACCGGCGACCGCGAGCTCGAGGATCCCCTGGGCGCAGTCCAGATGGGCCTCATCTACGTCAACCCGGAGGGGCCCAACGCCAACCCGGACCCGCTCGCCTCGGCGATCGACATCCGCGAGACGTTCGCCCGGATGGCGATGAACGACGAGGAGACGGTCGCGCTCATCGCCGGGGGGCACACGTTCGGCAAGACCCACGGCGCCGCCGACCCCGATGCGCACGTCGGCCCCGAGCCCGAGGCCGCCGCGCTCGAGGAGCAGGGGCTGGGCTGGCGCAGCGCCTACGCCAGCGGCAAGGGCGCCGACACGATCACCAGCGGCCTGGAGGGCGCCTGGACACCGACCCCGACGACCTGGGACAGCAGCTTCTTCGACACGCTCTTCGGCAACGAGTGGGAGCTCGTGAAGAGCCCCGCGGGCGCCCATCAGTGGGCCCCGAAGGACGGCGCCGCCGACGACGCCGTCCCCGACGCCCACGACGCGTCGCGGCGCCACGCGCCGATGATGGCGACGACGGACATCGCGCTGCGCGAGGACCCGGTCTACGAGCCGATCTCGCGGCGCTTCCACGAGCACCCCGACGAGCTCGCCGACGCGTTCGCCCGCGCCTGGTTCAAGCTGACGCACCGCGACATGGGACCCGTCGCGCGCTACCTGGGACCCGAGGTCCCGACCGAGACGCTGCTGTGGCAGGACCCCGTCCCCGAGGTGACGCACGAGCTCATCGCGGCCGACGACGTCGCGGCCCTCAAGGGCCAGGTCCTCGTCTCGGGGCTGTCCGTCGCCCAGATGGTCCGCACCGCGTGGGCTTCGGCGTCGACGTTCCGCGGCAGCGACAAGCGCGGCGGCGCCAACGGGGCGCGCATCCGCCTGGAGCCGCAGAACGGCTGGGAGGTCAACGACCCCGACGAGCTCGCGGCGGTGCTGAGCACGCTGGAGGGCATCCAGCGGACGTTCAACGGCTCGCAGAACGGCGGCGGCAAGCAGGTCTCGCTCGCCGACCTCATCGTGATCGCCGGGGCCGCGGGCGTCGAGCAGGCCGCCAAGGACGCGGGCGTCGAGGTCGAGGTGCCCGTGGCGGTGGGGCGCACCGACGCCTCGCAGGAGCAGACCGACGCCGAGTCCTTCGCCCCGCTGCAGCCGACCGCGGACGGCTTTCGCAACTACCTCGCCGCGGGGCACCGGCTGACCGCCGAGTACCTGCTCGTCGACAGGGCGAACCTGCTGACCCTGAGCGCCCCCGAGATGACCGTCCTCGTGGGCGGCCTGCGCGTCCTGGGGGCCAACTGCGGGGGGTCGACGGACGGCGTCTTCACCACGACGCCCGGATCGCTGACGAACGACTTCTTCGCGAACCTGCTCGACCTGGGCACGACGTGGACGGCGACGGCCGACGACGCGGGCAGGTTCGAGGGCCGCGACGTCGCGAGCGGTGAGCTGAGGTGGACCGCCAGCCGCGTCGACCTCGTGTTCGGCTCGAACTCCGAGCTGCGCGCGCTCGCCGAGGTCTACGCGAGCGACGACGCGCGGGAGACGTTCGTGCACGACTTCGTCGCCGCGTGGGTCAAGGTCATGAACCTCGATCGCTTCGAGCTCGACTGAGCGCAGCCGTCCGGGCCGGCCGCGCGCCGGCCGGCCCGGGCCGCGCCGGAGGGTCGGCCCGGCGCGCCGGCGGATCGGCCCGGCGCGTGGGGCCGCGCGGACGGGGTACGAACCGTGCATGTCGGACTCCGGTGAGCGGACGAGCCGCAGCCTCAGCCTCACCACCGGCGGCATCACGTTGCTCAGCGTCATCCTCAGCATCGGCGTCACGGTCGCCATCGGGATCAGCGCGCCGTGGTGGCTGCGCCTGCTGGCCGGGGCGGGCACGACGGTCGGGCTGACCCTCGCGGTCAAGCTCGGATCCGACGCCGGCCGCGGGCCCCTCGCGCGGCTGGCCGACTGGGTGATCGGCGGGCGGCGCGACGATTGAGCGCAGGCCGCCGGGCGTCGTCTCCGCGCGAAGTGGGCAGACTGGCCGTCGTGCGCCTGGCCCTCATCGCAAACCCGCGCTCGGGAACGGCCCCCGACCCCGAGGATCTCGCCGCGCGCCTGGCGCGCGACGGCGCGGACGTCACGCGCGTGGCGATCGCGCAGATCGCCGACCGCGACGGCGGCGATCTCGAGCCGGGGGCGCTCGCCGCGCTGCGCGCCGGCGGCGCGCCGGAGCGGATCGTCGTCGCCGGCGGCGACGGCTCGGTCGGCCCCGCGGCGCTGTGCTGCGCGCAGCTCAACATCCCGCTCGCCGTGATCCCGGTCGGCACGGCGAACGACTTCGCCCGCGCCAAGGCCCTGCCGCTGGATCTCGACGAGGCGTGCGCGCTCGCCCGCGACCCGCGCGCCGCCACCGCGCGCGCCGAGCTCGGCATGGCCGGCGACCGGCCGTTCGTCAACGCCGCCGCGGCGGGCCTCTCGGTCGAGGCGGCCCGGGCCGCCAAGCCGCACAAGTCGCGCCTGGGGCCGCTCGCCTACGCCGTCGGCGCGGCTCGCGCGGGCCTGACGGCGTCGCCGCTGCGCTGCGCCGTCGCCTGCGATGGCCAGGGCCGCTACGCCGGCCGCGCCTGGCAGGTGGTCGTCGGTGTGACCGGCGCCTTCGGCGGCGGCAGCGAGCTCGGCGCGACGCATCCGGCCGACGGGCTGCTCGACGTCGCCGTCGTGCCCGCGGGCAGCCGCGCCGGGCTCGTCCGGCGCGCCTACGGCATGCGGCGGGGCCAGCTCGCCGCGCAGGCCGACGTGACGCACGAGCGCGGCGCCGTCGTCGAGGTCGAGCTCGCCGGGCACCCCGCCTTCAACGTCGACGGCGAGACCTGCCGCTGCGAGCCGGCCCGCTTCGAGCTGCATGAGGGAGGCTTCGCCGTCGTGGTGGCATCGTGAACAAGCGCTGGCCGGCGGCCATCGCGGTCGGTGCCGGCGCCTGGTACGCCAGCGACTCGCTGCGCCATCGCCGCGAGCAGGGCGACGGCTACGAGCTGCGCGGCGAGGACCTGCGCGTCGGCTCGGCCGACTTCCTGCGCGCCACCGAGGCGATCACGATGGCGCCGATCACGCGCGGCAACGACATCGAGCTGTTCGTCAACGGCGACGAGATCTTCCCGGCGATGATCGAGACGATCGCCTCCGCGCGCCGCACGGTGAACTTCCTGTCCTACCTGTACTGGAGCGGCGACATCGCGCTCGAGGTCGGCGCCGCGCTGTGCGAGCGCGCGCGGGCCGGCATCGACGTCAACGTGCTGCTCGACGCCGTCGGCAGCGCGAAGATGGATCGCAAGCTCGTGCGCCGGATGCAGGACGCGGGCGTCACGTTCGCGTACTTCCGGCCTCCCAAGGCCTACGCGATGCGGCGGCTGAACAACCGCACCCACCGCAAGCTGCTCGTCGTGGACGGCAAGGTCGGCATGACCGGCGGCGTCGGCATCGCCGACCAGTGGACGGGCCACGCCCAGGATCCCGAGCATTGGCGCGACTCCCACGTGCGCGTCCGCGGGCCGGTCGTGCGCGGCCTGCAGGGCGCGTTCGCCGAGAACTGGCTCGAGGCGACCGGCGACGTCCTCGTCGGACCGGCCTACCTTCCGCAGCTCGAGCCCGCCGCCGACGACGGCGCGATGCAGGTGGTGCGCTCGACGGCGGGCGTCGGCGACACGAACGTCGAGGCGCTGTACTTCCTCGCGATCGCCTGCGCGCGCGAGACGCTGCACCTGACCTCGGCGTACTTCATCCCGCGCCCGGCGTTCGTCCAGGCGCTGACCGACGCGGCGAAGCGCGGCGTCGACGTGCGCGTGCTCGTCCCCGGGCCGCACATGGACAAGCAGCTCGTCCGCCAGGCGGGGCGCTCGACGTACGAGGAGCTGCTCGAGGCGGGCGTCTGCGTCTTCGAGTACAGGCCGACGATGATCCACGCCAAGACGCTGACGATCGACGGGGCCTGGTCGTCGATCGGCTCGGTGAACTTCGACAACCGCTCGTTCCAGCTTCAGGACGAGGCGACGCTCTGCGTGAGCTCCCCGCAGTTCGCCGCGCTGCTCGACGAGCAGTTCGAGCGCGACGTCGAGCGCTCCGCGAAGATCGACCTCACGCGCTGGAACGGCCGCGCGACGCACCACAAGGTGCGCGAGGCGCTGACGAAGCTCGCCCGGCGCGAGCTGTAGGCCGGCGCGCGGCCCGCGCCGACCGGATCGCCCAGCGGCGGGCTCAACCGGCGCCGAAGCCCACCTTGTGCTCGTCGCGCTCGGTGCGCACGTAGACGACCTCGGCGAGGTTCAGGCGGATCGTGCCGCCGTCGACCGTGAGGTCGTGCCACTCGGCGCCGCTGACGGCCTGCAGCAGCGCGTCGAGCGCGTCGTCCTCCATCCGCACGGCGAGGACCTGGGTGCCGCCGGCGAAGCCGACCGTCACGCGCTGCAGCGCCATCAATGTCCCTCCGCCGGCTGGACGATCTCGGTCAGCAGCCCGCCCGCGGTCTTCGGATGCAAAAAGGCGACGCGCGAGCCGCGGATGCCGGTGCGCGGCGTCTCGTCGATGAGGCGCAGGCCGGACTGCTTCAGCGCGGCGAGCGTCGCCTCGATGTCGTCGACCTGGTAGGCGACGTGGTGCATGCCCGGTCCCTTCTTGGCGATGAACTTGCCAACCGGGGTGTCCGGTCCGGTGGCGGCGAGCAGCTCGATGTGGTTCTCGCCGACGTCGAGCAGGGCTGCCTCGACCCCCTGCTCGGCGATCGTCTCGCGGTGGACGAGCTTCATGGCGTAGTCGCGCTGGTAGAGCTCAAGCGACGCGTCGAGGTCCTCGACAGCGACGCCGATGTGATCGACGCGGTTGAACATGGGCGCATCCTATTGGCGTGCCCCGGCGGGCGCGGCGGCGGTCAGCCGCGCGGCGGCGGCGAGGACACGCGCGCGTTGCGCGGAGCGTCCGACGGCGGCGGCGACGACGCGGCGACGACGCGCAGCCCGGGCCTGCCGACCTGACGCTCCATCAGATCGACGCCGCGCATGATCGCGTCGATGTCGGCGCGCTCGAGCACCTCGCGCTCGAGCAGCGCCTGCGCGAACTCCTCGAGCTTGTCGCGCTGGCTCGTCAGCAGCTCGTGCGCGACGCGCTGGGCCTCGAAGGCCAGCTCCTGCTGCTCCTCGTCGCGCACGCGCCGAAACTGCTCGGAGTCCGAGCCGCCCTCGGCGATCGCGCGCTGCGCCGCGCCGGGCGTTCCCATCGCGTAGTCGTAGACCATCCCCCGCGCCACCGCGGCGACGCGCTTGAGGTCGTCCGACGCGCCGGTCGTGACCTGGCCGAACACGATCTGCTCGGCGACGCGGCCGCCGAGCAGCACGGTCATCTGGTCCAGCAGCTCGTCGCGGGTCTTCAGGTAGCGGTCCTCGTCGGGCAGGTTCAGCGTGTAGCCCAACGCGCGGCCGCGCGGGACGATCGAGATCTTGTGCACCCGGTCGACGCCCGGCAGCAGCTCGGCGCAGAGCGCGTGACCGGCCTCGTGATAGGCGACGACGCGCTTCTCGTGCCGGTTGAGCACGCGCTTGGACTCCACGCCGGCGATGACGCGCTCCAGCGCCTGGTCGAAGTCCTCGCGCGTGAGGTGGGCGTCGCCGCGCCGCGCGCAGCGGATCGCGGCCTCGTTGCAGAGGTTGGCGAGATCGGCCCCCGTCAGCCCGCTCGTCTGCGCGGCGACGTTCGCGAGGTCGACGTCGACGCCGAGCGGCTTGTCGCGCGTGTGGACGCCGAGGATCCGCTCGCGCCCCGTCACGTCGGGCGGCGAGACGAACACCTGGCGGTCGAAGCGGCCGGGCCGCAGCAGCGCCGGATCGAGCTTCTCGAGCAGGTTCGACGCCGCCATGACGACGACGTCGCCCGTCGAGTTGAAGCCGTCCATCTCGACGAGCAGCTGGTTGAGCGTCTGCTCGCGCTCGCCCGAGAAGTCCGAGCCGCGCCTGCCGCCGACGGCATCGAGCTCGTCGATGAAGATGATCGCGGGGGCCTCCTTGCGGGCCTCGCGAAACAGGCGCCGGATCCGCGCGGCGCCGAGCCCCGCGAACATCTCGACGAAGGACGCCGCCGACTGCGAGAAGAACTGCGCACCGGACTCGTGGGCGACGGCCTTGGCCAGCAGCGTCTTGCCCGTTCCGGGCGGGCCGTGCAGCAGCACGCCCGCCGGCACGCGCGCGCCGAGATCGCGGAACTGCCTGGGGTCGCGCAGGAACTCGACGACCTCGCGCAGCTCGTCCTTGGCCTCGTCGACGCCCGCGATGTCCTCCCAGCCGATCGAGCTCTTGACCTCGGGCTTGATCTGCACCGGCTTCGTGCGCGGCATGAGCTTCAGCGTGCGCCACAGAAAGAAGCAGATGAGGAACATGAAGATGATCGTGAAGACGCCCGACCACTCCAGGCCGAAGTCCCGCACGCTGTGCAGGAAGCTCTGATCGCTCATCGCGCGGCCGCCGGCGCCTCGACGCGCAGGATCTCCGCGAGCGCGGCGCGGCCGACCTCGAGCTGGGGCTCGGACGGCTCGCGCGTGCCGAGCAGGCGCTGCAGCTCGTAGCCCGGGCGGCGCAGCGCGCGGGCGGTGGCGCTGGCGGCGTTGCGCTCGGTCCAGACGAAGACCTCGACGGCGATGCCGAGCGACGCGAGGCCGACGGCGAACTGCGCGGCCGGGTTCGGGCGCTCGAGCGTGTGGCGCAGCAGGGCGGCGCCCGCGAGGTTCGAGGCCAGCAGCGGAGCCATGAGGTGCGAGCCGCAGCGATCGTGCTCCTTGGCGGCGTCGGCGGCATCGCCGGCGTCGCTCTCGTACGCGGCGATCGCCTTGTGCTCGACGCCGTGGTACTCGGCGAGCTCGCCGCCGCGCAGCGCGACGACGCTCGGCAGCAGCGAGACCGCCGCGGCGGCGAGCTCGACGCCGGTGCCGGACCCGAGCCGGTGGCGCAGCAGGCGCCCGCCGCCGGCCGCCGCGAGCATCGCGCCGACGACCTTGACGTCCTGGAAGGGCAGCCTGGCCTCGGGCAGCGCGCGCTTGACGAGCGGGATGACGACCATCGCCTCGCCGAGGCGCACGACGCCGCGCACGCCGGCGAGCTTCTCGACGCCGCGCACGCGCGGCTTGCGGCCCGAGGCGGTGGCGATCGTGCCGTCGCGGCGGCGCACCGCCGCAGCCCAGTGCGTCGGCCCGTGGACGAGCAGGCCGTTGCGCAGCGCCATCCCGCCGAGCCTCAGCTTCGCCGGTCGCTGCGGCTCGGCGCGCTCGTCGCGCCGTTCAGTCGCCATCGAGCAGCTCTCGGGCGACGTCGCAGAAGAAGCTCGCCGCGAAGCCGACGTCGCGCACGTCGATCCGCTCGTCGGCGGAGTGGATGAGGGGCGATGTCTCGTAGAGGCTCATGTGGCGCTGCGGAAAGAAGCCGTAGGCGACGCAGTCGGGGAACGCGTCCCGGAACGTGCGCGAATCCGTGAACCCGGGCAGGATCGTCGGAACAACGCGCGCGGGGGGGTCGTTCTTGCATACCCAGCTCTCGATTGCGTCCATCAGCCGCGAACGGACCGGCGAGGCGTTGCCGACGACGCGCTCGGTGAACTCCAGCCGGTAGCCGTCCTCGCCGAGCACCTCGCGGATGCGCTCGAGCGCCTGCGCCTCCCCGAGGCCGGGCGGGACGCGGCAGTCCACGCGCAGCTCGGCGCTGGCCGGCAGCACGTTGAGCTTCTCCGAGCCCCAGATGCGCGTCGGCGCAAGCGTGACGCCGAGCATCGGCTCGACGAGCATGGCGAGCGTCGGATCGATCGCCCGCAGCCGCTCGAGCGCCCCCGCCGGATCGCCGTCGGGCGGCAGGCCGAGGCCCTCCAGCAGCGCGCGCGGCCCGTCGGTGAGGTCAAAGCCGGGCTGGCGCTCGCCCATCCGGGCCAGCAGCGGCGCCATCTTCAGCAGCGCGTTGTCGCCGATCTTCGGAATCGACGCATGACCGGCCACCCCGTCGGTGAGCAGGCGGAAGCGAAAGACGCCCTTCTCGGCGACGCAGACGCCGTACAGGCGCTCGCCGTCGTAGGGGATGACCGCGCCCGCGCCCTCGTTGAGCAGGAAGTCGCAGCGCACGAGGTCGGGGTGGTTGGCGCACATCCAGATCGCGCCGAGCTCGCCGCCGACCTCCTCGTCGACGACGACGACGACGAGCAGGTCGCCGTGCGCGGGGCGCCAGCCCGAGCGTGCCAGCGCGAGGGCGGCGGCCACCTCGGCGGCCGTCTGGGACTTCATGTCCAGCGCGCCGCGACCCCAGACGAAGCCGTCGGCAAGATCGCCCGACCACGGGTCGCGCGTCCAGTCGGCGGGCGTGGCGAGCACGGTGTCGACGTGCGACAGCAGGCACAGCGTCGGTCCGTCGGCGGCGCCGCGCAGGCGCGCCACGAGGTTCGGCCGCGCGGGCTCGGCGCCGACGAGCTCGACCTCGAAGCCGGCGTCGCGCAGCAGCCCGGCGAGCAGCTCCTGCGCCGGGCGCTCGTTGCCCGGCGGGTTGACCGTGTCGAAGCGGATCAGGCGGCGGAGAAGCTCGGTTGCCTCGATCTGCAGGTCGGCGGTCACGGCCGCCCTGATGCTAACCGGTCACCCTCCCGCGCTCGGCGTTCGGCCGATGGCCGGGCGCGGCCCGTCGAGGCCGGACCGCTCGCGGGACGCCGCGCGCTACGCGATCAGCCCGGCGCCGCGCAGGCAGCTGCCGGCGTGACGGCCGCTGACGGCGCGGCAGGCCGCGCGCAGCGCGCTGCTCGTCGGCTCGATCGCCGACAGCACGGAGCCGACGCCCTCGTAGCAGTGCCTGCGATGGCGCGTGGGGGCGCGCGCGCAGAAGCGCCCGCCGCGGGCGCCCGCCGCGTCGGCGTTGACGATCTCGCGCGACACGCCGTACAGGCAGTCGCCCTCGTGGCGCCTGGCCAGGCGGCAGCTCGCCAGCGCCCGCGCCGCGCTCTTGCCGGCCATCCCGGAGACGTCGCGCCCGAAGGACTCGTAGCACGTCTTCACCCAGGCGGGCTCGCTGCGCAGGCAGGCGTCGGCCGTCTTCTGCAGGTCGCCCTTCGTCAGGCGCAGGATGTTCGCCGTGACGAGCAGATAGCAGTAGAGCTTGTGGCGCTCGGCGACGACGTCGCAGGGATAGATCGGGTCGTTGGCGCGCAGGTACTTCGAGGTCACGCCGTAGGAGGAGTTGAAGTTCTCCATGAAGACGCCGCCGCTGCACGACGTGCGGTCAAAGCCGCTGCGCAGCCCGTCGCAGGTCTTCAGCGAGGCGGGCAGGTCATACCCGGTGTAGATCATCAGGCCGTGCCCGAGGCCGTGGATGCACTGATAGAAGAGAAACCGCTTCACCGTGATCTTCGGGTCGGCGCAGAGCTGGCGCGCGATCGTCGCGAGCTTCTCGGTCGGCTGGCCGAGGAACGCCCGCTCGACGATCCCGTGGTAGTAGCCCGAGGCGCACACCGGGCTTCCGGCGATGAAGGCCTGCGCCACCTGGTCCTTGAAGCGCGTGAGCGCCGCCGAGCCCATGCGGTGCGCGATCCGGTGGCAGTCGGCCGCGACGCGGCTGTTCGTGGCGAGCAGCCGCTGCAGGCGGGCGAGGGCGGGCTTGGGGCCCTCGTTGAAGACGAGGTTGCCGAACGCCTGCTCGAGGCACTCCGCCGTGGCGGTGGCGCAGGAGGCCAGCCGCGTGCCGTCGGGGACGAACGGCGCGGTGACCGCCTTGCCGGAGACCGAACCGGCGCCGACGAAGGCCGCGAGGTCCTCCTGCTCGCCGGCCGAGAGCTTGCCGGCGAAGCTCGGCATGAGGCCGCCGGGCTTGCGCAGCTGGGCGACCACCCGTCGCGGGCTCGGGCGCGCGGCGTCGAGGTCGGGCCCGACGGTGGCCGTCGAGCCGGCGGCCTTGAAGGCGTGACAGCCGTCGCAGCCCTGGGCGGCGAAGAGCCGCTTGCCGGCGATCGGATCGCCCTTGGACGCCGCGCCGTCACCCGAGCAGGAGCTCAGCGCGACCGCGGCGGCGATCACGAGCCCCATGACCGCTGCGTGGCGTGCGCGCGACATCGGCAGCGACGATAACCGCGCGCCGCGCGCCGTGTCGCGATTGGCGTTCGGGCCCGCGCGCGCCGGGCGACGTGTCGCGATCGGCGCTCGGCGGCCGCGCGCGACAGACGGGGCGTCCGCTCGTCTCACAGGAATGCGATCGGCTCTCTGGAGGTGCACTGCCGCGTGGATTCGGTGTGGTTGCATCACAGCTCGTCACGCCGGTACGTTGGCCGTTGTCCGCACCCCACGTGAAGGTGGTTCGACGATGGCCAACGCACTCACCCTTGTCATACCGCTTGCCCCCGATGCCGACCTGGGCAAGCTGCAGGCGCAGCTCGGGGCCCGGGCGCCGGGGATGGACGCGCTGCTGGCGCAGGTGGGCACGGTGCACTTCGCCCGCTTCATGCTGTTTCAGCACTCCGCGGCCAACCTGCGGCCCGACGGCGGGGACGGCCCGTTCAGCCTCGCCGTGATCACCTCCTACGACGGCGACTTCGGCGTCTACGTGCAGGACTTCGTCAACGAGGTCGGCGACGTCTTCGACGCGCTGCTGGGCTTCTCCGCCGACGGCCAGAGCCTCGTGCCGGTCGCCAAGCACGTCGACGCCTTCACCGCGTATGTGGCGGCCAACAACCTCAGCCAGCAGCCGCCCAACGACGCGATCGGGCTGCACAGCGGATACCAGGCCCCGTACACCGTCCAGCAGATCAACGCCGCCGGCATCGAAGCGACGTGACGGCGGCCGCGAACGACGGCGAGACGCTCCGCCTGGCCGACGTCCAGGGGACGATCCTGCGGGGCTATCGCGTCGATCGCGCGCGCCACTTCGTCCTGCGCGTCGCCGATGCCGCGCGCGGGCGGGCGTTTCTCGGATCGCTCGTCGACGGGAGCGCCGAGCGGCCGCAGGTCACGACCGCGGCGCGCTGGGAGCGCAAGCCCACGTGGTTTCTGAACCTCGGGATCACCGCGGCCGGGCTGCAGGCGCTCGGCCAGCGGGTCGACGGCTTCCCGCAGGCCTTCCGGCGCGGCGCCACCGACCCGGCGACCGCGGCGCTCGTCGGCGACGTCGGCGACGCCGCGCCGGGCAACTGGGTCCACGGACTCGGCGACGGGGCGCGCGTGCATCTCATCCTCAGCCTCTGGACGCTCGGCGACCCCGCCGCCCTCGAGCGGGCCTCGGCGTCGTTGCGCGCGCAGTTTCACGGAGTCGAGGAGCTCGGCGCGGCGGACGCCGCCGCGCTGCCCGACAACAAGGTCCATTTCGGCTACACCGACAACATCTCGCAGCCCACGGTGCAGGGTGCCCCGCCGACGAAGCGCCCCCTGCCCGACCGGCAGCCGGTCGCGCCGACGGGCGAGTTCCTGCTCGGCTATCCCAACCAGAACGGCAACGGCGCCACGTACGACGTCGAGCCCGCCGTGTTGTCGAAGAACTCGAGCTTCGCCGCCTTCCGCCTGCTCGAGCAGGACGTCGCCGGGTTCGAGCGCTGGCTGCAGGCCGCGGCGCCGAAGCTCGGGATCGATCCCGAGCTGCTGGCGGCCAAGGTGTGCGGGCGCTGGCGCAGCGGCGTGCCGCTCTCGCTGTCGCCCGGCACGGGCACGCCCGACCCGCCGCTGGCGCCCGAGCAGATCAACGACTACACGTACGTCAGCAGCGACCCGGCGCTCGACGACACGTACGGCTACAGGTGCCCGATCGGGTCGCACATGCGGCGCACGAACCCCCGCGACGAGCTCGTCATCGGGGGCGGCAGCACGCACCGCATCGTCCGGCGTGCCATGCCCTACGGCCCGGCGTACGACCCGGCGAACCCCAGCGACGAGCCGCGCGGCCTCGTCGGCTGGTTCATCAACGCGAGCCTGCGCGACCAGTTCGAGCTCATCATGAACAGCTGGGTCAACACCGCCACGTTCGTGCGGTCCCCGCCGCCGGTCCCCGGCGCGCCCCCTCCCCCCGACAACCCCGTGCGCAACATCAGCGGCCAGGACGTCCTGCTCGGCGTCAACGACCCGAAGACGAGCTCGTTCACGCTGCCCCGTCCGCCCAGCGAGGGCGGCAGGCTCAGGGTGAGCGGCTTCGGCCCGTTCGTGACGACGCGCGGCGGCGCGTACTGCTACCTGCCGAGCATCACCGCGCTCAACGCGATCGCCGGCGCGACCGCCTGACGGCGCCGCCCGCCGCCCGGGCGCGCGCCGCGCCCGGCGCGTGATACTGGACGGGATGTCCGACCAGCTCTTCGACACCGGCGACGACGCGCCGCTGTCGGCCACGCCCGTGCCGCCGGCCGACGCGCCGCTCGCCGTCCGCATGCGCCCGCGCGCGCTGGAGGACCTCGTCGGCCAGCAGCACCTGCTCGGCACGCCCGACAAGCCGACGACGCTGCGGCGCGCCATCGCCGACGGCCGGCCGCACTCGATGGTCCTGCACGGACCTCCCGGCAGCGGCAAGACGACGCTCGCGCGGATCGTCGCCGGCTCGGCGCACGCGGCCTTCGAGGAGCTCAGCGCCGTGCAGGCCGGGCGCGCCGAGGTCCGCGGCGTCATCGACCGCGCGACGCACCGGCGCACCGCGCGCGGCGAGCCGACCGTCTTCTTCCTCGACGAGATCCACCGCTTCAACAAGGCCCAGCAGGACGCGCTGCTGCCGGCCGTCGAGGAGGGCCTGATCACGCTGATCGGCGCGACGACCGAGAACCCGTACTTCGAGGTCAACTCCGCGCTGCTGAGCCGCACCCAGGTCTACGAGCTGCACGAGCTGCGCGCGCAGGACATCGAGCAGGTCCTGCGGCGCGCGATCGAGCGCGGCGAGTGCGGCGCCGCCGACGTGCCCGGCGAGGTGCTGGAGTTCCTCGCCCGGCGGGCGGGCGGCGACGCGCGCACGGCGCTCGCGGCGCTCGAGCTCGCCTGCGCGACCGCGGGCGAGGACCAGGCCGTCACGCAGGCCGGCGCCGAGCAGGCGCTGCAGCGCAAGGCGCTGCGCTTCGACCGCGCGGGCGACCAGCACTACGACTACATCTCGGCCTGGATCAAGGCGACGCGCGCGTCGGACCCCGACGCCGCGCTGTACTACCTCGCGGTCATGCTCGAGGGCGGCGAGGACCCGCGCTTCCTCGTGCGCCGGATGGTCATCCTCGCCTCCGAGGACGTCGGCAACGCCGACCCGCAGGCCCTGCTCGTCGCCACCGCGGCGGCCGCCGCCGTCGACCACGTCGGGCTGCCGGAGTGCATCCACGCGCTCTCGCAGGCGACGATCTACCTGGCCCTCGCGCCGAAGTCCAAGGCCGCGACGATCTCGATCGGCGCCGCGATGCACCACGTCCGCACCCACGGGGCGGCCGCGCCGCCGCCGCAGATCCGCTCGCGCGCCGAGGGCTACGACAGCCCGCACGACCATCCCGGCCACCTCTCGGCGCAGGAGGTCGCCCCCGACGAGGTCGCCGGCGTGCGCTTCTACGAGCCCGACGAGGCCGAGGCGGACCTGCGCGAGCGCCTCGCCGCGATCCGCCGCGGCCGCGGGCGCGCCTGATGGCACAATCGCGGCGATGGCGGTGACCGCGGCGCACGCCCCCCGGATCGACTCGGTCAGCCCGATCGACGGCACGCGGGTGGGCAGCGTCGCAGCGATGGCGCCGGGCGACGTCGGCGCCGCGATCGCCGACGCCGCCGAGGTCCAGGGCCTCTGGGCGCAGCTGCGCTACGCCGATCGCGGGCGCTACCTCGCGCGCGCCGCGCAGGCGCTCATCGACGAGTGCGACGAGCTCGTTCGGATCATCGTCCGCGAGCAGGGCCGCCCGGTCGCCGAGGTCCAGACGATGGAGCTGCTGCCGGCGATCGAGACGCTGCTCTGGCTGGCCGAGCACGGCCCCAGGATCCTCGGCCCCGAGCGCATCGGGCTGTCGCGCTCGCTGCAGCCGGCCAAGCGCGCCCGCCTGACGTTCGAGCCGCTCGGCGTCGTCGCCGTGCTGACCCCGGGGTCGGAGCCGTTCGCGACGCCGCTCGGCGACGTCGCGATCGCGCTCATGGGGGGAAACGGCGTGCTGCTGCACCCCTCTCCGCTCGCGGCGATCGCGGGCGAGCGCGTGGCGCGCGTCTTCGCGCGCGCCGGCCTGCCCGAGGGGCTGCTGCAGGTCGTCCACGGCGACCAGCAGACGGCGCGCGCGCTCGTCTCGGCGCCGGGCATCGCGCACGTGCGCTTCACCGGCTCGTCGGAGGCCGGCCGCGACGTCGGCGAGGCGTGCGCGCGGGCGCTCAAGCGCGCGACGATCGAGGTCGGCGGCAAGGACCCGATGCTCGTCCTCGCCGATGCGAACCTGCCGCGCGCGGTGGCGGGCGCGGTCTGGGGCGCGTTCGCGAACGCCGGCCAGTCGGGCGGCAGCCTGGCGCGCGCCTACGTCCTGCGCGAGCAGCACGACCGCTTCCTGCGCGGCGTCGTCGCGGGCGCGCGAGCGCTGCGCATCGGGCATCCCGGCGACCCGGCGACGGAGATCGGGCCGCTGCTGGCGGCCGACCGCGTGCGGCGGCTCGTCGAGCTCGTCGACGAGGCCGTCGCCGGCGGCGCGACGCTGCACTGCGGCGGGCCGGTCGCGGTCGGCGGGCGCGAGGGCGCGTACTTCGCCCCGACGGTCCTGAGCGGGGTGCCGCGCGACGCGCGGATGCTGCGCGAGGACGCGCCCGGACCGTGGATCGCGATCGAGGTCGTCGACGACGAGCGCGAGGGCATCGCGCGCTGCAACGAGGGCGTCGGCGGGCTCGGCGCGTCGGTCTGGACGGCCGACGCCTTCAAGGGCGCGCGGATCGCGCGCGAGATCCGCGCCGGAATGGTCTGGATGAACGACCACGTCGTCGCGCGCACCGAGCCGCAGCTGCCGTGGGGCGCCGTGCACGGGGCGGGGATCGGCCGCGCGCGCGGCGTCGTCGCGCTGCGGGCGATGGTCGAGCCCAAGCTCGTCACGTGGGATCCGCCGGCCGGGCGGATGCCGTGGTGGCAGCCCTACGACGCGTCGCTCGTCGCCGGCTGGCGCGCGCTCGCGCGGCTGCGCTCGTCGCGCGACAGCGACCGCGAGCGCGGCTGGCGCGGGGGCGCGCGGCCGCTGTCTCGCGTCGCGGCCCGCTCGCTGCGGGCCGCGCGGCGCCGCTGAGGCGCGGCAGGAACGAGCGGCGCCGCAGCGAACGAGACGAGCACGGTGCCCGAGGGCCTCGCCGAGCGCATCAGGCGGCTGGAGCAGCGCGTCGCGCAGCTGCAGCGCAGGCTGCTGAGCCAGCTCGCGTTCCTGCTCGCGGGGTGCGCTGCGTACGCCTTCGTCGGACGGTCGGTGGAGCGCCTCCCGCTCCTGGGCCAGGCCGCCGTGCTCGCGCTCGTGTGCCTCCCGCTGCTGTGGCTCGTCGTCGTGCTCACGCGCGCGCCCGACGACACGCTGGCCCTGTTTCGGCCGCACGGGCTGTGGGCGCCGCTGTTCTTCGTCGCCGGCGTCTGGCTGGCCGCGATCGGCTGGTGCGCCGCGCTGGGGTACGTGCTCGCCACGCGCGGCGTCATCGCGTTCACCACCCCCGCCGGCGACCCCGTCGCCGCGCCCGGTCAGATCGCCGACCTGCTCGTGTGGCACAGCTTCGACCAGATCCCCGCCCTCGCGGTCAACGACACGCTGCAGTGGGACGCCCCGCTGCAGTACGCCTCCGGCGCGGGCGTGCTCGTGCTCGGCTTCAAGATCGCGATCCTGCTGCCGCTGGTGCCGGTCTTCGCGGCGGCCTTCCGCCACCGGCCCGCGCCGCGGCAGGCCGCGTCGCCGTGACGGCGTGCGGCGCTACCGGATCGACCCGCGGCCCAACAGCCGCCCGGCGCGCTCAGGCGAGCGCCGGCCGCGGCCGAGCCGTACGCTGCCAGCATGCCGGGGATCGACGCGCCAGACGAGATCGACGTCATCGCCGAGGACGCCGACGGCAGCGCGCTGCTGTCGATCATCCAGACCGGGTCGTGGTCGCCGGACGGCAGGGAGCGCGGGCGCCTGAAGCGCAAGCTCGCCGTCTACCTGCGCTACGCGCTCGAGGGACAGATGGTCGCGACGTACCCGAGCCTCACCGACCGGCCCGTCGTCATCGCGCTCATGTACGAGCAGCAGCCCTCCGAGGCGATCCTCGACTACTGGCGCCGCCGCGGGCAGACGACCGCCCGCGACGGCGTCACGCTCGTCGCCCGGCCGCTCGGCGAGACCGTCTGGCGCGCCTGACGCGCGGGCCGGCGCGGGCGCCGCCGCTACGCCCGCGCGCTCGAGACGACCCGCAGGCGCTCGGGCGCGAGCGGGACGAGCACGCGCTTGGCGTACTCGGCGCCGCCGCGCAGCATGAGCGCGCGCAGCGGGTCCCAGGAGAGGCCGAACTGACGGCGCAGCCGCGCCGGCAGCAGGCCGACGGTGATGAAGTTCACCAGCTCGAGCACCGGTCGCCGGGCGAGCGGGACCGGCGGGCGCATGACGATCCGCAGCGCGAGCTCGCGCGCGGCCGAGGTCACGAAGAGGTCGCCGCCGCCGAGCATGTCGCCCATGTAGGCGTCGAAGGCCTCGATGTCGGCCGGCATCTGCTCGTCGCGCAGGCCGAAGAGGCCGCCGACGACGCGGTAGTCCTGCCAGTACGCCTCGCGCTCGTCGCGCGACAGCGACGCGACGTAGCGCTCGTAGAAGCACAGCGCCGAGTCGACGAGGCAGGCGAGGATCCACAGCAGCAGCTCGGGGTCGTCGGCGGCGAAGGGCGTGCCCGCCGCGAAGCGGCCCGCCGGGCGCTCGAGCTCGCCGCGCACGCGGGCGTGCATCGCGCGCACGCGGCGCGTGGCGCGCTCGGCGTCGGCGCGCGGGCCGAACGCGATCGTGTCCATCACCGCGGCCGTCCGCGCCAGGCGCTCGTAGGGCTCGTCGAGCGCGCCGCTGTGCGCGAAGAAGCCCTCGAAGGCGACCGGGTGGGCCGCCTGCATGAGCAGCGCGCGCGGCCCGGAGAGCGCGACGACGAACTCGCGGTGCACGCGGCGCAGCAACGAGCTGTCGTCGAAGAGCGAGTCCATCTCGGCTGCCCCTGACGGTACGCGGGACATGCCCTGTATACGGCTGGTTACCCTTGGACGGATGCCCGCCCAGGCCTACGCCGGAAAAGACTGCGTCTGCCAGCTGCGCAGGGGGATCTGCGACCAGTCGTGCGTGCAGGGCATGCTCGACACGCCGTTCTACATCGCCTGCCTGAAGCTCTCGGGCCGGCGCTGCCTCGTCGTCGGCGGCGGCGAGATCGGCCTGGAGAAGGTCGAGGGCCTGCTCGCCTGCGACGCCGAGGTCACGCTCGTCGCGCCCGACGCCGTCGACGAGCTGCGCGCGCTCGCCGGCGAGGGCTCGATCGCCTGGGAGCGGCGCGGGTACGCCGGCGCCGCGGACCTCGAGGGCACCTTCATGGTCATCGCGTGCACCGACGACACCGACGTCAACATCCGCGTCTTCGACGACGCGGAGCGGCGCGCGATGCTCGTCAACATCGTCGACGTCCCGCCGCTGTGCAACTTCATCCTGCCCGCGATCGTGCGCACCGGCCCGCTGGCGATCGCGATCTCCACCGCCGGCGCCTCGCCCGCGCTCGCCAAGCGCATGAAGCGCGAGGTCGCCGAGCTCTTCGGCGAGGAGTACGCGCGCCTGGCGATCATGCTCAACGACGCGCGCGGCTGGGCCAAGGGCACGCTGCCGACCTACCAGGACCGCAAGGCGTTCTTCGAGGGCATCGTCAACGGCGAGCCCGACCCGGTGGCGCTCCTGCGGGCCGGCGACGAGCGCGCGGTGCTCGACCTCATCGCCGCGGCGCAGCGCACGCACGCGCCGGCCTGAGCCGGCCCCGCCGCGCCCGCTCGCGGCAGGCCGACCACGGCCCGTCCCGCCCGCGGTCGGCCCGCGGCGGGCCCCGCGAGTAGCGTCTCTCGCCGTGCCGACCTCCGACCCCGCCCCCGCCGTCGCGCTGCGCGGCGCCGGGCGCCGCTACGGCGAGCGCGCGGCGCTGCGCGACGTGACGCTCGAGCTCCCGGCCGGCCGGACGCTCGTCGTCTTCGGGCCCAACGGCGCCGGCAAGACGACGCTGCTGCGGATGCTCGCGACGCTGCTGCGCCCGCACGCCGGCGAGGTCCGGGTGCTCGGGCACCCGCTGCCCGCCGACGGCTGGGCCGTGCGCGGACGGATCGGCTTCCTCGGCCACGAGCCGCTGCTGTACCGCGAGCTGAGCGGCCGCGAGAACCTGCGCTTCTACGCGCGCCTGCATCGCGTCGCGCGCCCGCGCGTGGACGCCGTGCTCGAGGCGGTCGCGATGAGCGCGCGCGCCGACGACCCGGTCGCCGAGCTGTCGCGCGGGATGGTCCAGCGGCTGGCGATCGCCCGCGCGGTCCTGCACGAGCCCGACCTGCTGCTGCTCGACGAGCCGCTGGCCAACCTCGACCCCGCGGCGAGCGCCCAGGTCGCGCCGCTCGTCGGGGCCGGCTGCGGGCGCACCCGCGTCGTCACGAGCCACGACCCCGCCGGCGGCCTGCGGGGCGCCGACCTCGCGCTCGGCCTGAAGGGCGGGCGGGTCGCGCTGCTGGCGCCGGCCGGCGAGGTCTCGCCGCGCGAGATCGCGGAGCTCTACGCATGAGGTCGACCGTCGCGGCGCTGCTCGCCAAGGAGCTGGCGCTCGAGTGGCGCACGCGCGAGTCGGTGCCCGCGATGGTGCTCTTCAGCATCGCGACGTACGTCATCTTCCACTTCGGCCTGGACCGCGACCGGCTCGAGGGCGACCTCGCCGCCGGCGTCCTCGTCGTGACGCTCCTGTTCGCCGCGATCCTCGGCGTCAACCGGCTGTTCGTCGCCGAGCACGAGCAGGGCGGCTTCGACGGCTTCCTGCTCGCGCCGGTCGACCGCACGACGCTGCTCGTCGCCAAGGCCGTCGCGCTGTTCGGCTTTCTGTGCGTCGTCGAGCTCGTCGCCGTGCCGGCCTTCGCGCTGCTGCTGCTCGGCCCGCCGCTGACGCAGGCGCTGCCCCAGCTCGTCCTCGTCGTCGTGCTCGCCAACGCCGGCATCGCGGTCGTCGGGACGCTCGTCGCGAGCCTCGCGATCCAGACGCGCGCGCGCGATCTGATCGTGCCGCTGCTCGCGCTTCCGCTGCTCGTGCCGGTCATGCTCGCGGCCGCGCGCTGCTGCACGCCGCTGCTCGGCGACGGCGGCGCGCAGGCCCTCCCGGGTAACTGGCTGGCAATACTCGCGGTCTATGATCTGCTCTTCGCGCTGATCGCCTACGCGGTCTTCGACTTCCTCCTGGAGGACTGACCCATCCTGTACGGCAGGGGCCTGCGGGCCCTCTCGATCCTGACCCCCATCGTGCTGACGGGCGCCTTCGCGCTCGTCTTCTTCTATGCCCCGCTGGACGCCGACCAGGGCTTCGTCCAGAAGATCTTCTACGTGCACGTGCCGATGGCGATCGTCGCGCTCGTCGGCTTCGTCGCGGGCGGCGTGTTCGCCGTCATGCACCTGCGCACCCGCGCGTCGAAGTGGGACATGCGCTCCTACGTGACGATCCACCTGTCGGTCGTCCTCGCCGTCGGCGTGCTCGTCACCGGCTCGATCTGGGCGCGCGCGTCGTGGGGGCACTGGTGGATCTGGGACGAGCCGATGCTCGTCTCGTTTCTCATCGTGTTCCTGCTCTACGCGACGTACTGGCCGCTGCGCTTCTCGATCGAGGACAAGGAGAAGCAGAGCCGCTACGCCTCGGTCTTCGCGATCGTCGCGGGCGCGTTCGTGCCGCTGAACTTCACCGCGGTGCGGATGGCCGAGCAGTTCGTGCACCCGCAGACGCTCGCGACGACGACCGGCGGGCTGCCGCCGAAGATGGCGCTGACGTTCCTCGTCGCGATGGCCGGCATGGCGCTGTTGTTCATCACGCTGTGCAAGTACGAGATGGCCTCCAAGCACGCCACGTTCCGCCTGCGCGCGCTGCGCCGCCGCCTCGCCGGCGACGACGACGAGCTCGCCCTGCCCGGCCGCAGCGCGGCCCCCCAGCTCTGATGCTCCCCGCCCTGCCACTCGACGATGCCGGCCCGTACGTCGCGGCGGCGTACCTCGTCTTCCTCGCGCTCGTGCTCGTCTACGTCGCGATCATGGCCTCCAAGCTGAGCCGCATCGAGCGCGAGGTCGTCGCGCTCGCCGAGGTCGTCGAGCGCCGCCGGGAGACCGCCGGCGACGCGCCGGCGCGGGAGCCGGTCTCGTGACGGCCGAGCTCATCACGCTCGGGATCTCGCACAAGACGGCGCCCGTCCAGCTGCGCGAGCGTCTGGCGCTGACGCAGAGCGTCGTGGCCGACTTCCTGCGAGACGTCGTCGCCCACCCGGAGGTCCACGAGGCGGTCGTCATCTCGACCTGCAACCGCACCGAGCTGACGCTCGTCGTCGGCGACGCGGTCATCGCGGAGAGCGGCGTGCTCGGGATGCTCGCCGAGCGCGCGCACGTGCGCCCGACCGAGCTCGCCGAGCGGATCTACTCGCCGCGCAACTGCGACGCCGCGCGCCAGCTGTTTCGCGTCTGCGCCGGCCTGGAGTCGATGATCGTCGGCGAGGCCGAGATCCAGGGCCAGGTCAAGCGCGCCTACGAGGTCGCGCTCGAGGCCGGGACGACCGGGCCGCTGACGAACCGCCTGTTCACGGCCGCGCTGCAGACCGGCAAGCGGGTGCGCTCGGAGACGTCGATCGGGCTCGGCCGCGCGTCGGTCTCCTCGACCGCCGTCGAGCTGGCCCGCGACGTGCTCGGCGAGGATCCCGACCAGCGCGTCGTCATCATCGGCGCCGGCGAGACGAGCGAGCTGACGGCCCGCGCGCTGGCCGCGCACGGCATCTCGACGATCTTCGTCGCCAACCGCAACGCCGACCGCGCACGTTCGCTCGCCGAGCGCTACAACGGCGGGGTCGTCGCCCTCGACGAGCTGCCCGCGCAGCTGGCGATCGCCGACATCGTCGTCGCCTCGACGGCCTCGCCGCACCCGATCATCGGCGTCGACGAGCTCGAGCACGTCATGCGCGCGCGGCGCGGCCGGCCGCTGCTGCTCGTCGACATCGCGGTCCCGCGCGACATCGATCCCGCCTGCGCCGACCTGCCGGGCGTGACGCTCTGCGACATGGACGACCTGCAGGCGCGCGTCGCCCACACCGTCTCGATCCGCGAGGCCGAGGCGCTGCGCGCCGAGGCGATCGTCGAGGAGGAGATCACCCGCTTCGCCGACTGGCTGGGCACGCTGGCGGTGCAGCCGACGATCCGCGCGCTGCGCGAGTACGGCGACGCGATCGTGGCGCAGGTGCTCGCGGAGAACGCCATGCGCTGGGAGCAGGCGACCGAGCGCGACATCGCGCGCGCCGAGGCGATCGCGCGCTCGGTCATGAACCGGCTGCTGCACGAGCCGACGCTGCGGCTGCGGACGATGACCGAGGGCCGCTCGCACGGGCGCCTGCAGATCATGCGTGAGCTGTTCGGCCTGGAGGGCGCGCCCGACGCGCCCCCGGTCGCCGAGGCGCCCGCCGCCGACCGCGGCAACGTGCGCCCGCTGCCGCGCCGCGCGTCGTCCTAGGCGGTGCGACTGCGGATCGGCACCCGTGCGAGCGCGCTCGCGCTCGCGCAGGCGGGCACCGTCGCGGCGCTGCTCGGCGCCGGCGCGCGGCTCGTGCCCGTGACGACGAGCGGGGACCGCGACCGCGCCGGCACCGACAAGGAGCGCTGGGTCAAGGAGCTCGAGCTCGCGCTGCTTCGCGGTGAGATCGACCTCGCGGTGCACAGCGCCAAGGACGTGCCCGGCGTGCTGCCCGACGGTCTCGTGCTCGTCGCGGCGCCGCCGCGCGGCGACCCGTTCGACGCGCTCGTGGGGGCGCCGTCGCTGGCGGACCTGGCGCCCGGCGCCCGCGTCGGGACCGCGTCGATCAGGCGCGCGTCGCAGCTGCTCGCGGCACGCGAGGACCTCGTCGTGACGGTCATCCACGGCAACGTCGACACGCGCCTGCGCCGGCTCGCCGACGGCGACCTGGACGCGCTCGTGCTCGCGGCCGCGGGCCTGCGGCGGCTGGACCGCGGCGACGCGATCGGCGGCCTGCTGACCGAGCTCGTCCCCGCCCCGGGCCAGGGGACGCTCGTGCTCGAGGCGCGCGCGGGCGACGAGCCCGCCGCCGCGGCCGCCCGCGCGATCGGCGACGCGCCGACCTGGACGGCGCTGCTGGCCGAGCGCGCGCTGGTCCGCGCGCTCGACGCGAGCTGCAACACGCCGCTGGGGGCGCACGCCACGGTGGGCGTCGACGGGATCGTCCTGCGCACGTTCGCCGGGCTGCCCGACGGGTCGTCGTGGCTGCGCGACGAGACGCCCCCGGCCGCGACGCCCGCGCAGGCCGGCGCGCTCGCGGCGCAGCGGCTGCTGGCCGCCGGCGGCGGCGAGCTGCTGGCGCGCGCCGAGGAGCTCGCGCGGTCGTGACCGTCCACCTCGTCGGCGCGGGACCGGGCGACGCGGGCCTCATGACCGCGCGCGCGCTGGAGCTCGTCGCGCGCGCCGACGTCATCCTCTTTGACCGCCTGATCGCCGACGGTGCGCTCGACGGCGCCCGCGACGACGCGCTGCTGCTCGACGTCGGCAAGGTCGGCGGCGGCGCCCAGGTCCCGCAGGAGGCGACGAACGAGCTGCTGCTCGAGCACGGGCGCGCCGGGCGCGAGGTCGTGCGCCTCAAGGGCGGCGACCCGTTCGTCTTCGGGCGCGGCGGCGAGGAGGCCCAGCTGCTGCGCGACGCCGGGATCGCGTTCGACGTCGTGCCGGGCGTCACCGCGGGCGTCGCGGCGCCCGCCTACGCGGGCATCCCGGTCACGCAGCGCGGCGTCGCGGCGGCGGTCGCGTTCGTCACCGGCCACGAGGACCCCGGCAAGGACGAGACGCAGGTCGACTGGCCGGCGCTCGCCGCCTTCCCCGGCACGCTCGTCTTCTACATGGGCGTGCGCAAGCTCGACCGGATCGCCGCGCAGCTCGTCGCCGGCGGGCGCCCGTCGAGCGAGCCCGTCGCGGTCGTCGAGCGCGGGACGCTCGCCGACCAGCGCACCGTGCGCGCGACGCTCGCGGACATCGCCGCGCGCGCCGCGCAGGCGGGCGTGCGCGCGCCCGCGATCACGGTCGTCGGCGCCGTCGCCGCGCTGCACGACGAGCTCGCCTGGTTCGCCGCCGGGCCGCTCGCGGGCCGCAGCGTGGCGGTGACCCGCGCGCGCGCGCAGTCCAGCGCGCTGGCCGGCCGGCTGCGGGCGCTCGGCGCGCGCGTCGTCGAGGCGCCGGCGATCCGGATCGAGCCGCTCGACGCGCGGCTGCCCGATCTCGCGCGGTTTGACCTGCTCTGCGTCACGAGCCCCAACGGGGCGCGGCGGCTGCTCGAGCTGGCGCGCGACGCGCGCGCGCTGGCGGGCCCGGCGATCGCCGCGATCGGGCCGGGCAGCGCGGAGGCGCTGCGCCGCGGCGGCATCGAGCCCGACGTCGTCCCGGAGCGCGCGATCGCCGAGTCGCTCGTCGAGGCGCTCGCCGGCCGGCCGGTGACGCGGGCCCTCGTCGCACGCGCCGAGCGAGCGCGCGACGTCCTCCCCGACGCGCTGCGCGCGCGCGGCGCGGAGGTCGAGATCCTCGCGCTGTACCGCACCGTCGCCGAGCCGCTCGACGACGGCGCCCGCGCGGCCGCGCTCGGGGCCGACTACGTGACCTTCACGTCGGCCTCGGCGGTGCGCTTCTTCTGCGATGCCGCCGGACCGCCCGCCGACGGCCAGCGGATCGTCTCGATCGGGCCGATCACGAGCGAGGCGCTGCGCGAGCGGGGCCTGCAGCCGGCGATCGAGGCCGGCGAGCACACGCCCGACGGGCTCGTCGCGGCGCTGCTGGCCGACGCGACACGCGGCTGAGCCGCGCGCCAACGCGTCCCGGCGCGGAGCGTGCGGCGTCCTGGCTGCCGGCCCGTGCGTGCGACGCGCCGCGCGCCGATCGCGGCCCGAGCCCTGACACGATGCCCGAGGCCGGGTTATGGTGACGCTCTCACCCGGAGCATGACGTGAACATGGATCGCTCACCGCAGGCATCGCCCCTGCCGACGGATTGGCCCGACGACGCGTTCAATCTTGCCGCGCCCGCGCTGGCAAGCTCGATCTGGGAGCTCGCGATCCGACCCGACGCCTGGATCCGCCGCCGCAGTGAGACGATCGAGGTCCTGGACCCCGCGACCGTGCGCCGCCGGACGAACGTCGAGTTCGTCCTGCCGGGAGGGGCCATCGGCGGGCAGCTGGCGCTGCCCGACGGCGCCCCGGCCGGCGACCCGCAGGGGCCACGTGAGCGTGACCCTGCCCGCATGCCGCCGGGGCCGGCGGAAGGCTCGACGTGGCACGCGGTGCCGGTCGGGTTCATCCCCAAACGCCCGCTGCGGCGCCTCGAGGTGAGGACGGGCGCGGTCAAGCTCAGCACCGAGCAGGTCGATCGGCTGGCGCTCTCCCTCGCCGCGACCTGGTTGCAGGGGTGCGACCAGCACATCCGCGCCTCGGCGCTGGAGGTGCTCGTGCGAGTCATCCGGACCGACGACCCCGCAGCGGGAGCGGTCGAGGCGGCGGTCTCGTACTTCCCCGAGCACGCGCGCCCGCGAGCCCGGTTCTTGGCCAACAGCCTGCGCGTCGCCCGCCCGCTCGTCTTCGCCGTCAAGACGCCCCTCGGCGTGCCCGCGGAGTTGACCTGGAGCGTCGACGAGCGCAACGAGCAGGACTGGCCACTGCGCGGATGCCTCGGGCTCTCGCCGCTGAAGATGCTCGTCGAGACGCCGGCGGCGGCGCGCTACCAGCCCTCCTACCACGTCAACTTCCTCGCGCCCGAGGGCTTCGAGATCGAGGACGCCGGCATCGTGCCGACGACGAGCCCCGGCAGGGAGCGCCAGTCGCTGTCCGAGCTCGTGCGCGACCCGAGGTTCCCGGCCGAGAGGATCGGCATGGGTCTGACGGCGGCGCACGTCCACATCCCGCGCGCCGCCCGCCTGGGCCTCGATGCCGGCCTGATCGTCTACCTCGGCTACGAGCGTCGCGCGCTGCCGCGCAACGCCGCCCTGGCGACGGTGGCGATCGCGCTGCTGCTCCTGACGTACGCCGGCTTCTCGAGCTCGGTCAGTCCCGGCGCAGGCGGGTTCCTGCTCGCGGCTCCCGCCGTGCTGCTCGGCGCCGTCGCCGGCTACACCGCGCCGAGCAGCACGATGCACGCCGCCGATCGCCTGCGCGCCGTCGTCCTGTTCACGATGGTCCTGGCGATCATCGGCGGCACGCTCGTGTCCCTGTCTCCCGATGACGGTGCCTGCGCACCCGTCCTCGGCGGCCTCGCCGTGCTCGCCGGCGCTCTCTCGCTGATCACGATCGCGGCCTGGCGGCGCTCCGCGGCGCGCCTGGACGAGTGAAGCCACGCGGGCCGCAAGCGGCTGGGCGCACACCCTGATGGTCGTCTACACTGAGGCGGCGATGCCGTTTGACTTCACCCGCGACCTGCACCTCATCCACGGTGGGGTGAGCCCGTTTCCGGCGAGCGTCGGGAGCGATCGCGATGAGCTCGCGAAGCTCTTCGCCAACGGGGCGAGCGGTGGCCAGCTCCCCGATGCCCAGCAGCAGCAGGCGATCGCGGCCGACGTGAGCGCCGCGCTGCGCGGCTCGTCGTAGCTTCGTCGGAGCGCTCGTAGACTCGGCCTCCCATGGGGGTCATCACGTTCCTCAGCGACTATGGCCTCGACGACGACTTCGTCGGGGTGTGCCACGGGGTCATGGCACGGATCGCGCCCGAGGCGCGCGTCCTGGACGTCACGCACGGGATCGCGCGCCATGACGTGCGCGAGGGCGCGCTCGTGCTGCGGCGCGCGCTGGGGTACATGCCGGCCGGCGTGCACCTCGCCGTCGTCGACCCCGGGGTCGGCGGCCCGCGCAGGGCGCTGGCGCTGCGCTGCGCCGAGCGCGAGCGGCTGCTCGTCGGGCCCGACAACGGCCTGCTGATGGCGGCGGCCGAGCGCTTCGGCGGGGTCGTCGAGGCGGCCGAGGTCAGCCGCTCGCCGCTGCGCCTCGAGCCGCTGTCGACGTCGTTTCACGGGCGCGACGTCTTCGCCCCGGTCGCCGCCCATCTCGCCGCCGGCAGCCCGCTGGCCGCGGCCGGCGAGCCGCTGGACCCCGGCGAGCTCGTCACGCTCGAGCTGCCCAGCGCGCACGTCCGCGACGGTCGTCTCGTCGCGCACGTCCTGCACGCCGACCGCTACGGCAACGTCGTGCTCGACGCCGAGCACGAGGCCGTCGCGCGCAGCGGGCTGCGGCTCGGGCGCGCGGTGACCGTCAACGGCACGCCGGCGCTCTACGCCTCGACGTTCGCCGACGTGCCCGCGGGCGCGCTGCTGCTCTACGAGGACGGCTACCGCGCCCTCTCGCTCGCGGTCAACCGCGGCTCGGCGCTCGCCGCGCTCGGCCTGACGCGCGACGGCGAGGTCACGATCGCGCCCGCACCGTGACCGGCACGCTCGGCCTGCCGCGCCTGCACCACCGCGTGACCGACTCGACGAGCGACAGGGCGCGCGCGCTGGCGAGCGCCGGCGCGCCGCACGGGACGCTCGTGACCGCCGGCGAGCAGCGCTCGGGGCGCGGGCGCCAGGGCCGCGTCTGGAAGGCTCCCGCCGGGCAGGGGCTGCTGCTCTCGCTCGTGCTGCGCGAGTGGCCGCCGCTGCTGCCGATCGCCGCGGCCGTCGCGGTCGCCGACGTCGCCGGGCCCGGCGCGCGCATCAAGTGGCCCAACGACGTGCTGCTCGACGGCCGCAAGCTCGCCGGCGTGCTCGGCGAGGGACGCCCGCAGGAGGGCTGGGCCGTGCTCGGCATCGGCCTCAACGTCGCGGTGCGGCTCGCCGACCTGCCGGCCGAGCTGCGCGACCAGGCGGCCACGATGGGCCTCGCGCCCGGTGCGCTGGAGCGCGTGCTCGGCGACCTGCTCGACGCGCTCGAGCGGCGCCTCGGGCAGCCCGCGACGGAGCTGCTGGCCGACTACCGCGCGCGCGACGCGCTCGCCGGGCGCGCGGTGCGCTGGGAGCGCGGCGAGGGGATCGCGCGCGGCGTGGACGACGCCGGGCGCCTGCTCGTCGAGCGCGACGACGGGCGCTCGGTGCGGCTCGACGCGGGCGAGGTGCACCTGCTGGCGGCGCGTCCTTGAGCGGCCGCTGAGCTGCACGGCCTACCCTGGGCGCCATGTCTCGCCGGCCCCCGCGCCTGCTGTTGCTCGCCCTCCTGAGCGCCTGCGCCACCGCCTCGGTCTGGCTGGCGGCCTTCGGCATCCGCGGCGCGCGCGCGTTCGATGCGGCGACGATGGAGACGTTCATGCGCGCCGCGCGACCGCCGCTGACCCCCTCGATCCAGGGCGTCGCCGTGCTCGCCGACCCGCTGCCGTTCGTCGCCGGCGGCGTGCTGCTCGCCGCGCTGGCGGTCGCCCGCGGGCGCTGGCTCATGGCCGCCGCCGTCCCGCTCATCCTGCTCGGCGCCAACGTGACCACGCAGCTGCTCAAGCCGGCGCTCGCGGACCCCCGCGGCATCGAGCTGCACGGGTCGCAGCTCATCTATCCGGGATCGTGGCCGAGCGGCCACTCGACCGCCGCCATGTCGCTTGCGCTCTGCCTCGTGCTCGTCGTCGGGCCACGGCTGCGCCCGCTCGCGGCGCTGCTGGGCGCCGCGTACGCGATCGCCGTCGGCTACGCGCTCGTCGTGCTCGGCCACCACCTGCCGAGCGACGTGCTCGGCGGCTACCTCGTCGCGGCGACGTTCGCGCTGCTGGGCGCGGCGGCGCTCGCGAGCCTGGAGTCGCGCCGGCCGGCCGTCCTCCCGGCGCGCCGTCCGCTGGCGATCGGCACGCTCGCGGCGATCGTCGCGGCGCTCGCCGTCTGCGCGGCCGCCGGAGCGGCGCTCTACGCGCCCGGCCTCACGCACAGCGCGCTGACGCATCCGACCGCGGTCGCCGCGGCACTCGGGATGGGCGCGCTCGGCGTCGCGCTGACGACCGGCCTCGCGGTCGTGCTGCGGCGCTGACGGCGGGTGGTCCTGCCCGGCGGGCGCGCGAGCGGTCCTGCGGTCCTGCCCGGCGGGCGGCGGGCGCGCGGGCGGTCGCTGCCCGGCGGGCCGGCGGACGCGCGGGCGGTCCTGCGGTCCTGCCCGGCGGGCGGCGGGCGCGCGGGCGGTCCTGCCCGGCCGCCGGCGGCCGCCCGGCCGCGCGGTCAGGCGGCCGACTCGACGCCGTCGTCGAGCGCGGGACCGCCGCTCGCGTCCGCGTCCGCGTCGGCGCCGGCGGGCTTGGGCTTGGCGACGCGCGCCGGCGGGCGGCGGCGCTTGGGCGCCGGCGTCGCCGCGGCGGTCTCGTCCGCGGCGGCGGCCGCCGCGACCGTGCCGTTGTCGGTGCTCGCGGCGCGCTCCGGGTCGGGCTTCGCCGGGGCCTTGCGCGGGCGCGCGGGCGCGCGCCGCGGCGCGGGCTTGGCAGCCGCGGGCGCGGGCGCCACCTCGGGCTCGCCGTCCTGCGCGGCGACCGCCTTGGCGCGGCGCGCGGGCGCGCGGCGCTTGGGCTTGGGCTCCGGCTCGGGCGCCTCGGCGCCGGCAGCGGGTTCCCCCGGCGGCTGGGCAGCACGTTCGGCCGGCGGCTTGGCAGCACGTTCGGCCGGCGGCTTGGCAGCACGTTCGGCCCGCGGCTTGGCAGCACGTTCGGCCCGCGGCTTGGCAGCACGTTCGGCCGGCGGCTCGCCCGACGGTGCGCCAGCGGGCTCGGGCGCGGCGCGTGCGGCGGCGAGCGAAGCGACGGCCTCGGCGATCGCCGAGACGGCGGCCGCGTCGTCGACCGGCGCAGCCTGACGGGCGCGCGAGCGCGGGCGGCGCGGCGAGCCCCCCGGCGCGCTCGCCTGCTCCGGCGCCGCGGCGTCCGCGCCGGCCGGCTGCACGTCGTCCTGCGCGGGCTCCTGCGCAGCGGCGCGGTCGGGGTCGCGCAAGGAGCGACGGCTGCTGCGCGAGCGCCGCGAGCGCTGGCGGCCGGCGCGCGGCTCGCCCTGCTCGCCGGCGCCGCCCTCGCCGTCGCGCTGCGCCGTCGCCGCGCCGACCGCCTCGACGGCGTGCTCGGCACCGTCGGCGCCGGCGCCCTTCTTGCGCCGGCGGCGGTTGCCGCGCCGCCCGCGGCTCTTGGGGAAGTTGCGCAGCAGCTCGCGCGAGAGGGCGCTGGGCTTGCGCGCCAGGCGGGTGCGCGCGCCGCGCAGGACCTCCTCGCCCTCGGGCGAGTGGGCGACCGCCGCCGCCAGCAGCGCTGCGCTGAGGCGCCGGTCCTGCTTGCGGGCGGCGTGGACGAGCCGGCGCGCGTTGCGCGCGTGGGCGGCGCCGCTGGAGTTCACGAGCAGGCCCAGCAGCCGCTTGGTCTCCGGCCAGCGCTGGACGGCGTACTCCTCGTGCACGTCGCGCGTGTAGGAGGCCAGCCGCCAGATCCATGCGTTGGCCTGGTCGCGACGGCCGATGCGCTTCTCGGCGAGCGCGAGCAGCATGACCTTCGTGCCCTCGCGGCGCTCCTCGCGCGTCCACGTGCCGATGACGTCGACCGCGGTGTCGAACGCCTCGGGATCGCGCGACACGGCGATCTCCTGCAGGGCGCGCACGCGCAGCTGCGGGTTCTTGTTGCGCTGCACGGCGGTGAGCAGAAACGCGCGCTTGAACTCCCCGCCGCGGTCGAAGTGCAGCATCGCCCGCGCGCGCCGCCAGCCGCTCGGCACGACGCGAGCGCCGGCGAGCGCGGCCCACTGGATCTGCTCGCCGTAGGGCAGGTGCTCGACGGCGATGCGCCACAGCTCGCGCTCGAAGACCTCGATCCGGCGGTCCTCGTCGGACGTCACGGGCAGCACGCGGCGCTCGACGCGCACGCGCCGGCCGCGACCGCGGCGCACGGGGCCGACGACGATCGCGCCGCCGCGGTACACGTCGCGGTCCAGCAGCGAGTGCAGCGTCACGACGGGGTCGTCGTTCTTCGTGTTCGGCGCGACGAAGTCGACGACGACGCCCGCCTCCTTGCCGAGGTGGCGGCGCGTCACGCGGCCCACGCGCTGCTGGTAGATGCGCTTGGACGCCGTCGGCGCCAGGTGCATGCAGACGGTCGCGCGCGGCGAGTTCCAGCCCTCGGCGAGCAGCTGCGCGTTGACGAGGACGTCGATGTCGCCGCGCTCGTAGCTGGCGAGGATCTCGGCGAGCTCGCGCTTGGGGGTCTCGCCCGAGACCCCCATCGCCTTCATGCCCTGGTCGCGAAACGCCTGCGCGACGTTGTAGGCGTGGCGCACGCCGGCGGCGTAGACGACGCCCGGCACGCCGTTGAAGCGCGACTTGTAGAGGTCGGCGATCGCGAAGTTGAACGGCGCCTGGTCGAGCAGCTCGGCGAGCAGCTCCTGGTCGAACTCGACGTCGACCTCGCCGCGGCGCAGCGGCACGTTGGCGATGTTGCGCACGTCCTGGCCGGGCGGGATCCGCACGCAGCGCAGCGGCGAGATGACGCCGCGCCGGGCCGCCTGCGCGAGGTCGAAGCGCGACGTCTGCGTCGGGAACAGGTCGGTCACGTGGCGCGCGATGAGCGCACCGGTCGCCGTCATGCCGATGAAGATCGGGCCCGACCACTGGCGGATCGCGGCGCTCGTCTTCTCGCCGAGCGCCGTGTGGGCCTCGTCGCAGATGACGATCGAGTACGCCGAGGAGATGTTGCCGGCGTTGCGGACGAACCACTGGTACGTCTCGACGGTGACCGGCCCCGCGGTCGAGTCCTGGCCCTTGAGCAGCGCGGGGGTGGCGCGCTTGGCGTAGCCGCGCTCCTTGAGCTCGCCGTGAAACTGGTCGACGAGGTTGCGACGGTGCGTGAGGATGAGGATGCCGCCGGTCCTCGACGCGTCGACGAAGCCCATCGCCGCGACCGTCTTGCCGGCGCCGGTCGCGTGCTCGAACCAGAAGCGCTTGTGCGCGTTGGGATCGTCGGGGGCCTCGTCGAGCTGGTCGGAGTCCAGGGCGGCGCCGTCGTCGTCCTCGGACTCGCGCTCGGACTCCTCGTCGTCGGCGTCGTCCTCGTCGTCGCCGATGTCGATGTCGACCTCGAAGTCCAGCGGCTCGATGACCTCGGGCTCGTCGTCATCGTCGTCGTCGTCGACGCTCGCCGCGGGCTCCTCGTAGTCGTCGTCGTCCTCGTCGTCGACGGCAAGCACCGGCGCAGCGGTCGCCGGCGCGGCGCCGCCGTTCGTGCGCTGCGCCTCGGCGAGCAGCGCGGTCAGCGTGCCCGAGAGCGCATCGACCTGGTGCGGGTTCAGCGACGTGCCGTCGGCGAGCTTGGGCTCGTCGTCGGACAGCACGCGCTCGAGCCCGAGCATCAGCGAGTAGCGCCGCCTCCAGTCCGTCGAGGGGAACGTCGCGCCCGCGTCGATCTCGGCGAGCGCCGCCTCCAGCGCGCGGCGCCGCGCGGTCCCGGGGGCGAGCGCCGCCTCGGTCGTCTCACCGGCGAGCACGAACGTCTCGCGGGTGAACGTCTCCGCGCGGGCGATATCGGAAGGATTGGGAACGGGCGTGGCCGCTTCGGCCACTGGCGTGAGATCAGCCAAGATCGGCTTCCTACTCGGACATGAGGTGAACCGCGTGCACGAGCCTCCGCGATCCAGAGCCCGGGACAAGTCCCGGCGGGCGGGTGAGGCGCAACGGCGAACGACCGGCCCTTACCCGCGTCATGGCGCAGCATAGCGAACGACCGGGACGCCACGTGCCGCATTCGCGCGTCTGCGACGCTGGCACGCGATGCGCAGCGCGATCCTCCCCGTGGCCGCGGTCGCCGTCGTCGCGGCGCTCGGCGCCGGCGCCCTGCAGCTGCGCGGCGACGACCCGGCCGGCCGCGCCCCGGCGCCGCTCGGCCTTGCCGACGTCACGCGCGCGCCCGCGGGCGCGCCGCCCGTGCTCGCCCGTCTGCGCCGCGACGCCAACGCGCTGCGCCCCGGCGGCGCGCGGGCGCTCGACGCGCGGCTGCGCGAGCTGCGCGGGCATCCCGTCGTCGTGAACGTCTGGGCGTCGTGGTGCCCGCCGTGTCGCCGCGAGCTTCCGCACTTCCAGCGCCAGGCGCTCAAGCGCGGAGCCGAGGTGGCGTTCCTCGGCGTCGACTCGGGCGACGAGCGCGGCGACGCGCGCGCCCTGCTGCGCCGCTACCCGCTGCCCTATCCGTCCTTCGAGGATCCGCGCCAGGCGGTCGCCGGGCGCTTCGGGATCCCCGGCCTGCCGGCGACGGCGTTCTACGACGCGCGCGGCCGGCGCGTGCTCGTCCACCAGGGCGCGTTCGCCAGCGAGCGCCAGCTCGCCGCCGAGATCGAGCGCTACGCGCTCGGCGCGGCGACGGGCTGAGCGCGCGACCCGGACGCGGCGGTCGCCGTCATAGTGCGCCGATGCCCGAGATCCGCATCGATCCGCTCACCGGCCTGCGCGCGATCGTCGCGACCGAGCGCGGGCGGCGCCCCGGCGGCGAGCTGCGCGTCGCCCCGCCCGCGCCGATCGACCCGGCGAGCGACCCCTTCGCCGAGGGCAACGAGGCCCAGACGCCGCCCGAGCTGCACGCCCTGCGCGCCGCCGGCGGCGCGGCCGACGGTCCGGGCTGGAGCGTTCGCGTCGTGCCCAACCGCTACCCCGCCCTCGTCGCCGGCGCCGCCGATCCCGCGCCCGACGCCCAGCCCGCGCTCTTCACGGCGCTCGCGGCCGCCGGCGCGCACGAGATCGTCGTCAACAGCCCGGCGCCCGTCTGCTCGCTCGCCGAGCTGCCCGCCGAGCAGGTCGCGTCCGCGGTCGAGGTCTGGCGCGAGCGCATGCGCGCGCACGAGGCCGCCTACGTGCACCTCTGCGTCAACGAGCGCGCGGAGGCCGGCGCGACGCAGCCGCACACGCACGCCCAGCTCTTCGCCCTGCGCTTCGTGCCCGCGCTCGTCGCCCGCGAGCGCGAGCGCTTCAGCGCCCACGCGGTGCGCACGATGGGCGCCAACCTGCTCGAGGATCTCACCCAGGAGGAGGTGCGCCGCCGCGAGCGCGTCGTCGCGATCGACGACGAGGCCGTGCTCATCTGCCCGTACGCGTCGCGCAGCGAGTACGCGCTGACGATCGTCCCGCGGCGCCCGCGCGAGCGCTTCGAGGACCCCGGCGCGAGCGCCGCCGCGCTGCTGCACGACGCCCTGTCGCGGCTGCGCCGGCGCTTCGGCGCGAGCCCGCCGCTGAACCTCTGGATCCGGACCGCGCCGCGCGACGCCGAGCGCTTCTGCTGGCGCATCGACATCGTGCCCCGCCTGACGCACGACGCGGGCCTCGAGCTCGGGACCGGGCTGCGGCTCAACAGCGTCGCGCCCGAGCTCGCCGCGGCCGAGCTGCGCGACGCCTGAGCGCCAGATCGCCCGCGCCGGGCGCCCGCGGGGTGCCGACGGCACTCGGCACCCGCATGGAAGGATGGCCCGCATGGCACGAATCGGACTGCTGACAGGGGGCGGCGACTGCCCCGGCCTCAATCCCGTCATCCGCGGGATCGTTCGCAAGGGCATCGACCACTACGGCCACGAGATCTTCGGGTTTCGCAAGGGCTGGAAGGGCGTGCTCGACGACGACGCGATCGAGCTCACGCGCGAGAACACGAGCGGGATCCTCCACAGGGGGGGCACGATCCTCGGGACGTCGCGCACGAACGTCTACAAGACCGAGAACGGCGAGGCGCGCGTGCTGCAGTCGCTCGAGCAGCGGGGCATCGACGTCCTCATCCCGATCGGCGGCGACGACACGCTCGGCGTGGCGCGCAAGCTCTTCGCGGCCGGGTTTCCCACCGTCGGCGTGCCCAAGACGATCGACAACGACCTCAACGCGACGGACTTCACGTTCGGCTTCCAGACGGCCGTGCAGATCGCCACGGAGGCCGTCGACCGGCTGCACTCCACGGCCGAGTCGCACGACCGCGTGATCGTCTGCGAGGTGATGGGCCGCGACGCGGGCTGGATCGCCTGCTACACGGGCATCGCCGGCGGCGCCGACGTGGTCCTCGTGCCCGAGCGGCCGTTCGACGTCGAGGAGGTGTGCGCGCACATCCGCCACCGCCACGAGACGACCGGCAAGACGTTCTCGATCGTCGTCGTCGCCGAGGGCGCGACGCGCGCCGACGGCGGCGAGGCGGCGACCGCCGCCGACAGCATCGACTCCTTCGGCCACGTCCGGCTCGGCGGGATCGCCTTCGAGCTCGAGCAGGAGATCGAGCAGCGCACCGGCTACGAGTGCCGCGCGACGGTGCTCGGCCACATCCAGCGCGGCGGCTCGCCGGTCGCCTTCGACCGCGTGCTCGGCACGCGCTTCGGCGTCGCCGCGATCGACGCCGCCTCCAACGGCGACTTCGGCACGATGGTCGCGCTGCACGGCACGGCGATCGAGCTCGTCGCGCTCGAGGACGCGCTCAGCAAGCCCAAGCTGCTGGACCCGGCGCTCTTCGAGACCGCCCAGGTCTTCTTCGGGTAGGAGCGCACGCCGGTGCGGGCGCTCGTCCAGCGCGTGGCGCGCGCCGCGGTGCGCGTGGACGGCGAGCTCGTCGCCGAGATCGGCCCCGGGCTGCTCGTGCTGCTCGGGGTCACCCACGACGACGACGAGGCCGGCGCGGCGAAGCTGGCGCAGAAGGTGCGCGCGCTGCGCGTGTTCGCCGACGCCGAGGGGCGCATGAACGAGCCGCTCGGTGAGCGCGAGGTGCTCGTCGTCAGCCAGTTCACGCTGTACGGCGACACGCGCCGGGGCAACCGGCCGTCCTACGTCGCGGCGGCCCCGCGCGAGATCGCCGAGCCGCTGTACGAGAGCTTTCGCGCGCGGCTGGGGGCCGCCGGCGGCGTCTTCGGCGCGGACATGGCCGTCGAGCTCGTCAACGACGGTCCGGTCACGCTGCTGCTGGAGCATTAGCCGATACGGGTGGCGACGGCGGCTCGCCGCTGGCAAAACCGATGTGACGACCATGCTCGCGTGGCTATGGTCGCCGCGAGCAGCCCGACGTCCGCATTGCAGGACGCGTGCGGGAACCGATGCTGGTCGCTGCGCCGCCTCATCGAGACAGGGACATGCCACACCGCCCGCGACGCCATCCGCCGCTTGCCCGCTTCACGCGCCTGAACGTCGCCGTCGAGCACGACGACCGCCGGGCCGCGCCCGCGGACGACATCGCTCCCGCGCCCGGGCGCGATCGGCTGGCCCACGCGCGCGACGTCGCGGCGCGCATCCGCGACGAGCTCGCCGACCTGCGCGACCGGATCGCGGCGACGCGCGACGCGCGCTGGTCGCTGGCCGAGCCGCTGCCCGAGCACGCGACGCGGGAGGATCTCCTGCGGCGCCTGGCCGACGAGCGCCGCCGCGCCAACCAGGACCGGATGCTCGCAGCCGACGATCGCGACGCCTCCCGCCAGGAGCGGCTCGCCGCCGCCGAGGACCGCGAGCTCGCCGCTCGCGACCGCCTGCACGCGGCGTCCGATCGCGGCGCGGCACACCGCGCGCGCGTCTGAGGCGCCCGGCCACATACACTGCGAGCGCATGCCCGTCGAGCCCCGCTTCGTCGCCCGCTTCGTCGCAGAGCCCCCCCAGGAGCCGCTGCCGTACGGCCGCTGGGCGGCGACGCTCGAGCGCCACTTCCTCGGCGCCTGCGATGCGATCGACCCCGGCGACGAGGAGCTCGGAGATCCCGGCGACATCGTCTTCTATCCGGATCGCACGTGGCACGGACGCACGTTCATCCCGGCGACGGCGATGACGTCCAATGGCTTTGAGCTGTTCGGCTACGTGTCCTTCCGGCCCGGCGGCGCGGACCGCGAGCCGACCGAGTTCGATGCCGTCGCCGACTACACGGCCGACACGGCGCAGGCCAACCCCGACTGGAAGCTCGACCTCTGCGACGAGGTGGTCGGCGTCTGGCGCGGCGAGGGCGGCAAGAGCGCGCAGATGACGCTCGTCTGGGGCCGGCCGCTCGTCGCTGGCGGCGCCGTCGTCACCGGGGAGCTCGCCGATCTCACCGTCGATCAGTGCGCGCTCGACGAGGAGCGCTTCACCCTCCTGGCGCCGGACGGCTACCGCGGCGACGTCCTGGACTGCAAGCTCTTCGACGCCAAGGGCCGCGAGGTGGCACGCGAGTCGCTCTACGAGGACGACGAGGACGCGGACGACGCGTAGCCGCGTTCATGGAGCTCGAGGAGGCCATCCGCACGCGGCGCACGCACAAGGCCTACGGAGCCCAGCCGGTGCACCGCGAGGTCCTCGACGAGCTCTTCGAGCTCGCCCGCTGGGCCCCGAACCACAAGCTGACCAACCCGTGGCGCTTCCGGGTCCTCGGACCCGCTGCGCTCGAGCGGCTCAAGCAGGCGACGAGCGACGCCGTCGCCGCCGCCAAGCTCGACCGCGCACCGACGCTCGTCGCCGTGTCGGCGACGCAGACCGGCGACCCCGTCATGGACGAGGAGGACCTGCTCGCCGCGGGCGCCGCCGCCTACGTCGTCCTGCTCGCCGCGCACGGGCGCGGGCTGGCGGGCTACTGGCGCACGCCGGGGGTGCTGCGCTGCCGGGAGGGCCGCGCCGCGCTGGGCGTTCCCGCCGGCGAGCGGATCCTCGGGCTGCTGCATCTCGGGCACCCGCGACAGCAGCCGCGCGTGCCCGAGCGCGCGCCGCTGGCGAGCGTGGTCGAGTACCTGGATTGACTGCGGCGCCCGGGAATGGGAGCGTCTACGTGCTCGTCGCAGTAACGTGCCGGCCGGGCGTCGAATGGACTCCGGCGTTCAGATGGACCGCACAAGGGCGTACGATCACCTTCCCACCGATATCCACGCAGCCGGGCGTCCCATGAGCGCGGGCGACAGCGGCCTGCTCCGCCAGGCCGGCGGATCGCCGGTCCTCGGCGAGGATGCCGGGCAGGCGGTCATCGCGGCGAGGTCGCCGCTGCAGCTGTTCGCCAAGCGCCTGCGCCGCGACCGCGTCGCGGTGGGCGCGCTGGGCTTCATCGTGCTGCTCGTCGTGCTGGCGGCCGCCGCCCCGCTCATCATCAAGCTCCTCGGAACCCCCGGGCCGAACGTTCAGAACGCCGGCGCGCTGGACAGCTTCGGGACGCCGACCGGCCCCGACGGCGCGCACCCGCTCGGCGTCGACACGCTCGGGCGCGACGTCCTCGCCCGCGTCCTCTACGGCGCGCGCGTCTCGCTGCAGGTCGCCCTCATCGCGACCGTGCTGTCGATGATCATCGGCGTCGTCGTCGGCCTCCTCGCCGGCTTCTACCGCGGCTGGGTCGACGGGCTGCTGTCGCGGCTCATCGACGTCGTGCTCGCGTTCCCGATCCTGCTGCTCGCGCTCGGCGTGGCGGCGGCCTGCTCGCTGGGCAACGGCTGCCTCGGCGGCACGATCAAGCCGGGGCTCACCGTCGTCATCTTCGTCATCGTCGTGGTGAACTGGACGTTCATCGCGCGCATCATCCGCGGGCAGGTGCTCTCCCTGCGCGAGAAGGAGTTCGTGGAGGCGGCCCGCTCGCTCGGCGCGTCGGACCGGCGCATCATCTTCCGCGAGCTGCTGCCCAACCTCTTCGCGCCGATCATCGTGTACAGCACGCTGATCATCCCCCAGAACATCCTGCTGGAGGCCGCGCTGTCGTTCCTGGGCGTCGGCGTGCAGCCGCCGGACGCCAGCTGGGGGGCGATGATCGCCGACGCGACGTCGATCTTCGACTCGGCCTGGTGGTACATGGTCTTCCCGGGCACCGCGCTGCTGCTGACCGTGCTCGCGTTCAACCTGCTGGGGGACGGGTTGCAGGACGCGCTCAATCCGAAGGGAACGAAGTGAAGAACGTTCGTACGTTGCTCGCCGAGAGGGCGGGCAGCCTGACATCAAGAGAGGGTTCTGAATGCACAGATTCAACCTGACCGGGCTGCTCGGCCTCCTGGCAGCCGGGGCGCTGGCCGTCGCGGGCTGCGGAAGCAGCGACAGCGACAAGACCGACACCGGCGGCGACGGCGGCGCGACCGCCGGCAAGAAGGGCGGCAAGCTGACCGTCCTGTCGCTGTCCGACGTCCAGAGCCTGGACCCGGGCGCCCAGTACTACCAGTACGACTACATGGCGATCGCGCACACCACCCAGCGCGGCCTCTACGGCTGGGAGCCGGACAAGACCGAGCCCTCGCCGGACCTCGCCGCCGGCATGCCCGAGACGTCGGCCGACGGCAAGACGATCACGATCAAGATCAAGCCGAACATCAAGTACAGCGCGCCGCTGGCCGACCGCACCGTCACGAGCGCGGACTTCAAGTACGCCCTCGAGCGGTCCTTCAAGCCGCAGGTCGCCAACGGCTACGTCTCGGTCTACCTCAACACGCTGTCGGGCCTGAAGGCCTACACCGACGGCAAGGCCAAGGAGATCTCGGGGATCCAGACGCCCGACGACACGACGCTCGTGCTCAAGCTCGACTCGCCGAGCGGCGTCGTCTCCAACGGCCAGGTGCTCGCGCTGCCCGCGTCGGTCCCGGTCCCGGAGGACTACGCGGCCAAGTACGACAAGGGCAAGGCCTCGACGTACGGCCTGCACCAGGTGTTCACCGGGCCGTACATGATCGCCAACGACGGCAAGGGCGAGCTCACCGGCTACGTCGCGGGCAAGAAGATCACGCTCGTGCGCAACCCGAGCTGGGACGCGTCGACCGACTACCGACCCGCATACGCCGACACGATCGAGATGCTCGGCGGCAACGACATCAGCGTCGCCAGCCGCCGGATCCTCTCCGGCAGCGGCTACCTCAGCGGCGACTTCGCGGCGCCGCCGACGGACATCCTGAAGTCGGCGCTGGCCAACAACAAGGACCAGCTCTCGATCGAGCCCAGCCAGGGCCTGCGCTACATCTCGCTGAACTCGAAGGTCAAGCCCTTCGACGACATCAACGTGCGCCGCGCCGTCTCGGCGGCGATCGATCGCGACACGCTGCGCCTGACGCGCGGCGGGACGACGCTCGGCCCGGTGGCGACGCACTTCCTGCCGCCCGACATCCCGGGCTTCGAGGAGGCGGGGGGCCTGGAGGGCCCCGGCTTCGACTTCGCCTCCAAGCCGAAGGCCGACCTGGACCTCGCCATGGAGTACATGAAGAAGGCGGGCTACTCGACCGGCAAGTACACCGGCAAGAAGATCCTCATGGTCGGCGACAACCAGCCGCCGGCCTCGAAGACCGGCGAGGCGATCCAGAGCCAGCTCGAGGCGCTCGGCTTCAAGCTCAACTACCGCCAGGTCTCGCACCCGACGATGTACGCGAAGTTCTGCCAGGTGCCCAAGGCCGCCGTCGCGATCTGTCCGAACCTCGGTTGGGGCAAGGACTTCTTCGACGCGCAGTCGATCCTCGACCCGATCGTCAACGGGCGCAACATCGTGCCGACGAACAACGTCAACACGGCGCAGGTCAACGATCCGAAGATCAACGCGGCGCTCGACAAGGCCGTCGGCGAGGACGATCCCGCCGAGCGCGCCAAGCTCTACGGCGAGGTCGACAAGATGGTCACGGAGGGCGCGTACTACATCGTCTGGCTGTGGGACAACCAGATCGACCTGCGCTCGAAGAACGTCAACGCCGTGCGCAGCAAGTTCAACTCGTCCTGGGATCTGTCGTTCAGCTCGTTGAAGTGAGCGGCGACGCCTAGGACCAGCCACCGCGACCCGCCGGCGCCCCTCACGGGGGCGCCGGCGACGCCGCGAGCATGACCCGCTACATCGTCCGCCGGCTGCTCTGGGTCGGCGTGCTGCTGTTCGCCGTCAGCCTGCTGACGTTCGTCATCTTCTTCATGCTGCCCTCGGCCGATCCGGCGGCGCTGCGCGCCGGCCGCCAGCCGACGCCCGAGCTCGTCGAGCTGATCCGCAAGCAGCTCGGCCTGGACCGCCCCTGGTACGTGCAGTTCGGCGACTACCTGCAGGGGCTCGTCCTGCACTTCGACCTGGGCTACAGCTACAGCAACCAGGTCCCCGTCCGCCAGCTCATCTTCGAGCGCATGCCCGCGACGATCTCGCTCGCGGCCGGCGCCGCGGTCGTCTGGATCACGATCGGCGTCACCGTCGGCCTGATCTCCTCCTACTGGCCGCGCAGCACCGCCGACCGCGTCGCGATGGGCGCCTCGCTCGTCGCCATCTCGGCTCCCGTCTACTGGCTGGGCCTCGTCGCGCTGTACCTCTTCGCCGACGACATCGGGCGCTTCAAGCTGCTCCCCGGCGCGGGCAGCTACGTCGGGATCACGGAGAACCCGTGGGGGTGGTTCACCGCGCTGCTGCTGCCGTGGTTCGTCCTGGCCGGGTCGTTCGCCGCCGTCTACGCGCGGCTGCTGCGCTCCTCGATGCTCGAGACGCTGCAGGAGGACTACATCCGCACCGCGCGCGCGAAGGGCCTCGGCGAGCGCCGCGTCGTCCTGCGCCACGGGCTGCGCAGCGGGATCACGCCGATCGTGACGACCGCGGGCCTGGACCTCGGCGTGATCCTCGGCGGCGCGATCCTCACCGAGAGCGTCTTCAACATCCCCGGGATCGGGCGCCTGGCATACGAGTCGATCATCGACTCCAACCTGCCGGTCATCCAGGGCACGGTCATCATCGGCGCGTTCTTCATCGTCATGGCGAACCTCGTCGTCGACGTCCTCTACGCCTTCATCGACCCGCGGGTGAAGTACTGATGGCGCTGCTCGAGGTCGAGGACCTGCGCGTCTCGTTTCGCACCGACGACGGCGTCGTGCATGCCGTCGACGGGATGAGCTACAGCGTGCAGGCCGGCCGCTCGCTGGGGATCGTCGGCGAGTCGGGCTCGGGCAAGTCCGTCTCGAGCCTCTCGGTCATGGGGCTCACCCGCGCGCGCAACGCCACGATCTCCGGCTCGATCCGCTTCGACGGCCGCGAGCTCGTCACGGCCTCCGACGAGGACCTGCGGGCCGTGCGCGGCGACGACATCGCGATGATCTTCCAGGACCCGCTGTCGTCGCTGCACCCGTTCTTCAAGGTCGGCGACCAGCTCATCGAGGCCGTCCAGGCGCACCGCGAGGTGACGCGCGCGCAGGCGCTGGACCGGGCGCTTGAGATGCTCGACCTCGTCGGCATCCCCGACGCGCGCGCCCGCGTCAACAGCTACCCGCACGAGTTCTCCGGCGGCATGCGCCAGCGCGTCATGATCGCCATGGCGCTCGTCAACGACCCCAAGGTCCTCATCGCCGACGAGCCGACGACCGCGCTGGACGTCACGGTGCAGGCGCAGATCCTCGAGCTGATGGCGCGCCTGCAGAAGGAGCGCGAGATGGCGATCGTGATCATCACGCACGATCTCGGGATCGTCGCCGAGCTGACCGACGAGGTCGCCGTCGTGTACGCGGGACGGATCGTCGAGCAGGGGCCGACGGCGGCGATCTTCGGCGCGCCCGAGCACCCGTACGCGTGGGGGCTGCTGCAGTCGATCCCGCGCCTGGACCAGCCGCTGGGCACCGAGCTCGTGACGATCCCGGGCCGCCCCCCGAGCCTCATCACGCGCCCGAGCGGATGTCACTTCCACCCGCGCTGCGCCTACGCCCTGGCGAGCCACCGCGAGATCGACCCCGACCTCGCGCCCGTCGAGGGCGACGAGCGCCACCAGGCCGCCTGCCTGCTCGACAGCGCGACGCGGCGCGCGCTGTGGGCGCAGCTGCGCGGCGGCGCGACGCCGCAGCAGGCGCGCCGCGCGGTCGGCCTGCGCGACGACCGGCCCACCGGAGAGCCGGCGCGATGAGCGAGCTGCTCGAGATCCGCGACCTCGTCAAGCACTTCCCGCTGACCGAGGGCGTCATCCGCCAGAAGCAGGTCGGCGCCGTCCGCGCGGTCGACGGCGTCTCCTTCGACGTGCACCAGGGCGAGACGCTCGGCATCGTCGGCGAGTCGGGCTGCGGCAAGTCGACGACGGCGCGCCTGCTGCTGCGCCTGCTCGACACGACCTCCGGCTCGATCGCCTACCAGGGCCGCGACATCACGAAGCTCTCGCGCGGCCAGATGCGCCCGCTGCGCCGGGAGATGCAGATGATCTTCCAGGACCCGTACTCGTCGCTGAACCCGCGCCGGACGGTCGGCTCGATCATCGGCGAGCCGTTCGTCATCCACGACGGCGCGCGCAACGCCGACGAGCGCAAGCGATCGGTGCAGGAGCTCATGGAGCGCGTCGGGCTCAACCCCGAGCACTACAACCGCTACCCGCACGAGTTCTCCGGCGGCCAGCGCCAGCGCATCGGCGTCGCGCGGGCGATCGCGCTCAAGCCCAAGCTCATCGTCGCCGACGAGCCCGTCTCGGCGCTCGACGTCTCGATCCAGGCCCAGGTGCTCAACCTCCTGCGCGAGCTGCAGCGCGAGCTCGGGCTGACGCTCATCTTCATCGCCCACGACCTCTCGGTCGTGCGCTACATGTGCGACCGGATCGCCGTCATGTACCTGGGCAAGGTCGTCGAGCTGGCGGCCGCGCCGCAGCTGTACGGCCACCCGCGCCACCCGTACACGAGCGCGCTGCTGTCGGCGGTGCCGGTGCCGGACCCGGTCATCGGCCGGGCGCGGCGGCGCCAGATCCTCGTCGGCGACCTGCCCTCGCCGTCCAACCCGCCGGCGGCCTGCCGCTTCCACACGCGCTGCCCGAAGGCCGTCGCGGGCCATTGCGACGTCGACGAGCCGGCGCTGGAGGCCAAGCCGGGCGGCAACCTCGCCGCCTGCCACTACCCCGTCGGCGACGCCGAGTCCGACGGCGGCACGTCGGCCGCCATGAGCACGTCGTCGACGTAGCCGCCGTCGAGCCTGAACTCGCCGCGCAGGATCCCCTCGACGACGTAGCCGCGGGCCTCGTAGAGCGCCCGCGCCTGCGCGTTGGGCGCGAGCACGCGCAGCGTCAGGCGGCGCACGCCGCGGCGGGCCGCCTCCTGCTCGGCGGCGCGCAGCAGCCGGGTCGCGATGCCGCGCCGGCGGTGGTCGGGGTCGACCATCAGCCCGCGCAGCTCGAGCACGTGGCGGCTGGCGGCAAGCGGCGTCGGCGGGCAGAGCTGGACGTAGCCGACGGGGCGCCCGTCGCGCTCGGCGACGAACACGTCCGACGGTCCGCACTCGTCGCAGAAGAACGGCTTGGCGAGCTCCTCGCGCGTCGCCGGCGTGACGAGCGGCGACCAGAGGCGCATGTCGAGCTCGCGCAGGGCGCCGGCGTCGGTGCCGCGCGCGTGACGGATCGTCGTGCCCATCGCGCCAGCGTAGCCGCGCGCATGGCCGCTTTATCCTCCCTGCGCACGCCCCAGTAGCTCAGTGGACAGAGCGACCGCCTCCTAAGCGGTAGGCCGCAGGTTCGACTCCTGCCTGGGGCACTCGCGAGACGTCACGCGCGGTGCTCCGCGCCGCCGTCGCGGGTCGACGCGAGGATCCAGTCGCGGTAGGCGGGGTTGGCGTCGAGGACCGCGACGGCGAGCACCTGGGGCGTGTCGTACGGGTGCTCGCGATTGGCGCGCTCGATGATCGCCGGGACGAGCGAGCCGCGCGTGTGCAGCACGACGAGCGCCTCGGCGTCGTCCTCGATCGCGCCCTCCCAGCGATAGATCGAGCGGATCCGCGGGACGATGTTCCCGCATGCCGCCAGCCGGTCGGCGACGAGCGAGCGGGTGAACTGCGCGAGCCAGTCGGCGCTCTCGGCGGTGATGCTCACATCGGCGATCTGCTCCATCGCAACGCTCCCTCGATCTCGTTGGAGTGGGTTGTACCTGCCCGGGCCGGCGCGCTCACGCGGCGACCGCGCGCCATGCTGCGGTCGGGCAGGTCCGAGCGAAGGCAGGTCCGGCGGCTCGCCTGCGCATGTGAGCGTCGAACGCCGGCGGTCGCGGGGCACCGGCGCGCGAGGCGACGCGCGCGACATACCATCCGAGGCCGTACAGCGTCAGCGCGACGAGGAGCCGCCATCCGCGCCACCGACAAGCCGACCACCGTCCGCGATGCGGTCCCTGCGGGGGGCGCGAGCGCCGCGCCCCGCCCGCCGGACGCCGCGGCCCGGCGGGCGGACACCGCGGCGCCCCGGCGGGCGCCGGCCGGGATCGCGAGCGATCCGCCGCGACCCTCCGACCGGCTCGCTGGATCGCTCGCGCGCTGCGTCGCCACGCGCGACCGGGACCGGTCGGTCGGTCGAGCGGCCTGCGCGCACCGCTGCTGCAGCGCTACCGCCAGCAGTTCGTCTCGGTCTCGCTCGGGACCGAGCAGGAGCTGAGCGGCGTCAAGCTCGCCAAGCCGAAGGCGGACGACGCCCACATCGCAGACGTGCTGTGGACGCAGAACGGCGACGAGCACGTGCTGGAGATCACGACCGACATCGGCGGCAGCGAGGTCTACCGCGGATCGCTGTGCGACTACACGATGGAGGTCAAGGCCACGCCGACGGAGATCGGCGACGCCGCGGGCTGGTCGGCGCGGCGCAGGGCCCTCGATGCGCTCGTCGTGTCGATGAACTCGGCCGGGACGTACGGCGGCAAGCTGCAGGCCGGCGATGCCGGCCCGGGCTTTCAGGTCGTCGTCCGCAACGCGCGTCACTGGTTTCACCTCGAGTCCGACCACCTCATCGCCGGCAGCTCCGACCAGGCCACCGTGGGCCTGCCCGCCGAGGACATCGGCAAGGCCACGCTGCTGCACGACCATGCGAGGTGGTTCAGCGCCGCGCACGGGGCCGATCTCGACACCGCCGGCCCGTGGGTGGACGTCGCGCTCGCCAAGGCGCTGTACTCGCTCGTGATCTCCGCGATCACCCAGCTCGCGCTGTTGATCGAGTCCGACAAGCTGGCGATCGAGGGCATGCCAAAGGACCAGTACACGACCAATCCCTACGACTCGAGCATCAAGAACAAGTGGGGCGTGCTGCCGCGCACGCCGCCGTACGCCGCGCTCGACGTCCTATCGGATGGCGACAAGCGCGAGGTCAAGCGCCTGATCCGCGAGCACCCGGTGCCGCAGGGCGTCACCGCACGTGCCTGGGCGGCGGCGCGCGGCCACATCACCGCGCGCAGCGACCTCGCCGGCCATCAGGTGCCGGCCCCGACGATCGACGGCAAGCCGGGCGCGCTGTTCGAGTTCCGCACGAGCGCCGAGGCGTTCGCCGAGGTCAACGCGCTGTGGACGCCGGACTACGCGCGGCAGCGCACGCGCGATCGGCCGCGAGACCAGCACGACGTCGAGCCGATGCCGCAGTGGGTGCTCAACATCCGCGAGAAGCTCCCCGACTTGGAGGACCAGGACGTCAGCGACGACGAGTGGGACGACTAGTGGTTCGCTCGACACCAAGCGCCTAGCCGCCGGTTGCGCCGTTCGAGCGCCATGCGCGACCGGCGCTCCTTCGCAGGTTCGCAGCGGGCGGTCGAGTCGGCGCGGCCGGATGGCGGCCGGATCCGCGTGTTCGGCGCCGGCGACCGCCGGGGGCTCGCGACCGCGCGCAGTCCCAACCGTCGCGTCATCGGCGCGTCGAACCCCGACCGTTGCCCAGACCAGCGATGCCCGGCCGGGTCCCAGCGCGGCGACGGCGAGCACGGCGACGATCATCACGCCTGGCGCGCATATGCGAACGGGGTCGCCGGCGCCCGCCCAGGCCCATCCGCCAGGCGTTGGTTAGAGTCGCGGTACCGTGCCGTGTGCCGACCTCAAGCGCCGCATCGTGACGGCACTGCAGGTCCACGTGCTCAACCCGCCGATCCGGGCGCTTGCCGCACATGGCCTCGTGCCGGGCGTCGCCCTGCTCGAGACGACGGGGCGGCGCAGCGGCCAGCGGCGGCGCACGCCCGTCAGCAACGGGCTGCAGAAGGGGACCGACACGTTCTGGATCGTGGCCGAGATGGGTCGCAAGGCCGCCTACGTGCGCAACGTCGAGGCCGACCCGCGCGTGCGCATCCGCGTCGGGCGGCGCTGGCGGACGGGCAGCGCCCTCGTGCTCGACGACGACGACCCGCGCGCGCGGCTGCGCTCGATCCCGTGGCTGTCGGCCCGCGGCGTGCGCGCGATGGGCACCGACCTGCTCGTCATCCGCGTCGACCTCGACCCGTAGGTCGATGGGTAGACGCAAGCGCCTCGATGGCGAGTTTGCAGCGCCACGCGCGGCAAACGCGCCATCCGGCCCGGTGAGTTCGTGGCCGCCGGCGCGCTGGGCGACCCCGTAGGTCGATGGGTAGGCGCGAGCGCCTCGATGGCGAGTTTGCAGCGCCAGCGCGCGGCAAACGCGCCATCCGGCCCGGTGAGTCCGATGGCCGCCGGCGCGCTGGGCGACCCCGTAGGTCGATGGGTAGACGCGAGCGCCTCGATGGCGAGTTTGCAGCGCCACGCGCGGCAAACGCGCCATCCGGCCCGGTGAGTCCATGGCCGCCGGCGCGCTGGGCGACCCCGTAGGTCGATGGGTAGACGCAAGCGCCTCGATGGCGAGTTTGCAGCGCCACGCGCGGCAAACGCGCCATCCGGCCCGGTGAGTCCGTGGCCGCCGGCGCGCTGGGCGACCCGCCGGGGGTCCCCGGCCCGCGCCCGTCCGGCGCCCCCGCCCCCCGGCACCCCGGCACCCCCCGCCGCCCCGCGCCCCGGCGCGCCCCGGCGCGCCCACTGCCCCGGCGCGCCCCGGCGCCCCTCCCGGCACCCCCGCCGCCCCGGCCCCCCCCGCGCTACCGGTCCGGGCGCTCGGGATAGACCTCGTCGATCGTGACGAGCGCGACGTACGGCGCGCCCGCGGCGGCCTGGATCCGCGCCCCGCCGCCGGCCAGGCGGTCGAGCACGCTGACGACGCCGCAGATCTCGTGGCCGGCCTCCTGCAGGGCCTCGATCGCCGCGATCGTCGAGCCGCCGGTGCTCACGACGTCCTCGACGACGAGGCAGCGGTCGTCGGGCGCCAGCAGCGGCCCCTCGATGCGGCGCGAGAGGCCGTGGCTCTTGACCTCCTTGCGCACGAAGAAGCCCTTGACGTCGGCGCCGCCGGCGAGCGCCGCGCAGGTGACGGCGTCGGCTCCCATCGTCATCCCGCCGACCGCCGTGGCACCCCAGTCGGCGACCCGCTCGGCGAGCAGCTCGCCGAGCGCCAGGAAGCCGTCGCGGCGCAGGATCGCGCGCTTGGCGTCGACGTAGTACTGGGCGGAGAGGCCGCTCGTGAGCGTGACCTCGCCGAGCACGAGCGCATGCTCGCGCAATACCTCCACCAGGCGTCCATGTGCACGCATCGGCCGCGTAGGTTAGAGCGGTGCTCGAACGCCCACTGCGCTATCTCGCGATCGTCCTGAGCCTGTTCATCGCGGCGGGCTTCGTGCTCTTCGCCGTCGAGGACTTCGGCCGCGCGTCGTCGGAGTCGGTGGCGCGCGTGAGCGGCTACACCGCGACGAGCCCGTCCGCCGCCGGCGAGCGCGAGCGCGAGCGGCGCCACGGCACGGTCCGCGAAGCGATCGACGACGTCAACGACGTCCTGCTGCGGCCCTTCGCGGGCGTCAGCGCCGGCGCCAGCAGCCGCTGGGCGCGGCGCGGCGTGCCGACGCTGCTCGGCCTGCTCACGTACGGCCTTCTGCTCGCGTTCCTCGCCCGCTACAGCAAGGCGAGCGGCTGACCGCGCCTACCAGTAGACGTCGACCGGCGTGCCCAGCTCGATCCAGCGAAAGAGGCTCAGCGCGTCGGGGATCGGGACGCGCAGGCAGCCGTGGCTGGCCGGATAGACCGGCACCGACGAGTAGCCGTGCGTCGCGTAGCCGCGGATGAAGTAGGCCGAGTGCACCATGCCCTTGGCGTTCGTGCCGAAGTCCTTGCGGTAGACGCGGAAGGAGCCGATCACCGTCGGCGTGCTCGGCGCGCCGGACGAGACCGGGTAGATGCGCTGCACCCTGCCGCGGTCGACGAGCGCGATCACCTGGCGCGAGAGGTCGGCCTCGATGTGGCGCCCGTGCTCGGGGCGCCGGACCTTGAAGCGGCCGCCGCCGCGGGCGATCTTGCGCATCACGTCGAGCGAGGCCGCGGTCGTGCGCGTCATGCCGGTGACCTTGCGGAAGGCGAGCACCGCCCGCGCCGTGCGACCGTCGAAGACGCCGGGCGCACCGGTGACGTAGCCCAGCCGGCGCAGCCGGCGCTGCAGCGCGCGGACCGCCGAGCGACCGCCGCCCGCCCCGACGCTGCGCGGGATGACGTCGACCGAGCGGGCGCGCGCGGTCACCGTCGCGAGCTGCGGCGTCGCGCGGTGCGACGCGCGGACGACGAGCGTGCCGGGCCGCCCCGGACGGTAGGAGAGCGCGAACACCCCGCTCCCGCCGGGGCCGGGTCGCAGCGCCATCCGCCGCACGAAGTGCTTCTTGCCGGCGAGGTAGAAGCGCACGACGACAGACTGGCCGGCCACGAAGTCGTCGGTCCGGCCGCGGACGCGCACGCGCGAGCCGACCAGCGTCGTCGAGCGCTGCCCGCCGACGCGCTCGACCTTGAGCTGCAGCTGCGTGTGCACGGGGTCGGGCACGAGCACCGCGGCGTCCTGCTGGGCAGCGGCCGGCGGCGGCCAGGCGGCCGCTGCAACCAGCGCTGTCGTTGCGATCCCCCGGCGCATGCGAGCGCCACTATCTCATGCCGCGCCGGCGGCCGTCGCCGATCAGCCGGAAGGCGGAGGCACCGAGCCGGGCCGCGCCCCGCGCGCGCCGTCGCCGAGCACGCTGGCGAGCAGGCGGGCGCACACGAGCGCGGCACAGGTCGAGCCCACCATCATCACCGGGATCTGCCACGACCAGGACAGGTTCGCCCCGAGCGCGACCGAGTTGTTCAGCGCATGCAGCGCGATCGGCGCATACAGCGACCCGGTCCACTCGTAGAGCATGCACAGGCCGATGCCGAAGATCGCGAGCGGGACGAGGTAGCCGACGGGCGACGAGCCGGCGTGGATCGCGCCGAAGACCAGCCCCGTGAGGACGGCGGCGAGCCCCGGTCCGCGCCAGTTGCGCAGGGAGCCGAAGAAGAAGCCGCGAAAGAACAGCTCCTCCCCGAGCGGCGCGAAGACCGTGATGAGCACGACGACCGCCAGCACGTTGACGAGCGGCCCGTCGGCGCCGAGCTCCTCGGGCAGCGACTGCTGCTCGTCGAGCCCGAGCGCGAGCGCCCAGACGGCGCTCAGCGCGAAGAAGGCCAGCCAGACCGCGAGCAGCAGCCAGATGCTGCGCCAGACGCGCGCGGGGACCAGGCCGAAGTCGACGGCCGCCGGCCGGCCGCTCAGCGCGGCGAAGTAGTACGCCGTCGCCACGAGGACGACGTTCTGCAGCAGCGTGAGCCCGAGGTTGACGGCGGGCGGCGGATCGTCGGTCGACGCGCCGAGCACCGCCGCGCCGGCGATGACGAGGATGCCGGCGACGATCGTCAGCCCGAAGCCGGTCACGAACGCCGCCAGCGACAGCCACGGCGCCCACCCCGCCCGGCCCGTCGCCCGGGGCGCCGGCGGCCGCGCCGCGGTGGGCGGTCGCTGCGGCCCCGGCCCGGGCTCGGGCTGCGGTCCCGGCGGCGTCGGCCGGAACTGGGGCGGTGGCGGCAGGTCGGACAAGGTCGAAGCAGGTTACGCGGCGAGCGCCACGAGCTCGCGCAGCGATGCGATGACGGCGACGCCCGGCGGGACGCAGCGCGGCGCCCGGGAGCGGGCGAGGAGCACGGGGCGCATGCCCGCGGCGCGCGCCCCCGCGACGTCGAGCTCCAGCGAGTCGCCGACGTGCAGCGCGTCCGCGGCCCGGTCCTCGCCGCCGGCGAGCGCGATCGCGCGCCGGAAGATCTCCGCTGCCGGCTTGCTCGCCCCCGCCTCGGCCGAGCTGACCGCCCCGTCGACGAGCCCCGCCAGGCCGGTCCGCGCCAGCATCTCGTGCAGCGACACGTCCCAGTCGGACACGACGACGAGCCGGTGGCCCGCGGCCCGCAGGCCGCCGAGCGCCGGCACGACGTCGTCGAACGGCCGGAACACGAGCGCGCCGAGCAGCGCCGCGAGCAGCTCGTCTCGTCCCAGCCCGCCGAGGCCGACGCCGCGCCGGACGAGCGCCGCTCGAAGGACGTCTGTGCAGCGCCCGCGCAGGCGCGCCAGCGACGCGCGATCGGCGCCGAGCCGGTGGTGCGCGCGGTAGAACGCGATCTCCTCGGCGAGCGCCCGGGTCGCGACGAGCTCGCCGACCGCGACGCCGCGCGCGCGCAGCTGCATCGCCAGCAGGGCGCCCGGCCGCTCGAGCTCGACGAGCGTCCCGTGCGCGTCGAGCGTGATCAGGCGACCCAGTGCCACGTCGCGAAGATCGCGCTGTAGACGGCGAGCCCGACGGCGAACGCGCCGAGGACGAGGCGCTCGCGCAGCGGGCGGCCGGTCATCCAGGCCGCCAGCCAGATCGCGAGCGGAAACAGGACGGCGACGAAGCGCGGCAGCGACATGAGCGGCTGCGGGCCGACCGGATAGGACAGCGGCAGCGCGAGCGCCGCCACGACGTACGCGCCGTACGCCGCCGGCAGCCGCCGCAGCACGCCGGCGGTCGCCGCCAGCGTGAGCGCCAGCCAGGCCAGCAGCTCGATGTTGTGGCGCGCGGCGACGAACGGATCGCCGCCGGCGGCGGCGAAGTAGACCGGCTCGCGCGCGCCGGACAGCAGCTGGCGGGCGCCCTGCGCGGCCGCGACGAGCCCGTCCCACGCGCCGACGAACGGGCCGGCGAACGAGCGAAACCAGACCTCCTGGGCCGCGAACGGCGCGAGCGGGTCGTGCCCGGCGAGCGCCAGGAAGGCGCAGTACGCGACGAGCCCGAGCGGCACGAGCCCCAGCCAGCCCGCGTCGCCGCGCAGCGGGCGCCGCGTCGTCAGGCGCGGCCGCTCGACGCCCCACAGGTAGATCATCGCCAGCGGGACGAGCAGCAGCACCCCGGCGCTGCGCGACGTCGCGGCGAGCGCGCCGAGCACGCCGGCCCACGCCCAGCGGTCGCGCCGCGCGGCGTACACCGCACCGACCGACAGCGCCAGAAACAGCGACTCGCTGTACACCGCCGAGAAGAAGAACGACATCGGCATGAGCGCCGTCACGAGGACCGCGTTGCGCGCGACGGCGCGGTCGTGATCGAGCGCGACGAGCCGGTGCAGGACGACGAGCGCGACGCCGAGCAGCGCCGTCGAGAGCAGCGCGCCGCCGACGAGCGCCGAGCCCAGCGGCGCACCGGCGACCCGTACGAGCAGCGGGTAGAGCGGAAAGAACGCCTCGCGCGCGCCGCCGCCGTACCCGTCGGCGGCGATCGCCAGATACCAGACCGAGTCCCAGCGTCCGAAGGGCGCGGCGAGCACGTCGCCGGTCGCCCCGAACGGCGACGTGAGCCCGGCCGGGTCGAAGTCCGCGGCGCGCTCGGACAGCCCGAACAGCACCACGCCGCCGGCCGCGGCGGCCCAGACGAGCAGCCGCGACGTCCACAGGGCGCGCCAGGCGTCGCGCAGCGCGGCGTCGCCCGCGACGGCGGCTGGCGCCCCGGCGGCGCGTGCGGGCAGGACGCGCGACAGCATCGCGCCATCTTGGCAAGCGCCCGACCGGGCGCATGCAGACGCAGGATCCGGCGTGCCGGCGGGCGAACAGGGGGCTGCTACTAGAATTCGCCGACCTGCCGGCGCCTCGCGCACCGAACGACGCCTGAAATCTGACCGATGTCTGCTCGCCTAGAACGACAGCGTCGGCGCCGCCAGCGGGGCGGCGCCGGACGAATCATCATCATCACGGTCTCCGTGCTCATCGCCGGCTGCGTGATCGCGGCCCTGAGCGCGGTCGGCTACGTCGTCGGGATCGCCAACTCGGCGCCCGAGCTCGACGCGCTCAAGCCGCAGGACCCGGGGCGCATCTCGTCGGTCTACGCCTCCGACGGCAAGACGAAGCTGGGCATCATCCAAAACGACGTCCTGCGCCAGCCGATCTCGTCCAAGCAGATGCCCAAGAGCATGCGCGACGCGACCGTCGCGATCGAGGACGAGCGCTTCTACCAGCACAGGGGCGTGGACTTCGAGGGCGTCGTGCGCGCCGCGCTGAAGAACGCCAGCTCGGGCAAGACGCTGCAGGGCGGCTCGACGCTGACGATGCAGCTCATCCGCGTGCTGTACACCGGCAACCGCGAGAAGACCTTCCAGCGCAAGGTCCGCGAGGCCAAGCTCGCCGAGGAGCTCGAGAACGTCCACAACGGGCCCAAGGGCAAGCGCTGGATCCTCACGAAGTACCTCAACTCGGTGCCCTACGGGACCAACGGCGGCCAGACGGCGGTCGGCGTGCAGGCGGCCGCCCGCGCGTACTTCGACAAGTCGGCCTCCACGCTCACGCTCGCCGAGTCCGCGCTGCTCGCCGGCCTCCCGCAGGCACCGAGCGCCTACAACCCGTTCCGCGAGCCCGGCGCGGCGACGGCGCGGCGCAACCGCGTGCTGCAGAAGATGGCCGACCTCGGCTACGTCAGCGAGAGCGAGGCGCAGGCCGCGGTCGCCGAGCCGCTGGAGCTCAAGCCGTCCAGCTACTTCCGCCGCCGGCGCGAGAGCTACTTCTTCGACTACGTCACCGACGAGCTCATCAAGAGCTACGGCGTCAAGAAGGTGCGCAGCGGCGGGCTGCGGATCACGACGACGATCGACCTCAAGCTGCAGCAGCTGGCACGCAAGGCGATCGCCGACAACCTCAGCTTCGACGGCTCGCCCTCCTCGGCGATCGTCAGCATCGACCCGGCCAACGGCTACATCCGCACGATGGCCTCCTCGGCGAAGTACCAGAACTCGAAGTTCAACCTCGCCGCCGACGGCAAGCGCCAGCCGGGCTCGGCGTTCAAGGTCATGGCGCTCGTCACCGCCGTCTCGGAGGGGATCGACCCCGCCAAGCGCAGCTACCCCTCCGCACCGCTCACGCTCGGGCCGCAGTACGGCGGCGTGACGATCACCTGCTACGGCGGCAAGTGCTCGGGCGGCTCGAAGAACCTCGTCGCCGGCACGCTGTCCTCCGACAACGGGGTCTACATCCGCCTGGCGCTCGACCTCGGCCCGAAGAAGATCGTCAAGACCGCCCGCGCGCTCGGCATCACGTCGACGCTGCAGGGCTACCCGTCCGAGACGCTCGGCGGCCTCGAGCGCTGCTGCTCGCCGCTGGAGATGGCCAACGCCTACGCGACGGTCGTCAACGGCGGCTGGCGCAACAAGCCCAAGGCGATCAGCGAGGTGCGCTTCCCCGACGGCGAGGTCGACGACCTCTCCAAGCCGCGCCGCACGAAGGTCTTCGAGGCGGCGGCGATGTACGAGGTCGTCAAGATCCTCGAGATGAACATCAGCCGGCCGGGCACGGGCGGCCGCGCGCGCACCGGCTGCCCCGTCGGCGGCAAGACCGGGACCACCGACGAGAACTCCGACGCCTGGTTCGTCGGCTTCTCGCCGCGCCTGGCGACGTCGGTCTGGGTCGGCTTCCCGCAGGGCCGGATCCCGATGGGCCCGCTGTTTCACGGCGCCAACGTCGACGGCGGCACGTTCCCCGCCCAGATCTGGGGCGAGTACATGAAGAAGGCCGCGCGCGGCTTCTGCGGCAAGTTCAAGAAGCCGTCCAAGCCGTTCCAGGCGAAGTCCTTCAAGGGCAACTACAAGCAGGAGCCGATCCCGAAGGCGCCGTCGGCCGAGGAGCTCGCCGCCCAGGCCGAGGCCCAGCGCAGGGCCCTGCAGCAGCGCGGCACCGTCACCCCCGGCGAGGGCGCGGGCGCCAACCCGCCCAGCGGCGGCGACGGCTACAACCCGGGCGCCTACAACCCCGACATCTACGACAACCCGCCGCAGCCCGAGGTGGTGCCGGTCGACCCCGGCGAGGACGCCACGACGGGCGGAGGCGCCGCGCCGCCGTAGCCGGTCGGGTCCGGTGCGCTACCGTTGCGGCGCAATGGCCAAGGAAGAGAAGGTCGAGTTCGAGGGCGAAGTCATCGAGGCCCTCCCCAACGCGATGTTCCGCGTGAAGCTCGACAACGATCACGTCGTGCTCGGGCACGTCGCGGGCAAGATGCGCCGGTTCCGGATCCGCATCCTTCCCGGCGACCGGGTGCGCGTCGAGCTGTCGCCCTACGACCTCGACCGCGCGCGCATCGTCTACCGCCACCGCTGACGGACGAGTTCGCGCTCATCGCCGCGCTGCGCGAGCGCTTCGCAGCCGATCCGCAGCGGGTGCTGGTCGGAAGCGGCGACGATGCGGCGGTCGTGCGGGCCCGCCCGCTGGCGGTCACCTCGACCGACGCGATGGTCGACGGCGTGCACTTCCGCCTCGGCGTCACCGCAAGCGCCGCCGACGCCGGCCATCGCGCCCTGGCCGGGGCGCTGTCGGACCTCGCGGCGATGGGCGCCGACGCGGGCGAGGCCTACGTCGCGCTCGGGCTCCCGCCCGGGTTCGCGCACGACGACGCGCTCGCGCTCGCCGACGCGATGGGCGCGCTCGCGGCGCGCTGCGGCGTCGCGCTCGCCGGCGGCGACGTCACGTCGGCGCCGGTGCTCATGCTGACCGTCACGGTCGTCGGCTGGGCCGACGAGCTCGGGCAGCTCGTCCTGCGCTCGGGCGCGCGGCCCGGCGATCGCGTCGGCGTCACCGGCGCGCTCGGCGGCTCGGGCGCGGGGCTGGCGATCCTCGAGGGGCGCGCCGACGGTCCGGCGGGGCTCTGCGAGCGCTACCGGCGCCCCGCGCCGCGGCTCGTCGAGGGCCGCGCGCTCGCGCGGGCCGGAGCGCACGCGATGATCGACCTGTCCGACGGGCTGGCCTCCGACGCCGTCCAGCTCGCGCGCGCCGCCGGCGCGACGCTGCGGATCGACCTCGACGCGCTGCCGCTCGACGAGGGGGTCGCCGACGTCGCCGGGCAGCTCGGCGTCCCCGGGTGGCGCCTGGGCGCCGCGGCCGGCGAGGACTACGAGCTGCTGGTGTGCGTCGCCGAGCCCGCCTGCGCGACCGCCGAGGCGGCCGCCTCGCTGACCTGGATCGGCAGCGTGCGGGAGGGGCCGGCGGAGGTCGAGCTGCTGTCGGGGGGAACGGCGCAGACCGTCCGCGGGTTCCACCACCGTCTGTAGGTCAGGGCGCGGCGCAGCATCGCGTCGGCGACGACCGCGGGGTCGATCGCGTAGCTGGACTGCTGCACGCGCAGCTTGAGGTCGTTGAGTCCCATGTCGACCGTGGTATCGAGCTTCTGCGCCGCAGCCTTGAGTCGTACGCTCGTCCGCTGCGCAGGTGTCGGGGGTCAGCGCCGCGCCGAGCCGCGCGCCTGCGAGGAGACGAGGCGGGCGAACACGATGATCCGCTGCTCGGCGCTGTAGAGCGGGTGGCAGGCCGACAGGACGAGGCGGTCGTACGACACGCGATCGATGACCGAGACCTCGGTCGGCGCGACGATGCGCTGCTTCTCGACCTCGTACGTGAAGCGCCCGTAGGGCATCTCGACGACGACCAGGCTGCCGCGCCGCAGCCGATCGACGTGGCGAAACGGCGCCGCGTACGTCGTGCGGTGCCCGGCGATCGCGACCGTGCCGGGCGTCCCGGGGAACGTCGCCTCCTCGTACAGGCCGGGGCCCTTGCGCAGGTCCTTCGGCCTCGTGCCGTTGACGACGACGAAGTCGGCCTTGAGCCTGGGGATGCGGATGCGCCCGACGGCCGCGCCGGGCTTGGCGTCGCTGCGCAGGCGCCGGGCGAGGAAGGCCATCCGGCGCCGCTCGGATGCGAGCTTGTCCAGCGCCGCGAGGTCGATCGTGCTCGGCGTGCGCAGCTCGAGGCGCTGCAGGTCCTCGCCGAGGTCGTTCTGCACGATCCCGGCGTAGACCGCCGAGACCGGCTCCTGCCAGGCGAGCGTCAGCCCGGCGTCGCTGAGCATGAGCACGCCGGAGACGATCAGCGCGGTCGACAGGACCCTCAGTGGCCGGCGCATGCGCGTCTCATCTTCGCAGGGCCGATTCCGTCCCGCCGAGCGAACCGGGCCCGGCGTAGCTCTTGGGACCGCGCACCGTGATCGCGATCGCCGTCTCGTCGGCCGGCGCCCGGCCGCGCAGCGCGACGAGCACCGCGCTGAGCGCGCAGCCGGCCAGCACGCTCCACAGCAGCAGGCTCGCGGGCGAGATGTGCCCGCCTGCGCTGAGCAGCACGAGCTGCCAGAGCGCGTCGAGGCTCGACAGCCCGAGCCAGTTCGCGAGCGCGACGGCGGCGACCGCCACCGGCAGCGTCCCGAGCGCGACGAGCACCAGCCGCGCGACCCGCGGCATCGCGAGGTCGGGGGCCAGCGCGAACAGCCAGACGTGCAGGGCGGGCACCGCGAGCGCCGCGGCGTAGGGATTGGCAACCCAGATCGCAGCGGCGGCGACGAGCCCGGCGAAGACCACGGCGAGCGCCGCGCCCGGCCCGGAGCAGTCGACGTCGTCGGCTCTGAGCAGGCGCAGGGCCGCGGGTCGCAGCCAGACGCACCCGAAGACGAGCACGAGGGCGATCGCCAGCAGCGCCGGCAGCTGGGCGGGGAGCGCCAGCGGCGCGACCGGGGCGCCCGGCGCGTCGATCAGGCCGACCGCCTGCAGCGCCTTGGCGAACAGCGCGGCCAGCAGGAACGGCAGCGCGCCGGCCAGCGTCCATCGCAGCCAGACGAGCAGCGGCTCGCGGCGGCGGCGCAGCGCGGCGAGCCCGTCGACGACGGTGACGAGCAGCGTGAGCAGCAGCGCGCCGACGAACAGCGCGACCGGCCAGGCCGGCAGGATCTTGCGGCTCGTCAGCAGGTCGCGCGTGGACGCAGACGGGGTGATCGGCCGCGACGCCGGTGCACCGTCGAGCGCGGTCACGGTGCGCAGCGCGGCGCGCCCGAACGACCCGAGCCGGTCGCGCGAGATCGCCGCGTCGGCGGGCGGCGGGCGGTCGCTGCCGATCGACAGCAGCACCGCCGGGACGCCGTCGGCGAGCAGCGCGCCCTGCTCGCCGAACGTCGCGGGCAGCGCGTAGCGCACGAACTGGCTCAGCGCGCGTGGCGCACCGGCACCCGAGCCGGTCTCCAGGCGCACGGCCTCCTGGACGGTCGCGCGCAGCCGCTGGGGCGTCGCGCCGAGCGCGTTTGACCACGGCGTGACGAGCGGCGCGCGCACGGTGCGCGAGGCGAGGTCGCCGAGCACGAGGGCCGCGCCGATCGGCCCGTCGAGATCCTCGGCGAGCCGCGCCGCGCCCGCCGCGCCGCCGCTGCCGCCGCTCGTCGAGACGAGCGTCAGCGTGTGGCGCGTCTGGCGTGGAGCGCCGAAGATGCGCGCGAGCTCGAGCAGCGCCGCGGTCCCCGACAGCTCGGCCTCGGCGCGCGGGCCGGCCGCGTCGCGGTGCGCGACGACGACGAGCCGCTCGTCGATCGTGCCCGGGCGCTGCGCGATGACCGTGCGCAGCTCGCGGCGCCCGTCGATCGTGTCGGCCTCGTGGACGACCGTCCGCACCCGGAAGCCGGCCGGCATCTGGTCGGCGATCTCGGCCGCCAGGCGGTTGTCGCCGGCCGAGCCCGGGCGCCGGCGCGGGAAGCGCGCGGCGAGCCCCTCGCCCGGCTCGTAGGCGCGGTCAAACGCCCTGTCGGTCTGGAATGCGTCGGGCGCGATCGACGTTCGCATCGGCTGCGGGCGGTTCTCCAGCGAGAACGCCAGCAGCACGACGGCGAAGACGACCGGAATCAGCGCCGCCCGGTAGATCCGCGGATCGATCATCTTCGTTGTCACACTATTGGGGATGGTGGACCGTGCTCCTCGCATCCTTCTCGTCGACGACGAGCACGCGATCCAGACGCTGCTCTCCTATCCGCTGCGCAAGGACGGCTACGAGGTCGTCCAGGCGACGGACGGCCGCGCGGCGCTCGAGCGCTTCGGCGAGGGCAGCTACGACCTCGTCGTGCTGGACCTCATGCTGCCCAAGCTCGACGGCCTCGAGGTCTGCCGGCGCATCCGGGCCCGCAGCACCGTCCCGATCATCATGCTCACCGCGCGCGCCGAGGAGATCGACAAGGTCCTCGGCCTCGAGATCGGCGCCGACGACTACATCACCAAGCCGTTCTCGATGCGCGAGTTCCGCAGCCGCGTCAAGGCGGCGCTGCGCCGCGCGGAGATGCAGCCGCACGATCCGGCGCCCACCGGCAACGGCGCGCTCGAGTTCCCCGGCCTGCGCATCGACTTCGACAAGCGCGCGGTCTGGGTGCGCGAGGCGGCCGCGCAGACGACGTTCGTCGAGTTCGAGATCCTCGCCGCGCTCGCGACCGCCCCCGGGCGCGTCTTCACGCGCGAGATGCTGCTGACGCGCATCTGGGGCGACGCCGCCTACCGCGACCCGCGCACGATCGACGTCCACATCCGCCACCTGCGCGAGAAGCTCGAGCTCGACGCCAAGCGGCCGGAGTACCTGTTCACCGTGCGCGGCGTCGGCTATCGGTTCCGCGACGACGCGGAGGGCTGACGTGCGGGCCGGCACGCTCGACCGCGGCCTCGTGGGCTGGCGCTCGCTGCGCACGCGGCTGACGCTGCTGTCCTTCGCGGTCACGCTCGTCGCGATCCTCTCGGTCCTGTTCTACGTCACGCCGCAGCTGCGATCCTCGCTGCGCGACCAGAAGCTGCGCGCGCTGGCCGAGACGGCGCGCGCCTTCACCCCGCAGATCGCCGACGTCGTGCGCAACAACGGCAGCGACGACCAGATCAACGTCATCGTGGCGTCGGTCGCCGACCGCACGAACGTCCGCGTGACGCTGCTGTCGGTCGGCGACGGCACCGAGGGCCTGCAGCTGGCGATCTTCTCGGACTCCTACACCGACAACCGCGCGCCGGACTTCGACGTCGCGGTCGCCGCGAGCGCCGCCCGCCGCGGGCTGATCGCCACCGGCATGGCCGCCTCCAAGCAGGGCGAGCTCGGCCTCGTCGCGGTCCCGATCCGCGACGAGGGAACCGTGAGCCGCGTCGCGCTGTACTCGACGCCGATGGCCGACGTCGAGGGCAACGTGCAGCTCATCCGCCGCCAGATCCTCATCGCCGGCGGCCTCGGGCTGCTGCTCGCGCTGGCCGGCGGCTTCGTCGTGTCGCGCTCGATGGCGCGGCGCGTGCGGGTCATCGAGCGCGGCGCCGGGCAGGTCTCGGCGGGCGACTTCACGGCGGTCTTCCCGACCGACAAGGACGACGAGCTCGGCCAGCTCGCGCGTGCCCTGGACGACATGCAGCGCCAGCTCGCGCAGCTCGAGAGCGCGCGCCGGCGCTTCATCGCGACGGCGTCGCACGAGCTGCGCACGCCGATCTTCTCGATCGGCGGCTTCCTCGAGCTCATGGAGGACGAGGACCTCGACGACGAGACGCGCGGGCAGTTCGTCGCCACGGTGCGCGAGCAGGTCCAGCGGCTGGGCAAGCTCGCGACCGACCTGCTGGACCTGTCGCGGCTGGAGGCCGGGTCGCTGGAGCTGCGCCGCGAGCCGACCGACCTCGGCGCCGTCACGCGCGCCGTGAGCGCGGAGTTCGCGCCCGCCTTCGACAAGCACGAGTCCAGGCTCGAGGTGCGCCTGCAGGCCGAGCGCATCGAGGCCGTCTGCGATCCCGAGCGCGTCGCCCAGGTGCTGCGCATCCTCATCGACAACGCGCTCACCCACACGCCCGCGGGCACCGACGTCGTCGTGTCGGCGGCGCGCGAGAACGGCAGCGTGCGCCTCGCCGTCAGCGACGACGGGCCGGGGATCAGCGAGGACGCGGCGCGGCGCGTCTTCGAGCCGTTCTTCACCTCCGGCGACGCGCAGGGCTCCGGGCTGGGCCTGGCGATCGCGCGCGAGCTCGCCGAGCGCATGGAGGGCTCGCTCGACGTCCACCCCGCGCAGGGACGCACGACGTTCGAGCTGGAGCTTCCGGCGTGATGCGGCGCCGGCCGGCGCGCGGCTGGCGCGGATCGGCGTGAGATCGCCGCGCGCGGTCGCGCCGGGCGATGGCCGCGGCGCGACCCCCGGCCGCCGCAGGCGGCCCAGCCCGTAGAATCGACTGCCGATGGCCGCCACCAACGGCAAGTCCAGGCCGCAGGCACCGCTCGTCCTGGTCTCCAACCGCGGACCGGTCACGTTCGACGTCGACGGCTCCTTCACCCGCGGCAGCGGTGGCCTCGTCACCGCGCTGACCGGCCTGGCGACCCACCGCGACGCCGTCTGGATCGCGTCGGCGATGACCGAGGGCGACGTGCGCAAGTCGCGCGAGCGCGGCGGCCGCGCGTTCCAGGTCGACACGCCGGCGGGCGAGTTCGAGGTCCGCCTCGTCGTCTCCGAGCCCGAGGCCTACGACCGCTTCTACAACGTCGTCGCCAACCCGATGCTGTGGTTCATCCAGCACTACCTGTGGGACCTCTCCAACGCGCCGGACATCCGCGAGAACGAGGTGCTGGCCTACGACGAGGGCTACAAGGTCGTCAACGAGGACCTCGCGCAGGCCGTCATCGAGCAGATCGCGGGCGAGCACGAGCCGGTCGTCATGGTCCACGACTACCACCTCTACAACCTGCCCGGCGTCGTCCGCGCGGCACGGCCCGACGTCTTTCTGCACCACTTCATCCACATCCCGTGGACGCAGCCCGACGCCTGGCGGGTGCTGCCCAAGCGCGTGCGCGACGAGATCTTCAGCGGCGTGCTGTCCAACGACATCGTCGGCTTCCACACGCGCTCCTACCGCTGGAACTTCCTGCAGTGCTGCCGCGACCTCATGGACCTCGAGGTCGACTTCGAGGCCGGCGTCGTGCACCTCGACGGCCGCGAGGTATGGGTGCGCGCCTACCCGCTGCCGATCGACTACGAGGCGACGCGCAAGGTCGCCGCGCGCGAGCGCACGAAGGAGTTCGAGAGGGAGATCGAGCGCCGCCGCCGCGACCACATCATCCTGCGCGTCGACCGCGCCGACCTCTCCAAGAACGTCCTGCGCGGCTTCACCGCGTTTGACCAGTTCCTCGACGAGCACCCGGAGTTCCACGAGCGCGTGACGTTCATCGCCCAGCTCATGCCCTCGCGGATGGACGTCGCCGAGTACCAGGAGTACCTGGAGCGCATCGAGGCGCTCGTCGCGATCGTCAACCACCGCCACGGCACGCCGGACTGGATGCCGATCCAGCTCAAGCTGCGCGACGACCTCGAGGAGGCCGTGGCCGCCTACAAGCAGTACGACCTCATGATCGTCAACGCGATGTTCGACGGCATGAACCTCGTCGCGAAGGAAGGCCCGCTCGTCAACGAGCGAAACGGCGTCTCGATCCTCTCGGAGAACACCGGCGCGCACGAGGAGCTCGGCGAGTTCGCGCTCAGCGTCAACCCGTTCGACATCAAGGAGACCGCCGACTCGATCCACACGGCGCTGACGATGAGCCCCGCGGAGCGCAAGCGTCGCGCCGACGGGCTGCGCGCGGCGGTGACCGCGCGCGACCCCGGCGACTGGATCGACGACCAGCTCGCCGACATCAAGGCCAAGGGCGCCGCGATGGCGAAGGCGCGGCGCCGCTGACGCTGCGGCGGGCGACCGCGCTGCGGCCGCCGCCCGCCCCGCGCCGGTCATCCGAACTCCGACGAGAACTCCGGGGCCGCGGACCCCGGCGGGTCGCCCCGCGGCGGGTCGCGGCGCGGGGGGGCGCTGGGGCCGGGAGGTGCCGGGCGCGGCTGTTCGCGCGCGGGCGAGCGCGCGGGCGGGCGCGCGGACGGGCGCGCGGACGTGGGTCGCGCGGGGCGTTTGGAGCGCGCGGGGCGTTCTCGGGGCGCGGGGCGTTTGGGGCGCGCCCGGCGTCGGGCCCGCGAGCGCTCGCGGGCCGCGTCGCGCGCGCTCGCGGCGCCCGCTTGGCGTGGGGAGCGGCCGGGAGCCGGGCCGGCTGGCGGGGGCACCACCGCCGGGGCGCCCGCGCCGGTGACCGCGCCGGCGACCGCGGCGCCGTCCGCGCCGGCGTCCGCGGGGCTCGCCGCCGCCGGTGCTCCGGCGTCGCCGGCGCCCGCCGTGGCCGGCGGCGCCAGCACCGGCACGGGCTCGGCCGGCGGCAGCGCCACCTCGGGCGCCTGCAGGTGCGGCCAGGCGACGACGAGCGCGGCAAGCGCGACCAGCGCGCCCGCGCGGGCCACGTTGCCCCAGCGCACGCGCGCCAGCAGCGGCGGGTCGTCGTGCTCCATGCCAGCTACAGCGCGCGGCGGGCAACCTTTCGCCCCCCGGGCGCGCGAGACCCGCGGCGCGGGCGGCGGTGCGGCAGGCGGTCGCTATCATCCGCCGCCGCATGCCTGCACACGATCCTCTCTACGACCTCGTCCTCATGCTCGACAGCGCGGCGCCCGACGAGCAGCGCCAGAAGGTGCTGTCCGGCGCCGAGACGACGATCGCCGCCGGCGGCGAGATCGTCAACTCGCAGGACTGGGGCGTTCGCCAGACGGCCTACGAGATCCGTCACAAGACCGACGCCGAGTACCACCTGCTGCAGTTCCACGGCACGCGCGACGTCCTCGAGACGCTGCAGCGCACGCTGCGGATCGCCGACGGCGTGGTCCGCTTTCGCATCATCAAGCTTGCGCCGGGCACGCCCGCGCCGCCGGCCAACCGGCCCGAGCCGCGCCCGACGGGCATCGGCGAGGCCGTCGCCGTCGAGGCCCCCGCGGTCGTCGCGGACGCGGCCGACGCACCCGCCTAGCACCGCGGGCTCGCGGCGACCGCGCGTCCTTGCGCGCGTCTTCGTCACAAAAGCGCGGAGAGAGCGGCGATCGCGCCGGTGCCCTCCGATCGCCTGTCTAGACTCGGCCACCAGTTCGTTCGTCCCCGAAGAGTGGAGGCCGCAGATGGCCGCGACAAACATCAACCGAGTGGTCCTCACCGGCAACCTCACGACCGATCCCGAGCTGCGCAACCTGCCGAGCGGTACCTCGGTCTGCAAGCTGCGCGTGGCCTGCAACACCCGTCGCAAGGGTGCCAGCGGGGAGTGGGAGGACAAGCCCAACTTCTTCGACGTGACCGTCTGGGGCGCCCAGGGCGAGAACTGCGCGCGCTACCTCTCCAAGGGCCGGCCCGTCGCGATCGACGGGCGCCTGGAGTGGCGCGAGTGGGAGACCGAGGGCGGCGGCAAGCGCCAGGCCGTCGACATCGTCGCCGACTCCGTGCAGTTCCTCGGCGGCCGCGACGACGGCGGCTCGGGCGGCCAGTCCTCCGGCGGCTTCACGCCGCGCTCCGACGTGCCCGCCAACACCGACGACTTCCAGCCGGTGGCGGCCGGCGCCGGCCGTCCGCCCGCCGACGACGACATTCCCTTCTAGCCCGTCGCAGCGCGCCGAGCCCTCGCTGCCCCCGGTCGTGGCGGGGGCTCGGGCGCGTGTCGGGCAGGACGCCGTGACCCACGATCCACGGATGTCGCGCCGGGTTTGTCACAATGACGGGCCGCGCGCATCGCCATGCGTGCATCCGCAAGCGACCTAAGGGACTTTCGTCAGTGGCAAAGCAGCGCAACCGTGGCAAGCCCACGCGCCGACGCGACAAGAAGGGCGGCCCGAGTACCGGGCGGCGCAAGCCGTGCCCGTACTGCAAGGACAAGATCGAGCAGGTGGACTACAAGGACACCGCCGTCCTGCGCAAGTTCATCTCCGAGAAGGGCAAGATCCGCTCGCGCCGGATCACCGGCGCCTGCCGGCGCCACCAGAGCCAGATCGCCCGCGCGGTCAAGCGCGCACGCGAGCTTGCCCTGCTGCCCTACGTCAACGAGGGCGGGCGCGACGACACCGAGCGCGAGGGCCGCGGCGGTCGCCGCGGTCGCGACGATCGCTAGGCCGCCGCTGATGCCTTCCGCAATCCTGCTCAAGGACGTCGAGCATCTCGGCGCGCGCGGCGCCGTCGTCGACGTCTCCAAGGGCTACCTGCGCAACTTCCTCATGCCGCGCAAGCTCGCGCAGCCCGCCACCCAGGGCGCGCTCGCCGAGGCCCGTCGCCGCAACGAGGCCGTCGACAAGGCCACCCAGCAGCTCATCGCCAAGGCGACCGAGGACGCCGAGGTCCTCAGCCGCACGGTCCTGACGATCAGTCAGCAGGCCGGCGACGACGGGCGCCTGTTCGGCTCGGTCACCAACCAGGACATCGCCGACGCCATCGACGAGGCGCGGGGCGTCAAGGTCGACAAGCGCAAGATCCATCTCGAGGAGCCGATCAAGAACGTCGGCACGTACGTCGTCGTGGTGGAGGTCGCCGAGGGCGTGACCGCGTCGGTCAAGACGATGGTCGTCGAGCGCAAGTAAGCCGCTGCCGCTCGCGGCCATCGCCGATACCGTCTGGAGCCTCGTCGGCGTCGCCGGCGGGGTCGCGGGCATCGGCCTGCTCGCCTGGGCGGCGTGGCAGGGCAACGCCGACCGCGAGGCCGAGGACGCCGCCCGCGAGTTCTACGACGTCCACGGCCGCTGGCCGGACGAGCCCGCCGCCTGAGGACCGCGCGACGGTCAGCGCCGCCGCGCGGACGCCGACCAGCACAGCAGGTCCGCGTCGCCCGTCGCGACCATCGCCGCGATCAGCGCGCCGTTGTCGAACCCCGGCAGGCGCTGCAGATGATCCAGCAGCGCGTCGGGGGCGAAGCGCTGCGACACGACGCACTTCGAGCCGTCCCCCCCGCGCAGCACGAAGCGGATGTCCTCGGCGATCTTGTGCGTGGTCGTCGTGGCGACGCGAACCTCGACGAGATCCTTCCAGCGCACGCTCTCGGTCGAGCCGTCGCGCAGACGGCGCGACACCGCGCTGTCGTCGACGAGGGGTACCTCGGCGTCGAGCATTGCCGAAGTATGCCGATCCAAGCGTCCGGTTTGTAGGCAAACATGTGTTCGATGCCGTCGTCGTTCCCCATCGCTGGCCCGTCAGAAACTTCCCGCACGGTGCAGCCAACGGCCCGCGTGGAGCGGCTCGCTCGGCCCGAGCGGCGCCGCCGGCGACCTAGTCTGCAGACCCCGTGAGCATCCGCCCCGACTCCGCTTCCCGCCCGCCGGCGCAGATCGCCACCGGCGTCGCGCCGCCGCATTCGCTGGAGGCCGAGCAGTCGGTGCTCGGCGGCATCCTGCTGTCGGACCGCTCGATGTACGCCCTCGTCATCGAGGAGGGCCTCAAGCCCGAGGACTTCTACCGCGAGCGCCATCGGCTCATCTACGACGCGATGCTCAGCCTGTACCGCGACAGCGAGCCGATCGACGTCCTCACGGTCTCCGAGCAGCTGCGCTCGGCGGGCAAGCTCGACGACGCCGGCGGCAAGGTCGCGATCGACGAGCTGACCGGCGGCGTCCCGGGCCTCGGCGGGATCCGCCGCTACGCGCAGATCGTCCGCGAGCACGCCCTCATGCGCCGGCTGCTCTCGACGACCTACGAGATCCAGGCGTCCGTGCTCAACCACTCCGCGGCGCCGCGCGAGCTCATCGAGATGGCCGAGCGCGCGATGCTCGAGGTCGCCCACGACGACCGCCAGAAGGACTTCCGCACGATCGACGAGATCCTCCACGACGAGCTGAAGAAGATGGAGAAGCTCTCGCGCGAGGGAACCGCGCTGACCGGCACGCCGAGCGGCTTTCGCGACCTCGACGAGATCACCGGCGGCTTCCAGCCCGGCAACCTCATCGTCATCGCCGCACGGCCGTCGATGGGCAAGTCGGCGCTCGTCACGAACATCGCCGAGAACGCCTCGATCGACCACAACCGTCCCGTCGCGCTGTTCTCGCTGGAGATGTCCGAGACCGAGCTCGCGCAGCGCTTCGTGGCCTCCCAGGGGCGCATCAAGGGCGACCTGCTGCGCAAGGGCCGCGTCGCCGACAACAAGTGGCCCGACATCCTCAAGGCCTCGGCCCGCCTCGCGGCGGCGCCGCTGTACGTCGACGACTCCTCCGACGTCGGGATCCTCGAGATCCGCGCCAAGGCGCGGCGGCTGCACCAGCAGGCGCCGCTCGGGCTCATCATCGTCGACTACCTGCAGCTCATGCGCCCCGATCCGGGCATCGACTCGCGCGTCCTGCAGGTCGGCGCGATGAGCCGCGGCCTGAAGATCCTCGCGCGCGAGCTCAACGTGCCGGTCATCGCCCTCTCGCAGCTCTCGCGCGCCGTCGAGACGCGCGGCAGCACGCCGGAGAGCAAGAAGCCGCTGCTGTCGGACCTGCGCGACTCGGGCAGCATCGAGCAGGACGCCGACCTCGTCGCGTTCATCTACCGCGAGGAGTACTACGACAAGGAGACCGAGCGCGCCGGGATCGCGGACATCATCATCGCCAAGCACCGCAACGGCGGCCTGGGCGACATCGAGCTGACGTTCGCCAAGGAATATCCGAAGTTCCTCAACTACACGTCGCCGGAGCGCTACGGATGAGCGAGCGCCCGGCCGGCGACCGCTGCCCGTTTGACCTCTGCGACGGCAGCGGCTTCGTCTTGGACCCGGAGACGAACTCCGCCAGCGACTGCCGCTGCCGCGCGCAGCGCGTGAGCCGGGCGCGCGCGCGGTCGCTCAGCGGCGTCGTCCCGCGGCGCTATCGCGGCGTGTCGTTTGACCGCTCGCCGGTGACGGAGATCGCCGCGCCGGTGACCGCCGCCGTGCGCCGCTTCGTCAACCGCATCGACGAGAACCTCGACGCCGGCCGCGGGCTGTGGTTCTTCGGCTCGGTCGGGACCGGCAAGACGACGCTCGCGATGCTCGTCTCGCGCCACGCGCTCGAGGCGGGGCGCAGCGTCGCGATCTACTCGCTGCCGCGCCTGCTCGCCGAGATCCGCACGACGTTCGACGACGACGCCCGCGGCAGCTCCTACGTCGATCTCCTGGACCGCCTGACCGCCGTCGACCTGCTGCACATCGACGACGTCGGCGCCGAGAAGACAAGCCCCTGGGTGCTCGAGCAGCTCTACGCGATCGTCAACGCCCGCTACGAGGACCAGCGCTCGGTCATCATCACGACGAACCTCGAGCGCGGCGACCTCGCCGAGCAGATCAACGAGCGGACGGTCTCCCGGCTGGAGGAGATGTGCGAGGTGCTGCCGCTCTGGGGGCCCGACGCCCGCCAGCAGCGGCCCGACGTGCGATCGGCCTGACCCGCGCCCGCCTAGACTCCAGGGTTCATGCCAGGGATCTGCATCGTTGGCGCCCAGTGGGGCGACGAGGGCAAGGGCAAGGTCGTCGACCTGCTTGCCGAGAAGGCCGACGCGATCGTGCGCTTCCAGGGCGGCAACAACGCCGGCCACACGATCATCCGCGACGGCGAGGTCTTCAAGTTTCACCTCATCCCGTCGGGGATCCTCTATCCGGGCAAGCGCTGCATCATCGGCAACGGCGTCGTCATCGACCCCGGCGTCCTGACCGACGAGCTCGACGCGCTCAAGGCCCGCGGCATCGACACGAGCGGGCTGCGGATCAGCGCCAACGCGCACGTGATCATGCCCTACCACCTGCTGCTCGACACCGCCGGCGAGGCGAAGCTCGGCAAGCTGCAGATCGGCACGACGCGGCGCGGGATCGGCCCCGCCTACGCCGACAAGGCCGCGCGCCTGGGCATCCGCATGCAGGACCTGCTCGACGAGAAGATCCTCAAGAAGAAGATCACGGCGGCGATCGACCCCAAGCGCCTCAGCCTGCGCCCCTACGTCAAGGACCCGTCGCTGGACCTGCAGTCGATGACCGAGGCCTACCTCACCTACGGGCACCGCCTCGAGCGCCACATCGCCGACACCGCGCGCATCGTGTGGGACGCGCTGGACGCCGACCGGCTCGTCATCTACGAGGGCGCGCAGGGCGCGCTGCTGGACATCGACCACGGCACGTACCCCTTCGTGACCTCCTCGAACCCGATCGCCGGCGCCGCCTGCGTGGGCGCGGGCGTCGGCCCGAAGGACATCAACGAGGTCTGGGGCATCGCGAAGGCCTACGTCACGCGCGTCGGGTCGGGACCGTTTCCGACCGAGCTCGACGACGAGGTCGGCGAGGAGATCCGCCGCCGCGGCGGCGAGTTCGGCACGACGACCGGCCGCGCGCGCCGGACCGGCTGGCTCGACATCCCCGCGCTGCGCTACGCGTCGCGCATCAACGGCCTCACCTCGCTGGCGATCACCAAGCTCGACGTGCTGTCGGGCTTCGAGAAGATCAAGGTCTGCACCGCCTACAGCGGGCCGGACGACGCCGTCTTCGAGAACTTCCCCTACCACCAGTCGGTCCTGCACCACGCCAAGGGCGAGTACATCGAGCTCGACGGCTGGACGGAGGACATCGGCGCGTGCCGCTCGGCGAGCGACCTGCCGGCCGCGGCGCGCGACTACCTGGACTTCATCGCCGAGCAGATCAGGGTGCCGGTCGTCCTCGTGGGCGTCGGACCGGGGCGCGAGCAGATCATCTGGATGCAGGACGCGCCGCAGCTCGCGGCGGCGGCGTAGGCTCCGCCCCCGCCGCGCGCAGCTCGAGCTGGCGCTCCCCGCGGCGCAGGACGCGCCGGGCGAGCGTCGTCGCCGACAGCAGCCCGAGCGCGGCGAGCGAGATCTGCACGCTGACGATGCCCTCCTCGCTCCAGTAGACGTCGTCGAGCTTGAGCAGCAGCGCCGACTCGTCGAGCGTCAGCGCGACGCCGATCCCGAACGGCACGGCGAGCGCGGGGTCCAGGCGCTCGTTGCGCGAGACGACCGAGGCGCCGCCGGCCAGGAACGCCATGACGATCCCGGGCACGAAGTGGTGGATGTGGCGCTCGCCGAGGACCATGTCGCGAAACGGGCCGGTCCGCCCGCCGCGGCGGATGAGGTACGTGCTCAGGCGTGCGGCGGCGAACGTCAGCGAGAACGAGGCGAGCAGGTTGAGCTGGGCGCTCTCGCGCGTGCTGAGCGTCTCCAGCCCGGCGGCGGCGGCCGCCATCGTCTCGCGGACCGCCGCGTCGGCGGACTCCAGCGCATGAAGCTCGGGATGCTCTGCGATGCGCTCGCGCACGAAGCGCACGAGCTCGCTGCCGAGCACGGCGATCGTCAGCGCGAACGCGGCCGCCCCGAGCGCGACGGTGCCGCGCTCGGCGCGCAGCCGGCGCCTGCGTCCCCACGGCAGCTCGACGGCGCCCGGCAGGCGCAGCCCGGGCGGCGCGATGCGCCGCGCGCGGCGGCCGCGGGCGGTCGGGACTAGGTCCACCGCTCCAGCAGATCCTCGGCGGGCACGTCGCGGACGAGCCGCGCGGGCACGCCCATGACGACCTTGCGCGGCGGCACGTCGGCGGCGACGACCGCGCCCGCCGCGACGAACGCCTCCGCGCCGACCTCGACGCCGGGCACGAGCACGGCACCGCCGCCGATCCGGCAGCCGCGGCGCAGCGTCGCGCCGCGCAGCGCCATCCCTCGTTCGTGGCGGCCCATCGTGTCGTCGTTGGTCGTCATCGCGCAGGGGCCGAGGAAGACGTCGTCCTCGATGACGCTGAAGGCGGTGATGTACACCTGCGACTGGATCCGCACGCGATCGCCGATCCGCACGTCGTTGTCGATGCCGCTGGCGCGCCCGACGACGCTCTCGCTGCCGACCGTCGTGCGCTCGCGCACGAACGCCTGGTCGCCGACGATCGAGCCGGCGCCGATCCGCGTCCCCGAAAAGACGATCGCCTGCGTGCCGACGACGACGCCGTCCTCGAGCACGAGCGCGCCGAGCGGCTCGCGCGACGCCGACGAGCGCTTGGCGAGCTTGGGGCGCTTGCCGAGCACGGCGCCGTCGAGGATCGTGCAGCCGTCGCCGATGACGACCCCGTCGTGGACGACGACGTGGGCGCCGAACGTCACGCCGGCGCCCACCTGAGCCGTCGGGCTGAGGATGAGGCCGGGGGCGTCGCTCATCGGTCAGCAGCCTAGATGGTCGGCCGCGTCCGCCAGCCGGGTGAGCGCGGCGACGACCCGCTCGGCGGCATGGCCGTCGCCGTACAGCTGCGGGCGCTCGCGCGGCGGCGTGCGCGCGAGCGCGGCGAGCGCTTGTCCGGGGTCGGCCGGGTCGACGAGCACGTTCCAGCCGGCGAGCACCGTCTCGGTCCACTCCGTCGTGTCGCGGATCGTGACGCACGGCACGCCCGCCACGTAGGCCTCCTTCTGAACGCCGCCGGAGTCCGTCAGCACCGCGCGGGCGCGCGTCAGCAGCGCGCTGAACGCGAGGTAGCCGAGCGGCGGCAGCACGGTGACCGCGGCCTGCACGCGGGCCAGCAGGTCGGCCTCGCGCAGGCGCGCGCGCGTGCGCGGGTGCAGCGGGAGCACGACGGGCTCGTCGATGGCGAGCAGCAGCGCGACGAGGGCGCGCAGGCGCTGCGGGTCGTCGACGGTGCCGGCGCGGTGGGCGGTCGCCAGGACGTAGGCGCCCGGCGTGACGCCGGCCCGCTCGAGCGGACCGTCGTCGGCGCGGGCGCGCGGCGCGAGCACGCGCGCGACGTCGACCATGACGTCGCCGACGAGCTCGACGGTGCCGGCGACCGACTCGCGGGCGAGGTTGTCGGCGGCGACCTGCGACGCGACGAGCAGCAGGTCGCTGACGTGGTCGGTGAGGACGCGGTTGGTCTCCTCGGGCATCGCGCGGTCGAAGGAGCGCATGCCGGCCTCGACGTGGACGAGCGCGATGCGCGCCTGCGCGGCCGCCAGGGCACCGGCGAGCGTCGAGTTCGTGTCGCCGTAGACGAGCACGGCGTCGGGCGCCTCGTCGACCAGCAGCTCGCCGAGCGCGCCGAGCATGCGCGCGGTCTGCTCGGTGTTCGTGCCGCCGCCGAGATGCAGCTCGACCTCGGGCCGCGGCAGCTCGAGCTCGCGGACGAAGATCGCCGACAGCTCGTCGTCGTAGTGCTGGCCGGTATGCACGAGCAGCTCGTCGTGGGCGGCGCGCAGGGGTCCGGACACGGCGGCCGCCTTGATGAACTGCGGCCGGTTGCCGATGACCGTGACGATCCTCAGAGCCGCGCCTCGACGTGCGCGCGGACCCGCTGCGCGGCGTCGGTCGACAGCGGTCCGGGCGCCGCGGCGATCGCGATGTCGTCGATCGCCTCGACGGGCTGGACCTCGCGCAGCGAGGAGGCGAGAAACGCCTCGCTGACGTGGCGCAGGTCGTCCAGCGTCGTGACGCGCTCGGTCGCCTCGGTGACCTCCAGCAGCGCGCGGCGGGTGATCGAGTCCAGGATGCGGTCTTCCAGCGGCGGCGTGTGCAGCGCGCCGTCGAGCGCGTAGAAGAACGACGTCGTCGGGCCCTCGAGGACGCGGCCGTGCGGCGAGACGAGCAGCGCCTCGTCGGCGCCCTGCTCGCGGGCCAGGCGGGTGGCGAGCATGTTCGCCGCGTAGGAGAGCGACTTGACGCCGTCGAGCACCCGCGTCGGCGCGTAGGTGACCGTCGCCAGCCGCACGGTGTCGGGCAGCTCGTGCGGCTCCTCGACGATCGCGATCCTGCGCCCGCCGCGCGTCACGACCAGGCGCAGCACGCCGTCGATCGGCTCGCTGTGCTCGAGCAGCTTGGCCGCCTCGTCGCGGACGGCATCGGCGTCGAACGGCAGGCGCAGGGTCGCGGCGCTGCGGGCCATCCGCTCCAGGTGCTCCTCCATCGCGAACGGCCGGCCCTCGTAGAGGCGCACGACCTCGAAGACGCCGTCGCCGCGCAGCAGGCCCTCGTCGGTGATCGGGATCCGGGCGTCGGCCAGCGCCATGACGTCGCCGTTGATGACTGCGAGCTTGTCGGCCATGGGGAGAGCCTACGAGGATCGGTCGCCGTCGTGCCCCTCGCGGCGAGCCGCCTGCGCCACACGGCCCCAGCTCGCCGTGGCCCGGTCGCGGGGAGCGGGCGCTCATCTAGCCTGAGGCCGTGGGGATCAGCGCGCGCGCATGGATGCTCCGGGTCGCGGTCGTTGCCGCGATCGCCGTCGCGATCGCGATCGCGGGCTGTGGCGGCCAGCGAGAGAGCGCGCGCGGGCACGACGTGGCGACGGTCGTCCAGGACGACGCCGAGCTGCTGCATCGCTCGACGAGCCAGATGGGCGCCACCCTCGACGACCTGCGCGACATCGGCGTGGACTGGGTCCGCGTGACGGCGGGCTGGTCGATCATCGCGCCCGAGCCGCGCTCGGCGACGCGCCCGCGCTTCGACGCGACCGATCCCGCGGCGTACCCGGACGGCGCCTGGGATCGCCTCGATCGGCTGGACCGCATGGCGCGCCGGCGCGGGCTGCGGCTGGCGATCGACATCGCGTTCTGGGCGCCGCGCTGGGCGGTCGGCAGGGCGTCGCGCCAGGCCGACCGCCAGCGCGACACGATCGCGGTCGACGCCTACGCCGACTTCGCCGAAGCGGTCGCGCGGCGCTACCCGCGGGCGGTCGCGTTCACGGTCTGGAACGAGCCCAACCACAACGCCTTCCTGCTGGCGCAGTGGACGCGTCCTGCCCCCGGCGCCGGCTGGCGGCCCGCCGCGCCGCACCTGTACCGCGCGATGGTGCAGGCCGCGGTGCCGCGCATCCGCGCCCGCGCGCCGGACGCCGTCGTGCTCATCGGCGCGACGTCCTCGGTCGGCAGCGAGCGCGGCAGCGGCCCCGACGACCGGATGGCTCCGCTGACGTTCCTGCGCGAGATGGCCTGCGTCGACGCGCGGCTGCGTCCGCTGACCCGCCCGGACTGCGTGCCGTTCAGCCCGCTGCCGGGCGACGGCTGGTCGCACCATCCCTACTCGCTCGACCTCGCCCCGTGGCAGCCCGACCCGCGTCCCGACAACGTGCGCATGGCCGACCTCGACCGCCTGACGGCGCTGCTCTCCCGGCTGCACGCCCTGGGGCGCACGCGCGAGGACCTGCCGCTGTACCTCACCGAGGCGGGCTACCAGACCACGCCGCCCGATCCCACCGCGCCGGTGAGCATCGCCGAGCAGGCGCGCTGGCTGCCCGAGGCCGAGCAGATCGCCCGCGCCCATCCCCAGGTGCGCAGCGTCGCGCAGTTCCTCGTCCGCGACCTGCCGCGCCGCCCCGGCGCGAGCGCGCGGGCGCAGTGGAGCGACTACCAGTCCGGGCTGCGCTTCGAGAACGGGCAGCCCAAGCCCGCCCACGCCGCCTTCGCGCTCGCGCTCGTGGCCCGCCGCAGCGGCGAGCGGCGCGTGCGCTTCTGGGGCCTCGTCCGGCCCGGCGCGGGCCGCCGCGCCGCGCGCATCACGGTCCACGAGGGGGGCGAGCGCTGGCGCGAGATCGCCCGCCTGCGCACCCGGGCCGACGGCACGTTCGAGGTCTCGGTGCCGGTCGACCCCGCACGGACGTTCCGGCTGGAGGCGGGCGGCCGGCTCGGGGCGGCGCTGCAGGGGGCGCGCTGAGCGCTGTCGGCCCCCGACCTCCACAAGTGCCCCCGCCAGGAATCGACCCTGGAACCTTCGGATGAAGAGTTGCCGATTTGCAGAGGTCTGTCCGTGATTGCTGGAGAATCGGTTCGGTCAGGTCGGGTCGTGCGGGGTCATGTTTGCCAGCGGGGATCGCCCGAGCTCGTCGTCGGTCAACCGTTCGCCCGCGTAGAGATCCGAGGGCGTGGTTCCGCGGCGCTCGGCGACTCGGGCGAGGAGGTCCCACGGCTTCTCAGCGGGCTTCGTGCTCGTGCGCAGGCGCCAGACCTGCGCGGTGTCGGTGCGGGTCTGCTCGCAGATCCGCGTGATGTGGGCGAGCACGAGGCCGGTGGCCTTGATCGGATCGTGTCCCACGGCCTGCGCCGCGACGAGCGTCAGCCTCGTCTGACAGAGCACGGCGAGCTCGCGCGGCAGACTCAGCATCTTCGCGTCGGTCGTGATGAGACCATCCCACGCACGAGCGTCGGTGTGGAGGGCCTGCAGAACCTCCCAATCGTCGAGCGTCGCCATGCGTTCGTCGATCCGGCGGATCGGCATCAGCTCCGCGTCGGACGCCAGCCAATCGACGAGGCCGTCGACGATCGGCTCGGGGAAGTTCTGGTCGAGCGCGAACCGGCGGGGCACCGCGGCCTCCGCCGTCAGGCGGCGAGCACGAGGCCGGGCTGCAGATCGCTCTCGAGATCCAGAGCCTGCCGAACATCGGCTGTCTCGATCGCCGGATACAGCGCAACGATCCGGCCGCTCGACAGACCACGACGCGCGAGCGCCGCCAGGGCCTCGGTCTCGATCCGCGTCCGGTGGACATGCGGCGCCCCCGACAACTTGCCCGGGACGATGCGAAGCCGTGGCCGCGGCGCGACGAGATCCGGTCCACGCAGTTCGCGCGTGATCTCGAACGGCCTGAGAAGCTCGAACTGCTGCGCGTCGAGGAGCCGCTGGCCGTCGGCGTGCTGCGGGAGAGCCTGCGGATCCAGCACGATCTTGCCGCGACGGTCCACCGCCACGCCCGGCCCGACGTCCTCGGTCCAGAGACCGAGGTCCAGCTCGAGGAGCTCCTGCAGTGCGCGCCGGACTGCGCTCATTGCCGTGGCGGGCACGTCGTGTCCATCTGGCGCTGTCTTCGTCGCGCGTAGCCATGCGATCGTGCGCAGGCTCATCAGATCGCTGTACGACCACAGCTTGATCCGCACGTCGGAGATACTTGGAACCAGGATCCCCCGGCGCGCCCAATAGTGGACGGTGGACTTCGGCACGCCGGAAAGCGCCGCCGTCCTGTCCGCCGTGTACGCGCCTCTGGGATCCATGGTCCCAAGTATCGCTACCCGGGACGTCCGGAGTCCAGCACGGGCCGCATCAGCCAACGACCCGATCAGCCGCGACGAATGAGGCGGCCACCGACGCGGGCGTCGGACAGGGCCGGCCGCACGGAAGCCGATGCAGCGCCCTCCGCGGCCCCTGGCAGCGACTCGGACCGCTCACGCAGAGCATGAACGGCGTACCGCCTCTCGGAGCGTCTGGAGAGCGTCGAGATCACGCGGAAGGGGCACTCTCCGATTCGCGGTCATGAGCGCGTCAGCGCGCAAGAACCGGGAGCCCTCCGGTGCCATCTCAGCGCTCTGACGGTTCTGACGGACGTCCGACTTCGTAGAGATGATCATCGGGTGCCGCGCGTCAGCGAGTTCTACGGGATCGTCATCGAGATGCCACGATCGTGATCGCGACAGGCGAGGTGCTTGCCGGCTCGGTCCCCCAACGGGCCCTGCGCCTCGTGCGAGAATGGCTGGCATCACATCGCGCCGAGCTCGACGCGAGCTGGGACCGAGCGCGTGAGCACGACCAGCTGGTACCTGTCGAGCCCCTGCCATGAGCGAACTGATCAAGATCCGCGAAGTCGAGGTTCTCGAAGGCCACCAGCTGCGCCTGTCGTTCTCCGACGGCGCGATCAAAGACGTTGACCTCAGCGAGCTCCTTGCAAGCGGCGGAGTGTTCTCGCCGATCGCAGCTCAGCGAACCGTCTTCGAGCAGGTCCGCGTCAACCCGAAACGCAGACGATCGAGTGGCCGGGCGGCATCTATCTGGACCCGGACGTGCTGTACGGCAACTTCGAGCCCGCGTCCAGCGTGCGCCTCGCTCGCCGCACGATCCGCGGTCGCACAACCACACACGCATAGGACGAGGCTTCACGAGCTCCGCGCGCAGGGGGGCCATGGCGCGAAACGGAGCGCAGTCCGGCTTGCCGCACAGCTTCGGCGTGTTGCGCCGGGGGACGCAGCTTCAGGTTAGGATCTTGTGCGCGCGGTCAACAGCTTCTGCCGCGATTTGGTCGAGATCGTTCTGAGGCGGCCGAGGAATTGCGCCCCAATACCTCTGCTGGAAGATCAAATTAGCTTGGCTGCGCGCCTCAGCGAGAGCACTCGTCCTCGACGTTTCCGGCGCTCTCGGTGCCGCTGATCAGGAACGGCCCGCCGGCATAGCCCGAGGCGACGATCGAGAGCGCCCCTGTGCGCGACGAGGGGAAGCGCGAGACCGACACCGGCGTGAGCGCGCAGGTGCGCGAGGAGCGTCCGCGGTAGGAGTCACGCTACGGGCCGCTCCGGGTGTTCACCCTCTGCGGCTCGGTAGCAACGCGGGTCGGCGGTGAGGCGATGTGTGGTCTCGTCGAGCCGCGCTCGCGGGTTGGGCCGAGAACATAGGATCCGCCTGTGGGGCTGCCTGAAGCGATCAACAATGTCCTCGCGACCGCGGAAAAGCTGAAGGCGAGCACCGCCTCCAACGAGGCGAACACCAAAGCGTTGATGATCGAGCCACTGCTCGGTTCGCTCGGCTGGAACCCGATCGACCTCGACATCGTGGAGCGCGAGGTCAAGGTCTTTGACGGCACCTTCTTGGACTACGCGCTCAAGGTAGCCGGCGAGGCACGACTCTATGTGGAAGCGAAGTCGGTTGGCGGCAATCTCGACGATAAGAGGTTCGTCGCCCAGGCGATCAACTACGCCAACAACGACGGCGTGCTTTGGTGCGTGCTAACGAACGGGCTCCGCTATCGCGTATACAAGACCAACGAGCCGGTCGCGATGGATCAGAAGCTGCTATTCGAGGTCGACTTGACCGACGAGACCGACCCGCTGACGGAGAAGGTCAGGTTGCTCCGGCTCGTCAGTCGTGACGCAGTCGAGGACGGCAGTCTCGACGCGTTCGGCGACCGCGTATTCACCGACACGCGAGTCCGAAAGGCCCTCGCCGAACTCGCGTCGGCTCCTCCAGATTCCCTGCTCTCGATCATCATGAAGGGCATGGGCCACCCCGCTGTGTCCTCCCAGGCGCTGAGGCGCAGTCTAATGCGGGTGCTGGACGGGACCCCGAGCGGCGAACCTGAGAAGTCGCCGCTTCCCCGTTCGGTGAGTTCTGCGTCTAAGAAGCCCGTCGGCCCCGCCGCGCCGCCCAAGGGCGAGGAGTACAGGCTCGACCACCATCTCGGGAACAAGGGCACCCTCATCCGCGAGCTGTGGGAGGAGGTAGACAAGTACGCGATGGCGCTCGGCGCCGAGGTCACCCGCCGCATCCGCAAGCAGTACATCGGATACTTTCGCGGCAAGAAGTCCTTCTTCACCGCCGAAGTGCAGAAGCGCCGCGTATTGATCTACCTGAGCCTCATCGCACAGAACGCGATCCCGTGGAACGACGAGGTGATGCGCGACGTATCGCAGATTGGGCATTTCGGGATGGGCGACATCGAGTACTCGCTCGTGACAGTCGACCAGTTGCCCGAGGTCTCGGCACTCGTCTCGCTGGCGTACAACTCGAAGTAGCCCCACAGACCGAGACCCCGCGCCGTGAGGCTCATGACGAGGGAAAGCGCCGCGCCGCGCCGGCAAGAGTTTCGAGTTGCGCGACAAGCAGCAGTCATGGCTCGGCATCGATTAGCGGGTTCGCTACTAAGGCCAGCCGCCGACTCCTGCGACCCCTCCATGGCGAATGCCACAATCAGTTTGCCCGCAGGGTCCCGATGAGGGCCGCTTGTCGTTGTTCCAGTGGCGGCCGGGCGGCCGGATGCGGACGTCGATGGGCGGCCGAGGCGAGCCTGACGCAGAACGCGATCCTGCGCATCTGGCAGGCGTTCGGGCAACAGCACCGCGCCGAGACGTTCAAGCTGTCCGAGCACCCGCTGTTCGTCGAAAAGATCCACGACGTCGTCGGCCTGTATCTGAACCCGCCCGAGCACGCCGTCGTGGTGTGGGTCGCGAGAAGTCCCATTCACCGACGGAGCCGCGACTCACTGCAGGGAGTCGAGGTAGCGGCCGAGCTCCTCGGTGAGCGCTTTATAGCCGCGCAACGAGTCTTGGTAGATGATCGTCCGAACACCGCGGAGATCGAAGGGCACATCGTCGAGTGACTGAGCCATGAGGACAACCCTCTTGCCGAGAGTATGCGCGAGGCCGAGTTCGTAGAAGACGTTCGGGTTCTTGTTGGTGAGGTCGGCCAAGATCAGTTGGGCGCGATTGATGCTCGACCAGATGTCAGCCATGATGAGGGTGCCTTGGTAGAAGTCGTCGGCCCTCGTGCATCTGAGGTCCGTCTTCTCCTCGACGGTGGGCTTGACGTACTGGCGGTAGATGTCGTTGAGGTTGTCCGGCGTGAAGGGCATCAGGACAAAGCACATGTCGTCATTGGCAAGGTCGACGAGACCCCAGAACGGCCGGATGACGGCTTCGTCAGTCTCGAGGGCGCGTCTTGATGCGATCTGCTCTTCGACGAGGGCGAGGGCGATCTCGTTGACCAGCAGCGGGTTGTCGAGGCACCAGTAAGACATGAGCGCTCGGATGGCAACCGCAGTGGGGTAGATTTGCTCGCCGACGTTGCCGCCGAACGGTGGCGGGCTGCCCCAGCGGCCCTGCGGGTCGGCAGCGAGTCTGATGCGCTCTGCGACCAAGGGCACGGCGTTTTCGAGCCCGTCGGTGGACGGACGCTGGACGAAGCCGGTTTCGCAAAGGTTGTAGACGGTGAAGCAGTCGTCGACGAGGTTGTCGTCGAAGCGGCCCGCGCCGTCTTGCTGAGTGAAGCGCTCCAGCAGGAACTCGCGTGAGCGGGCGACGACCGCCTTCTTGTCCTTGAAACGCAGATCGTGGATGAGGGGCAGCGCCATGCTGGTGATCGACGTCCTGCCGTACCAACACTCCTGGGGGTCCCACTCATTACGAATCCAGCGGACGACGTCGCCCGTCCGGAAGGAGACGGTTGCCGGCGGGTCGCTGAATCGCACAAGCTTGAGCAGGAAGAAGGGGATCGGGTAGTCCTTGTGGGCCCCAATGCGCCGGTGGTTCTTCCAGATGTACTCCATGTCGGACCGCACGAGGTTGGCGTAGTCGGGCAGGTTCAGCAGGGGCCCCGAGCGCCAGAAGAACGACACGTGGCGGTCAGTGTCAATGCGCGCCAGGAACTCGAGGGCCGGGCGCAGCAACTCGGAGTCGGGTGGGAGCCCGACGGCGAGCAAGGTCATGGCGACGTGGTTGGTCGAGATGAGTACGTCGAGGCTGTCGGGGCCGCCCCAGGTCCCGTCGTCGTTGCGTTCCTCGATGAGCCAGCTCAGCGATTTGGCCAGTAGGGCCGCCTCGCTGGACCGCCGGGGCGTGATGGCGGTGCCAACGGCAAAGCGGGCAGGCGTCATGGCCGCATTCTCGCTTCGACTTCGGTCTCCAACTGTTTGAGGAACCGAGGGAAGTGCGCGGCGTCCATCGAGGCGCCGGCGGCTGACGGATGGCCGCCGTAGTTCTTGAGCGGCACGTCGTGCGCGACCTGCGCGAGGATCGTCGGGAAGCTCAACGTCGTGTCGTTGCGAGTGCGCAGCTCGACGACTGCCGTCTCGCCGCGGATCTCGTAGGTCACGATTACCCGGTTGGGGAACTTTCCTCGGAGCACCGATGCGACGGGGCCCGCGACGGAATGGCGCTCCTCGATCGGTATCGCGACCACGGTGCCGGGTGGTGCCGCGTCAGACTTTAGGCGCCGCGTCCAACGCTCGACATTGGCGGTGATCTCCCGCGAGATAGCGTCGGCTTCGGGTCCGAGCTCGAGGTCAAGTTCGCCCTTGAACTCGGCAAGCTCGGTCAGGTGGCCCTCGGCGACTCGCCCGAGGAGGTCAAGGACCCGGTGTGGCTTGGTCGGGTCGGAGAACTCGGCTCGGACAAGGCTCGCGATGCGCGACAGGGGCGAGCGCCGATAAGCCTTGCGTAACGGCCCCCGGACCTGGCCATTCGCGAAGCAGTCGGAGAACAGTTGCCGCGCTTCGCGCTCGTAGTGACCGTCGACACCCTCGGCGAATATTCCGAGCAGGAGCAGCCAGTCAGGGAAGCTGAGATCGCTATCGGCAGCGAGATCGCGCGCGAAGAGGAACGTCGGGACGTGGCGTTCGTCTGAGCCGAGCGCCGCCGGAGTCGGGTTGGCGAGCGTCACTTTGCCAGAGGGCCTATCGCCAGTGAGCACGTGGTGGTCGTAGATGAAGGTTTCGTGCCTGACCGTGCCTTGGAGGAACTCGACCGTCGCAGCGTGGTTGGCGAGCGAAATGTCGAAGATGCAGCAGCGGTCGGGCGACTGGTCGGTGAGCCAGCTCCGCAAGTGCTCGAAGTCGTATTCCTCGGTGGCCACCCAGTGGACCGGGATGTCGAGACGGCCGTGACGCAGGCGGAGCGCCGTCCTGGCGTAGGCAGCTCCGATTGCCCCGTCGAGGTCGCCGTGGTGGACGACGGCGACCCGCTCACCGTCACGGACCTGATCGCTGAAGCTGTCCCAGGTCGCCAGCGACGACGCGAGAACCGGATTGGGAGATGGAATTATGGCGCCGACGCTCAAGTTGTAAGTCCCGGTCGATGAAGATTGAGGCCATCAGCGTAAGGCCGTTCCGACGCTGCGCCCGTCGTCAGTAGCGAAAGCGACCGGCGCCGACGAATGTCGCGGCCGTCGCGCCCCAAGCATCGAGCTCGCTCGCGAGCACAAGACCACGATCGAGTACACAGCATCAACGCCGCCGTTTAGCTGGTCCGGAGCAGACGGCGGGTCCCGTCGCAACGCACTCCGCAGCCGGGCCGCGGTGAGCATTCCGAAACGAGCTTGGCCCACGACTGAGGGTAGGTACAGGCTTCGCACCAGCTGAACAGTTGCCTGTCCGCCCAGAGCGCGGCTGCTTGACGACGAGCGCAGTGGAGCGCACCCGCAAAGCCGCGAGGAGCGGCACCCTTCGAATCCGGTACGGGCAGAGCGGATTTGACACGCGTTCCGAAGCGCCGCGGCCGGCGCGCTGCTCAGCGCATGGAAGCTGGTTAGCCGCCTGCGCGGCCAGGCTCCCAAGCGAACGACCACTGCCCACTGCGAAGCCTCCGCTGCTCGAGGACTGCTTCGCGCGAGAGCTGTCGCACTGCGCAGAATCGCGCCACTCATCGTTACCGAAGGCCCGAAGCGCGCCCGCACCCTCAAAGCTAGCGCCCTCACCTCTACCGGATTTCATGCTGGCTGCGGCTCGTCAGCAAGAGTCGGCTGCGTCACTACTTTAAAAGGCTCTACAAGCGGCTCGGTCACCGCGTCCCCCGCGGAGTTGAAAAGCTGTAGGTGCATTTCACCGTGGGCGCCGTGTGGAAACGCGGAAAAATCTAGCATCGTGAAGCCAGTAGACATGCGGCCGGCGCGAACCTCGAGGAGATCGTCGTCGTACTGGACCATGTGACCACCTTCCATGAGGAACAGACGCAGAGAACCCGTGACCGCGTATTCGGCGGTCGACACAATGAGCACCGGATACCGCTCGTCGTTTTCGGGCACGGCCAAGTAACCTCGAGTCGACGCGTTGCAGTCGTGCGAGACGAGAACGACGTCACGGAGCCTCGTCGGCTTGAGGGCACCCGAAAACCAGCTGACGTGGCCATGAATGTCGACGAGGCCAACTGCTTCCGGTACATCGGGCTGGGTAGGCGTGAGCCAGCTCTCCACCACCGATAGTGCAGCGGTTGTCATTTCAGCCCGATCTGGTCGCACCTCGTCCGCTCGGTTTGGTGTTAGCTCACGTACGGTGAATAGGCGTGTCAGGAAGTGGTCGAGCTCGACACTGACGCGATCATCGTCTCCTCCTGATGCGCGGGTGGCGCTGGCGCAGCCGCAATCAGGATCGTCCAAGATCTTGTTACCGGCTACGAACGGACGCTGGGGCCCAGGGGAAAAGATGACTTCGTTAGCGGCCAGATCCATGAAGAGCAACTTGCCCGTGCGCTCGTACACTTCCACTGTTGCATCTTCATAGCACAGGACGGGCGCAATGCTGTCACAGTTGCCAATACCGTATGTAAGGGTTCGATCCATCTTGAAGGCCGTCTCAAGCGCCAGCTGCATACCTCTGACGCCAACGGTTGCTCCCAACTTGCGAGTCTCGCCCTCGGCTAAGGTCACGGTTGTCTCGAAGCACCGAGCTGATACCCCGAAGTCGAAACACACCCGTCCCCGGAGGGCTCTAACAAGCCGCCGCTCCGTCGAGAGCAGGGAGCTTTGGCCGCCACTGCGGGTGTGCTCCCCGAGATCGACCTCGTCGATTCGAGTCTCGAACATTGTCCACCCCTTTGCTAGACCGCTGCCGTTCTACTCCAAGCGGGCGGACGTGTCCACTTTGGGCATCTGGAAGCTTGGGGACACGCTTGAACTCTGGCGACGCGCGGCGTGGGCAGGCCGGCGGGATCCGTCGCGTAGCTGGCCGCGTCGGAGCGCCGCATCCTTCCTCATGTCCCGACGGCGAGAGTGTCGCTTCTCGACGACACGAGCAGTCTCACGCCGGCTGCTGCTTGGACAAACAGGAGCAGCGCCCGTCGGCGTCTACGAGGGTTCCGCAATGCGCGACAAGGGGCGGCGGCGGCGAGAGTTGTGGAACCCGCGAAACCCGGCGCTTGCGCGCGTAGCTTCTCGCCGCGGAAGCCGACCGTGCCCAGCTGCCCGGACCTAGACTGGCAGCATGTCGGTGCATCTCTTCGCGGGTCTGCGCGTGCGGGACTTCGCAGCTGCTCGTCGCTGGTATGAACGGTTGCTCGGCGAGCCCACGTTCTTTCCCCACGCCACAGAGGCGGTGTGGACGCTGGCCGAAGACCGGTCCGTCTACGTCGTGGAGCACGCGGATGGCGCGGGCAGTTGCGTGGTGACGATCTTCATCGATGACCTCGATGCACGCATCGAAGCCATCGCCGGCCGCGGGCTTGAGCCCGACGACCGTCGGATGTATCCCAACGGGGTCCGCAAGGCGGTGTACCGCGACCCCGACGGCAACGAAGTCGGTTTCGGCGGCGCGCGGCTTGCCGGCAGTCCGTAGCGTCTGCGCGAATAGCCGTGCCGTCTACACATGGTATCGCGAGCGATACCATCCGGGGTCATGGCGATGACGTTGCGATTGACCGACGACGAGACGCAGGCGCTGCGTGAGCGCGCCCGTCGTGAGGGCCGCTCGATGCAGGAGGTCGCGCGTGAGGCTGTCCGCGTGTACATCGAGCAGACCAGTCGCCGCGAACTGCTCGATCGGGTCCTCGACGAGGACCTGCCGCGCTACGCCGAGGCGCTGCGGCGCCTGGGCGAGTGATCTTTCTCGATCTCGACGATCTGCTGCACATCGCCGACCGCACGCTCGGCCAGGCCCCGCAGGTGCGTGACCACGGCCTGCTGGCGTCGGCGCTCGCGCGCCCCCAGGCAACAGCGTTCGGCGAGGACGCCTATGCCGACATCGATCACAAGGCGGCCGCGCTGCTGCACTCGCTGGCGACCAACTATCCGCTCGACGACGCCAACAAGCCCCTCGCGCTGGCCGCGACGCTGGCGTTCTACGGCATGAACGGTCTTCGCGTGACGCTGACCAACGACGAGGCGTACGCGCTCGTGATGCGCATCGCCCGCGGCGAGCAGCACGACATCGGACAGATCGCGGCGCTGCTCGAGAGCACCACGACTCCACGATGAGAATCGCTCCCGGCGCGACGACGGGTACCGATGCGCTGCGAGACCCGCCCTGCGCGCGACCAACGGCGCTGCGGACCGGGCCAAGGCCCGCGCCCGTGTGGCCGACTCAGTGAACGGCGGCTGTTGGGCGACGGCGAAGCAACGGTCGATCCTCAGCAGCGGCTCGGGACGGGGCCATGGAGGAGCCGGCGTCAGCTCGACGTGTTCGGAAGGCCGGCCGGCGCGCCCGGAAGGCCTCCGCCACGAGCGCCGCATCGTCGTCACGCGGCGCGTAGTGCAGGTACTTCATCGTCGTCTGCACGTCGGCGTGGCCCATCCACTCCTGCACCCGGCGGATACGCCCTGTCGGGAGCTATTCGGGACATACTCTGCGATCCGTCGCGACTGCCGATGGCAAGGTGCCGCGGATTGCTGGCCGCATTCAGTGCCCCCGCCAGGAATCGAACCTGGAACCTTCGGATTAAGAGTCCGCTGCTCTGCCAGTTGAGCTACAGGGGCTGGGTACGACCCAGCGGGAGATCCTAGCCAGTCGGGGCCGTCGTGGCGCCCTGCGCCGCCTGGGCTGCGCCCTGGGCCTTCAGGGAGTCCAACGCGGTGCGCAGCTGCTTGCGGTCGCTCTTGTCGGCGAGGTCGATCGCGCGCTGTGCCGCGAGGTCGCCGACCCGGGTGTCGTTGGCCTGGTAGGCGAGCGCCGCGAGCTGCGCGTAGAGGTTCGAGCTCGGCGGCTTCGTCGCCGCGGTGACGATCTGCTTGGCGCGCACGGCCTCGTCGAGCTCCTCGAGCGCGCCCGGCCCGTAGGCCTGGACCATGAGGTTGGCGGCGCGCACGCTCGGCTGCTCAGGCTCGAGCGCGAGGTGGCGCTCCCAGGCGTCGGTGGCGAGCTCCAGGCGCTTCTTGCCCGCGTCGGTGTAGGTGCCCTCCTGCGTGATGCCGTCGATGCCCGCACGCTGGTAGCGCGCGATCGCCAGCTGGGCCCACGGGCCCGGCTCCTTGGGGTTGGCGCGCGTCTTGGCGAGCTCCGCCTTGATGCGCTTGTCGACGGCCTCGGTCGCGCTGCTGGAGCTGTTCTCGCCCGAGAACGCGTCGAACAGGCCGCCGCTCTGGTCGCTGCCGATGCCGAACAGCACGAGGCCGCCGCCCATGAGGATGGCGAGCGAGAGGTAGATGGCTTGCACGGTGCGGCGACGGCCGCGCCCGCGCAGATCGAACAGCATCGAGCGATCAGTCCTTCCGGTCGGGTCCGTCCAGCTTAGAGGGATCGTCGCGGCGATCGGGCTCCCCGGGCGGGGCGAGCGGCGGTGACACGTGTTCCTCGGAATCGACCGGGGCCGCGCCGGCCTCCAGCGCGTCCCGGCGCAGGGAGCGCGTGTAGGGGTCCTCGTCCGCGGGGTCGTCGTCCGGCGGGGCGTCGTCGAGCACCTCGTCGCCGTCCGGGTCCTCCTCGCCGTCCGGGTCCTCGTCGTCGTCCGGATCCTCCCCGTCGTCGTCACGGTCCTCGCCGCCGTCGCCGTCGCCCTCCCCGTCCACCCCGTCGTCCCCCTCCTCCTCCTCGTCCCAGCGGCTCGACGTCGCCGCCGGCTTGACGCGGTCAAGCCAGCGCGCGAGCAGGATGCTGAGCTCGAAGAGGACGATGAGCGGCCCCATCGCCAGCGACATCGTGAACGGGTCCGGCGTCGGCGTGGCGACCGCAGCGAGGACGGCGATCCCGAGGATGACGTAGCCGCGGTTCTTCGCAAGCTGCTTGGGCGTGAAGATGCCCAGGCGCGTCACGACGAGCACGCCGACCGGGATCTGGAACAGGATCCCGACGCCGGCCACGAAGAGAACCGCGAACTTGAAGTAGTCCTTGGCCTGCAACAGGATGTCGAACGAGTCGTCGTTGAAGTTCTGCAGGAACGACACCGCGCGTTGGAGCACGACGAAGTAGCCGAACACGGCGCCGGCGATGAACAGCACGGGCACCATGAGCATGAGCGGGAGCGCGACCCTGCGCTCGCTTGGGCTGAACGCGGGGAGCACGAACGCGTAGGCCTGAAACAGCAGCATCGGCAGCGCGAGCAGCAGCGACGCGTAGAAGGCGATCGTGATCGTCGCGGTGAAGGGCTCGGTGACGCCGAGCGTGACGAGGTTGCGCTGCGTGTCGCGCGGCAGCGCCGCGGCGGCCTGCGCCACCTGCCTGCTGGCCTCGGCGAGCTTGCGCGAGCTGCCGGCGATCGTGCTGCGCTGCGCGGCGCTCAGGTTCTCGGCGTCGCCGAGCGCGTCGAACGTCTTCGCCGCGGAGGCGAGCGCGGGCGCGAGCGCCCGCAGCGCCTCACCCTGCTGCTTCTGGGAGCGCGCGGCCTGCTCGAGCGGGTCCTTGCTGTCCTTGCTCGGGCTCTCGAGGTTCTGCGTGCTGCGGACCGGCTTGGTGACGATGTCGAGGACCGCGTCGTTCTGCCAGAAGCAGAACGAGAACGCCACGACGAGCGTCGCCCCCGAGATGAGCAGCCGGCGGCGCAGCTCGGTGAGGTGGTCGACGAGGCTGAGCTTGTCCTCGTGACCGATGGGACGCAGCGACGTCCCTATGCGGGGCTGCCGGCTCAGCTGTGCTGACGGCGGGCGGCGTCTTCGGGCTCGTCAGCGGTCGTCGCCGAGAGCTTCGCGGACTCGTCGTCGTCCTTCGACGACCCCGTGATCGACTCCTTGAACTCGCGCATGCCCGAGCCGAGCGAGCGGCCGAGATCCGGCAGGCGCTTGGGACCGAACACGATGAGCGCGATGACGAGGACGATGCCGATTTCGAGCGGGCCGATGCCTGCCATGGAAGTACCTCAGGTCGGGTGGGGGGAAAGCGTACCGCGCGGGAGAGGCGCGCCTGCGTACTGGACAATCTCCACGGAACGTTCAAGTTCTGTCGAGGCGTGCCGATGAGATGGTCATGCAGGAGTTCGAAAACAGCCCGGCCCCGGATCACCGCCCGTACGTCCGAAAGGTGCTTCTCCCGTCCGGGAAGACGATCGAGGTGATCTCCTTCGAGGACCTCTCACCAGTCGACGCGGGCATCCACGTGTGCCCCGACTGCGCGTCCGAGCTCGTGTACCCCGTCGCCTGGGAGGAGGCCGATCGCTCCCGCTGGGAGGTCAGCCTGCGCTGCCCCAACTGCGAGTGGGGCGTGTGCGGCGTCTTCGAGGAGGACGTCATCCAGCGCTTCGACGAGACGCTCGACCGCGGCACGGAGGCGCTCGTCGCCGACCTGCGTCAGCTCACCCGAGCCAACATGGAGCACGACGTCGAGCGCTTCATCAGCGCGCTGGGCGCGGGGCACGTGCTGCCCGAAGACTTCTAGGCCTCACGCCCTCCGGTCCGCCACGGAGTCCGCGACCAGGTTCAGCGCCTGGCGCTGCCCGGCCTCGAGCGGCAGGGCGACGAGCTGCGCCTTGGCCTCCGCGACGAGCCCCAGCGCGCGTTCGCGCGCGTCGCCGAGCGCTCCGGACCGCTCGATGCGCTCGCACAGCTCCTCGGCCTGGCGGGGTGTCGCGATCGCCCGCAGGTCAAGCCGGGCGAGTCCCGGCTCACGCTCGCGCGCGAGGATCAGCGGCAGCGTCACGGTGCCGTCGAGCAGGTCGGTGCCGCGATGCTTGCCGGTCAGCGAGGCCGGGCCGGCGACGTCGATGACGTCGTCGAGCAGCTGGAACGCCAGCCCGATCGATCGTCCGTACGCGCGCAGCGCGTCGATCTCGTCCCGCGCGGCCCCGGTGGCGATCGCACCGAGCTCGCACGCGGCCTCGAAGAGGCGTGCGGTCTTCAGCTCGCAGCGCAGCAGGTAGCGCTCGATCGCGACCTCGACGTTCCAGGCGTCCTCGCGCTGCAGCAGCTCGCCCTCGGCGAGCGCGGACGACGCGCGCGACAGGGCGCGCACGGCGGCCAGCGACCCGACCGCCGTGATCTCGGAGAACGCCCGGGCGAACAGCAGGTCGCCGGTCGCGATCGCGAGCTTGCGCCCGCCGTCGGCCCAGACCGTCGCCACGCCGCGGCGCAGCGACGCGCTGTCGAGGACGTCGTCGTGGACGAGCGTCGCGCTGTGGATGAGCTCGACGGAGGCGGCCGAGCCGACGAGCTCGTCGACGTTGGCGTCGCGCGATCCGGCGCTCAGCAGCACGAGCAGCGGCCGCAGGCGCTTGCCGCCCGCGGCGATCGTCGCGCTCGTGTGCCGCGTCAGCACCAGGCCGTGACCGCCTGCGAGCGCGACGAGGCGCTGCTCGATGAGCGCCAGCCGGCGCGGGATCTCCGGGCCTGCCGCCTCGACGATCGCGGCCAGCGCGGTCCCGGCAGCGCTCATCGCGGGCCTGTCGCCTCGGCGGGCGGACGCGGCGCGCGGCGACGCGTCACGGCCGCTTCGTGCCGGCGTGCAGCGCGATGATGCCGCCCGCCGTCAGGATGCAGCGGACGTCGAGGCCGCAGGCGTCCATCCGGGCGGCCAGCTCGCGCGGCCCGGGAAAGCGCTTGACCGAGCTCGGCAGGTAGCTGTACGCCTCGGGGTCGCCGGCGAGCTTGCCGATGACCGGCACGACGCGGTCAAACCACAGCCGGTAGAAGCTCGACAGCGGCGGCCGCGTCGGCGTCGTGATCTCGAGCACGACGACGGTGCCGCCGGTCCGCACGGCGCGCGTCATCTCGCGCAGACCCTGGTCGAGGTCGGAGAAGTTGCGCGCGCCGAAGCCGACGGTCGCGCAGGCGAACTCGCCGTCGGCGTAGGGCAGCGCCATCGCGTTGGCCCATTCGAACGTGATCGGCGCCGCCGCGCCGGCCCCCTTCTGGCGCGCGCGGACGAGCATCTCCTCCGAGAAGTCCGACGCGACCACCGCGCCGCCCGGCGCGACGCGGGCGGCGAGCTCGAGGGCGAGGTCGCCCGTTCCCGTCGCGACGTCGAGGACGCGGTCGCCCGGGCCGACGCGGGCCAGGTCGACGGCGCGCCGGCGCCACGAGTGGTGCAGCCCGGCCGTCATGACCGAGTTCATGACGTCGTAGAAGCCCGCGATGCGGTCGAACATCGCGCGCACCTGGGGCTCCTGCAGCGTCCCCTTGTCGGGCGGGCTCAGATGGCTACTCGGCGGTCGTCAGGGACGCAAGGTACTCGACGAGATCGTCGCGCTTGCGTGCAGACAGGTTGTCGTAGGCGGGCATCGGCGCCGTCGGGTTGACGAGCGTGCGCGCGATCGCCTGGCGCGCGAGGCGCCCGCCGATCTGCGTGAGGTTCGGACCGAGCGTGCCGCCGTTCTCGCCGATCTTGTGGCAGGCCAGGCAGCCGGACTGGGCGACGACCTGCTTGCCGGCCTCCCAGGTGCGCAGCGTCTCGCCGCCGGCGGCGAGGACGGCGGGCGGGGGACCCATGTCGATCTGGTTCGGCGAGCCCGCGTTGGCGCCCTCGTACGTCAAGAACGCCATCGCGGCGATCGTGAAGAACGCGGTGGCCATCGCGATCGGCCGGCGCTCGGGACGGCGCTCGGGACCGCGGTCGTAGAACGGCAGCAGGAGCAGCAGGATCATGCAGATCGTCGGCACGCCGATCGCCGCCAACGGCGTCAGCGCGGGCGGCTTGACGACGCGCAGGACCTCGAAGAGGAAGAAGAAGTACCACTCCGGACGCGGCGTGTACGTCGTCGTCGTGGGGTCGACCTTCGGCCCGAGCTCGGCGCCGAGCACGAGCGACATCCCGATGATCGACGCCATGACGACCACCGCCATGAGCGAGTCCTTGGCGACGGCGTAGGGGAAGAACGGCTTGCCCTGCGACTTCAGGATCGAGTACTCGCGCAGGTAGGCCTCCTTCTCGCGTGCGTTCATGTCTCGTCCTTGCGCGAGTCGGCGGGGATGTCGGCCTGCATCCACGGCGGGGCCGTCGTGCCCAGCCGGGCCACGAGGTACAGGTGCGCGCCGATCATCGCCGCGATCGCGCCGGGCAGGACGAGCATGTGCAGCGCGTAGAAGCGCGCCAGCGTGGTCACCCCGAACTCGGGGCCCGCTCTGAGGAAGTCGTTGAGGTAGGGGCCGACGAGCGGGCCGGTGCCGTTGATCGCGACGCCGACCGTCGTCGCCCAGAACGAGCGCTGGTCGAAGGGCAGCAGGTAGCCGGTGAACGACATGAACAGCGTGAGGATGAGCAGCACGACGCCGATCACCCAGTTCAGCTCCCGCGGGTACTTGTAGGCGCCGAAGAAGAACGTGCGGGCCATGTGCAAGAAGACGAGGATGACCATGACGGTCGAGCCCCACTTGTGCATCCCGCGCACGAACTCGCCGAGGAACACCTCGTTGGTCAGGTAGCGCATCGACTCGTAGGCTCGCGTCGCCGACGGGTCGTAGTACATCGCGAGGATGACGCCCGTCACCGCCTGGGAGAGGAAGGCGAACATCGTCGCCGAGCCGAGCGTGTAGAACCAGTTCGTCCCCTTGGGGACCTTGCGGAACATCATCCAGCGCGCGCCGCCCGACAGCGAGGTGCGCTCGTCGAGCCAGTCGACGGTCGAGATGCCCTTCTCGGCCGCCTTCTCCTTGGCGCCCGGCCTGCCGTTGGCGCCGTCCTCGCTGGGACCCTTCGGCCGGGGGCGCAGCGCGCGCGGGACGGGGGGCTTGAGGTTCGCCATGGTCTAGGTGCCCGGGAGCTTGCGCACGCTCGGCCGCGCGGGGTAGACGTACTGGCCCAGGCCGTCGAGCGGCATGCCGGGGTCGCGCGGGGAGAAGCGCCGCAGCTCGGAGTTCACGCTGAAGCGCGGGCCGACCTCGACCTCGCCGTTGCGCACGCGCGTGTAGAAGCGATCCAGCGGGCGGACCGGCGGGCCGCCGGAGACCTTGCCCTCGAAGTCGTAGACGCCGCCGTGGCACGGGCAGATGAACTTCTGCGACGCGCCGACGAAGCGCACCGGGCAGCCGAGGTGCATGCAGCGCGTCGAGATCGCGATGTACGCGTTGTACTCGTCGCGCTCCTCGGAGTCGAGCTGGGCGTTGTACCGGCGGATGTAGACGGTCGACTTGCCGACGTCGCCGATGCCGCGCACGAGCGTCAGCGTGCGCGGGATGTACGTGTCGTCGACGAAGTCCTCGACCGGGCCGACCGCCTCCCAGGTCACCTGCTTCTTCTCGAAGACGGGAGCGACCGCGAGCCCGACGGCGGGCAGCGTGAACGCCGCCGCGGCGATGCCGCCCGCAGCATGCACGGTGCCCGTCATGAAGCGCCGGCGGCTGACGGTCTCGCCCTCGAAGGCGCCCGGGATCTGCGCCTCGGCGGTGGTCTTGGGCTTCCTGGCCTGTTTGCGGTCGCGTGCCACGGGGAGGGAAATCTAGCGACCCGCGGCGGCCGGCGATCCCCCAGCGACATCGCTGTGGCGCTCGTTGCAAGGATGGGTCAGCCGGCGGGACGGACGGCCGCGGCGCGCAGCGCCGCGGCGGCGCCACGATCGCCGTCGCGCGCGAGCGACTTCGCGGCGTCGGTCGCGGCGTCCGGCCCCCACCCGATGACGGCCGCGCCCGCGGCCCAGACGGCGTGCGCGAGCTGCTCGTCCTCGGCCGCGTAGGCCTGGGCGTTGAGCGCGATCACGTCCGCGAGCTCGGCGATCGCGACGAGGTCGCCGACCGCCGCCAGCCGGGCGAGCCCCAGCGCGTACATGCGGTCGCCGGCGAGCAGCGCGAGATCGGGATCGGACACCTGCAGCGCCCGCGGGCGCCCGTAGTGCGCCAGGCAGCCCTCGAGCACGGCGGCGACCGCCAGCTCGACCTCGTCGCGCTCGGGAACGCTCCCGGGGCCGGCGGCGGCGAGCGCCGGCGGGTCGAGCCCGTCCTCGAGCTCGTACGTCGCCGGGGCGGCGCCGATCGACGACGCGAGCGGGCTGCCGCTGGCGCGCACGGCGTCGCGCACGCGCGTCACGGTGTCGCCCGCGACGCGCGCGCCATCGCGCGTCATCGCACGAGCTCCGCGAACGCCGCCGCGGCCGCGGTGACCGTGCGCTCGACGTGCTCGCTCGTGTGCGCCAGCGACGGAAACCACGCCTCGAACTGCGAGGCCGGCGCGTAGACGCCGCGGGCGAGCAGCCCGCGGCACCAGGCCGCGTACGCGGTGCGGTCGCAGGCCTGCGCGCCGGCGTAGTCGGTGACCTCGCCCGCGGTGAAGAAGACCGTCAGCAGACCCGTCCGCCGGACGATCCGCACGTCGTCGTAGCCGGCGGCGCGCGCGGCGCCCGCGAGGCCGTCGGCGAGCGCGTCCGTCGTCGCCGCCAGGCGCAGGTAGGGCTGCTCGCCGCTCAGCAGGGCAAGCGACGCCAGCCCGGCGGCGACCGCGAGCGGGTTGCCCGACAGCGTGCCCGCCTGGTAGACGTCGCCGGCGGGCGCGATGCGGCGCATGAGCTCGCGCGGGCCTCCGTACGCGGCGGCCGGCAGCCCGCCGCCGATGACCTTGCCCATGACGGTGAGGTCCGGGACGACGTCGCAGAGCTCCTGCGCGCCGCCGGGCGCGACGCGAAAGCCCGAGATGACCTCGTCGAAGATCAGCAGCGCCCCGGTCTCGTCGGCGCGGCTGCGCAGCAGCTCGAGGAAGCCGTCGGCGGGCGGGACGAGGCCCATGTTCGCCGGAAACGGCTCGGCGAGGATCGCGGCGAGCTCGTGCTCCTCGGTCGCGGCGACGAGCGCTTCGCGGTCGTTCCAGGCGACGACGATCGTGCTCGCGGCGACCTCCTCGGGCACGCCCGGCGAGGCCGGGATGCCCTGCGTCGCCAGGCCGCTGCCGGCGTCTGCGAGCAGCCCGTCGACGTGCCCGTGGTAGGCGCCGGCGAACTTCAGCAGCTTCGTGCGGCCGGTCGCGGCGCGCGCGAGGCGGATCGCGCTCATCGACGCCTCGGTGCCCGACGACGTCATGCGCAGCATCTGCACGCCGGGGACGCGCCGGCTGACCTCCTCGGCGAGGTCGACCTCCGCGCACGTCGGCGCGCCGAACGTCGTGCCGGCAGCGGCCGCCGCGGTGATCGCCGCGAGGACGTCGGGGTGCGCGTGGCCGTGGATGAGCGGCCCCCACGAGCAGACCCAGTCGACGTAGCCGTTGCCGTCGACGTCGAAGATCTCGGCGCCGGCGGCGCGCTCGACGAAGAGCGGGTCGCGGCCGATCGCGCGCATCGCGCGGACGGGCGAGTTCACGCCCCCCGGCAGGTAGGTCAGCGCGCGGGCGTACAGCTCGGCCGAGCGCCGGTCGCGCAGGGAGACGGTCACCTCGCGCCGTGCTGCGCTTCCCAGTCTTTGAAGTCGTCGGTGAAGTACAGCAGCCGGATCTTCTTGAACTCCGTCGAGGAGTACAGCGTCGCGCGCTCCGTGATCGCGAACTCGTCGGCGATGGCGTCGAGGATCGCGTCGCACTCCTCCTTGGAGCGCCCGTGGGCCATCGTGAAGATCGAATAGGGCCAGTCCTCGTACGTCGGGCGCTGGTAGCAGTGCGAGATGCCGCGGAAGGACGCCATCCGCGGGCCGAACTCGGCGATCTGCTCGTCGGGCACCTTCCAGACGCCCATGCCGTTGGCGGAGAACCCGGCGCGGCGATGAAAGAGGATCGCGGCGACGCGGCGCAGGATGCCGCGCTCCTTCATGGCGGCGAGGTGCTCCAGCAGCGCGTCCTGCGTGATGCCGAGCTGCGCCGCGGCGCCGGCGTACGGCTCGGCGACGACCGGCAGGTCGCCCTGCGTGGCCCGGATGACGGCGACGTCGAACTCGTCGTAGGGCACCCCGTCGAGCTCGACGGGCTCCTCGGCGACGCCCTCGGTGGCCAGCGACTTCGTGTCGCCCTCCATCTCGAGGTCCATGCGGATCTTGAAGAGCTTCAGCGTCGGCAGCTGGCGGATCGACTCCGCGCCGGTCAGCCGCTGCAGGACGTCGAGGGTGCCCTGCAGGCCGAGCTTGGAGTCGCGCTCGACGGCGAGCGTGAACCACATGTTGAACTCGTGGTTGCGCAGGTAGTTGTGGCTGACGCCGGGATGCGAGTTGATGATCTTCGCCGGGCGCCACGGGTTCTCCGGATCGACCTTCGCGGCGACGAGCATCGAGCCGTAGCCGAGCGCGCGGGTGTCGTAGATCGGCGTGACCTGGCGGATGATGCGGTCCTCGAGCAGGCGCAGGACGCGCGCCATGACCTCGGCCTCGGTGAGCTCGGCGAGCTGCGCGACGCCGGCGTAGGGCCGCTGCTGCAGCGGGAACTTGCCCTGCATGAGGTTCAGCACGCGCCGGTCGACGTCGTCCAGCGGCGCGGCCGAGCCGTCCTTGCGCGAGCGGATCTTCGGGGTGGGGGTCACAGCCATGCAGCAGCGTCCTTCGCGTGGTAGGTGATGACGATGTCGGCGCCCGCCCGGCGGATCGACGTCAGGGTCTCCAGCACCGCGGCGCGCTCGTCGAGCGCTCCCGCCGCCGCGGCGAACTTGATCATCGCGTACTCGCCGCTGACGTTGTAGGCGGCGACGGGGAGGTGGGTGGCGTCCTTGACGCGGCGGATGACGTCCAGGTAGGCGAGCGCGGGCTTGACCATGACGACGTCGGCGCCCTCCTGGACGTCGAGCAGCGCCTCGCGCAGCGCCTCGTCGCCGTTGGCCGGATCGATCTGGTAGGCGCGGCGGTCGCCGAAGGCGGGAGTCGAGCCGGCCGCCTCGCGAAACGGGCCGTAGAAGGCCGAGGCGAACTTCGCGCTGTAGGCGACGATCGGCGTGTCGGCGAAGCCGTCCTCGTCGAGCGCCGCGCGGACGGCGCCGATGCGCCCGTCCATCATGTCGCTCGGCGCGACGACGTCGGCGCCCGCGCGCGCGTGCGAGACGGCGGCGCGGGCGATGAGCTCGACGCTCGGGTCGTTGTCGACCGCGCCGTCGTCGCGCAGCAGCCCGCAGTGGCCGTGGTCGGTGTACTCGCAGAGGCAGACGTCGGTCATGACGACGAGGTCGGGGTGCGCCTCCTTGATCGCCCGCGTGGCGAGCTGGACGATGCCCTCGTCGTCGTAGGCGCCGCTGCCCGCGGCGTCCTTGTGATCGGGGATGCCGAACAGCAGGACGGCCGGGATGCCCAGCGCCTGCGCCTGGCCGGCCTCCTCGACGGCGGCCGAGATCGAGAGGCGGTCGACGCCCGGCAGCGAGCCGATCGGGGTGCGCGCGCCGCCGCAGGCCTGCACGAACAGCGGCAGGACGAGATCGGCCGGGCTCAGGCGCGTCTCGCGGACGAGATCGCGCAGCACCGCCGTTGCGCGCAGCCGCCGCAGGCGCGTTGCGGGGAAGGGCATGCGCTCTAGGGTACCGGCGCCCGGGCGGCGCTCGCGATGGCCGCGGTTCGCGCGCGATACTTGCGCTCGCATGGGCGAGCCGGCCCCGATCCCCGACTGGCGCACGCGCGGCGTGCGCGTCGTGCGCGCGGGCGAGCTGGACTGCGACACGCCGCAGACCCCGGGCATGCGCCGGGCGGCGGCGATAACGACGGCGTCCGCGGGCGCCGAGCAGCTGTGGGCCGGGACCGTCGTCATCGAGCCCGACGCGCGGACCGGTGCTCATCACCACGGTCCGGTCGAGAGCGTCATCTACGTCGTCGCCGGGCGCGCCCGGATGCGCTGGGGCGAGCGCCTGCAGTTCGTCGCCGAGGCCGGACCGGGCGACTTCATCTTCGTCGCGCCGTACGTCCCCCACCAGGAGATCAACGCGCTCGCGCGCGAGCCGCTGTCGTGCGTGCTCGTGCGCAGCGGCCAGGAGCCGGTCGTGGTCAACCTCGAGCTCGAGGACGTCGAGGCGCGTCCGCAGCCCGTGCGCTGGGTCGACGACCTGCATCGGTGAGGCGACCCCGGCCCGCCGCTCGGCGCCGCTCGGCCGGCCTCAGGCCCCCGTCCGCGCGGAGCGCTCGGCCGGCGCGGGCGGGCGGCCGCGCTCGTCGTCGCCGCCGCCGTCGGCACGCTCGGCCGGGCCGGGCGGCGGCGGGAGGTCCCGCCCCTCCAGCGGCGGCGCGCGCTCGGCGATCAGCATCGGGCCGGCGGCGGTCCACGGCTCGAAGACGAGGTGGCGCTTGAGGTAGACGATCGTCTCGCGCACGACGGCCGCGATCGGCAGCGCGACGAGCGCCCCGACGAAGCCGTAGATCTGCCCGCCAAGCAGCAGCGCGAAGATGACGAGCAGGGGGTTCAGCCGCAGCGTGCGCCCGAAGACGTTGGGGGCGACGACGTGGCCCTCGAGCTGCTGCAGCCCCACGAACAGCAGCGCCACCCACAGCGCGGTCAGCGGGTCCTGCACGAGCGCGACGAGCACCGGCGGCGTCGCGCCGAGGACCGGCCCGACGTAGGGCACGAGCTCCATGAGGCCGAAGAACAGGCCGAAGGCCAAGGCGTACGTGCGGCCGTCGGGGAAGATCCCGATCGCGCCGAAGACCCACAGCGCGGCGCCCGCCGACACGCCCATGATCGTGCTGAACAGCACCTGACCGCGCACGTAGCCGGCGACGGCCCGCTGCACGCGCGTGGGGTAGTCGTCCTGCGGCGTCCCGTCGCCGGGGGGCATGACGGAGCGCACCTGCTCGCCGATCCGCGGGGCGTAGACGAGCATGTAGACCGACAGGACGATCACGAGGATCACGTAGAACGACAGCTCGACGAAGAGCCGCAGCAGCTCGCCGGTGAGCGACACGATCTCGCCCGAGCCCTTGACGATCTGGTCCTGCAGGCTCGCCAGCGCGCTCTCGCTCTCGCCCTTGATCTGGACGTTGACGCCCTTGTCGTCGAAGAAGCGCTGCACGTCGTCGAGCATCTCGCCCGCGTTCTCGACGAGCCCCGGGACGTCGCCGGCGAAGCGCGTGGCCTGGTCGGCGACGGGCCCCGCGGCGAGGAACCCGAGGAAGGGCAGCAGGGTGAAGAACGCCAGGTAGACGGCGATGACGGCGACCCCGCGCGGCGCCCGCGTGCGCTGCAGGAACTGCACGAGCGGGTTGAGGATGAGCGCGATGACGCCCGCGACGACGAACAGCAGCAGCACGACGCCGGCGGCGTGGGCCAGCGCGTACAGCGCGAGCACGGCGAGCGGCAGCATGACGAGCTGCACCCAGCGCGCGACGACGACCGGCTCGCCTGGCGCCGGCGCTGGCGGGGTCCGCGGGACGTCGGAAGCCTCGTGAGCCATCCCTGCGTCAGAGTATGTCCGGTGCCCGAGGCCGCCACGCGCATTCTCTTCGTCGGCGACGTCGTCGGCTCGCTTGGTCGCCACACGCTGCTGAACCTCCTGCCGGTGCTGCGCAAGCGCCACGAGCCGACGTTCGTCGTCGTCAACGGCGAGAACGCGGCGGGCGGGCTGGGGATCACGCCGAAGATCGCCAAGGAGCTGTTCGCCGCCGGCGTCGACGCCATCACGCTCGGCAACCACGCCTACCATCGCCGCGAGGTCTTCGACTACCTCGACGCCACCGACGCGATCGTGCGGCCCTACAACTACCTGCGCAGCCAGCCCGGCCACGGGCTCTGCGTCGTGCAGCGCGGCGGCGTGCGGCTGGGCGTCGTGAACCTCAGCGGCAACCTCTTCTTGCGCGCCGGCCGCCCGGCGTTCACCGACGTCGACGCCGCGCTCGGCGAGCTCGCCGGGCGCGTCGACCACGTCCTCGTCGACTTCCACGCCGAGGCGACGAGCGAGAAGGTCGCGCTGGGCTGGTTTCTCGACGGCCGCGTCACCGCGGTCGTCGGCACCCACACGCACGTGCCGACCGCCGACGCGCGCGTGCTGCCGCAGGGCACGGCGTACATCACCGACGTCGGCATGACCGGCCCGCGCGGCGGCGTCATCGGCGTGCGCAAGGAGCAGTCGATCCGCGGCTTCGTCACGCACATGAACGAGCGCTACGAGACCTCCGAGGACGACCCCTGGCTCATGGGCGTGCTCGTGACGTGCTCGCAGGCGATGCGCGCCGACGCGATCGAGCAGGTGCTGCTGCCGGCGGTGTGAGGGCGCCCACCGGCCCGCGCGGTCGGCGCTGGTTGCCCGTCGCGACCAAGTCCGGCCGGGTCTACTTCGAGAGTTGCCCGCGCACGGCGCCCGCCGGGAATGCGCTGTTGTGCACGTTGACGTAGTAGCCCTCGGGATGCTTGAGGATCGCCTTCGCCAGATCGCGATCGATGTCGGCGCAGGCGGCGGACGAGCCGCTGGTGGGCGCCGTCAGCGGTACGACGACTGGTCCGGGCGCGCCCGCGGGCGCCTTGTGGATGTGCGCCGCGCGAGCCGGGCCGATATCGGCCACGCTCAAGGTGTAGCAGACTCGCTCCTGCCCGATGTTGACGCGCAGCGCCGCCGTGCCGCTGCCGGCCGGGTCGCCGGGACCGGGCGCCTCGGCGGCCCCTGTCAGCGTCGCCGAGAGGGGGCGGCCGCCGCCGTCTGCGGACACCTGCGCGCCCATTGCCAGTGCTGCGGCGAGTCCCAGCACGCTCACTGCGATCGAGGATCTCATGCTTCCTTTCTCGCCCGCCGCTGCAGGGCAGGCTCGTCGTCAAGCCCCTACCCAGGGGCCTCGCTGCGACGTTAACGGACCGGGGCCAGTCCGTGTGAGGGACGTCGGTCACGCCGCAGGCGCCAGCCAACCGGACGCCGCCGCCCCGGGGACCGCGATCGACGAACTCACGCTCGCGTAGCTCGCTCGCATGACCAATCGCCGCATCACGATCCCACATCGTTGACCGGCGCGCCTACCGCATCGCCGGCGACCCGCGCGCCCGCCGGACGTCGCGCGCCAGCCCGCCGGCGAGCACGGCGAGCGCCGCCAGCAGCAGCGCGTTGCGCGCCGCGACGACGAGCACGACGTCGGTCCTGACGTTGATGAGGTCGAAGTAGCGGCTGGGGAACTCGACGTGCGTGAGCGCGATCGCGGCCGCCGTCAGCGCCGCCGCAGCGCGCCGGCCCCAGACCCAGCACAGCGCCGCGAACGGCGCCAGCCAGATGACGTACTGCGGCGAGAGGACCTTGCCGAGCGCGACGAACGCCAGCAGCGCGGCGAAGCCGCAGAGCACCATCGCGCGGCGCTCGCGCAGGCGGCCGGCCAGCCACGCGATCCCCGCCAGCGCCAGCACGACGAGCAGCGCGAAGACCGCCTCGACGGCGTCCGCGTAGCCGCCGTCCAGCCCGTTTGACTTGAAGCGGTCCGGTCGCACGTTCGTTCCCGTGACGTCGCTGCCGCCGAGCGCGAAGAGGACGCTCGCCGGCGTGGACTCGATCTGCACCGGGCGATCGAGGTGAAAGGCGAAGGACTGCAGGTAGCCGGCGCCCGACAGCGGCAGCGAGATCGCCACGACGACCGCGACGAACACGATCGCGCCGCGCAGGGCGGCGCGCCGCTCGCCGCGACCGGCCAGCCAGACGATCGCGACGAGCGCGAGCAGGCCGGGGAAGAGCTTTGTCATCGTGCCCGCCCCGAGCAGCGCGAAGCCGAGCGCGCGGCGGTCGCGCACGAGCGCGAGCAGCCCGCCGAGCGCGATCGCGACCGGCAGCGCGTCGAAGTGCGTGCGCAGCGACGCTCCGACGAGCAGCGGCGTCGCGACGAGCAGCCAGGCGACGATTGCCGCGTCGCGCCCGCCCCCGGCCAGCCGCGCCGCGAGCTGCTGCGCCGCCACGAGGCAGCCGCCCATGAGCACGCCGAAGCTCAGCTCGTAGCGCGCGTCGCCGAGGCCCGGCACGCCCGCCAGCCAGATCGGCAGCGCCGCCAGCGGCGGGTACTCGAAGCCGAAGTCGACGTAGGGCAGCCGGCCCGCGTGCAGCAGGTCGGCGTAGACCCCGTACACGTACAGGTCGTTGACGGTGACGTCCGCGAACGGCCCGGTCGTCGTCGCGACCGCGTAGACGACCGCCAGCGCGGCGCCCGCCAGCGCCAGCCGCCCGCGCTGCGTCACGAGCGCCCGGACGCCGGCGCCCCGAAGCGGCCGAGCAGCGCGAGCATCGCCAGCCCGAAGAACCACGGGACGTAGAGGTAGAACCAGTGCGTGACGCCGAGCTGCAGCGCGAGCAGGATCGCCGCGCAGCAGGCCGCGAGCCCGACGAGGTCGCGCCGGCGCGGCACGAGCGCGAGCGCGACCGCCAGCAGCGCCGCCGCCGCCTGCACGCCGCGCTGGGCGTAGTTCAGCCACGCCACGTCGGGGTCGTACAGGCCCCAGATCGAGAACGGCGAGCCGCGCTGGGCCTGGAAGGCGATCGTCTGCTCCCAGAACGTGCGCCAGTCGATGTGCGCGGCGAGCGGCGCGAACGCCAGCAGCGCGGCGCCGGCGAAGCCGGCCGCGAACCCGAGGACCGTGCGCGGGCGCGGGCGCGGGTGCAGCGCCAGCAGCGGCACGAGCGCGAGCGGCGCGAACTTCGTCAGCCCGGCGAGCGCGGCGAGCGCCCCGCGCGCCGGCGGGCTGCCCGCGGCCAGGACGGCGGCGAGGACGAGCACGGCGACGAGCGCGTCGTTGGAGTTGGACATGAGCGTGTAGAGCGTGAACGGATACGTCACCCACGCGTAGGCGAGCACGACGCCGAGGTCCGGTCCGCGCACCCGCCGGCCGAGCAGGAAGCAGAGCACGATCGCGACGAGGTCAAAGGCGATCGCCGCGGCGTGCGCCGCCGGCAGGTCGTCCCAGCGCCCGCTCCACGACAGCGCCTGCTCGAAGGGCACGTAGGCGAGGTACGCGACCGGGCCGTACGTGTCGCCGCTGGCGTTCTCGCTCGGAAACGCGCCGTAGAGCGGGTCGCCGTCGACGATCCGGTCGGCGCCGATGACGCCCGCGTAGCCGACGTCGATGACGTTCGAGCTCGTGACGTCCAGGGCGACCCGGAAGCCGACGAGGAAGATCACCGCGACCGCCAGCCAGCGCACGGGCACGAGCAGCCGCAGCGGCCGGCGCGCCTGCGCCTCGGCGCGCGCCCCCCGCCGCAGGCCGATCCACAGCATCCGCCCCAGCAGGTAGGCCAGCAGCGGCATCACGAGCGGGACCGACACGTCGATCCGCGCGGCGTTGAAGAACGCCGTCGAGACCGAGAACGCGCTCAGCGCCAGCAGGTCGAGCTGCAGCAGCCCCCACGGGCGGCGCAGGAACGGCACGACGAAGAGCACGGCGAGCGGGATCCAGACCCACGGCGCGTTGACGATGCGCCCGAACGCGCCCGGGTACCCGCGCGCCATCGACCACGGCACCTGGTAGTCCGTCCAGGCCTCGAGGACCGCGCCGCCCGGGTCCTGGACGAGCACCTGCGCGACCTCCTTGCGCGGCGCGCCGGGCGGCGTCCTGGCGAAGTACGACACCTGCCAGCGGTCGGTGCCCTTCAGGTAGACCTCGCGCGTCGCGCCGGGGTACTCGCGCCGCGCCCGGCGCACCTTCGCCACCGCGCCGGCGATCGCGCCGACCCGCCGCGCGGTCAGTCCGCGCCCCGGCGGCGCGACGTCGTCGCGCGCCGGGGTGACGAGCGCGCTCGCGCCCAGCGGCGTGCCGGGCAGCCGCGTCGGGACGCCGCCGGAGGTCTCCGGCGCGGGCTGCGCGGCCGGCGCGGGGCCGGCGGCGGTCAGCACGATCAGCAGCGCGGCGCACGCCGCGCCGCGGCTCAGGCCCGGAAGCTCCAGAGCTTGTTGCCGATGAAGTTCAGCGGGGTCGCGGCCGCGATCGCGACCGCCTGGGCCGGGACCTCGCTGACGCCGAGCGCCTCGACGAGGGCGAACAGCACGAGGAGGTTGAAGCCGAACGCGGCGAGCGAGACGACGCAGAAGCGCGCGGCCTGAAAGCCCGCGTGCCCGTCGCGGGCGCGGAACGTCCACTGCCGGTTCCACACGAAGTTGTTGCTCAGCGCGACGAGGAAGGCGCATGTCGCCGCGATCTTGTAGTCGATCGCCGCGGCGTGCACGAGCAGGGCGAAGACGACGAGGTTGACGACGTAGCCGCTGGCGCCGACGAGCGCGAAGCGCACGAGCTGCAGCCAGTTGGACGGCTTGCGCAGCCCGGCGTGCAGGCGCCGGCGCCCCTGCAGGCGCGGTGCCTCGATCGAGCTGTCCGCCACGGCCTCGTCCGCGCTCATGTCGACGGAAGGTTACGCAGCGCCGAAGTGCGCGCGGATCATCGGCGCGAGGTCGGCGATCGACCAGTTGCCGCCGGCGCGCTGCGCCGGCGCGGGGACGCCGCAGAACAGCAGCGCGCCGAGCGAGTCGACGCGGTGCAGCGATCCGTGGCTGCCCCCGCGCACATGCGCGCGGTTGCCCCAGTCGGGGAACTCGTAGGCCGGCTCGGCGGAGAGCAGCACGTCGCCCGACGTCGGGCAGCTCATCGCCGCCCACACGCGCGCGAGCGCGTCGGGGTAGTGCTCGCTGTGCAGCGTGCCGTCCTCGACGTGGGCGCGCAGCGTGTCGAGCTCGCCGCAGATCGTCCAGCGCCCGCCGCGCGGGTCGGCGACCTCGTCGCCCGGCCGGAAGCGCAGCTCGCCTCGCTCGCCGCCGACGGCGACGCGGTCGCCGTCCCACCACATGGCGAGGTCGACGCCCTCGATCGCCCGCGCCGTCGCGACGACGCGCGGCAGCGCCGACTCGCGCGACTCGAGCAGCAGGTAGATCATCGCCGAGCGCTGCGCCGGGCACAGCGCCAGCTCGGCGTGGCGCGCGCCGGCGCCCGACGGCGGCAGCACGCGCCAGTCCTCGAACGCCCCGCCGAGGTCGACCGTGCGCTCGATGTGCGAGTGCGAGTGGTCGGCCACGACGATCATCGCGTGCTCGTCGAGGAACGCGTCGGGGCCGCCGCCGGCCTCCATGACGCGCCACAGCTCGGCGTCCGCGGCCGCGATCGACTCGATCTGCGCGTGCGGGCCGTTCTTGTGCGAGTGCGCGTCGTTGTCGGGCAGCGACAGGAGCATGAAGTCGAAGAGGTCGTGCTCGACGAGGTAGGAGCCCACGCAGCCGGCGTGCTGGTCGCGCATCCCCGGGATCCCCATCCGCGACCAGCAGCTCGTCTTGCGGCTGGCGAAGATGTCGGCGTAGAAGAGCTCGCGCGGGCCCAGCGCCGAGCGCTTGAACAGCGACGAGGCGGCCCGCGTGAGCGCGAAGTCGCGCGAGATCTCGTGCTCGTGGCGGCCGCGGTAGATGAGGTACGTCGTGCCCGCGGTGCGGACCTCCTCGTGGTCGTCGAGCGTCTCGAAGATCGTCGGCACGTCGGGCGACAGGTGCGCCGCGTTCATGTTGAAGATCGTGTCGACGAGCTGGCGGTTGAGGCCGAACTTGCGCGAGGCCGAGAACGACGAGCCGTACTCGATGTAGCGCTTCTCGGCGCGTGAGTACCAGTTCATCGACGGGATCTCGTGCTTGTCCTGCAGCACGCCGGTCGCGATCGTCGCGGCGCAGACGGGCGTCACCGAGGGAAACGCCGCGCAGCATTCGGAGACGTACTGCCCGCGGTCGACGATCGCCTGCAGCGCGGGCGCGCTGCCGGACTTCATCGCGCGCTGCACCATCGTCGGCTTCATGCCGTCGATGACCGTGAGGATGAGCTTGGGCGGCGCGGAGCTCACCGCAGGATGCGCAGCCCGGCGTACTTCTCGCCCGCGCGGCGACGGCCGCCGCGCAGCAGGAAGGCGAAGAAGCCGAGCGCGAGGACCGAGACCGGCGCGACGACGATCGCCAGGCCGGCGAGCACGACCGCGGACCCCTCGAGGTAGACCGGCAGCGCGCCGCGCGCCTCCTCGTCCAGCCGCGCGCGGACGCGCGCGACGAGCGAGCGCGTCGCCGCGCCCGCGAGCGCGGCGCACAGGCCGCCGGCGAGCACGCCCGGGTACCAGAGGTCGGTGTTGTCGGCGAGCGTCGCGGAGAACAGCAGCGCGCCGAGGCCGAGGCCGATCCCCTGCACGGCGGACTCGAGCGCGCCCGCGAGCGCCTGACGGCGTTGCGCGACGACGGCGGCGATCAGCGCCACCACGACGACGAGCAGCCAGACCGGCGACTCGAGGAACGCAAACGGCGTGCCCTCGTAGTCGATTCCGACGTTCGCGGTCGCCAGCGCGCCGGCGACGAGCGCCGGCAGGAAGGGCCTGATGCCCGCCGCGGCGGACAGCCCGGCGCCCTGGAGAATGTCGATCAGCAGCTGCAACGCGTCCGGTACCGTGGAGGGCGCATGACGATAGACGACAGGGACGCGCGGGCCACCGGCGAACCCCGATCCATGACGACCGGCCCCGGCCCCCGTCGGACATCGCGCGACCTCGAGCGCTACGCGAGCCTGTTCGCCGCGCGGACGAAGGTCATGAAGTCCTCGGCGATGCGCGACCTCATGGCGCTCACCGAGCGCGGCGACATCATCTCGCTCGCCGGCGGCCTGCCGGACACCTCCTCGTTTCCCGCCGAGTCGTTCGCCGCGATCATGAGCCGCGTCGCCGTCGACTCGACCGCGCGCTCGCTGCAGTACGGGCCGACCGAGGGCCTGGGCGTGCTGAAGGCCTGCATCGCCGAGGTCATGGCCGAGGAGGGCACGCACGTCGACCCCGACGAGGTGCTCGTGACGACGGGCGGCCAGCAGGTCATCGACCTCGTCTGCAAGACGCTCGTCGATCCGGGCGACGTCGTCATCGCCGAGGCGCCGACGTACCCCGGCGCGGTGCCGACGTTCTGCTCCTACCAGGCCGACGTCGTGCAGGTCGACGTCGACGAGGACGGGATGCGCATCGACGAGCTCGAGCGCACGCTGGACCGCCTCGCCGCCGCGGGGCGGCGCCCGAAGTTCATCTACACGGTGCCGACCTTCCAGAACCCCGCGGGCACGACGATGTCGCTGCCGCGCCGGCGACGGCTCGTCGAGGTCGCGCGCGAGCGCGAGCTGCTCGTGCTCGAGGACAACCCGTACGGCCTGCTGCGCTACGAGGGCGACCCGCTGCCGACGCTGTACTCGCTGGAGGGCGGCGACTACGTCATCTACCTCGGGACGTTCTCGAAGATCCTCTCGCCGGGCGTGCGGCTGGGCTGGAGCGTCGGGCCGCGCCCCGTGCTCGAGAAGATGAACATCGGCAAGCAGGCCGCCGACCTGTGCTCCTCCTCGCTGACGCAGCTGTTCGTCGCGGCGTACTTCGAGAGCGGCCGCTGGCAGGACTACGTGCAGTCGCTCAAGGAGATCTACCGCCGCCGGCGCGACGTCATGCTCGACGCGCTCGCCGAGGCGCTCGGGCCCGAGTCGCGCTGGACGCATCCCCGGGGCGGGCTGTTCATCTGGGTCACGCTGCCCGACTACATCGACACGACCGACCTCCTCGCGCGCGCGCTCGACGAGCACGTCGCGTTCGTCCCCGGGCGCGCGGCGTTCCTCGACGGGCGCGGCGCGAGCTCGATGCGGCTGAACTTCTCGGGCGTCGGCGAGGCCGAGATCCGCGAGGGCGTGCGGCGCATCGGCGAGGTCGTGCGCGAGCAGATCGACCTCTACGACACGCTGACCGGGACGCACCGCGTCGTTGCGCAGCCCGCCGAGCCGGCCCCCGCGCAGCTCGACGTGGAGCTCGCCGACGTGCTGCACCTGCCCGCTCCGGAGCGCCGCCGGCGCCCCGACGCCAGCCAGGCCTGAGCGTGGCGCGCGTCGCGGTCCTCAAGGGTGGCCGGTCGCTCGAGCGCCAGGTGTCGCTGAAGTCCGGCGCGCGCGTCCAGGACGCGCTCGAGCGCCTCGGCCACGACGTCGTCGCGATCGACGTCGGCCACGACCTCGTCGCGCGCCTGCGCGAGGCCGAGCCGGACGTCGCGTTCGTCGCGCTGCACGGCCGCGACGGCGAGGACGGCACGGTGCAGGAGCTGCTCGAGGCGCTCGCCATCGCCCACACGGGCAGCGGCGTGTCGGCCTGCATCCGCTGCGCCGACAAGGTCCTGGCCAAGCACCACATGCGCGACGCGGGGATCCCGACGCCCGACTTCTTCGCCTTCAACGAGACGGCGTTCAAGGAGCTCGGCGCGGCCGACGCGCTGCCGGAGATCGAGCAGCGGCTGTCGTTTCCGATCGTCGTCAAGCCGGCCAACCAGGGCTCGGCGCTCGGCATCAAGTTCGCCGCGACGGCGCGCGAGGTGCCCGGCGCGCTCGTGGCCGCCTTCTCCTACTCGGGCAAGGTCCTGCTGGAGCGCCACGTGCACGGGCGCGACCTCGCCGTCTCGGTGCTCGACGGCGAGCCGCTGCCGGTCGTCGAGGCCGTCCCGCGCGAGGAGGACTTCTATGACTTCGAGGCGCGCTACGAGATCGGCCGCACGACGTTCGTGTGCCCCGCCGAGCTGCCCGCGGGCATGTCCGAGCGCGCGCAGGAGCTCGCGCTCGCGGTCTGGCGCGTGCTGGGCTGCCGCGGCTTCGCGCGCATCGACCTCATGCTCGGCGGAGACGGCGGCGAGCTGACCGTGCTGGAGGCCAACGCGATCCCGGGGATGACGGAGACCTCGCTCATGCCGATGGCGGCGGAGGCGGCCGGGATGGAGTTCGACGAGCTCGTGCAGCGAATCCTGATGCTGGCGCGGTAGGGCGCGGGGCGCGGGGCGATGCGGCGCCCGTGTCCGCGCGCCGCCAGGGGGGTCGTGGACGTTGCGTCGCGTATGGCGACGCAACGCGCAACACCCCCGGGAGCGGGTCACTCCTCGCCGGGAGGGGTCACTCCTCGCCGGCGAAGTCCTCCGGGCTGACCTGGTCGAGGAAGTCCTTGAACTTCTCGACGACCTCCTCGGTGTCCTCGACGTCGTGCTCGAACTCGATCGCCGACTCGGCGATGACCTCCTCGGCGGCGAAGATCGGCGCGCCGGAGCGCACGGCGAGCGCGAGCGCGTCGCTGGGCCGGGAGTCGATCTCCATCTCCTTGCCGTCGACGGCAAGGGTGATCGAGGCGAAGAAGGTGTTGTCGCGCAGCTCTGTGACGGCGACCTGGGTGCAGCGGACGTCGAGCTCGCCGAGCATGTCGCACAGCAGGTCGTGGGTCATCGGGCGCGGCGTGCTCGCGCCCTGGAGCTTCATGAGGATCGCGGCAGCCTCGGGATGACCGATCCAGATCGGGAGGAACTTGTTGCTGTCGACGGTCTTCAACAGCACGATCGGCTGCTTGCCGACCATGTCGAAGCTGACCCCGTAGATGACCATCTCCTGCATCCGTTGGAGCATAGCTACGGGGCGCCCGCAGCCCCGCCGTTGCGCCCCGACGATACGTGGCCATCCGCACAATCTTCGCCTGCGCGTCGGGACGTTCTTCCCCTCCGGGGAGTCAGCGCGCCTATAGTCGTGACATGGCACCCCGAGACACACCCGCGGTTGACAGAAGCCGCAGCGGTCGTGACCGCATCCTCGACGCCGCGTATGGCCTGTTCAGTCGCGCGGGGGTACGCGCGATCGGCGTCGACACGATCACGGCCGAGGCCGACGTGGCGAAGATGACGCTGTACCGCAACTTCGCCTCCAAGAGCGAGCTCGCGCTCGCCTTCCTGGCGCTGCGCGAGGAGCGCTGGACGAAGGGCTGGGTACAGCAGGAGATCCGCAACCGGGCCGACACGCCGGTCGAGCAGCTGCTGGCGGTCTTCGAGATCTTCACCGAGTGGTTTGCGCGCGAGGACTTCGAGGGGTGCGCGTTCATCACGTCGCTGCTGGAGTTCGACGACCGCAGCGATCCGGTGCGCCAAGCCTGCGTGACCCACCTGGCGAACATCCGCGCGTTCGTCCGCGAGCTCGCGACGGAGGCCGGCGTCGCCGACCCCGAGCGGTTCGCCGGACAGTGGCACATCCTCATGAAGGGCTCGATCGTCGCCGCGCACGAGGGCGATGCCGACGCCGCGCTGAAGGCCCGGGAGATGGGCCTGCTGCTGCTCGCCCGCGAGGGCGTCGCGGTCCCCGCGTAAGCAGGACTCGGTCGCCCTGAGCACGACCTTCGCGCCCGCGCGGGCTTGACCGGGACGCCTCGCAGCGCCGGCGGCGGCGGCGCGCGACCGCGCCGCCCGGCGGCGCCCCGCGCACGCCGCCCCGCGCCCGCTGCGCCCGGACGGCGTCGCAGCGCGCTGCGGATCGTGCTCGCGGTCCTCGCGGGCTGGCTCGTCGTGACCGCCGGGCTGCGGCTGGTCCACCGCGGGGCGGTGCTGCCCGGGACGGCGGTGGGCGGTGTGAACGTCGGCGGCCTGTCGGCGCAGGACGCGCGCGCCGAGATCGCCGGCGCCTACCCCGCCGATCGTCCGATCACGCTCGTCGCCGGCCGGCGGCGCTTCATCGTGACCGCGCGCCAGGCCGGCTACGCGCTGGACCTGACGCGCACCGTGGACCGGGCGCTCGGCGCCGGGCGCTCCGGCGCACGCGGGCTGTGGTCGCCGATCGTCGGCCTCGTGGCCGGACGGCGGGTCAGCCCGGCGGTCACGATCGACGGGGCGCGCCTGACGGCTCAGGTCGACGAGATCGCCGCCGACGTCGACGAGGGCGCCAGCGCGGGCGCGCTCGCGATCGACGTGCAGGGCGACAGCGTGCGGGTCAGCGCGCGGGCGCCGACGCCGGGACGCAGCCTCGATCGCGGCGCCGCCAGGGCGGCGCTGCTCGGCGCGCTGCGCGAACGGCGGCCCGGGGACGTCGCGCTGGCGGTCCGCCGCCTGCCGACCGTGACGCGCGACGCCGTCGAGACCGTCGCCCGGCGCGCGCGCAGCTACGTCGAGGCCCCGCTGCGCCTGCGCGTCGGCGACCGCACGACGACGGTCCGGCCGGCCCGTGTCGCCCGCGTCCTCGCGCTCGAGCGCACCTCGACGACGAGCCGGCGGGCGGTGCGGCTCGGCGTCGACGCGGCCGCGCTGGACAAGCTCGTGGCCGCGCTCGCCCGCGACCTCGACCGCGACTCCAAGAGCGCCCGGGTGTCGGCCCCCCAGCGGCCGGGCGTCGTGCTCGACGGGCAGGCGGACGTCTCGTGGAAGCCGCGGCGGGTGCGCCTCTCGGTGGCGGCCGCCGCGCAGGGGCGCAAGGTCGATCGCGCGGCGGCGGCCGCCGCGATCGCGGCCGCGGTGCGGAGCGGGCGCCACGACGCGGCGCTGGCGCTCACCCCGATCGAGCCTGTGCTGTCGACGTCGGCCGCGCGCGAGGTCGACGCCCTGCTGGGCACGTTCACGACGCGCTACCCGTGCTGCCAGCCGCGTGTGACGAACATCCGGCGCATCGCCCGCGCCGTCGACGGCAAGGTCGTGCTCCCCGGCCAGCGCTTCTCGCTCAACGAGGTCGCCGGACAGCGCACGAAGGCCGGCGGCTACGTCCCCGCGCCGTACATCGCCGACGGCAAGATCGTCCCGTCCGTCGGCGGCGGCGTCTCGCAGTTCTCCACGACGATCTACAACGCCGCCTACTTCGCGGGCCTGCAGATCGACGGCCACCGCCCGCACAGCTTCTACATCGATCGCTACCCGGCCGGGCGCGAGGCGACGCTGAACTTCCCCGACATCGACCTCACGTGGACCAACGACACCGCCGCGCCGGTGATCGTCCGCACGTCGAGCGACGCGACGTCCGTCACCGTGACGCTGTACGGCGCCGACCACGGCCGCCGGGTGCGCGCAGAGACCGGCGAGCGCACGCCGGTGGCCGACGGCGACTTCTCCATCACGGTCACCCGCGTGCTGCGCTTCAAGGACGGCAAGGTCGAGCGCCAGCCGTTCACCACCCGCTACGACAAGCCGCCGCCGCCCGAGGAGGAGTGAGCGTGCGCCGGCCGGCGCCGGGACCGCGCGCCGAGCCGCGCGCGCTCGGACCGGCTACCCGGTGGGCGGTCCTTCGCCCGGCGGCCCCCCTCCACGCCCTTCGCCACCCTGGGTGGACGCGGGCTCGCCCGTGAAGCAGGTGAGCACGCCGTTCTTCTCGGGCGGCTGGGCGTGGTAGTGATAGCCGAGCGCGTCGGTGCTGTGGCCGTTGCAGTCGTCCAGTCCCGCGGCGGCCTGCTCGTCGTCCTCCAGCGGGCTGTGGATCGGGAAACCGTCGAGCGCGAATGCGAACACCGGGGTCTCGCCCGCCGCCGCGTCGCCGCTCTCCGAGCAGCCTGCGGCCCCGTGGATGTGGTAGCCCTCGACGGGGTTGATGTGGCCGCCGCAGTCGTCGAACGCGGCGATCGTGTAGGCGCCGAGGATGGCCTCGACCGGCGCCTGGCCGTCGATGATCACCCCGTCGAGCGTCACGCCGACTCGGTTGCCCACCGCCGTGGCGCTGTCGGCGGCGACCGGCTTGGTGGGGATCTGCACCTCGGAGGGGACGGGCTCGCCGTCCTGCAGCCACGCGATCTTGCCCTCGACGCAGTGGTTCTGGTAGCGCGGGTCGACGTCGGGCCGCGCCGCGCCCTCGAACGCCTCCTGGGTGTCGGTGACGTTGACCTTGCCGTCCTCGTCGTGCAGGCGCCACTTCGCGTCGTCGTAGATCTCGGGCAGCTTGAGGATGAACTCGCCGTCGATGTCGTAGACCTGCTTGCCGTCGAACCAGATCCCGACCTCGTCGGCGGTGGCCGAGGTCGTGCGCGGACAGAACGGGCCGACCTCGCCGCCGGCCGGGAATCCGGTCACGGTGATCGTGTGGCAGGTCGTGACCGTGCCACCGGCCAGCGTGCACTGCGCCGTGCTCGCCTTCTCGGTCAGCGCGCCGTCGAAGAAGAGCCCGAGATCCATGCCCTCCGCGGTGGCCGACGAGGCGCTGGTGTCGCCCGCGCCGGAGTCAGCGTCCGAGCCGCACGCGGCCAGGGTCAACACGAGCAGCGCTGCGACGGCAGCCGCCGCCAGGGGGCGCAGGGTAGCGGTGGACATGGCGGGCATCATCGCACCCGCGGTCCGGGGGTGGCGCGCGGCCCCTGAACACCTGTGCGGGCCTCACAGGCAATGGGCGATCCAGGACTCGAACCTGGGACCTCTTCCTTATCAGAGAAGCGCTCTAACCGACTGAGCTAATCGCCCGGGGCAGCGTTGGAGCCGCTTTATGCGGCGGCGCCGCAAAACGGCTCCGCCCAGATGGCACATCCGTGGCACATCGGCACTCACTGCTCTTCGTACGATACCGCTCCCAGCGCGTTTCAGCCTGTTGGAAGCGATCGTGCCGGTACTGCTCGATGCCACGCGAGCTGGTACGGCGCCGGGAGTCGGCGTGCAGCAGAAGCTCGTGCAGGCGCTACCGCCGCACGGCGGCTACTGCGCCCGGACATCTCGACCGGCCTCGCCGACAGGCAGCCGTTCCATCGTGCCTACTCGTTCTCGCGGGACTTCTCGCCCGACCCGGCGCGGACCGATCCGGTCGCGGTCGCCACCGCAGCGATGGGCTCCATGTCGACCCGTGCGAGCGGGTGCCCGGCTACCTAGTGCGGCCGTGAGCCCGGCGATCAGACGGCGACGGTGCCGACGACGCTGAGGCCGACCGGCACGGGCTCGCCCTTCTCGGCGAGGTAGTCGAGGTACAGCGCGATCGCTGAACGCACGTCGCGCTCGGCCTCCTCGCGCGTGGCGCCGACGGCGTACACGGGAAGGTCGGCGGCACGGGCGCTCCAACTGCCGTCGGCGGCGGGCTCGTAGATCACGGCGTAGTTCGTCATCTCAGTTGGTCCAGACCTGTATCTCGCCTGATGCTCGCCAGGGTTCCGGTCGGCACTTCCCGATTGTCCTTGCCGCCGCCGGGAACCGCAACCGAACGGCCGTCCGGGTGCTCCCAGATCTCGTGGGAGCCGGACACGCGCGCGACGGTCCAACCGTCGTTATGTAGGGCCGCCCTGACGTCGCGGTACTTCTTCGCCATCGTCAGCCGTCCTCGCGGTCGCGGTCGATCCTGCGCGTACCGAACGTCGCCGGGCCGTAGCCGACGGGCGCGGCGTCCGGGTTGGCGAGGCTCTCGACGACGATCGCCCGCACTTCGTCGGCGGGGCGCGCCGTGATCGCCGCGCGGGCGGCGGCGATCTGCTGCTCCACCGGCACGGTCTGGCCGCCGCGCAGGTCCTCGATCACGTGGGCGTGGGCGCCACATGACCGACGGGGAGTGCCCGGCCCACGTCGCCACGCGCAGCGGGTCCTCGCCCGCGCGCCGGTGCAGGCCCACGAACGAATGGCGGCAGTCGTAGGGCCGCGCCTTCGCCAGCGGAGCAAGGTTCGGATCGCTGCCGGCCACCGTGCGCAGCGCGGCCTTCCAGATGCGCCCACGCCAGTTGTTGTACGTCGAGTGCGACCACGGCGCTCCCGCAACGCCGCGAAACACGAGCGCGTGATCGGTGGTCGCCCGCGTCGTGGCCCTCCATCCGTCGAGGTCGCGCAGGAGCGTCGGCGGGATCGGCACGGTACGGAGGTGCGCGGTCGACGTCGCCTTCACATCGCCGAAGCTGGCGGCTTCGTCCACCGTGAGCACGCGGTCGCCGATGTCGCCCCATTGCAGCGCGAGGGCCACCTGCGGGCGCAACCCGGCGTAGGCCAGGAGCGACACGAGGAGCGCGTCGCCCTCCGCGCGCGTGCCTGATGCGGGCTTGACCTCGCGGACGGCCAGCGCGAGACAGATGCGCTCGATCACGACCGGCGCGAGCGGGCAGACCGCTCGGCGGGCCGGAGCTTTGGCTTGCACGCTCGCTGCACCGGGTTGGCCGCGACCTCACCGACGCGCACGCGGTCGGTCATCAGCGCCGAGAGAACGATCAGCGTCTTGCGCTGCGACGGCCGCCCGACCTTCTCGGCGTCAAGGCGCTGCATGAGGCCGTTGATCAGCGCCGGCTCGGTGAGAAGTTCGCCGAGGGTGTGGTGGTCGAACGTGCCTTTGATGTGCGCGTTCCACTGGTTGCGGCAGCTGCGCTGCGTCGCGGTGGCCTTCGTCGCCTCGACACTCGGCCACCACTCCGCGAACGCTCGCGCCAGGGTCTTGCGGCCCGTCTTCGGGATCATGTCGCCCCGGAACTTGCGCGCCTTCACGTCGGCATCCAAGGCCAGCGCCTGCTTCTTGCCGGGGAACGTCCGCGACCGCATCCGGTCGTGCTCGCGCCAGCGCACCCGCCAGCGCCGGACGTCGTCCGTGTCGTACGCCTGGACGCTCACCGCGCCCGCCTCGCTCCCGATGGCACATCCATGGCACTCAAGGTAGATGGAAACGACCGTGTCAGCGGGATGAAAGCTCGCGGCGCGCGTTGAGCGCATGACCATCAGAGAAGCGCTCTAACCGACTGAGCTAATCGCCCGCGAACGGTCGTCGAGTCTAGCGGGCCGTCACGCGGCGGCGTGCGGGCGGACGCGGCGGGCGAGCTCGAGCGCCTCGTCCGGATCGTCGAATGCCAGCTCCACGCGGTAGCCGGTGCCGCGCGGCGTGACGGTGACCTCGACGCCGAGCGCGCCGCCGAGCGCCTCGGCGATCTCCTCGGCGGCCGCCTGCTGGTCGGGATGGGGTGCGGCGGCCTTGCGGCGCTTGGCCGCCGGCGCCGACGCGTTCGCGGCCCGCGCCCGAGCCTCGGCCGTGCGGACCGACCAGCCCTCGGCCGCGGCCGCGCGTGCGAGCCGGCGCCGGTCGGCATGGTCCTCGGCGAGCAGCAGCGCGCGCCCGTGGCCCTCGGACAGGTCGCCCGCCTCGAGCAGCGCGAGCACCTCGTCGGGGAGGTCGAGCAGGCGCAGCAGGTTCGTGACCGCGACCCGGCTGCGACCGACGCGCAGCCCGACGGACTCGCGGGTGAGCCCGAGCTCCTCGACGAGCGCCGCGCAGGCGCGCGCCTCCTCGACGGGGTTGAGGTCCTCGCGCGCCATGTTCTCGATCAGCGCGGCCTCGAGTGCCTCGGCGTCGTCGCGCCGGCGCACGAGCGCGGGAATCGTCTCAAGATCCGCCAGGCGCGCGGCGCGCCAGCGGCGCTCGCCGGCGACGAGCTCGAACGTGCCGCCCGCGAGGGGGCGGACGAGGACCGGCTGCAGGACGCCGCGCTCGCGCAGCGACCCGGCCAGCGCCTCGAGCGCGGCGTCGTCGAAGTTGCGACGCGGCTGCCTGGGGTTGGCGACGATGAGATCCAGCGGGAGCGCGCGCAGGTCGTCGCCGGCGCCGTCGGGCCCATGCGAGACCGACAGGATCGCCGCGAGCCCGCGGCCCATGCCGCGCCCCGAGCTGCTCATGTCTTCGACCCCGCCCGCACGACCTCCTTGGCGAGCTCGAAGTAGGCGTCCGAGCCCGAGCAGTGCGGATCGTGATGGGTGACCGGCAGGCCGTAGCTCGGGGCCTCGCCGATGCGGACGTTGCGCGGGATGACGGTGTCGAAGACGAGCGACGGGAAGTGCGCGCGGACCTCGCGCTCGACGTCGCGGGCCAGGCGGGTGCGCCCGTCGTGCATCGTCAGCAGCATCCCGGCGACCGTCAGGCGCGGGTTGAGCTCGCGCTGGATGAGCGCCAGCGTGTCGAGCAGCCCGGCCAGCCCCTCGAGCGCGAAGTACTCCGTCTGCACCGGGATGATCACGCGGTCCGCGGCCACGAGCGCGTTGACCGTCAGCGGGCCCAGCGACGGCGGGCAGTCCAGCAGGATGTAGGCAAATCGCTCGCGCGCGCCCGTGAGCGCATCGCGCAGGCGCACCTCGGAGCCCGGCTCGCGCGGCAGCTCGATGTTCGAGCCCGCGAGATCGGGATGGGCGGGCACGAGCTTGAGGCGCTCGATCGTCGTGTCGGTGATGGCCGCGTCGAGCGAGCAGCGCCCGTCGAGCACGTCGTAGACGTTCGGCTCCGTGTCCTTGCGCACGCCGATCCCGAGCGTCGCGTTCGCCTGCGGGTCGACGTCGACGAGCAGGGTGTCCAGGCCGGCTTCGGCGATGCACGCGGCCACGTTCACGGCGGTCGTCGTCTTGCCGACCCCGCCCTTCTGATTCGCGATCGCGTAGACGGTGCCCATCGGCGTCCTACGGTAGCGCCGAACACGGTCGGAGCTGTGGATCGTTCGTCACCGAAGCCTCGACGCTTGAGGTCAGCCTGAGGCTCGCAGCGGTCGTTTGCGCGCAATACCCGGACGTCTGGGGAAGCGATTCGGGGTCGAACCAACCTTCAGGTAGAGGTGCAGGTGCAGATGCTCGGCACCGGTCCAGGGCTCCACGCGCCGCACCTCGACGAGCTCGAGGCCGGTCGCCCGCGCGGCGGCCCTCCCGTCGGCCTCCTCGTCGGCGGCGCGCCGGCCCTTCCATGCCACGAGGGCCCCGCCCGTCGCGAGCAGCGGCGCCGCGTACTCGACGACGACCGAAAGCGGCGCCAGCGCGCGAGCGGTGACGAGGTCCGCCGACGCGAGGCCGGCCGGCCACGCTTCGGCCCGAGCGCAGACGACGGCGCCGTTGGGCAGACCCACGTGGGCGACGGCTCGTCGCAGATAGTCGCACTTGCGCCGGTTGGCCTCCACGAGATCGACGTGCGCGGACGGCAGCGCGGCGGCGAGCACGAGGCCCGGGAAGCCGGCGCCCGACCCGAGGTCGGCGACGCGACGCGCCGACCGCACCGCGTCGAGCTCGAGCGCCACGAGCGCGTCGGCCACATGTGCGTCGATGACCGCGCGCTCGCCGCGGACGGTCGTCGGCGCCGTCGGATCGGACTCGACGAGCGCGACGAGACGCGCGAGCAGCCGGGGCGCGGTCGCCGGCAGGGCGTAGCGCTGCGCGAGCGCGGCGAGGCGGCGCTCGGCGGTCATCCCCGGCCGCGCGCCTCGACCCGCGCGATGTAGGGCGCGTAGCGCTCGCGAAGCTGCGCGAGGCGCGCCGCGGCGTGCGCGTCCAGCTCGGGGACGACGAGCTCGTCGAGCACCGGGAGCACGTCCTCGACGAGGGCCGGGCCGCGCGCGACCCACTGGAAGTACGAGCGGTCGCCGTGGTGATAGGGGCCGTAGAGGCGTGAGCGCGGGAAGCGCTCCACGAGCCAGCGCATGAGCGACTCGTGGCGAACGTGCTTGCGCAGCATCACGTGCGGCTGCTTGCCGTCGCCTCCGAACGATCCCTCGCTCATGAGGATGCCCGCCACAAGCCCGCGCTCGGTGTCGCTCAGCATGGCCCGAAGTGTTTCACCGGGGAGAAAAACGTGAAACGCCGAAGGGCGCGGGCGCGCCACTCGGCCGGCGAGGCGACGACGAGAGGGCGCGGGCCGCGCTACTCGGCCAGCGGCGCGACGACGAGATGGCGCGCGGGCTCGTCGCCCTCGGAGTACGTCTGCACGCCGCCCTGCTCGCGCAGGTACTCGTGCACGAGCCTGCGCTCGCTCGCCGTCATCGCGTCCAGCGCCACCGGGCGGCCGTAGCGCAGCGCATCCTCGGCCGCACGGTCGGCCTGGCGGCGCAGGATGCCCTCGCGGCGCTCGCGGTAGCCCTCGGCGTCGACGACGATCCGGTGGCCGTGCTCGGCGCGCGGCCCCGCGGCGCGCTGTGCCAGATGCTGGACGGCGTCGATCGTCTGGCCGTGGCGCCCGATGAACAGGCCCAGGTCCTCCCCGTGGACCGTGCCCGTGCAGGTCTCTCCGTCGTCGGACATCTCGATGGTCGCTTCCAGCCCGAGCGCCTCGACGACGTGTTCGAGCAGCTCCCGCACGCTGGCTGTGACATCTGTGTTGCTCATCGACGACGCCCCGATCGCTTCTTCTTCTTGCGCGGCGGCTGCGGCGGCGGTCCGCTCGGACCCGGCTTCTTTGCCGTCGCACCAGCCGTCGCCGGCTCCTTCGCTCCAGCACCCAGACCGGCTGCGAACTTCGCGAACAGCCCGCCCCCGCGGTCGTCGTCACCATCGCCCTTGCCCGCGTCGGGCGCCTTCGGCGGCGTGATCGGACCCAGCCGCCTGCGCAGCACGTAGCCCTGGCCCACGGTCCACAGGTTCGTCGTGATCCAGTACACGAGCAGGCCCGCCGGGAAGTTGTAGAGCAGGATGAAGATCGAGAAGACGAGCGGCAGCCCGTACATCAGCATCTGCTGGTTGCGATCCGGCGTCGTCGGCGTCAGCAGCGTCGAGAGCAGCTGCGATCCGACGTAGAGGATCATGAGGACCGCCAGGACCCACCCCGTCGCGCCGGCCGTCAGGTCCGGGATGAACAGGAAGTGCTCGGCGCCCGCGCTCCCCGGGACCTCGCCGCAGGGCGGCGGCGTCGCGCCCGCCTTGACGACGATGTTCGCCGCGGCCGCCGCCTTGCCGCAGATCTCGAAGCGCAGGTCGGTCTGCAGCAGGTAGAAGAGCCCGATGAAGAACGGGAACTGCGCGAGGAGCGGAAGGCACGAGGCGAACGGATTGATCTTGTTCTCCGCGTAGAACTTCATGACCTCCTGCTGCTGGCGCTGCTTGTCGTCCTTGTACTTGGACTGGAGCTTCTTCAGCTCCGGAGCGACCGTCGCCATCGCGCGCATCGACTTGAACTGCTTCACCGTCAGCGGCGCCATCGCGCCGCGCACGAGCACGGTGAGCAGCACGATCGAGGTGCCCCAGCCCACGCCCAGCGTGTCGTGGATGAAGATCAGGACGGGCTTGAGCACGTCCACGATGAACTGGACGGGCGCGATGAGGGCGGGCAGGAGCATCAGATCAGCGGGGGCGCGTGCGCAGGGGGAACAGCCGCTGGGCGTCCACGGGGTCAAAGCCCCCGTGACTGAAGGGGTTGCACCGCAGGACGCGCCACACCGCCAGCACCAGCCCGCGAAGTATGCCGAACTCCCCGATCGCCTGGACCGCGTACGACGCGCACGTCGGCTCGTACTTGCAGCGCCGCGGCAGCGCCGGCGAGATCACCCGGCGGTAGAGCTCGATCGGCGCCTGCACGGCACGGACCGCCACCCTCACGAGCCGGCCGCCTTCTCGAGCAGCTCGCGCAGGGCGCCGCGCATCCCCTCGAGGCCGCCGCGCTCGGCGAGCTCGCGCGCCGGCGGGCGCGCGACCACGACGATGTCAAGCCCCCGCGGGATCGCCGCCAGCTCGGCGTCGAAGGCCTCGCGCAGCAGCCGCTTCACGCGGTTGCGGTCGACGGCGCCGCCCACCTTGCGCGACACCGAGAGGCCCAGTCGCGGCGCCTCGTCCGCCGGTCCCGTGCGCGCAAACGCGTACAGGACGAGATGGCGGTTGCCATGCGACCTGCCCTGGCGATAGGCGCGCTCGAACTCGGCGCTGCGCGACAGCCGGCCGCGGCGCGGACGGCGCGGGCTCACGGCACGGGGCATCGACTCGTCCACGGCTGGCAGACTAGACCGTCCGACGACGCGCAAGCCGCGCGTGCGGCGTCAGACGGTCAGGCGCTTGCGGCCCTTGGCGCGGCGCCGCTTGAGCGTCATCCGGCCGGCCTTCGTCTGCATGCGCTGACGAAAGCCGTGGGTGCGGGCGCGCTTGCGCTTCTTGGGCTGGTAGGTGCGCTTCATGAAGAACTCCATTCGCCAGGAGTGGGCGAGCGCCGATGCTACCGAACTGCCGCCCGTGATCGCCGCTCTGGAGGTTTTTCCCGCGAGGAGCGGGACCTGCCGCCGGACGGCTCGGACGCTCCCCGGGGCGTTGGTATATTCGCCGCCGTCCCAGCCGTTGCGGGACTCCTCGCCGTTCTCGCCGGACCCACTCCGAAGGAGTCGATCACGCCTGGTCTCACCCCGCAGCTCGCCCGCGACTGGGCCCTGATCCGCTCGCGGCTGCGCGAGGCCGTCCCCGACTCCACCTTCGAGATCTGGCTCGCCGCCCTCGCCCCGCGCGCGCTCGTCGCCGACACGCTCGTCGTCGCGGCGCCCGACGAGATCCGCAGCTGGGTCGCCGACCGCTACGGCGGGCTGCTGCAGAGCTGCGCGGCGGCCGTGCTCGGCCCGCGGACCGCGGTCGACGTCGTGGCGCCCCACGCGCCGCTCGCGCCGGCCGCCGCCCCCGCTTGCGGCGAGACCGGCGCCCAAGCCGAAGCCGACCTGCATCCGAAGTTCACGTTTGACCAGTTCGTCATCGGCGACTCCAACCGCTTCGCCCACGCCGCCGCCCTCGCCGTCGCCGAGCTCCCCGGCCAGGCCTACAACCCGCTCTTTCTCTACGGGCCCCCCGGGCTGGGAAAGACGCACCTGCTGCACGCCATCGGCAGCTACGTCCGCGCCCACGGCGGCGGGCTGCGCGTGCGCTCGACGACCGCCGAGCGCTTCACGAACGCCTTCGTGTCGGCCATCCACAGCAAGGGGACCGACGCGTTCAAGGCGCGCTTTCGCGACACCGACGTCCTGCTCATCGACGACGTCCAGTTCCTGCAGCGCAAGGCGAAGACCGAGGAGGAGTTCTTTCACACCTTCAACGCCCTCTACGAGACCGGCAGCCAGCTCGTGCTCACCTGCGACCGCCTCCCGGCCGACATGGCCGCCCTCGAGGAGCGCCTCCTCGAGCGCTTCCAGGCCGGCCTCGTCGCCGAGCTGCTCGCGCCCGACTACGCCACCCGCCTGGCGATCTTGCGCAAGCGCGCCCTGCACGACGCGATCCGCCTCGACGACGACGGCGTGCTGCACGCGATCGCGCGGCGCATCACGTCCAACGCGCGCACGCTGGAGGGGGCGCTCATCCGCGTCGTCGCGTTTCACTCCCTCACCCGGCGCCCGCTCGACGCCGAGCTCGCCGACGAGGTCCTCGCCGGCCTCTACCCACAGCCCACCGCCGGCCCGCGGCCCGAGCCCCCCTCGATCGAGCGCATCCAGGAGCTGGCCTGCGCAGCCTTCGGCGTCACCCGCGAGGAGCTTCTCTCCGCCGCGCGCAACAGCCGCCTGGCCTGGGCGCGCCAGGTCGCGATGTACCTCGCCCGCCGGCACACCGGCGCGAGCCTCCCGGCGATCGGCGAGCGCTTCGGCGGTCGCAACCACACGACGGTCATGTACGCCTGTCGCAAGGCCGGCGAGCGCCTCGCCGCCGACCCCGCCGCACAGGCTCTCGTGCACGATCTCGAGCGTCGCCTCGCCGAGCCGGTTCATGACCGCCCCAGTTGACACACTCTGCACAGCGCGCCCCTCCCGCTCTGCTCGGTCTGACCCCACGGATCCTCGCGTTCTCTACGTTGTGCACATCTCCACAGTCCCTATGACCCCGATCTTCTCTTCCGTACGGTTCTCGTCGTGAAGCTCTCGACCTCCTGCGCCGACCTCCTCGCTCAGCTCGGCGTCGTCTCCCGCGTGGCGTCGACGCGCAGCGCGGTCCAGGCGCTCTCCGGCGTCCAGCTCTCGGCGGCGGGCGGGCGCGCCGAGCTGCGCGCCACCGACACGGAGGTCGGACTGCGCGTACCGCTGCCGGCGACCGTCGAGCGCGAGGGCGCGGTCGTCCTGCCCGCCCGCCTCATGCTTGAGGTGGCGCGCTCGCTGCCGGGCACCGACGCGACGCTCGAGCTGCGCCCGGCCGAGCAGGACGTCGAGGTCGTGTCGGGTTCGGCAACCTTTCACATCCGCACGCTGAGGGCCGAGGACTTCCCGCCGCTGCCCGAGCCCGGCGGCGACACCGTCGTCGAGGTCCCGGCGGTCGCCTTCGTCGAGACGATCAACCGCGTCGCCCGCTCGGCGTCGCGCGACGAGACGCGCCCGATCCTCACCGGCATCCTCGTCTCCGCCTCCGGCGACGAGCTGCGGATGGTCGCGACCGACTCCTACCGCCTCAGCGTGAAGGAGACCCGCCTCGCCTCGCCGCTCGAAGGCGGCTTCGAGGCCAACGTCCCGGCCCGCGCGCTGCAGGAGCTCGCGCGCATCGCCGGCTCCACCGACGCCACGAGCCTGACCGTCTCGGTGCGCGCCAACCAGGTCGTCTTCGAGCTCGCCGGCGACGTGCTCTCGTCGCGCCTCATCGATGGTCAGTTCCCGAACTACCGCCAGCTGCTGCCCGACTCCTACGAGCACGAGCTGACGATCGCGTCGGCCGAGCTCACCGAGGTCGTGCGCCGGATCAGCCTCATGGCGCAGAAGAACGCGCCGCTGCGCCTGTCCTTCCGGGAGGGCGAGCTGACGGTCTCGGCCCAGACGCCGGACATCGGGGAGGCCCGCGAGACGCTGCCGATCCCGTTCGCCGGCGAACCGTTCGAGATCGGCTTCAACCCCGAGTTCCTGCGCGACGGCCTGGAGAGCGCCGCCGGCGGCGACCTCGTCCTGCGGCTCATCAGCCCGCTGCGTCCCGGCCTCATCGAGTCCGCCGACGGGAGCGGGTTCCTGTACCTGATCATGCCGATCAGGCTGAACGTCTAGTGGGTCATCCACAAACGTTTGACCCGGAACCCCGGGCGCCGATCACCGCCTGGCGGCGTCCTCGGACGCTCGATGTGGCAGAGCCACACCTTCGGTCCTGCGTCCTTGCCAGTCGGCGCCGGCATCCCGGGTTTCCGGTCGAACGTTCCTGGATGACCCACTAGATGGACGCGCCGGCATGGTCGTCACCGGACTGCGCCTGCGCGACTTCCGCAGCTACGAGCGCACCGACGTCGCGCTCGCGCCCGGCCTGACCGTCGTCCACGGCCGCAACGGGGCCGGCAAGACGAACCTGCTCGAGGCGCTGTACTTCGGCTGCACCGGCAGGTCGTGCCGGACCACCAACGAGCGCGAGGTCGTGCGCTTCGACGCCGCGACGGCGCGCGTCGAGGTCGACCTGCGCGACGGCGAGGACCGCGCCCATCGGCTGGCGGTCGGCTTCACGCCGGGGCAGCCGAAGCGGCTGCAGGCCGACGGGGCCGATGTCGAGCGCCTCGTCGACGTCGCGATGCGCCCGCTCGTGTGCGTGTTCATGCCCGACCGCCTGGAGCTCGTCAAGGGTCCGCCGGCGCTGCGCCGGTCGCACGTCGACCAGGTGATCGCGGCGAGCTGGCCGGTGCGCAGCGACACGCGCCGCGCCTACGGCCGAGCCCTGGCCCAGCGCAACGCGCTGCTCGCCGCGATCCGCGCCGGCCGGGCGACGCGCGCGTCGCTCGGCGCCTGGGACGGCGAGCTGGCACGCCACGGGATCGCGCTGCGCGACGACCGCGCGGCGGTGGTGCAGCTGCTCGCCCCGCGCTTTTGCGCGTTGGCCGCGGCGCTCGGGCTCGGCGGCGGCGCGCAGCTGTGCTACCGGCCTCGCACGCACGCCGCCGACCCCGAGCAGCTCGCGGCCGAGCTCGCCGCGCGGATCGACTCCGACCTCGAGCGGGGATTCACCGGGCACGGCCCGCACCGCGACGACATCGCGCTGCTGCGCGGCGGGCGCGAGCTGCGGGCCTACGGCTCGCAGGGCGAGCAGCGGCTGGCGCTCCTGGCGCTCCTGCTCGCCGAGCGCGAGGCGCTCGCCGCCGCCCGCGACAGCGTCCCTCTCATGCTGCTCGACGACGTCATGAGCGAGCTCGACGCCGACCGGCGCGCCATGCTCGCCGAGCTGCTGCGCGGCGCCGGCCAGAGCGTCGTCACGACGACCGAGCTCGCGCACGTGCCGGGCTCCGAAGGCTCCGGCGTCGCCCGCCTCGCCGTCGGGCCGGACAGCGTCGTCGGCGCGGGGGTGCGGGCGGCATGAGACGGCGCGCGCCCCGCTCGCTGGCGCACGCCGTCGACGCGTTGACGCAGCGGCTCGCGCCGCCCACGCTGCTGGCCGAGGTGCAGCGCGTGTGGGAGCAGGCGGCCGGCGCCGCCGTCGCCCGCGAGGCGCAACCGATCGCCGAGCGCGGCGGCACGCTCACGCTGCTGTGCTCGTCGTCGGTGTGGATGCAGGAGATCGACCTCATGGGCCCCGTGCTCGTCGACGCGGTCAACGCCGCGCTCGGCGGCCCGCGTTTGGAGGCGGTGCGCTGCGTGGCGACGGCGGGCCGCCGGCGCGACGGCTGACGGCGCCGGCGCCGGCCCGGGGGGCGATCGGACGGCGCGGCGCCCGCCGCGCGAACGCGCGCCGCGGCGGGCGCCCATCGGACCGCTCTGCGGGGCCGCTTTTGCTGCATTTTGCAGCGCTTTTGATGCATCCGGCGGCGCCGGATTGTGATGCGTTTGTGCTACCCTTATGACAACTAGCTGCACCGGCCCCGGCCCGTCACCAGCACGACGTGGACCCGGGGCTTCTTCACGTATGGAGGTTTGGTGGCGAAGGACGACAAGAAGCTCGACGGCAAGACCGGTTCGAGCTCATATGACGCGCAGGACATCACCGTCCTCGAGGGTCTCGAAGCCGTGCGCAAGCGGCCCGGGATGTACATCGGGTCGACCGGTGTGCGCGGCCTTCACCACCTCGTCTACGAGGTCGTCGACAACTCCGTCGACGAGGCGCTCGCCGGGCACTGCTCGGTCGTCGAGGTCACGATCCATCCCGACAACTCGGTGACCGTGCGCGACGACGGCCGCGGCATCCCGGTCGCCACGATGGCCAAGGAGAAGCTGCCCGCCCTGCAGGTCGTGCTCACGGTCCTGCACGCCGGCGGCAAGTTCGGTGACGGCGGCGGCTACAAGGTCTCCGGCGGCCTGCACGGGGTCGGCGTGTCGGTCGTCAACGCGCTGTCGGAGCTGCTCGAGGTCGAGGTGCGCCGCGACGGCCACGCCTGGCGCCAGACCTACGAGCGGGGCATCCCGCAGAACCAGCTGCAGCGCGGCGAGGCCTCGACCGAGACCGGGACGACGATCACGTTTCGCCCCGACACCGAGGTCTTCGAGACGACCGACCTGGACTTCGCGACGCTCGAGCAGCGCCTGCGCGAGACCGCGTTCCTCACGCGCGGGCTGCGGATCGCGATCAACGACGAACGCGGCGAGAAGGCCTCCGCCGAGTTTCGCTACGAGGGCGGCATCGAGGACTTCGTGCGCTACCTCAACGCCAACAAGGAGCCGATCGGGCGCAAGGTCGTCTTCTTCGAGGGCGAGAGCGAGGAGGGCGCCGTCGAGGTGGCGATGCAGTGGAACACGACCTACCAGGAGTCCGTGTTCTCCTTTGCCAACAACATCAACACCCACGAGGGCGGCTCGCACCTGTCGGGCTTCCGCTCGGCGCTGACGACCGTGCTGAACCGCTACGCCCGCGCGCGCGGCCTGCTCAAGGAGAAGGACGACAACCTCACGGGCGAGGACGTGCGCGAGGGCCTCACCGCCGTCATCTCCGCCAAGCTCGCCGACCCGCAGTTCGAGGGCCAGACGAAGACCAAGCTCGGCAACCCCGGCATGGAGGGCTTCGTCCGCTCGATCGTCTACGACCGGCTCGGCGAGTTCCTCGAGGAGAACCCCGCCGAGGGCAACGCGATCATCCGCAAGGCGGTGCAGGCCTCGCAGGCGCGCGCCGCGGCCCGCAAGGCGCGCGACCTCACGCGGCGCAAGTCGGCGCTGGAGAACTCGACGCTGCCGGGCAAGCTCGCCGACTGCTCGGTCAAGGACCCCTCGCTCGCCGAGCTGTTCATCGTCGAGGGCGACTCCGCCGGCGGCTCGGCCAAGCAGGGGCGCGACCGCAACACGCAGGCGGTCCTGCCGCTGCGCGGCAAGATCCTCAACGTCGAGAAGAGCCGCATCGACAAGGTGCTCAAGAACAACGAGATCCAGGCGCTCATCACGGCGATCGGCACCGGCGTGCGCGACGAGTTCAACATCGACAACGCGCGCTACCACAAGATCATCCTCATGACCGACGCCGACGTCGACGGCGCGCACATCCGCACGCTCGCGCTGACGCTGCTGTTCCGCGAGATGCCCGAGCTCATCGAGGCCGGCTACGTGTACATCGCCAAGCCGCCGCTCTACAAGCTCAAGCAGGGCTCCAGCGAGCGCTACGTCGAGAAGGACTCCGAGCTCGAGCAGATCCTGCTGTCGGACAAGTTCGAGAAGCTGCTCGTGCTCGATCGCGCCGGGACCCGCTTTCGCCTCACCGAGCCGCGCTGGCAGCGCTTCTCGCGGCTGCTCAAGCAGTACGAGGGCTGGTCCTCGACGCTGCGCGCCGAGTACACCAACGACGTCGTCACCTTCCTCGAGGAGTCGGGCGTGCTCGACGAGCAGATCTCGACCGTCGCGGCCGCGATCGAGCTCATCGAGCGCGACGGCATCGAGAACGCGCCCTACGAGACCTCGCTCGTCGGCCGCGACGAGGTGTACATCACCGTTCGCGCGGTCGAGCCGAAGACCGGGCTCGCGCGCGTGTTGCCGATCCCGCGGCGCCTGTTCGACGGGCAGGACTTCCGCAACTTCACCCGCGTGCACGCGCAGCTCATCGAGCTTGCCGGTCGCGCGCCGTTCACCGTGCGCCTCGGCGACGCACACGAGGACGCGATGTCGTTTCACGCGCTGCGCGAGGCGGTCATGACGGTCGCCCAGAAGGGCATCTCGCTGCAGCGCTTCAAGGGGCTCGGCGAGATGAACGCCGCCCAGCTGCGCGACACGACGATGGACCCGGCGATGCGCACGCTCGCCCAGGTCGGCATCGAGGACGCCACCCAGGCCGACCAGATCTTCTCGACGCTCATGGGCGACATGGTCGAGCCGCGCCGGCAGTTCATCGAGGACAACGCCCGCCTCGTCGCCAACCTGGACGTCTAGCCGATGTCGTCGATCGACATCCTCGGCGGCGGCAACGTCGAGCCGCGCGCGCTCGAGGACGAGATGCGCTCGGCGTACCTGGACTACGCGATGTCGGTCATCGTCGGGCGCGCGCTGCCCGACGTGCGCGACGGCCTGAAGCCCGTCCACCGGCGCGTGCTGTTCTCGATGTCCGAGAACGGCCTGGGCCCGACGCGGCCGTACCGCAAGTGCGCGTCGATCGTCGGCGACGTCATGGGCAACTACCACCCCCATGGCGACTCGGCGATCTACGACGCGCTCGTGCGCCTCGCGCAGGAGTTCTCGATGCGCTACGAGCTCGTCGACGGGCAGGGCAACTTCGGCTCGATCGACGACGACCCGCCGGCCGCCATGCGCTACACCGAGGCCCGCCTCGAGCGCATGGCGATGGAGATGCTGCGCGACCTCGACGCCGACACCGTCGACTTCGTGCCCAACTACGACGGGCGCAAGCAGGAGCCGGTCGTGCTCCCCGCCCGCTTTCCGAACCTGCTCGTCAACGGCTCGTCGGGGATCGCGGTCGGCATGGCGACGAACATCCCGCCGCACAACCTGCGCGAGGTGACCGCGGCCGTCGTGGCGTTCATCGACGACCCGGCGATCACGACCGAGCAGCTCATGCTGCACCTGCCGGGCCCCGACTTCCCGACCGGCGGCATCATCCTCGGCCGGCAGGGGATCCTCGACGCCTACGAGACCGGCCGCGGCCGCGTGCGCGTGCGCGGCAAGGCGCACACCGAGGACGTCGGCCGCGGCCGCGAGGCGCTCATCGTCACCGAGCTGCCCTACGCGGTGAAGAAGGGCGGCGACAACGGCCTCGTCATGAAGATCGCCGAGCTCGTGCGCGAGAAGAAGATCGGCGGGATCGCCGACCTGGAGGACCACTCCTCCGAGCGCGGCGGCATGCGGGTCGTCATCACGCTCAAGCGCGACGAGATCCCCGACGTCGTCCTCAACCAGCTCTACAAGCACACGTCGCTGCAGACGACGTTCGGCGTCAACGTCGTCGCGCTCGTCGACGGCGTGCCGCGGACGCTGTCGCTGCGCGACGTCATCAAGCACTACGTCCACCACCAGCGCGAGATCGTCGTGCGCCGCACGCAGCACGAGCTGGGCGTGCTCGAGCGCCGCGTGCACGTCCTGGAGGGCCTGCTCATCGCGCTGGACGACCTCGACGCGATCATCGACCTCATCCGCGCGTCGCGCGACCGCGAGAACGCCCGCAACGAGCTCGTCGCGCGCTTCGCGCTGACCGAGATCCAGGCCTCGGCGATCCTCGACCTGCGCCTGTCGCAGCTCACGGCGCTCGAGGCCGACTCGATCAAGACCGAGCACGACGACAAGGTCGAGCGGATCGGCGAGCTGCGCGAGATCCTCGGCAGCGAGGCGCGCGTCTACGAGATCGTGCGCGAGGAGCTCGAGGAGATCGCCGAGCGCTTCGGCGACGAGCGGCGCACGCTGATCACCGACTCCGAGGACGAGATCGGCATCGAGGACCTCATCCCCGAGCAGCAGATGGTCATCACGATCACGAAGACCGGCTACATCAAGTCGCTGCCGCTGACGACGTACCGCGCGCAGCAGCGCGGCGGCCGCGGCGTCACCGGGATGGACATGAAGGACGGCGACTTCATCGAGCACCTCTTCGTGACCTCGTCGCACGACTACCTGCTCTTCTTCTCCAACCGGGGCAAGGTCTACCGCTCCAAGGTCTACGAGCTGCCCGAGGCCTCGCGGACGGCGAAGGGGCGCGCGCTCGTCAACGTCCTGCCGCTGCGCGACGGCGAGCGCATCCAGTCGGTCCTCTCGACGCGCGACTTCACCGAGGGGCGCTACGTGTGCTTCGCGACGCGACGCGGCGTCGTCAAGAAGACCGAGCTGCAGGCCTACAACACGCCGATCAAGGCCGACGGCATCATCGCGATCAACATCCGCGACGACGACGAGCTCGTCAGCGTGCGGCGCACGAGCGGCGACGACGACATCCTCATGGTCTCGCGCAAGGGCCAGGCCGTGCGCTTCAACGAGTCCGACGTGCGCGCGATGGGCCGCGACACCTCGGGCGTGCGCGGGATGAACGTCGACCAGCCCGACAACGAGGTCCTCGTCATGGACGTCGCCCGCGACGACCAGGAGCTGCTCGTCGTCACCGAGAACGGCTACGGCAAGCGCACCTCGATCGCCGAGTACCGCAAGACCAAGCGCGGCGCGATGGGCGTGGGCACGATCAAGCTCACCGACGTCAAGGGCGCGCTCGCCGGCGCGCTCGTCGTCCGCGAGCACGAGGAGCTCGTCTTCATCTCCCAGAGCGGGATGGTGCAGCGCACCGCCGTGCGCGGCATCAGCCGCTACGGCCGGCTCGCCCAGGGCGTGCGCGTCATGAACATGAAGAGCGACGACCTCGTGTCGGCCGTCGCGCTCATCGTGGAGTCCGCCAACGGGGGCGACGACGAGCTGATCGTGGCGGACGCTCCGATGTCCACCGAGGGCCTCGCGGACGGCGCCGCGGGCGGGCCCGCCGACGGCTCCGAGGAGTAGCGCGAGCGCGCGGACGCCAGCTGATCGGGGCGGCCCGCCATCCGTCGTCGGCGTCCGCTAGCCTTCGTTTCACCAGAGAAAGGAGGTGGTCCGAATCAGCTCAAGTTCTTACGGGACCCTGGAGGTGCTCGGCCGCTAGGTCGGGAGGCTGGCTCCGCCCAGCGAATCCACACCGGGCCACCCCCGAGCCGGACGCCGGACTGGTCCCGCCGGCAGACGTGACGCACGTCCATCTCGGGTTCGAAGTCCAGTCGGTCTGTCCGCGAAGGGCGTCGCTTGTGCGGCGCCCTTCGTGCGTTCTGCGGCGGCCGATCGGCTGGGGCGGGGGGCCGGGACCGGGGCCCGCTACAGGCCGCCGGTCTGGCGCCGCGTGGCCTCGGCCCAGCTGCGGTCGGCGTCGGAGTGGGCGAGGCTCGACGGGTAGGGCGGGCGGCGCCAGACGTGGAAGCCGACCGTGCCGTAGTGCTCGCGCAGGTAGGCGACGAGGTCGCCGCGGTGCTCCTCGCAGGCGTAGCGCGGCGGGCCGAAGAGACCGCGTCCGTGGAAGATCAGCCAGCGGCCGGGCAGCGCGTCCTGGTACTCGCCCCAGATCGTCTGGCGCATCGAGCAGACGAGGGTGACCTGCGTGAGCGGGTCGGGCTGCCGGTCGCAGAACTGGCAGCGGAAGATCATGCTGATCGGCATCGGCCTCAGCCGCGCTGCGGTGCGTTGCGGACGTCGCTCGTGCAGGTGCGGATACACCGATCATCGGCATCCGCGCCACCGAACGCGAGCGTTCGGGCGAGGTTGGCGCGGCGCCGTGCGCCGCGCGGCGCCGCTCAGGCCGCTTCGGGCAGCCACTGCCTCCACGCCGACGGGATCGTCGGGCTGGCGACGTGGATGAAGACCTGCGGGTGCGGCACGCGCGGCGGGTGGCGCGGGTGCATGCCGATCTTCTGCGGCAGCGCGTCGCCCTTGCGGCGGTTGCACGGCGCGCAGGAGGCGACGATGTTGTCCCACGTCGAGCTTCCGCCCTTCGAGCGCGGGATGACGTGATCGACGGTGAGGTTCGCGCGCGCGCCGCAGTACTGGCACATCCATCCGTCGCGGGCGAAGACGGCGCGGCGCGTGATCTTGCGGCGGTGCGTGTCGCGCGGGACCTTGACGAACGTCACGAGGCGGATCACGACCGGGCGCGGGATCGTCGCGCTCTCGGAGCGCAGCTCGTAGCTTGCGTGCTCGATGATCTCCGCCTTGTCCTTGAGCAGCAGGACGGCGGCGCGCCGCACCGTGCAGACGTTGATCGGTTCGTACGTGGCGTTCAGGACGAGCACACGGCCAGACTCACGTCCGCGCCGCCGGTGCTCCGGATGCGGCGCGAACCCCCCTGGGCCTGGTGGCGTGGGCTGGGTCGCCATGAGTCGCGCGACAGTCTAATCAGGCGGTCCGGCGGCCGGGTAGGAGCCGAGGATCCGGACGTGCTCGCAGTGCTTGCGCAGGCCGGCCACCGCATCGGCCACCGGGCCGTCGCCGGCGGCCCCCTGACCGTCGACGAAGAAGCGGTAATGGCCCAGCCGCGCGCGCATTGGGCGCGACTCGATCTTCGTGAGGTTCACCCCGCGGAAGGCGAACTCCGACAGGCACCGCACGAGCCAGCCGGGGCTGTCGTCGCCCGAGCCCCAGAACGCGAGCGAGGTCTTCGCCGGCGCGGCGCCGGCGCCGGCGCCGGCGGGCGTGGCGTCCTCGCGGGCGAGCCAGACGAACCGCGTCTCGTTGCCCGGCTCGTCCTCGACGGCCTCGGCCAGCACGGCGGCGCCGTAGAGGTCGGCGGCGCGCCGCGTGCTGATCGCCGCCCAGCCGTCGTGCTCGGCGACGAGGCGCACGGCCTCGGCGGTCGACGACGTCGCGACGAGCTCGGCGCCGGCGACGTGCTCGCGCAGGAAGCGCGCGCACTGCCCGAGCGCCTGCGGATGCGACAGCACGCGCTCGATCGCCGCCGGGTCGGCGCCGGCCCGCGCGACGAGGTGGTGCTTGACCGGCAGGACGACCTCCCCGACGATGACGACGTCGCTGTCGTCCTCGGCCAGCGTGTCGAGCGTGACGCCGATCGGCCCCTCCAGCGAGTTCTCGATCGGGACGATCGCCCGCTCGACGCGGCCGTCGCGCACCGCGAGGATGGTGTCGCGCACGGTCGGCAGCGCGACGAGCCGCGCGGCGTCGGGCGGGCGCACCGAGCGCGCGGCCTCCTCGGAGAACGTGCCCTCGGGCCCGAGGTAGCCGATCCGCATCAGGTCGTCATGGCCAGGCGCAGCGCTTCCTCCTCCTCGGGCGAGAGCTTGAGCTCGCCCTTGCCCGCGGAGACCTGCTTTGCGTACAGGCGCGCCTGGTCGCGATGGTGGATCGACGAGAGGACGATGCCCGAGCGCGAGCTGTCCAGCAGCGCGATCGACGTCGACTGGCGACCCGACATCTCGTTGTAGGCGTCGTAGCGGATCAGCCCCCAGTGACAGACCGCGCCATCCAGGCGCCCCTCGACGACGCCCATGCGGGCGTCCAGTCGCTCGGCGACGTCGGTGACGTAGGCGTGCAGGGCCGTGAAGCTCGCGTCCAGCGCCGCCGCGTGCGACACGAGGTCGACGTCCTGCTCGCCGAGCACGACGCGCTGCTGGGCGCGCATGCCGCGCACCTGGCGCAGCAGGATCACCGCGGTGAGGATCGCCAGGACGGCGACCGCGGCGCCGGCCAGCGCGACGATGCCAACCGTGGAGCTCAGCTCGGCGCCCATGCGCGCCAAACGGTAGCGCGAGGCTCAGCGGCACCGATCCCCGCGCCGCCCGCGGGTCAGCTGCGGACGAAGAGGGCGGGGTAGGTCGCGGAGTTGTTGGAGGAGTTCTTCTCGCCCTTGACCGGCAGGACCTCGACCGAGATCGTGACCGGCTGGCCGATCGGCGGCGCCTGACCGAGCGGGATCGTCACCGGGACCTCCGTCTTGGGCATCGTCTGGTCGATCACCTTCTGCACGGTGATCGGATCGCCCGCGCCCTTGATCCGCACGCGCACGCGCACGTCGGTCTCGGGGTTGTCGCCCTGGTTTGCGACCTTGACGGTGAAGCTCAGGCTCGACGACGCCGGGATCCGGTTCGCCTGCCCGGGCGTCAGCGTGAGGCTGCCGACGCTCGTTCCCAGCAGCCCGTGGCCGTGCAGCCCCGGTGCGGGCTCGGTCGCGCCGCCGTCGCCGGCGCCGCGGCCGGCCTGCGCGTTGATCCGCCTGGCGACCGTCGAGGGCTGCAGCCAGCCGAGGTCGAGCAGGTAGCTGGAGAACTGGATCGTCTGCCCGCCGATCTCGTTGTCGTCGAGCGCCTGCTTGATGAGCGCGGCCGAGCGCCGGTTGTAGACGACGTCGGCGGCCTCGAAGGCCTGCATCTCGCCGGCGATCGCCTTGACCGCCGGCACGGCGGTCGCGGAGTCCGTCGACAGCGCGGCCGGCAGCTTCTCGGCGACCTTGCCCATCGCCTCCTGCAGCAGCGACAGCGACAGCAGCAGGTTGCGCTGCGCGTTGCGCATCTCGCCCGGGACGGCGATCTCGCCCGCCTGCTTGGTCAGCGCCTGCGCGCGGAAGCGCAGCTGGTTGACGTCGGACTGCACGTCGGTGGACGCCTGCGCGCCGCTGGCGAGCGTCTCGAAGAACGCCGTGGCGTTCGCATCGGCGTCCTGGACGATGCTCGAGACGGCGCTGTTGTAGTCCTTCAGCGCCTGCTCCTTGCGGCTGTTCAAGCAGCCCTTGACGCCGAAGACGAGCAGGACGACGACGAGCGCTCCGATGCCCAGCGCGGCCACGCGGCGCACCATGAGCTGCTGGGGGTCGGACGGGGGCCCGAGCGCGGCCGGCGCAGGGCTGCGCGGCCGGGTGCGGGTCGTGCCAGGCTCGTCGTCGTCAAAGAAGGACAGGGTCCACTCCTTGCGGAAGCTGGATGAACGGCTCAGTATGACCGTGCGCCACGCGCGAGGGTCGTCATGCAACTTTTGCGCCAGATGGGATTGTCCTGCTTATCGCGCCAAGGTGCCGATGACCGAGCCGCCGAACTCCGAGCCGGTGCCCCACGTCGACAGCTCCGCTCCGGCCTCGCCAGGCCAGCTCGTGCTCGGCCGCTACCGGCTCGGCCGGCGGCTGGGCTCGGGGGGCATGGGCGTCGTGCACCAGGCGCGCGACGAGCGCCTGGAGCGCGACGTGGCGGTCAAGCGCATCGCGATCGAGCATGACCTCGACGGCCGCGGCGAGCGCGAGGCGCTGGCCGCCGCGCGGCTGTCGCACGCCGGCATCGTCGGGCTCTACGAGTCCGGCCGCGACGAGGACGCCGTCTACCTCGTCTCCGAGCTCATCGACGGACCGACGCTCGCCGCGCTGCTGCGCGACGGCGGCCTGTCCGATCGCGACGCGCTGCGGATCGGCGCGGTCCTCTGCGGCGCGCTGGCGCACGCGCACGCCCGCGGCGTCATCCACCGCGACGTCAAGCCCTCGAACATCATCTGCCCGCGCGCCGAGGACGGGCCGGCGACCGCGAAGCTGACCGACTTCGGGATCGCCCGGATGGCCGACCACGACGTCCTGACCCGCACGGGCGACATCATCGGGACGCTCGCCTACATGGCGCCCGAGCAGGCGCGCGGCGAGCGGATCACCGAGGCCGTCGACGTCTACGCGCTCGGCGTCGTGCTCTACGAGGCGCTGTCGGGCGTCAACCCGGTGCGGGCCGGCAACCCGGCGGCGACGGTGCGCCGCGTCGGGATCGCGTTCGCGCCGCTGCAGCGCGTGCGGCGCGACCTGCCGGGGAGCCTCTGCCGGGCGGTCGACGCGGCGGTCGCGGTCGATCCCGGCGCCCGGATCGGTCTCGGCGCGCTGCGCCGCGCGCTCGAGGACGCGGTCGACGCGGTCGCCGACCAGCCGGGTCCGATCGCGCCCGCGCCGCTGGACACGGTCGCGCTGGCGCTGACCCGGACGCGCCCGCCGCGCCGCGAGCGCCGCGCGCCGCGCCCGCCGCGCCGCGAGCGCGCCGCGAGCGCCGCGCGGCGGCCCACCGGCTGGGAGCCGCCGGGGCCCTACGAGGACCGCGCGCCGAGCGCGGGCGACGCCGGCGAGCCCGTCTCCGCGCCCGCCGGCCCCGCGCCCGCCGGCCCCGCGCCGCGCGTCGCGGCGGCGCTCGGCGCGGGCGCCCTCGCCGGCGCCGCGCTGGCCGGGCTGGGCCCGGACGCCCCGCTGGAGCCGCTCGCCGCCGGGTCGATCGTCGCGCTGGTCGTCCTCGTCCTGCCGCGGCTGGGCTGGCTGCTGGCGGCGGCCGCGCTGCTGGGCTGGCTCGCCGCGCTCGCACCCGGCCTCGCGCTGCTCGTGGCGCTCGCGCTCGTCCCGGTCCCGGCGCTGCTGGCCCGCAGCGCGACGGCCTGGTCGCTGCCGGCGGCCGCCGCGCTGCTCGGCGCCGCCGGGCTGGCGGGCGCCTACCCCGCGCTCGCCGGTCAGGCGCGGCGCTGGCCCGTGCGCGCCGCGCTCGGCGCGCTCGGGGCCTGGTGGCTCGTGCTCGCCGAGGCCGCCTTCGGGCGCCGCCTGCTGCTCGGCGCGCCCGGCTCCGTGTCCCCGCGCGGGGACTGGGAGCCGTCCGCCGTCGACGCCATCCAGCACGCGCTGTGGCCGCTGCTGAGCGGCGGCGCGCTCGCGCTCGCCGTGCTCTGGGCGCTGGCGGCGGTGCTGCTGCCGCTGCTCGTGCGCGGACGCTCCGCGGCGCTGGACGTCGTCGCCGTCTCGGCCTGGGCGGCCGCCCTCGCGGCGGCCACGCAGGCCCTCGCCGAGGCGCTCGTCGTCGCGCCGCCGCGCGGCCTCGTCGCCGCCGCGATCGTGGGCGCGGCCGCAGCCGTCGGCGCGCGCGCGATCCGCGGGCGCGCGTGAGGACAATCGGGCCGTCGCGTGCCCGTAGCATGAACGTCCGCGATGAGCGTCCTGCGCAACCTGGAGGCCAAGCTGACCGACCTCGTCGAGGGGACGTTCGGCCGCGTCTTTCGCTCCGAGGTGCGCCCGGTCGAGCTTGCCCGCAAGCTCGCGCGCGAGATGGACGAGCACAAGACCGTGTCGGTCTCGCGGACGTACGTGCCCAACGAGTACGCCGTCTACCTCTCGCCCGAGGACCGCGAGCGCCTGCAGGCCGTCGAGCCGTCGCTCATCGAGGAGCTCGGCGGCTATCTGCTCGAGCACGCCCGCCGCGAGCGGCTGGCGCTCAGCTCGCGTCCGGCGATCGAGTTCCACACCGACGAGCGCCTCACCCTCGGGGAGTTCGGCATCCAGGCCCGCCATGTCGCCCAGCCCGGCGCCGCGGATGTCGCCCAGCCCGGCGCGGCGGATGTCCCCGCGTCCGAGCCCGAGCAGCCCGAGCACGGCAACACGATGATCTACTCGACCGCGAGCCGCCTGCGCGAGCCCGTCGAGGCCGCCCAGGGGGTGCGCCCGACGCGCGCGCTGCTGCTCGCCGAGGGCCGGCGCCACATCGTCCCCCCCGGCGGGGCGCTCGTCGGGCGCAGCCGCGAGTGCGACGTCGTGCTCGCCGACGCGAACGTCTCGCGCCGCCATGCCGAGCTGCTGCCGGGCGCCGCCGGGACCTGGACGATCTGCGATCTGGGGTCGACGAACGGGGTGCTCGTCAACGACCGGCGCATCGAGGGCGCCCACCAGATCGTGTCCGGCGACCGCATCGCGCTCGGGACCGCGCAGCTCACGTTCGAGGTGCAGTAGCGCCGCCGCAGACGCGGCCGATGGCACGAAAGCCCGCCGCGGGGCAGCGTGCGGGCGAATGGACCATCTAGGCTCAAGCCCGTCATGCTCGAACCGGTTTCCGTCGGCCTGAAGTTCGCCTTCCTCGCCGTCCTGTACCTCTTCTTGCTGTGGGTCTCGCGCAGCGCGCTGAAGGACCTGCGCCACGGGGCCTTCGGCGGCGCCCGCGCGCCGGCCGGCGCCGACGCGACGGGGATGCACGCCGCGTCGAGCATGTCGGCCCTCGAGAGCGGCGGCGAGCTCTCCGCGCGCCTGCTCGTCGAATCGGTCCCGGGCCTGCAGCGCGGCGCGTCCTACGAGGTGACCGACGGTGCGACGCTCGGCCGCGGCGACGTCGAGATCCAGCTCGAGGACCCGTTCGCCTCCTCGCGCCACGCGCGCCTGACGCGTCAGGGCGCGCTGCTCGTCATCGAGGATCTCGGCTCGACGAACGGCACGTACCTCAACGACGAGCTGCTGCGCGGCCCGCAGCCGCTGCACGCGGGCGACCGCGTGCGCATCGGCGACTCGACCTTCACCTACGACGCCTGACGGGACCTGCATGCTGCGCGTCGCCACCGACCACTTCTCGCACTCGGACACCGGCCGCGCGCGGCGCACGAACGAGGACGCCTACCTCGCGCGCGCCCCGCTCTTCGTCGTCGCCGACGGGATGGGCGGCGCGCAGGCGGGCGAGGTCGCCTCGCAGGCCGCGATCGAGACGTTCGAGCGCGCCCTCGGCGGCGACGGCGCCGCCGCCGCCGGCGAGCGCGGGCTCGCCGACCGCATCCAGGAGGCCAACGCGCGCATCCACGAGATGTCGCAGGCCAACGAGGAGCGCGCCGGCATGGGCACGACGATCACCGCGGCGCACGTCGGCGAGCACGACGTCGCGATCGCGCACGTCGGCGACTCGCGCGCCTACCGGCTGCGCGACGGCGAGCTGATCAGGCTGACCGAGGACCACTCGCTCGTCGAGGAGATGCGCCGCCGCGGCCAGCTCACCGCGCAGGAGGCCGACGAGCACCCGCAGCGGTCGATCATCACGCGGGCGCTGGGCCCCGAGCCCGACGTCCTCGTCGACACGACCTCGTGGCGCGGCGCCGAGGGCGACGTCTACCTGCTGTGCAGCGACGGCCTCACCTCGATGATGGCGGAGTCGCGCGTCGAGGAGATCCTGTGCGCCGCGAGCTCGCTGCGCGACGGTGGCCGCGCGCTGATCGACGCCGCCAACGAGGCCGGCGGCCGCGACAACATCACGGTCGTCCTGTTTCGCCTCGAGGAGGTGCGCTCGGAGTCCGACGCGGCGCTCGAGCAGCCCACCTCGGCCGGCGGCCTGTCGACCGCCGCGGTCCGCGACGCGGCGCGGTCATCCGCCGCGTCGGGGCCGTCGACCGCCACCGCGACCGCCACCGCGACCGCCCCGGCGCCGCAGGCCGCCGCGCGCCGCCTGCAGCCCAGCCCGCCGGCGCCCGAGCGGACCGGCGCGCCCACCAAGCGCCGCGGCCCGCGGCTGGCCAGGACGTTCGCGATCATCGCGATCATCGCGCTGCCGCTCGCGTTCGGCGCCTATGCCGCCAACCAGGCCGTGTTCTTCCTCGGCGCCAACGAGCAGGGCTTCGTGACGATCTACCGCGGCCTGCCGTACACGCTGCCGGCCGGCATCGAGCTCTACAAGGTCAACTACATCTCCAGCGTGCCGCTGCAGACGGTGCCGTCGCGGCGCCGCGAGCAGCTCGTCGACCACACGCTGCGCTCGCACGACGACGCGTCGGACCTCGTCCGCGAGCTCGAGCGCGGACGCGTCGCGTCGTAGGACGCCGCTCGATGCGCGCCGCCGCCGGTCTCACCACGACACGCCCCGCGCGCCCGTGAACGCCCGCAACCGCGAGCTGTTCGCACTCCTCCCGGCGTCGCTGCTCCTGACGGCGGGCTTCGCGGCGGTCTACATCCAGCGCGAGAACCTCCTGTCGGACCTGTCGCTGACCTACGGCGCGATCTTCCTGGCGCTGTGTCTCGCCGCGCACCTCGTGCTGCGCATGACGCTGCCCGACGCCGATCCCTACCTGTTCGCGCTCGTCGCGGTGCTGGCCTGCTTCGGCCTCGTCATGCTCTACCGCCTCGACGAGGACTTCGCGCGCGACCAGGCGAAGTGGTTCGTCGTCGGCCTCGCCTTCTTCACGGCGACGATCGTCGGGCTGCGCAGCGACTACCGGGTGCTCGAGCGCTACCGCTACGTCATCGCGCTGACCGGGATCGTGCTGCTGCTGCTGCCGCGGCTGGGCAGCCCGGTCAACGGCGCCTATCTCTCCTTCAGCCTCGGCCCGGTCTCCTTCCAGCCCGCCGAGCTGGCGAAGATCGCGATCGTCATCTTCCTGGCCTCCTATCTGCGCGACACGCGCCAGGTGCTCGTCGTCGGGGCGCGGCGGATCGCCGGGGTCACGTTTCCGCCGCTCAAGCACCTCGGCCCGCTGCTGGCGGTCTGGGGCACCGCGATGGTGCTGCTGTTCGTCATCCAGGACATCGGCTCGTCGCTCATGTTCTTCGGCGGCTTCCTGGCGCTCGTCTACGTCGCGACGAACCGGATCTCGTTCGTCCTCATCGGCCTGTCGCTGTTCGCGCTCGGCGCGCGCGTGCTGTACGCCGTGCGCCCGACGATCCAGCACCGCGTCGACGCCTGGCTGCACCCGTTCGACCCCGAGATCTACAACCGCGACCCGGGCGGCAGCTACCAGATCGCGCAGTCGATCTTCTCGCAGGCCGACGGCGGCTTCTTCGGCCAGGGCTTCGGCCAGGCGCTCGTCCAGCTCGGCGACAACCCGCCGATCCTGCCCGCGGCGCACACGGACTTCATCTACGCGGTCATCACCGACGAGGTCGGGCTGCTCGGCGCCGTCGCGGTCCTGCTCGTCTACCTGCTCATCGTGCAGCGCGGCTTCAAGACGGCGATGCTCGCGCAGGACTCGTTCTCCAAGCTGCTGGCGACCGGGCTGACCGCCGTCCTCGCGCTGCAGGTCTTCGTCATCGTGGGCGGCGTCACGAAGCTCATCCCGCTGACCGGCGTGACGCTGCCGTTCATCTCCTACGGCGGCTCGTCGATCGTCGCCAACTTCATCCTGCTCGCCCTGCTGCTGCTCATCTCCGACCGCGCGCGCCGCGAGGCTCCCGCGTGAACGCGCCGATCCTCAGGCTCTTCGGGCTCGTCCTCGTGCTGTTCGCGGCACTCGCCGTGATGACGAGCTACAACAGCGTCATCAACGCGCAGGACTACCGCGACAACGCGCTCAACACGCGCCCGCAGCTGGCCCAGGCGCTCGTCAGGCGGGGCCTGATCCGGGCGCGCGACGGCTCGGTGCTCGCGCGCTCGCTGAAGGGCAAGGACGATCTGTACCGGCGCCGCTACACCGAGGAGGCGCGCCGCTTCGCCCACGCGATCGGCTACGACTACGCCCTCACGATCGGCCGCGCCGGCCTCGAGCAGTCGCGCAACGACGCGCTCGCCGGCGAGAAGGGCGAGATCAGGTCGCTCGTCGAGGATCTCAACGGCAAGCGCAAGGTCGGCGACAGCATCGTCACGAACCTCGACGCCGGCGCGCAGCAGGTCGCCCTCGACGCGCTCGGCGACCGCCGCGGCGCGGTCGTCGCGATCGAGCCGGCGACCGGCAAGGTCCGCGTCATGGCCAGCACGCCGGGCTACGACCCCAACGCCCTGCGCGAGGCGGGCGTGTTCAAGCAGCTCAACCAGCTCGACGACTCGCCGCTGTTCAACCGCGCCACCCAGGCCGGCTATGCCCCGGGCTCGACGATGAAGGTCGTGACCGCGGCGGCCGCGCTCGACAGCGGCGAGTTCACCCCCGAGTCGACCGTCGACGGCGCGTCACCGATCGTCGTCTCGGGGGTACCTCTGAAGAACTTCTCCAACAAGCAGTTCGGCTCGATCACGCTGACGACCGCGCTGACGAACTCCGTCAACACGGTCTGGGCGCAGGTCGCAGAGAAGCTCGGACGCGACAGGATGGCCACGTACATGGACCGCTTCGGCTTCGGCAAGGACCCGCCGCTGGACTACCCCGACGGGCAGATGGCGCCCAGCGGGGTCTACGACGCGGGCCGGCAGCGGCTGATCGGGGCGGACGCCGGGTCGGTCGACATCGGGCGCGTCGGCATCGGCCAGGAACGCCTGCGCGTGACGCCGCTGCAGATGGCGACGGTCGCCGCGACGGTCGCCAACGGGGGCGTGCGGATGGAGTTGCACCTCACCAACCGGATCGTCGACGCCGACGGCCGCACCGTGAAGCGGATCGAGCCCGACGAGGCCGAGCGCGTGCTCTCGCGCGCGACCGCCGCGCAGCTGACGCAGATGATGAGCAACGTCGTGCGCGAGGGCACCGGCACCGCCGCGGCGCTCGAGGGGATCGAGGTCGCCGGCAAGACCGGCACCGCCGAGCTCAACATCGAGCGGCGCATCAACCAGCCCTGGTTCGTCGGCTTCGCGCCGCGCTCGAACCCGAAGGTCGCGATCGCCGTCACGCTGGAGAACATCGTCGGCGGGCAGGGCGGCGTCGATGCCGCGCCGATCGCCAAGCAGGTCATGCAGGAGCTCTTGCGATGAACCGCATCGAGATCGGCGCCGTCGTCGACGAGCGCTACCGGATCATCTCGCACCTGGGCACCGGCGGGATGGCGCAGGTCTACTGCGCCGCCGATCTGCAGCTCGGGCGCAAGGTCGCGCTGAAGGTCCTGCACGAGCGCTTCGCCGAGGACGAGCAGTTCGTCGAGCGCTTCCGCCGCGAGGCGTCGTCGGCCGCCGGCCTGCAGCACCAGCACCTCGTCGCCGTCTACGACCGCGGCGACTGGGACGGCATGTCGTACATCGCCATGGAGTACGTCCCCGGGCGCACGCTGAAGCAGATCGTGACGCAGGAGGGGCCGCTGGAGCTGGCGCGGGCCGTCGACCTCACCGTGCAGATCCTGCGCGCCGCGCGCTTTGCCCACCGGCGCTCGGTCATCCACCGCGACTTCAAGCCGCAGAACGTCATCGTCGACGACGGGCGCGCCAAGGTCACGGACTTCGGGATCGCCCGCGCCGGCGCGTCGGACATGACCCAGACCGGCTCGATCATGGGGACCGCGCAGTACCTCTCGCCCGAGCAGGCGCAGGGCCACGCGGTCAACGCGCGCTCGGACCTGTACTCGATCGGGATCATCCTCTACGAGCTGCTGACGGGAACGCTGCCCTTCGAGGCCGACTCGGCGGTGACGATCGCGCTCAAGCAGGTCAGCGAGGCGCCGGTCGCGCCGAGCGCCGTCAACCCGGCGATCACGCCCGAGCTCGAGCAGGTCGTGCTGCGCGCGCTCGCCAAGCGCCCCGAGGACCGCTTCGCCGACGCCGACGAGTTCATCTCGGCGCTGCTGGCGGCGGCCGCGCGGGTGCCGTCGGCGATCGCGATCGCGACCGCCGAGGCCGCCGCCGGGCTGCCGTCGCCGGCCGTCGCCGGCGCCGCGCTGCTCGGGCCGCCGCGGCCGGTCACGCCGATGTCCGCCGCGCGCCCGCTGCCGCCCTCCGCCGAGCACCGCCGCCCGGCCACGGACGAGCGCGCGGCCGTCGCGCCGCCCCCGCCGGCGCGCCGCAAGCGCTGGCCGTGGCTGCTGCTCGGCGCGCTGGGTCTGCTGGGCGTCGTGCTGCTCGTCGCGTCCGCCCTGTCGCCGACCCGCGCCCGCGTTCCGCTCGTCGTCGGCAGCTCGATCTCGGTCGCCTCCAACCGCCTGCAGAACGACGGCTTCGACGTCGCGGTCCTGCGCGACAACTCCGACCGGCCGCGCAACACCGTCATCGGCCAGAACCCGCCGGGCGAGTCGATCGCCGACGCGGGGTCCAAGGTGACGATCACGGTCTCCGACGGGCCGCGCCTGGCGTCGGTGCCCGACGTCGTCGGCGAGGGCCGCATCAGCGCCCGGCGCAAGCTCGTCGCGGCGGGCTTCCGCGTGCAGGAGTCCAAGGTCGCATCGGAGTCCGTCAAGCCCAACCGCGTCGTCGCCCAGACGCCCGACGGCGGGATCGCGCAGGGCGGCGACATCGTGCGCATCGAGGTCTCGACCGGGCCCGAGCGCCTGCCGGTGCCCGACGTCGTCGGCAAGACCGAGGGGCAGGCGCGCGCCGCGCTCGACGACTTCCGCGTCGACGTCAAGGAGCAGGAGGACGACGAGGCCGACGCCGGCACCGTCCTGTCGCAGACGCCGCGCGAGGGCCGCACGCTCGTGCGCGGCGGGCTGGTGCGCCTGACGGTTGCCATCCAGCCCAAGGAGGTCTCGGTACCCGACGTCGTCGGCAGCTCGCAGAACGCGGCCTCGCGCAGGCTGTCGCGCGCCGGCTTCGAGGTCGCGGTCGAGCAGATCACGGTCGACAGCTCCGACCAGGACGGGCAGGTCCGCAAGCAGTCGCCCGCGCCCGGCGGCGACAAGGTCAAGCGCGGCTCGACCGTGACGATCACGATCGGGCGCTACGAGCCCGCGGCCGAGCCCGAGCCCGAGCCGCAGACGACCACGACGACCCCCACGACGACGACGCCGGCGCCGCCGCGCTGATGCGCGTCGCGGTCCTCGCCGGCGGGCGCTCGTCCGAGCACGAGGTCTCGCTCAAGAGCGGCGAGGGCGTGGCGGCCGGGCTGCGCGCCGCCGGGCACGACGTGGTCGAGCTGGCGCTCGCGCGGGACGGGACCTGGCGGCACGACGGCGCCGAGCTCGCGCTGCACCCGGGCCGCGGGCTGCTCGGCGCCGATGCCGTCTTCCCGGTGCTGCACGGCCCGTTCGGCGAGGACGGCACGGTGCAGGGGCTGCTCGAGCTGCTCGACGTGCCCTACGTCGGCTCGGGCGTGCTGGCCTCGGCCGTCTGCCTGGACAAGGTCGTCGCCAAGGAGCTGCTGGCGCGCGCCGGGGTCGCGCAGGTGCGCTACGCCGGCGTCGCCGCGGCCCGCTGGCGCGCCGAGCGCGAGGCCGTCCTGCGCGAGCTGGGCGGCCTCGGACTGCCGGTCTTCGTCAAGCCGGCGCGCCTGGGCTCGTCGGTGGGCATCGCCAAGGTCGCCGCACCGGAGCTGCTCGGCGGCGCGCTCGACGCGGCGTTCGCCCACGATCCGCGCGTCATCGTCGAGGCGATGTCGCACGGGATCGAGGTCGAGTGCTCGCTGCTCGGGCCGACCGACGCGCCGGCGGCCTCGCGGCCGGGCGAGATCGTCCTCGCCGCGGAGTGGTACGACTTCGCCGCCAAGTACGAGCCCGGCGGGATGCGGCTGCGCGTCCCGGCGCGCATCTCCGACTCGGCGCGCAGCGCGCTGCGCGCGCTCGCCGTCGAGGCATTCGGGCGCCTGGGCTGCTCGGGGCTGGCCCGCGCGGACTTCTTCGTCGAGGGCGAGCGGGTGCTCCTCAACGAGCTCAACACGATGCCCGGCTTCACGCCCACGAGCGTCTACGCGAAGCTCTGGGATGCCAGCGGCCTGCCCTACGAGCAGCTCGTCACGCGGCTGTGCGAGCTGGCGATCGAGCGCCACGCCGGCGAGCGCGCCTACCGCTGCTGAGCCGCCATCACTTGAACAGCAGGATCTCGGAGATCTCGATCGTCTCCTTGCCCGCGGGCAGCTTCGTGATCCACACGAGGTAGCGCCGGAAGCGGTTGCCGGCGGTGTCGAGGTCGATCCGCTCGTCGGCGCCGATCTCGGTCGGCCCGGCGAGCTTCGTCCAGCCCGGATCGGGCAGCGTCGGCGGCAGCGGGTCGCCCGCGACGTAGATCTCCGCCAAGAAGCCCGGCGTCGGGGTCTGGATCTCGATCTGGCGCGCGGCGACGCCGGGCTGGGCGTCGACGAAGATGCCGACGCCCTCCTTCTGGACCGCCAGCCCGCCGCGGTAGCGCTCGGTCGACCAGCTCGACTGCGGGTCGCCGTCGACGACGGCGGCGGCGTCCTGGGGATGCTCCTCCTTGTTGTCGCCGAGCGGGTCGTAGTCGCTGGCCGCGCGCTGGCCGAGCGCCACGGGCGTGAGCTGCGCTGCCGCCGGGGCCACGTTCTCGCGCTCGCCCGTGCCGCGCTCGGTGCGCTGGGCGGCGAGGTAGGCCAGCCCGCCGGCCCCGAGGACCGCCACGAGCAGCAGCCCGAGCAGCGCCCGCGTGCCGCTGCGGGCGCGCAGCGGCACGCGCCTGCGCGTCGTGTCGGGCAGGCTGCGCAGGACCGTCGTCGCCTCGCCGGTGATCTGGCCGCTGCGCGCCGTCTCGATCGCGAGGGCCTCCTCGAGGTCGGCGATCATCGCGCGCGCGTCCTCGTAGCGGCGGTCGAGCTCCTTGGCCGTCGCACGGTCGACGATCGCGGCGAGCGCGGCCGAGACCTCCGGGCGGCGGAGCTGGACGTCGGGGATCTGCTCGCGGACGTGCTTCATCGCGACCGCCACCTGGTTCTCGCCCTTGAACGGGACGTCGCCCGTGAGCATCTCGAAGAGCACGATCCCCAGCGAGTAGAGGTCGGACTGGCCCGACACGGCGTGGCCGAGCGCCTGCTCGGGCGAGACGTAGTCGGTCGTTCCGAGCACGCGCCCGTCGGCGGTCAGGCCCTCCTGGTGCAGCGTGCGGGCGATGCCGAAGTCCGTGACCTTGGCCGCGCCCTCGGTGTCGACGAGCACGTTCTGGGGCTTGACGTCGCGGTGCACGATCTGGCGGTCGTGGGCGGCGCCGAGCGCCCGCGCGACCTCGATCGCGTAGGCGACCGACTCGGCGACCGGCAGGCGGCCGTTGCGCCGGATGCGCTGCTTGAGCGTCTCCCCCTCGACGTACTCGAAGACGATGTACGGCGTCGGGCGGTCGGGGTCGCCCTCCTCGCCGGCGTCGATGACCCCGACGACGTGCGGATGGTTGAGCTGGGCGACCGCCCGCGCCTCGCGGCGGAAGCGCTCGAGCTGGTCGGAGTCGCCCGCGATCTCGCGGTGCATGAGCTTGATCGCGACCTGGCGCTCGAGCACCGTGTCGAAGGCCCGGTAGACGGTCGACATGCCGCCGGTCCCGACCTGTGCGTCGAGGCGGTAGCGCTTGGACAGCAGCGTGCCGACGGGCGATGCCATCGTCCTATTGTGCAGTCGTGTGCGGCTCGTGCACGTCAGGCCCTCTTCGCGGCCACGGCGCGCGCATCCTCCTTGCCGCGAGCGGGCGCGTGACGAGCGCCGCCGCGGCCGCATATCGTTGCGGGCCATGAGCACGCCGCCGGCCAGGACGTTCGCCGATCGCGTCACCGCCCTCGAGCGACGCGTGGCCGACCTCGAGGCGATGCTCGGCGCGCGTCCGGGCGCGCCGGCGCCGGCGCCCCGGATCGCGGACGGCCACACGAGCGTCGTCCGCGCGCTCGTCTTCTCGCCGGACGGCACGGTGCTCGCCAGCGCCGGCAACGACGGCACCGTCCGGCTGTGGGATCCCGCGGCCGGTGTCCAGACCGGGCTGCTCGAAGGCCATGCCGGCCGCGTCCGGACCGTCGCCTTCTCCCCCGACGGCGGGGTGCTCGCCAGCGGGGGCGACGACGCCATGGTGCGGCTGTGGGACCCGCGCGCCGGGCGCCAGGTCGGGCTGCTGGAGGGCCACGCGGGGCGCGTTCGCGCGGTCGCGTTCTCGCCCGACGGCTGCACGCTGGCCAGCGCCGGGGGCGATGGCAAGGTCCGCCTGTGGGACGCCGCGGCGCGGCGCCAGACAGCGCTCATCGAGGGCCACGCGGGCCGTGTCCGCGCGGTCGCGTTCGCGCCCGACGGCTCGCTGCTGGCCAGCGGCGGGGGCGACGGCACGGTGCGGCTGTGGGATCCGGTCGGCGGGGAGCGCCGCGCGGTGCTCGAGGGCCATACGAGCTGGGTGCGCGCCGTCGCGTTCGCGCCCGACAGCCGGCGGTTGGCGAGCGCCGGCGACGACGGAACCGTCCGGTTGTGGGACGTCGCGAGCGGGGAGCAGGCCGCGCTGCTCGAGGCGCACGCCGACTGGGTCTCGGCGGTCGCCTTCTCGGCGGACCGGCACACCCTCGCAAGCGCCGGCGAGGACAAGACCGTGCGGCTGTGGGACGCCGGCAGCGGGGTGCAGATCGCGATCCTCGCGGCGCACACCGACTCCGTCTGGGCGCTCGCCTTCTCGCCCGACGGAGCCTGGCTGGCCAGCGCGGGCGAGGATCAGGACGTCTGCCTCTGGAACCCGGCGACCGGGCGGCTGACGCGCAGGCTGGGGCGCCGCGGCTCGACCGACGAGCCGTAGCGCACGTCCGGCGCCCGGCCGCGGCCGGCGCAGGGCCTCACGGCGGCGGCGGCAGCCGCTCGGCGGCGAGCTTCACCGCGCGCGCGAAGAAGACCGGCTCGATCGTGTCGAGCGGGCCGTACATCGCCAGCATGCGCCGCTCGACGAGCGACGGCTCGAATCCCGGTGCGAACCGCGCGACGATCGCGGTGTAGGCGCTGGCGGGCGCCGTGCACGCCGCCGCGGGCGGCTCCGGGCAGGACTCGTCGGCCACGCGGCCGCGCTTCGTGGGCATGTGGGACTTTCGCTTGAGGAGCGATGGTCCCGCGCGCGCGTCGGTCGCACTCGGTCCCGTCGGGAAGGACACGTCTCAAGACACCGGAAACCGACATCCAAGACGGTGATCCATAGGTATTCAGATATCGGGCTCGGCCGCCAGCTCCGCGGCGCAAGCGCATAGGAATCCACGGTAAAGGCTGCCGCGACCGGCGGCGGCAAGGGCGCATTGTTACGGCGGTGTTTCTGTGACGTCAGCGCGGGCGCTCGACCCGGCCGGCACGCGCGCTGACCGCGCCGATCGGCGCGGTCCCCGGGTGGCGCCGGGCCAGCAGCGCGAGCGCCTGCTCGGCATCGGCGGCCGAGACCACGGCCACGAAGCCGCAGCCCATGTTGAAGACCTCCCACATCTCGTCCTCGCCGACCTCGCCGCAGCGCGCGATGAGCCCGAAGATCGGCGGCACGGGCAGCGGCGCGTCGAGCGCGAAGCCGACGCCGTCGTTGAGGCGCAGGAGGTTCGCCAGGCCGCCGCCGGTGATGTGCGCCAGGCCGCGCACGGCGACGGGCGAGGCGAGCAGCTCGAGGATCGCGCGCACGTAGATGACGGTGGGCCGCAGCAGCGCGTCGGCGACGGATGCGCCGCCGAGCTCGGCCGGCGTGTCGTCGAGCGCGAGCGCGCCCTGCTCCAACAGGGCCCGGCGGGCGAGCGTGTAGCCGTTGGAGTGCAGGCCGCTGGACGGCAGGCCGATGAGCACGTCACCGGGCTCGATCGCCGCGCCGGTGATGATCGCGTCGGGCGCGACGGTCCCGAACGCGGCCCCGCAGAGGTCGAAGCCGTGCGGGCTCGGGTGGCCGCGGATGAGCTCGGGCAGCACCGCGAGCTCGCCGCCCGGGATCTCGATGCCCGCCTCCTCGGCGCCCGCCTTCAGGCCCCGGGCGATCTGCGTGAGCGCGGCCGGGTCGGGCCGCTCGACGGCGAGGTAGTCGAGCATCGCCAGCGGCTCGGCGCCGACGCAGACGAGGTCGTTGACGTTCATCGCGATGCAGTCGATCCCGACGGTGTCCAGCCGCCCGGTCTGCTCGGCGACGACGAGCTTGGAGCCCACGCCGTCGGTCGACAGGGCGATCGCGAGGTCGTCGCTGACGCGCAGCACGCTGGCGTAGTGCCCCGAGCCCAGCAGCGAGCGGCTGGGCCGGCCGGGGTCGATCGTGCGCAGCACGTCGACGAGCGCCCGCACGCCGGCGTCGCTGGAGGCGATCGACACACCGGCGGCTGCGTAGGCGTCCTCGGACATCCGGTCCGAACCTAGCGCAGCGCCCGGCGACGACCCAGGCGCAGCGCGACGAGCGCCGCGAGCCCGATCCGGTACAGCGCGTACGCGATCAGCGACCGGTCGCGCTCGACCCGGCCGATGACGCGCAGGCCGGCCAGCGTCGAGAGAAACGACGCCGCGACGCCGGCGCCGAACGCCGCCGGCGCGCCCTGCGGCAGGCCGCGCCGCGCCAGCCGCGTGCCCTTCAGGACGGCGGCACCGACGATGACCGGCAGCGCGGCGTGGCGCGAGAGCACGCCGGCGTCCGCGCGCCCGAAGCCGCGCGCGCGCGCCGCCGCCAGCGTCGCGCCGTTGCGCGAGACCCCCGGCGCGAGCGCGCACGCCTGGGCGACGCCGAGCCACAGCGCGTCGGCGGCGCCCGCGTCCTCGCGGCGCCGCTTGCCCGGACGCGCCGCGTCCGCGGCCGCCATCGCCAGCGAGCCCGCGACGAGCCCCGCGGCGATCGTCGCCGGGGTCCCGAGCCGCCGCTCGATCGGGCGCTCGAGCAGCAGGCCGGCGGCGGCCGGCGGCAGCAGGCTGAGCACGGCGAGCTGCGCCCGACGGCGGTCGAGGCCGCGCGCCGCCGCGCCGACCTCGTCGCGCATGCCGATGAGCAGCGCCGCCGCCGTCCCCGCGTGCAGCGCGACCTCGAAGGCCTTGCGCAGCTCGGCGTCGAGCTCGCCGTACGGCCAGCCGCACAGCCAGGGCACGAGCGCCGTGTGGCCCGAGGACGAGATCGGCAGCAGCTCGGCCGGCCCGTGCAGCAGCCCGAGGGCGATCGCGTCGCGCGTGCGCAGCCGCGGGCCGTCAGCGGCTGCGGGCATCGGCGGCCGGCTCGGCCGCGCCGACGGGCGCGTCTTCGCCGCCGCCACGCCGGCCGCGGACGATCAGGTACGCGATCGTGCCGAGGATGCAGACCGCGACGGCGTAGTCGACGTAGTGCAGCGAGTCCTTCCACGACTCCCAGTTCTCGCCGACCTGCTGGCCGATGAACGTCAGCATGAAGACCCACGGCAGGCAGCCCAGGAACGTCAGCACCGAGAAGCGGACGAACGGCATCCGCGCGACGCCGGCGGGCAGCGAGATGAACGTGCGCACGATCGGCAGCATGCGCGTGAAGAAGACGGTCGCGTCGCCGTGGCGCTCGAACCAGCGGTCCGCGGCGGCGAGATGGTGCTGCTTGATGAACAGCCTGTGGCCGTGCTTCTCGATGAGATCCACGCGCCCGTAGTAGCCGACGCCGTAGGCGACCCACGAGCCCACGAGGTTGGCGACGGAGCCCACGAGCGTCACGAGGACGAGGCTGTACTCGCCCTGGCTGACGTTGAAGCCGGCGAACAGCATCGTCGCCTCGCTGGGGATCGGGATGCACGCGCTCTCGAGCAGCATGAGGATGAAGACGCCCGGAAGGCCCAGGTCGGCGACGACGTTCGTCGCGAACTGGACGATCGGGTCCGTCAGTGAGGCGAGGACGAACACGCGCGTTGAGGCTAGCGCGAGCGCGGCGGCGGAGAGTCGCTCCCACTCCGCGGCCCGATCTGGTGTGAGGGTCCGGCGCGTCGCGCCGGCCTGACGGCAGCACTCCGCTCGTCGCCCGCAGCGTCCTCGGCGGCTGCGCGGACGCCGAGCCCGCCGCCGCTCCCCGCGTCGAGCCCGGCTCGGTCTCCTGCGACCCGCGCCCGGCGCTCTCCGCGCCGAGCTGCTGACCGCGCCGCCGTGCGCGCCTACGCCCTCGCCGGGGTCGCGCTCGCCGTGCTGGGCCTCGGGCTGTTCGGCCTCGCCGGCGCGCTCGACGTCTCGCTGCTGAGCGACGCGTCAGCCGGGCTCGGGCGCGCCGGGCTCGGCGCCGCATTGGCGAGCTTCGCGCTGCTGGCCGGCGACGTCGTGCTGCCGGTTCCCGCGAGCGCGCTCATGCTCCTCGACGGCGCGCTCTTCGGGCCGCTGGCAGGCGCGCTGCCGTCGCTGGCGGGCGCCGAGGCCGCGGCGCTGCTCGGCTGGGCGATCGGGCACCGCGGCGGCGCGCCGCTGCGGCGCGCGGTGCGTCCCGCGGCGGCGGCCGGCGTCGACGCGTTCGTCCGGCGCGACGGGGCCCTGGCGATCGTCCTCACGCGCCCCGTGCCGGTGCTCGCCGAGACGGCGGCGATCAGGTACGTCGGGATCGTCGCTGCTCGAGCTCGATCGCGGTCTGCAGCGCGCCGCGCAGTGCCCGCGGGTCCTCGAGGCCCTGCGCGAGCTCCGTCCTGAGCGTGATCACGCTCGCGCCCGGCCGGGGATCGCGCGACGCCGCGCGGCGGCGGCGGCCTTGCCGCCGCCCTGCGCCAGGCCGGCGTCGACGAGCGGGCGCGGCGGCGCCGGGGCGAGCTCGTCGAGCCCCGCGCCCGCGCCCGCGCCTTGCGCCGGGGGCGTTCCGAGCAGCGGCTTGCCGTCCGGCCCCGGCGCGTCGAGCCAGCGCAGGATCGCCTCGCGCTTGGCGCGCGAGAGGTCGCGCGTCACCGGCATCGCGTCGGGGTTGGCCTCGTCGAGGCCCAAGGCGAGCCGCAGCAGCTCGGCGTTCTCGCAGACGGACTCGTAGTCGGCCATGTCGAGGAACACGTCCATGACCGGATAGAGGTTCGCGTACTGCTGGAAGACCGGCTGCAGGCTGCCCCACCAGGTGACCGGATCGTCGGCGGCGAACGCGTCGGAGATGAGGACGCTGACGAAGTTCCACGGGTCCACGGGGTAGTCCGCGGGCTGGCCGGCGAGCGCGGGCCGCACGCCGTAGAGCTGGCCGTCGACGGGCCCGCGCGGGTTGCCGGGATCGGCCGCCGTGATCGTCAGCGTGGCGAGCCCGTCGGCGCCGGTCGGCAGCTCGGAGGCGAACGAGATCGCGCTGCCCGGCTCGTCGGCGCTCGGGTCGCCCCGGCTCTGCAGCCCGCTGGCGTCGAGCTCGAACCGCACCGCGCCCGTCGGTCAGCGGCGCGCCGTAGCGCGTCGCGAAGACGCGCACGGCGACGCTGTCGCCCGGGTCGAGGCGATGCACGAAGTCGTCGGCGCGGACGTAGCGCCCGTCCGGCGCCTCGCGGGTCGTCTCGGTGACGTTCGTCAGGCTGAGCACGAGCCGCGCGCCGGTCGCCGGCGCGATCGCGGCGAGCTGCTCGGCGTCGAGCGGCACCTCGGCGACGCCGGCGGTGCGCTCGTACCAGCCCTCGGCGCGGTAGTCGATCGTGCCCAGCGGCGTGGCGCGGGTCGCGCCCGCCGCGAGGAGCTCGAGCGTCAGCGCTCCGCGGTTCAGCGGCGGCCCGCCCGGCCCGCGCGTCTGCAGCGCGTTGCCGAGGTCGACGAGCACCGTGCCGCGCGGCTCGTCGACGACGGCGCTGCAGAAGTTGATCGCGCCGCGCGGGGCGAAGAAGCTCCCGCCGGCGGCGGGACGGGCCATGAACTGGCGGCCGAGCACGAAGTGGCGGGGCTCGGCCGCGTGCGCGACGCCGATCGTGCCGGCGATCCGGCCCTGCGTGAACCGCGCCGAGGCGGCGTCCATGCTGCAGCCGTCGACGTTGAAGCGCATCGACAGCAGGCCGCCGCCGGCGGCCGTCCGCAGCTCGCTCAGCAGCGCCGACGCGCCGACGTCGCCCCACTCGAGGTCGGTCAGCACCGACTGGTAGGCGGCGCCGGCCCCGATGTCGCCGACGGCCCCCGCGCCCTGGCCGCGATCCCAGATGTCGACGAACGGCGCGGGCGCGAAGCGCCCGCGCACGAGCGCGACGCCGGCCGCGTCGCAGATGCGCACCTCCAGCCCCCAGATCCGCGAGACGAGCTGCTGCTCGGGATCGAGGTCGACGAGCTTCGCCGGCGCGCGGCGGTCGGAGTCGGCGACGAGCATCGCGAGCACGGGGTCGTCGGCGGCGGCCGGCCGGCCGTCGCCGTGCCGCGCGGCGGTGACGGCGCAGCCGAGCAGGCGCCAGTCCGCGTTGCCGCGCGGGTTCCACCAGCCGTTGGGCCGGCCGGCGGCCGAGGGCTGCTGGAACGCCGGGCGAAACGTCGCGTTGTCGTAGTGGGCGGGGTCGTTGTCGACCGTCGACGGGGCGGCCTGGAAGCGCCCGCAGAAGTGCAGCCGCAGGGCGGCGAGGTAGCTCACGGTCGCGGTCTCCCGGTCGGGCCCGGCATGACCGCCCAGATCCTCGTGCTCCAGCGCGGCGCGCGTCAAGTCGGCCCTCAGCGGATAGCCTCGGCGCCTCGATGCGCGTCTGGGTGGACCTCACGAACAGCCCGCACGTGCTCGTCCTGCGGCCGATCGTCGAGGTGCTGCGCGCGCGCGGCCACGACGTCTGGATCACCGCCCGCGACTTCGCGCAGACGCTCGGCCTGCTCGAGCGCTTCGGGATCGCGCACGACGAGGTCGGCCGGCACCGCGGCGGGCGGCTGGCGGCGAAGGGCGTCGGGCTCGTGTCGCGCTCGGCGGCGCTGGCGCGCTGGGCGCGCGGGCGGCGCTTGGACCTCGCGCTGGGCCACGGGTCCAACGACGTCACCGTCGCGGCGCGCCTGCTGCGGATCCCCTGCTCGACGATGTTCGACTACGAGTGGGCGAGCGTCCAGCACACCGTCAACTGCCGCCTCGCCCAGACCGTCGTCGTGCCCCAGGCGATCCCCGCCGAGCGCCTGTCGCGCTACGGGGCAAGCGGCAAGATCGCCGCCTACCCGGGGCTGAAGGAGGAGTACTACCTCGCCGACTTCGAGCCCGATGCGGGCGTCCTGCACGAGCTCGGGCTCGACGCCGCGCGGCCGATCGCCGTCGTCCGCACGCCGCCGGCCGTCTCGCTGTATCACCGCTTCGAGAACGACGTGCTCGGCGGCGTGCTCGCGCGCTTGCAGGGCACGCAGACGGTCGTCCTGCCGCGCACGCCGCAGCAGCGCGAGGAGCTGCGCGGCAGCGGCTTCGTCGTGCCCGAGCGGGCGATCGACGCGCAGTCGCTCATCGCCTACGCCGACCTCGTCGTCTCCGCCGGCGGGACGATGAACCGCGAGGCGGTCGCGCTCGGCACCCCGGTCTGGACGACGTTCCAGGGCCGCCTCGGCGCCGTCGACGAGCGCCTCATCGCGGAGGGCCGCCTGCGGCTGCTGCAACGCGCCGAGGACGTCGTGCTGACCAAGCGCACGGCGCTCGAGCGCGCCGGCGAGCGCGTGCGGCGCGATCCGGCGGTGCTCGCCGATCTGCTGTCGCGCCCGGCGCGGGAGGGCTGATCGCGCGGTGGCGGCGGCGCCGCGCGGCGCGGCGGAGCCCGATCCGGCAGCGCTCGCTGCCTCCCGCGCCCTACAATCCGTCGCGATGCGCCGACGGATTCGCTCGGCGGCCCCACCTCTTCACCGCCATTCGCTGCCTCAGCTCGCGGTCGACGGGGTCTTGGTCGCGCTCGCGTACTGGCTGGCCTACCGGCTGCGCTTCGACAGCGCCGTCGGCGTCCCGGCGCGCTACCAGCAGCTCTTCGACGCGACCTTCGTCCCGGTCGTCGCGGGCTCGCTCGTCGTCTTCGCGGCCTTCGGCCTGTACGCGAAGTGGTGGCGCTACGTCACGCAGCGCGACTACAGCTCGATCGTGCAGGCCGTCGTCGCCGCCGCGCTGCTGCTCATGCTCTACATCGCCGTCGTCAAGCCGGTGACGCAGACCACGCGCGTCGGCGAGACGACCGTCACGATGCCGTCGGGCGTCCTGGCGCTGCACCTGCTGCTCATGCTCGCCTTCGTCGGCGGCGCGCGCTTCGTCGCGCGCAGCATCTACGAGCGCCCGCTGAGCGGCTTTCGCGCGCGCAAGGACGCGCGCGGCCTGCTCATCGTCGGCGCCGGCGACGGCGGGCGGCTCGTCCTGCGCGAGATCCTGCGCAACCCCGAGCTCGGCCTCAAGCCGGTCGGCTTCGTCGACGACGACCCGCTCAAGCGCCGCCTGCGCGTCGACGGCGTCAGGGTGCTCGGCACGACGCAGGAGCTCTCGCGGATCCTCGACGAGGTCGAGCCCGACGAGGTCACGATCGCGATCCCCTCGGCGCCCGGCGTGCTGCGCGCCAACGTCGTGCGCTGCTGCCGCGAGCGCGGCATCCCCGTGCGCACGCTGCCGACCGTCTTCGAGCTGCTGCAGGCCGGCACGACCGCGGTGCGCCAGGTGCGCGAGGTGCAGGTCGAGGACATCCTCGGCCGCGAGCCGGTGCGCATGGAGCTCGACCGCGTCGGCGCCTACCTCAGCGCGGAGGTCGTGCTCGTCACCGGCGCCGGCGGCTCGATCGGCAAGGAGCTGTCGCGCCAGATCGCGCGCGTCGCGCCGCGGCGCCTGATCCTGCTCGACCACGCCGAGGACAACCTCTTCACGATCCAGCGCGAGCTCGAGCACGACCGCCACGTGCACCCCTCCTCGCTGAGCGCCGTCCTGGCCGACTGCAAGGAGGAGGAGCGGATGCGCGAGGTGTTCAGCGCGTACCGCCCGACGGTCGTCTTCCACGCCGCGGCCTACAAGCACGTCGGCCTCATGGAGCAGAACCCCGTCGAGGCGGTCCGCAACAACGCGATCGCGACCCGCCTGATGGCGCGCATCGCCGGCCAGATGAAGGTCAAGACCTTCGTGCTCGTCTCGACGGACAAGGCCGTCGCCCCGGCGACCGTCATGGGCGCCTCCAAGGCGCTGGCCGAGTTCGCGCTCGAGGCCGAGCAGGCCCGCTTCGCCGGCACGCGCTACCGCGCCGTGCGCTTCGGCAACGTGCTCGGATCGTCGGGCTCGGTCGTGCCGATCTTCCGCCGCCAGATCGCGCTCGGCGGTCCGCTGACCGTCACCGACGAGCGCATGACGCGCTACTTCATGACGATCCCCGAGGCGGTCCAGCTCATCATCCGCGCGGGCGGCCTGGCCAAGGGCGCGACCGGGGGCGAGATCTACGTCCTGGAGATGGGCGAGCCGGTGCGCATCCTGGACCTCGCGCGGACGATGATCGAGCTGTCGGGCCTCGTCCTCGAGCGCGACATCGCGATCGAGATCGTCGGCCGGCGACCGGGCGAGAAGCTCCACGAGGAGCTCTTCAACCCCTACGAGCGCCCGCAGCCGACGCCCGCCGAGAAGATCCTGCGCGCCGAGCGCTCGCCGCGCTCGCCGCAGGACGTCGACGAGATGTTCGACCAGATCGGGCTGCTCGTGCTGGAGGGCGACGCCGCCGGGCTGGCGGCGAAGGTCTCCGAGCTGTCGGCGATGGCCGAGGCCGCGCCGACTAGGATCAGCGAACCTGAGCAGGAGGCTGCCGTGATCTCTGCCGACCGACTGTCGACGAACGACGGCGCGCAACTGTGAGCGTGCTGATCGCGGCTGCCGCGGTGGCCAGCATCGTCGAGCAGGTCGGCTCCTACGCGGGGTACGCATCGGTGATCGGCCTCGCGGTCCTGGGGCTGCTGTACTTCTCGCAGGCGCGCGAGGTCAAGCGGCTGCGCGAGTGGGCCGGACGCGCCCCGGAGCGCGCCGCCGAGCTCGAGCAGCGCGTCCAGCAGGACGCGCAGAAGCGCGTGGTGGCCCAGCCGCTGGCGCCCGCGTCGGCCGCCGGCCAGCAGTCCGTCGAGGCCCGCAGCGCGGCGGCCGCGGCGGCGCTCTACGCGAGCATCGGCGCGCAGGCGCCCGGCGCCGCCGGCCCGCCGGGGCAGCTCGACCGGCCCGCCAAGCCGGCCGCGCCCGCGTCCGCGGGCGCCGCGCCCTCCGCCGCCGGCTCCTCCCCGCCGGGCGCCGCGCCCGCCGGCGCCGGCTCGTCTCCGCCGGCCGCCGCGCCCGCCGCCCCGGCGCCCGCGCCGTCCGCCGGCGCGCCCGCGCCCGGAACGCTGCCGGCGGCGCCCGGCGCGCCCGCCGTGCCGCCGCCCGCGCCGCAGGCGGCGACGGCGGCCGCCGCCGCCCGCGTCGCGGCAGCGTCGCGCTCGGTCTCCCCGTCGCCGGCGCCCACCGGGCTGGGGGGCGGCCAGGCGACCGCCGAGTCGGCGGCGGCGCGCCCGCCGGCGTACTCGCCCCCGCCGCTGCGCTCGCAGGCCCGCTACGACGACGACGACGACGCGGCCGGTTTCTCGCGCGGCCGCGTCGGGCTGATCGTCGGCGGCGCCGTGGCCGCCGTCCTCGTCGCGATCGTGCTCGTGGTCGCCCTCGGCGGAGGCGACCCGGCTCCGCCGCCGCCCAACGACTTCGGCAGCGCACCGGCCTCCGAGACGCCGAGCGCGAGCGACGATCCCGGCAGCACGGCATCGGGCTCGGACTCGCTGTCGACCGCCGATCGCCGCGCGACGAACGTCGCCGTGCTCAACGGGACGACGCAGACCGGGCTGGCCCGCAACGTCGGCGACAAGATCGAGCAGGGCGACTTCACGATCAAGAGCGTCGCGACGAACGCCGACCAGAGCGTGGCGTCGACGGTCATCTCCTACACCGAGGGTCACGAGCAGGCGGCGCTCGAGGTGGCGGACATCATCGAGGTCGCCAAGAGCTCGGTGCAGCCCGCCGATGCCAACACGACGACGGCCGCCGACGCCGACGTCGTCGTGACCGTCGGCTCGGACAAGATCGAGTAGCGGTCCGGCGTGCAGCGCCCGCGGGACTAGCGGACGGAGGGGAGTCCGCATGGCCGGGTCGAATGAGGTCCTGCTCGTGCGCCACGGGGAGACCGACGACAACGCGGGCGACCGCTTCCAGGGCCGGACCGACACGCGCCTGAACGAGCGCGGCCGCGAGCAGTCGCGCGCGCTCGCCCGCCGGCTGCGCGGCGAGGGGCTGCGGGCGCTGTACTGCAGCCCGCTGCGGCGCGCGCACGAGACCGCGCGGATCGTCGGCGCGCAGCTCGGGCTCGAGGCGATCGTCGACGAGCGCCTCATGGAGGTCGACGCCGGCGACTGGACCGGGCTGGCGATCGCCGACATCGTCGCCGCCCAGCGCGGCGCCTACGCGCGCTGGCGCGCCGTCGACCCGTCGTTTCGCATCCCCGGCGGCGAGTCGGTCGCCGAGCAGGCGCGCCGCGTCGGCGCCGCGCTCGCCGACATCGCGGCGGGACCGCTGCCGGCGCTCGTCGTGACGCACGGCGGCTCGATCCGCGCCGTCGACGGCGTGCGGCGGGCACCGGGCGCGACGGTCGGCAACTGCGAGGTCGTGCGCCTCACGGCGTCCGCCGCGGCCGCCGCCGCCCGCGCATGACCGCGATCGCCCGGATCGGCTTCGCGGTGCTGATCGGCGCGACGTTCGCGGCGTTCTTCGTCGCCCAGGAGCTCAAGAGCACACCGCCGCGCGTGCAGGACCTCTCAGCGACGCCGGTCTTCTCGCCCAACCGGGACGGCCGCAAGGAGCGCGCGCGGATGTCGTTTCGCCTCAAGCGCTCCGACGACGTGACGGCGACGATCGTCGATCGCGGCGGCGACGAGATCCGCACGCTCGCCGACAACCGCAGGCTCGTCGCCGGCGGCCGGCTGAGCCTCGTCTGGGACGGCACCGACGAGCGCGGCCGGATGGTCCCCGACGGGATCTACCGCGTGCGCCTGAGCCTGCGCCGGCAGGGTCGCTCGATCCTCATCCCGCGCAACATCGAGAAGGACACGAGGCCGCCGAGCATCCGCGTGACCTCGATCGGGCCCGTCCGCGCGCCGGGCCCCGAGCTGCTGCCGCGCGCCGACGGCAGGCCCGCCGTCGTGCGCTTCACGGCGCCGACGCGGCGCGGCGCGCGCAAGGAGATCGTCGTGCTGCGCACCGACGTCAGGCCGGCGCGGCCCGTGTTCGACGCGCCGGTCAAGCTCGCCGACGACGCCACGAGCTGGCGCTGGAACGCCACGGCCGCCGGTCGCCGCGTCGCGGCCGGGACGTACCTCGTCGTCGTCCGCGCGCGCGACCTGGCGGGCAACGTCGGCACCTCGGTCGACCTTCCGCTGCAGCTCGACTACGGCCGCGAGCTGCCCGGTCGCGGCGGGATCACGGTCCGCTACCTGCGCGCCCAGGCCGCGACGGCGCCCGTGCGCGCCGGCGAGGACGCGATCGTCGCCGTCGAGTCGGCGGGCGCGAGCTTCACCTGGACGCTGCGCCGGGTCGGCGACCGCTCGATCCGCAAGCGCGGCCGCGGCAGCCGCTCGCGGCGCGTGCGCTTCGCCGCGCCGGGCGGCACGTCGGGCCTGTACCTGTTCGAGGTGCGCACGCGGCGGCGCAGCACCGCGGCGCCGCTCGCCGTGCAGTCCCAGCAGGAGCGCGACGTGCTCGTCATCCTGCCGCTGACGACCTGGCAGGGGCTCAACCCCGTCGACGACGACGGCGACGGGCGCCCGAACCTGCTGGCGGACGGCCTGCCGGTGCGCCTGGGCCGCCCCTTCGTCAAGGACGGCATCCCCGCCCAGGTCCGCCGCCACGAGGCGCTGCTGCTCGCGGCGCTGGATCGCAAGCGCCGCCGCTACGACATCACGACCGACGCCGCGCTGGCCCGCGGGGAGGGCCCGAAGCTCGACGGCCACCGCGGCGTCATCGTCGCCGGCGACGCGCGCTGGCTGGACGCGGGCGTCGCCCGCGCGCTGCGCACCTACGTGCGCGCCGGCGGGCGGCTGCTGACGGTCGGCACGCAGTCGCTGCGGCGCGGCGTCAGGCAGACGCCCCGGCTGCGGGCCATCGAGCCGACGCTGCCGACGACGCGCGACCTGTTCGGCGCGCGCCTGGCGCCGATCGCGCGCGAGCCCGTCGCGCTCGTCAACGTCGTCGACAAGATCGACCTCTTCGCGGGCACGACCGGGGAGTTCGGCGCGATCGAGGCCTTCGAGCAGACGCTCGACGTCACGGGCGGCGCGCCGGCCGTCGTCGCGGCCGCGGCAACGCAGGACGGCGCCCGCCAGGTGATCGTCGCCGCGCGCTTCGGCACGGGCCTCGTGCTGCGTACCGGGCTGCCCGCGTTCTCCTCGCGGCTGCGCGCCGACGCCGCGTTCGGCGAGCTCATGGACCGCATGTGGACGCTGCTGCGCACGCGATGATCGCGGCGCTGACAACCCTCGGCGACGTCGCCCAGACGGTGGGCGTCATCGTCGCGGCGCTGCTCGCCGCCGCCGTGCTGCTGGCCCGCTCGCCGCGCACCCGCGCCGGCGCGATGCTCGCCGCGCTCGTCCTCACGCCGGTGCTGCTCGTCGCGAACATCTGGTCGACGCCGCAGCTCGAGCCGCTGCGCGAGCGCCCGCTGCTGGCGCTCGCCGCGGCCGGCGCGGGGCTCGTCGTGCTTGCGGCGGCCGCGCTGGCGATCCACCGCCGCCCGGAGCTGCTGGCCCTCGCCGCGGCGGCGGCGCTGCCGTTTCGCGTCCCGATCGAGTCCGGCGGCGACACCGCCAACCTGCTCGTGCCGCTGTACCTCGTCATCGCCGCCGGGGCGCTCGCCTACGCGCTGCCGCGGCTGCGCGCGCCGCGCGGCCTCGACGACCCCGACCCCGACGAGGCCGGCCGCGAGCGCGGCCTCGACGACCCCGACCCCGACGAGCCCGGCCGCGCGCGCGGCCCGCTCGAGTGGCTGCTGGCCGGCGCCGTCGTGCTGTACGCCGCGCAGGCCGCGTACTCCAGCGACTTCGACGCGGCGCTCGCGCAGACGATCTTCTTCTACGTCCCGTTCGCGCTGCTCTTCGCGCTGCTCGTGCGGATCAGGTGGACCGCGAAGCTCGCCGGCAGCTGCCTCGTCGTCCTGCTCGCGCTCGCCGCGGTGCTCGTCGCGATCGGCTTCGTCGAGTTCGCGCGGCGCGAGCTGCTGTTCAACCCGAAGGTGATCAGCTCCAATCAGATCGAGACGTACTTCCGGGTCAACTCGCTGTTCTTCGACCCGAACATCTACGGGCGCTTTCTCGCCACGGTCATGCTCGGGCTCGTCGCCGTGCTGCTGTGGACCCCGCGCCGCGCGCTCGCGGCCGGCTGCGCGGCGGCGCTCGCGCTGCTGTGGGCGGGGCTGCTGCTGACGCTGTCGCAGTCGTCGTTCGCGGGCCTGCTGGCCGGGCTCGCCGTGCTCGGCGCGCTGCGCTGGGGCGTGCTGCGCGCCGTCTCGGTCGTCGCCGTCCTCGCGGCGGTCGGGGCGCTCGTCGTGCTCGTGGCGCCGAGCGCGGTCGGCGTCGAGGGCTCCGCCGACGCGGTCTCCAGCGGCCGCTGGTCGCTCGTGCGCGGCGGCGTCGAGCTGGCGTCGGAGCGTCCGCTCGCCGGCTGGGGCTCGGGCGCGTTCGAGCGCGAGTACCGCGAGCAGAACAAGGCGTCGAGCGTGCGCGCCGCGGCGGCCTCGCACACGATCGCGATCACGGTCGCGGCCGAGCAGGGGCTCGGCGGGCTGGCCGTCTACCTCGCGCTGCTGCTCGCCGCGTTCGCCACGCTGTTGCGCCGGGTGCGCGGATCGGTGCCGCGCGCCGCGATCGGCGCCGCGTTCGCGGCGCTCGTCGTCCACACGCTGCTCTACGCGGCGTTTTTGGAGGACCCGCTCGCCTGGGCGCTGCTGGCCGTCGGCGCGGCGCTCGCCCGGCGCGGCCCGGAGCCCGACGCCGGGGCGGCGCTCGCCCGGCGCGGCCCGGAGCCCGACGCCGGGGCGCAGGCCGCCGGCGCGCCGCACGACGCGCCGGAGCCGGTCCCCGCGTCGTGAGGGAGCGGCTCGCGCTCGCCGCGCTGACGCTCGCCGCCGTGCTCGGCTGGGCGCTGCTGCCGACCTACCCCGACTACGACGCCTATCACCATCTCGTCTGGGGTCGCGACCTGCTGCACGGCCGCCTGCCGGGCTTCGAGACCTTCGCCGCGCCGACCGAGCATCCGCTCTACCTCGCGCTCGGCGCGCTGCTGTCGCTCGCCGGCGACGGCGCCGACCGGCTGCTCGTGCTCGTCACGATCCTCAGCCTCGTCGCCCTGACGGCGGGCGCCTATGTGCTCGGCCGCGAGCTCTTCGGCGTCGCCCCGGCCGTGGCCGGCGCCGTCTTCGTCGGCTCGAGCTTCGCCTTCGCGCTGTACGCCGTCCGGGCGTTCGTCGACGTCCCGTTCCTCGCGCTCGTCGTCTGGGCCGCCGTGCTCGAGCTGCGCCGCCCGCGCCGCGGCACCGCGCCGCTCGCGCTGCTGGCGGCGGCGGGGCTGCTGCGCCCGGAGGCCTGGGTGCTCGCCGGGCTGTACTGGCTGTGGTGCCTGCCGGGCGCCACGCCGCGCGCGCGCGCCGGCCTGCTCGGGCTCGTCGCGGTGGCGCCGCTGCTGTGGGCGCTCGTCGACCTCGCCGTCACCGGCGACCCGCTCTACAGCCTGCACGCGACGCAGGACCTCGCGGCGTCGCTGCAGCGCGAGCGCGGCCTGCGCAGCGTCCCGCTGTCGTTCGCGTCGTTCCTCGCCGATCTGGCCCGGCCGCCGGTCGCGCTGGCGGGCGTCGTCGGGCTCGTGCTCGCCGTGCGCCGCTTCGGCCGTCGGCGGATGGCCGTCCCGCTCGCGCTCGTCGGCACCGGGGCCGTCACGTTCGTCGCGATCGGCGCCGCCGAGCTGTCGCTCATCCCGCGCTACCTCACCGTTCCGGCCGTGGCGCTCTGCGTGCTCGCGGGCTACGCGGTGCTCGGCTTCGCGACGCTCGAGCCGGGCGCGGCACGCGAGCGCTGGCGGCGCCTGTCGATCGGCGCGCTCGTCGTCGGCGTGGCGTTCCTCGCGCTCAAGGCGTCGAGCTTCCAGCGCCTGTACGACGAGCTGCGCTTCATCGACCGCACGCACGAGGAGCTCGTCGCGCTCGTCGCCCAGCCGCGCGTGCGCGCCGGGCTGCGCTGCGGCGCGCTGACGTTTCCGACGTATCGCCTCGTCCCCGACGTGCGCTGGCAGCTGGACGCCGGCGCCGGCGCCGTGCGCACCCGCGCCGACGGGCGCGGACCGGGCGCCGTCGCGGTCTACATCGCCGGCGACGCGACGTTCGAGCGGCGCTTCGGGCGCGCCGACGGCGTGGACCGCGCGACGAACCGCCCGCCGGCCGGCGCGGCCGACGTCGTCAGCGGGCCGTTTGCCGTGCGCGTCGTATGTCGGGCCGAGGATCGATAGGCTCGCGGACGATGAAGAAGGCACTGAAGAAGGCCAAGCGCCGCGCGAAGAAGCTGCTCGCCAACAAGCTCGTCTGGGCGCTCGTCGCGGTGATCGCGATCGTCGTCGTCCTCGTCGTCGTCCTGTCCGGCGGGGAGGACGAGGAGCAGGCGCCCGCCGTTCCGACCGCCGGCAAGGTCAGCGCCAAGGACCTCGCGGTCGGCACCTGCGTGACCGACGCGACCTCGACGATCGGCGACGTCACGACGTTCGATGCCATCGCCTGCTCCAAGCCGCACGACGGCGAGGTCTTCACGGTCATCGCGCTCGAGGGAACGGCCTACCCGGGCGTCGCGTTCGTCACGGGCAAGGGCCAGCGCGGCTGCCGCGCCAGGCTGCGTCGCCAGGCGACGAAGGCCGAGTTCGAGAGCAGGGACCTCGGCTTCCACTTCGTCTACCCGACGAAGCAGAGCTGGGCCCAGGGCGACCACGACGTCACCTGCATGGCGACCTTCAAGAGGCCGCGCGTCGGCGCGCTCGCGCAGCGTCCCGCTGCCACCACCACGACGACGACCGGCTCGTAGCGGGCCGGCTGCCCAGGCACCGGCGGCCCGGTGCCTAGGCGCCGAGCAGCAGGTCCACGGCGCCGGCGAGGTCGGCCGCCTCGCGGACCGGTGCCACGGGCAGCGGCCAGACGCGCTCGACGCGGCTGATCCAGATCGCGTCCAGCCCGGCGCTGCGGGCCCCGGCGACGTCCCACGCGTGCGCGGCGACGAGCGTCACGTCGCCGGCGGCCGCCGCGCCCAGGCGCTGCACGGCGCGCTCGTAGACGGCGCGGTGCGGCTTGTAGACCTCGACCTCGGCGGTCGTCACGATCGCCTGGAAGTGCGCCGCGAGGCCCGCGCGCTCGAGCAGCCGGCGCGTGTTCTGCTCGGTGCCGTTCGTCAGCGCGACGACGGGCACGCCCGCGTCGGTCAGCCGCTGCAGCGCCTCCTCGGCGTCGGGGTACGGATCGAGCTCGCCGAGGCTCGCGACGACCTCGCCGGCGCGCCGCGGGTCGAGGCCGAGCTGCGCGAGGACCGACCGCAGCGTCGCCGCGGCGATCTCCGGAAAGGGTGCGAACGCGCCCGCCAGCGTCAGCGCTGCGGCGGCGTGCAGCATGCGCCCGAACCAGACTTCGAGCGCCGCCGGCGGCGCACCGATCGCTTCCAGGCGCCGGCGCGCGGCGGCGAGGTCGAAGACCGTGCCCATGATGTCGAAGCAGACGGCGCGCCGGGCCATGGCGTCATGGGTACCACGCGGGGCGCCCGGCCGAACGCGGTCCGTCGCCATTGGCGCGGCGTGCGCGCGGGTGCCGTCGACCGCGCCGATCTGCGCGTTCCCCGCGTGAGCTGCTCTCCTCCGTTGCATGCACCTGGACGGGCGGCCACTGCGACGAGCGGCAGAGCTGCGCAACCGCGTGCCGCGAGCGCTCTGTGACCGACTCGGCACGGTGGCGCTCGTCGCGCGAAGCGAAACGGTGCTCGGCGACGGGGTCGCGCCTGGCGTTCAGCGCGTGCAGGCAACGGCGACTTCCAGCGCGGCGCAGACCTGGCGCATGCGGCTGTCACTCAATCGCCCGATGCGCTGTACGAGCACCCCGACCGGCACGCTCTCGACCGAGTCCAGGTTGATCGCGGAGCGTCGCGGGATCGGGTCGATGTCCGGCTCGAGGACGACCTCGCTGGCCAGGCCGCGCACGATCGTCGTGCAGGGCCCGATCAGCGTGCGACGCAAGCGCGGAATCGCGGCGTCGCGGGAGAGCACGACCACGGGGCGCCGGCCGATCTCGGGCAGTTCACACCACCAGACCTCGCCTCGGGCCGGAAGCGCTGTCACGACTCTGCGGCGCGGACGCGAAACGATGCCAGGTCGCCCCACTCGTCCGGGCGGTCCAGCGGATCGTCGTCGTACGCGCTGTAGGACGCGTCGATCTCGACCGCGCGGTTGTGCGCGAGGAACGTGCCGAGCGCCTCGTCGAGCAAGGCGGCGTCCGTCGTGCCCTGGCGCAGTTCGCGGGCGCTGGAGAGCAAGCGCTCGTCGACCGTCGTGCTGACCCTGGTCCGCGGCATGCCCGGATCATGCCATCGGCGGAGCATAAGTGCCAGATCCGGCCGTCGCCCCGCGCTGGGCGCGGCCACCAGCAGTGTCGCTCCTCGCGCATTGCGGCAGTGACGGTTCCGGGCAGCGCGCCGGGCTACGCCGCGATGCGCCGGGGAGGCCAAGCCCCTGTCTTGACGCGCTCGTAGAGCGCGTCAGGAGCGAGATCGGCACCGCCTGGCCAGGTCACCGTTCGGGACTCGACGTCGAGCTGGGCGGCCAAGAACCCCTCGGGGGTACGAGCATGGTCGAAGACTGGGCCGGTCATCCGAGAGAGGACCTCGACGTCGCCGGTCAAGCCATCCTCGAAGACCAGGCCGAGTACGCCGTGTGCACGAACGGCGACGGTCGTCAGATGTGGGGTGAGACCGATCATTTCAGCGGTTCGATCGCCTGTAGTGTCTCACCGGCGCGCGCGCGGCGCCAGTTCTCTGCGAGCGCATCCTGGTGCAGCTCCGCCCACGCCAGGACGAATCGCAGATGACGTCGACTCAGCGAGCTATCGATCGGCTCGAGGCTGTCGATGCGCACCTTGGCCTCGCCATCGGCGTGCAGCGCATGGAAGTGCGGCGGATCGTGGTCATCGAAGTACATCGTGATCACGAGCCCGAGGAAGCGACTGATCGTCGGCACGAGCCCATCCTCGCCGCAGGATCGGTCGTGATCGGCTCACAAGGCCGCCGCGCCGGCTGCTCCTTCCACGTGCGAGCGGCGACCCCGCTCCTCTGCGGGGACGAAGCGCGCGACCCAAGGGTGGTCGGGGGAGCGCGCGGGTTCCGCCGGGCAGGTGCGTCCCTATCGCAGCAGGCGTAGACCGGCGCTGGCGGAGAGCACTGGTGCACGCCGCCCGTGAACGGTGTCGATGTTTTCGGCGTTGTCGATTCCCTCCAGGTAGACGGACGTGATCCCGAGATTGGCGTGCCCAAGCTGGCGCTGGATGACGTTCAGCGGCACGCCCTCTCGCGCCATCTCGACCGCGTGCGCGTGACGCAGCTGATGCGCAGCGAAGCGTCGCCGCACGCCTGCCTTCGCGGCTGTGCGCCGCAGCCGTTGACGCACGCTCGTCGTCGTCAGGGGCCGCCCGCGCGTGCGCCCGCCGATGAAGCAGAACAGCGGCCCGACGGGGATCTGCACCCCGGTAGGCAAGCCACGCACGCAGCAGCTCCCAACCCCACTGGTCCATGCCGACCTCGCCACGCTTGTCGCCCTTGCCGTGACGGACCAAGATCGCGCCGCGATCCGCGTCGAGATCGCTCTCGGTCAACGCGAGCGTCTCGCTGATCCGAAGCCCGGTACGCCACATCACCACGATCAGCCCGCGCAAGCGCAACCCGTGCGTGCGATCGCCGGCGTGGCGCATGACGAGCACTATCTCCTCGACCGTCGGCGGATCGGGGGGATAGCGCATCCCCTTGTTACGCGGGACCTGACCTCGGAGATGACCCGGCAACGTGGCCGCCGACCGGCGGCGACCAGCGGCATCCAACAACACGACCGGCTCCATGTTCCCCTCCCAGCGTCGATGACGCCCCCACCGTCCCACGACACCGCATCGGTGCGCCAGCACCGACGGCCTCCCGACCCCCACCCAACTCAGGGAGGACTTGAGCAGCCCATCGAGGCGCACCCGGATCCGTCGAGGAGCGAAACTCTGCTCGCGGCAGGGCGGTTCGTGTCGCTCACAGGCGTCAGCAGCCCGCCGGCGGATCGGCTAACGAGCCCGCGGCTTGCGTCGACGGCGGTGCCGCGACTTCAGGCTGCGATGCGGCCGGCGTCCGTGTGCGGCTCGGGGGTGGGCTTGCCCTGCTCACGCAGATAGGCGAGGTGGGCGGCCAGCGCCTCGGCCATGTGCCCCTCGGTCTGCTCGCGCGTCTCGCCCAGCGCGAATACTCCCTCGACGTCGGGGCTGTGCGCGCCCCAGCCGCCATCTTCAGCACGTTCGTAGATGACGAGGTAGTTCTTCATCGCAGTTGCTCCAGTCCCGTCGCCCGACGCATCGCGCCAAGCGTCCCCTCAGTCGAGCAGGTCGGCGATGTCGTCGCGGTCGATCCGCAGGCGACGTCCGTCTCGCAGCGTCGCGACGAGAACGCCGTCGCGGTCAAGCAGCCAGCGCGCGTTGATCGCCGTCAAGTGCGTCACGCGCCCATCACGGTCGAGGCGAACCGCGTGGCCTTCGGGCGTCTGTTGCGCCGGTGCGGTCTTCTCGTCGCCAGCTGCAGACAGATACAGCACGTCACCGGTCGCCTCGTAGGACCCGTCCAGCCGCAGATCGTCAGCGGCAACATGAACGGTGGCGGTAGACATCTCAGGCTGGTGGGCGCTCGGTCGAGAAGACCGTCACGATGATCGCAGGAACGCCCTCGAAGTCCACCACCGCGAGGACCCACAGCTCGCGTTCGCGGCGAAAGAACCGCGTGCGATTCGGACGAGGTCCGGCCAGCGCTCGTCGGGAGCTCGAATCGTCCGATCGATGAGATCCAAGTCCGCGACCGCCGGGTGCTCCTCGAGAATCTTGGCGTACACCAGCGCCGAGAGCACGACCTCGATGCCCTCCGGCGTTCTCGTGCGCAGCACGACTTCCATCGCACGTCATGCTCGCCGTCGCGCCGGATGCCTGCCGGCCACGTCGCCCGGCGCAACCCCGACGAGGGGTTCGATGGCGGAGCGCAACTAGGGGGGCAGCTGACCGTTGTCCTGACATGGCCCGTGTCCTACTCGTCGTGCTGGTGGCCTGCGTCGCCGCCACGAGCGCAGCGAGCGCGACGAGCCGTCGCCAAGCTCCTGCCGCACCACCGCAAGGTGCCTTGGCATGGCCCGCCGTCGGCGGTCAAGGCTCCACCGTGCTCGTGCGGTTCATGAGCATCGGCTGCGACGACGGCATCGACAGCGCGACGTGCGGCTACAAGCTGACGATCACGGGCCCCGCAAACACCCCCTGCGCTGGGCGCTTCAGCTTCGACGAGATCGTCTTCTTCCCGACCGGCCCGGCAACGTTCCGTGTCGGGCCCCTAGCACGCCCCACCCTCGGACGGACATCTGACCGCGTGTGGGCATACCGGCCGACGACGGCGTGGTGTCCGGGCGTCTACCAAGGCAGCGTCAACTACAGCGGAGCCAACAGCATCCCTGATCCGCAGCCGGCGTCTTTCACGTTTCGCATCGATCGCACGCGACGAGGCTGCGACGGGCTCGGGCGAGCACCCAAAGATCCGATTCGAGGCTTCTGCCGCCCGAGTCCTTGTAACGCGTGAGCCGGGTTCTTCTCGCTTCTGCTGCATCCGGTAGCGCGGTTCGGTTGCGGTCGCGGGCGCTGTGGCGAGAGTGCTGCATCGAGGCAAGAGGAGCAGCCCGACTCTCGTCCGCAGAAGAGCGCTGCTGCTCGCGCATTCCGAAACTCTCGCCGCCGCTTGCGCTCGTCGCCCGTTGGAGTAGTGCGACGCCGAACGCTGGCGCACACCGGGCGGGCAGTTGGGGGCGTTGACACCCGCGCGGCACCGCAACCGACTCCGCAGGAAGCATCCATGACGCCGAGGCGGCAAAGATCCTCAATCGCGCTCGCGCGCTGACACTCAGGGGCGTAGAGCCTGGCGAAGGAGGATTCAAGTTCGGAGCCCATCCCGTCGCGGACCGCAGCGCGCGGCGCGAGGTCGCTGCCTGTCGTCCCAGGCAGGAGCCGAGCGATGCGGAATGCGTATCGAGCGGCCGGCGAGCGGCTCCGCAGGAACAGCCCATTCTCTGCGGCGGGCTTGGTGGGCGCGGTTAGCTTGTCGGTGTTGATGGAGCGTGCGTGGGAGGATGCGATGAGCGAGGTTGTGAGGTTGGAGGCCGCGGATGGGTCGTTCATGTTGGTGGAGGTGAGCCGGCCGGTCGCGGTGCTGCAGCGCTCGGAGGTTGAGGAGATCGCGGACGATGGCGAGCGGATTCGGCGTGCCGCGACGGCGTTGGAGGACTCGCTGGCGTCTGTCGGTGGCGCTGCGGCTGCGCTGATGGCGACGGTCTCGCAGCTCGAGCCCTCAAGGAGTGGTCTTGGGCTTGATGAGGTGTCCCTGGAGTTGTCGTTGTCGTTGGGCGTTGAGGGCGGCGTGATCGTGGCGAAGGGCAGTCTGGAGGCGCAGGCGTCGGTGACGCTGACGTGGAAAGCGCGACCGACCGGGTGAGGGTCCTGTTGTGCGTGCGGTGATGGTCAGGCGTGGTGCGGCGCGCGGAACGGGCGCGGTGCTATCGCGGTCGTTGGTGTTGACGTGCGAGCACGTCATTCGTGGTGAGGGCGTGTTGGAGGTTCGGGTGGCGGCCGGGTCCTGGGAGCCCGCGCAGGTCGTGGACCCGGGTGCTGGCGGGGCTTGCGATGTCGCGTTGGTGCGGCTCGCGGGCGGCGCGCTGCTTGACGAGGATTGGGTGGTTGTGCCGCGCGTGTTGCGGCGTGGTGCATGGCCGGTTCAGACATCGGCTGAGTTGTGTACCGATGACCCTGACACGCCGCGTAGCGTGCGCGTCGAGCTGGTCGCGGGTTCGCGCTCAGAGCCGCTGGTGCAGGTCAATGTGATCGAGGATCGCCAGGGCTTGTGGTCAAGTCATAGCGGCGGCCCCGTCGTCGAGCATGTCGCGGGGTTGACGCCCCGGGTCGTTGGTGTCCTACGCGCCCGCGATACCCGGTCGGTTGATGGCGGTGACCGCGCCGCGGTCGGGTGGATGGTTCCGATCGAGCGGGCCGCGGAGCGCTTTGACGAGGTCAGAGCGCTGACAGACACTCCAGTGCAGCGCGAGGAGGCGTGGGCGGCGCACTGGCAGCCGCGGTCGCGCGGCGTCGTCTCGATCGGCGATGAGGGTGACTTCTTCAGCGGCCGCAAGCTGGCCTGTGAGCGGTTGAGCGAGCATCTGCGAGAGGGGCGGGGGCTGCTGGTGGTGACCGCCAAGCGCGGGCACGGCAAGTCAGCGCTGCTGGCGCGCGCGGTCGTGCAGAGCACGCGCCGGGACCGCGTCGCGCCGGGCGGCGCCGATCGGCAGACAGGCTGCGGTGCTGTCGTCGCGGCGGTCGATGCGGCGGTGTTCGCGCGTGGGCTGTCGGCGCGCGAGGTCGCTGCGCAGATCGCGGTGCATCTGGGGTATGGGGATCTCTCCGCGGTGCGGCTGATCGAGCGCTGCGCCGCCGACGTTGCGGCCGGCCGCGCGCCGCGCGTGGTCGTTGATGGCGTCGACGAGGCCAGCGATCCGCACGCGGTGCTCAGCGAGGTGCTCGTCAAGCTCGCCGATGCCGGAGCTCGGGTCGCGATCGCGGTGCTGCAGCAGCGCGTCGGTCCGCTGCGAGCACGCCAGCTGACTTGGGTTGACCTTGACAAGGCGCCGTACGCGGATGACTCGATCGTGGTGTATGTCACCCGACGCCTGCAAGCAGACGGGTATCGGGCGATGGAAGCGTCGAAGATCGCCGACGAAGTCGCGCGGCGCGCGCAGCGCAACTTCCTGTACGCCGAGCTGGTGTCGCGGATCGTCACCGGGCCGGGGCGAGCGCGCATCGATACGAGCACGGTCGGCTGGCGCGGTCAGCTGCCGACCGATGTCAGCGAGGCGTTTTGGGAGTACCTGGATCGCTTCGGCAGCGATCGTGAGCAGGTGCTCGATCTGCTGCACCCGCTCGCGCACGTACGCGGCCAGGAGGGCCTGACCGTCAATCCGGGTGCGCTGTGGCTCGCATGCGCTCGCGCGTTGGGACCCCACGGGTCCGGTGATGCGGACCTCGCGCGGCTGCGCGACGTCGCGTCTCGAGCCGATGACTACCTCCTCGTGAACGCCGCGAGTGGCGCGCGCCGTCTGTATCACGAGGGGCTGGCAGACACGATCAAGCGTCGCTGCGCCGAGCAGCGCCTGATCGCCACCGGCGCGAGCGTCAGCGATGACGCGATCGACCGCGAGATGCGCGATGCCCAGCGGCGCTTCGTCGACGCGATGGTCGCTCAGCTACCCCAAGCCAACGCGCCCGCTGACGCCTATGAGGCATGCGATCGCTACCTGCTCGTCGAGTTGCCCCGCCAGCTCGGGGAGATCGGCCGTGCGGCAGAACTCCTAGGACGCCCGGGGCTGCTGGTCAGCGCGGACCCTGACGCGCTGCGCAGCGCGCTGGTCGGCGGCGCGCTGCGCGTCCCGGCGTCGCTTGAGCGCGCGCGCGTCGCCGTCGTTCACGCGCTCGCGCGCCCCGCGACAACCGTATCCACGCGCACGGCCGCGATGCGCGCAGCGCTGCGCCGCCAACACGACCACGAGCTCGCCGACGCCGTCGCCGGCGCGCTGGGCCATCGATTGCCATACGAGCTGATCAGTGCTCCCCGCCTGCCGAACGTGCTCTCCACGATCCCGGGAGCGCACAGCGACTGGATCGGGGCGTTGGCGGTCCTTGAGCACGACGGCGCGCCGCTGGTCATCAGCGCCGGCGACGACGGGGCGCTGCGCAGCTGGCGTTTGGACGGCAGCGAGGGTCCGCTGCGCAGCGACGACGCGCACAGCAGCCCGATCAGGGCGTTGGCGGTCCTTGAGCACGACGGCGCGCCGCTGGTCATCAGCGCCGGCGACGACGGGGCGCTGCGCAGCTGGCGTTTGGACGGCAGCGAGGGTCCGCTGCGCAGCGACGACGCGCACAGCGGCCCGATCAGGGCGTTGGCGGTCCTTGAGCACGACGGCGCGCCGCTGGTCATCAGCGCCGGCGCCGACGGGGCGCTGCGCAGCTGGCGTTTGGACGGCAGCGAGGGTCCGCTGCGCAGCGACGACGCGCACAGCAGCTCGATCAGGGCGTTGGCGGTCCTTGAGCACGACGGCGCGCCGCTGGTCATCAGCGCCGGCGCCGACGGGGCGCTGCGCAGCTGGCGTTTGGACGGCAGCGAGGGTCCGCTGCGCAGCGACGACGCGCACAGCGGCCCGATCAGGGCGTTGGCGGTCCTTGAGCACGACGGCGCGCCGCTGGTCATCAGCGCCGGCGCCGACGGGGCGCTGCGCAGCTGGCGTTTGGACGGCAGCGAGGGTCCGCTGCGCAGCGACGACGCGCACAGCCGCCCGATCAGGGCGTTGGCGGTCCTTGAGCACGACGGCGCGCCGCTGGTCATCAGCGCCGGCGACGACGGGGCGCTGCGCAGCTGGCGTTTGGACGGCAGCGAGGGTCCGCTGCGCAGCGACGACGCGCACAGCCGCCCGATCATGGCGTTGGCGGTCCTTGAGCACGACGGCGCGCCGCTGGTCATCAGCGCCGGCGCCGACGGGGCGCTGCGCAGCTGGCGTTTGGACGGCAGCGAGGGTCCGCTGCGCAGCGACGACGCGCACAGCAGCCCGATCAGGGCGTTGGCGGTCCTTGAGCACGACGGCGCGCCGCTGGTCATCAGCGCCGGCGCCGACGGGGCGCTGCGCAGCTGGCGTTTGGACGGCAGCGAGGGTCCGCTGCGCAGCGACGACGCGCACAGCCGCCCGATCATGGCGTTGGCGGTCCTTGAGCACGACGGCGCGCCGCTGGTCATCAGCGCCGGCGCCGACGGGGCGCTGCGCAGCTGGCGTTTGGACGGCAGCGAGGGTCCGCTGCGCAGCGACGACGCGCACAGCCGCCCGATCATGGCGTTGGCGGTCCTTGAGCACGACGGCGCGCCGCTGGTCATCAGCGCCGGCGCCGACGGGGCGCTGCGCAGCTGGCGTTTGGACGGCAGCGAGGGTCCGCTGCGCAGCGACGACGCGCACAGCGGCTGGATCAGGGCGTTGGCGGTCCTTGAGCACGACGGCGCGCCGCTGGTCATCAGCGCCGGCGCCGACGGGGCGCTGCGCAGCTGGCGTTTGGACGGCAGCGAGGGTCCGCTGCGCAGCGACGACGCGCACAGCAGCCCGATCTGGGCGTTGGCGGTCCTTGAGCACGACGGCGCGCCGCTGGTCATCAGCGCCGGCGACGACGGGGCGCTGCGCAGCTGGCGTTTGGACGGCAGCGAGGGTCCGCTGCGCAGCGACGACGCGCACAGCAGCCCGATCATGGCGTTGGCGGTCCTTGAGCACGACGGCGCGCCGCTGGTCATCAGCGCCGGCGCCGACGGGGCGCTGCGCAGCTGGCGTTTGGACGGCAGCGAGGGTCCGCTGCGCAGCGACGACGCGCACAGCGACTGGATCAGGGCGTTGGCGGTCCTTGAGCACGACGGCGCGCCGCTGGTCATCAGCGCCGGCGACGACCGGGCGATCGTCGCGACCCAGCTGGCCGCGGAGGATCACGCACCCATGAGCTGACGCAGCCGGCGCAGTGCGAGAACGACCGCGGGGAAGCGCCCATTCCCCGCGAAGTTGGGGGTCCACACGGACGATTCTCACGTCGATCGGGGGCGGTTAGCGGCAGCGCGCCAGCTTGGTCATGCGCGAAGACGACACGTTTCCTGCGAAGTCCCCTGGAACGAGTCTTCTCCTGAGCTATCTGAACACCCCTTACGCGGACTGTCTTCCGCTCCCCCCAACCAGCCGCGCCGCCCTGTGCGAACGCCGGGCTCCGCGAGTGGATGGCCACCGGGGCATTGCTGGACGTATGGCATGATGTATGGCATACGACGGACGACGATCTATCTCCCGGATGACCTCAAGCTGGCGCTCGAGCGCACCGCTGCGGCGCAGGGCACCAGCGAGGCCGAAGTCGTGCGGCACGCCCTGATCGTGGCAACGGCCGGATCGTCCGCCCCGACGCTGCGCATCCCGCTGTTTGACAGCGGCGATGCGACGTTGGCCGAGCGCGTCGATGACGAGCTCGCCGCCGGCTTCGGCGGATGATCCTCGTCGACACGAGCGGGCTGCTCGCCGCGCTGGATGCTGCGCAGCGGCTGCACCGTGAGGCGGCGGCGAGCCTGGCCGCGGCAACGGCGCCCTTGCTGTTGTCGCCGTTCGTCTTGGCGGAGCTCGACCACCTCCTGGCGACACGGGTGAGCCACTGCGCACGAACGAGCCTGCTCGGCGAGGTCCAGCGTGGTGCGCTGCAGCTCGAGCCGTTCGCGGCTTCCGACGTCCGATCCGCACTCGCGATCATCGAACGCCACGCCGATCTGAAGATCAGCCTCGCGGACGCCTCGATCGTCGTCCTCGCCACGCGCCACAAGACCCAGGACGTCCTGACGCTCGACCAGCGCCACTTCCGCCTGCTCGCCGCCAACGACATGCCCTTTCGCCTGCTCCCTGCCGATTGCTGACGCTCGGAGCGCGACGCTCACCTTGCGCGACGGAAGAGCGCTCTGGCGACCTTCACCCGATCACGACGCGCGCGGCGCTGGGCGAGCCCCGCTCGACGCGAATGGGCTCGGCGGCCAAGCCGCGCGCCGTCACCGCTTGAATCCGAACGGCTGCTCGACGCGCTGGACCGCTGGCAGGTCGTCGAGCGCGAAGTCCGTCGCCGCGCGCCACTGCACGCGCCACGCCAGCCGACCGCCACCCCTCACCTCACCCGATGCCCAGCACCCGCAACCGCTCCCACAGCGGCGCGTTGACCCGCTCGGCGGTCTGCTCGAGCGCCCATGCGCGCAGCTCGGCGTCGGGCCGCAGCCGCGCGCCGGCATGCGCGCGCAGGGCCTCGGCGAACGCGTCGGCGTCGGCCGCCGTGACGACGGCGCGCTCCCACGTCCGCACCCCGGCGAGCTGCGGCGTCACCGTGCGCCGGCCGAGCCGGGCGAACTTCAGGATCCGGTAGGGCAGCGCGGCGTCGTTGAAGGGCTCGATGCGGAAGGGCAGGATCCCGACGTCGGCGCAGAGGATGAGCCGCGCGGCCTCCTCGTCGCAGCGGTGGCCGAGCCAGACGAGGTTCGGGGCCGCGCGGCACCAGTGAAAGTCGGGATCGTCCTTGCACTCGTCGTCGTGCCAGGCGCCGATCAGCAGCAGGACGAGCTCGGGCATCCGCTCGGCGACCCCGCGCAGCAGCGTCCAGTCGGTGCGCCAGCCGAGGTGGCCGAGCGATGCCGCGACCACCGCGGCGCCGGGGTCGGGCGCCGGGAACGAGTCTGCCGCGAGCCCGACGACCTGCGCCTCGCGGCCGGCCTCGTGCTCGAGCTCGGCGAGCTTGCCCGAGACGACGAACGTCAGCGCCGAGTGCGACGCGGCCTGCTCGTGCAGCGCCGCGAGTCGCCGGCGCATCGCCGGACCGGCGTCGTAGGCCATCTCGTAGCGATCCCAGCGTCCGTACCACAGCTCGGCCTCGGGCCTCGCCAGCAGCAGCGCCCGCGCCAGCGGCCACTGCACGGGGTGGAAGATCGCGATCGCGCGCAGGTCGCCGCCCACCGCGCGCAGCAGGCGCTTCGCGCTTCCCCGCGCAAGCCGGTCGCGCACGGGCGCGGGCAGGCGCGCGAGCGCGCCGTAGCGCAGGCGCGGCGGATCGGCGGCGACGACCCCGTCGGCGCGCAGGAGGTCGCGCGCCTGGTCGGCGAGGATGAACCCCTCCAGCGGGCGCGGCAGCAGCAGGAGGGCGCGCGGATCCGGCACGTGCGGACAGTAGCGTGGCACCCCATGCGCAGCCTCTTCGGGCGTCTGCTGGCGGGGGGCGCGGCCTATCAGGCGTCGAGCGTCCTCGCGGCCGCCCTCGCCCTCGTCACGCTGCCGCTGTACACGCGCGCGCTCAGCCGGTCGGACTTCGGCGTCGCCGAGACGCTGCTGACGTTCATCATCCTCGCCTCGATCCTCCTGCGGTTCGGCCTGGGCGAGGCGTTCGTGCGCTTCTACTTCCAGGCGGTCGACGGGGACCGCGAGCGGCTGGCGCGCACGACGACGGCGACGGTCCTGCTGACGAGCAGCGTCGTCGCCGCGCTCTGCGCCGTGCTCGCCGGTCCGCTCAGCAGCCTGCTGCTGGGCTTCGAGGACGCCGGCCTCATGCGCATCGCGGTCCTCGGGCTGTGGGCCTTCACGAACCTCGAGATCGCCTACGCGCTGCTGCGCGTCGACGAGCGCCGGCGCGCGTATCTCGCCGCGTCGCTGTCGAACGTGGCGCTGACCGTCTCGCTCACGGTGACGCTCGTCGTCGTGCTCGACGAGGGCGCCCGCGGCTACCTCGCCGGCAACTACGTCGCCTCGCTGCTCGTCCTGCTCGCGCTGTGGTGGCTGCTGCGCGAGCGGATCGGGCTTGGGCTCGGGGACGCGCGCGATCGCGCTCGGCCCGCTGCTGCGCTTCGGCCTGCCGACGGTGCCCGCCGACGCGACCGTCTTCGCGCTCAACGTCGTCGACCGCGCCTACCTGCTGCGCGCGCAGAGCGCCGCCGCCGCGGGCCTCTTCGCGCTGTCGGTGAAGCTCGCCACCGCGGTCATCCTCGCCGTCCGCGGCTTTCAGCTCGCCTGGCCTCCGCTCGCCTACTCGATCGGCGACGACCGCCAGGCGGGTCGCTTCTACGCGGCGGTGACGACGTGGTTCGTCGTCGTGACGGGCTTCGTCGTCGCGGCCCTGACGCTGCTCGGGCGCTGGGTCGTGCGCCTGCTCGCCGCGCCGGAGTACTTCGAGGCCCACGAGGCGCTGCCGTGGGTCGCGCTGGGCTGGGCGATGTACGGGCTCTTCCTCGTGCTCGTGACGATCGGCGGCCGCGTCGGCGTGACGACGCGCACCTTCCCGGCCGCCGCCGCCGGCGTCGCCGTCAACGTCGTCGTGCTCGTGCTGCTCGTCGGTCCGCTGGGGATCGCGGGCGCGGGGATCGCGCTCGTCGCGGCGTACGCGGTCATGCTGCTCGTCCTGCACCTGCTCACGCGCCGGCTCTTCGCGGTGCCGTTCGAGTGGGGCCGGCTGACCCATGCCTGCGCGCTCCTGGCCGGGGTCGCCGTCGCGGGCGAGCTGCTGCTGCCGACCGCGGGCATCGACGGCTTCCTCGCGCGCGCCGCGACGCTCGCGGCGCTCCCCGTGCTGTTCGCGGCGACGCGGTTCGCGCGGCCCGGGGAGCTCGCCGGCGCGCGCGGCCTGCTGCGCGGCCGCCGCCGGCGGCGCTAGGCGAGCCAGACGCCCAGCGTCAGAGAGCTCCCAGGCTGCCACGATGCCACCCGCCGCGCCGAGGTTCGGTGGCGGAGGATGACGCTGCCGCTCGCGGTGCGACAATCGGCCCATGACCCCCACCGGCGCCGTTCACGCAGACCTGCCCATCACGACCGCGCAGGAGCTGCCCGGAGTGCAGATCGCCGAGAGCCTGGGGCTCTGCTTCGGCCTGATCGTGCGGTCGATGGGCCTCGCCAAGGGCTTCACGGCGAGCTTCTCGGCGCTGCGGTCCGGCGAGGTGAGTCAGTACACCGAGGTGCTCGAGGACTCGCGCCGCCACGCGGTCGACCGGATGATCGCAAACGCCCACGTGCTCGGCGCCGACGCGATCATCGCCGTCCGCTTCGACTCGTCGGAGATGGGCCAGAACCTCAGCGAGATCCTCGCCTACGGCACCGCCGTGAAGCTCGCGCGGTGACCCAGACCGACGCAGTCGCCGCCGAGCTCGGACGCCACTACGTCGCGGGGCACCTGGAGGCCGACGAGCTCGACGAGCGGCTGGGCCGTCTGTACTCCGCGCCCGAGTCCGCCGTGGCGTTGCTGGAGGATCTGCCGGGGCTCGAGCCCGCCGTCCCTGCTCCCGTCGCCAGCAGCAAGGGCTGGTGGCGCCGTCGCCACGGCGAGAGCGACGGTGCGCGCCCGGACTGGATCCCGACCTCCGAGCGCTTCCTGGACCCGACCACCGGGCGCCTGATGCGCGTCTGGCTGGACCGGCAGACGCGCACGCGGCACTACGTGCCCGAGCCCCGCTGAGCGCTGCGGCGGGCACGGCGATCGCCGCGGCGGCCGATGAGCCGCCTCACGGCGGGGCACGGCCATCTCAGGAGTCCACCCGCACGCGGCCGTGACGCCTGCGCGCCATGTCTCACGCGGCGCCCGGTCGCAGTTTGACGGCGGTGTCATCCTTCGTTCATCCACCGATCCGGGACCGGCCGGACGGCGTGCAGTGCTTGGCAAAGGGGAGATCCACATGTCGAATTGCGTTGCCCGTGCACTCCGCGTGTCGCTGCTGGCCGCCGTCGCCGTATCGGCCGCACTCGCCCCCTCCGCGCTCGCCGCGCCGTCGGGCCTGAACGCCTACAGCGTCGAGGCCCCCAACGGCCAGGCGCTGCGGCTGCTCGCCCAGCAGGGATACGACGTGTCGGAGGGGCGCGCCGGCGGGCGCCTGGAGATCGTCGCGACCCCCGAGCGAGCGCGCGCGCTGCGCAAGTTCGGCATGGAGCCCAGGCTCGAGCGCCGCGGGACGGCCCGCGCCGCGCACGCCCGGCCGGACGGCAGCTACGACGTCTACCGGCCCTACTGGGACACGACGTACGTCGGCACCGACGGCGCCGGCGCCCAGCGCGACACGCTCTACGAGGAGCTGACCGAGCTCGCCGACGCGCACCCGGACATCGTCAAGCGCGAGACCATCGGGCGCTCGATCAACGGCAAGCCGATCCTCGCCCTGCGCATCACGCGCGACGCGCGCGAGCGGTCAAACCCCGACGGCTCGCGCCCGGCGGTGGCCTACGTCGCCACCCAGCACGCGCGCGAGTGGATCGTCGCCGAGCAGGCGCGGCGCCTCGCGCACCTGTTCATCGACAACTACGGCGCCGCCGGCGCCGCGAAGGACGTCACCGGCGCCGACATCGCGGGCCTGACCGCGGCCGAGCTCACCACGCTCGTCAACAACCGCGAGCTGTGGATCGTGCCCGTCGCCAACCCCGACGGCTACGACTTCACGTTCACCCCCGGCAACCGTCTGTGGCGCAAGAACCTGCGCGACAACAACGGCGACGGCACCATCACCGACGGCGACGGCGTCGACCCCAACCGCAACTTCCCTTCGCACTGGGGCTTCGACAACGAGGGCTCGTCGCCGATCCCGGCCGGCGAGACGTTCCGCGGGACGGGCCCGGCCTCGGAGCCCGAGACGAAGGCGATGACCGGCTTCTTCCAGCGCGTCGGCTTCGAGTTCCTCGTCAACTACCACTCGGCCGCCGAACTGCTGCTCTACGGCGCCGGCTTCCAGGTGCAGACGTCGACCGCCGACGACGCGATCTATCGCGCCCTGGCGGGGACCGACGCCGATCCGGCGATCGGCCCCAACCCGCCCGGGGCGCCCGATCCCTACGACCCCGACGTGTCGTCGGAGCTGTACACGACCAACGGCGACACCGACGACACGGCGCACGCGATCCACCGCATCCTGGCGTTCACGCCGGAGATGGACGTCGCCGACCCCGCCCGCGGCGGCGGCGACAGCGCGTTCGAGTTCCAGGACTCCGAGGCCGACGTCCAGCAGGCCTTCGAGAAGAACATCCCGTTCGCCCTCGACGTGGCGAAGTCGGCCGCCGACCCCGCGAACCCGGTCTCGCATCTCGGCCGCTCGGCGCCGTCGTTCGAGATCCATCCGTTCACGACCTCGTACGGCAACCCGCAGACGGTGGGCGTCAACGCCAAGCGCGAGCTCGGCGCGGTCACGCTGCACTGGCGCGTCAACGCCGGCGCCGAGCACACCGCGCCGACCGCGGAGTGGGCGGGCGGCGAGCGCTACGGCGGCGACTCGAACGTCTACTACCACGAGATGCGCGGGCGCGTGACCGGCACGAAGGCGGGCGACAGCGTCCGCGTCTGGTTCGAGGCCGGCGGCGAGCGCTCGCAGTCCTTCGGCTACACGGTCCGGTCGGACACCGGCCACCGCGTGCTCGTCATGTCCGCCGAGGACTACTCGGGCGCGGTGGCGGCCCCGCCGTACGCGAGCACGACGGCGCCCAACTACCTGGAGTACTACACGGCGGCGCTGCGCGGGGCCGGGATCAGCTACGACGTCTACGACGTCGATGCCGAGGACCGCACCGCGCCCGATCCGCTCGGCGTCCTCTCGCACTACGACGCGGTCGTCTGGTACACGGCCAACGACCTGCTGATCCGCGCCGCCGGCACGCCGGCCGGCACGGGAACGGCGCGGCTGGCCAACGACGAGATCCTCGCCGTGCGCGACTACCTCAACGACGGCGGCAAGCTGCTGTACACCGGCCAGAACGCGGCCTTCGCGCAGGTGGTCGGCTTTGACTTCAACCCGCTCGGCGAGCCGCCCTTCTGCGGGGCCGCCGGGACCAACTGCATCCCGCTGTCCAACGACTTCCTGCAGTACTGGCTGGGCGCGTTCATCCACATCGACGCCGCGGGCTCCAAGGACGACGTCAGCGCGCTGCCGCTGCGCGTCCCGGCCCCGTTCGGCGGCTTCGGCTTCGGACTCAACGGGCCCGGCACGGCCGACAACCAGACCCACGCGTACACGATGGTGACGACGTCGAGCATCCTTGACCCGGCGCGCTTCCCGCAGTTCGAGTCCGGCCTGGCCGCGACGTTCGACCGGCCGGCGTCGTTCGATCCGGCGACCGGAACGCGCTACGCCGTCGCCGAGAGCGACGACGAGGGCTACCAGCGGCTGCGCAGGACGATCGACCTGAGCGGCGCCACGAGCGCCGACCTGTCGTTCAAGCTCTCCTACGACACCGAGCCCGACTACGACTACGTCATCGTCGAGGCCCACCGCCCCGGCGTTGACGACTGGACGACGCTGCCCGATGCCAACGGGCACACGACCGACGACGTCGGCCTGTCGTGCGACATCAACTGGGACACGCTGCACCCGTTCCTCGCGCATTACCAGACGAACACCGACAAGGACCAGTCCGCCGGTGCCGAGGACTGCACGAACACGGGCACGACCGGCAGCTGGAACGCGGCGTCGGGCAACTCCGGCGGCTACCAGGACTGGACGGTCGACCTCAGCGCCTACGCGGGATCGCAGGTCGAGATCGCGATCACCTACGTGCAGGACTTCGCGTTCGCCGGGCTCGGCGTCTTCCTGGACGACGTCAAGGTGACCAAGGACGGCGTCGTCACCGACGAGACGTCGTTCGAGGACGGCCTGGGCGGCTTCACCGCCGGGCCGCCGCCGGACGGGTCCGTGCTCGGGACGCAGCAGTCGTGGACGTCGCGCACGAGCGTCGGCTACCTCGACGGGCCCGGCATCCAGACGCCGCGCTCGGTCTACTGGGGCTTCGGCCTGGAGGGCGTGCGCGGGGCGGACACCCGCGCCGCGCTCGTCTCGCGGGCGATGGCGCACCTCGGCGTGCGGGCCCCCGTGCCGCCGCCGCCGCCTCCGCCTCCGCCTCCGCCTCCGCCGCCACCTCCGCCGCCACCGCCGCCACCTCCACCGCCGCCGCCGCCGAAGGGCGACGACGCGCGCTCCAAGCGGATCTTCATCGTCCGCCGGACGCTGCACGCCGACCGGCGCGGCCGCTTCGCACTGCGCCTGCGCTGCGCGCCGTCGCCGCACACCAATCGCCGTCGCTGCCGGGGCTCGGTTCGCGTGGTCGCCGGCGGCCAGGTCATCGGGGGGCGGACGTTCTCGATCCGCGCGTACCGCTACGCGACGATCCGCGTGCCGCTGAACAGCCGCGGGCGGGCGCTGCTGCGCCGTCGCGCAAGCGTGCGCGTGTTCGTGACGGTCAGGACGCGCGGCCGCGACGGCGTCACCCGCTCGCGCACCGTGCGCCTCACGCTGAAGCGGGCTCGGCGCTAAGCAGGCCCGTTTGGACACCCGGGTCGGGGGTGATGACGTGTCCATGAACCGACCGTCGAACACCCTCGGCCGGCGTTCCGCGCGGACGCTTGCCGCCGCCGCGGCCACTGGCGCGGCGGCTGCCGCCGACCCGCCCCCCGCGCCGAGGCCGGTCCCGGCGCGCGAACGCAAGTTCCGGCTGCTCGCCGACGAGACGATCCCGGACGGCATCCGGCGGGTGGCCCGCGCGCGGCTGGACCACGCGGCGGCCGCGCTCGACGGCGTCGCGGACGCCGATCTCGGCTCCGCGGTCCACGCGGCGCGCAAGGACGTCAAGCGCGTCCGCGCCGCGCTGCGCCTGTCACGCGCCGCGATCGCAGACGACGTCTACGACCGCGAGAACGCCCAGCTGAAGATGGCGGCCGGCGGGCTGTCGGCCGCGCGCGACGCGCGCGTCCTCACCGAGACGCTCGCCGCGCTCGAGGAGCGCTTCGCCGACGAGCTCGCGCCGCAGGCGACGGCCAAGCTCCGGGCGCGGCTCGATGACGAGCACCGCCGTGCCGTCGGCGCCATGGACGGCGAGCAGGCGCCGCGTCGAGCGGTGCTCGCGCTGCGCGAGGCGCGGGCCCGCACGGCGCGGTGGGACTTCGACGGCGGCGACTTCGCCGCGATCGAGCCGAGCCTGCGGCGGATCTACCGCCGCGGCCGCAAGCGCCTGCGCGCGGCGCGGGCCGACCCGAGCGCCGAGACGCTGCACGAGTGCCGCAAGCGGGTGAAGGACCTCTGGCACGCCTCGCAGCTTCTGCGCGGCGCCGACCCCAAGCGGATGAAGCGCCTGTCGCGCGACGCCCACGAGCTCGCCGACCTCCTCGGCGACCACCACGATCTCAGCGTCCTGCACGGCTACATCGAGACGCACCCGCACCTCATCGAGCAGATGTCCGAGCGCGACGCGGTGCTCGGCGTGCTCGACCGCCGCCGCGACGTGCTCGCGACGCGCGCGCTGAAGCTCGGCGCGAAGGTCTACGAGCGCAAGCCCAGGACGTTCACCAAGATGGTCGCGCGCGGCTGGGCCAAGCGCGTCGGCGCGGGCGCGCGTCCCGCCGCCGGCTGAGCCGCCGCGGGCGCGCGTCTCGCCGCCGCCCTGGGCCGCCGCGGGCGCGCGTCTCGCCGCCGCCCTGGGCCGCCGCGGGCGCGGGGCGGGGTGTGGGCGGCCGAGCCCTGGGTGTGCTCGCGCTGTGGGCGCGGCGCGCGGATACTCGCGCCCATGCGCCCGTCTCTCGTCACATCGCTCATCGCCGCCGCGGCCTGCCTCGCGCTCCCCGCCGCCTCCCGCGCCGCCGATGCGGTGCTCGTGGCCGACCCCGCCGCTGAGCAGATCACCGCGCTGAACGGCACGGTCGTCTGGGTCAGCGGTGCGTTCGGCAGCCAGCGCCTCATGCAGCGCGCCCCCGACGGCACGATCGGCGCGGTGAAGCGCGCGCCCGTGGCGCGCTCCTACGGCGCCATCGACCTCGGGCTCTCGAGCGATCGCGCGCTGCGGCTCACCTACCGGCGCTGCGACGCCGGCGGCCGCTGCAAGGTGCTGTGGGACGACCTCGACGGGCGGCGCGCCACGTTCCGCGGGCTGACCTCGCCGCGCTGCGCGATCAGCGCGATCTCGCAGTGGCGCACGCGCGTCGCCTACGGCCTGTCGTGCTCGGGCTCGCTGGCCAATCGCAAGCTGACCGGCCTGTACGTCAGGCAGGGCTCGCGCAGGCCCGTGCGCCTGCGCCGGCCCAACGACGCCGTGCGGTTCGCGATCCGTGAGATCGAGTCCGTCGACCTGCGCGGCACGCGCGTCGCGGCCGTCGCCGGCGACATCTACGACTACTCGTTCTCCGAGACGACCCTGGGCCGGGGCATGCAGTCGTTCCTCGCCGCCGCGTCGGAGGGCGAGAGCGACGCGAGCGCGCGCGGCCTGGCCCTCCAGGACGCCTCGACGCACTGGACGCTGACCCTGGCCCAGCACGGCGGCGACCCCAACGCGAGCGTCATCTTCCGCATGCGCCGAGGCTGCCTGCGGGCGCAGCGGCTCGAGCGCCCGTCGCCCGACGGCCCGGACTTCGAGGCGACCGACGTCGCGGTCGACGGCGCCGCGCTCTACCTCGTGCGGCCGGGGACCGGCATCGTCAGCCACGCCTTCGCGCCCGACCCCGCCCCGCGCTGCGGGTAGGTCACAGCCGCGGCCCGCGGTTGTGCTCCGACGCCGCCTCGCGCAGGCCCTCCCCCTGCGCGGGGCGCAGCGTCGCCGTCACGTGGCGCCAGTAGCGGCGCGGCTGGTGGCCGGGGAGCGGCACCGCGGCGAGCGCGCGCAGCGCGTAGGTCAACGCGGTGAGCAGGCGCACCGCGCGCGCCGCGCCCGGCGAGTGGTGCTTGCGCATGTAGCGGTCGCGGTTGCGCGACAGCTCGACGATGCGCCGCTCGGGCACGGCGCCGGTCGAGAGCTGCTCGTGGTGGATCGCCGCCGCCCGCGGGACGTAGAGCGTGTGCCAGCCGGCGTCGCGCAGGCGCTTGCAGAAGTCGACCTCGTCGGAGTACACGAAGAACGCGGGATCCAGCCAACCGACCTGCTCGGCCGCGTCGCGGCGCACGAGCAGCGCCGCCGACTGCGCCCAGTCGACGCGCCTGGTCTGTTCGCCCTGGCTCTGGACGGTGAAGCGCCGGTGCAGGAACAGCGCGCCGACGAGCGCGGTGAGCGGCGTCGGAAAGCGCCATGCCGACGGCTGCTGGCGGCCGTCCGGGCGGTGCAGGCGCGCGCCGGCGGCGGCCGCCGCGGGGTCCGCGCGCAGCGCGTCGAGCAGCGCGCCGGCGGCGCCCGGCTGCAGCTCGGAGTCCTCGTTGAGCAGCAGGCAGAAGCGCCCCCGCGCGCGCTGCAGCAGGTCGGTGTCGTTCTCGCCCTTGCCGCGGCGGCGCTGGAGCGCGATGAGCTCGGTCGTCGTCGGGTGGCGCCGGGCGGCGCCGGCCGAGCCGTCGCTGGACGCGTTGTCGAGCACGAGCACCTCGGTCTCGACGCCGAGCGCCGCGCGCTCGCGCGCGATGACGTCGAGGCAGCGCAGCAGCAGCTCGCGCTGCTCGGTGTTGACGACGCAGAACGAGAGGACGGGGGCCACACCGGCCACGCTTAGGCCAACGGCCCGCTCCGGGCCGCCACCACCCGTGCCCGCCCGGCGCGCCGCGCTCAGAACGAGAGCATGCCGCTCACGAGCGCGCGCCAGGTCACCGGGCCGACGATGCCGTCGACGGTGATCTCGAGCGCCTCCTGGAAGCCGCGCACGGCCACCTCGGTCTGCGGTCCGAAGATCCCGTCGATCTGGACGCCCTTGGAGGGGTCGCCGGAGAGGTTGCGAAACTGGAACTCCTCCTGCACGCCGCGCACGGCGTCGCCCTTGCTGCCGCGCTTGACGGTGAGCGCGATCGCCCCCCAGGTGGCGGGGCCGACGATGCCGTCGACGGAGAGCCGCTTTGCCTTCTGGACGGCCTTCACCGCGGCCTCGGTCTTCGGCCCGAAGATCCCGTCGACGTCGATCTTCTGCTTCTGCGCGCGCAGGAGGTGCTGCAGGGTGCGCACGGGGTGGGCGTCGTCGCCTTTGCGCACGAGCGGCCAGGGCTGGATCGGATCTGCGGTCATCGCGTACTCCTCTGACTGGGTCGCCGCGATCGTCTCAGAGCACGAGGACCGCGCGCAACCCGTCGACGACCGTGCGGCGGCCGGCCTGCCCGGCGAGCCCCTCGCGGCGTCTAGGCTCGTTCGCGTGCTCGTCGACATCCTCGACCCGTCGGCCTACACGCCGCCCTACGACCACGCGCTGTGCGCCGCGCTGGCGCGCGCCGGGGCCGACGTGCGGCTGCAGACGAGCCGGTTCGGCTACGGGCCGGTCCCCGAGCCGGAGGGCTATGAGCGCGTCGAGCGCTTCTCCGCCGCCCCGGCGGCGCCCCCGGATCGCGCCGCCGCTTCGCCGGCAAGCTCGCCCAGCACGTGCCGGACATGCTCGACTACCGCCGCGTCGCCGCCCAGGTCGACGTCGTGCACTTCCAGTGGCTCAGCGTGCAGCCCGTCGACGTGCACCTGCTGCCCGACCGTCCGCCCCCTCGTGCTGACCGCCCACGACGTGCTCCCGCGCGAGCCGCGGGGCGGGCAGCTCGGCGCGCAGCGGCGCCTGTACGAGCGCGTCGACGCCGTCGTCGTGCACTCCGAGCACGGCCGCGCGCGGCTCGTGCAGACGCTCGGGGTCGACGCGTCGAAGGTGCACGTCATCGCGCACGGCGCCTTCGAGCACCTCACCCGCGCCGGGACCACGCCCCTGCCCGACGCGCTCAACGCGGTCCGCAAGCCGGTCGTGCTGTGCTTGGGCTCATCCGCCCGTACAAGGGCGTCGACGTCCTGCTCGACGCCTGGCGCGCGGCTGAGCCCGACGCCGAGCTGTGGATCGTCGGCATGCCGCGCATGGACGTCGAGCCGCTGCGCGCCGCCTCGCCGCCGTCGGTGCGCTGGGTGCCGCGCTTCATCGCCGACGACGAGCTCGCCGCCTACTTCCGCCGCGCCGACCTCGTCGTGCTGCCCTACCGCGAGATCGACCAGTCGGGCGTGCTCTTCACGGCCCTGGCGTTCGGCGCCCCGCTGCTGCTCAGCGCCGTCGGCGGGTTCCCCGAGGTCGCCGCGCGGCACGCCGCGCTCGTCGCGGCGGGCGACGCCGGCGCGCTCACGCCGGCGAGCTGCGGCGGCTGCTCGACGATCCCGAAGCGCGGTCGGCGCTACTAGCGGCCGGCGCTCGCGCGGCGGCGGCGGGCCCCTACTCATGGGACGCGATCGCACGCACGCACGTCGGTCTGTACGAGCGCCTGCTCGCGGCCCCCCGCTGACCGTGCGCCCCCGCCGCCCCCGGAGGCGGCCTGCGCGACGAGCCGGGAGAATGGCCGCGTGATCGTCGCCGCGCTCGTCTTCTGGAGCTGTGTCGCGCTGCTCGCCTATGCGCAGCTCGGCTACCCGCTGCTGCTCGCCGCGCTCGCGCGCGGCCGGCGCGAGAGCAAGCGCGCGAGCCGGCCGCCCGCAGCGGCCGCCGAGCCCCCGCGGGTGAGCCTCATCGTCGCCGCCTACGACAAGGGCGTCATCGCCGACAAGGTC
>CAVRMD010000015.1:0-120893 GCA_963722455.1 uncultured Solirubrobacteraceae bacterium
GTTGATAGGCCGGATCTGGAAGCACAGCAATGTGCGTAGGAGACCGGTACTAATGGGTCGAGGGCTTGACGGATGACTTTTTGATATTCGTCGCAGCAACGCACGGCTACTGTGCAGTTTTGAAGGGCCCAGGGGCTCTCACCGGTTTCCGGTGGCTATGGCGAGGGGGAGACACCTCTTCCCTTTCCGAACAGAGCAGTTAAGCCCCTCAGCGCCGATGGTACTTGGCTCGCAAGGGCCTGGGAGAGTAGGTCGCCGCCGGTTTATGTTGACGATGGGCCGCCCGCGAGGGCGGCCCATCGGTCGTTGCGAAGCGGCGTCCGGCGTCCGGATGGGGGAGCACGGCAGGCGGGCGGCGCTCCCCGTCGAGAAGGGGCGCCCGTTGCGATGGGGGCCGTGCCGGTGCCTGCACAGGCCGAGCACGCCGCCCGCCGGCCGGGCCGGCGTGCGAGGCCGGCGGGGCAGGCCCGCGTGCGAGGTCGGCGGGGCCGGCCCGCGTGCGAGGCCGGCGGGCCAGGCCGGCGTGCCAGGCCGGCGTGCGAGGCCGGCGTGCCAGGCCGGCGGGCCAGGCCGGCGTGCCAGGCGGGCCGGCCGGCCGAGGAACTGCTGCCAGGGCTCCCGCTGACGTCGCGCCCTTGCGGCCGTGCTTGGATCGCCGAGGCGCGGCTGGCGTCGCTCTGAGAACCCGTCAGCGACCGGTGCACGACCCGGGGGTCCGAGTGCTGCCGTGGTGGCGCGCTGGCGTGCTGCTGCGCTGGACGGGAGCGCGACAGGGTTGGCTCGGGGCCTGGGGCATCCCGGCGCGGCGGGGATGAGCGCGCCGCGCGCCGGCATCGCGGGCGACGGGGCGGTGGGCGGCGCGGCCGGCGCTGGGGGTGATGCGTCGGGATGCCGGCGTCACGTGCTCGGCGGGCGGCGCGGGGCCGCCGGGTCCTCCTGCACCGCGGACGGGCGGGTGAGGCGGGTGTCTGCTGACAGGGTGGACGCCCTCGAGCAGGGCGAAGGCCCTGACGGTGGCCCACATCCGGGGCAGGGTCCGGGCGAGCCGGGTCCGCTGCAGGGACCGACCGAGGCGGGTCTGGGACCGGGCGAGCCGGGTCCGCTGCAGGGAACGGGCGAGACGGGGCAGGGACCGGGCGACCCGGTGGGCGTACGCGAACATGTGTTCTCACCGTACGCCGGCGGGCGGATGGAACGCAAGGCGGACCGCAGCATCGGTCAGAAACCGCGCGGTTGCAGGCAGAAGCTCCGGCGTGCGCTGCAAGGGATCCTGCAGGGAAGGGTTCGACGACGCTGTCATCGGGGAGGAGGGCGGTCGCGGCGGTGGCGAACGCGGCGTGACGGCGACGGCCCGGGCGGCGGTCCGGCGGCTCGCTCGGTCGGCGTCCCCGCCCGCGTGGACGCCGATCGCGGGGGGCATCCCGGCCCGCGGGCGGGCATCCCGGGGCGCCCGGCGGGCTTCCCGGCCCGCGGGCGGGCATCCCGGCCCGCCCGGCGGGCATCCCGGCGCGCCCGGCGGGCGTCCCGGCGCGCCCGGCGGGCGACCCGGCCCGCGGGCGGGCGTCAGGCGGGGGAGGCGCCGGTGTGACCGTGGAGCGCAAGTTCGTCGGCGCGCGCCGTGAGCGCCTCGATGACGAAGGCCACGTGCTCGTCGAAGTCTGCGCCGAGCAGCTCGGCCCCGCCGCGCACGTCGTCGCGGCTGACGGCGGCCGCGAACGAGGGCGCCTTGAGCTTCTTGGTGACCGATCTGGCGGTGAGCCCGTGGATGCCCTCGGGCCGGACGTAGGCGCAGGCGACGAGGAAGCCGCACAGCTCGTCGACGGCGACGAGCGTGCGCTCCAGCGGCGACTCTGGCGTCACCCCGAGGTAGCTCGCGTGCGCGGCGATCGCGCGCACCATCTGCGGCGGGGCGTCGCGGCGCTCGAGCTCGGCGATGATCGTGCGCGGATGGCCGTGCTCGGCGTCGTCCATGTCGGGAAAGCGCTCGTAGTCGGCGTCGTGCAGCAGGCCCGTGACGCCCCAGAGCTCGCCGTCGTGCCCGCCGTGCAGCGCGAAGGCGGTCATCGCCGCCTCGACGGCGAGGCAGTGGCGCCGCAGCGATTGAGAGGCCACCCAGTCCGAGAGCAGGGACCACGCGTCGGCGCGCGAAATCCGGGAAGGCATGGTTGTTACCCTAGCCCAGCCTTCGAGCTCCGCTCACGTCGCCCGGAGGCCCCCGCCCATGGAGAAGTTCGTCATCGACGGAGGCATCGCCCTGTCCGGCACGATCGTCCCCGCCGGCAACAAGAACGGTGCCCTCCCGATCCTCGCCGCCTCGGTCCTGACCGAGGACGAGGTCGTGGTCAGAAACGTTCCGAAGATCAAGGACGCCGGGGCGATGCTGGCGCTGCTCGAGGCGCTCGGCGTCGGCGTGACGTGGCTGTCCGAACACGACGTCGCGCTGTGCGCCGCCGATCTGACGGCCGACAGCGCCGTCATCGACCGCGCCCTATCGGAGCGCATCCGCGCGTCCTTCCTGCTCGCCGGCCCCCTGCTGGCGCGGTTCGGCCGCGTCTGCATGCCGCCGCCCGGCGGCGACGTCATCGGGCGCCGCCGCCTGGATCCGCACCTCGACGCGTTCGCCGCCCTGGGGGCGACCTTCGAGCACGCCCGCGACATCGAGCTGCGTGCGCCCCGCGGCCTGCGCGCGGGGGACGTGTTCATGGACGAGCCGTCGGTCATGGCGACCGAGAACGTCCTGCTCGCCGCGGCGCGCACCCGCGGCTCGACCGTCATCGGCAACGCGGCGTGCGAGCCGCATGTCCAGGACCTCGCGCGGATGCTCGTGAAGATGGGCGCCGACATCCAGGGCATCGGCTCCAACGTGCTGACGGTCAACGGCACGGAGGGCCTGCACGGCTGCGATCACACGATCGGTCCCGACCACATCGAGATCGGCTCCTTCATGGCGCTCGCGGGCGTCACCGGCGGTGAGCTGCGCATCCGCGACACGATCCCGCGCGACCTGCGGATGATCCGCCTCGTGTTCGACCGGCTCGGGCTGCGCAGCGAGCTCGACGGCGCCGACGTCATCGTCCCCGGCGACCAGGATCTCGTCATCTCGCGCGACGTCGGAGAGCACAAGATCACGATCCAGGACGGACCGTGGCCGGCGTTCCCGGCGGACCTGACGTCGATCGCGGTCGCGCTCGCCACGCAGTGCTCGGGCTCGGCGCTCATCCACGAGTGGATGTTCGAGAACCGCATGATCTTCACCGACAAGCTCGTCCTCATGGGCGCCGACATCACGCTCTGCGACCCGCACCGGGCGATCGTGACGGGGCCCTCGCGCCTGCGCGGAGAGCGCGTGGAGTCACCGGACATCCGCGCCGGCATGGCGATGCTGATCGCCGCGCTGTGCGCCGACGGGCGCTCGGAGATCGGCAACATCCGCCAGATCGACCGCGGCTACGAGCGCATCGACGAACGCCTTCGCGAGCTCGGCGCGCGCATCGAGCGCGTCGCCACCGAGCCGGTCTACTCCTGACCGGCGGCCGTCGGTCGCGCCCGGCCATCTAGATTGGGCGGACACCCGTGCGCCAGCAGATCCATCCGATTCCCTCCGGCACGCGCGACGTGCTGCCCGACGAGATGCGCGAGCTGCGCGACATCACCGAGGCGGTGCGCGCCGTCTTCGAGCTCGACGGCTACGGCGAGGTGTGGACGCCCGCCCTCGAGTACGAGGAGGTGCTCGCGCGCGGCGGCGGTGCGCCGCCCGCCTACCGCGTCTTCGACGACCACGGTGAGGTGCTTGCGCTGCGGACCGACATGACGGTCCCGATCGCCCGGCTCGTCGCCTCGCGCTACGCCACCGCGCAGCCGCCGTTTCGCTTCTCGTACTTCGCGCACGCCTATCGCGGCGTGCGCCCGCACCGCGGCCAGATGCGCGAGTTCCTGCAGGCCGGCATCGAGCTCGTCGGCGCGCCCGCTCCCGGCGGCACCGCCGAGGCGCTCAGCGTCCTGTGCCACGCGCTGGACGCCGTCGGCCTGCGCGACTACCGCATCGGGCTCGGCGACGCCTCGCTGTATCGCAAGCTGCTGCGATCGCTCGACGTCGGCGCGCGGGCGTCCGACGAGCTGTTCGACGCGCTCGTCGAGCGCGACTTCGTCACCCTGGAGAGCAAGCTGGGCCGGCTCGGCCTCGCGGACGCCGACGCCGAGCTGCTGCTGCGCGTCCCGCAGGTGCGCGGCGGGCCCGAGGTCCTCACGGAGGCCGCTGGACCGGTCGCCGGCGCCGTCGCCGGGCTGCGCGGGGTCTTCGAGCTGCTCGCGCCGCAGGTCGCCGAGCGCGTCATCTTCGACCTCGGCCTCGTGCGCAAGATGGGCTACTACACCGGCGCCGTCTTCGACGTCTACGACCCGACGCTCGGCGCGCCGCTCGGCGGCGGCGGGCGCTACGACGACCTGCTCGGGCGCTTCGGCCGGCCGCTGCCGGCGGTCGGCTTCGCCCTGACGATCGACCGGCTGCACATCGCCCTGACCGGCGAGGAGCGGGCGGCCGCGAAGGCGAGCCCGTGAGGGTGACCGACGGCCTGACGATCGCGGTTCCGCGCGGCGCGCTGCTGCGCGACACGCTGGACCGTCTCGACGCGATCGGGCTGGACACGAGCGAGGTGCGCACCAACGACCGCAAGCTGCTGTTCGCCGACATCGGCGTCGTGACGATGCGCCCCTCGGACGTGCCGACCTACGTCGAGGCGGGCGCCGCGGACATCGGGATCACGGGCAAGGACGTGCTCACCGAGCAGTCCGAGCGCGACGTCTACGAGCTCATGGACCTCGGCTACGGCGCCTGCCGGATGGTGCTCGCCACGACCGAAGGACCCGATCCGTCGGTCGAGGCGCTGCGCCGGCTGGGCGTCATGCGCGTCGCGACGAAGTACTACAAGACCGCCGCGGCGTTCTTCGAGCAGACCGGGCGCCAGGCCGAGATCGTCGAGGTCAAGGGGTCCGTCGAGCTCGCGCCGCTGACGGGGCTCGTCGAGGCGATCGTCGACCTCACGGCGACCGGCACGACGCTGCGCGAGAACAACCTCGTCATCCGCGAGGAGCTCTTTCTGTCGACCGCGCGGCTGATCGCCAACCCCGTGTCGCACAAGCTCAAGGCGGCGGCGATCGACGCGGTGCTGGAGAAGCTCCGTGCGGCTTGAGCGCATCGACGTCGGCGGCGATCCGATCGCCGCCGCGGCGAGCGTCCGCGCGCTCGCACCCGCACCGGCGTCGGTCGCCGAGGTGGTGGCGGAGATCGTCGCGGGCGTGCGCGCGCGCGGCGACGCCGCGCTGCGCGAGTACGTCGCGCGCTTCGACGCCGGCGGCGCCGACCCTCCGGCGTCGCTGCGCGTGCCGGCCGGCGACCTGACCGCGGAGCTGCTCGAGGCCGACGTGCGCGCCGGCCTGGAGGTCGCGATCACGAACGTCGCGCTCGTCGCCGACGCGGCGATCGGCGCGGACATCGACGTGCTGCTGCCCCAGGGCCACCGGGTCGTGCTGCGCGACGTGCCGGTGCGCCGCGCCGCGATCTACGCCCCGGGCGGCCGCGCGCCGTACCCGTCGAGCGTCGTGATGGGCGTCGTGACGGCGCGGGCGGCGGGCGTCGAGGAGGTCGTCGTGCTGACCCCGCCGCCGATCGATCCCGTGCTGCGCGGGGCGATCGCGCTGTGCGGCGTGCACGAGGTCTACGCGATGGGCGGCGCCCACGGCGTCGCGGCGCTCGCCTACGGGACGGAGTCGATCGAGCGCGTCGACGTCATCGCGGGGCCCGGCAGCCTCGTCGTGCAGGAGGCCAAGCGCCAGGTCTGCGACGTGGTCGGGATCGACGGCTTCTACGGACCCAGCGACGTGCTCGTCATCGCCGACGAGAGCGCGGACCCGCGGCTCGTCGCGCTGGACCTGCTCGCCCAGGGCGAGCACGGGCCGGGCGCCCCCGTCGTCGCGGTGAGCGACAGCGCCCATCTCTTGGACCTGCTCGCGATCGAGCTCGAGCAGCTCGCGGCCGGCCGCGAGCACAGCGAGCCGGCGGCCTTCGTGCTCGCGCAGGCGCCGACGCTCGGCGCGGCGCTCGCGTTCGCCGAGGCGTTCGCCCCCGAGCACCTCGAGCTCGCCGGATCGGGCGCCGAGCGGCTCGCCTCGCGCGTCAGCGCGGCGGGCTGCGTCTTCGTCGGCAGCCCGGGCGCCACCGCGTTCGGCGACTACGTCGCCGGCTCGAACCACTGCCTGCCGACGGGCGGCTCGGCGCGGTTTGCCTCCGGTTTGTCGCCGCGTCACTTCCGCCGGCGCTTCAGCGAGGTGCACGTCGGCGCGGGCGCCGCGGCGCTCGCCGCGGCGGGCGCGCCGATCGCGCGTGCGGAGGGGTTCGTCGTGCACGCGGAGTCGATGCAGGCCCGCGTGGGGGAGAATGCCCCGTCATGAGCGCTCGCGCAGCCAGCAGAAGCCGCCGTACCGGCGAGACCGACATCGAGCTCGAGCTGGGGCTCGACGGCACCGGGTCGGGCAGCCGCCAGACCGGCGTCGGCCTGCTGGACCACATGCTCGACCTGCTCGCGCGCCACGGTCGCCTCGACCTGTCGGTCAGGGCGCAGGGCGACCTGCAGACCGGCTCGCACCACACCGTCGAGGACGTCGGCATCGTCCTCGGGCAGGCGCTCGACGAGGCGCTCGGCGACCGAACGGGGATCTTCCGCTACGGGCAGGCGGTCGTCCCGATGGACGAGGCGCGCGCGGCCTGCGCGATCGACGTCTCCGGCCGCCCGTTGTTGGCCTTCGTCGACGGCGGCCTGCCCGGCGGCGAGACCGGCGGCTTCGAGCACGAGCTGCTCGAGGAGTTCTTCCGCGCGGTCGTCAACAACGCCCGGATGACGCTGCACGTCGAGATCCAGGCCGGCACGAACGCCCATCACATGATCGAGGCCTCGTTCAAGGCGTTCGCGCGGGCGCTGCGTGGTGCGATCGCGATCGACCCCACGGAGTCCGGCGTCCCGTCGACGAAGGGGACGCTCACCGGATGACGACCATCGCGATGGTCGACTACGGGATGGGCAACCGGCGCTCGGTCGCCAAGGCCTTCGAGCACGTCGGGACGGCGATCGTCCAGACCGGCGACCCGGACGAGCTGAGCGCGGCGGACGCGCTCGTCATCCCGGGGGTCGGCGCGTTTCCGGAGGCGATGCGCCGGCTGCGCTCGCGCGGCCTGGACGACGCGATCCGCGAGCGCGCGGGCGCGGGCGTGCCGGTGCTCGGCCTGTGCCTCGGGATGCAGCTGCTCTTCGACGGCTCCGACGAGCACGAGGGCGCCGCGGGCCTCGGGCTGCTGCCGGGGCGGGTCGCACGACTGGACGCGCGCGGCTTGAAGCTTCCGCACATCGGCTGGAACGCGGTGCACTGGGAGCGCCCGTCGGCGCTCTGCGCGGGCCTTCCCGACCCGGCCGCCTTCTACCACGTGCACTCCTTCGTCGCCGACCCCGACGACCCCGCGATCGTCCTGGCTCGCGGCGCCTACGGCTCGCCGTTCTGCTCGTTCGTCGCGCGCGGCAACGTCTTCGGGGCGCAGTGCCACCCCGAGAAGTCCTCGACGCACGGCCTCGCGCTGCTGCGCAACTTCGTCGCCATCTGCTCGTCGGTCCACGTCGCCTGATGGGCCGCGCGTGATCCTCTATCCCGCGATCGACATCGCGGACGGCAAGGCGGTGCGGCTCGTCCAGGGCGACTTCGAGGCCCAGACCGTCTACGCCGACACCCCGCTGGAGGCCGCGCGCGCCTGGGTGGATGCCGGGGCGCGCTACCTGCACGTCGTCGACCTCGACGGCGCGCGCTACGGCGAGCCGCGCAACCTGCACCACCTCGAGCGCGTCGCCGCGCAGCTCGGCGTGCCCGTGCAGTACGGCGGCGGGCTGCGCTCGGTGCAGGGCGTCGTCGACGCCTTCGCCGCGGGCGCCGCGCGGGCGATCCTCGGGACCGCTGCCTTCGCCGACGTCGACTTCCTCGACGAGGTCGTCGGGCGCTTCGGAGAGCGCATCGTCGTGAGCATCGACACGCGCGGCGGCTTCGTGTCCACCGCGGGCTGGACGCAGACGACGACGCTGCCGGCGGATGCCGTCATCGAGCGGATGCAGGATCGCGGCGTGCGGACGTTCGTGTTCACGAACGTCGACAAGGACGGGATGCTCGGGGGCCCCGATCTCGACGAGGTCCGCCGGGTGGCGAGCGTCGTGCGGGGCCGCTTCATGTACTCCGGCGGGATCGGCCGGCGCGAGGACCTCGTCGCGCTCGCCGAGCTGCGTCAGGTCAACCTCACCGGCGTCATCGTCGGCAAGGCGCTCTACGAGCGGCGCTTCACGATCGCCGAGGGTCTCGCGGCCCTCGCTGCGCCCGCCTAGCCGACGCTACGTGCGGCGCTGGCGCGGCGTCGTGCCGGACGCCGGACAGCGCACGTCGCCCCGCCGGGCGCCGCGGGGCGGATGCGCGACGCCGCGCCGACGACACGCGGGCGGTGCCGGCGCGGCGGCCCCGGGGGAAACCGCCGGCGTCGGGCGGGCGCTGCCGAGCCGGATCCAGCACAACGTGACGAGCGCGGCCGCCGCGGTCACCGCGAGCAGCCTCGCCGGCCCGACGGGTCCGTCGGTGAGCCACGCGACCGCCGCGATCGCCACGAGGCAGGCCTTCGTCGCCGGGGAGGTGAGCATGCGTCCTGTATCGGCAGACCGCGCGGAAGCCTGAGCCGCGACGGCTACGCTCGCTGCGTGCACCTCAAGCGCGTCATCCCATGCCTGGACGTCGATGCCGGCCGCGTCGTGAAGGGAACGAACTTCGTCGACATCCGCGACGCCGGCGATCCGGTCGAGCTGGCGGCTCGCTACGACGCCGAGGGCGCCGACGAGCTCGTGTTCCTCGACATCACCGCGACGAGCGACAAGCGCGAGACGGTCGTCGAGCTCGCCCGCCGCGTCGCCGACGAGTGCTTCATCCCGTTCACGATCGGCGGCGGGATCCGCTCGGTGCACGACGCGCAGGCGGTGCTCGACGCGGGCGCCGACAAGGTCGCGGTGAACTCCGCGGCCGTCGCGCGGCCCGAGCTCATCGCCGAGCTGGCGGACGTCTTCGGAGCGCAGTGCGTCGTGCTCGCGATCGACGCCAAGCGCGACGCCCCGGGCGCGGGCGCGGGCGGGGCGCCGACATGGCAGGTCTACGTCGCGGGCGGGCGCACGCCGACCGGCCGCGACGCCGTCGCCTGGGCGGTCGAGGGGGTACGGCGCGGCGCGGGGGAGATCCTGCTGACGAGCATGGACCGCGACGGCACGAACGACGGCTACGACCTCGAGCTGACCGCCGCCGTCGCCGGCGCGGTCGGCGTGCCCGTCATCGCGTCCGGCGGCGCCGGCACGCTCGCGCACCTGGCGGACGCCCTACAGGCCGGCGCCGACGCCGCCCTCGCGGCGTCGATCTTCCACTACGGCACGTTTCGCATCCGCGAGGCCAAGGCGCACCTGGCGGGCGCCGGCATCGCCGTCCGCGCGTAGCCCGCCTCCGCGCCGGGCGGCTGCGCGCGGTCTCGACGACGCCCCTCCGTCAACGGGTGTGGGCGTGGCAGTGGTCGTGGCGCAGCACGATCCGCTTGGACCCCACCCAGTAGACGTGCCGGTGCAGGTGGCAATGGCGCCCGCCGCCGACCCCCGCGCGGTGACGATGGCCGTGCGGCGCGAAGCGCAGCTTCAGCTGACGCGCGCGCCGCGCCTTCGCGCGGTTGGCGGCGCGCCGTCGCGCCGCGGCACGCCGCGCGGCGGCGCGCCTGGCCGCCCGCTTGCGCGCGGCCGCCCGCCGCGCGCGCGACTGCTGCGCCGGCCCGGCCCGCGTGCCGAACGGCCGCCCCTTCGTGTCGAGCGCGAACAACGACGAGTAGGCGGTGAAGTACACCCGGCGGCCGTCGCTGATCGCCGGGTTGAAGCCGCCGCGGTTGGTCTTCCACACCGTCTTGCCGGTGCGGGCGCCGAGCGCCCACGTCGTGCGGCTGTCGAGGTCTGAGACGAACACGAGATCGCCGATGATCGACGCGGCGCCGGAGATCTTCGTGCCCAGCCTGCGCACCCAGCGCGGCCGGCCGGTGCGGGCGTCCAGGGCGTAGAAGTGCCCGTCGTAGGAGCCGATGAAGACGGTCGGCCGGCCGCCGCGGACCTCCCCGACGGCGGGCGACGCATACACGTAGCCGCCCGTCCCCTTGCGCCAGGCGAGCGAGCCGTCCGCGCTCGAGAACGAGTAGACGTCGCCGTTCGTGCTGCCGATGTAGACGCGGCCGTAGCGCACGGCCGCCGTCGAGTAGAAGTTGCCGTCGCCGAGGCCGAGCCGCCCGCCGCTCGGCGACGTCTCCCAGACCTTCGCGCCGTTGGAGCGCCGGATCGCGTGCACCTTGCCGCCGTAGTCGCCGAAGTACAGCTTGCCGGCGTCGAGCGCCAGCGCGCCCTTGACGGCGCCCGCCGCCCGCGCCTTCCAGCGCACGCGCCCGTCGCTTGCGCGCAGCGCGAGGACCGTGCCGTCCTCGGTGCCGATGAAGATCCGGTGGCCATCGACGAGCGGCGAGCTCTCCGAGCGGCTGGGCAGCCGGCGCGACCAGCGGGTGCGTCCCGAGCGCGCGGACACCGCGATGATGCGGCCCGCGTTGACGTGCTTGGAGCGCTTGAGCATGACCGAGAAGATCGTCCCGTTCGCGCAGGCGGGCGAGGCCGCGGCGAGCGCGCCGAGCTTGCGCTTCCAGCTCACGCGGCCCGTCGTGCGCGAGATCGCGTAGAGCGCCCCGTTGTTCTTGAGCAGGTAGAGGCGGCGCCCGCACAGCACGGGAGAGAACTCGAGCAGCACGCTGCCGCGCACGGCCCACGCCTGGCGGTAGGGCGGCCGCGGGCCGTAGCGGACGGGCAGGTGATGCGTGCGCGCCTTCGAGTAGCCGTAGATCGGCCAGGCGAATCCGTCGTCGGCTGGGTGCCTGGTGAGGCGCTTGCGCGGCGCGGGCGCCGAGGCCGCGTCCTCGTTCGTATCGACGAACCCGACCTGCGGATCGAAGACGTCGCCTGAGTCGCCGAACGCCAGGAGGGCGACGCCGACGCCGAGCACGAAGATCACAGCCCCGATGGCGAGCCGCGGGAACGAACGCTCGCCGCGGGGCGAAGGGGTCACCCCCCAGATGGTAGAGGCCGCGCGCCGCGCATCCGCCGATCGACCGGTGGCGCGAGACTGTGGGGATGGACGACCTGCGCCACGTGTTCTGCGGCCTGCGTGGGTTGCGCTGCGGGCGCCTGCTGCTCGAGGCGGCCGACGGCGGCGAGCCCGTGCACCTCGTCGGCGGAGCGGTGCGCGACCTGCTGCTCGGGCGCGAGCCCGACGAGCTCGACGTCGTCGTGGAGGGCGACGTCACGGCGCTCGCCGCCCGCCTCGGCGCGACCGAGGAGCTCGTCGCGCACGAGCGCTTCGGCACCGCGACGGTGCGCGCCGGCGGCTGTCGCTGGGACCTGGCGCGCGCGCGCGACGAGACCTACCCGCGGCCGGGCGCGCTGCCGCTCGTGCGCGCCGCCGGCATCGAGCACGACCTGCGCCGCCGCGACCTGACGATCAACGCGATCGCGCTGCAGCTGCCCGACGGCCCGCTGCGCGCGGTCGCTGGCGCCGAGGAGGATCTCGGCGCCGGGCGGCTGCGGGTCCTCCACGACGCGAGCTTTCTCGACGACCCGACGCGGCTGTGGCGCATGGCGCGCTACGCGGCGCGGCTGGGCTTCGAGATCGAGGAGCACACGGCGGTCCTCGCCGCCCGCGCGGTGCGCTCCGGCGCGCTAAAGACCGTCTCGGCGGCGCGGATCGGCAACGAGCTGCGACTGGCGCTCGGCGAGCCCGACCCGGTCGGCGCCCTGCAGGCCGCGGTCGACCTCGGCCTCGCGCCCTGGCTCGTGCCGGCCCCGCAGCTCGTCGGCGACGCGCTCGAGCTGCTGCCGCCCGGCGAGGGCCGGCGCGACCTGCTCGTCCTGGCGGCCTCGCTCGGCGACCCGCCCGCGCAGCTGCTCGCCGAGCTGCAGTTCACCGCCGCCGAGCAAGCGATCGTGCGCGCCGCCGCGAGCGCGCCCGCGCTCGACGACGCGCCCTGCGCGGCGTCGCAGCTCGCCCGCCGCCTGCGCGGGCTGCCGGTCGAGGCGGTCGCGATCGCCGGCGCGCGCGGCGCGCCGCGGGCCGCACGGCGCTGGCTGCAGGAGCTGCGCCACGTCGCGCTGGCGATCACCGGCGACGACCTCGTCGCGGCGGGCGTCGCGCAGGGGCCGCAGGTCGGGCGGCGCCTGCAGGCGACGCTCGACCGGCGGCTCGACGGCGAGCTCGCCGGCGGCCGCGACGCCGAGCTGCGCGCCGCGCTCGGAGCGCAGCCGCGGGCCGAGAGATCGTGACGAGGTGCTACAACTGAGATCGATGCCGCCCTCACGCAAGACGGTCACAACGCCGATGCGGTCGCGCAACGTCTTCGGCGATCGGCTCCAGGCGCCGTTTCACTCCGTGGGCGATCACATCGGCGTCGAGCTCCCCGGCGGGCGCGCGATGTTCTTCACGCGTCGCGGCGGCGTCTCCGGCGAGCCCTTCGAGGAGCTCAACGTCGGCCTGGACACGAACGACTACCTGCCCGCCGTCGAGGAGAACCGGGAGCGCGTCGCCCAGCTCGTCGGGGTCCCGCGCGAGCGCTGGCTGGAGTCCAGGCAGGTGCACGGCGCGGACGTGCGGATCGTCACCGAGCTGCCCGAGCCCGGCGCCGCGCTGCCCGAGGCCGACGGCGTCGCGACGGCGCTGGAGGGCGTGGCCGCGGTCGTCGTCACCGCCGACTGCCTGCCCGTCGCGCTCATCGCGCGGGAGGCCGTCGCGATGATCCACGCCGGCTGGAAGGGGCTGGCATCCGACGTCCTGAAGAAGGGCGTGCAGGCGCTTCGCGAGGCCGGCGCGCAGGGCGAGATCCAGGCGGCGATCGGCCCCGGGATCGGCGTCTGCTGCTACGAGGTCAACACCCACGTGCACCGCGCCTTCATGCGCTACCCGCGCGGCGTCGCGCGGCTGAGCAACCACGCGCACCTCAAGAACGTCGCGCGCCTGCAGCTGCAGTCCGCCGGGCTGTCGCTCGACCACGTCCACGACGTCGACATCTGCACGATGTGCGCGCCGCGCAGCCTGTTTCACTCGCACCGCCGCGACTACGGGCAGGACGCGCGCGACACCGGCCGGCAGGCGAGCGCCGTGTGGCGCGCCGGCGACGACGCTTGACCGACCCGATCAGCGGCCTCACCGCCGAGCGCGTCCGCGCGAACCTCGCGCTCGCGACGCAGGGCATCGCACGGGCGGCCGCGCGCGCCGGGCGCGACCCCGCCGCGGTCGAGATCGTCGCGGCCGTGAAGTACGTGCCCGTCGGCCAGCTCGGCGCGCTGGCCGACGGCGGCGTCCGGGTGGCGGGCGAGAACCGCGCGCAGGATCTCGTCGAGAAGGTCGCGGCCTGCGGCGAGCGCATGCAGTGGGACTTCATCGGGCGCCTGCAGAGCCGCAAGGTCAAGCAGGTCGCCCCGCTCGTGCGCCTCATCCACTCCGTCTGCACGGACTCGGTGCTCGAGCAGCTCGCCCGCCACGCGCCGCCGCGGCTGCGCGTGCTCGTGCAGGTCAACGTCGCCGGCGAGGCATCCAAGGAGGGGGTCGCGCCCGCCGCGCTGGACGCCTTCATCGAGCGCTGCCCGGTGCCGGTGGCGGGGCTCATGACGATGCCGCCGGCGGCCGACGATCCGCAGGACAGCCGGCGCTGGTTTCGCGCCCTGCGCGAGCTCGCCGACGAGCGCGGGCTGCGCGAGCTGTCGATGGGCACGACGCAGGACTACGAGGTCGCCGTCGAGGAGGGCGCCACGCTCGTGCGGATCGGCACGCGACTGTTTGCCTGAGCGTGCAGGAGAACGCCGCACAAGGTCTAACCTTCCGAGGTGTATGGCGTTTCGCGACTCATGGCAGCGTGCCCTCGTGTACTTCGGTCTCGCCGAGGAGCGCTCCTACGTCGACGAGCACGAGCTCGAGCGCCAGCGCTACCACGAGGAGGAGCAGCAGCGTGAGCGCGAACGCGAGCGCGAGCGCTCCCGCCCGCAGCCGGTCGAGCCCGAGGCCGAGATGGAGGATCGCTACCGCGATCGCCCCAACGTCCGGCGCCTGTCCTCGCGCCGGCGCCAGCGCGACGAGATCGACGACATCTTCGCCGACGACGACGAGCCCCGGCGGCGCCCGACGACCGTCCTGCGCCCGGTCGAGCGCGGCCGCAACGGAGGCGACGTCCGCGTGCACCTCGTGATCCCGAAGTCGTTCAACGACGCCCAGCAGGTCGCCGACAAGTTCAAGCAGACGATCCCCGTCGTGCTGAACCTGCAGGCGACCGAGAACGACCTCGCCAAGCGCCTCATCGACTTCGCCAGCGGCCTGACGTACGCGCTGGACGGCGGCATGCAGCGCATCGCCCACAAGGTCTTCATGCTCACGCCGCGCAACGTGCAGATCTCGGCCGAGGAGAAGGCCGAGCTCATCGAGAAGGGCTTCTTCAACCAGTCGTGAGGGCCGCCCGCCCCGCCCAGAGCCCGTGCGACTCGGTCTGATCGGAGCCGGCAACATGGCCGCCGCGCTCGCGCGCGGCTGGGGCGATCCCGTGCTCGTGCACGACGTCGACCGCCCCCGTGCCGAGGCGCTCGTCGCGGAGCTCGGCGGCGAGGTCCTCGACTCCAACGCCGAGCTGGCCGAGCGCGCCGACGCGGTGCTGCTGGCGCACAAGCCCGCGGGCCTGGAGCGCGTCGCCGCGGAGCTCGGCGGCGCGGCGACCGGCGTCATCTCGATTCTCGGCGGCGTCCCGCTCGCCGCGCTGCGCGCCGCCTACGGCGCCACGCCGCTCGTGCGGATGATCCCGAGCGTGCCCGTCGAGGTGCGCCGCGGCGTCACCTGCCATGCTCGCGACCATGAGACGCCATCGGCAGAGCTCGACGAGCAGGCGATCGCGCTGTTCGAGCGCGTGGGCCTCGTCGTCAGCATCGACGAGGGACAGATCGACGTGGCGATGGGCCTCATGAGCTGCGCCCCGGCCTACATCGCGCTCGTCGCCGAGGCGCAGATCGACGCCGGCGTGCGCGCCGGCATGCCCGCCGAGCTCGCCGGCGAGCTCGTCGCCGCGAACATCGCCGGCACGGCCGCGCTGCTGCAGGCGCGCGGCATGGACACGCTCGGGGTGCGCCGCCGCGTCACCTCGCCCGGTGGGAGCACCGCGCGCGGCCTCGCGGCGCTCGAGCACGGCGGCGTGCGCGCCGCGTTCGACGACGCGATGCAGGCGGTGCTCGCCCGATGACCGGCGCCGTCGTGTTCGTCCTGGCGACCGCGCGCGAGTCGATCGCGGACTTCCTGCAGGCGCTGCTGTGGGTCTACGTGCTGCTCATCTTCGCCTACATCATCACGTCGCTGATCTTCGCGTTCGGCGGCCGGATCCCGTATTCGAAGTGGTCAAGCTCCGTCCTGGGCTTCCTGCGCGACGTCACCGAGCCCTACCTGGGCCTCTTCCGGCGCTTCATCCCGCCGATCGGCCCCGTCGACGTGAGCCCGATCGTCGCGATCCTCGTCCTGCAGATCGTCGGCGGCCTGCTCATCGGCCTGATCCGCGGGTGAGCCCGCCGACAGCCGCGCCGCCGGCACGCGGCGCGTGGCTGCGCGCGGCGATCGTGCTCGCGGCCGTCCTGGCGGCCGATCAGCTCGTCAAGGCGCTCGTCACGGCCTCCCTGGAGCGCGGCGAGCAGCGCGAGCTGGTCGCGGGCATCAGGCTCGTCAACACGCGCAACTCCGGCGTCGCGTTCGGTCAGCTGCAGGACGGCGGCGCGATCGTCGCCGTCGTCATCGGGATCGCCCTCGTCGCGCTGCTGGGCTACTTCGCCCGCCACGCCCGCCAGCCGCTCATGTGGCTGCCGACGGGGATGCTGCTCGGCGGTGCGCTGGGCAACATCGTCGACCGGCTGCGCGAGGGCGCCGTCGTGGACTTCCTCAAGCTGCCCTACTGGCCGGCGTTCAACGTGGCCGATGCGTCGATCACCGTCGGTGTCGTCATCCTCCTGGTCGTGGTGGAGCGTGGCAACCGAGCTCGAACTCCCAGCTGACGCCGGCGGCGAGCGGCTCGACGTGCTGCTCGCGCAGCGGCTCGGCTCGCGGTCGCGCGCGCAGCGGCTCATCGTCGCGGGGAAGGTGCTCGTCGAGGGCGCGACCGTGCGCAAGAACCACCGCGTGCACGGCGGCGAGCGCGTCAGCGTCGACGAGGCCCCCGAGCCCGTCGAGGCGCCCGACGCGCGGACGCCCGCCGCCGAGTTCGCCGTCGCCTACGAGGACGAGCACCTCATCGTCGTCGACAAGCCGGCGGGCGTCGTCGTGCATCCCGCGCGCGGGCACCGCGAGGGGACGCTGGCGCAGGCGCTGTTCGGCACGGCGGCCGGCGGGGAGCAGCCCTGGCGGGCGGGCATCGTCCACCGCCTGGACCGCAACACGTCGGGGCTGCTCGTCGTCGCCAAGGACGAAGCCGTGCACCGCGCCCTGAAGGCCGCGCTGGCGGCGCGCGCGATCCGGCGCGAGTATCTCGCCCTCGTCGACGGCCGGCCGCCGGCGCGGACGGGCACGATCGAGGCGCCGATCGGACGCGACCGGCGCCGGCGGCTGCTCATGTCCACTGACAGCGACGCGCCGAAGGAGGCGATCACGCACTTCGAGATCGAGCGCGTCCTGCCGCAGGCCACGCTGCTGCGCGTGCGGCTGCAGACCGGGCGCACGCATCAGATCCGCGTGCACCTGCGCGCCATCGGCCATCCGGTGTGCGGCGACCGCGAGTACGGCCGCGCCGGGCTGTACGGCCTGCAGCGCCAGTTCCTGCACGCGGCGCGGCTCGCGTTCGCGCATCCCGTCACCGGCGCGCCGCTGGACGTCAGCTCGCCGCTGCCCGACGACCTCGCGCAGGCGCTGCGCGAAGCGGAGGCTTAAGTGCGACGGGGCGGCCCGTCCAAAGGCCGCCCCGCCACCCCACTGCGCGGTCCGAGCCCACCGGAGGTAGGGGAAGGGAGGACTCGCCCCGCACAGTCGTTAACGTAACTTGCGCGAGAAGCTTGCGTAAACTTCTTGCTTCCTAGACGAAACGACCCTCGACCCTGCCGGGTCCCGCGACGCGGTCCTGCCCGACGACTCCCGTCGGGTCCCGTGCGTGCCGGCAGGCATCTCAGCCCCGCAGCACATCTACAAGGAGCAGGACCATGGCCCAGATCGGGATCAGGGAGCTGCTGGAGGCCGGCGTGCACTTCGGCCACCAGACGCGGCGTTGGAACCCCAAGATGCGTCGCTTCATCCACGGGGAGAGCGGTGGCATCTACGTCATCGACCTGCTGAAGACCGAGCGCATGCTGCGCGATGCGCAGCAGTTCGCCTCGGGGGTCGGCCATCGCGGCGGAACCGTGCTGTTCGTCGGCACGAAGAAGCAGGCGCGCGACGCGGTCAAGGACGCGGCCGAGGCGGCCGGCATGCCCTACGTCAACCACCGCTGGCTCGGCGGCCTGCTGACGAACTTCCAGACGATCAACCAGCGCATCAAGCGCCTGCACGACCTCGAGCGCTACGAGACCGAGGGCCAGCTCGCGCTGCTGCCGACGCGCGAGCGCATGGCGGCGCAGGCCGACCTCACGAAGCTGCGCGCGAACCTCGGCGGCGTCAAGCACATGACGCGGCCGCCGGACGCGATGGTCGTCATCGACCTCAAGGTCGAGGAGATCGCCGTGCGCGAGGCGCAGCGCCTGCGCATCCCGATCATCGGGCTCGTCGACACGAACTGCGACCCCGACGGCATCGAGTACGTCATCCCCGGCAACGACGACGCGATCCGCTCGTGCACGCTCATCACGCGTGCGATCGGCGAGGTCGTCGGCGAGGGCAGCGCGGTGCACCGCGCCCGCGAGGAGCAGCAGCGCAAGGAGGCCGAGGAGCAGGCGCGCCTGGCCGCCGAGGAGCGCGCCCGCCGCGAGGCCGAGGAGCAGGCTGCCCGCGAGGCCGCCGCGCAGGCCGAGCGCGAGGCCGCCGAGGCAGCGAAGGCGCAGGCCGAGGCAGCGAGCGCCGCGGCCGCCGAGCCAGCGCCGGCCGCCGCCCAGGAGCCGGCGGCCGCGGCGCCGCCGCCGGCGCCCGCGGCGCCCGCCAAGCCCGCGCGCAAGCGCAAGCCGAAGACGCCGGCAGCAGCCGCCGCGACGCCGGCAGCCGACGCCGCGCCGGCCGCTGCGCCGGCCGCCGATCCCGCGCCCGCGCCGGCGCCGGCCGCTGCGCCGGCGGCCGACCCCGCGCCGGCGCCGGCCGCGCCGGCAGCCGACCCCGCGCCCGCCCAGGCGCCGTCCGCGGACGCGGACGCCGCGCCGACGCCGGCCGCGCCGGCGCCCGAATCAGCATCCGAGACGAAGGACCCGACCAGTGACTGACATCAGCGCCAAGGACGTCAAGGCCCTGCGCGACCAGACGGGCGCGGGGATGATGGACTGCAAGCGCGCCCTGCAGGAGACCGGCGGCGACATCGACGCCGCGGTCGAGCTGCTGCGCGTCCAGCTGGGCAACAAGATCGGCAAGCTCGCGGCGCGCGACGCGACCGAGGGCACCGTGCAGTCCTACATCCACGCCAACGGCAAGGTCGGCGTGCTCGTGCAGGTCGACTGCAACACCGACTTCGTGGCGCGCAACGAGGAGTTCGTCGCGTTCGCGCGGGACGTCGCGATGCACGTCGCGGGCTCGCCGGCGACGCGCTACGTCTCCGAGCAGGAGATCCCCGGCGAGGCGCGCGAGGCCGAGCTGCGCGTCTTCGAGGGGCAGGCGGCCGACAAGCCCGAGAACGTGCGCGCGAAGATCGCCGAGGGCAAGCTGCGCAAGTGGATGCAGGAGACCGTCCTGCTCAAGCAGCCGCACGTCAACGCGGACAAGTTCGACGGCAAGACGATCGAGGAGCTGCGCGCCGACCTGTCGGCCAAGACCGGGGAGAACGTCGTCGTGCGGCGCTTCACCCGCTTCGCGGTCGGCGAGTAACCTCGCCTCCGCGATGTCCTCCGAGCCCGCGTTCAGGCGGGTCCTGCTGAAGCTGTCCGGCGAGGCGCTCATGGGCGACCTCGACTACGGCACGGACCCCGACCGGGTCCGCGCCGTCGCCTCGCAGATCGCCGCCGTGCGCGCGCGCGGCGTCGAGATCGCGATCGTCGTCGGCGCCGGCAACATCTACCGTGGCCTGAAGGGGGCCGCCGCGGGCATGGACCGCGCGACCGCCGACTACATGGGCATGACCGCGACCGTGCTCAACGCGCTGACGATGCAGGACGCGCTGGAGAAGCAGGGCGCCGACACGCGCGTGCAGTCGGCGATCACGATCTCCGAGGTCGCCGAGCCCTACATCCGCCGCCGCGCGATGCGCCACCTCGAGAAGGGGCGCGTCGTGATCTTCGCCGCCGGTACCGGCAACCCGTTCTTCACGACCGACACCGCGGCCGCGCTGCGCGCCGTCGAGATCCATGCCGAGGCGATCCTCATGGCCAAGAACGGCGTCGAGGGCGTGCTGACCGGGGACCCGCGCGAGGACGCCGGCGCGACGCTGATCCCCGAGATCAGCCACATGGACGCGCTGCGCCGCGGGCTGCGCGTCATGGACTACACGGCGCTGACGCTCTGCGCCGAGAACAGCATGCCGCTCTACGTCTTCAACATGAACGACGAACGCAACATCGAGCGGATAGTGTCCGGCGAACAGGTGGGAACGGTGGTGGTCACGCGAGATGAGTGAGCTGATCGACGAGCTGCTGGCCGATGCCGAGCAACGGATGTCGAAGTCCGTCGAGGCGACCAATCACGAGTTCGGCTCCGTGCGCACGGGCCGGGCGAGCCCGGCGCTGCTGGACCGCGTCCACGTCGACTACTACGGCGTGTCGACGCCGCTCAAGCAGCTCGCGACGATCAACGCGGCCGAGGCGCAGCTGCTGACCGTCCAGCCGTTCGACAAGTCCTCGATGAAGGCGATCGAGAAGGGCATCTCGGAGGCCAACCTGGGCCTGAGCCCGAGCAACGACGGCAACATCATCCGGCTCGTCATCCCGCAGCTCACCGAGGAGCGCCGCCGCGAGTTCGTCAAGATGGTGCGCCACATCGCCGAGGAGGGGCGGATCGCGATCCGCAACGTCCGCCGCGACGTCATGCACGACATGCGCGAGCTCAAGGGCGAGGGCGAGGTCGGCGCCGACGAGGAGCACCGCGCCGAGACCGGCCTGCAGAAGCTCACCAACGACAAGATCGCGGAGCTCGACGCTCTCCTGAAGGGCAAAGAAGCAGAGATCCTCGAGGTCTGAGTTGGCTGCCGAGCGCGGCGAGGCGGCGCGCTACGTCGCGATCATCACCGACGGCAACGGGCGCTGGGCGCGCGCCCGCGGGCTGCCCGTCGGCGAGGGTCACCGCGCCGGCGCCGACAACCTCAAGGCGCGCCTGCGCGACGCGGGCGAGCTGGGCGTGCTCGAGCTGACCGTCTACTCGTTCTCGACCGAGAACTGGTCGCGCCCGCAGGAGGAGGTCTCCGGGCTGATGGCGATGTTCGCCGAGCGGATCGTCGACGAGACGCCCGAGCTGCACGACAACGGCGTGCGGATGCGCTTCCTCGGGCGCCGGGCCGGGATCGACCCGGCGCTCGTCGAGCAGATGCAGTGGGCCGAGGAGCTGACCGACCGCAACGACCGGATCACGCTCTTCGTCGCCTTCAACTACGGCGGGCGTGCCGAGATCGTCGATGCCGCACGGCGCTTCACCGACGGCGACGAGGAGGACTTCCGCCGCCTGCTCTACGCGCCGGAGATGCACGACCCCGACCTCATCATCCGCACGAGCGGCGAGCGGCGGCTGAGCAACTACCTGCTCTGGCAGTCCGCCTACGCCGAGCTCGTGTTCCGCGACGAGCTGTGGCCCGACTTCGGCCGCGCCGCGTTCGAGGAGTCGCTTGACGACTACCGCGCGCGGCGCCGGCGCTTCGGGGGCCGCTGATGGGCGCCGCCGGCGGGCGCCGGCCGGTCCGCGCCCGGCGCCCGGCCGCCGCGGCTCGGCAGCGGCCGCGCCGGCGCAGCGCGGGCGGCGGGTCGGAGATGACCGCGCGGCTCGTCGTCGCGGTTCCCGCGGTGGCCTACGCCATCGCGATCATCTCCATCGGCGGCCCGTGGTTCGCCCTGGGGCTGCTGCCGCTGGCGATCGTCGCGCTCGGCGAGCTGTTCGACATGTACGCCGACGCCGAGCCCGTGCGGCTGGCCGGGTTCGTCGGCCTCACCGGCGTCATCGTCGCTGCCCACCTCGGCGGCGGCTTCCACGTGCTGCTGGCGTTCCTGGCGTTCTTCCCCGTGCTGTTTGCGATCACGCTCGCGCAGCGGCGGGCGGGGACGCTCGGCATGGCCGTCACGGTCTTCGGCGTCGCGTGGATCGGGATCGCGCTCGCCCACGGCGTGCTCCTGCGCGAGCTGCCGCACGGCGGCGGCATCATCGTCGACATCCTCGTCGGCACGTTCGTCGGCGACTCGGGCGCCTACATCGGCGGCCGCTGGTTCGGCCGGCGCAAGCTCGCGCCGACCGTGTCGCCGAACAAGACCGTCGAGGGCCTGGCGATCGGCATGGTGACCGCGGTCCTGGCGACGTGGCTGGCGGGCACCTACCAGGACTGGCTGTCGGGCACCGACGCGCTGCTGCTCGGCCTCGGCGTCGCGCTCGCCGCGCCGCTCGGCGACCTCTTCGAGTCGTTCATCAAGCGCGACGCGGGGACGAAGGACTCCGGGCGCCTGTTCGGCGCCCACGGCGGAGCGCTGGATCGGCTCGACGCGGTCTTCTTCACGGCGGTCGTCGGCTACTACATCTGGCTCGCGCTGCTGTAGGCGCCGGGGCCCGGCGGCCCGCCTGCCAGAATGGCCCCGCATGCCCCGGCGCCTTCTCATCCTCGGCTCGACCGGGTCGATCGGCACGCAGGCGCTCGACATCGTCGCGCGCGACCCCGAGCTCGAGCTCGTCGGCCTCAGCGCCGAGCGCTCCGTCGACGCGCTCGTCGAGCAGGCGCAGCGCTTCGGCGTCGGCCGGATCGCGCTCGCCGACCACGACGCGGGCGCCCGCGCCGCCGAGGCCTGGACCGACGGCGAGGTGCTGATCGGCGCCGAGGGGCTCGTCCGGCTCGTCCTGGAGTCGGGCGCCGACCTCGTCCTCAACGCGCTCGTCGGCTCCGCCGGCCTGGGCCCGACGGTCGCGACGCTCGGCGAGGGGATCGACCTCGCGCTGGCCAACAAGGAGTCGCTCGTCGTGGGGGGCGAGCTCGTCATGGCGCTGGCCGAGGCGACGGGCGCGCAGATCCTGCCGGTGGACTCCGAGCACTCCGCGCTGCATCAGCTGCTCGCCGGCGAGCGGCCGGGGACGGTCGACAGGCTCGTGCTGACCGCGTCGGGCGGGCCGTTTCGCGGCCGCTGCCGCGCGGAGCTCGCCGAGGTGAGCATCGAGGACGCGCTCGCGCACCCGACCTGGGACATGGGCGGCAAGATCACGATCGACTCCGCGACGCTCATGAACAAGGGCCTGGAGGTCATCGAGGCCCACCACCTCTTCGGCGTGCCGTATGACCGCATCGACGTCGTCGTGCACCCGCAGTCGATCGTGCACAGCATGATCACGCTCTGCGACGGGGCGGCGCTCGCGCATCTCGGCCATCCCGACATGCGCGTGCCGATCTCCTACGCGCTGCACCATCCCGACCGCGTCGACGTGCCGCTGCGCGCGCTGGACCTCGCCGAGGTCGGCGCGCTGACGTTCGAGCCCGTCGACCACGAGGCGTTTCCCGCGCTCGGCCTCGCGCGCGCGGCCGCGACGGCGGGCGGCACGGCGCCGTGCGTGCTCAACGCCGCCAACGAGGTCGCGGTGCACGCCTTCCTCGGCCAGCGCCTCAGCTTCCTCGGCATCCCGGCCGTGATCGAGAGCACGCTCGAGCGCCTGCCGGCGGCCCGCGTCCGCGCATTCGAATCGCTCTACGAGGCCGACCGCGAAGCGCGCGCCGTCGCGGCCGGGCTCGTCGAAGCGTGGTCCGAACGGCTCCTACACTGACCGCGTGAGCTATCTGCTGGCCTTCGCGGGGTTCGCCGCGCTGATCATCCTGCACGAGGCCGGGCACTTCGCGGCCGCCAAGGCGGTCGGGATGCGCGTCGAGCGCTTCGCGCTGTTCTTCCCGCCGCTCGTCGCCCGCTGGCGCCCGCGCGGTGGCGAGACCGAGTACGCGATCGGAGCGATCCCGCTCGGCGGCTACGTGAAGATCAGCGGGATGAACCCGGAGGAGGACCTCCCGCCGGAGCACGCCCACCGCGCCTACTGCCGCCAGCCGGTCTGGAAGCGCGTGTTCGTCATCGCGGCCGGGCCGGTCGTCAACATCGTGCTCGCCTTCCTCATCCTCTGGGTGCTGTTCGCCTCCCGTCCGATGCAGCTCACGCAGCCGGTCGTCGGCAGCATCATGAAGGGCAGCCCGGCCGAGACGGTGCTGCGGCCCGGCGACCGGATCGTCTCGGTGGACGGCGAGCCCGGCTTCGCGCCGGGGCTCTCGGCGCAGCGCGCCGACGAGCGCGTCGGCGCGCTGCAGGAGACGATCGCCTCGCGCCGCTGCGCGGGCGAGCAGGTGCAGGGCTGCGCGGCGACGACGCCCGTCGAGCTCGTCGTGCTGCGCGACGGCCGCGAGCGCACGTTGCAGGTGGTCCCGCGCTACGACGCCGAGGCCGACCGCACGCTCATCGGCTTCGGCTTCCGCCAGCGCGGCGTCGACGTCGGGCTGCCGCGCGCCGCCGAGCTGAGCGCCAACTGGATCTGGACCGTCACGACGATCACCGTCGACCGCATCGTGAAGCTGTTCTACGACGAGCGCGCGCGCGAGGACGTCTCCGGCGTCGTCGGCTCCTACGAGGCCACGCGCCAGAGCTTCGAGTTCGACACCGTCCGCGCGGTCACCGTGCTGGCGCTGATCTCCCTGTCGCTGGGGATCATCAACCTCTTCCCGTTCCTGCCGCTCGACGGCGGGCACATCTTCTGGGCCGTCGCCGAGAAGCTCCGCGGGCGGGCGATCTCGATCCGCGTCATGGAGCGCGCGTCGGTCGTCGGGTTCGTGCTCGTGCTGTTTCTGTTCTACGTCGGGCTCTCCAACGACATCGGACGGCTGACGAGCGGCGAGGGCTTCGGCGTGCGGTAGGTTGCGCGCATGGAGAGCAGCGCGGTCCCGCCGGCGGCGGGCCGGGGGGTGGATGCGCTCACGATCGCCGAGGCGTTCCGGCGCACCGTCGCCGCGCACCGCGAGCGGGTCGCGATCCGGACGGTCGCCGACGCGCAGACGTGGACCTGGGGAGAGCTGCAGGAGCGCGTCGACGCGGTCGCCGGCGGCCTGGCGACGCTCGGGCTCGGACACGGCGACACGATCGCGATCATGCTCGCCAACCGCCCCGAGTTCCACGTCGTCGACCTCGCCGCCACGACGCTCGGCGCGATCCCCTTCTCGCTGTACCCGAGCGACGCGTCGCCGCAGATCGAGTACGCCGTCGCGGGCGCGGGCGCGCGCATCGTCGTCACCGAGCAGCGCTTCGCCGCCGCCGTCCGCGCCGCGCGGACGGCGCTGCCCGACCTCGAGCACGTCGTCGTCGTCGACGGCAGGGCGCCGGAGGGATGCCTCGAGCTCGCCGAGGTCGAGGGCGCCAACCCGTCCTTCGACGCCGAGGCGCACTGGCGCGCCGTGGCGCCCGACGACGTGCTCGCGCTCGTCTACACGGCGGGCACCACCGGCCCGCCGAAGGGCGTGCAGCTCTCGCACCGCAGCATGATGGCCGCCGTGCGCAGCGCCCACGAGGTCATCGGCCTGCCGGATCAGGCGCGGCTCATCTCCTGGCTGCCCTCGGCGCACATCGCCGAGCGCGTCGCCCACCACTACATCCCGGTCGTGCTCGGCTTCTGCATCACGCCCTGCCCCGATCCGCGCAACGTGATCGCCTACCTGCCCGACGTCCGGCCGAGCTGGTTCTTCGCCGTGCCGCGGGTCTGGGAGCAGCTGAAGTCCAGCCTCGAGGCGATGATCGCCGAGGAGCCCGAGGCGCACCGCGAGCGGGTCCTCGTCGGGATCGAGGCCGCGACGAAGAAGGTGCGCCTCGAGCAGGCCGGCGAGGAGGTCCCGGGCGACCTCGCGCTCGCCGCGGCCAAGGCCGACGAGACGTACTTCTCGGTGCTGCGCGCGCGGCTCGGGCTCGACGCCACGACCGCCGTCTACGCCGGCGCGGCGCCGACGCCGCGCGCGGTGATCGAGTTCTTCCACGCGATCGGGATCGAGCTCGCGGAGCTGTGGGGCATGGCCGAGACGTGCGGCTGCGGGACGGTCAACCCGCCGCGCCGCATCAGGATCGGCACGGTCGGCCCGCCGGCGCCGGGGGTCGAGCTTCGGCTCGCCCCCGACGGCGAGCTGCTCGTGCGCTCGGAGGTCGTCATGCTCGGCTACCGCGGCGACCCGACCGCGACCGCGGCCGCGATCGACGCCGACGGGTGGCTGCACAGCGGCGACGTCGCCGAGATCGACGTCGACGGGTACGTGACGATCATCGATCGCAAGAAGGAGATCATCATCAGCGCGGCCGGCAAGAACATGTCGCCGGCGAGGATCGAGTCGGTGCTCAAGGCCGCCTCGCCGCTCATCGGCCACGCGGTCGTGATCGGCGACCGCCGGCCCTACAACACCGCGCTCATCGTGCTCGATCCCGGCTTCGCGCCGCTGTGGGCGTCGCGCAACGGACTGCCCGACCGCGACCTCGCGCGGCTGGCGACCGAGGAGCGCGTGCGCGCCGTCATCCAGGAGGCGGTCGACGCGGCGAACGCCAAGCTCGCGCGCGTCGAGCAGGTCCGCGGCTTTGCGATCGTGCGCGGCGACTGGGCGCCCGGAGGAGACGAGCTGACGCCGTCGCTGAAGCCCAAGCGCGAGCCGATCGCCGCGAAGTACGACGACGAGATCGCCGCGCTGTACGGCTGACGCCGCGCCGGCGGCGCGACTCGGCGTTCAAGCGGCCGGCAGGTCGTCGCGCACGAGGTCGACGACGGGCAGATCGGCGCCGGGATCGATCGTGTCGGCGATCCCCCGGGCGGCGAATCCGGCGCGCACGGCATCGATGTAGCCGCGCTGCACGACGGCCGTCGCGTCCCGCAGACCGGCGCGCAGCCGCGCACGCCCGGCGCTCGTCCCGGCGTAGGTCCAGACGGTGCCCGGCGCCGCGCGGACATGCTCGGTCACGTCGATGCGGGCATAGTTGCGCTCGCGGTCGTCGAGGTCGCGCAGCGCGGCGCCGTCGACCGCGAGCAGCACCCCGTCGGTCGACGCACCCGCCTCGGGGACGATGTCCAGAAACGCCACGTAGACGGCCGGCCGGCCCCCGTCCTCGCCCCGCCGGTAGCACTTGTAGCCGGCGATCTTCACGCGGTTGTCCATCGCCACGCCCCAGACGCGCCGATGGCCCTGCAGGCGGGCGGGGCGACCGCCGTCGAACGCCGCCAGCGACCCGTAGCCGAACACGAACTGTTCACCGCGGGGGCTCATCGGCTGACCATCATCGCGCCGGATGATCGGGCGCGGGCGAGCGCTTCGTAGAATCACCACATGGCTTCAGCACGACAGATCATGGTCGGCAGCGTTCCCGTCGGCGGCGGCGCCCCCGTCGCCGTGCAGACGATGACGAAGACCGAGACCGCCAACCTGCGCGCGACGATGGACCAGATCCACAAGGTCGCCGAGGCCGGCGCGGACATCGTGCGCGTCGCGGTGCCCCGCGACCAGGACGTCGAGGCGCTGCGGACGATCGTCGTGCAGTCGCCGATCCCGATCATCGCGGACATCCACTTCAACCACACGCTCGCGCTCAAGGCGATCGACGCGGGCGCGCACTGCATCCGGCTGAACCCCGGGAACATCGGCGGCCCGGACAAGGTCGCCGAGGTCGTCCAGCGCGCCCGTGCCGCCGGCACCCCGATGCGCATCGGGGTCAACTCCGGCTCGCTGCCCAGGCACCTGCACGAGCTCGAGCGCTCCGATCCCGTCGCGGCGCTCACGACGGCCGCGACCGAGTTCGTCGAGCTCATGCACCGCCTGGACTTCTACGACTTCAAGGTCTCGATCAAGTCCACCAACGTCCCGAACACGATCGCCTCCAACCGCCTGCTCAGCTCGAAGATCGACCATCCCCTGCATCTCGGCATCACCGAGGCCGGGACGAAGTGGTCGGGCAGCCTGAAGTCCGCGGTCGGCCTCGGCACGCTGCTCGCCGACGGGATCGGCGACACGATCCGCATCAGCCTCTCGACGTTTCACGCCGAGGAGGAGGTCAAGGTCGCCTGGGAGATCCTCAAGGCGCTGCAGCTGCGCGAGCGCGGGCCGGTCCTCATCGCCTGCCCGACCTGCGGGCGCCTGCAGTTCGACATGGACACGGTGGTCACCGAGATCGAGCGCCGCCTGGAGGCCTACGCCGACCCGATCGAGGTCGCCGTGCTGGGCTGCGCGGTCAACGGCATCGGCGAGGCGTCGCACGCCGACTTCGGCATCACGGGCGCCAAGGACGAGGGGCTCATCTTCAGCCGCGGCAAGCCGCTGCGCAAGGTGCCCACCGCGCAGCTCGTCGACGTGCTCTTCGAGGAGATCGACAAGTTCGCCACGACGAAGAAGGTGGTCGTCGACGAGCGCGCGGCCGCCGAGGGCGCGGCGTGGCTGAAGGACAACGAGGACGCGACGGCGATGACCCCGGAGCGCCTCGCAGCGCTCGAGAAGGCGCAGTCGGCGGCGCACGACGGGGGCGACGACGTCCTCGCCGCGCTCGACGAGGACGTCTCGCCCGTCGCCGGGCGCCGCTTCACCCGCGCCTGAGCGTCAGGGGCCCTCCGCGCCGGCGGTGACGACGTTCGCCCTGCCGCCCGGGCTCACCCACGATGCGCCACTCGCTGCGTCCCGCGGCCGGTGCGACGCGGTCGACCTCGAAGTAGCCGCGCGCGGCGGCGGTTGCGACGGGCGGGCCGATCGTCCGCCACGGCGTCGTTGCGTCCTTCGCCGGGTCGGCCGCGGTGAGCGGCGACTGGCTCTTCGTGTACGGATGGTGGGCGAAGCCCGTCGCGCGCAGCGCCCGCGGCGCTTGAAGTCGCCGCAGTCGCGGCGGCTGGCGCTGCGACCACGCAGCGCCGTCGCCGACGCGTGTGGCCGCCCGAGGGCGGCCACAGCGGTCAGGCGATGCGGTGCTCGATCAGGTGCCGTCCGAGCCGGGGCTCGTCACGGCGCTGCCGTCGGGCGCCACGTAGACGCCGCGCCACTCGGCCGGCGTCGCGGACGGTGCGACGCGGGTCGCGGTGAAGTAGCCCATCGTGTCGACCTCGATCGACTCGCCGATCGTCGTCCAGCCGGCGGAGTTGTCCTTCGGCCTCCACTGCACCCAGGCGGTGTCGGGCCGTCCGTTGGGGCGGAAGCGCAGCTGCCCCCAGAGCGAGACCTTCGGCAGGGCGCCCTCGATGCCGCTGGGGATCGTGAGGAACGGAAACGAGTAGGAGTACGCCGCCGGCTTGGGCTGCCCGCGCTGGAAGAACAGGCCCGACTGGTAGGTGAACCAGTAGTTCTTCGAGTTGCGCTTGTGGCGGCGGTTGGGCGCCACGTCGGCGAGCAGGAACTGCGCCTGCGACGCGATCCTCGGGTTGGCCCACGCGAGGTACTCGCCGAGCACGTTGAACTTCGACTGCGTCGGCAGCGACACGCCGGAGTACTTGTCGGGCGGGTTGGTCTCATAGCCGAACTCGGTCATGAAGAGCGGCAGCCCGGACGGCACGTTGCCGGTCTTCGTCGACAGCTCGTCGAGCATCGTCCCGAGCTCGCCGATGTTCGCCATCGTCACAGCGTCGGGGTTGCTGTTTCGCTCGAGCGGGCCCAGGTTCTTCGTGTACGGGTGGTGGGCGAAGCCGTTGGCCCGCAGCGGGCCCTTGCGGTCGAAGTCCGTGCACCTGCGCGCCTTGGCGGAGTTGCCGGTGTAGAGCCTGCCGCGCGAGCTCACGCACAGCGTCTCGCGCAGGAACTGCTTGGGGGCCATCGCCGAGGACTCGGACTTGCGCGAGCTGCCCAGCGGGGCGGTCTCGCCGAGCAGGATGATGTCGTTGTCGACACGGTGGCCGCTTGCGACGAGGCCCTGATAGCCGTACAGCGCGAGCTTGCGGAAGTAGGCCGGGGACGCGGGGAAGAGCCGGCCCTTGCGCCGCTCCCACTGGGGGGTCAGCCAGCCGCCCTGGTTGGGCTCGTTCCACAGCGACCACATCGAGACGCGCGGCAGGATCTCGCGGCCGTGGTTCTCGTCGCGGTACGTGCCGCTGTAGCGCTTGCCGACGGCCGTGACGAACTTCTTGAACTCGGTGATCCGCGGCTTCCAGGTACGGCGCAGCCGGCGCAGCTTCTTCGGCGGCTTGCCGTGCGCCCAGGCCGGGCCGGGGCCGGTGACGTTGAAGTAGACGCGGATGCCGTTCTTGGCCGCCTGGCGCACGAGGTTGTCGTAGCGATCCCAGTTCTGGGTCGGGTACGTCCTCGGGTTGGCCGACTTGAAGCGCCTGTTCTGCTTGCGCGCGGCGTCGCGGAAGCGCTGGTTCTTCTTGCCCCGGAGCTTGGCGATGTCGGACTTCGTGAAGCGCGCGAACTCGGCGACGGTCTTCCACAGCACCGTGACGCGGACGGTGTCGACCCCGAGCGACTTCATCTGGACGATCGACCGTGCCGCCGTGCTGTCGTCGCGGTAGACGAGCAGGTCGTCGTCCATCATGATCGACATCTGCGCCGGGCTGGCCTGCGCGGCGGCGGGACAGATCACGGCGCCGAGGACAAGCGCGAGGACGAGCGAGCGGATGCTGGGCGACATTGGGCTCCTGCCGAGACGGGGGTGTGCAAACGCGCGAGCGGGACGGCACATGCCGTCCCGCCTACAACACCCCAAGTGTTGCGGAAGTAGCGCGCGCCTGAGCCGGTCAGCCGGCGGCCGCGTCGTAGCGACGCGCGACCTCGGACCAATCGACCGTGCCCCACCACGCCTTGAGGTAATCCGGACGCTTGTTCTGGTACTTCAGGTAGTAGGCGTGCTCCCAGACGTCGTTGCCGAGCAGCGGCGTCTTGCCGGCGCTGACCGGGTTGTCCTGGTTGGGCGTGCTCGTGACGGCGAGCGCGCCGCCGTCGAGCACGAGCCAGGCCCAGCCCGAGCCGAACTGGCCGGCGCCGGCGGCCTCGAACTTGCCCTTGAAGTCCTCGAAGGACCCGAAGGCCGCGTCGATCGCCGCGCCGAGGTCGCCGTCGGGCGCGCCGCCGCCGTCGGGGCTCATCGAGGGCCAGAACAGTGAGTGGTTGAGATGCCCGCCGCCGTGGTTGCGCACGGCGGTCCGCTTGTCCTCTGGGATCGCGTCGAGGTCGGCGATGATCTCCTCGATCGGTCGGTCGGCGTGCTCGGTTCCCTCCAGCGCCGCGTTGAGCTTGTCGACGTACGCCTGGTGATGCTTGTCGTGATGGATCGTCATCGTCTGCGAGTCGATGTGCGGCTCGAGCGCATCGGGGGCGTACGGCAGGGGCGGAACCTCGAATGCCATGAAGCGTGTCTCCTCTGTTCGGCGGACTCGTCTCGGACTCTACCCGCGTAGGCTTGCGCGTACCGGATGGTCGCCCGCCTCTCTCACCTGCTGCTGCCGACCGAGCGCGAGCCACCTGCCGACGCCGAGGCGATCTCGCACAAGCTCATGGTTCGGGCGGGGCTCGTGCGCCAGGTCGGGGCCGGGCTGTGGTCGTGGCTGCCGGCGGGCTGGCGGGTGCACCAGAAGGTCGTGCAGATCATCCGCGAGGAGCTCGACGAGATCGGCGCCCAGGAGATGCTCATGCCCGTCCTGCAGCCGGCCGAGCTGTGGCGGCGCAGCGGGCGCTACGAGATCGACGAGCTGCTCAAGCTCAAGGACCGCAAGGGCGCCGACATGGTGCTCGCGATGACCCACGAGGAATGCGTGACGACGCACGTCGCGCAGGTCGTGCGCTCCTACCGCGACCTGCCGATGATCCTCTACCACTTCCAGATCAAGGAGCGCGACGAGCCGCGCCCGCGCGCCGGCGTCCTGCGCACGCGCGAGTTCATCATGAAGGACTCCTACAGCTTCGATCGCGACCAGGCCGGCCTGCAGGCCAGCTACGCCAAGCACGTCGGGGCCTACGACCGGATCTTCGAGCGCACCGGCCTGGAGTGGTACAGCGTCGAGTCCGACGTCGGCATGATGGGCGGCTCGGGCGCGCACGAGTACATGGCGCCGTGCGGGGCGGGGGAGAACGACGTCGTGCTCGCACCCGGCTACGCCGCCAACGTCGAGGTCGCCAGCGCCGACGCCAAGCCCGTCGCGCGGCCGGCACCGCTGGCCGCCCCCGAGCCCGTGCACACGCCGGGCGCCACCACGATCGATGCCGTCGCGGCGCTGCTGCAGCTGCCCGCCGGCGCGCTGCTGAAGGCGTTCCCCGTCGTCGTGCAGGACGAGCGCGGCCTCGTGCTCGTCGTCGTGCGCGGCGATCACCGCGTCAACGAGATCAAGCTGACGAACGCGCTCGGCGCCGGCTGGCGCGCGGCGACCGACGACGAGGTCGCCGAGCGAATCGGGCCGGCGGGGTTCATCGGACCGGTCGGCGCCGCGCCGGCGGTCCTGCTCGACGAGGGCGTCGACGAGGCCGGCGGCTACGTCGCCGGGGCCAACGAGGCCGATCACCACCTGCGCGGCGTGCAGCCGGGCCGCGACTTCGGCTTCGATCGCGTCGACGTGCGGGTCGTCGAGCCCGGCGACACGGTCGGCGGGCATCCGGTCCGCGTCGAGCCGGCGATCGAGGTCGGCAACATCTTCCAGCTGGGGACCCGCTACTCCGAGGCGCTCGGCGCGACCTTTCTCGACGAGGACGGCGCGCAGCACGCGGTCGTCATGGGCTCCTACGGCATCGGCCCGGCGCGGATCGTCGCCGCGGCCGTCGAGCAGTGCTCCGACGAGAAGGGCATCGCCTGGCCGCGCGCGCTCGCGCCGTGGGACGTCGCGGTCGTCGCGCTCGGCAAGCCCGGCAGCGAGGAGCTCGCCGCCGCCGAGGCGCTCGCCGCGGCGCTGTCGGAGGCCGGCCTGGACGTCGTGCTCGACGACCGCGACCTCGGGCCGGGCTCGAAGTTCGCCGACGCCGAGCTGCTGGGCTGCCCGCTGCGGCTCACCGTCGGCCGGCGCTCGCTGAAGGACGGTCGCGCCGAGGCACAGCGCCGCCGCGGCCTGCAGGACGTCGAGGGCGGCGTCGCGCTCGAGACGGCGGCCGACACCGTGCCGGAGCTATGGCGGACGCTCCCGTAGAGCAGGCCGCGCAGGCCGCCGAGAAGGTGCGCCTGACGTTCCGCCGGCTGGCGGGCCTGGATCGCTCCGGTCCGCCGCCGCCGCAGACGCTGCGTGACCAGCCGTGGCACGTGTGGACGATCCCCAACGCGATCGGCTTCGTGCGCCTGGCCCTCATCCCGGTCTTCCTCGTCCTGGCGCTGGGCTCGCAGAACGGCACGGACTGGCTGCCGGCGCTGCTGTTCGCCGTCATCTCCTGGAGTGACTACTTCGACGGGATCGCGGCGCGGATCACCGGCCAGTACAGCCGCTTCGGGGCGCTGCTGGATCCGTTCGTGGATCGCCTGCTCGTCGTATCGGGGCTCGTCGTGTGCTGGTACTTCGAGCTGCTGCCGCGCTGGGCGATCGCCGTCCTCGTCGCGCGCGAGGTCCTGCTGCTCGTGTTCGGCCAGCTCGCGCTGCGCCGCGGCCTGCAGCTGACGATCAACTGGCCGGGCCGCCTGGCGGTGTGGCCGACGATGTCGGCGATCTTCTTCGCCCTCACCGGCCTGGCGACGCTGGCCGAGGTGCTGCTCTACATCGGCCTCGCGCTGGCGTACTACGCGGTCGTGCTCTACGTGCGCGACGCGCGGCGTCAGCTGCGCGGGCTAGGCGGCGCCGGCTGAGACGGGCCGGACGGGCCGCGAGCGGCCGAGCTGGCGCTGTGCGGCCAGCCGTGTCGTGATCGCGCTCCAGCGCCCGAGCCGGTTGCGCAGCGTCGCCGACGACGGCAGCTCCGGGCGACCGGCGGCGTGGCGCTCGTAGGCCAGGACGGTCGGGATCTCCCCGAGCTCGTCGACGACGCCGAGCAGCGCGGCCCAGCACGCCGCCTCCGTCCAGCGCCGCTTGCGGGCGCGGGACGGCGTGCTGAGCGGCTGCATCCCGGCCGCGCGCAGGGCGTGCGTCCAGCCGCCCATCCGGTTGAGCACCGTGGGCAGGCTGGGGTAGTCCAGGTCGCGCGCCTGCGCCGCGTACTCCTTGGCGCTGGGCACCCGGCCGACCCGGGCGGCGACCGACGTCAGCGCCACGATGATGTCGCGGTCGGAGTACGTCTGCACCCGGCGCGCGCCGGCCATCGTCGCCTTGCGCGCCGCGCGGTCGACGTCGGTGGCGAAGCGGTCGATCGTGCTGCGACAGGCGGCGGCCTGCAGCCCGAGCTTGCCGGCCGCGTTGCGCGGCTGCTCGCCGGCGCGCCACAGCGCGAGCAGCTCGTCCACGCGCTCCTCGGCCAGCGCCTCGGCGCGGCGCCGGCGGGCGTCGGCGATGTCCTGCGGGTCCGGGCCCCCGTGGGCGCGCAGGATCTGGCGCACGCGCTCGCGCGAGACCGCGAAGCGCAGCGCGATCTCGTCCAGGCTCCAGCCCTGCTCGCGCAGCGACTGCATCATGCGCACGCGCTGCAGCGAGCCGGGCGCGAGGTCGCAGCCGTCACAGTCGGCAGGATCGAGCACCGTCAGCGGGGAGCGGGGGCTCGATGTGCGCAGTGACGGCGGCATGACCTCGGGTTAGGCTAGCCTAACGAAGGGTGCTCGGGCAAGGCCGGCGCGACACTAGCGCCTCCCGCGGACGAAGCCCGCGCTCTGTGAGCGATCACACGCGCACGGCGCCGTGCACGAGCCTCAAGCTCAGCTTGAAGGCAAGACCGGCGCTGGTATGCTCGCGGAACGCCGGTTGGCACCCCTGTTTTCACGGAGGAGACCTCTCTTGATGGACACGTTTCCGGACCTCGGCTCCCTGTCGGATCAGGAGCTGAAGTCCCTGATCCAGCAGCTGACGGACGAGGAAGTGGAGGTGTCCTACCGGCGACGGATCCTGCACGGGAAGATCGACATCCTCCGGGCCGAGCTCGTCAACCGCCTGCGCAAGAAGCACGAGACCGGAGAGGACGTGATCTCCGGCGCCGACGTCCAGCGGCTGACGGACATCCTCGCCGGCCGTACCACGCAGGAGTAATGGCATACCACTGCCCCGAATGTGGGTTCGTCAACGACGAGGGCGCCAACTACTGCCAGAAGTGCGGCGCCTTCGTCGGCACGCCCGATCCGCCGAAGGACCCCGTCACCGCGACCTACCGGATCGACGAGACGGGCGAGCTGATCCCCGTCGAGATCGAGGACGTCGTCGCGCAGGGCGCAGCGCTCGTCATCAGGTCGGGCGGGGGCCGCGTCGGCGAGAGCTTCGCGCTCGAGGGCGACCGCATGCCGATCGGCCGCCGGCCCGACAGCGCCGTCTTCCTCGACGACGTGACGGTCTCGCGCGACCATGCCCTGATCGTCCGCCGCGGCGGCGACTGGCACCTCGACGATCTCGGCTCGCTGAACGGCACGTACGTCAACCGCCACCGCATCGAGACCCACCGCCTGCAGGACGGCGACGAGCTGCAGGTCGGCAAGTACAAGCTCACGTTCTTCTCGCGCTGATGGCGATCGCCGACGAGCACGAGACCGACGTCGCCGCCGCCACGGCCGGCGAGCGCGCGCAGAAGTCGATGACGATCGGCGCCGTCTGCAAGGGGCTGGCCCAGGAGTTCCCCGACATCTCGATCTCGAAGATCCGCTACCTCGAGGACCAGAAGCTGCTCAATCCGCGGCGCACGGCGGGCGGCTACCGCCTGTACTCCCCGTCGGACATCGTGCGCCTGCGGACGATCCTGCGCCTGCAGCGCGACGAGTTCTTGCCCCTGCGGGTCATCCGCCAGGAGCTGGCATCCGGTCGCGCCGGCGACGGCCCCGTGGCACCCGCGCAGCGCCCGGTCGGCGCCAAGCGCAAGCGGCGCGCGAGCGTCTCGGTGACCGACGCCGGAGCGATGTACCCGCTCGCCGACGTCCTGGAGGAGACGCGCGCCGATCCCGAGCTCGTGCGCGAGCTCGAGGACTACGGCGTCATCAAGGGCCAGGCGCGCGGCGGCACCCAGTACTACGACGAGACGGAGCGTGAGATCATCGGCGCGGTCACCGAGCTTGCCCGCTACGGCGTGGGCGGGCGCAACCTGCGGGTCTTTCGCTCCTCCGCCGACCGCGAGTCGGCGCTGCTGCAGCAGATCCTCGCCCCGGCGCTGCGCTCGCGCAATCCCGAGCGCCGCAAGGAGGCGCTCGAGGCGCTCGAGAACCTCGCGGCGGTCGCCTCGCACCTCAAGCACCTGCTGCTGATCCGCGATCTGCGCAAGATCGCGGGCTGACCGTGGAGTCGCTGCAGACCTACATCCGCTCGATTCCCGACTTCCCCAAGCCGGGCATCGTGTTTCGCGACATCACGCCGCTGCTGGCCAGCGCCGAGGGGCTCGCCGCCTCCGTCCACGCGCTGACCGAGCTCACCCGCGAGCTGCGTCCCGACATCGTCATCGGCGCCGAGGCGCGCGGCTTTCTCTTCGGCCCGGCGCTCGCGCGCGAGCTGAACGCCGGCTTCGCGCTCGCCCGCAAGCCGGGCTCGCTGCCACACCGCACGATCAGCGCCGAGTACGCGCTCGAGTACGGCACGAGCACGCTCGAGCTGCACGAGGACGCGATCGCGTCCGGCGCCCGCGTGCTCGTCCACGACGACCTGCTGGCGACCGGCGGCACGGCCAAGGCCCTCTGCGGGCTCGTCGAGCAGCTCGGCGGCGTCGTCGTCGGCTGCGCGTTCGTCATCGAGCTGGCCTTCCTGCCGGGCCGCGAGGCGCTCACGCCGCACGACGTCCACGCGCTCATCCGCTACGACGAGGAGTGAGCCGCGCCGGTGCCCAGCGTGCGCCGCTCGCGGATCCTGCCCGCGACGCCTGAGGAGCTGTGGACGATCGTCGGCGACGCCCACCACCTGCCGCGCTGGTGGCCGCGGGTGGCGCGCGTGGAGGGCGTCGACGAGGGGGCGTTCACCCAGGTGCTCACGACGCCCAAGGGCGCTGCGGTGCGCGCCGACTTCCGCGTCCTGCAGTCCAGCGCCCCGGAGGTGCGACGCTGGGCGCAGCAGCTCGTCGACACCCCCTTCGAGCGGGTTCTCGCCTCCTCGGAGGTGGAGGTCCGGCTGCAGCCCGACGGCCCGGACGGCACCCGCGTGGCGGTGTCGATCGTCCAGCGGCTGCGCGGGCTGTCGCTGCTGGGCTCGTTGATGGTGCGCTCGGCCGCCCGGCGCCAGCTCGACGACGCGCTCAGCGGCCTCGAGGCGCTCGTCGCGCCGTAGCGGCGCGCCGGCCGGCTACGGCGTGGTCGTCGTCTGCGTCCTGGCCTGCTGTGCCAGCTCGGCGGCGGTCACCATCCGGCCGGCGAGGATGATCGTGCCCGGCTGCTTGGGCGACTGATCGGTCTCCCTGGTCAGCAGGACCGCGCCGTAGTTCGGCGTGTTGGCCGACAGGTCGCTGACGGTCTCGAGCTTGCCGTCCTTGCCGACCGTCGTGTCGGGGAAGCCGAGGAACTCGTTCTTCTCCTTGGAGGTGTACAGCCAGACGCCGTAGGCCGAGCCGCGCGTGCTGCTCGGCGGCAGGCCCGTCGCCTGCAGCGCCAGGCGGAACTGCTCGGTGTCCGGGAAGCGGACGATCGCGACGTCGCCCTTGGCCTTGGACTCGCTGCCCTGCGGCGGGCTCATCGTGCCCTGCGCGATGACCTCGAACTGGTCGCCGGTCGGCGTCGTCTGGACGGACGTCGTCGTGCCCGGCGCGCTCGCCGAGTCGCTGTTGTCGTCGCCGGAGATGCTGAGCACGAGGATGATGACGATCGCCAGGACGACGCCGGCGCCGGCCGCGATGAGGCGGCTGCCGAGCTTGGAGCTGCGCTGGATCTCCTCCTGGCGCGCGGCGCGCCGATCGAGCGCGTCGAACGCCTCGGCGACCTCCCGGCGCTCGGCCGGGATGTCGGGCAGCGCGTCGCCGCCGATCGGGTGCAGCGCGGATGCGGTGCCGCGGGCGTACGAGCGCCCGGCGCGAGATCCCTCGAGGTATTCGCGCGTCGCGGCGCGCTGCGTCGCGGTCTGCTGGCCGAGGAGGTAGTCGGCGATCTCCTGGCGGCGCTCGACGCCGATCGCTCCGGGGTCCGGGCCGACGGCCGCGATCGCCTCGTGCGCGCGGTCGCGCACGCTGGCGACGTCGGACTTCAGCAATCCGGCCAGGTCGTCGTAGGACTTGTTCTGGCGCAGCAGCAGCTGCAGGATCGCGCGCTGGCCGTCGGTGAGGCTCTCGGTGGGCGCCATGACGGCAAACCCTAGTGGGTCGCCGCGCATGCCGGAGCCCGCAGCCGGCCGCCGCCAGGCACTAGCCTCAGGCCGCAGATGAGCGACGCCCGGCAGTTCGCGCCGATGATCGGATTCGACGCCCTCTACGGCCTCGAGCTGCTCGACGTCGCCGCGGACGCGGTGTCGGGCCGGGTCGCCGTGCGGCCCGAGATCTGCCAGCCGTTCGGCCTCGTCCACGGCGGCGTCCTGGCGTCGATCGCCGAGACGCTCGCCTCGCTCGGGACGGCGGTCGTCGTCATGCCCGAGGGCAAGGCCGCGATGGGCCTGTCCAACAGCACGTCGTTTCTGCGGCCGATCACGGCGGGCACGATCCACGCCCGCGCGAGACGACGCCATCGCGGCCGGACGACGTGGATCTGGGACGTCGAGATGAGCGACGACGACGGGCGCCTGTGCGCCCTGACGCGCATGACGATCGCGGTGCGGCCGCTTCCCGGCGGCGAGGCGCCCGCCGCTCAGCCGCGATAGCGGTTCGTGATCGGCACGCGCCGGTCGCGGCCGAACGCGCGCGTCGTGATCTTGATGCCGGGCGGCTGCTGGCGGCGCTTGTACTCGGCGACGTCGACGAGCTTGACGACGCGGTCGACGTCCTGGGCGGGCAGCCCGAGGGCCAGCAGCTGCTCGCGCCCGAGGTCGTGCTCGACGTAGCCTTCGAGGATCGCGTCGAGCACCTCGTAGGCCGGCAGCGAGTCGTCGTCGCGCTGGTCGGGCCGCAGCTCGGCCGACGGCGGCCGGGTGAAGAGCTCGGGCGGCACGAGCTCGCCGTCCGCGCGGGCGTCGCGGGCCTTCGCCAGGCGGTAGACGAGCTGCTTGGGCACGTCCTTGATGACCGCGAAGCCGCCGGCGCTGTCGCCGTAGAGCGTCGAGTAGCCGACGGACATCTCGGACTTGTTGCCCGTCGTCAGGACGAGCCAGCCGAACTTGTTCGACAGCGCCATGAGCAGGTTGCCGCGGATGCGTGCCTGCAGGTTCTCCTCGGTGAGGTCACGCGCGCGGCCGGCGAAGACCCCGCCGAGCGCGTCGTCGAAGGCGCGCATCATCGGCTCGATCGGCAGCTCGAGCAGCTCGACGCCGAGGTTCTCGGCGAGCCGCCGCGCGTCGCCGCGCGTCGCGGTCGACGAGTACGGCGAGGGCATCGTCGCGCAGGTCACGCGCTCGGCGCCGAGGGCGTCGACCGCGATGAGCGCCACGAGCGTCGAGTCGATCCCGCCGCTGAGGCCGAGCACCGCGTGCTCGAAGCCGTTCTTGCGCAGGTAGTCGCGCGTGCCGAGGACGAGGGCGCCGTAGACCTCCTCGACGGGATCGGGCAGCGGGGCGATCGTTGCGGCGAGCGCCCGAGCATCGGTGCGCCGGCCGACGGCGAACGCGCCGAGCCGGTCCACGCGCCCGCTGGCGGCGGCCGCCGGGGCCCGGCGCCGCGTGTCGCGCAGGCGCGCGGAGCCGACGCGCAGCGGATCGACGTCGGCGACGAGCAGATCCTCCTCGAACTGCGGCGAGCGCGCGAGGACGGTGCCGTCGTGGTCGACGATGACCGAGTGGCCGTCGAAGACGAGCTCGTCCTGGCCGCCGACGAGGGCGCAGAACGCGATCGCGGCCAGCTCGTCGCGCGCGCGCTGCTGGAGCATGCGCTCGCGCTCCACGCCCTTGCCGGCGTGGTAGGGCGAGGCGGAGAGGTTGAGGATGACGCGCGCGCCGGAGAGCGCCTCGTCGGACAGCGGCGGGCCGGGCTGCCAGAGGTCCTCGCAGATCGTCAGGCCGACGGTGACGCCGTCGATGTCGATCGTCGCCCCGCGCTGCCCGGGCTGGAAGTAGCGCAGCTCGTCGAAGACGCCGTAGTTGGGCAGATGCAGCTTGCGGTAGCTGGCCTGCAGGGCGCCGTCGGCGAGCACCGCGGCGGCATTGTGGACGTCCTCGGCGCGCTCCGGATAGCCGACGACCGCGACGATGCCGTCGGCGAGGGCGGCGAGGCGGTCCAGCGCGCTGCGGGCATCGACGAGGAAGTGCTCCTTGAGCAGCAGGTCCTCGGGTGGATAGCCGGTCAGCGCGAGCTCGGGGAAGCACACGATCTGCGCGCCGGCGTCGCGGGCGGCGCCGATCGCGGCGCCGATCATCGCCTCGTTGCCGGCGATGTCGCCGACGACCGCGTTGCACTGCGACAGCGCGATCCGCAGCGGCGCCGACGTCACTGCCGGCGCCCGAGCCAGTACTCGATGAAGCGGCGCAGCCCGGGGTCCTGCGGCCCGCCGGCCTCGTGGCGGCGGGTCGCCGTGTAGGCGACGACCGCGGGCCGCTGGCCCGGCCGCCGGGCGACGAGGATCGCCTGACCGGCGGCGACGAGCGCCGGGCTGGGCGCGCCCGCGCTGCGCAGCACGACCTGCTCGAGCTCGCGCGTCAGGCGCTCGTCGCTGTAGCCGAGGACGATGTTGCCCGGCGCGACGATCGGATCGGTGTTCGCGCCGCGCGCCGTGCCCGGCGCGGGCGTCTGCGCCGGCACCGTCGCGCCGTCGCGCGCCGCGAAGAACGCGGTCACCCCGGCGATCCCGAGCACGATCAGCGTGAGGACGCCCAGCGCGAGGAATGCCTTCGTGCCCATCTAGTGGCTCATCCAGGAACGTTCGACCGGTTCCGGGTGAACCGTGTGTGGATGACCCACTAGGTGCTCCTGCCCGCCACCGGCCGGGGAGCATGCGGCCCCGAGCGCCCGCGCGCGGCGCGGCGCGGCACCGAGGCGCCGTCGACGAGGACGCCGATCGCGCCGCGCAGCGCGTCGGCGAGCACGTCGAGGTCCGACAGCGCGTCGTAGTCGCCGAGCAGGCCGAAGCCGAGCCGGCCGTCGTAGCTCATGACCGCGACGCCGAGGGCGTGGTCGCCGACGAGCGGCACGACGGGATACAGCGCGCGCAGGCGCCGCCCGAGCAGGTACAGCGGCTGCTGCGGGCCGGGCACGTTCGTCACGACGAGGTTGAAGAAGCGTCCGCGCCGCTGCAGGCGCGCGGCCTGGCTGAGGATCGTGGGCGCCGCGAAGCCCGACAGCTCGGTGAGCGCGCGCGCGCCGATCGCCCGGCGCCCGTCCTCGAGCACGACCTCCGCGTCGCGGATCGCGAGGTACTGGCGCACGGGGTCCTCGATGCCGACGGGCAGCGACACCCAGGCGGGCGCGACCTCGTTGCCGAGCGCGCCCCGCTCGGATTCCGCGCGAACCGACACCGGCACGAGCGCCTTGAGCACGAGGTCGGCGGTGTCGACGCCGCGGTGGCGCAGGAAGTGCCCGAGCGCCCCGGCCACGACCGCGAGGACGGCGTCGTTGACCGTGCCGCCGAGCGCGTCCTTGACGCGGCGCAGCTGCTCTAGCTCGGCGTCGACCCAGGTGTAGCGGCGGTGTGGGCCGACCTTGGCGTTCAGCGGCGTCGGCGCAGCGGGCAGCAGCCCGGCGAAGGCGAGGGCGCCCATCGACCGCAGCCCGTCGCGAGCGTCGCCGGCGATCCGCCGCGGGGTGCGCAGCGCCGCCCGCGCCGTGCGTGCGAGCTCGTCGGGTCGCGTCGCGCGCTCGACGAGCGCCTCGGAGAGCAGCTGGGCGGGGCTCGGCAGCGGGCGCGGCGCCCAGGGCCGGCTCGGCGCGGCGACCGGCGGCGCGTCGGGCGCGGCGTCGAGCAGGACCGTCGTGATGTCGACCGCCGAGATCCCGTCGACGAGCGCGTGGTGGCTCTTGGCGACGAGCGCGAAGCGCCCGTCGTGCAGGCCGTCGACGAGCCACAGCTCCCACAGCGGCTTCGTGCGGTCCAGTCCCTGGGCGAACACGCGCCCGGCGAGGTTCTTCAGCTGCTCCTCGCTGCCCGGCGCGGGCAGTCCCGTGTGGCGCAGGTGGTAGCGCAGGTTGAAGTGCGGGTCGTCGACCCAGACCGGGCGGCCCTGACCCAGCGGCACCTCCGCGAGCCGCTGGCGGAAGCGCGGGACGAGGTGCAGGCGCGCCTCGATGAGCTCGCGCAGCTCGTCGTATTGCGCCACCGGACCGTCGAAGACGGTGACCGACGCGACGTGGACGCGCTGACCCGCCCGCTCGAGATGCAGGAAGGACGCGTCGAGCGCGGAGATGCGGGTGCCGCGGGCGATGCGCTGATTGTTCCATGCGCGATGCCTCCGGTCGTGTCGTCATCGTGTAGGCGATGGCCCCGATCGCCCATCTCGACATCGACGCGTTCTACGCGAGCGTCGAGTTGCTGCGCCGTCCGCAGCTGCGCGGCCTGCCGGTGATCGTCTCCGGCAGCGGCCCGCGCGCGGTCGTCACGACGGCGTCCTACGAGGCTCGCCGCTTCGGCGTCGGCTCGGCGATGCCGACGGCCCGCGCGCTGCGCCTGTGCCCGGACGCCGTGCTCGTGGCGCCGGACTTCGCGGCGTACCGCGAGGCGTCGCGCGCCGTCATGGCGCTCGTCCGCGACGCGGTCGACCGCGTCGAGGTCGTCGGCCTCGACGAGGCCTACCTCGACCTCGAGCGGCTCGTCGCGCCGCGCGCGGCGATGCGCCGGCTCGTGCAGGCGATCCTGGCCGCGACGGGGCTGCACTGCTCGGTCGGGATCGGTCCCAACCGGCTCGTCGCGAAGGTCTGCTCGGACGCCGAGAAGCCGCGCGGCTTCGTCTTCCTCACGCGCGAGGAGGCGTGCGCGCGCTTCGCGGGCCGGTCGCCGGGCCTCGTGCCGGGGATCGGACCGAAGACCGTCAAGCGCCTGGAGGAGATGGGCATCACGACGCTGCGGGCGCTGGCGACGGCGTCGCCGGACGTGCTCGTCGCGCGCTTCGGCGCCAACCACGGACCGGATCTGCGGCGCCGCGCGCGCTTCGAGGGATCGGCCGCGCTGACGCCGGTGCGGGTCGCCGTCTCCGAGTCGCGCGAGACGACGTTCGACTACGACATCGCCGACGCCGCGCGGTTGGAGGAGGTCCTCGCCCGCCTCGCCGGCCAGCTCTGCGACGGGCTCGCCGCGCAGCAGCGGCGCGGACGGACGATCGCGATCAAGGTGCGCCTCGCGGACTTCACGACCGTCACGCGCGCGCGCACGATCGCGGCGGCGACGAACGACGCCGCGGTCGTGACGCAGGTCGCGCTCGAGCTGCTGCGCGACTACGCGCCGGCGCGCCCGGTCCGTCTGCTGGGCGTCCGCGTCGCCGCGTTGCAGGGATCGCGCGACGCCCCGGGTGCCGATCAGCTCGCGCTGCCCATGTAGCGTTCGGCGGGTGCCAACGACCAACATCGCCGGAACCGACCTGTACTACGAGCGCCGCGGGACGGGCGAGCCGCTGCTGCTCATCCAGGGCCTCGGGGGCAACAGCCTGCACTGGGGCGAGGACTTCCTCGGCGGGCTGGAGGAGGACTTCGAGCTCGTCCTCTACGACCATCGCGGCGCCGGCCGCAGCGGTCCGCTGAGCGGCGAGCACACGATCGCCGACCTCGCCGGCGACGCGCTCGGCCTGCTCGCCGCGCTCGAGATCGACAGCGCCCACGTGGTCGGGATCTCGATGGGCGGGATGGTCGCCCAGGAGATCGTGCTCGGGGCCCCCGACCGCGTCCGGACGCTCACGCTCGGCTGCACGTTCCCCGGTGGCCCCGACGCGAGGATGACCGACATGTCGGTCGTCGGGATGCTCGCCGAGGCCGTCCTCTCCGGCGACGAGCAGCGCGCGCTGCGCGTCGGCTACGAGGTCATGATCGCCGCCGAGTACGGCGCGCAGGAGGGCGCCTTCGAGCTCTACACCGAGCTCGCCGGCCAGTACCCGGCCCCGCTGCCGGTGCTCATGGCGCAGCTCAGCGCGATCATGGGGCACGACACGAGCGAGCGCCTCGGCGAGATCACGGCGCCGACGCTCGTCGTGCACGGCACGCAGGACCGCCTGCTGCACCACGCCAACGGCGAGCTCATCGCCCGACTCGTGCCCGGCGCCCGGTTGGAGCTGCTCGACGGCTCGGGCCACATGTTCTTCTGGGAGCAGCCGCAACGCAGCGCGCAACTCGTGCGCGAGCACGCCGCGGCGGCGGCGAAGCGCTCCTAGCGGGTCATCCACAAACGTTTGACCCGGAACCCCGGGCGCCGATCACCGCCTGGCGGCGTCCTCGGACGCTCGATGTGGCAGAGCCACACCTTCGGTCCTGCGTCCTTGCCAGTCGGCGCCGGCATCCCGGGTTTCCGGTCGAACGTTCCTGGATGACCCACTAGCGCTCGTCAGTACAGCGCCGCGGCGAGACGCCGCCGCGCGTCGCGCGCGAGCGGGTGCTCGACGCCGAGCTCGTCGAGCACGGCGACGATCGCCTTGCGCAGCCGCTCGCGGTCCTCGCCGCCGGCGGCCGCGAGCTCGTCGAGCAGGATGTCCAGGCCGCCCTCGTGGTCGTCCTCGTCGAGCTTGGCGAAGGCGGCCGGGATGCGCGGGTGCTCGCCGTCGTCGCGCTCGAGCTCGATGCGGGCGGCGAGCCCGTCGGCGCGAAACGTGCCGGCCGCCTCGCGCAGCCGCGCGAGCGCGCCGTCGATGTCGCCGCGGCCGTACTGCAGCCGGGCGAGGGCGACGTTGGCGTCCGCGTTGGCGGGCTCGCGCTCGAGGACCAGCAGCAGCGACTGCTCGTCGCCGGCCTGCAGCAGCAGCTGCGTCTGCGACGGGACGAGCCCGTCGAAGAACGCCTCGACCTGGCTGGGCCCCTGGGCGCCGACGAACTCGGCGACGACGTCGCCGTCGCGAAACGCCTTCACCGCCGGGATGCCCTGGATCGCAAAGCGCGTCGCGACGCCGGGGTTCGCGTCGGTGTCGACCTTGGCGAGCACGACCTCGCCCTCGCGGGCGGCGGCGGCCTGCTCGAGGATCGGGCCGAGCTGGCGGCACGGCGCGCACCACGGCGCCCAGAAGTCCACGACCACGGGGATCTCGGCCGAGCGCTGCAGCACCTCGGCCGCAAAGCCGGCTTCGTCGACGTCGATGACGGTCATGACGACAGCGTAGACAACGACCGCGGCCGCCTCCGGCGGCGGCCGCCGGCCGCAGATGCAAGGCTTTCGGCCATGCCCGAGCGCACGATCCACAGCGGTTCCGGCGTTTGCATCAGCGCCGACGACGTGGGGGAGGGGCCGGCGGTCGTCCTGCTGCACGGTCTCACCGCATCGCGGCGCTACGTCGTCATGGGCTCCAACGCGCTCGGCCGCGCCGGGCACCGCGTCGTCGCCTACGACGCGCGCGGTCACGGCGCCTCGACGCCGGCGCCGCACGCCACGGCGTACGGCTACCCGGAGCTGTGCGGCGACCTGCGCGCCGTCCTGGACGGGCTCGGGATCGAGCGCGCCGTGCTGGCCGGCGTCTCGATGGGCGCCCACACGTGCCTGCGCTTCGCCCTGGAGCTGCCCGAGCGCGTCGCCGCCATCGTCGCGATCACGCCGGCCTTCGACCCCGAGCAGTACGCCGACCCGGCGCGCGTCGCGCGCTGGGACGCGCTGAGCGACGCGCTGCGCGGCGGCGGGATCGAGCGCTTCGCCGAGGAGTTCGGCATCCAGCGCATCCCGGAGCGCTGGCGGGCGAGCGTCGCCCGCGCGCTGCGCCAGCGGCTGGCGGTCCACGAGCACCTCGACGCGCTGGCCGACGCGCTGGCCGCGGTGCCGCGCTCGGCGCCGTTCGCCGATCTCGACGCGCTGGCGGCGGTCACGTGCCCGGCGGTCGTGATCGCCAGCCGCGACGAGGCCGATCCGGGCCACCCGCTCGCGGTCGCCGAGCGCTACGCGCAGCTGCTGCCGGCGGGACGCCTGGTCGTCGAGGAGCCCGGCCGGTCGCCGCTGGCCTGGCAGGGCGGGCGGGTGGCGAAGCTCATCGCGCAGGTCGCCGCGCAGGCGGCCGACGGACGGCGAGCGGCGTGAGCGCCGGGTACTCGGCACCCGGCTGCCGCTCAGGTTGTGCGCCGTGGCGAGGCTGAACCCCACGCGCGGCCATGGCTCGTCGCCGTCGTGCGCCACTGGGTGAGTCGAGCGCGATCATGCCGCCCTCCACTGAACGAACCCACTTTGGCGCACACCGCGCTCAGCACCGCATGCAGCGCCCGATGTCACCCAGGGGGCTCGCCTCGCTCATGCGCCCCGCGATTGCCGCACGGAGCTCCGCCAGCCGCGTCAGCGCTTCGTGCTCCGTGTCGAGTTCGCGCCTGGTGGCGAGCAGTACCTCGGCGCCGGTCCCGCTGCGCTTCTGCGGCGGCCCGCTCCTCCGCGATCGTGACGCTCAGATGTGGGCTCCGTAGTCGGTGAGGCAGCGCTCCCGAGCGTCGATGCCCAAGCCCTCGTCCACTTGGGCGAGCATCATCTCTCGCGCCCCGTAGGCTCCGCAGCGCTGGTGACGGCCGACGAGAACAACGCAAGCGGCACTCCGCTGGTCGGCAAGCTCGGGTTCAAAGCGGGCATGCGCGCGCACTACGTCGCCGCGCCGCCCGGCTTCGCGGAGCTGCTCGGCGAGTTGCCCGGCGGCGTCACGGTCCTCGCGCGCATCGCCGACGACCTCGATCTCGCGCTGCTGTTCGTCACGCGGCGACGGGCGCTCGAACGCGGGCTCGCGCGGCTGCAGCCGCGCCTGTCGCGCTCGGGGGCGATCTGGGTCGCGTGGCCGAAGCGGGCCTCGAAGGTCCCGACCGACGTGACCGAGGACGTCGTCCGCGACGTCGCCCTGCCCCGCGGTCTGGTCGACGTGAAGGTCTGTGCGATCGACGAGGTCTGGTCGGGCCTGAAGCTCGTCATCCGTCGCGAGCTGCGCTAGAGAGGCCGTTCGGGACGCGCGGGCCGGTCCGATCGAGTGGTCTGCTGCGCGGTGCGCACCGGGCTCCCCGGCCGCGCGCCGCGCACCGGGGGTGGCTCGTCCAGGCGGGGACGGCGGATCAGCGGCGCGCGCCCGGCCGCTGATCCGAGGCGTCAGCCGTTGAGCGCCTTCTTCAGTGCGGCGGCTGCCGAGAACTTCGCGGCCTTGCTCGCGGCGATCTGCAGCGGCTCGCCCGTCGCCGGGTTGCGGCCCTCGCGGGCCGAACGCTCGCTCACGCTGAACTTGCCGAAGCCCGCGATCGCGACTTCGCCGCCGCCGGCGAGCTCGCCGGCGATCGCATCAAAGGTGGCGTCGACGGCGCCCTTGGCGTCAGAACCGCTGATGCCGGTGTCCGCGGCCACCTTCTGTGCAAGCTCCTGCTTGGTCATGGAGTTCTCCCGTCTTGAGTACAGATGGCGCCTACGCTAGCGCCTGGCCCGGCGTCCGAGGGCGTTTTCCCCCATTCTGCGGCGCCCATGCCCCTTGACGGCGTGCGAACCGGTCGCGTACGTTGAACAACCGTGAGCGTCGACGCGACCCCGGCCGTCCCCGTCACCGCAACCGGCACCGGGTTGCGCAATCTCGACGGCCAGGCGATCGCGATCACGGTCTTCAGCACGATCAAGTGGTGGGGGCGCGCGTTCCTGCCCGTGCTCTTCATCGTCACCGCGCGCGTTCCGAAGCTGACCGGAACGCTGCGGGCGCTGTCGTTCATCCACTTCGCGCGCTGGTCGATCGTCAGGAAGATCCCCTACAACGGGCCACCGCAGCGCAAGCGCCGGCTGCACTACCCGCACATGTACTTCGAGAGCAACTTCAACGGCGGCTGGGAGGAGTACATCGACGCGTTCTCGCACATCCTCACCAGCGGGATGACGGCCTTCTGGGGCAGCTCCTACGGGTTCCCCAAGCCCCTGCCGACGGCGCCGTTCAAGGACTACATCCAGGCCAACGAGACCGAGGCCGACCACTACTACTCCGCCTACCCGGAGGCGACGGCGACGATGATCAGGCGCGCGCTCGAGCTCGACGAGAAGCTCGCGCCGCTGAAGCGCAACGCCGAGCGGATGGACCCCGACGCGTTCGCCGCGGCCTACCGTGCCTTCCTCGCCGACGCCCAGGCGAGCCTGTAGTGCGGTCGCCGAACGTCACCGGGCAGGCGTACGCGTTCATGGCGATGACGCCCGTCAAGCCGGGCGAGGAGGAGGCGCTGGCGACGTACCTGCGCGGCCTGCGCCCGCTGGACTCCGCGCCCGGCGTGATCGCCGAGCGCGGGCCGCTGGCGAAGCTGCCGCGCACGCACATGGGCCGCTTCGTGATCGTCAAGGACTTCCACGCCGACCCGAGCTGGAAGCAGCGCAAGGAGGACCACCTCGATCTGCCCTACCTCATCTTCACGAGCAACTTCGACGGCGACCTCGACAGCTACCTCGACGAGCTGTGCGAGAAGCTCGCCCCCGAGGCGCCGCACATCTGGGGGCGCTGCGTGGGCTGCCCGAAGAGCGCCAAGGGCAACGCGCTCAAGCAGTACCTCAAGCACAACCAGATCGACACGGGGATCTTCTATGCCGCCTACGGCGACACGACGGTCGGCACCGTCAAGCGCGCGCTGCGCCAGCGCGACCGCATGATCGACTTCGCCGTCAGGGCGCAGGGCCTCGAGCCGGCGCAGCTGCAGCAGGCGTTCCTCGCCGAGTTCGGAAGCGCGGACTGATGGCGGGCGCCGTACGGATCGACCTCGCCGACATCCAGGGCGACATCCTGCGCGCCTACGGCAACGACTACGACTGCACGACATACGCGTTCGTGAAGATCACCTGCCCTCCCGAGCAGGCGCGCGCCTGGTTCGCCGGGCTGCTCGATCACGTCACGACCGCCGAGCCCTGGGCGCCCGGTGTCAAGCCGGTGACGACGCTCAACGTCGCGGTGACGGCCGCCGGCCTGACCGCGCTCGGCGTGTCCGACGCGGTCGTCGGCTCGTTCTCGCGCGAGTTCCGCGAGGGGATGTCGGGGCGCGCGCCGCTGCTCGGCGACATCGGCCCGAGCGCTCCGGAGCAATGGGAGGCGGGGCTGGGCCGAGGCGAGGCGCACGTGCTGTTGACGATCAACGCGATGCAGCCGGCCGATCACAAGCGCGCGCTGGGCCTGATGCAGGCCGCGATGGACGACGCCGGCGGCCTGCAGATCGTCGCTCAGGAGGACACCGAGATGCTGCCCGGCTCGCGCGAGCACTTCGGCTACGCCGACGGCTTCGCGCAGCCCTCGATCGAGGGCGTCAACGACGACAAGGCCCGCGGCGGCGGCGTCCCGCTCAAGAACGGCGCCTGGCGTCCGCTGGCGCTCGGCGAGTTCATCCTCGGCTACCCCGACGAGGACACGCGCGACGACCCCAAGCGCCACCGCCTGCCCAACGCGCCCGCCGCTCCGCTGGGTCGCAGCGGCACCTACATGGTCTGGCGCAAGCTCTACCAGGACGTCGCGCGCTGGCGCCGCGTCCTGCGCGACGCCGCCAAGCTGTACGAGGGCGGCGACGAGCACAAGCTGTCGGCGAAGGCCGTCGGCCGCTGGACCAACGGGGCGCCCCTCTCGAAGTACCCCGACGCGCCCCCGGAGACCTTCGACGCCGCGTCACCGGGCGCCAACGACTTTCGCTACGACCACGATGCCGACGGGATGCGCTGCCCGCTGGGCGCCCACATCCGTCGCTCCAACCCGCGCGACGCGCTCGGCTTCGAGGGCAACCTGAGCTTCCGCCACCGGATGATCCGGCGCGGGATGCCCTACGGCAAGGTGCTGCCCGAGGGGCGCCTGCGCGACGACGGCGTCGATCGCGGGCTCGTCTTCGTGTGCTTCCAGGGCAGCATCTCGCGCCAGTTCGAGGGCGTGCAGGTCCAGTGGCTCAACGCGGGCAACATCTTCGGGTTGGGCAACGACAGCGACTTTTTGCTCGGCAACCAGCAGGGGAAGGGCAAGATGACGATCCAGGGCAAGCCGCCGTTCTTCCTGCACCCGCAGGAGACGTTCGTCAAGACGCGCGGCGGGGAGTACCTGTTCGTGCCCGGGCTGACCGCGTTGTCGGCGCTCGCCGACGGCACCGCGGGCTAGGGCGGCCACCGCGATGGGCATCGTCGAGCAGATCAAGGAGGTCGCCGAGCGCCTCAGCGAAGACAAGGACCGCGCCGCCGAGGCGGTGTCGGAGATCGTCGGGCGCTTCGCCGACCGCGCGTCGGGGCCGGCGTTCGAGGCGCTGCGCCGCCACAACCCGATCCTCGCGTCCGGATCGACGACGATCGTGACGCTCAACGAGGACGTCAAGGAGGTCCTCGGCGACCCCGCGCGCTTCACCGTCGACCTCTACGGCCCGAAGATGACCGCGATCACGGGGCCCTTCATCCTCGGCGTCGACGACACCCCGCTCTATCACCACGACCACGCCGCGATGGACCGCGCCGTCACGCGCGCGGACATGCCGCGCCTGTCGGACCGGATGTACGAGATCGCCTGCGAGTACGTGGCGAGCGGCCTGCAGGAGGGCGAGCTCGACGTCGTCGCCGAGCTCGCCGACCCGGCGCTCGACGCGGCGATCGCCGAGTACTTCGGCACGCCCGGACCCGACACGCCCACCCAGCTGCGCTGGGCGCGCAACGTCTTCGAGGAGCTGTTCATCAACGTCGGCAACCTGCCGACGATCCGCGAGCGCGCGCTCGCCGACGCCGAGCAGTGGCGGCACCATCTCGACAAGCTCATCGACGCGCGCAAGGCGCTCGTCGATGCCGGGGGAGAGGTGCCCGACGACGTCCTGACGCGACTGCTGCGCTACCAGCGCGAGGACGAGCCCAACCTGCAGGACATCGCGATCCGCCACAACCTGCTGGGCAACATCACGGGCTGGATCCCGACGATCTCCAATGCCTTCGCGCGCATCGTCGACGAGCTGCTCGAGCGCGAGGACGAGCTCGCGGGCGCGCAGGCGGCCGCGCGCGCGGGCGACCGCGAGCTCGTCGGCGCGTACGCGTTCGAGGCGTCGCGCTTTCGCCCCCAGAACTTCGCGCTGCTGCGCTACGTCCCGGAGGACACGACGATCGCCGCCGGCACCGATCGCGAGACCCGGGTGAAGGCGGGATCGACGGTCTTCGCGGCGACGCTGTCGGCGATGCACGACGAGCGCGCGATCGAGGCGCCCGACGAGTTTCGCGTCGACCGCCCGTGGAGCGACTACCTGCTCTTCGGCCACGGGATGCACACGTGCTACGGCCAGCAGATCGTGCGCGCGCAGCTGCCCGCGCTGGCGACCGCGCTGCTCGAGGGACCGCGGATCCGCCGCGCCCGCGGACGCGCGGGCAAGCTGCGCTTCGAGGGCCCGTTCCCGTCCGGGCTGTCGGTCCGCTTCGAGGACTGAGCGCGGCTCAGCGGCCCCGAGCAGGACGAGCCGCGTGGGCTGCGGGCGCTCAAGGACGAGAACCCAACGGCTTATCGCGAGAGGGTTGCAAGACCGACCGACCATGTGTTACGGTCGGCTCGTCTGACGTCTACGGCGTGTAGGGGCCCTGGCGAGCGACGGGGAGTTGGCCTCATCGGGGCCTGCGGCGTCTGCGTTCGGTGGTCTGCGAGCGGCGCGTAAGCGCGCGCGGTTGGCCGGGAGGGTCCCTGCGCGGACCATTGCAACGAGGGCGGGGGATCGGAACATGTCCAGGGGTCGTGTCGGTCGTGGCGGTGTCGTGTTGCTCACGCTGATGCTCGGCGTCGTTGGCTGCGGCGGATCAGACCAGGCGGACTCGGCCGGCGCCGGCGGCACGCTCGTGATCGCGCTGCCCAGCCAGCCCGAGGACCTCAGCCCGATCACGGGCTCACACAACGTCTACGAGGGCAATCAGAAGTTCTTCAACGGCCTGCTGCGCTACAGCAAGGACCTCGGTACCGAGCCGGACCTCGCGAGCGAGATGCCCACCCGCAGCGCGGACGGCAAGACCGTGACCGTCAAGCTGCGCGACGACGTCAAGTTCCACGATGGCGCGCCGCTGACAGCGAAGGACGTCGCGTTTACGTACAGCGCGATCCTCGACGAGGACGCTGCGTCGCCGCTGGCGAGCCTGCTGGATTCGCTGGACTCGACGACGGCCGTCGACGACAGGACCGTGCAGTTTGACCTCAACCGCCCGGACCCGGCGTTCCTTGACAAGCTGCAGATCGGGATCGTCCCGGCCGCCCAGCTGCAGGGCAAGGACATCAAGACCGCGGCGTTCAATCGCAAGCCGATCGGGACCGGTCCGTACGTGCTCAAGGAGTTTCAGCCGGGCGGCCGGATCGTGATGGAGGCCAACGAGAGCTACTTCCGCGGGGCACCGAAGATCAAGCGGATCGTGCTGACGGCGGTCGAGGACGAGAACGCTCGCGTCGCGCTGCTGGAGAAGGGCACCGTCGATGCCGCCGGCATCGCCCCCAAGCTCGCGCCGCGGGTACGCCGCAACGGCGACTACGACGTGCTGGAGGTCCGCACCGCCGACGCCCGCGTCGCCGCGCTGCCCAACCGCGATCCGGTGCTGCGCGACCCGGCGGTCCGGCGCGCGCTGTCCTACGCGGTCGATCGTCAGAAGATCGTCGACGGCACGCTCGCCGGCGCGGGCGAGCCCGCCTTCGGCCCGATCATGAAGGACCACTGGGCCTACAGCCCGGCCGCCGAGAGGCCCTATGACCCCGCCGAGGCACAGCGGCTGCTCGATGCCGCGGGCTGGAAGCGCACCGGCGACGCGACGCGGACCAAGGCCGGCACCAAGCTGTCGTTCACGCTGATGTATCCGCCGGCCGACAGCGTGCGCAAGGACATCGCGCTGGCCTTCGCGTCGCAGATGAAGCAGGTCGGCGTCGACGTCAAGCTTGAGGGCCGCGAGTTCGATGTCATCGAGAAGCGCCAGGACACGGGCGCGACCGAGTTTGGCTACGGGACGCCGTATGACCCCGACATCGAGCTGTACACGCTGTTTCACTCGAAGTTCGCCACCGCCGACGAGGACGCGTTCACAAACTACCCGCGGACGACCAACCCGGCGATCGACGCGGCGCTGGATGCCGAGCGCTCCAAGCTCGACAGGGATGCGCGCAAGCGGGACTTCGTGAGGCTGCAGGAGGAGCTCGCCAAGGACGCCAGCTGGTTGTGGCTCGTGCGCCTGCGTCACGTCGTCGTGATCTCAAAGCGCGTGGAGGGCATCGATCCGCAGGTCGAGCCGCACGCGCACGGGTTCTCGCGCGGGACGTCGTGGAACCTCGAGGACTGGACCCTGGAGCCCAAGAGCTGATGCGCGGGTCCGCGGCCTCATGTTGAAGCTCATCGTGCGGCGGTTGGCGGTCCTGCCGCTGATCCTGCTCGCGGTCGCGACCGTGACGTTCGCGTTGACGGAGATCTCGCCGTTTGATCCGGTCGAGGCGTACGTCGGCGCGGAGAGCAACGTCAGCGCGCAGAACAAGGCCGAGATCGCGCACGCGTGGGGATTTGACCAGCCGCTGTATGAGCGCTTCGGGCGCTGGATCGGACAGCTCGCGCAGGGCGACATGGGCAACTCGATCGTCGCCGGCGGCCAACCGGTCGCCGGCGAGATCGCGTCGCGGGCCGGCGCGTCGATCGCTCTGCTCGGCGGCGCACTGGCGCTCGTGCTGATCGGGGGCCTTGTGTTCGGGGTGCTCGCGGCCGCGTTTCGTGGCACGGTGTTTGACTGGTTCGTGCGGACCATGTGCTACTTCAACACGGCCGCACCATCGTTCTGGGTCGGGCTGCTGGCGCTGTATCTGTTCTCGATCGAGCTCGGCTGGCTGCCCGCGGGCGGCTCCTCGGACCCGCGCGCGGTCGAGGCGGCGGGCGTCGACCTCGAGCACCTGATCTTGCCGATGGTCGTCCTGTCTCTGACGGGCTACGCCTGGTTCACGTTGTTCGTGCGCAACACGCTGCTTGAGGTTCTGCGCGAGGATCACGTGCAGTTCGCGCGCGCGCAGGGGATCGGTGAGGTCGCGGTGCTGCTGCGCTACGCGCTGCCCAACGCGCTGATCCCGTTCGTGACGCTCGTCGGCACGCATCTCGCCGAGTTGATCGGCGGCACGATCCTGATCGAGAAGATCTTCGGCTGGCCCGGACTCGGCCTGCTGACCTTCGACGCCGCCATCAACGAGGACATCCCGCTGATCGTCGGCATCACGCTGTGCGGCTGCGTGCTCGTCGTGCTCGGCAACCTGCTCGCCGACGTGCTGTACCGGGTCATGGACCCGCGCGTGCGCGAGGCGCTGACGTGAGCGCGGCCGGCGACGCGCTCGGATCCCCCCTGCGCGTCGGTGGCGCAGCGTCGCGGCGCCTCGCCGAGAGCGTTGGACGCTGGCCTGCGTTCGTGCGCGTCGCGGCAGGCGTGCTGGCGCTGCTCGTCGTGGCGGCCCTGTTGGCGAACGCCATCGCCCCGCTCGACGACACCGCCGTCGACCTCGACCACGTCCTGCACGCGCCGTCTGCGGCGCATCTGATGGGCACCGACGAGGTCGGTCGCGACCTCGCGAAGCGGGTGCTGCACGGCATGCGCGTGTCGCTGACGATCGCGGTCCTGGCGGCACTGGCGGCGGTCGCGTTCGGCACGCTGATCGGCGCCGTGGCGGGCACGATCGGCGGCCGGGTCGACACCGTCGTGATGCGCCTCACCGACGTCGCCGCATCCCAGAACCACCTCCTGTTCGGGATCCTGCTCGTCGTCTTGTTTCGCCCCGCCCTCGGCGGTGCCGGCGCCGTGATGCTCGCGATCGGATTGACGCACTGGCCGTCGCTGGCACGGATCGTGCGCGGCGAGCTGATGTCCGTGCGCGAGCGCCCATTCATCCGCGCAAGCGTCGGCGGCGGCGCGGGCCGCTGGCGCCTGGCGCGCCGCCACTACCTGCCCCATCTCATGCCGGCCGTCGGGCTGGCGTTCGTGCTGACCGTCCCGCACGCGATCTTCCACGAGTCGGCGTACTCGTTTCTCGGACTCGGCCTGCCGGCCCACCAGGCGTCGCTGGGCAACATCCTCAACGACGGGCAGCGCTCGCTGCTGGCCGGCGGCTGGTGGATCGCCTTGTTCCCGGGTCTCGCGATCCTCGTCGCCGCGATGACGATCGGCACGCTCGCGGAGTTCTGGCGCGAGCACCTGCACCCGCGGTGGCGCTCGGAGCTCGAGCTATGAGCGCGCGGCTCGACGTCGACGAGCTGTCGGTCGGCTTTCGCACGCGGGCCGGGACGGTGCAGGCCCTGTCGCGGGCGAGCCTCACGGTCGCGCCGGGCGAGCTGCTGCTCGTCGTCGGCGAGAGCGGCAGCGGCAAGACGGTGCTCGCGCATTCGCTGCTGCGGCTGCTGCCGCGCAACGTCGACGTCTCAGGGTCGATCCGGCTCGGCGGCGAGGACGTGCTCGCGCTCGAACCCGACGCGCTGCGGCGCATGCGCGGCCGCAGGATGGCGCTGATCCCCCAGAGCCCCGCGTCGTCGCTGAACCCCGTGCGCAAGCTCGGCGGCCAGCTGCTCGAAGCGGCCCGGGCGCGCGGACTGACCGAGCATGATGCTCGCCGGCGCCTGCGCGAACTGCTCGCCGAGCTCGGCCTGGACCTCGCGTTCATCAACGGGCGCTATGTCCATCAGCTGTCGGGCGGGATGCAGCAGCGGATCGTCAACGCGATGGCGCTCGTCGGCGAGCCCGACATCGTGATCGCCGACGAACCGACATCCGGCTTGGACTCAGATCTCGTGCACGCCACCGCGGTGCAGCTGCGGGAGATCTCGGCGCGCGGTTCGTCGCTGCTGGTCATCACCCACGACCTGCGCCTCGCCCAGCGCCTCGGCGGCCGCCTCGCGCTGCTGTACGCAAGCCGGATCGTCGAGATCGGGCCGACGGCAGCGTTCTTCAACGCGCCCGCACACCCCTACGGCCGCGAGCTGCTGCGAGCGCTGCCCGAGCGCGAAGGCAAGTCGATTCCCGGCCTGTCACCCGAGCTCACCGCGCTGCCCGACCACTGCGCCTTCGCCGACCGCTGCTCAGCCCGCGTTGACCGCTGCACCGAAGCCGTCCCCGATCTGTATCCCGCTGGCGCTGGCGTCCTGGCGCGCTGCTTTGTCCATGCTGAGCGCTGACGCAATCACCAAGACGTTCGGATCCGGCGCCGGCCGCGTCGTCGCGATCGAGCGCGTCACCCTGCAGCTGCGCGCGGGAGCGCGCCTGGCGCTCGTCGGCCCGAGCGGCTCGGGCAAGACCACGCTCGCGCAGATCATGGCGCTGCTGCTGGCACCCGACGACGGTGTCGTGAGCGTCGACGCAACGCCCGTCGCGTCCTGCGGCGTGCGCTGTGACCGCGAGCTGCGCCACCGCGTACAACTCGTGTGGCAGGCGCCGCGCATGGCCGTCGACCCACGGCTGCGCGTCGGCGACGCGATCATCGAACCGCTCGCAGCCAGCGGCCTGCTGCCAGCCGGCCGCGCCGAGCGCCGGGCGCTGATCGCGTGGTGGGCGGCGCGCGCGGGGTTGACGCGGGATCTCGTCGAGCGCTACCCGCACGAGGTGTCCGAGGGGCAGCTTCAACGCGCATGCCTCGCGCGCGCGCTGATCGTCAGGCCGCGCTACCTGATCTGCGACGAGCTGTCCTCGATGCTCGACGTCTCGACGCAGGCCGCGCTGCTGGAGGTGATCGCAGCAGTCCAAGATGAGCGCGAGCTCGGCGTCATGCTCATCACACACGACCGAACGTTGGCCGGCGCGTGGTGCGAGCAGACCGTCGACATCAGCGACCTGGCAGCCGGCCGCGAGGTCCAGGACGTCTCAGGCACCCCGGCCCGCGCACGCTCGCGAGCGCTCGGCCGTCAGGTCTGCCGTTCTCCTACGCCGGGCGCGTCTGGTGACGCGTCCCCGCAAGGCCGTCGAGGCAGCTGAGATCTCCGATGCAGTCGCGCGTCGAGGCGCCCGCGAGCGCGGGCGCGCATCGACGGCGGCCCGGGTTCAGGCGTGCTCGTGCTCGTGGACGTCCTCCAGCCCCGCCTCGTGGACGTGCGGGTGCTCGTGGGCAGCGCCGTCGTGCTCGTGGTCGTGCGCGTGCTCGACGTGCTCGTGGTCGTGGCCCGTGTGGGCGTGCACGTGCGTCTCTCCGTCGTGCTCGTGGGCGTGGGCGTGCGGTGCGTCGTGGGTGTGCTCGTCGGTCATGTGGCTCCTTGGGTCGTGGTCGTCGCGTGCGATGGCGGGCGCATGCGGCGGGTCGGCCGCGCCGGCGTGCAGATGCTCGATGTGGCGCAGCGCCTCGTCGAGCAGCGTCGCGACGTGCGGGTCATACAGGGCGTAGATCACATGGCGGCCGCTGCGGCTGCCGAGCACGAGCCCGAGGTCGCGCAGGATCCGCAGCTGATGCGAGACGGCGGGCTGCTCCATCTCGACGACGGCTGCGAGCTCGCCGACCGCGCACGCACCCGCCCGCAGCCGCGCGAGGATCCGCACGCGACTGGGCGTCGACAGCGCGCCCATGACGCGCGCGACGTGCTGCGCATCCTGCGCACTGATCGGGATGCCCGCGTTGACGCCATGTGCCTCGCTCATCTCCGTCCATGCTCACATGCACATGTCCGCATGTCAACGCTCGACCGTGTGCGTGGCGCACGCGCGTCCTGTGGCGCGTTTGGAAGCGACAGGCGATAGCGACCGTGTGGCAATAACGGTAGTGTGGCGGTGACGACCGTGACAGCCACCGAAGCACGGTCTACCGCTATCTGGAGGTTCGCCGCGATGCACGATCGCGTTCGTCGTCTGCTCATCGTCTGTCTCGTGCTCGCGCCGGCCGGGGGCATCGCCGCATGCGGCAGCGAGGACGCGGGCGAGGCGTCGAGCAGCGGTGCCGACCAGCTGCAGGTCGGCACGACGGTGGCTCCGATCACGAGCATCGTGGCGAACATCGGCGGTGACCGCGTGAAGGTCACCGGCATCGTCCCGGAGGGCACGAACTCCCACACCTTCGAGCCCAAGCCGAGCGTCGCCGAACTGATGTCGACGCTCGACGTGCTGTACGTCAACGGCCTCAAGCTCGAGGAGCCGACCAAGAAGCTCGCCGAGGAGAACCTCAAGGACGGTGGCGAGATCGTCGAGCTCGGCACGAAGGCGATCCCCGAGAGCGAGTATGCGTATGACTTCTCGTTTCCGAAGTCCGGCGGCAAGCCCAACCCGCATCTGTGGACCGACCCGAAGTACGCCCTGAAGTACGCGCAGATCGCCCGTGACGATCTCTCGGAGCGTGATCTTGCCAACGCCGACTACTACAAGGCCAACTACGAGAAGTTCAAGACGAAGGTCGACGCGTTCGACAGGGCGATGCGCGCATCCTTCGCGACGCTCCCGCGCGCCAAGCGCAAGCTGCTGACCTACCACGACGCCTACGCGTACTTCGCCAGGGACTACGACTGGGACGTCATCGGGGCGATCCAGGTCGCTGACTTCGAGGACCCGACGCCGAAGGAGATCGCCGGGCTCATCGACCAGGTCCGCACCGAGAAGGTGCCGGCGATCTTCGGCTCAGAGGTGTTCCCGAGCCCGGTGCTCGAGCAGATCGGCAGGGAGACCGGCGTGAAGTACGTCGACGTGCTGCGCGACGACGACCTGCCCGGGAAACCCGGCGAGGCCGAGCACTCCTGGATGGGGCTACTGCGCTTCGACTACGTCACGATGACCGAGGCGCTGGGTGGCGATGCCTCGGCGTTGAAGGCGTTTGAGCCCGAGAACGTGGCTCCCGACAACGCGACCTACCCGCAGTGAGCCCCGATCGCGAGCACGAGGACCTGCTCGCGCTCGCGGGGGTGTCCTACGGCTACTCAAGCGAGGCCGTGCTCGTCGACGTCGACCTGGCGATCCGCCGCCGCGAGTTCGTCGGCATCGTCGGGCCGTCGGGCTCGGGCAAGACGACGGCGCTGCGTGTCATCGCCGGCGGCCTGCGCCCCGCGGCCGGCACGGTCACGCGGCGACCCGGGCTGCACATGGCGTACGTGCCGCAGGTCGAGACCATCAACTGGAGCTTCCCGGTCACGGTCCGCGAATGCGTCCTGATGTCGCGCGTCTGCGGACGGCGCCTGCCGTGGGCCAGCCGCGCCGAGCGCGCCCAGATCGCCGGCGTCCTCGCGAGCCTGGACATCGGCGAGCTCGCCGACCGCCACATCCGCGAGCTCTCGGGCGGCCAGCAGCAGCGCGTGTTCATCGCCCGTGCGCTGCTCGGCGAACCCGACCTGCTGCTGCTGGACGAGCCGACGTCGGGCGTCGACGTGCGCCTGCGCCACGAGCTGCTGCACCTGCTCGACGACCTCAACGCGCGCGGCCTGGCGATCGTCCTGACGACGCACGACCTCAACGGCATCGCCGCGCACCTGCCGCGGGTCGTCTGCCTGAACCGCAGCGTCATCGGCGACGGCGCCCCCCACGACGTCCTGACGCCCGACGTGCTCGAGCGCACATACGGCGCGAGCATGCAGGTGCTCGAGCACGGCGGCATGCCCGTCGTCGTCGAGAGCTTCCAGCATCGCCACTCAAGCGGCGCGCCGCACGCGCACGGGAGCGTCGCGTGATCGACGAGCTGCTGCGACCGCTGGACTTCGAGTTCTTCCGCAACGGCTTGATCGTCGCGACGATGGCCGGCGCGCTGTGCGGAGCGATCGGCGTCTACGTCGTCCTGAAGGGCATGAGCTACATCGGCCACGGCCTCTCGCACGCGATCTTCGGCGGCTTCGCCGCAAGCTCGCTGCTGGGCATCAACTTCCTGCTCGGCGCCGGCGTCTGGGGCGTCGCGTCGGCCTTGATGATCAACGGCGTGACACGCCGCCGCGTGATCGGCTCCGACGCCGCGATCGGCGTCATCACGACCGCCTCCTTCGCGCTCGGCCTCGCCTTGTTCGCGCTCTTCGGAACCGCCGGACGCAGCTTCGATGCCGCGCTGTTTGGCAGCATCCTCGGCGTCGGAACCGACGACGTCATCGCGATCTTCGTCGTCTGCGTGCTCGCCGGCGCCCTCATCTTCTTGCGCTACCGCGCGCTGCTGTACACGACATTCGATCCCGAGGTCGCCGATGTCGCCGGCGTCAACACCGCAAGAATGGACGCGCTGCTGATGGTCATCCTCGCGGGCTCGATCCTCGCGACGATGCAGGTCCTCGGCGTCACGCTGATCGCCGCGGCGCTCGTCATCCCAGCGGCGATCGCACGCATGCTGACGAACTCGTTCGCGCGCATGCTGCAGCTCGCTACCGCCATCGGCTCGATCTGCGGATTCGTCGGGATGAACCTCAGCTACCACCTCGACATCCAGTCAGGGCCAACGATCGTGCTCACCGCCGCCACCGTGTTCGCCGCGGTGTTCGTCGTCACCGGCGCGACCGGCCGGCGCAGAGCGGCCGGCATCACCGCTCCGGCGCCGCTCGTCGCACGCGCGGACTGAACCGTGTCAGGCCGCGCCAGCACGCTCCCCGCCGTTGCGCGTCCTCGCGCAAGGCGCACAGAGCCCGACGATCGGGAAATGCGAGAAGCGCGCCTCGAAGCCAGACAGATCGCGGACCGCGTCACGCACGCCATCAAGTGCCGACGGCTCGACGGACTCCAGCACTCCGCAGGACTCGCACGCGAGATACTCGCGGTCACCGCGGCCCTCCAGGACGTAGCGCCCGGGGCCGTGACCGGCGTGAAAGTGGCGGATCAGGCCGAGCTCCCCGAGCGTCTCCAGGTTGCGATAGACCGATGCGATATCCGACTGCGTCCGCGTTCCGCCAAGCCCGTCGGCGATGTCCTCCGCCGAGATCGGCGCACGCGCCTCAAGCAGCGCCTCGAGCACCAGGCGCCGCGCTGATGTCAGCCGCAGACCGCTGCGGCGCACAGCGTCGATCGCCTCGTCGAGGTCGCTGACCACGACTGGCTGACGGTCAGGAGAAACGGTCACAGCAGCCTCCGGTCGATCGCTGCTGCAAACGTAGCGCAGCGGCGACAACGACTTGGGGCCTCAGCCGGCGAACGCGCTCTCGGGCAGCACGCGCTGCTCGGGGACGAGCACGAGGCAGTCGTGCGCGTGCAGCTCGCGGCGCGCCTGCAGCCCGCGCAGGTCGGCCTCGCTCGGGATCTGGAACTCGTCGGCGGCCGCGTAGTCGACGCCGTAGCCGAGGTCCTCGAACGCGCCGATCGTCAGGCGGCTCAGGGGGTTGCGGCCCGGGTCCAGGAAGCCCGTCATGAGCTCGCTGCCGAAGAGCTCCTCGCGCCAGTGCCCGTCGCGCGTACCGGGCCCGCCGACGTTCGCAAGCGGGACGCTGCGCGGGCGCGCGGCGGGATCGAGCAGGGCCGCGTACTCGCGGATCGCGTGCTCGCCGGTGAACCGCGGGTCGCTGCCGCCGGCGCCCGTGATGAGCCCGAGGCGGTCGAAGATCGTGCCGAAGCCGAGCACGTGGCCCATCTCGTGCACGATGACGTTGAGGAGGCTGCCGTCGGCCTCCATCTGGGCGAGGTCGGCGCTGTCGAAGGACATGAGCCCCGTGGCGGGCAGGAAGCTGCCCGGTCGCAGCTCGATCGGCCCGGCCTGACCGAGGATTGAGCCGGCCCCGTCGATGCGGATGCCCTCGGCGTCGATGCGAACGTCGTCGATCTCGTCGCCGTCGATGACGACGGCGGGCACGTCAGCGACGATGATGGCGCTCCAGCGCCGTGCCGCGGTCTCGAAGACCGCGCGCTGGCCGGCGCTCAGGCCGCCCCGGAAGCGCACCTCGATCTCAAACGCAGGCTCAGGCGGTGCGGTCGCGATCGCGGCATCCTAGTGGGTCATCCACAAACGTTTGACCCGGAACCCCGGGCGCGTTTCCGGTCGAACGTTCCTGGATGACCCACCAGCGGCGCCGCGGGTGCGCGGGACGCCGTCAACCCCCGTTGCCGGCCGCGCCGCCCGCCCAGTCCGCTCCGGGCAACAGCGCGCCATGGCCGTCGCCGTCCAGGCGCTCCAGCAGGAAGATCTCGACGGCGACGTCCGGATCGTGCAGGTTGTCGCTCAGGAACGCCTCGACGGTGCGCCCGCTGAGCTGCTCGATGACCGCGATGAGGTCGTGGCGCATCGTGTTCTGAAAGGCACGGCGCATCGCCAGCACCTCGGTCGACTGACCGTGCTCGGCGAGGTTGCGCTCGGCCTTCGTCAGGCAGTCGCGCAGCGTCACGACGATCGTGTCGGAGCCGACCGACGTGCGCGCCTGCGTGGGGCCACGGCCCGTGTAGTCGCGCAGCAGGCCGACGACGGCGTTGGAGATCGCCGCCGACAGCGACCTCGCGGGGGCCACGACCACGCTTGCGGCGTGGGGCTCGTCAGGTGTTGCGGGCATGGCGCCCGTCCCGTCTCGCCCCCCTCGGAGGTACGGCGCCACGCGCGACGGAGGAAGACGCTAAGGATCGCGAGGACGTGTGCTGCAATGCAGTCTACGCGGCCGTGCCAGCCGCCACGCGCCGCGGTCGGCGGACGCAGGCGATCAGCGCCCGCAGCAGCGCTTGTACTTCGTGCCCGAGCCGCACGGGCACGGGTCGTTGCGGCCGGGCTCGTGCCCTGCGCCCGCGCCGCTCAGCGCATCCGCCACGGCCGCGCGGAACGCGTCGAGCTCGTCGGCGTCCAGCGCGACCTCGAAGTCGGTGCCGAAGCGCAGGGCCGCCGCTCCGCCCGAGCGGCTGACGGCCTCGAAGCCGCCGGCGGATGCGCGGTAGGCGAACGGCGCCGCCGCGATCTGCTCGCGCAGCGCGCGCGCCGCGTCGGCGCGCAGGCCGTGGGTGTGCTGGTCCAGCGCGCCGTCCTCGGCGACGTGGTCGACGTCGACGACGAGCTGCGGCGGCGCGCCGAAGGCCACGATCGACAGCTCGCCGGTGACCGGGATGCGGCGCGGGTGGCCGAGCGCGCGCCAGGCGGCGATGGCGCGCCGCCGGTCGGCGTCGTCGCCGGCGGTGTCCTGCGTCAGGGCATAGGCGCGCTCGGCGGCGCCGGCCGCCGCGGGCGAGCGGCGCGCGGCGGCGGCCATCGCGAGCGCCGCGTAGATGCCGCCGGCCTCGGCCGTCTCGCCCTCGCCGCGGGCCTGCAGCCCGCCGAGCGCCTGCATGCCGGCCGTCACGGCGATCTCGACTGCTCGGGCGGCGAGCGCGACGTGGGCCAACCGGCCAAACGCGCTCGTCGTCAGCGGATCGCTGGGACCGACCGACGCCGAGAACGCCTTGATCGCGTCGGTGAGTGCGCCGAGCTGCTCGGCCTCGGGCGCGCCGGTGCGCCGCAGTATGTCCGCCAGCGACGACTGGGCCATGCCGGTGAGCACGTCCTCGTCGCCGTGCTTGGTCTGCGCGCGCTGGACGATGCCGCGCAGCAGCGCGACCGCCTCGTCGGGCTGTCCGCCGGCGAGCAGCTCGAGCGCGCGCGCCTCGGCGGCCTCGATCGCCTCTGGGCGCAGCTCGGCGAGGTCGACAGCCATGTCAGCGCCCCCGCGGGCGGTGCGTCAGCCGGCGTGGGTGCCGCAACCGCCGCCGCCGCAGCAGCCCATCTGGGCCAGCGCGGACCCGACGTCGCGCTGGAAGCGGCGCTGGCCGGCGGCCAGGTTCGGCGTCAGGAACGTCGAGAGCTGACGCTCGGTCTTGTCGTCGCCGCAGGACGGGCAGGCCGGGGGCGGGGCGTCGGAGCGGACGAGCTCGTCGAAGCGCTCGTCGCATGTCATGCAGGCGTAGTCGTAAATCGGCACCCGCGCATCCTGTCCCCGAACGGCGGTTCTGTCAAGCGGCGCCCGCGCCCCCTCTATAGTCAGCGGGGGCCGCTACCCGCGGTCCGAGCCGTTCGGGGCGGATGCGCGTCGTCCATCCGCCGCATCGAATCGCCGGCGCAGGTGTCGTTCGTACGCCCGCGGCTGCCGACACGAGCAGGGACCGCAGGATGTCGCGCGCCGCGCGAAGGACGCCGTTTTCCGATCAAGGACGCCATGCTTCATCCGGACACCACCCGCTACAGGCTCGAGCTGGACATGCTCGAGCGCGACAGCGCCCTCAGCGACCGCAGCGCGATCGACCTGCTGCGGCGCGACTTCGCGCTTGCCGCCAACGCGTCCTACCTCGTCGCGCTCAGCGGCGACGAGCTCGCCATCAACGTCGTCTCGCGCTCGTTCCCGCAGGAGGGGGTGGCGCGCTACGCGGTCGAGCTGGACCTCGTCGAGCGCGCGTCGATGAGCGACCGGCAGGCGGGCGACCTCGTGCGACGCGAGCTGCGCCGCGCCCAGAACGCGTCGCACTTCCTGCGCATCGCCGTCGACGACTTTCGCGTCACGCTCGTCGAGCGCGTGCGGCCGCTGATGGCCGTCGCGTCCGCTCGCTCGTAGACGTCGCCGCAGCCCGGCGCGGCCCGGCGCGCCACTCAACCGCCGTCGGCCTGGAAGGCGCGCGGGTCGGACTCGTCGATCGAGATGATGCACTCGGGCGTGCAGCCGAGCGGAAGCAGCAGCTGCTCGCCCGTCCACCACCATGCCTCGACGCGTGCGATCGAGGCATCCGGGACGTCGAGCTCGAAGAGGACGCAGCCGTCGGCGCCGAGCGTGATCGCTCGGTCGAAGGCGTAGTCGCGCGCGAGCGCGGCGTTGGGCGCGACGTACGTGCCCGGCCGCAGGCCCTCGCGGCGGATGCCCTCGAGGCAGTCGATCGTGGTTCCGTGGTAGACGATCATGCGCTTGGGTCAGTGTGATGCATCGCCGGGCCCTTCGATAGCTTGCGCTCGCACATGAGCGGCGAACCGAAGCGGATCTCGATCGAGCGGGCCAGGGAGCTCGTGCTCGAGCAGGTCGCGCGCCTCGAGGGCGAGGAGGTCGGGCTGGGCGAGGCGCTGCGCCGCGTGCTCGCGCAGGACGCCGTCGCACCGACCGACCTGCCGCCCTTCGACTCCTCGGGCATGGACGGGTTCGCCGTGCTCGCCGCGGACACGATCGACGCCCCGGTCGCGCTGAAGATCGTCGGCGAGGCGCGCGCCGGCTCGCTCGCCCGGGTGCGCGTCGAGCATGGGACGGCGATCCGGGTCTCGACCGGCGCCGTCGTCCCGGCGGGCGCCGACGCCGTCGTGCGCCAGGAGCTCACGGAGGTCGAGGACGGCGCGGTCATCGTCAACGAGGAGGTCGCGTCCGGCAACGACGTGCGCTACGCGGGCGAGGACATCCGCCGCGGCGAGACGATCCTGCACGCCGGCACGCTGCTCGGCTCCGCCGAGATCGGCGCGCTCGCGGCCGTCAACGTCGCCCGCCCCGTCGTCGTGCGCAGGCCCCGGATCGCCCTCGTGAGCACGGGCGACGAGCTCGTCTCGCCCGGCCCGGACCTCGAGCCCGGCCAGATCCGCGACGCCAACGCGCCGGCGCTCAGCGCCGCCGCCGACGCCGCCGGTGCGGCGATCGTCGCGAGCGTGCGCGTCGGCGACGACCGCGACGCGACGGTCGCGACGCTGCGCGACGCGCTCGACGGCGCCGACATCGTCTGCACCGTCGGCGGCGTCTCGGTCGGACCCCACGACCACGTCCGGCCGGCGCTCGAGCAGCTCGGGGCGCGCGAGCTCTTCTGCCGCGTGAGCCTGAAGCCCGGCGGGCAGGTGTGCCTCTACGTCGCGCCCGGCGGGGCCCTGGCGTTCGCGCTGCCCGGCAATCCCGCCTCGGCGCTCACGGCCTTCCGCGTCCTCGTCGTCCCGGCGGTCTACGCGCTGCTGGGCCGCAGCCTGACGCTGCACACCGCGCGCGGGATCGCGGAGACCGATCTCGCCGGCACGGTCGGTCGCACCTCGGTCATCCGCTGCCATGCCAGGATGCACGACGACGGCTGGCACGTGACGCCCAACGGTGACCAGCGATCGCACATCCTGACGTCGATGCTCGGGCTGCCGGCGCTCGCGCTCGTTCCCGAGGACTGCGAGCTGCTGCCCGCCGGCACGGCCGTGGACATCGAGTTCGTCGGGTAGCGCCGATCGGCACGCGCGCTCGCGCCATCGTCGCGCGGGAGGGGAGGGCGGGCCGCTACGGTCAGCGCAATGTCGAGCGTCCTCGTCCGAGGCTGCGGCGACGTCGGCTCGGCGGTCGCCCACCTGCTCCTGCGCCGCGGCCACCGGGTCGTCGTGCACGACGTCGCGCTGCCCGCGGCGCCGCGTCGCGGGATGGCGTTCGCCGACGCGATGTTCGACGAGACCGGCGAGCTCGAGGGGATCAGGGCGCGGCGTCTCGACGACGTGGGACGCCTTGGCGAGGTCGAGGCGGCGGGCGAGCTGGCGCTGACCGCCGTCGCGCTCGCCGAGATCCTCGCGGCGCTGCGCCCGGACGCGCTCGTCGACGCCAGGATGCGCAAGCGCGCCCGGCCCGAGGCGCAGCGCGGCCTCGCGCCGCTGACGATCGGGCTCGGGCCCAACTTCGTGGCGGGCCAGACGACGGACCTCGCGATCGAGACGCAGTGGGGCGACCGGCTCGGGGCCGTCGTCGAGCGCGGGCCGACGCTCGACCTCGGCGGCGAGCCGCGGGCGTTTCACGGACATGCCCGCGACCGCTTCGTGTACGCGCCGCTGGCGGGGACGATGCGCACGCGGGCGCAGATCGCCCAGCGCGTCCGGACCGGAGAGCTCGTCGCGCAGATCGCGGGCGAGCGGCTCGTCGCGCCGCTGGACGGCATCCTGCGTGGGCTCGTCCGCGACGGCGTGCCGGTCGCCGCCGGCGCGAAGGTGCTCGAGGTCGACCCCCGCGGGGACCTGTCGAAGGTGTTCGGGATCGGTCCGCGGCCGCGGCGTATCGCCGAGGGCGTGCTCGCGGCGATCGAGCTGCGCAGCCCCTCGTGAAGCCGGCGGCACCGGCCGCACGAGGCTGGCATCATGGCCGCGATGCCCAGCACCCCCGAGCAGTTGACCGAGGACCAGCGCCGCGCGCTGCGCCGCGCGCACGAGCGGCTGCGGACCGCCGCCCAGGAGGTCCAGTCGCTCGTCGCGACCGAGCCGATCAAGAACCGCTGGGAGCCCGAGCCGGCGCCGCCCGAGATCCTCGACGCGGCGCGCGACGAGCTGCGCGCCGCGTGGGAGCAGCTCAACGCCAGCTACGGCGAGCTGCTCGGCTGGGAGCCGCTGTGAGCTAGGCGCGTTTTCCGCGGTTGGCGAAGCGGCTAGGCGAGCGGCTGGCGCCGCAGGCGGTAGCCGAGCAGGCGGCGGCGCCCCGAACCGGATTCCGCGTAGGCGCGCTCGATGCAGTGCCCGGCGCGCTCGAGCTCGTAGATCGCGCTGGCGGGGTCGTCGATTCCCTCGTCGGCGATCGCACGCAGCTCGACCGGCTGGCCCTCGGCGCGACGCAGGACGCCGAGCAGGCGGCGCTCGGGTGACGGCGGCGGCGCCGCTTCTCCCGCGGGGTCAGCGTCGGCGCGAGCGGGCCGCTGCTGGGCGTTGCACAGCGCGAGGGTTCCGCCGCACACCCCGCAGGGGACGCCGTGGCGGATCATGTCGGCGGCATCGGCGCTGCTGATGACCGCCCGACAGCGTACGCACCTGACCAGCGTCGGCGACTGCGTCGTCATGTCTTCTCCCCTCGGAACCCGATACGAGCGAAGTCCGTCCGACGGCCCTCACGACCTCCGACGTCCCCCGGCGACTGCATGTGGCTCAGGCGGCCGGGCCTGACCCCCGCGCACACCCTGCCGGCATGATACGCCGCGGGTCGGAGATCCCAAACCTCCGCTGGCGCCCGGCGGCTGCTACGCGTGCGCGATCTCGCGCTCGGCGGCCCGCAGGACGGTCGTGCGCGCCTTGTGGGCGCGCTCGTAGTCGCGGGCGCGCGCCGCACGCTGCTCGTCGCCGTCGCGCAGGCGGTCGATGATCTCCTGCGCGGTCGCCGCGTCGTAGCCGGCCCAGGGCTCGTCGCCGTAGAGGGCGGCGATGCGGTCCAGGACCGTCGTGCGCCCGTCGTTGCGGCGCTCGTAGACCTCGACCTTGGCGAGATCGACCTGGGAGAGCTCGCGCAGCCGGCCGACGACGTCGTCGGCGTTCAGCGCGTCGTAGTCGGCGATCGGGAGGTCGCTCTCGTCGGCGACGGCGCCCCTCACGGCGCCCTCGGCCTGCGAGACGCCGGGGACGCGGCGCGCCTGGCGCGCCGCGCGCCCGGTCTCGCTCGCGGCCTTCTTCGCAGCTCCCCGAACGGCCTGCGCGGCGCCGGTGTCGACGATGTCGTAGGAGGCGTCGTCGTCGATCTCGGCAGCGACGACGGCCCGCGCGAGCGCGGGCAGCTCGCCCTGGATGCGCTGGAGCATCGCCTCCTCGTCGGCGCGCAGCGAGGCCGCGAGCCCAGCGGTCGCCGCGTCGTCGACGCCGCGCGCGAGCGCTTCGAGCGCCGTGTAGGTGGCGATCTCGAGCGCCTCGGTCGCGCAGGCGTCCTTGGCGTTCTTGAGTACCTTCTCCTCGCCGCAGGAACCGCGCACGAGATCCAGGGGCGTCTTGGCGAGCGCGAGCGCCTGGCCGGCGGCGTCCTGCGCGAACGAGACGAGCGCCCCGATGCTGTCGCGCCCGCGCAGCTCCCTGCGCCGCTTGGCGACCCGCTCGGCGTGCTCGCGCGTCTCGCGCAGATGGGATTCCAGCGCCGTGCGATAGCGCCCCCGTGGGGCCATCGCGATCTGCTCCTGCAGGACGCGCGTCAGCCCGACCTCCATGGCGTGGGCCTCGTCGAGGTACCGGACGATCGTTGTCTTGGAAGTGCTCATGGGTCCGGGCTACCCGACGCTGCGCCGCGCACTCGCTGCGTTACCGGCCGCACACAAGTCCGGATCGCCGCGGAGCGCCCGCCCGGGCGCGCTAGCGTTGCGGGCTGTGCCCCGCGTCGCCGTCAGCGGTACCGAGCTGCACCTCGAGCGTCGCGGCGACGGGGCGCCGCTGCTGCTCGTGCAGGGTCTGGGCGCCAACAGCCTGCATTGGGGCGAGCCGTTTCTCGCCGCGCTGCAGCGCGACTTCGAGCTGCTGCTCTACGACCATCGCGGGGTCGGGCGCAGCGCGCCGGCCGGAGGACCGATCAGCACCGCCAGCCTGGCGCGCGACGCGCTGGCGCTGCTCGACGCGCTCGGCCTCGAGCGCGTCCACGTGCTCGGCATCTCGATGGGCGGGATGGTGGCCCAGGAGCTGGCGCTCGCCGCGGGGCCGCGGCTGTCGTCGCTGACGCTGGGCTGCACGAGCTGCGGCGGGACGCAGTCCAGGCCGACCGCCCCCGAGGTCGTCCAGCGCCTGACGGCCGCCGCGCTGTCGGGCGATCGCGAGCGCATGCTGCGGATCGGCTTCGAGCACGTCGTCTCGCGCCCGTACGCGGCCGTCGCCGAGCACTACGAGCAGTTCGCCCGCGCGGCGCGCCAGCACCCGGCGTCGGTCGCCGCGCTGCTCGCGCAGAAGGGGGCCGTCGACGGCCATGACGCCTACGCCCGGCTGCGCGGGCTGGCGACGCCCACGCTCGTGCTGCACGGCACGCAGGACGAGCTTCTGGCGGCGATCAACGGCGACCTCGTCGCCTCGCTCATCCCGGGGGCGCGCCTGGAGCTGCTCGACGGCGCCGGGCACCTCTTCTTCTGGGAGCAGCCAGAGCGCTCGGCGCAGCTCGTGCGACGGTTCGCCCTGGATGGATGCTGACGTCGCGCCGGTTCGTGCCTACCCTCGTCGGAGCACAGAAAGGAACGCAGACATGACAGAGAGGATCGAGGTGCAGGAGCGCGGGCGGACGATCTCGTACTCGTTCGAGGACCTGCTGAAGTACCACGGCCCCGGCTCGCCCGGTGGGGTGGCGGCGGCGTTCAAGGTGATGCAGCGGGCGTTCGCGCTCCTGTCGCCCGACGCGCCGGTCCAGCGCCGCTCGGTCACGGTGCGCACCGCGTTCGGCGGCCCGGGCGCGCGCGACGGCTTCGAGGCCGTCGCGCGCGCGGTGACCGGCGAGCGCTTCACGCTGGATCCCGAGCTCGCGCAGCCCGAGCGGGGGCGCGTCCTCGAGCGCTTCGTCTTCGAGATCGGCGACGGCGAGCGCTCGGTGACGCTGCTCATGCGCGAGGGCTACGTGACCGAGGAGTTCATCGACCTGGCGCGCAAGTCCGGGCGCAGCGCGGAGGAGGACGTCCATCTCGATGCGCTGAAGGCAGATCTCGCGGCCCGCCTCATGGCGGCGGCGCCGGCGGACGTCTACGACCTCGCGGGCGCGTAGGCTGGTTGCATGGCTGTCCTGGCAGCACTCGGCGACGTGCCGACGACGGCGATCGCGGTCGTCGCCATCCTGCTCGGCGTGCTGCTGCTCGTGCGCGACAAGCACGGTGGCGAGGCGGCGGCGAGCGCCGACCGTGAAGAGCGGGCGCCCTCGCTGCTGACGCCGGCCCCGGCCGGCGCCGGCCCCGACGCGCCCGCCGACGACGAGCCCGCCGCGCTTGCGACGATGGCGGAGGGCGAGATCGGCCACGGCCCGATCAGGCTCGGCGGCTTCGCACAGCCGCCCGCGGCCGCGGAGCCCGCCGTGCCGCCCGCCGTCGCGGAGCCCGCCGTGCCGCCCGCGGCCGCGGAGCCCGACGTGCCGCCCGGCGTCGGCGAGGCCGCCGTTGCCGAGCCGGTGGTCGAGCCGCGCGACGCTCCCGAGCCGGTCCAGCCGCCCGCGCCGGCCGGCCCGCCCGCCTCGATCGCCCCTCCGGGCGCGGCGTCCGCGGCGCCGGCGCCCGCCGAGCCGGCGGGCCGACTGCCGTTTCGACAGGGAGCGATCAAGCTGCGCCGGCCGCGCGATTGACGCCTGTTCGACGCACCGAGCGCCCGCGGGGCGGGCGCTCGTCGGTCGTCGGTCGTCGCGCCGCTGTGGCGCGGGCGGTGCTGCTCAGGCGGCTTCGCGCAGGCCGGCGAGCGACTGCTCGTCGCTGAGCGTGCGCATCGCCGTCTCCTCGAGCTGGCGGGCGCGGTCGCGCGTGAGCCCGAGCTCGCGGCTCGTGGCCTCGATCGAGCGCTCGCGTCCGTCGCGCAGTCCGTAGCGCAGCTCCACGACGCGGCGCTCGTCGCCCGTCAGGCGTCCGAGGGCGTCGGCGACGGTGCGCTCGAGCTCCGTCGACTCGGCCTCGGCGCTCGGGTCCGGGCGTTCGCTGGCGATGAAGTCGCCGAGGTTGCTGTCGCCGTCGTCGCCGATCGGCACGTCGAGGCTCGTCACGTGGCGGCGCGCCTCGCGCAGCGCCAGCACGTCGGCGACGGTCATGTCGGCCGCGGCCGCGACCTCCTCGTCGGACGGATCGTGCGAGAGCTTGGCGGTCAGGTCGCGCTCGACGCGGGCCAGCCGGCGCTCGCGCTGCTCGATGTGCGTGGGAAGGCGGATCGTGCGCGACGTGTTCGCCAGCCCGCGCTGGATGCTCTGGCGGATCCAGAGCGTCGCGTACGTCGAGAACTTGAAGCCCTTGCGCCAGTCGAACTTCTCGGCGGCGCGGATCAGCCCGAGGGTGCCCTCCTGGACGAGGTCGCCGAGCGGCAGGCCGAGGCCCTGGTAGCGGCGCGCCTGCGAGACGACGAGGCGCAGGTTCGCATTGATCATGCGGTCCTTGGCCATGATGTCGCCGCGCTCGATGCGCTTGGCCAGCTCGATCTCCTCGGCGGCGGTGAGCAGCGCGTAGCGCGAGGCCTGGTTGAGGAAGGTCTGCAGCGAGTCGGCGGTCATCTCCGCCTGCACGCGAGCACCGTGGCGCGCGACGTCCTCCGTCGCCCGGCGGCGGGGGCGCTTCGCTGGTGCGGTGTGCTGCTCGCCGCGACGGCGCGCGCTGGTTGTCGTAGTCCTAGCCATGCGTTCCCTTTCAGATGTGTCGAAGCGCCGTCGTTCCCGATTCACCCCGACCCGTCTGCTCGTTGCCGGCCTGGGAGGCGGCAGTTCGGAAGAGGGGAGAGGGGGCGGTCGAGCGGTGGCGAGCGCCCGCCTTTCGGGGTGCCCGCACGACGCCGGAGCGAATCGTACCAGATGATTGCGCGAACAACAAATGCTTCGCGATACCCTCTGCCGGTGCGTCGTCTGCCGGCCCTCGCGGTTGCGCTTCTCATCGTCTGCGGCGCCGTCGCGACCGGCTGCTCGGACGCGAGCGAGCCCGCCGCCCCGCAGTCTGCCACGAGCGCCCGGTCGGCGACGGCTCCCGCGCCCGCGACGACCGCCGCGCCCCCGGCGCGTGCCGCGACGATCACCGCCTCCGGGGTTGGGGGCGTGCGGCTCGGGATGACGTACCGCACCCTGCGCGCCGCCGGCCTGCTGGGGCGGGTCCGTCCGGGGTGCGAGCTCGCCGGCCCCGACACCCGCTCGGCGTCGCTGCGCGCGCCGTTGCGGGGCTCCGTCGAGCTGACGCTGCGGTCTCCCAGGAAGGTCGCGACCATCCTCGTGACCGCCGGTGCGACGGCCCGCGACGTGGGCATCGGGGCCAGGATGGCGGCGATCACGGCCGCGTTCCCGAGGGCCAAGGCCGATCACAGCACCGACGACGTCTTCGAGATCACCGTCGTCTCGGTGCCCGCCGCCGGCGGGGGCAGGCTCGAGTTCGCGGTCAGCACGACGACGCGGCGGGTCACGCTGATCGCGATCCCGGCCATCGCCTTCTGCGAGTAGGGCGCCCGCGGGGCGCGGGTCAGTCGAGCGCCACGAGCTCGAACGCGATCCGGCCCGCATCGATCCTCGCCAGCCCCATCGTGTGATGGCTGGCACGGCGGCGCTCGGTCGGCGAGCCCGGGTTGAAGATCTGAAAGCCGTCGCGCTCGACGTGCTCGGGCTGGTGGGTGTGGCCGAAGACGACGGCGGCGCAGGTCGGGAACGCGTCGCGCAGACGCTCCGCGCGCCCGGCGGCGGGTCCGGGGATGTGGACCATGCCGACGCGGACTCCCGCCAGCTCGAGCACGATCCGGCGGGGCAGCAGCCGGCGGACCGCCTCGCCGTCGACGTTGCCGTGCACCGCGTGGACCGGCGGCCCCAGCGAGCGCAGCAGCTCGAGCACCGAGACGTCGAGCAGGTCTCCAGCGTGCAGGATCGCGTCGGCCTCGCGACAGCGCCGCAGGCAGGCCGGCGGGATCGCGCGCGCGCCACGCGGCATGTGGGTGTCGCTGATGATCGCCAGCCTCATGCGGTGGCGCCAGCGTCGCAGCATCGCGGCGGCGGCGTCGAGGCCGCGCGACGACAGGCGCCAGCGTCGCGCGTCCGTGACCGCGCCTGCGCTCAGCGCCCCGTGACCGGCCCGACGGGGACGTTTGGCTTCGTCCTCGTCGCGCTGCTTCAGGCCGACGAGCGCGTCGAGCGGATCGTCGGCCTCGCGCGGCGCCCGTTCGATCTGCAGCCGAGCATCTGTCGCAGCCGAGCATCTGCTCTACGCGTGCGACAAGGCCGAGATCGAGCGGCTGCTCGCCGATCGCGCCGCCGATCGCCCCGCGTTGGAGCTCTACGTGCTGCTTCCCTCGATCGGGCTGGGGGCGCACAGCGTCGGCGCCAAGACGTCGCTCCCCGGGCCGCTCGAGCCGGCCGGCCGCATGCTCGCCGCGCTTGCGCTGCGCCTCCGCGCCCACCATGGCGAGCGCCAAGCACGTCGAGGAGATCCGGGTCGTCAACGGCCTGACGCGCGGCAACCTCACCGCGGCGCTGCGCGGCGAGCACGTCGGCACGATCATCCACGCCGACCGAGGTCCAGCGCGCAGCGCACGATCACGCGTGCGACCGTGACGAGGTCGGCGACCGCGACGCGCTCGTCGACCGCGTGGGCGAGGCGGATGCCGCGCGGGCCGAACATGACGCAGGGGATGCCGCGCGCGCAGAACAGGCGCATGTCGGCGCCGTAGCCGACGCCGGCGAGCGCCGGGGCCGCGCCGAGCTCGGCGGCGCCGGCGCGCCGCACGGTCGCGACCCAGGGGTCGTCGAGCGCGGTCTCGCCGGACGCGAACTGACCGCCGCTCCAGGCGATCTCGACCGGCGGCCCGTGCTCGTCTGCGGCGGCGGCGACGGCGCGCTCGAGCCCCGCGCGCGCCGCGGCGAGCGACTCGCCGACCGGCACCCCGAGGCGGCCTTCGAAGACGAGCTCGTCGGGCACCTGGCTTGACCAGCCGCCGGCCCGCAGCCGCCCGACGAGCAGCGGGTAGGGCAGCGGATGGTCGGCCAGCAGCGGGTGGCGCGGCCGCGCGTTGACCGCCCGCTCGTGCGCGTGCAGCGCGGCGTGGATCGGCAGGTAGCGGTCGATCGCCGACACGCCCTCCAGGCGCAGCGCGGCGTGCGCGCAGCGGCCGCGGACGGTGCCGGTGAACGTCAGCGCGCCGCCGTGGGCGCAGACGACCTCAAGCTCGGTCGGCTCGGGGATGAGGCAGGCGGCAAAGGCGCTGTCGCGTCGCAGCGCGGCGAACGTGCCCAGCCCGCCGTCCTCCTCGGAGGGCACTGCCTGCAGGACGACGTCGCCCGGCAGCTGCCCCCCAGCCGCCCGCAGCGCCGCGAGCGCGTGCAGCGCGGCGACGACCGCGCCCTTCATGTCCGCGCTGCCGCGGCCGTGCACGACGCCGTCCCGGACCGCGCCCGACCACGGGTCGCGGCTCCAGGGCTCGCGCCCGGGGGCGACGACGTCGATGTGGCCGTTGACGCACAGGCGGGGCGCCGCGCGGTCGCTGCCGGGCAGCGTGACGATCGCGCCGACGAGCTCGCTGCGCGCCGCCTCCTCGCCGGGATAGCCGGGCGCGCCGCGCAGCTGCGCCAGGTCGAACGCGACGAGCTCGGCGTCAAGCCCCAGCTCGCGGGCGATCGCGACGACCTCCTCGGCCGCCGCGCGCTCGTCGCCGGTCACGCTCGCGACGCGCACGAGGCGGCCGGCGTCGCGCGCGAGGGCGGCGCCGTCGACCCGGGCGAGCGCCGCCGCCGTCACGAGGCGGGCGACCCGCCGGGCGCGCGACGCGGAGCGGCGCTCTCGCGTCGGCGCTCGAGCGCCGCCATCGCGGCGTTGCGGCCGGGGATCGCGCTGACCCCGCCGCCGCGGCGCGCGCCGGCCCCGCAGAGCAGGATCGCGGGGTCGTCGGTCTCCACGCCCCAGCGCCCGACGTCGGCCTCGTCCTCGGCGAACGGCCAGGCGAGGTCGCGATGGAAGATGTGCCCGCCCGGCATGCGCAGCTCGTCCTCGATGTCCGCGGGAGAGCGCGCCTCGACGCACGGCGCGCCGTGCGTCGTGCGCAGCAGGCAGTCGGTGATCGGCTCGCCGAGCACGCTGTCCAGCGACGCGAGCACGGCCTGCAGCGCGGCGTCGCGATCGCCGGCGCGCCTGAACAGCCGCGCCGGCATGTGCAGTCCGAAGAGCGTCAGCGCGTGGACGCCGGCGGCCGCCTCGCGGGGGCCGAGGATGCTGCGGTCGCAGAGCGTGTGGCAGTAGACCTCGCAGGGCGCCGGCGCCGGGATGCGCCCGGCGGCGGCTTCGGCGTAGGCGGCCGCGAGCTGCGACGCGCTCTCGTTGACGTGAACCGTGCCGGCGAAGGCGCGCTCGGGCGTGACGCCGCCGTCGCGCAGGCGCGGCAGCCGCGACAGCAGCATGTTGACCTTCAGCTGCGCGCCCTCGGGCGGCTCGGCGAGCGGCTCGCGGCCGCGCAGCCGTTCGAGCTCGGCCGGTGCGACGTTGGCCAGGATCATCCGCGCGCCGACCGAGCGGGCGCCGCCGCCGGCGGTCTGAAAGCGCACCTCGCCGTCGCCGGCCGCGGTCACCTCCGCACCGGTGCGAAGCTCGGCGCCGGCGTTGCGCGCGGCGCCTGCGAGCGCGGCGCTGACCGTGCCCATGCCGCCGATCGGGACCGCCCACTCGCCGGTGCCGCCGCCGATGACGTGGTACAGAAAGCAGCGGTTCTGGCGCAGGTCGCGGTCCGTCGCGGAGGCGAACGTGCCGATGAGCGCGTCGGTCAGCACGACGCCGCGCACGAGGTCGTCGGCGAGCAGCCGGGCGACGCCGGCAGCGAGCGGCTCGTCGACGAGCAGGCTCCAGAGCGCGTCGTCGGCCACGATCCGGCGCAGCTGCTCGCGCGAGCGCAGCGGCTCGGTGAGCGTCGGGAAGACGCGCCGCGCCAGCCCGGCGAGCCGGCGCTGCAGCGCGCGCCAGGCGTCGTGCTCGGCGCCGGATCCGGTCACCCGCGCGAACGAGGCGCGCGTGGCCTGCTCGTCGCGCTCGACGAGCAGCCCGCGCGCGCAGGCGGCGCGCGGGTCGGGGGTGTACGACGACGTCGTGCGGGGCGCGCAGCGCACGCGCAGGTCGAGCTCGTCGACGATCTGGCGCGGCAGCAGGCTGACGAGGTAGGCGTAGCGCGACAGGCGCGCGTCGATGCCGGGGAAGACCTGCTCGGAGACCGCCGCGCCGCCGAGCTCGTCGCGGCGCTCGAGGACGAGGCACGACCAGCCCGCGCGCGCCAGGTACGCCGCGGCCGCAAGGCCGTTGTGGCCGCCGCCGACGACGACGGCGTCGTAGCGGTCGGCGCGCGGCGCGGTCACGCCGTCCAGTGTGGCTCAGCCGGCTTCGCCGGCGCGCGCGAGGACGCGCAGCGCGGCGACGCGGACCGCCTCGTCGAGCATCTGCCCGTCGAGCGCGACGGCGCCGGCGCCGCCCTCGCGCTCGGCCGCCGCGAGCGCGTCGATGACCGCGCGGGCGTGCTCGACCTCCTCGCCGGACGGCGTGAAGAGCTCGTTGAGCGCCGCGACCTGGGCGGGGTGGATCGCCCACTTGCCGTCGAAGCCCATGTCGCGCGCCCGCTCGGCCGCCGCGCTGAAGCCCTCGTCGACCTTGATGCCGAGGTACGGCCCGTCGATCGCCGCGACGTCGTGCGTGCGCGCGGCGACGAGGATCGCGTCCTGGATCGCCCGCCAGGAGTCCAGCTCGGCGCGCGCGCCCGCCGCGCGTCCCAGCGAGGCCGAGAGGTCGGCGTAGCCGAGGATGAGCGAGTCCAGCCGCGGCGAGCAGCCGGCGATCTCGTCCAGCCGCGCGACGCCCGCGGCGGTCTCGATGAGCGCCTGCACGCGCAGCGGCGCGCGGCCGGTCTGGGCGGCGGCCTCGACGCCGTCGAGCAGCCTGTCGACGAACGCCAGGTCGCCGGCGCTCTCGACCTTCGGGACGATGATCGACGCCGGGCCCTGCGCCCCGCCGGCCATCGCGATGATGTCGGCGTGGCACCACGCGGTCCGCGCGGCGTTGACGCGGACGCTGCAGTTCACGCCGCGCCAGACGGGCTCCCGGAGCGCGGCGACGACGGTGTCGCGGGCCTCGTCCTTGGCCGACGTCGCGACGGCGTCCTCGAGGTCGACGATGACCTCGTCGGCGCCCCGTTGAGGCGCTTTGGCGAGCATCGACGCCGACGAGCCCGGGACGGAGAGGCACGAGCGGCGCGCGGTGGGGGAGGGGGCGTGTGCGGTGGCCATGTGGCCGCAGCGTAATGAGCGCGCGCGCGTCTTGCCGTGCGGGTCAGGCGGCGCGCACGGAGGCGATCGCGGGCAGGCGCTGCGCGGCGACCGACCACGTCGCGGCGCCGTCGCCCGAGCCGAAGATCTCGCCCGACGTCGCGCCGAAGTACAGCTCGAGCGCGGAGCCCTCGCCCTTGGCCGTGAACGCCTGGCGCAGGATCGACAGGAAGGCGTCGCGCTCGGGCAGCCCGTCGCCGCGCGCCGTCCACGACGCGCCCGCGTCGGTCGTCTCCCAGACCGCCACGCGTCCGTCGGTCACGCGGTCGGCCGTCGTGACCGGGATGACGAACGCGCGATCGGGGTCGGCGGGGTCGAGCACGACGGGGAAGCCGAAGTCGTGCGGCAGGCCCGCGGCGATGTCCGTCCACGACGCGCCCGCGTCGTCGGAGCGATAGACGCCGCCGTGGAACTGCAGGAACAGGCGCTCGGGGCGGCGCCGGGCGCGCTCGAGATGGTGCACGCAGAGGTCGATCGCGGTCGCGCGCGCCTGCTCGGGCAGGTAGTCGGCGACGATCCCCTCGTTGCCGTGCGACCAGGTCGCGCCGGCGTCGTCGGTCAGCCACACGCCGGCGGCGGAGATCGCGAGCGCGAGCCGGTCGGGGTCGCCCGGCCAGGGCGCGATCGAGTGCACCGAGAGCCCGCCGGAGTCGCGCCGCCAGCGCGGCCGCGTCGGGTGCGACCAGAGCGCCTCGTTGAGCGCCCAGGACGCGCCGCCGTCGCTGCTGGCGAAGAGCACGCCCGGGTCGCCGCCCGCGTACAGGACGCCGTCGGCCTCGCCGGCGGCGATGACCCAGATGCGCGCGAGCGCGTCGCTGCCGCCCTTGGGAAGCGCGACGCCCCGCGCGGGCTGCCACTCCTGCGCGAGGTCGTCGGTGAACCAGATCCGCGGGCCCCAGAACGGCGACGTGACGGCGGCGAACAGGCGGCCGCTGCGGGCGTCGCGCATCGCGTAGTCGACGGGCTCGCCGACGAACGCGCGCGCGCCGATCGCAAACGGCGCCCCCGGCTCGCCGTCGAGCACGAAGAGGCCCTTGCGGGTCCCCACGAGCAGCTCCGTCATCGAGGCAGCGTCAGCCGCCGGAGATCGCCGGCAGGATCTCGATCCTGTCGGTCGCCTCGACGGCGCTGTCCGGGTCGGCGGGCTCGCCGTTGACGAAGACGTTGATGTGACGGCGCAGGACGCCGCGCTCGTCGAGGATCCAGCCCTCGAGCCCGGCGTGCTCCTGCTCGAGCGCAGCGAGCAGCTCGCCGACGGTCGTGCCCTCGACGGGCACCTCTGATGTGCCCGCGAGCTTCTCGAGCTGTCCACGCAGTCGTACGATCGCCATGGCGCAGATCTTAGGTCGCCGTCGCGCGGCGCGGCCCGCAGCTCGCCGTCGCGGCGCCGCGGCGCTCACGGTTGCGGCCGGGCCGGGGCGGCTACGTGGGGCTGTTGACCATGTGGCCGGCGGTCGACTCCAGGTAGCTCCACAGCTGGTCGCGGTGCGCGTCGTCGAGCCCCGCCTCGTCGACGGCGACGCGCATCGCGCGCAGCCACGCGTCGCGCTCGGCCGTTCCGATCCGAAACGGCGCGTGGCGCATCCGCAGGCGCGGGTGCCCGCGCCGGGCGGAGTACGTCGCCGGGCCGCCCCAGTACTGCATGAGAAACAGCCCCAGCCGCTCCTGCGCGGGACCGAGGTCGTCCTCGGGGTACAGCGCCCGCAGCGGCGCATCGGCCGCGACCTCGGCGTAGAAGCGAGCGACGATGCGGCGGAACGTCGGCGCGCCGCCGACGGCGTCGTAGAAGGTCTGCCGGGGCGGGACGTCGGCCACGGATCGATCCTAGCCGGGGCCCTCGCGCCTATTGGGCGGCGGTGCTCCAGGAGGCCAGCACGCCGTCCTTGTCGGCCGCGCGCAGCTCGTTGAAGCCGCCGAGCGGCTCGCCGTCGACGACGATCTGCGGGAAGCTGTCAAGCCCGGTCAGCTCGGTGAGCTGCGCCTGCAGCTCGGGATGCTCGCTGAGGTTGACCTCCTCGAAGACGACGCCGCGCTTGCTGAGCAGCGACTTGGCGTGCACGCAGTACGCGCAGGAGTCCGTCGAGAAGAGGACGACGTGGGCGGGCATGCGTTGAGTATGCACCGCCGCCCTCGCGCCGCGCAGAAACCGTGAGGCAGCGCCGCCGATGCGGTACAACGCCTGACACCGCGTCCGGGGGAGCACAGGCAGATGCACTGGTCGGGACCCAGAACGAGCGTTGACACGATCGCCCGCTACGGGGATCTCGCCGACCGCGGCGAGGACCCCGCGGTCGCGGCGAAGGCCTGGAGCGCGGCGGGCTTCGACGACGACGGCGCCGCGAAGTGGCTCGACGCGAGGTGCTTTGACCCGGCGGCGGCGCGCGAGCTCGCCGATCTCGGCGTCACGCCGGGTCAGGCGTCCAAGCGCACCCGGGACGGGCGTCGCGACTACATCGACACGATCGCCTTCAAGGTCGCCAGCGCGGACCTCAGCCCGCGCCAGGGAGCGGCGCGCGCCGCGTCGAGCCGATGACGGCGGACGATCGTCACCCGCCGGACTGGCCGCATCCCAACGAGCGCCGGTGTGCGGACTGCGGCCACATCTGGTTCGCCGGGGAGCGCCGCCACGAGTACCTCGACCACGCGGCAGAGCATCACGAGGGCGTCGTCGTGCTCTGCGTGCTGTGCCGCCGCCAGCGCGGGCTGCCGCGGGCCGAGCCCGAGGACGCCTAGCGTCGCACCGCGACGAAACGGGTGTGCACCTTGCGTGAGGTCCGCCCCGAGGGGGCCCTCGCGTAGGCGCGCAGGCGATAGCGGCCCGGGCGCAGCGTGCGGCCTCGAAGCCGCCCGCTGAAGCGCAGCTTGTTGGTGCCGCGCTTCCCGCGCCGCACGATCGAGCCGGGCAGCGTCTTGTAGCCCTTGCGGCCGGCGGCGCGCTGGATGCGCAGCACGAGGGTCGCCTTCGTCGAGAGCTTGTAGCGGATCGTCGTGCCGCGGCGGCGACCCCGGACGCGAACGCGCTTGGCGATCTTGAGGGCCTGGAGCTTGGGCCGCGAGGGCTTGGTCGTCAGCGGCACGGCCGTCGGCGCCGGCGGCGGGTCGGACGGGGTCGACACGGGCGTCGGGGCGGGTGGGCCCGGCAGCGCGGTGATGATCGTCGCGCTGGGCTGATCGACGGCGACGAGGGCGTCGAGGTCGGGCGAATGGGGGCAGGCGTTGCGCGCGGTCTCGTCGATCGTCTGACTGAAGTAGTCGCCGAGATCCTGGGCGTAGTAGGGCAGGCCGGAGACCGCCGTGCCCACGCCGAGATCGCGAGCGGCGCTGAGGATGTTGCGGCAATGGCCGGTGCTCTGCATCCAGGCGATCACGACGGCGCGGGCGTTGATCTGGCCGTAGGCGATGTTCTCGCCCACGCCGAACGGGTAGCCCGCGGCCAGCGCGCGCGTGGTCGGCGTCGACCCGCCGGGGCCGGTGTGACCGAAGAAGCTCTGGGTCGCCATGTCCCGGCTGTGGCCCCGGGCCGAGGATTGCAGACGAGCATCGCCGCGCAGCTGCGGCAGTCCGTAGTGGACGCGCAGCTGGTTGGTCAGGCAGATGATCGCGTCGCTGACGAGCGCGTGGTTCTGCTCGGTCGGTATGGCGCTCTCGCCGGGGCAGGGCGTCCGTGCCTGCGCGCTGACCGGCGATGCGACACCGAAAGCGAGGGTGGTGAGGACGGTGAGCCAGATCCGTGACATATGGACGGAACGGTCTCGTCGGAGGGTTGCGCGACGAGATCGGGCGTGGACTGGACGGACGATCGACTCGCGGGCGCAGCGCAAAGCGGACGCATCGTGGACGCCGATGATCTTGACCCTCGTGCCGGTCGGGAAGATGAACGTCGGCGGACAGATGAGCACCGCCCGGTGCGCCGCGGGTGGCCCGCCGGCGCGATGCCGGCGCCCGTCCTGCGGGCGACGCGGGATCGGAGCCCCGGCCTGCGCGGCTGCGAGCGACGCCCGCAGCGCGGCGCCTGTGAGAGCATCAGCGGCCCCATGACCGGCCCCCTGCAACGCGCCCGGCCAGCGGCGTCGACGATCGCGCGCCGCGACGCAACCGTGCGTCTCGCCCGTCGCCGCGCCGTCCTCGGCCGGGGGCTGCCGGCGCTGTGCGCGCTCGCGCTGCTCGTCGCGGGGGCGGTCGTCACAGACCCCGCGGCGGCGGCCTCCAAGCGGTCGTGCTTCGGTGCCGCGGCGCGCGACGTCAAGCACCCGTGCACGAATCGGACGCGCTCGGTCAGTCCCAAGCTGAGCGACCGCTTCCGCCGCGCCGCGTCGCCCTGCGACCCGGTGAAGGCACCGTTCGAGGCGGTCTGCACGTTCGGTGCGCCCGCCGCCGCGGCCAAGCGCACGATCGCGCTCGTCGGCGACAGCCACGCGCTGCACTGGCGCGGCGCCCTCGACGTCGTCGCGGATGCCAAGCGCTGGCAGGGGTACTCGCTGACCGCGCCGGGCTGCTTCTTCTCCGCGGCCGTCGACGACCTGCCCGTGGGCCTGCGCGAGCCGTGCCGTCCCTGGTACCGGGCGGTGCAGCGCTGGCTGGCGCGCCATCCACGGATCAGCACCGTGTTCGTCTCGCAGAGCGCGCCGACGCCGGTCGTGGTCCCGCGCGGCCGGACCTACGGGCAGGTGAAGATCAGCGGCTTCCGGCGCGCATGGCGGGCGCTGCCGCGCACCGTCAGGCAGATCGTCGTCATCCGCGACGCGCCGCGCACGACGTCGGCCACGTTCGCGTGCGTCCAGCGCGTGCTGAAAGCCGGCAGGGAGCGCCCGGGGATCGCCTGCGCGCGGTCGCGCTCAGCCGCGCTGCGCTGGGACACCGCCGTCTCGGCCGCCCGCGGGCTGCGCTCCAAGCGCTACCGCTGGATCGACATGACGCGCTACTTCTGCGGCTCCAAGCGCTGCTATCCGGTCATCGGCGGCGCGCTCGTGCACCGCGACAGCGACCACATCACCGAGGCCTACGCGCGCACGCTCGGTCCGTTTCTGCTGCGCAGGGTCCGCGCGCTGACCGCGCCCCGCTGACGCGGGCGCGCGCCGCGGCGGCGTGGGGGAGCGTTTGCCGGTCTCAGCGGGTGAGGCGCAGGCCCCGCACCCCGACCGGGACGGGCAGCAGCGCGGCGCTGAACGGCTCGGTGCCGTTCACCAGGCTGAGCCTTCCGAGGTTGGCGTGCGCGTTGGCGTACGCGAGCTCGCGGCTGAGGTCACCGACGCCGTTGGAGGCGGTCAGCGGCAGGATCGCGACCGTGCTGAGCACACCCAGCGCCCTGCCGCTCGCGTCGAGAAACGCGCTGCCCGAATCGCCGGGGATGCCGGGGGTCGCCGTGTAGACGGTGTGGTTCCAGCCGTTCCCCGACTGTCCGAGGCTCAGGCCCGTCTTGGGGCTGAGCGCGGTGACTCCTGCGCGCAGCGACGAGTTGCCGTAGCTGCGGACGGTCTCGCCCAGCGCCGAGCTGCCGCCGACGCCGGTCGGCCCGCCCCAGTAGGGCACCGACGGATTGACGTCGTCGTAGTCGGCTGGCGCGAGCTTGATCAGCGCCAGGTCGTTGTAGGCGCAGGTGTTGGCGTCCGTCTCGCCGACCGACGCCATCGTCAGCCAGCTGTTGTAGGCCATCGTCCCGAGCGGCTTGCCGGCGCGATCTGCCACGACGGTGCCCAGCGGCAGCGAGCTCGCCGCACAGCCGTCTGTGTCCGTCGCCGCGCCGGTGCCCGAGCAATGCGCGGCCTGCCCGAGGTAGAGCGCGCCGGCGGCGTCCTTGAAGACGAAGTTCGCGGTGCACTGCGCCCCGTCGGTGAAGGTCATGACGCCGGGATGGATCGTGGCCGTCGCAGCCGGTGCGTACGCCGACGCGACGCCGGTGCCGACACCGGATAGGGCGAGCGCGACGGCGGCGAGCGCCAGCAGGCGTGGACGAAGCATGGTGTAACTCCCCTCGAACGTGATGGCGTTACCGTAGCGTCCGCGGCGGGCGCGGGGCGATGATGCAGCGCGACGTCATGCGCGCAGCCGCGCGACGGGTCGCTGGGGCGCATAGCTGCGCCGGCGCAGGCTCGTCGCGGCGGCGGCGGTGAAGGCGACGGCGAGCAGGATCGCCGCGAGCGTCACGGCGCGGGGGATGGCCGGCGCTGCCTGCGCTTCGCCGGCAGCGGCGGGGGCGGCCGGCTCGGCGTGGTCGGCTGCGCCGGAGGCCACGGCCACGCCCGCGTGGGCGTGGGCGCGCTGCAGCCCGGGCATGCCCGCCGCGCTGACGGCGAGCAGCAGCGCGACGCCGGCCGCGGTGCCGGCGAGCCTGGGCGCGCGACGGGTCGCGCGACCCGCGGCGCGCGATCCGCCGGCTGACCGCAGCGCGTGTGCGGCGAGCGCGAGGAGCGCGATCTCGGCCGAGACCGAGACGATCCCCGCGGTGCTCGTCCAGTCCCCGACGTGGTCGGCCATCCGCGGCAGGGCCACGACGCGGCTCAGCGCGTAGCCGGCCAGCGTCGCCGCGCTGAGCGTGCCGATCGCGATCCAGGTGCCCCGCAGCGCGCGCGGGCGGCGGCGCACGAGCACGAGCGCCAGGACGACGCAGGCGACGATCAGCAGCGAGAACAGCGTCGCCATGTAGGCGACGCCCTCCTCGAGCTTGTGCGACAGGTCGACGAGATGCGTGATCGCGACGACGTTCAGCAGCCCGACGGCGATCGTTCGCAGCAGCGCCTCGCGCGGGGTCATCGTCATGGTCGTTGGCTCCTTCGGCGCGTGGCGCGCAGGATCTGGGGAGGCGGGCTTGGTCGCCGGGTACTGCGTGCGCGCCACCCGCGCGGATCAGCCGCGGCCGAGCTCGGGGCCGGGCAGCGTCACGCCTCCAGCGTCTGCGCCGCCTCCAGCCACGATGCCTCGAGCAGCTCGCGCTCGGTCAGCAGCGCGGCGAGCTGCTCCTGCAGCGCCCGCAGGCGCGCGTGGTCGGTCGCCGCGACGGCCATCGCAGCATGCAGCTCGCGCTCGTCTTCGCCGAGGCGCTCGAGCGCGCGCTCGAGGCGCTGGACCTCCTTGCGCGCGGCGCGCAGCGACCCGCCCGGGCTTCTCGCCGTGGCGCTCCCCGCGGCCGGTCCGCGCGGCCGATCGGCCCCGGACGCCGCCGCCCGCCGCCCCTCGACGTACTGCTCGATCCCGCCGGGCAGGTGGCGCAGAGCGCCGGTGCCCGTGAGCGCGTGCACGTCGTCGCAGACGCGCTCGACGAAGTAGCGGTCGTGGCTGACGACGACCAGCGTGCCGGGCCAGCGATCCAGCAGGTCCTCCAGGGCGGTCAGCGTCTCGATGTCGAGGTCGTTCGTCGGCTCGTCGAGCAGCAGGACGTTGGGCTCGGCCATGAGCAGGCGCATGAGCTGCAGGCGCCGGCGCTGGCCGCCCGACAGGTCGGCCACGAGCGTGCGCGCGAGGTCCCCGCGAAAGCCGAACCGGTCGCAGAGCATGCTGGCCGTGATCTCCTGGCCGTCGCTCAGCGTCGCGTGGCCGCGGACCTGCTCGAGCGCCTCGAGCACGCGCAGCTGCGGCGCGATCTCGGTCGTGTCCTGGGAGAGGCGGGCCAGGCGGACCGTCGCGCCGCGGTCGACCCGGCCGCCGTCGGGATCGAGCTCGCCCGCGAGCAGCGCCAGCAGCGTCGTCTTGCCCGAGCCGTTGACGCCGACGAGGGCGACGCGGTCGCCGGGGCCCAGCCGCCACGTCAGCCCGTCCAGCAGCGTCCGATCGCCGAAGCGCAGCGAGACGTCGACGGCCTCGAGCACCTTGTCGCCGAGCCGCGACGTCGCGAAGCGCAGCAGCTCGGCGCGGTCGCGCACCTCGGGCTCGTCGGCGATGAGCGCCTCGGCGGCGTCGATGCGGAACTTCGGCTTGCTCGTCCGCGCGGGCGGGCCGCGGCGCAGCCAGGCGAGCTCCTTGCGCAGCAGCTGCCGGCGGCGGTCCGAGCGCGCCGCCGCCTGGCGGTCGCGCTCGGCGCGCGCGAGGACGAACGCCGCGTAGCCGCCCTCGTAGCGGTGGACGGTCTGCTCGGCGACCTCCCACGTCGCCGTGCAGACGGCGTCGAGGAACCAGCGATCGTGGGTCACGACGAGCAGCGCGCCGCGCCGCGCGGCGAGGTGCCCGGCGAGCCAGTCGACCGCCTCGACGTCGAGGTGGTTCGTCGGCTCGTCGAGCAGCAGCAGCTCGGGGCCGTCGAGCAGCAGGCGCGCGATCGCGATGCGGCGCCGCTCGCCGCCCGACAGCGAGGCGATCGGGGTGCGCATCCCGCCCGCGAAGCGCTCGAGCGCGACGCCGCCGAGCAGTCCGTCGAGCACGCCGCGAAACGCGCTGTCGGCCGCCCACTCGTGGTCGGCCCGGCTGCCGACGAGCGCGTCGCGGATCGTCGCGTGGACGTCGAGCTCGTCGCCCTGGCCGAGCAGCGCCAGCCCGACGTCGCGCGCCCGCGTCACCTGGCCGGCGTCGGGCGGCTCGGCACCGGCGATGAGGCGCAGCAGCGTGGACTTGCCGTCGCCGTTGCGCCCGACGACGCCGATCCGCTCGGCGGCCGCGATCCCGAGCGTGACGTCGTGCAGGACGGTGCGGCTGCCGTAGCCCTTGCCGACGGCCTTGAGGTTGACGAGGTTGCGCGCGGCGGCCATCGCCGTCTCAGGCCGGCGGCGCGGTGATGAGCAACGGTGACGCGACGCGGCGGTCGCCGATCCGCAGGTAGAAGAGCGCGATCCCGGCGTGGCCGTCGAGCAGCCCGGGCGCGAAGCCGCCGGGCAGACCGCAGGGCCAGCCGTCGAGTCCGTTCTCGTAGCGGCTGATCCCGTGCTCGGCAAGGCGCCGGGCCAGCGCGACCCGGCCCGCCGGATCGTCGTCGAGCAGGTCGGCGCCGAGCAGCAGCGCGTCGGCGGCACCGGCGAGGCCGTCGGCGAGCGCGAAGCTCTCGCCGGCGGCCGCGAGGCCGCGCTCGACGCGCGCGGCCGTCGTCGTGAGGGCGGCGAGCGCCTCGGTGCGCAGGCGCTCGTCGCCGAGCAGCGACCAGGCGCGCAGCCGGGCGAGGGCGATCCCCGGCGCGCCGTGCGCCCAGCTGTCCTCGCGCGGCGCGACGAAGCGACCGCGGCGCTCGCCGCGGTCGATGCCGCGCAGGTCCGGCCAGCCGCCCGCGTCCGGGTCGTGCCAGCGCCGCTCGTAGTCCAGCGCCCGCAGGGCGGCATCGCGGTGGCGCGCCTCGCCGGTGCGCGCGAACAGCTCGAGCAGGGCCCAGGCCGCGCCGGCCGCGCCGCGCGAGAAGCCGCAGAGCGGATGCTCGGCGGGTGACGAGGGCGACCGCCAGGCGCCGCCGGCCGGCCCGCGCGTCGCCGTGCCGGCGAGCTCGTCGCCGAGCTGCGCCGCGCGGCTCACCAGACGATCGTCGCCGAGCAGCCCGGCGAGCGCGAGCAGCCCCGCGACCGCCCCCGCGGTCCCCTGCACGAGATCGGCGGCCGCGGTCGGCGGCGGCGCTGCGCGGGCGACCCGCGCCGCCCGCGCCAGCAGGCGCTCGTCGGCGAGCAACACGCCGCAGCGCGCTGCCGCGTAGGCGACGCCGAGCCGTCCGGCGTAGAGCCCGCGTGCCGCGTGGCGCGGGATCTCGTCGACGTGCGCGAGCGCCTGCTCGATCGCGCCGCGGGCGGTCCGCGCGAGCGCGTCGTCGGCGCCGGCCGCGTGCAGCTGCGCGAGCGCGAGCGCGACGCCGGCCGTCCCGCCCCCGAGGTCGGGGCCGAGGGCGCGATGCACGACGCGCGCCTGCGATCGACCGCGCGCGGCCTCGACGGCGGGGGCGACCCAGTTGCAGCGCGCGCGGTACCAGACCGCCGCGCGCACGATCCGCCCGCCGATGCCGGCCGCGGTCGCGAGGGCGTCGGGCCGGGCGGCCGCGGGCGGCGCGATGCTACGAAAGCTCGTAGGCATCCCGCGACCCCGGTCGGAGGTACGGCGCGTCGAGCGTCAGCCCCGCGTCGGCGAAGCGGCGCTCGACGAGGGCGAGGCGCCGCGCCGGCTCGTCCAGGCGCCGCTCGCGCGCCGCGAGCACCGCCTCGGCGAGCAGCCGGCAGCGCTGCTCGCCGAAGCGCCGCCCGCCGGCGGGCTCCTCGGCGACGGCGATCCCGCGCGAGAGCGGCTTGGCGAAGGCCGGCGCGGGGTCGGCGAGCTGGGCGCGCAGCGCGCGCAGCAGCGGGCGCAGCAGCGACGCGACCGCGGCGAAGTCCTCCGTCCGGACGAGCAGGTCGGCGGCGCTGGCGTCCCGGTAGCGGGCCGGATCGGTCGCGAGCTCGAGGCCAAACGGCAGCTCCGCGCGGTTGAGGACGTACGTCGCCCGCGCGACGAGCGTCACGGCCCCGGCCGCGGCGACGTTCCAGCTCAGCCGGGTGAGCGCCGCGTCGCCGTCTGCGCGCAGCGGCGCGTCGCCGAGCGCGACGTACAGGCCCGGGGTGAGTCCCGCGGCCTCCTTCGGCACGCGGACCGCCGGCGGCGCGCCGGCGTCGGTCTCCGCGACGAGCCGGGCGTCGTCGGCGGCCACGCGCAGACGCAGGCCGTCGGGGCGCTGCACCGTCGTCTCGTCGGGGCCGTGTCCGACGACCCGCCAGCCGGCCTGCCACTGACCGCGACCGCAGTTGGCCTGCGACAGCGCACGCACGAAGCCATCGCCGTCGCCCGCCGGCGCCGGCCCGAGCGGCGGGGGAAGCGGCACGCCGGCGCCGTGGAAGTCGCGCTCCAGGCGCCGCGCGATCGCATCGACGAGCAGCTCGCGCCGGCGCGCCTCGCCGACGCGTGCGCGCTCACGGGGGGTCAGGACCTCGGTGCGCCGGCCGAACCAGACGTAGGCGCACGGCGGCCGCGCGTCGACCGCGCGCAGCGCCGCCGCGACCTGGCGGCGGTAGCGATCGGTGATCGCGGCGGCGAGCATCACGCGTGCGCCAGCTCGCCGCGCAGCGCGTCGGGCTCGAGCAGCAGCCCGCGCGCGAGGCGCAGCGCGCTCCCGATGCGCGCGGTCAGGCAGCCGGCCTCCTGGGTGTCCTCGTAGCCGCTCTGGACGAGGCGTGCCGCGGCGTAGCGGACCGAGCGCGCCAGGAGCTGCTCGGCGGGCCGTCCGCTCAGCCCGCGGGCCCGCGCGTAGGCGCGCCACAGCGACGCCAGCGCCGGCCGGACCGCCGGCCAGGGGCGCTGCGCCTGCTCGGCGCCCCGCCTGTCGCGGGGATCGAGCCCGTCCGGGATCGTCGCGAGCCCGAAGCCGAGCAGCTCGCCGATCGCCGATCCGACGTCGAGTGCCGGATCGCCCCAACCGGCCATCTCCCAGTCGACGAGCGCCACGCGCGTCAGGCGCGCCTGCTGCGGTGCCGGCACGGCGATGCAGTTGGCCAGCTTGACGTCGCGGTGCACGAGCGCCTCGACGCGCCAGCCCGCGCGCAGGTCGTCGAGGGCCGCGGCGAACGGCTCGTCGCGCTGGATCGAGGCGATGAGCTCGATGCTCGCCGCGCTGAGATAGCGCAGCGCGTCCAGCGGCGGACGGTGCAGCGACAGCACCCAGGGCGGATCGCAGCGCAGCTGCTCCTCGTCGGGGGCCACGGCGTGCAGCGCGGCGAGCGCGCGGCCGAGCGCCGCGGCGAGGACCGTCGAGGCTCGCGTGCGCGCGGCGTGCACGCGGTAGAGGTCCAGGCCGCCGGCGATCCACTCGATCGTGAGCACGCCGGCCGCGCGGTGAAAGCCGTAGACCCGCGGGACATGGCGCGCCATCGGCGAGTCCGGGCGCGCGAGGCGGCGGTAGAGCGCGAACTCGTTGGCGAGCGTCTGCGCGCCGTCGTCGGTCAGCGCCTGCTTGAGCAGGTAGCTCTCCTGCGAGCCCGGCGACCCCGTGACGCGGAAGTTGCGGTTGCGGCTGGAGGCGTCCGCGATCCGCAGGTGCCCGGCGACGACCGAGCGGCGGCTGACGAGCCGCCGCTGCAGCAGATATGCGGCGACTTCGTGCTGTTCGAGCATCGGCACGTGGGGGCGGGGGCCGGACCGGCGACCCGCGCAGCGAGTCTAGATGGCGCTTGGACCGCCGGCGCCCGCAGCGGCTCACGGGCCGCCTCGGGGGCCGCGGCGGCCTGTCCGCGGGCGACCGCCGGCTCGGTCTCGGCCAGCGACCTCACGGTCCGGTCGGGCATCCGGCGCCGGACGTCGCCCGCGTCGCGGGCCAGCGCACTTGCGATCTCCCCGAACCGAGAGTTAACTAGCCCGCGTCGGGGCTTCGGAAGGCGAGACATGGGGGTAGGGATGCTGCATCATCGCGCGTGCTTGTTCATCGCAGTGCTGACGCTGGCGACGCTCCAGGGAGGCATCGCGCAGGCCGCGGGCGGCTCGCTCGTCGGCCCCGTTTCGGACTGCGTGCTCTTCGGTGGCGCTCAGACGGACTTCGCGGCCAGCAGGGCCGCCGGGGGTCCGCGCGAGCCGGCACACATGACCGATGGCAAGCTCAGGGCCAAGGAGGTCCCGGCGGGTGCCCGCAAAGACCAGTTGGGCTTTCGCGTGACGATCCCCGTCTACGTCCATGTGATCCGCACGAACTCCGGCGGCGGCGACGTCTCGGACACCATGATCAACAACCAGATCGCCGTCCTGAACGCTGCGTTCAGCAGCCCGGGGTTCGCGTTCGGGTCGCCGGTCGTCGACAGGACGAACAACACCCAGTGGTACACGATGGCGCCGGGCTCGAGCGCCGAGCGGGCGGCGAAGACCGCGCTGCGCAAGGGCGGGGCCAACGCGCTGAACCTCTACACGGCGAGCCCCGGCGGCGGCCTGCTCGGGTGGGCGACCTTCCCGAGCGACTACTACCCCGGCGACAAGGACGACGGCGTCGTCGTGCTCAACCAGTCGCTTCCGGGCGGCAACGCGGCGCCGTACAACCTCGGCGACACGGCGACGCACGAGGTCGGCCACTGGCTCGGTCTGTACCACACCTTCCAGGGAGGCTGCGGCAAGCAGGGCGACCTCGTCAGCGACACCGCGCCCGAGCAGTCGCCCGCCTACGGCTGTCCCCAGGGGCGCGACACCTGCCGCAAGGGCGGACCCGATCCGATCCACAACTTCATGGACTACTCCGACGACGCGTGCATGGACCACTTCACCGCGGGCCAGGCGAGCCGGATGACCGAGCAGTTCAACTACTTCCGGACCTAGCCGCCCGATCGGCAGCGCCGGTTGCCCGGCGCGGCGGTGAACGCCATCCGGCGGCTGGGGCTCGAGGTCCCGGCGCTCGACGACGAGTCGATCGCGCGCGCATCGAGCTCGTCGCCGGCGGCTGGCCGGCACGGACCGGTCGGCCCGGCTCACGGTGCGGCCGCTGGACGAGCCCGTGACGAGCGGTGGGCGCGCGGCGACCGGTACGCGGCGGGATGCGCGGTGATCGCCGACCTCAGCGCCGCCTCGGCGGGACCGCGGATCGTCGTGCAGATCGCCCGCGCCGCCTGACCCACGATCGGACCGGCCACGGGGGCGTGCCCTTCAGGACGCGTCCCGGGCGCGGGGGATGGGTATCGCGGTCAGTCATGATCAGAGCACTCCTCCTCACGCTCGCGGTGGCCGGCGCGGTCGCCCTCACGCCGGCCGCGGCGTCCGCGGCGCGCCAGCGCCCCGACCTCGCGCGCCACTTCGCGGCGGCCGGCACGACCGGCACGATGGTCGTGCACCGCGCCGGCCCGCACCCGCGAACGGTCGTCGTGGGTGCGCCGCGCAGCCGGCGGCGCTACCTGCCCTCCTCGACGTTCAAGATCCCCAACGCGTTGCTGGCGATCGATCGCGGCGTCGCCTCCGGAGCCGACCAGCCCTACCCGGGCCCGAACCCGAACTACATGGTCGACGGCAAGCCGCTGCTGCCGGCGGCCTGCGAGGGCGACCTGACGCTGGCGACGGCGTTCGCCAACTCCTGCATCCCGATCTACCAGCGCATCGCGCGGCAGCTCGGCCGCGCGACGTACCGCCGGGCGGTGCGCGAGATGCACTACGGCAACCGCCGCGTCGGCGGCGCACCGCTGGACAGCTTCTGGCTGGAGGGCCCGTTCGCGATCTCCGCCCGCGAGCAGGTGCGCTTCCTCGAGCGCCTGCGCCGCGGCACGCTGCCGGTCTCGCGTCGCGCCCTGCGCGACGTGCGCAGGATGATGGTCGTGCAGCGCGACGGCCGCACCGTCGTGCGCGGCAAGACGGGCTACGTCTTCACCACCGAGCCGACCGTCGGCTGGTGGGTGGGCTGGGTCGCCCGTGGCCCGCGCAGCTGGACGTTCGCGCTCAACCTCGACATCACGCGACCGCAGCACTTCGCCGCCCGCATCTCGATCGGCCGGGCGATCCTCGAGGAGCTCGGCGCCCTGCGCCGCGGATCGGGCGGCGTGCGCACGCGCGCCGACCTGGCGCCGCGCGCGGGCGCGCTCATGTGGCCAGGAGGGGACGGGCGGCCGCGGTCGTGAGGTCGCGTGTCATGCGTCGGGTAGATGACGTCGGAGAGGTGCTGCTGATCTCGCCGAACGCCAGACCAACCAGACCTGGCGACGCATCGCCCTCCGAGCGCGCCCCACTAGCTACCTCGCGTGCCGCTCGACGTACGCGATCGCGTCGCTGACACGGACGATCTTCGCGGCATCCTCGTCGGAGAGCTCGATCGCGAACTTCTCCTCCAAACGCAGGATCAAGTCCACGAACGTGAGGTCGTCGGCGCCGAGGTCGGCCAGCAGCGCGTCGCTCGGAACCTCGTCATCGAGCTTCAACTCGTCGGCGATGAGCGCCTTGACGTGATCCCCGACAGCGCTCATCGCCCGCCGCCAGACGCGCGCCTGTCCTCGGCGACGCGCGCGCAGAGCCCGCCCTTGTGACAGTGCCGGTGCTGCGTAGAAGCACGGGTGCTCGACGTCCCGTGGACTCCGGGGCGCCCGCCCCACATGAGATGTTGGTCGCCGGAATCGAGCATCGCGTCATAGACCTCCAGTCATCCATCATCTCGCCGCCTCGCCGGCTCGGCTTGAGCTCCTCACCGGCGGTGCGACGCGCACACCACACGCGTGCGTCAAGGATTGTGCGACACGGTCACCGGAAACTGCATGAGCTGCGCAACCACCTGGCCCGACCCGCCCACCGGCGCGAGGTCGATCGGCGCTTGAAGCTGATAGACCGCGCCCTGCGGCGGAAAACCGGCCAGGTTGCTGTTCACGAACCTCGCCGTTCTCGTGCTCATCAAGACCATCGGCTCGCCGCCCTCCGACGCGTTCGCAACTGTGACCGTGAGATCCAGCTGCATCACATGCTCGACCCCCGCTGTCGCCGAGGACGACCCCTCCGTCACCTCGCTCGCAGGCGGCGGATCGCCGCTCTCGGTCATCGTGATCGTCACAAGCCCAAGCTCCGGCGTTTCCGTGCGCAGCTCAAATGCCGGCACGCTGATGTCGATGCCGTCGGTGTCCGGTGGGTTGTCCTCAACGCGAAGCGTCGTAGCACCGGTGAGGTCGAGCGCGACCTCGCCGACGCCGTCGATCGTCAGCGGTACCTGCTCCGCCACAAGCTCGCAGGCCAGTTCGTCTCCGCCCGTCAGCGTTTGGTCGATCACCGGCTCGTTGGCAGTCATGCGCGACCCCTTTCGACGTGGGCCGCGGCGTGCGGCCCGCGCGAGTATCGATGGCGCGCCCAGGTCCGTCAAGCAGACAGGCCAAGCACCCCCGACGCGTGGCTATGCCCTCGCACGGGCGCCTGATCGTTTGCGTTCTCAGTTTGTGCCACAGATCGGCGTTCGCGCCCCTGGGGGCCGTTCTTGTGGACCTGCAATCGACGTAGTGGCCGTCGTGATCGACCGTTTCACGCGCGTGGTCGGAGAAGGACCCGAGCGCGTCGGTGTCGCTGCTGCGCTCGCTGGCGCCGCCGACGATGGACGGCTCGGAGCTCATGAGCCCCGCAACGGACCGCCCGCGGGGGAAGTTGTCGCGCGAGCGCGCCGCGTCAGTCGCCGGCGGCGGCGCCCTCGGCGGCGTCGGCCGATCGCGCGTGGTCGCCGTCGCCGTCGTCGTCGGACGCGCCGGCCGGCAGCGTCGCGGCGAGCTTGCGGGCGTCCTTGCGGGCCTGCTTGTCGAGCCTGCGCTCGCGCAGCTTGCTCTCGCGGTTGAGCTTGGCCATCGTGGTCTTCTTCTTGCCGCCTGACGCCATGCCTGTCCCTCCGTCGTGGTTGCGCGGGGCCGCTCTGGACGCACCGGCACGCGATGCGAAGCCCGCTGACGCGGATGCGGCGGCTACCCCGATGCAACGACGAACGAGTCAAGCGGGGCATCGCTCGGGCCGAGCGGACGCTCGACCCGCGCAGAAGTCTAGCCTGCGTCCGGCGGCGCGCCGCGCGCGTTCGGCGGTTTCGCGCCGAGCGGCCGGCGCTGCGCTACGGGTCGTGTCGCCCGTGGAGAAGCTCGAGTTGCGTCGTGAAGCGAACCGTGACGCTGAGCTTGCGGTGCAGTGCGTCTTCGAGGAGCGCTGCCAGCCGGGACGTCGCCGCCGGCGGCTGCGGCCCCGCGAGTTGGATCTCGACATCGCCCGCGTCGATCGAGCTGGACAGCAGGGCGAGGTTGCGATCGCCGATCCAACGCGTCGTCGCGGCGCTGATCGCGTGCTCGTCGCGGGCGGTGTTGATGGCGTCGCGGCCGGCGGTTGCGAGCGGAATGCCGAGCAGGACGACGAGGATCGTCGCCGCGCCGAGGCCCCATCGGGTGCGCGTGGTGAAGCGCCCCCCGTCGCGGCGGGCGACGACGCCGGTGACGATGAACGTGATCGCGGCGGCGAGGATGATGCCGGCGAGGTTGGTGAGGTACAGCAGGATCGCGCCGTTTGCGAGGTCGTTGCGGCCGAGCTCGATCGAGATGCCGACGGCGGACAGCGGCGGGATGAGCGCGACGGCGATCGCGGCGCCGGGGAGGGCTGCGACGGCTTGGCGGTGCACGGTGACGTAGGCGCCGGCGGCGCCCGCGGCGAGCGCGATCGACATGTCCAGCGTGCCGGGTGCCGTGCGGGCGAGCAGCTCGCGTGACTGCTCGGTCACGAATCGCGGCTCGGGGAACGACTTCGCGGCCAGCCAGGCAAGTGCGATCGCGCCGGCCGAGGCGGCGCCGACGGTCAGGGCGGCGTCGAGCTGGCGCCGTGGCGAGCCGGTGGTGAGGGCGCAGGCGAGTCCCAGCAGGGGGGTCATGAGCGGGGCGACGAGCATCGCGCCGATGACGACGGGACCGGAGTCCGTGGCGATGCCGAACGTCGCGATCAGCGTCGACAGGGCCATGAGCACGGTGAAGCGCCGCCGATACGCCCCGCGCCCCGTGGCGTCGGGATACAGCTGGGTCTCGACGTCGCGACGCTGCTCGGGTCCGAGGACGCGGCGCTGGCGTGCGTTGCGCAGCCACTGGACGACGCGGCGCGGTCCGGCTCCGGGCTTCGAGCGTGGGCCGGCGCCGGTGCTCATCGGGGCGCGGTGCTCGCCAGGTCGCGGGCCATGCGCGAGAGCATGGCGGACAGCTCGTCGTGCCGCTCGGGCGACCAGCCCTCGAGGTACTCGCCGGGCGCTCGCGGCGGGCGGCGGCGAGGCGCTCGAGCGTCGCGGCCTGTCGCGGTGAGCATCCGCCGGGTCCCCGGCGGAGCGCTCCCCGCCGAGGCCTCGCGCGACGAGGCGCTCGAGCGCCCCCTCCAGGACGGCGGGCTCGATCGCGTGGCTGCGGGCGAGCTCGCGCGGGCCGGCGGCGGGGCTGTCGTGGACGCGGGCGTGCATCCAGCATGGTTGTGCTCCTTGGAGGCGACCGGCCCCCGCCCGCGCGCGCCTGCCGCGGGGCCGGTGGCGGCCGGTGTCTAGGCCGGGTCGGGTGCGGGTGTATCGGGCCCTTCGACGGAGATGCGTGGCAGGCGGCGTTCGAGGACGCGGGGCATCCACCACGTGGCGTTGCCGAACGTGTACATGAGCGCCGGGACGAGGACGAGCCGGATGAGGAACGCGTCGACGAGCACGGCGCTGGCCAGGCCGAGCCCGAAGAGCTTGATCGTGCGGTCGTCGCCGAGCATGAAGCTCCCGAAGACGCTGATCATGATGATCGCGGCCGCCATGACGACCTTGCCGGTCAGCGCGAGGCCGTTGCGGACGGCGAGCGCCGCGTCCTTCGTGCGCTCCCACTCCTCGTGCATCCGGCTGACGAGGAAGACCTCGTAGTCCATCGACAGCCCGAAGACGAGCGCGAACATGAAGACCGGCAGGAAGGCCTCGATCGGCCCCGTCGTCGTGACGCCGATGAGCGAGGCGAGGTGCCCGTCCTGGAAGACGAACGTGATGACGCCGAGCGCCGCGCCGATGCTGAGCACGTTCATGACCGCCGCCTTGGCGGGGATGACGAGCGAGCGGAACACGACGGCCAGCAGCAGCAGCGAGAGCCCGACGACGACCGCGATGAAGAGCGGCAGCTTGGAGGCCAGGACGGCGGACAGGTCGGCGCTCAGCGCCGTCGCGCCGGTGATCGACGCGGTCACGCCGGTGCTGCTCTCGACGGGTGGCACGACCTCCTCGCGCAGGGTCTCCAGCAGCTGCGTCGTGGCCGCCGCCTGCGGCTTCGTCGTCGGGAAGACGGTCAGCGTCGCGGTGTCCTTCGCCGGGTTCAGCGCCGGCGGGGTGACCGTCGCGACGCCGTCGGTGGCGGCGATCGCCTCCGACAGCGCCGTCAGCCCGGCGGCGTCGCCGGCGGCCGGCAGCTCGGAGACGACGAGCAGCGGGCCGTTGAAGCCGGGGCCGAAGCCCTCGGAGAGCTGGTCGTAGGCGATGCGCGTCGTCGACCCGGCGGTGTCGTTGCCCGAGTCGCTCGTGCCGAGCTGCATCCCGAAGACCGGGAAGGCGACGACGGCGAGCACGGCGACCGTCGCGACGACGAACATCCGCGGGCGGCGCTCGAGGATCGCAGCCCAGCGGGCGAAGCCCCGCGGGGTCGCGCCGGCCGGCTTCTCCTTGCCGACCTTGACGCGGTGCCCGAACGCGCCGAGCAGGGCCGGCAGCAGCGTCAGCGAGCCGACCATCGTGAAGAACACGGCGAGCGCGGACGCGATCGCCGGGCCGTTGAGGAAGGTGATCCCGAGCACGAGCATGCCGAGCAGCGCGATGACGACGGTCATGCCGGCGAACAGCACCGAGCGACCGGCGGTGTCCAGCGCGGTCAGCGTCGCGTCGCGCACGCCGGCGCCCCCGCGGCGCTCGTTGCGGAAGCGGTTGAGGATGAGCAGCGCGTAGTCGATGCCGACGCCGAGCGCGATCATGACCGCCAGCGTCGGCGCGAAGCTCGCGATGTCGAAGAGCGCCGACGCCGCTAGCACGAGCGTCATCGCGACGCCGATCGCGGCGAACGTGACGATGAGCGGCATCGCCATCGCGGCGAGCGAGCCGAGCACGACGATCAGCACGACGATCGCCACGCCGACGCCGATCGCCTCCGCGGCCGACTGCTCGGGCGCCTGGGCGTACCTGATCGCCTGGCCGCCGAGGTTGACCTGCAGGCCGTCGTTGGCCGCCGCCTTGGCGGTGTCGATGACGGCGAGGATGTCGTCCTTGTCGAGGTCGGTGACCTGCGCGTCGAAGGCGACGGTGGCGAAGCCGATCGTGCCGTCACGGCTGATCTGGCCGGGAGCCGCGTAGGGATCGGTGACGGCGGCGACGCCCGACAGCGTGCCGAGCCTGCTGACGAGCGCCTGGACCTCGGCCTTGCGCGCCGGATCCGTCAACGTCCCGCCGTTCGCCTTGAGAACGACCTGGCTGGACTCGCCGGCCTGCTGCGGGAACTTCGTCTGCAGGAGGTCCAGCGCCTTCTGCGATTCGCTGCCCGGCAGCGAGAAGCTGTCGACGAATCCACCGCCCGAGGCGGCCGCGAGACCGCCGAAGCCGACGATCGCGGCGATCCAGATCGTGATGGCGAGACGGTGGCGATCGTGACACCACTGGGCGATGCGACGCATGAGGGGAGTCCTTCGGTCGGAGGTGGCCGGATCTGCGGCCGTGCGGCACAATACCAACAGTGACTGCAATAATGCAATCACACGTAGTTTGCGCTGCCAGCAAAAGATGCTACGGTGCAGATCGTCATGGGACTCCGCGAACGCAAGAAGCAGCGCACCGCGCAGGCGATCGAGGACGCCGCCCTGCGGCTCTTCGCCGAGCGCGGCTTCCAGTCGACGACGATCGCCGAGATCGCCGAGGCCGCCGAGATCTCGCCGCGCACGTTCTTCTCCTACTTCCCCTCGAAGGAGAGCGTGCTCTTCGGCGACTTCGACGAGACGTTCTGCTCGCTCGGCAGGCACCTCGACGAGCGCACCGGCGGCCGCCTGCTCGCGGCGATCCGCGCCTGGATCGTCGAGCTCGTCGAGCGCGAGGGCATGCCCGACGAGCGCGAGCGCGAGCGCCGCCAGGTCATCGAGGCCAGCGAGGAGCTGCTCGCCTACGAGCGCCAGCTCACGACGCGCTTCGAGAGCGTCATCGCGGCCGCCGCCGCGACGGAGCTCGGCGACGATCCGGGCGACCTGCACCCGCGCCTCATCGGCGCGGCGGCCGCCGCCGTCCTGACCGCGCTGCGGCCCCCGCCCGGCCGCCCCGAGCCGGACCCGGGCACCGACCCCTTCGCGACGCTCGACGACGCGCTCGCCTTCCTGCGCGGCGGCATCGCGGCGCTCGAGCGCCGCCGGCGGGACTGAGGCGCGGCGATGCTCGACTCGCTGCTGGACCTCGTCTCCGCGTCGTCGTGGACCTACCCGTTCGCCTTCGCGATCGCGGCACTCGACGCCGTCGTGCCGATCGTTCCCGCCGAGACGGCCGTCATCACCGCCGGGGTGCTCGCCGCCGGGGGCGACCTGCAGATCGCGGCGATCATCGTCCTCGCTGCCGCCGGCGCGATCGTCGGCGACAACGTCGCCTACATGCTCGGGCGCACGGCCGGCGAGCCCGTGCGGCGACGCTACCTTGCAGGCCACACCGCCGCGGCGCGCCTGGCGTGGGCGCAGCGCCAGCTCACCGAGCGCGGCGGATCGCTGCTCATCGTCGCGCGCTTCATCCCGGGCGGACGCACGGCGGCGACGCTCACCGCGGGCATGATCGGCATGAGCTGGCGGCGCTTCGCGGCGTTTGACGTGCTCGCCGCCGTCATCTGGGCGACGTACGCCGGGCTGCTGGGCTACATCGGCGGCCAGGCCTTCGAGCACGAGCCGCTCACCGCGGTGCTCGTCGCGCTCGGCGCCGCACTCGCCCTCACGGGCCTCTACGAGGCGATCCGGGCATACCGCAGGCGCACACGGCGCGAGCTGCGCGGACCCGTCAACCCCCATCCATCGAGGAGCGCGGCGTGACCCCGCCGGAAACCCGAGACAGGTCCGTCTCGCCGGGGCGCGGGCCGCGCGCCGCAGCCGGGCAACCCGAGCGCACCGCCTCCGACGGCGCCCGCCAGGCGCCTCCCGCGAGCACGGTCATCCAATGCCACGGGCTGACGAAACGCTACGGCGAGCGCATCGCCGTCGACGACCTCACGCTGGCGGTCCCCGAGGGCTCGATCTGCGGGCTGCTGGGCCCCAACGGCGCCGGCAAGACGACCGCGATCCGGATGCTGCTCGGCCTGGCCCGCCCGAACGCCGGGACCATCAGCATGCTCGGCCGCGCGCCGGGCGACGAGGGCTTCGCCGATGTCATGCGCAGCGTCGGCGCGCTGGTCGAGGGCCCGGCGCTCTATCTCAACGCCGGCGCCCGCGCGAACCTCGCTATCCGTGCGGTCGCGCTGGGGATCTCCCCGCGCGACCTCCAACTCGACGAGATCCTGCGCTTCGTGGGCCTGGCCGACCGCTCGCGCGGCCGCGTGCGCGGCTTCTCGCTCGGGATGCGCCAGCGCCTCGGCCTCGGGCTCGCGCTGCTCGGCGCCCCCCGCCTCGTCGTCCTCGACGAGCCGACCAACGGCCTCGATCCCGCCGGCATCGTGGAGATCCGCGAGCTCATCCGCACGCTCCCCGAGCGCGGCACGACGGTGCTCGTCTCCTCGCACCTGCTCGCCGAGATCCAGCTCATGTGCGACCGCGTCGCGATCCTCGACCACGGCCGGCTCGTCACCGACGGCCCGCTCGACGACGTCCTCGCCGCCGCGACGCGCCGCGGCTGGGAGATCCGCGTGCCGGCGGGCACCGCGCAGGCGACCGCGGACGGCCTGCGCGCGGCCGGACTTCCCGCCGTCGTGACCACGCCGACGAGCGTCACGATCGCCGACTCCGACGCCGTCAGCGGCGGCCGTCTCATCCAGGCCCTCGCGGCCGCCGACGTCGAGATCGACGAGATCCGCCACGACGAGCCCAACCTCGAGCAGGCATTCCTGGCCCTCACACAAAAGCCCACACCGTGAGCCTGGCATTGCGCGCCGAATGGGAGAAGGTCCGCCGCCTCACCACACCCCGCGTCGTCGTCGCCCTGATCGTGCTCATCGGCGTCGGCGGCGCGCTCATCGCCCAGCAGGTCGGATCCGACGACCCGAGCTCCGCCCTGTCCAACGGCACGATCGGGCTCGACATCGTCGCGCTGTTCGTGACCGCGCTGTTCGCCGTCTGGATGGTCGGCGTCGAGAGCGCGCCCGGCCTGCTCGCCAGGACGTTCACCAGCGAGCCCCGGCGCGGCCGGGTCGTGCTCGCCAAGCTCGCCCTTGCCGTCGCCGTGCCCGCCGTCGCGCTCAGCATCGCTGCCGCGCTCGCCGCTCCGTTCGTCGCCGCCGGCGTGTCCGACGCCGGCGCTTCGCTCACCACGACCCAGCTCGCTCGCCAGCTCGCCGGGCACGTCGTCCAGGGCCTCGTCGTCGCACCGACCGTCTTCGGCGTCGCGCTGCTCGTCGGCAACCTCACCGGTGGGCTGGCCGCGACGTTCGTCCTGCTGGAGATCCTCCCCGGCGTGCTGTCGATCAGCGGCCTGTCGGACTACGGCGTGCCGATCGCCGCCGAGGCCACGTTCCACGCGATCGCCGACGCGCCCGCGGAGATCGCGCTCGGCCAGGCGCTTGCGGTCATCGCCGCCTGGTCGCTCGTCAGCGTGGCGATCGGCTGGGCGCGCGTCGAGCGACGGGATGTCGCATGAACGAGCTGGGCATGACAGCGCGGATCCCGATCCGCTTCGGGCGTCTGAGGCCGCTGCTCGCGGTGCTCGGGCTGACGCCCCGCTGCTCGTATCTTGACGTCGCCGCCGAGCGCGTGCGCGTCCGCATGGGCTGGGCGTTTCGCGCCGAGATCCCGCGAGCCTCGATCCGCGCGATCGCCCCCGCCCGCCACGCCCTCTCGATCGGCGTGCACGGCTGGCGCGGCCGCTGGCTGGTCAACGGCGCCGCCGGGCCGCTCGCCACGCTGACGATCGATCCGGTCGCGCGCGGCCGGATCGCGGGGCTCCCGGTCCGCCTGCGCGAGCTGACGATCTCCGTCGACGACGTCAACGCGCTCATCGGGGCGCTCGATCTCACCGGCGATCGCCCGCCGATCGGCGAGGCGCAGTCGCGAGGAGGATGAGGCGCATGCAACCTGCTCGCGTCATGCCGGCACTGACCGCCGTCGCCGGACCGGTCGCCGCCCATGCCGAGGCCGCCAGCAAGATCTACGGCAGCGGCGACGCCGAGGTCCGTGCGCTCGACGGCGTCGACGTCGCGTTCGGCTCGGGCCGCTTCACCGCCATCATGGGACCGTCGGGCTCGGGCAAGTCGACGCTCATGCACTGCATGGCCGGCCTTGACACGCTGAGCTCCGGGAAGGTCTTCGTCGACGCAGAGGACCTCAGCGCCATGTCCGAGAAGCAGCGCACGCTGCTGCGCCGCGACAAGCTCGGCTTCGTCTTTCAGGCCTACAACCTCGTGGCGACGCTCACCGCCCGCGAGAACATCGTCCTGCCGCAGCGGCTGGGCGGCACGGCGCCCGACGCGGCGTGGCTGGCGCAGGTCGTCGCGACCGTGGGTCTCGGCGACCGCCTCGGCCACAAGCCCAACGAGCTCTCGGGCGGCCAGCAGCAGCGCGTCGCGGTCGCGCGGGCGCTTGCCAGCCAGCCGAAGATGATCTTCGCCGACGAGCCGACCGGCAACCTCGACAGCACGACCGGCGCCGAGATCCTCGCGTTCATGCGCAGCGCCGTCGACGACCTCGGCCAGACGATCGTCATGGTCACCCACGATCCGTACGCGGCCGCCTACGCCGACCGCGTCGTGTTCCTCGTCGACGGCCGGATCGTCAACGAGATGCACGACCCGACCGGGGCGGCCGTGCTCGACCACATGAAGACGCTGGGGCGCTGACCGCCGTGCTGCAGCTCGCCCTCGAAGGGGTCCGCAACAACCCGTTTCGCTACGTCGCGACCGTCATCGCGATCGTCCTGGGAATCGGCTTCTTCACGGCCACCTCGGTCCTGACGACCTCGTTCCAGGACTCGCTGAACGACTCGATCGCGGAGGCCTTCGACGACGTCGGCGCGGCCGTCCGCTCCGACCAGGTCATCGAGCAGGCCGGCTTCGACGTCCGGCGCCAGATCCCGGCCTCGACAGCGGCGCAGCTGCGGTCGATCGACGGCGTCTCCGCCGCCGCGCCGTACCTGGCGGGGTACGCCCAGGTCGTCCGCGCCAACGGCAAGACGCTCGGGGGCTCGGGCGCGCAGTCCCAGGGATTCGGCTGGATCGAGGAGGCGGACCTCAACCCGTTCGCGGTCGCCCGGGGCCGCGCGCCGAAGGCGCCCGACGAGGTCGTCGTGGACGCCAAGACCTTCGCCGACGGCCGGTTCGCGCTCGGCGAGCGCGTGCGGATCCTGCCGCTGCCCGCCGACTCGCCCTTCACGATCGTCGGCACGATCTCCGACGAGAGCGACAGCTTCTCCGGGCAGTCGCTGGCCTTCAGCTTCGCGGGCGCGAAGCGGGTGTTCGGCAGCACCGACGTCGACCAGATCTTCATCGAGGGAGACGAGGGGCTCAGCCCCGAGCAGCTCGTGTCGCGCGTCTCGCCGCAGCTGCCGCCCGGCCTGCAGGCCGTGACCGGCCAGACGCTCGTCGACGAGTTCCAGGAGCTCATCGGGCAGTTCGCCGGCCTCATCAAGATCGCGCTGCAGGTCTTCGCGGGCGTCGCGCTGTTCGTCGGGGCCTTCGTGATCTACAACACGTTCGCGATCACGGTCGCCCAGCGGACCCGGGAGATGGGCCTGCTGCGCGCGATCGGCGCGCTGCCGCAGCAGGTCTCGCGCAGCATCCTCGTCGAGTCGCTGCTCATCGGCGTGCTCGCGTCGTTCATCGGTGCGCTGACGGGGATCGGCCTCGGCTACGCGCTCATCAAGCTGCTGGGGTCGCTCGCGGGCGACTTCGACATCGCGCTCTCGATCCCCGGCGCGGCGATGGCCGGCGCCGTCGCGCTCGGAACGGCGATCACCGTCGCCGCCGCCTACCTGCCGGCGCGCCGCGGGGCCAAGGTCGCGCCGATCGAGGCGCTGCGCGAAGGGGCCGTCGAGGTGCAGCGCGTCGGCCACCGGCGCCGCGCCGCCGGCCTGGGAATGCTCGCCGCCGGCGGGGCCTTGACCGCGGCCGCGCTGGCGGGCGACGTCCGGCTCCTCGCGGTCGGCCTGCCGCTCATCGTCATCTCGATCGTCGTGCTCGGCCCGGCGATCGTGCGCCCGCTCAGCCGGCTGCTCGCGGCGCCGATCGTGCGCAACGGCTCGATCACCGGCGAGCTCGCCCGCGAGAACGCGTCGCGCAACCCTCGGCGCAGCGCGACGACGTCGCTGACGCTCATGATCGGCGTCACGCTCGTCTGCGCGGCGACCGTCTTCGGCGCGACGCTGAGCACCTCGACCCGCGGCGATCTCGACCAGCGGGTGCTCGCCGACGGCGTTGTCGAGATCGGCGACGCGATCAGCCGGCAGGGCGGCGGCCTCGACCCCTCCGTCGCGCGCCGGATCGCGGCGATCGGCGGCGTCGACGCCGCCGTCGGCATCCGCCAGGCGCCGGCGCAGATCGCCGACAGTTCGGCGTTCATGACCGGCATCGACAGCGCCGGTCTCGACGAGGTCCTCGACCTCGACGTCGTCGCGGGCTCTGTCGCGGAGCTCGGCACGAGCCGGATCGCGGTGCTGAAGAGCAAGGCCGACGAGGAGGGCCTGCAGGTCGGCGACCGGATCGACGTCCGCTTCCAGCAGGGCAGTGCGCGGATGACGGTGGCCGGCATCTTCGACACCGACAACACGCTCGGCCCGTGGGTCGTCGACAACGCCGCGCTCGCCGCCTACACGAACCGCAGCCTGGACCAGAGCATCTTCGTCGCCGCCTCGGGGGCATTGCCGCGCGCGGCGATCGACCGCGTGCTCGCCTCCGATCCGACCGCCGAGCTGAAGAGCAAGGCGGCGTACATCTCCGACCAGGCGGGCCAGATCAACAACCTGCTCGTGCTGCTCTACGGCCTGCTCGGCATGTCCGTCGTCGTCGCGCTCATCGGGATCGTCAACACGCTCGGGCTTTCGATCCACGAGCGCACGCGCGAGCTCGGGCTGCTGCGCGCGGTCGGCATGACCACCGCCCAGCTGCGGCGCACGATCCGCTACGAGTCGACGCTCATCTCCCTCATCGGCACGCTGATCGGGCTCGGCCTCGGGCTGTTTCTCGGCTGGACCGCCGCCCAGACCGGCGACGAGTTCTTCGTGTTCACCATCCCCTGGGGCTCGCTGCTCATCATCGCGGTGGCCGGGGTGGCGGCGGGCCTGCTCGCCGGCGTGCTCCCGGCCCGCCGCGCCGCCAGGCTCGACGTCCTCGAAGCCATCGCCACGGAATAGAAGGGACCGCCGCGAATGCCGCAAGCCATCGCCACGCACCAACTCACCAAGCGCTTCGGCGACCTCACCGCCGTCGACCGTCTCGACCTCGCGGTCCATCCGGGCGAGGTGTTCGGCTTTCTCGGCCCCAACGGGGCCGGCAAGTCGACGACGATTCGCTGCATCCTGGACCTCAGCCACCCGACGAGCGGGTCGGTCTCGGTGCTCGGCCTCGACAGCCATGCCGATTCGCTGCAGATCCGCCGCCGGACGGGGTACTGCCCGGGCGACCTGGCGCTGTGGCCGAACCTCACCGGCCGCCAGGTCATCGACTACATGGCCAACCTGCGCGGCGGCGTCGACGCCGCGCACGTCGCCGAGCTCGCCGAGCGCATGAACGCCGACCTCACGCGGCGCTGCAGCGAGTACTCGTCGGGCAACCGCCAGAAGGTCGGCCTCATCCAGGCCTTCATGCACCGCCCGGACCTCGTCATCCTCGACGAGCCCAGCAGCGGCCTGGATCCGCTCGTCCAGCAGGAGCTGCAGCATCTCATCGCCGAGGTGCGCAGCGACGGGCGCACCGTCCTGCTGTCCAGCCACACGCTGTCGGAGGTCGAGCGCGTCGCCGACCGCGTGGGCATCATCCGCCACGGTCGCCTCGTCGAGGTCTCCACGGTGAGCGACCTCAAGGCCAAGGCCGTCCGCGGGCTCGAGCTCGAGTTCGCCGACGACGTCGACCCCGCGCTCCTGAGGTCGGTCGCCGGCGTGCGCGACGTCTCCGGCGAGGGACGTCAGCTCACGGTCTCCTACGAGGGACCGATCGAGCCGGTGCTCGAGGCGGCGACGGCGATGGGCGTCGTCAACCTGCACTCCCAGGACGCCGACCTCGAGCAGATCTTCCTGGCCTACTACCGCGACGATGAGCGCGACTCGTCCAACGGCGCCGGCGGCCGGCCGTCGGTGGGCGCCGAGGACGATCGGAGCGCTGAGCGATGACCGCGATCCCCGCGCCCGCCGGGACCGCTGCGGCCGCCGGCCGGCCGCGCGCGACGATCGCGCAGCGCACGTTTCGCGACCGCCTGAAGCTGGCGCTCTACAGCGGGCTGGGGCTCGCCGTGCTGTCGCTGCTGGGCATCGGGCTGTTCTCCGGCCTGGACGACAGCAGCCTGTTTCAGGACCTGCCTCCGGCGTTCGACGGCCTCATCGGCGGCACCGCCGGCGGCAACTACGTCGTCAGCGAGGTGTTCGGGCTCGTCGCGCCGATCGTCCTGCTGACGATCGCGATCTCCGGGGGCGTCAACTCCGTGGCGGGCGAGGAGCGCGACCGCACCGCCGGGCTGCTGCTCGCCCAGCCGGTGGCACGACGCGACCTCGTCGTCGCCAAGGCCGGCGTCGTCGCGCTGCACCTGCTCGTCACGATGGCCCTGTTCCTCGGCGGCTTTCTCGCCGGCTCGGCGCTGTTCGACAGCGGCGTCGCGTCGGCGAATGCGCTGGCCGCCGGCGCGCACCTGCTCGCGCTCGGCCTGGCCTTCGCGATGATCGCCCTCGCCCTGTCGGCGTGGACGGGGTCGGCGCCGCGCAGCCTCGCGGTCGCGGCCGGGCTCGCCGTCCTCGCCGACCTCATGGCCGCGATGCTGCCGCTCGTCAGCGGCCTGGCGGGCGGCGCGCAGGCCTCGCCGTGGTTCTACTACAACGGCTCGCAGCCGCTCGTCAACGGCCTGGACCCCGGCCACCTCGCGGTGCTGCTGGCGATCGCCGCGGCCGGGTTCGCGGCGGCCCTCGTCGGCGTCGAGCGGCGCGACATCGAGTCCGGCAGCCGCCGCTCCGCGCTGGCGATCCCTGGGCTCGAGCGCTTCATGCGCGCGCGCGTCGATGGCATCTTCGCCAAGAGCGTCTCCGAGCGCGCGGTCATCGCCTCCGTGGCGGGCGGCTCGCTCGCGTCGCTGGCGATTGCCGTGGCGCTCATGTTCGACGGCCTGCAGGGCAGCCTCAGCGATATCAGCAGCAGCATTCCCGACGGCCTTGCCGGGCTCTACGGCTCGCTGGACCTCGGCAGTCCGGTCGGCTGGATGAACGGCGAGATGATCTCGATGCTCCTGCCGGCGGTGCTCATCGCGGTCGCCGTCGTCCTCGGCGTCGGCGCGGTGGCCGGAGAGCAGAAGCGCCACACGCTCGATCTGCTGTTGGCCGCGCCGGTGACGCGGCGCCGCGTCGTGATCGAGAAGGCCGCGGCGCTCGCCGTCGTCGTGGTCGCGATCAGCGTGCTCAGCGCCGTCGGGCTGCTGGCCGGCTCGGCGCTCGCGGGGCTGGGCCTGAGCGCCGCGAACGTCGCGGCCGCGGTGACCCACGCGACGCTGCTGGCGCTCTTCTTCGGCGCCCTGGCGCTCGCCGTCGGCGCCGTCGGCTCGGCACAGACGGCCACCCGGGTCACCGTCGTGGCCGCGCTGCTGTCCTACCTGGCCCAGTCGTTCCTGCCGGCCTCCGATGCGCTGAAGGATCTCGCGGTCCTCTCGCCCTGGCACTACTTCTCCGCTTCGACGCCGCTGGCCAACGGCTTCGACGTCGCGCACCTGCTCGTGCTGACGGCGATCACGGGTCTGGCCTTCGCCGCCGCGATCGTCCTCGTGGAGCGGCGCGACGTCGGCGCCTGACGGCGCGCCCCGCGGCATGGTGCCGCGCGCCCGGAGCGCGGCAGGCGATGAAGCAGGGCGGCGGCGCGCGCTCCCACCCACGGCGGCTGCTCGTCGGTCGCTGGAGGGAGCTGACGAGCGAGCAGCGCCGCGGGGTCCACCGCCAGCTCTTCTGCGAGGGCGCCGAGCGCGCGCCCTACCTGCGGCGCTCACGGTGCTCACGGTCCTCTCGGTCGTCATCGCGGCGCTCGGCCTCGTCGGCAACTCCGCGGCCGTCGTCAGCGGGGCGATGCCATCGCCCCGCTCGTGACGCCGGTGCTCGCGCTCGCCGCCGCGCTCGTCATGGCCTGGCCGCGCCGCCAGCTCGGCGCCGCGCTGCTCGGCGTCGGGGCCAGCGGCTCGCCCTGAGCCGGACGCCGGCGCTGCGCCCCGCACGCACGAGCGTGGCGAATCTGCTGCGCCATGCGCAGCATTCGCGCCAAGCACGCTGCCGCTTGCGCGAGCGTGGCGAACTTGCTGCGCCATGCGCAGCATTCGCGCCAACCAGGTGATCGCGATCCTCTTCGGCCTGGCGATGGACTACGCGGTCGTCCTCGTAACCCGTGCGCACGAGCGGTTCGTGCGCAGCGGCGACGCGCTGAAGTCGACGGTGACCGGCTTCAGGCCGGCGCACGCGCCGTGAGCGCCACGGGCTCATCATGATCGCCGTCTTGGGCCGGTTCACCTGCGGCGACGACGCGGTCATCACGTCGATCGGCGTCGCGCTCGCGTTCGGCTTCCTTGGCGACCGACCACGCCGACACCGAGTCGGCGGCCTCGGCGCCCGATCCGCGCTGCGGCGGGCGCGATCCCCACGCGCAACCAGCCGCCGACCGCGCGCAGTACGCTCATCTGATGCCTCAGAGCCAGACAGGCGATCTCGTCACGGTGTCCGGCGACGGTCCGGATCTCGACGGCATCGTGTTCGACGTGCCGAGCAAGGGAAAGGTCGTGGTCGCCATCATGGACCGCGGGCGGGGGCCGGTGTTTCGCACGGTGCGTCCCGATGCGGTGACCGAGCGCGAGACCGAGAGCGGCGACGACCGCGCCCTGCGCATGCTCATCCGCCGCACGCCGCAGCCGACGCGCGGCGCGGCCCGCGCGGGAGCCGGCGGCGGCCGCGGCCGCGCCGGTCACACGCGCGGCGCCGCGCACCGCACGACCGGCAGGTAGCGCCCGGCGATGTCGCGGGCCGGGCGCCGGCGCGTCCCGCGCGATGTCGCTCCCGGTCGCCTTCGGGCCGGGCTGCGTCAGGTGTCTGCGGGCCGGGCGGCGAGCTCGCGGCGACATGGCGGTCCGTTGCCGAGCGGCGCCGCCATGGCGATCGGGGGTCGCCATGTCGCTGAGCCGCACGTACACGGAGCCGCAGTTGTTCGCGGCACCGCGCTCGATGAGCCGGCCGGTGGGGTCTTGCAGTGGTCGATCCCGCCGCTCGTCGTGTCCGGGTCCAGGCCGTCGGGCGCCGGGAAGGCGCTCGGCCCGAAGGCCTGCTGTCCCCGGTAGTCGGGGTGGACGCCCGCGGTCGCGAGGCCGAACGAGACCTTCGCGCCGGTCGCCACGGGAACCTCCCCGCGGCGCTGACGGCTGTCGTCGATCGCCCACGGCCGCGACTGGGCGAAGCCCTCGAAGTGGTAGCGGCGGTGGAGCGCGTGCCACTGGACCGTGCCGGCCGGGACGTCCTCGGAGTGTCGCCGCCGGGGGCGTCTGCGCGCCTTGGAGCCGACGGCGTCGCTAGATGAAGCCGGCGTCGCTGAACTCCGGGACGCCGCCGTGCCAGATCGCCCAGACGCCGATGAGCAGCGCCGCGATCACGAGCCCCGCCGCCGCGGCGTCGAGCAGCGGTCGACCGCCCGGGGCGCGTCTGCGCGCCCGGATCGCCAATCCCGCGAAGACAGCCGCGGCCAGGAGTGCCAGGGGCCACGTCTGCCCCTCGACCGTGCTCGTGAAGAACGTCCATCCGAGCAGCACCGAGGCCCCGGCCAGGAGCCGGTCCCAGACGAGGTGGCTCGGGCGCGCGGCCTCGGCGAGACAGAAGGCGCCGAGCAGGCCCAGCCAGCCCAGCAGCAGCTCGATGTGCGAGAAGCGCTCGTCCCAGAAGTACGTGACGCGCTCGACCTGCCCGACCGGTCCCTCGTTGTGGATCGAGTTCGCCGCCAGATGGATGCCCGATCCCTGCACGTAGAGCAGGCCCGCGACGATCGCGACGACCACGGCGCCGCGCGGTGCGCCCAGCGTCACGATCAGGCCGGCGCTGGTGGCGATGACCACCCACGGGGTCAGCACGTCGATCGCGTCGCCGGCGGTGTGTCCGGCGAAGGCGGGAACCTGGTGAAACACGAAGACCGCGACCGCGAAGCCGAGAAACCAGCGGTCGGGGCTGGGCGCGGTGGGCCGCTCACTCACGGGACGGCATCCTAATCGGGCTGCCGCGGCGTCAACCCCTACCCCTGCCGAGGCGCTGGGGTGCGAGCTGGTCACAGCAGACGCGCGCATCGCTCAAGCGCCGGGGCCTGCGTGCACGATCACCGTCCTGCGCCGCTGACGGCGAGCTCGTCGCGGTTCGGACTGCGTTGGTGGCGCTGTATCCCGGTGAGCGCGCGGTCCGCCGGTCAGATCGGGACGGGCTCGTCCTCGCGGTTGACCCTGCCGCTGGTCGTGTACATCGCGTACATCCCGACCAGCCCGCAGGCCAGGAACACGCCCCCGAGCGGCCGGCTCCACGCCCACGCCAGCAACGTCAGGGTCGTATCGACGCCCCACTCCTCGTCGGGCTTGCCGAGCCCCGGCGCCGCCAGCATCGCCAGGCCGAGCACCGCGACGCCGGTCGCCTTGTAGGCCTCGACGCCGGGGCGCAGCGGCGCTCCGAACCGCGCCAGGCGGCTGATCGCGCCGCGCGCCGCGTGGCGGCCACGGGCGATCTGCCACCACAGCATCGCGCGCTCGATCACGAGCCACACGAGCAGCGACAGCGCCAATGTCGGCAGCAGATAGGCGAGGACGACGATGATCGCCAGCAGCGTCAGCGGGGCGTTGCGCACCCACGAGCGGATCGGCGGTGGCGCGCCCATCCCGCCGCGCGGGCGGCGCTGCCACCACATCTTGTAGCCGAACACGACGACCGCGATCACGCCTCCCGCCAGCATGGTCATGAAGACCTGCGACGGCACGCCGAACAGCTGTGCCTGATGAAACGAGATACCGGCCGTCGTGAGCTGGTTGAACCAGTGCTCGGTCGAGTAGTCATAGCGCGACGTCACCGCGCCGGTCGCGCCGTTGACGGCGATCGCGTCGCGGTTGATCGGGAAGCGCTGACGCGCGCTGGCGGCCTTCCACGCGGTCTTGTCGTCGGCCGGCAGGGTGATCCGGTACGGGACCGGGAGCTTCGCCTCGACGGCACGCCGCCCGACCGTGTCGATGTTCGCCAGCGCGCTCGAGCCCGGCGCCGCGACCGTCAGCGCGGGGTCCACGGCGCCCGACGGCGGGGGCGAGAGGACCCCGTTCTTGACGGTGTCATAGCGAGGGCCGGAGAACTTCGTCCACGTCAGGCCGGTGATCGCGACGAACAGCATCGGCACGAGGATCGCGACGCCGATGAAGTTGTGCCAGTCCTTGCTCTGGCGCCGGCCGCGGACACCGCGGCGAAACGCGAACGCCGCGCTGCCGCGCTTGCGCAGCCCGGGCCACCACAGGTACACGCCCGTCAGCAAGCTCACCAGAAACCATGCCGCAGCCAGCTCGGTCAGCGGCCTGGGGCCGTCGCCGAGCAGCCAGTTGGAGTGCAGTCCCCGAAACAGGGTGGCGGACGCGTCGCTCTCGGCGACCTCCCCGCGGACCTTGCCCGTCGCCTGGTCGACGTAGACGTGCACGGCGTCGGCGGGGGCCGAGCCGCCGTCCTCGCCGCCGGGCGGGTCCATCACGACGGCAGTGTTGAGATCGTTGCTGCCGGGCACCGCGTAGCCGGGGATGACCGAATGCACGCCCCAGTCCGGGTGCGCGGCCTGCGCGGCCTTGACCTGCTCGGCGAGCGAGACGTTCACTGCGCTCGAGGACGGCTTGATCGCGTCGCCGAAGCGCAGCCCATCGACCTGCGGCGCCCACGCGAACAAGATCCCCGTGACCGCGAGGGAGACGACGACCGGGCCGGCGAGAAACCCGCCGATGAAATGCAGCCGCCACATGATCGGCCGCAGGAGCCTGGAGCGCCTGGTGCGGCGCTGCTTGGCCGGGTCGGCCGGGGTTGCCCTGTCGTGCTCGTCCTGCTCGGCGATCTGGTCGTCGACGAAGGCGATGTCGCCGACCGGAGGTGCGTCGATCGTTGCCATGCTCGGTTCCCGTGTGAGGAGGTGGTGGTCGCCGGCTACTGGCCGGTGACGACGAGGACGATCGTCACGACGGCGAACACGCACATCGACGCGAACAGCAGCCACGCCGGCGGCGCCTTCGCGGTCGGGCGAGCCGCCTTTGCGGCGGACGGCGTATCGGACTGGGACATGAGGTGAAGCTCCTTGGGCGGTTGGGGGAACGGTGCATCGATGTGCGAGCTGGGGCGTCGCGTCAGGCACACGCCTGCGAGAACCTGGCGCGAAGACGGACGCGCGCAGTGCGCGCCCTCCGGCGGCGGGTGATCGCCCGGCTCAGACGCGCGGTCTGCGGACGCGGGGCCAGGGCGTCATGGCCGATCCCTCCGGGAGCGACGTGGTCAGAGCGTCATGGCCGGACGCAGCGCAGGGAGGAGGGGTCTAGGCGTGAAGCAGCAGCGGCGGCGGCCGGTTGGCCAGCGAGAAGCAGATCAGCAGCCGGCTCGCACGCCGCACCATCGGCGGCCGCGCGACGACCGGGCACTGGGCGCGGCTGGGGACGCTGCGCGCGCCACGGTCGCGCAGCCGGGCGATGACGTCCTCGCCCGGAAACCAGCCAACGGCAAGGGTGAGCACGAGCACGAGCGCAGGCGCGCCACCGAGCAGGAACGCAGGGGCGACGAGCCCCAGCACGGCGACCGCCAGGACAGCCCCTGCCAGCAACCGCCGACGTGCAACGAACCCCTCCATGCCGGACACCCTACCGCGGCGGTGGCTCAGGGAGCCACCCGCGTCGCGACCCTGACGACGGCGTTGTCGACCTCCTCCGGGGTCACGGGCACCTTCGGGCGGGCGTTCCATGCCGCGGTCGGCCGGCCTGTGGCTGGGTCAAACGCGACGTGTGGGGCGAAGAGGTCCACCTCGGCTGTCCCGATCGCCTCCGGCGAGCCGAAGGTCGTGGTGCCGCGCGGTCGCAAGGAGCCGAACGCCTGTATGGGCTGCTGCGAACCCTTCAGCCATGACCAGACCACCACGGCCGTGCCATCGGCACGCACGTCGACGGCGCCGACGGCGCCCGAGGGCGCGAGCACCTGCGGTGTGCCGAACCGGCGTCCGCGCTTGGCGGCGGCGGCCATGACCGGGAACGTGTCATCTGCGCCGACCGCTGACCACGCGACGGTCGCCTTGCCGCCGGGCGTGAACGCAAGCGCGATGTTGCCCTCGGGGCGCGCGATCGCACTCCCCGAATCGAGCGTCTGCGTTGCCGAGAAGCGACGCTTGCCGCGCAGCCGCGCTGCCCGCACGACCCACGGCCTGTTGGCTTCCTCGCCGCCGTCCTGCGAGCCCCAGGCGACGATCGTCCGGCCGGCGTCGGAGACGGCGACCGTCGCTCTGACGCTCTCGTCGCCGCGCCCGACGCGCAAGGTCCGTCCGAAGCGGCGGTTGCGTGTCCGCATGCGAGCGCGCACGGTCGCGCCGGCGTCGACGACGATCGCGCGCCCATCGTTGCCGACGGCGACGGCGAGATCCGGGTACTGACCGCTGGACCCGCGAAAGATCGTCACCGGGCGGCCGAAGCAGCCCCCCGCACGGCGCCAGGAAGCGCGGGTGACGCCATCATCTCCGCGCCATGCGACGATCGCGTCGCCCCGCCGGTTGACGGCGAGCTTCAGGGCGCAGGTCAGGCACCTGGCCGTCGTCAGGTGCCTGACCAGGCCGAGACGCCCGTAGCGGTTGACGAGCGCCCAGCTCAGACGCGAGCGGAAGATGGGGGGCATGCCCGGGCGGGCCGGCTCGGGGCGCAGCTGCCGGCGCAGGAAGACGATCGCCCGGTCCGGGCCGCCACCGCGCGACGTACCGGCGGCGATCTCTGGCCCGGCCGCGATCTCCGCCGGCAGCCGCCGCGGTGGACCGACGATGCCGTCGCCGCGCAGCGCTGCGACGTAGCTCGAGCCGCCCACGCGCCAGCCGATCAGCCCCGCGCCCCGTGCCCAGAATCCCAGGCCGGTCACGCTTGATCCGTTGGACGGCGGGCCCAGCGTGATCGGCGCCGACCACGGTGGCGCGGCGTGCGCGCCGCTCGCCGAGACGAGCAGCAGCACGGCGATCGTCAAGGCTGTGCGAAGCATCGTCATCACAGCGTCAACGGAGCCGCGTGGGCAGGGTTGCGCTCCGCCCGCGCTCGGCCCGCCCGCCGGTGGGGTCTGGGCGGAGAGCCCTTCACGGACCCGCGGCCAGGAGTCTTCCGGTGAATCGGTGTCGGTTGTCCGCGCTCCTACTGCGCCCGAGGCGCCGGACGCCGATCCGGTCTTCGCCGGCCAGCTGCGGCGCATCCGTGCAGCCTGAGCGAGCAGGGCTGCACGTCCGCTGAACGCACCGCGTCAGCGACGCCCTCGGGGGGGTCGCGGTCGCCTCCGACGCGGGCTCGTGGCGGCCCCCGTCTGGTGAGACGAGGAGGCGATCAGGGTTCTTTAGCAGCTGCGCGGCGCTGCCAGCGGCTGCCGGTCACGCTGATGATGGAGCAGGACACGGTCCGTGACGTCTCGCTGCGCCGGTTCGACGACGAGCACCGGTCTTCCTGGCGCACGCCGGCGCACGCCGGCGATGCTGCGCGGCGCTTCTGCGAGGCCCGGGGGATGACCACCGTCTCACAGGTCATGCTCGGTCATATCGACGCGAGCTACGGGTCCGACCGCGCCGCGTGCAGCAGGGCCGTCCGCGGACCTGGCGACCAGAGCCAGTCGCGCAGGTCCGATCCACGCGGCTGCGCGCCGGCCAGAGCGTGGGCGGGGTCGAGCCGGCGCGGTCCTGCCAGCGGCCAGTCTCCGCGGTCGGTGAGCAGCTCGGTAAGGACCTCGGCGTACGGCACGGACGGCCCGGCCGAGCCCCATCCGAACACCTGCTCGCTCCCGAGTACGGCCGCGAGCTCGGCGCGCGCGCGCAGGAGCCGGTCGTAGGGCGTCCGCGCGAGCTCTCCACGGTGCGCCGCGAGCGCGTGGGCGGTGCGCTCGAGCAGCGACTCGTCGAGCTCGACGAGCAGCGAGGGCGTCGGCGCATGGCCCCACAGCGTCCACATCCACCACCGTGGGCGGACGGACAGCCGCTGTAGGGCGTCGCGGGTTGCGCGACCGGCGACCTCGTGGCCGTGATGCTCGTCGTGTGGGCTCGGTCCGAGCACGAGCGCCGGACGCAGCTGGAGGATCGCCGCCTGGATCTCGTCGGCGAGCGACGCCTGCGCGGCGACGAGATCGTCGTCGCGGCTGAGGGCGATCGTCGCCCCGGGCAGGCGTAATGTGAAGTCGGCCCTTCGACACGCGTCGCGCAGTTCGTCGCCGCGGCGCGCGTGCTGGCTGGGACGCCCCAGCGAGCACGCGAGGTTGACGATCTCCCAGCCTGCGTCGCGGAGGCGCAGCAGCGTGCCGCCGCACCCGAGCAGCTCGTCGTCGGGATGCGGGGCGATGTGCAGCGCGGTCGCCATGGTCACCGGCCGGGTCGCGCCCCGCCGCGCTCGTCTGCGGCGGTCAGCGCGTCGCGCACCGACCCAGCGCGGCGCGCGGGCAGCGCGCGAGCGCCAGCTGGCGGGAACTCCGCGAGGTCGCTGACGACGCGCACCGCGCGGTCGCGCAGCTGGTCGCTCGTTACGACGACGCCGACCATCTGATCCTCGACGTTACCGGCCGCCGCCGGCCATGCCCGCGGTCCTGATCCGGTTGAGCGCCAGCTTCTGCGCCGAAACTCGTTCAACACGTTGACGTGTCGGCGAACCTACGGCTTTACATAACGCACGTTATCGAGCATGGATTGTTGTGCCCGGTGGCCGTGCATGCGGTTTCCCGCGCACGGCTCTCCGACGTTCTTCGCCGTCGGCATTCGGCTATCCCTTCCAGGCCCGGTGAGCGCGTCGCCGTAGCCGGGATTCACGCCCGGCCCTTGGCCGGAAACCATGGCGTCCCGCGACGCTGGCCCTCTCGCCTAACCTCGCGTATCAGCGTGCGCGTGGAACGCCACCGGCAGTGCGAGCAGCTCGAGCCGGCAGAGCATCTCGAGGCACTCCAGCCGGTTGCGCGCCTCGTCGAGATCGGCGCCCCAGGCGGTCGCTCCGTGACGATCGATCACGAGCACGGGCGGAGGCGGGATGGCGCCGGCGCCGCCGAGGTGACGCGCGACATCGTAGGCGATCCTCGCCACGTCATCCCAGTTGGGGAACACCGGGACGTCCACCCCGCGTGCATCGGCGAGCCCGAGTCCCGTGACGAGCTCGTAGTCGGCGATCCGCGCGAGGACGACCTTCGGCTCTGCCGCCCACCGGCCTGCGAAGGTCGTGGCGTAGGGGCAGTGCGCGTGCACGACAGCGCCGCAGTCCGGCAGGCACGCGTAGAGCGCGAGGTGGATCGCGGTCTCGGCCGACGGACGCCGCGAACCCGCCCGAAAGGCGCCGTCGGAGATCCGTACGACGACGGTGTCCTCGCTCGTGAGCCGCCCCTTGCTGCACCCGCTGGCCGTCACGAGCGCGTAGTCGCCGGACCTGACCGACGCGTTGCCGCTCGTGCCCTCCATCCAGCCGCGCCCGTAGAGGTCGCGAACGGTTTCGACGAGCACCGTCGCGTGGGCGCGGACCGCGGGCGGCTCGAGCTCGCAGCCGGACGTGATCGCGCCGACGTACACCGCCTCCTCCGACACGACCGCGCTCACGAGCTCGGCCGGCGTCACGTCGAACGCCGGGTTGTAGACGTCGGTCCCCTTCGGTGCGATGCGCTGACCGGCGAGCTCGAGCACCTCGGCGTCGCTGCGCTCTTCGATCTCGATCAGGCCCCCGTCGCGGAGGTCGCGGTCGATGGTGGACTCGGGCGCGACCACCACGAACGGAATGCCACGGCGAGCGGCGGCCACCGCGAGCGCGTAGGTGCCGATCTTGTTCGCCACGTCGCCGTTGGCGGCGACGCGGTCGGCGCCGACGACGACGCAGTCGATCATCCCCCGTGAGATCGCAGCGGGCAGGGCCGAGTCCACGCACAGCCGGTGGGCGATCCCCGCCTCGGCAAGCTCCCAGGTCGTCAGGCGCGCGCCCTGCAGCAGCGGACGCGTTTCGCTGACGAGCACGGAGAGGACATGCCCGCGCCGGGCAAGGCTCGTGATGGCGCCGATCGCCGTGCCTCCGGCGACGGTGGCAAGGCGTCCGGTGTTGCAGTGCGTCGCGACCGTCAGCGCGCGGGGGCCGCACAGGTCGAGCACCACGTCCGCGGCTCGGCGCGCCATGGCGACGTTCACCTGCTGGTCCTCGTCGAGCATCTCTCGCGCCTCTGCCAGCACCGCGTCGGCGCCCTCGGCAAGCCGGCTGAGCGCGCGGCGGACACCCCAGCGCAGATTCACGGCCGTCGGGCGCGTCGCGATCAGCCTGTTTGCGTCGCGCTGGACTGCCTCGTGGGCCCCCTGCGATCGTGCGTGCAGCCGCGCCGACAGCGCGACGCCCAGCGCCCCCGCGACGCCGATCGCCGGAGCACCGCGGACCGCGAGCCCGGTGATCGCCGCGACGACCTCGTCCACGCTCGTGAGGCGCAGGTGCCGGTAGGCGTGCGGCAGGGCACGCTGGTCGACGATCACGAGAGCGTCGTCAACCCAATCCACCGAGCGCTGATCGCAATTGGCTGATTGGGTGCACTGGCCCGTGACATCGGAATGCGCCATGCCCACGTTCGCGCAATGTACCATGGGATTCATCTAGCTCAATTGACAGGACACACGCAGCGAACCGAGGGAGTAGGCGCTATGGCGCATCTTCGCGATACCGCAAACGGCACTGAGGTCAGTGACGCTGGTGACATCCGATCCATGCTCGCGGCGGTGGATGTGACGTATGAGCGCTGGGACGTGCGCGACGATCTTCCCGACGGTGCGTCGCCGGAGGAGATCCTGAGCGCCTACGGGCCCCAGCTCGAAGCGATGAAGTCCGAGGGTGGTTACACCACGAGCGACGTGATCGACCTGCATCCCGACGTCGTCGGCCTCGAGGAGATGCTCGCGAGGTTCAACTCAGAGCATTGGCACGACGAGGACGAGGTGCGGTTCATCGTCGAGGGGCGCGGGCTGTTCCACCTAAACTCGCCGCGCGGCGTGCTGGCCCTCGAGGTCGAGGCCGGCGACTTCCTGCGCGTGCCGCGCGGGACCCTGCACTGGTTCGATCTATGTGGCGACCGTCGCCTGCGCGCCATCCGGCTGTTCCAGAACAAGAACGGCTGGACCCCACAGTACACCGAGAGTGGAGTGGACGCCCAGTTCCAGCCGCTGTGCCTGGGACCGAGCTACATCCCACGCGGCGCGATCTCGCCCGTCGTGTGAAGCTGCTGGACGTCGAGGGCACCACGACCCCCGTCAGCTTCGTCGAGAAGACGCTCTTCCCGCAGGCACGCGCCCGGATCCGCCCCTTCTTGGAGATTCACCGAGACCAGCCTAACGTGACGCAGATAATCGCCGGGCTGCACGACGCATGGCTCGACGAGGACCCGGCGTCACGGCGACCGAGCGCATGGCCGGCGACCGGCTGCGAGGCCGCCATCGATTACGCGGTCTGGCTCATGGAGCAGGATCGCAAGTTGACGGCGCTGAAGTCGTTGCAGGGACTCGTCTGGGAGGAGGCCTACCGCGAGGGACATCTCGTCGCGCCGGTCTACGACGACGTCGCCCCCGCGCTGGCGCGGTGGGCTCGGCACGCCCGCCCGGCGTCGATCTTCTCCTCGGGCAGCGTACTGGCTCAGCGTCTGCTCTTCGGCCACACCACCGCGGGTGACCTCACGCCGCTGCTCGGACCGCTGTTCGACACCACGGTCGGTTCCAAGCGCGAGCCCGCGAGCTACGCGTCGATCGCGTCGTCGCTGAGGGTCGACCCCGGCGATGTCCTGTTCGTCTCTGACATCGTCGCCGAGCTCGACGCCGCCGGTGCCGCGGGCATGGGCACGGCACTGTGCGTTCGCGAGCAGGATGGCACGACGCTCGACTGCGCGCATCCGGTCGTCCACTCGCTCGCCGAGGTGCCGCTCGACGCATAGAGGGGCGCGATCAGGCGCGGTCGCCGAAGATAACCCGGCCGAGGCGGACCAGCGTCGAACCCTCCTCGACGGCGACCTCGAAGTCGCCGCTCATGCCCATCGACAGCTCCTGCCAGTCCGCGGACGGGAGGCGCAGCCCGAGGAGATCGCGCAGCTCGGCCAGCGCGCGGAAGACCGGACGCGCGAGCTCGGGATCCTCGGCGAACGGGGCCATCGTCATCAGGCCGCGGGGCCGGACGTGCTCGAGCTGCGCGATCTCGCAGGCCGCGGCGAGGAACTCGCGTGTACCGCGCGCGTCTCGCGGGCCGTCGACCACGGCGAAGCCGGACTTCGTGTACTCGGCGGACACGTTGACTTGCAGCAGGATGTCCAGGGGCCCGCGCCCGACGCCTCCGCGGCGCGGTCGAGCGCTCGCGCGGTGGTCACGCTGCCGACCGAGTGGACCAGGTCGAACAGCTCGGCCACGCGCCGGGCTTTGTTGCGCTGCACGGGACCGAGCATGTGCCATCGCGGTGCTCCGGCGCCCTCGCGAAGCTCGAGATGCTTGGCGGCGGCTTCCTGCAGCCGATTCTCGCCGATGTCGGTGACCCCTGCCGCGCCGGCGGCGGCCACGGTCGCGGCCGGGTGCGTCTTGGTGACGGCGACCAGGGCGATCTCGTCCGAGGAGCGTCCCGAACGCGCGGCGGCCGCTCGGATGCGGTCGCGGGCCGCGTCCAGTGCGTGGGCCAGCTCCTCGCCGTGGGCCAGCTCCTCGCCGTGACTCGTCTCGGTGGACATCACGCCCGGTCCTCACGCGCGGCGGCCTCGAGGTTCGCGCGGTTGGCGCGCCGTGCGCGCTGCAGACCGGTGACGACGCCGGCGATCACCATCGCGATTCCGAGCAGCTCCAGCCACGGCGGGACCCGGGTCGTCGCGACGAACACGTAGCTGAGACCGAAGATCGTCTCGAAGACGATGAGCTGGCCCGCCAGGGAGACGGGCAGCAGCTGCGATGCCCGGTTCCACAGCAGGGTGCCGCCCCACGAGACCAGGACGCCGAGCACGACGCTGCCGAGCGCCAGCCACAGCCAGGAGACCTCCTCATCCTGCCCGTCCTCGGCGGTCAGCCCGCCGCCGACGAGGAGCAGAGGCAGCGCCAGCAGCGACAGGACCAGCGTGGCCACGCCGATCAGCGTGGACCACTCCCCGGAGGGGATCTGGGGATTGCCCTTCAAGAACGTGGAGTTCGAGACGGCGAACCAGGTCCACAGCGCGAGCGCGAGCGCCGCGCACCCGATCCCGAGCAGTTGGGCTCCGAGCGTCCGCTCGCCCAGTCCCGACCAGTCCACCTCGACGATGTTCACGAGGATCAGGCCGGACGCGATCAGCACGAGTGACGGGATCAGTCGACCAAACGGATAGTCGCGGTGCAGCCAGTTGCCGTACAGGGCGACGGTGATCGGGAGCGTGCCGATGATCACCGTGACGGCGGGCGCTCCGGCGAGCTCCACGCCCTGGACGACGAAGAAGTAGTAGCCGACGTTCCCGGTCACCGCGAGCACGAGGACCTGCCGCCACACGGCGCGCGAGTAACGCAGGTCGTTGCGCGTCGCCAGCACGATGACCACGGAGACCAGGCCGTAGCAGAGGTACCGCCCCACCGTGATCGCCACCGGATCGAACGCCGAGAGCAGCACCGGAATCAGAAACGCCAGGCCCCACGTCATGTTCGCGAAGATCCCGACGGTCACCCCCGCCGTCATCGCGGTCGGCTTGTGGTCTGCGTCCACGGACACGCCCATTCCCCCATCCTGTCAGTGTGCGCGTCATGCCTGGAACAGCGGTTCGTCGTCTCGGATGACCCGTCCGCTGCGCGCGAGCCCGCGTCGCAGCGTCAGCGGGAGGGCGAACATGTGCTGGTGCGTCTGCCAGTCGTAGGCGTGCGCCCAATCGGACGCGATCTGCCCGAGCCGATCCGTGACGACCTGCTCAGAGACCCCCGCGGGGTCGATCGCATCGCTCGCCACGACGAAGCCCCACGGGACGCCGAAGGCCGGCACCGTGATGACGTACGGCGTCGCATGTTGAAAGACCGAGCCGGCCGTGCGCAACACGCTCGCGAAGAAGGTCGGGTCGAGCGGGTTGGCGGGCCCGGCCTGGGTAGCGAACGTCCCCGCAACGCCGAGCAGCCCGCGCAGCTCGCCGTAAAACTCCGCGGTGAAGAGGCTCGGCGTATGCGAGCCGTCGACGCAGTCCGGCAGATCGGCCAGGATGAGGTCGAACGGCGCGTCAACGGTGCGCAGGATCGCTCGGGGTTCACCGAACATCACGTCGCAGCGGCGATCGCCGGGCGCGGCCCGGTGCATGTGCGGCAGCAGGTCGACCGACGTGCGGTGCAGCTCCTCGTCGACGTCGATCTGCACCATGCGCTCGACGCCCGGCAATGCGCACAGCCGGTGCAGCACGCCGCCGTTCGCGCCGCCCAGGCAGAGCACGTTGGCCGGTCGCTGCGAGCAGACGTAGGCCGGGATGATGAGCGACTCGTGGTAGATCGCCTCGTCCGCCTCACTGGACTGCACACGCCCGTCGATGACCATTGCCCGGCCGTAGCCGCCGAGCCGGACGATGGCGTACGGCTGCTCGGCCGTACGCGCTCGTCGAGCACCTCGACGACCTCGTGTACGTGCGCCTCGTGCGGGGAGATCTGCTCGACGACCTGGCGTGGCCACATCAGGGGACTGCCGGCTTCGACGCGACGACGAGCACGTATCCCAGCTTGCCCGCCCTGGTCACGGCGTTCTCGTAGCCGGCAAGCCGCGTGCTGGTCGCGTAGTACCCCTCCGAGGTGAGCCCGACGATCTCCGCCCGGTGGAGCCTGCGCACCGCGACGGAGCGCTCCTGCCATTCGCGGAACGTCGGGGTCAGATCCAGGATGACGCACGCTGAAGCCGGCCGACGCGAGGTGCTCGCGATACTCGCCCGCGGTGCTGACCGTCGGGCACGCCCAGTCCTGGTCAGCCGCCGCCATTCGGCCAGCGTCAGTTCCGCGGTGCGGACGCGTTCCATGAACGCGAGCCGGCCGCCGGGACGCAGCAGCCCGACGCACCG
>CAVRMD010000016.1:0-230571 GCA_963722455.1 uncultured Solirubrobacteraceae bacterium
CGATCGACCGGACGCGACGCGAGGTATGACAAGACGACCGGAGGACCGCCCCCGCGCCCACACCCGTCGAACCGTTGCCGACGCGACCACCGACCAGCCACAATGCCCGCCATGAGCCCGCCCTCGACCACCGGCGGCTGCCTGTGCGGCGGCGTGCGCTTCGAGCTGACCGAACCCGCCACCGCGGCCGGGTACTGCCACTGCACCCGCTGCCAGCGTCGCACGGGGACGGCGGTGTCGGCACAGGCGAGGATCGACGGGCGCACCTTCCGGCTGCTGCGGGGCGAGGAGCTCGTCAAGACCTGGCGTCATCCGGACGGCGGCTTCGAGAAGGGCTTCTGCCGCGAGTGCGGCGCGCACCTCTTCAGCCGCGACCCCGACGACCACTCGCAGATGACCATTCGGATGGCCGCCTTCGACGGCGATCCCGGCGTGCGCCCGGGCTGGCGCGCCTTCGTCGCCTACGCGGCCGCGTGGGAGCCGATCCCCGACGACGGGCTGCAGCGCTACGACGAGAGCAAGCCGCGCTGACCCCGCGCCAACCGGGCACGCGCCAGCGGCGCGTTAGGCTCGTTTCATCGATCAGCACGAGCGGAGGCGGAGGTAGCAATGAACCCGAGCACGCAGACCGGCGCCATCACGGTGACGGAGCATGGCCCGTACAAGCTCACCGGGGCGGTCGAGCTGATCGACGCCGAGGGCAACAGCGTCACCAAGGACGGTCCGGCGTTCCTCTGTCGCTGCGGCGGCTCGGAGAACAAGCCGTTCTGCGACGGGACCCATGCCAAGAACGGCTTCGACGGAACCGAGACGGCGGACACGGGGCCGATCGCCGCCCGCCGCGCCGCCTACGAGGGCGAGGGCATCACCGTCTATGACGACCGCAGCGTGTGCGCGCACATCGGCGAGTGCACCGGCCACCTGCCCGAGGTGTGGAAGCTCGACGACGAGCCCTGGATCCAGCCCGAGGGAACGCCCGCCGAGCGCGTCGCCGAGGTCGTGCGGATGTGCCCCTCCGGAGCGCTCGCCTACGCGCCCGACGGCGCCGCCGAGCCGGTCGAGGAGACGCTCGCTCCCGCGATCAAGGCGTCGCCCGACGGCCCCTACCACGTCCGCGCCGCGATCCAGGTGACGTCCTCCGACGGCGCCGACTACGAGCCGCGCAACCGCCAGACGCTGTGTCGCTGCGGCGCCTCGAAGAACAAGCCGTTCTGCGACGGGACGCACTGGCACATCGGCTTCAAGGATCCCGCCTGATCTGACGCGCGGCGTCTTCGAACACGCCGCGCGGCGACGACGGACGGCCGCTCAGGGCTTGAGCTTGCGGAACTCCCGCGCCGCCTGCCGCGCGGCGCGCAGGTAGTCGGCCACGGTAGGCGGATTGTCCTCGGTGTACTCCGGACCCTCCTCGTCGTCGCGCCACGGTCCGGTGTAGACCTCGTCGCTCTGCGGCTTCGCGCCGGGGAACCATTGCTTGCCCATGGCAGCAGATGCTACGCCGGACGGCGCGACCGGGGGCCGCAGGGTCCGCCGGCGCTACCCGCGGGCGGTCCGGCGACCCGCGACGAGCCCGATCAGCTGGCGGCGCCGTACTCGTCGTGGAGGCTCCACCAGGCGTACGGCGCAGTCTGCGGGTAGCCCGCCGGCGAGTCCTCCCACGTCTCCTGGCGTCCGAGCGCGGTGAGGTCGAGGTAGCTCCACGTGCTGCCCATGGCCTCGTCGCCGCGACTGTTGACGAAGTAGGTCCGCAGCACGCGGTCGCCGTCGCGCAGGAAGGCGTTCGTGCCGTGCCACTCGTCGACGCCGAAGTCGACGTCGAAGTCGTCGGTCACGGTGTACCAGGGGATCTCCCAGCCCATCCGCGCCTTCCAGCGTCGGATGTCATCCTGCGGCGCGCGCGAGACGAACGCGAGCGTCGTGTCCCGGGCGTTGAGGTGCGCGAGGTGCGCCACCTGGTCGGCGAGCATCGAGCAGCCGCCGCAGCCCCGCTCGGGCCATCCGGCGACGCCGGGCTCGTAGAAGAACCGGTAGACGACGAGCTGACGGCGCCCTTCGAACAGGTCCAGCAGGCTCGCGGGGCCGTCCGGTCCGTCGAAGCGGTAGCTCTTCGTCACGTCCATCCTGGGCATGCGCCGGCGTGCGGCCGCCAGGGCGTCGCGGGCGCGGGTCACCTCCTTCTCCCTGACGAGCAGATCGCGGCGGGCGATCTCCCAGTCCGACGGGGAAACGATCGACGGTGCGTTCATCGACTTCCTCCTGTGAGTTCCTCCTCGGCGACGCCCGGGAGCACGTGCCAAGCGGAACCGGGTCTCGTGCGAGGCTCGAGAAGGTCATCTTCGCAGCGGGCGGTGCGCGCCGCCAAGGCCCCGGGATCAGCGGCGGTGCTGCCGACCGGGTCGGCATCCCGCCTTGCGAACCTGCGCTCGAGCGCCCGCCGCCGCGGCGCGCGATACTCGCCTTCATGGACGCTTGGGGTGTCGGGTCCTACGAGGACACGGCGGCGGAGCTCGCGCCGGTCGCGGACGTCGCGATCGCGGCGCTGGGTACGGTCGCCGGCCAGCGCGTGCTCGACGTGGCGTGCGGCACGGGCAACGCGGCGCTCGCAGCGCGCCGGGCTGCGGCGCTCGTCAGCGGCGTGGACTCCTCGCCGCGCCTGCTCGGCGTCGCTCGAGCGCGAGTGCCGGACGCCGAGTTCGTGCTCGGCGACGCCGCCGAGCTGCCGTTCGAGGACGGCAGCTTCGATGCGGCGGTCTCCGTCTTCGGCGTGATCTTCGCTCGCCCCGCCGCCAGCGCCGCCGCCGAGCTCGCGAGGGTGGTGCGCCCCGGCGGCCGCGTCGTCGTGACGTCCTGGCCACCGCGCGGTCCGATGTTCGGCGCCGTCGCGCTCATGCGCGCGGCGCTCGCCCGCGTGCCGGAGCCCGACGGCTCGCGCGCGCTGGACTGGGGCGACCCGGCGGCGCTCGCGACGCTGCTCGGGCCATACGGCGCGGTCGACGTCACCGAGCGCCAGCTTGCGCACCGTCCAGCGTCCCCCGAGGAGCTCTGGGACCGCTGGGAGCGCCTGCACCCGATGTGGATCGGCGCGCGCGGGCGGCTCGAGCCGGCGGGCGAGTGGGAGCCGCTGCGCGCGGCGGCGATCGCGTCCCTGCGCGACGGCGGGATGCGGGCGGGTGCTGCGGGCGTCGCAAGCCCGTACCTGCTCGCGATCCTGCAGCGGCGCTGACGCACGGCGGCGACCGGCTCGCAGCGGGACGCGGGCGACTCGACACAGCCCGGCGGCGGCTCGACACCGGACGCCGGCGCCTCGCGGCGCCGGCAGCCAGCCGGCGCCTCGCGACGCCGGCAGCCAAGCCCCTACGCGGGCGGGCCCGCAGCCGTGTCGGCGACGCATTCCCCGTGTCCGCAGTGGCATTCGGGGGCCGAGCCGGCCGCCACGTCGTCATGGTGCTCGGCGCAGTAGTCCGAGCAGAAGCCGTCCGCGCGAGCTGCGCAGGTGCATCCCGGGTGATCGCAGGTCCTCTCGTTCATCTCAGCTCCTTTCGGGGGTTCGGCGGCCCGTCCGCGCAGCCGCCCTGCGACCCTCATACCCCGGGTCGCGCCATCGTCACGGTCGCGGTCAGCCGGTCAGCCGGTCACCCCGGACCCGCCGGCCGGCGGTCCCGCGGCCGCCTCGGCGTACATGAGCGATCCCGGCGTCGTCAGGTCCTCGCCCGTCTCCAGCAGCGTCTTGAGGCCGGACAGGATCTGCGGCCAGCCGCCGTACAGCTCGTCGTGCGCGCCGTCGCGCAGCTCGTCGTGCGTGACCGTGAGCCGGCAGGAGTCGCCGACCGGCTCGATCTCGTACGTGACGCGCGACGTTCCCTCCTGCCTGACGTCGTCGCTCCACAGCGCGTCGAAGCTCTGGACGAGGCGGCGGGGCGGATCGACCTCGAGGTTCTCGCCGGAGGCGATGTCGAAGCCGCTCGGCGTCGACGCGGCATAGCTCGAGCCGGCCGTCCAGTCCGAGCTGATCCCGACGCCGAAGCTGTAGCGCCTGCGCAGCTCGCCGTCGGTGAGCGCCTCCCAGAGGCGCTGCGGCGTGGTCTTGATGTAGATCTCGAACACCTTCTCCATCGTGTCCTCCTCGAGTGCCTGCTTCAGCCCGCTGAGCGTCGCCGCCCATGGCTCGGCGTACTTGCTCACCCAGCGGTCGTGGACGAGCCGGATCGGGACGGGGTTGAGGAAGTGCAGCTTCTCGCGACCGCGCCGCCTGGTCGTGACGAGCCCGGCCTCCTCGAGCAGCCTGAGGTGCTTCATGACGCCGAAGCGCGTCATCGGCAGCCGCCGCTCGAGCGAGCTCAGCGACTGGCCGTCGCGCTCGAACAGCTCGTCGAGCAGGCTGCGCCGGGTGGGATCGGCAAGCGCCCTGAACACCGCGTCCATGGCCGGCACCATACGTGACCCGATGGTCACGTGTCAACCCCGGGAGCTGCTGCTTCACTGTGTCATCCGGCGATGCCGGAGTTCTTGACACCCGCCGGCGTCGCTGACACGGACCGCACTCACCTGGGGCAGAGACGAGGCATCGCACCTTGCGCGCCGCGCTGAGCTGCCGGCGATCCCCGCTTCACGACGGCGACCGGGCTTGCGTGCTTCAGCCTCGGGTTCTGCTACACCGAGAAGCTCGCCCTGCCCGGCCGCCGGATCGACGACCTGCTGCGCGGAACGCGCTCGCGGGCGGCGTCGCGCGGGCACGGCCGCGACGACGGCGGGCCCCGGCGGACGGGCGCGGCGCGGCGCCGGGCGCTCGATCGCAGCGGGGGTAGCCGCCGAACGCCGCGCCCTCGCCGCACCCGTCCTGTAGATAGACGGCTGCGTTCGGACCTGCGCTAGGGTGCGGAGCAATACATCGCGCACGGGAGAAGCGCAGGCTTGGTGCCGGCGCGACCACAGTTGAAAGGGGACCTCGCGAATGCACAACGCGATCGCACGTGCGGCAGTGCTGGCCACTGCCTGCGCGCTCGTCGGAACGACATCGGCGCAGGCCGCGCCGAACAACAACACCTCGCAGAAGCTGCGAAATGCGGTCACGCTCGAGGGGGTGCGTGCGCACCAGAGGGCCTGGCAGGGCATCGCGGACATGTCCGGCGGCAACCGCTTCGCGGGCATGGCCGGACATGACGCATCCGCGCGGTACGTCGTCAGCAAGCTGCGCGACGCCGGCTACGCGCCGACGATCCAGGAGTTCACGTACGAGTACTTCTCGGAGAAGGTCCCCTCGGAGCTCGAGCAGATCGCGCCGACGCCGAGGACGTACGGCGAAGACGACGACTTCAAGATCATGAGCTACTCGGGCAGCGGCACCGTGACCGCCGAGCTCGAGCAGCCGTCGGGTGTCGTCACCGGCTGCGCCCCCGGCGACTTCGCCGGCTTCACGACGGGCCGCATCGCGCTCGTCAGCCGCGGCACGTGCACGTTCCGCCTCAAGACGGAGAACGCCGCGAGCGCCGGCGCGTCGGCGATCCTCATCTACAACAACGTTCCCGGACTGCTCAACGGCACGCTTGGCGCCACCGGACTGGCGGCGATCCCCTCGATCGGCCTGACGCAGGCGCTGGGCCAGTCGCTCGTCACGCAGCTGGCGAGCTCCCCGGTCACGATGCGCGTCATGACGGACACCCTGCTCCAGGACCTGCGGACGTTCAACGTCATCGCCGAGACCAAGGACGGCGATCCGAACAACGTCGTCATGGCGGGCGGGCACCTGGACTCCGTCCACGACGGCCCCGGCATCAACGACAACGGCTCGGGCTCGGCCGCGATCCTCGAGACGGCGATCCAGATGCAGAAGGTCAAGCCGCGCAACAAGGTCCGCTTCGCGTGGTGGAGCGCCGAGGAGTCCGGGCTCATCGGCTCGACGGAGTACGTCCAGTCGCTCAGCGACGAGGAGGGTCAGCGGATCGCGCTGTACCTGAACTTCGACATGGTCGGCTCGCCGAACTTCGTGCGCTTCGTGTACGACGGCGACAACTCGACCGGCGCCGCCACGCCCGCCAACCTCGCGGGCTGCGAGGAGCGCTGCTCGCAGGGCTCCGGTGCCATCGAGTCGGTCTTCAACGGGTACTTCGCGAAGGTCGCGAAGCTCGCCGCGGAGCCGACGGCGTTCACCGGCCGCTCGGACTACGGGCCGTTCATCGCCGCGAACATCCCCGCCGGTGGCCTGTTCACCGGCGCCGAGGGCATCAAGTCCGCGGCCCAGGCGGCGACGTACGGCGGGACGGCCGGCACGGCATACGACCCCTGCTACCACCAGGCCTGCGACACGTACGCCAACAACTCCGACACGGGCCTTGACCAGATGTCCGACGCGGTCGCCCACGCGGTGCTCACGTTCGCCCAGAGCACGGAGCTCGTCAACGGCGTGAAGGGCAAGGGCAACTTCAAGCGCCCGGCGAGGGCCGACGACGCGCCCGGCCCGGGCGGCAGCGGCGGCGGCCTGCACCCCGATCACGACGAGCTGTCGCGCTAGATGCAAATGCCGCTGCGTCCCGGCCCGAGGCCGGGGCGCGGCGGCAGGGCGCGCGCGGCAGGGCCCTGCCGCCCGCCGCAGGGCGCTTCGATTCGCCCGCGACGGGAACTGATGTACAAGCATTCAGGCAAGGCCACCGAGTTCTCGACCACGGAGGAGCATCATGGCCACCGGCTACGTCCACACCTGCGTCCGCGTCCGCGACCCCGAGGCGTCACAGCGCTTCTACGAGGCGCTCGGCTACGAGCCGCGCGGACGCCTGAACTTCCAGACGGCGTACAACCTCTACATGGGCCTGCCGGGCCAGGGCGACACGCTCGAGCTGACGGTCAACGTCGGACATGACGAGCCCTACGACCTCGGTACCGGCTACAACCACATCGCGCTCACCGTCGACGACATCGAGGCGACGCTCGGCTCGCTCGAGCCGCTCGGCGTCGAGCCCGAGAAGCCGCCGTTTCACCCCGGTGGGCGCGATGACCTGCCGCTCATCGCGTTCGTCGCCGATCCCGACGGCTACCGCATCGAGCTCATCGACGGGGGAGCGTTCCAGACGCCGCAGGATCCCGCGCCGTAGGCGCGGCGCCGCGGCACGCCGCGCCGCTCGGGGCCGCGTGCGGACGGCGATCGAGGAGCCCAGAGACGCGGTAGGGTCGCGTCGCAATGAGCCAAGACCCCACGGTCACCGATCCCGACAAGTACAAGGTCGTCTTCGAGAACGCGCGCGTCCGCGTGCTCGAGTACAAGGACGCGCCGGGCGATCGCACCTCGCCGCACTCGCACCCCGACAGCGTCATGTACACGCTGAGCTCCTTCGAGCGCCGGCTCGTCCATGGCGAGCAGCAGCGCGACGTGCAGATCCAGGCCGGCGCGACGGGCTGGCTCGGCGCCCAGTGTCACCACGGCGAGAACATCGGCACCACCGACACGCACGTGCTGTTCATCGAGCTCAAGGAGCCGGCGCCCGGCGCCGCGGCACAGCCCGAGCCGCAGCTCGGGCCCGCGGCGTGACATGAATCATTCGTCAGCCCGACGACGGGACGGTTCACCGTCGACGGATTGGCTGGCCTGCGGATCGAAGGCGCGGTAGGTTCCGGACGAGCGGATCCCCCCGACATCACGACTAGGAAGCCGGTTTCCCCATGCAACCCTGGCGCCTGATTCTCGCGCTGCTGGCCGGTCTCGCAATGCTCGTCATCCTCGCGCTGTTCGTCCTGCTCCCCGACACCGGGCACTTCACCAAGGACGACGACGAGGTCCCGATCTCGACGGCGGACACGAGCCCCGCCGCAAGCGCCGACCTGAGCGGCCCCACCCAGTGCGTCAAGGGACCGTTTCGCGTCCGCGTGACCGGCGAGGAGATCGCGCGCGTCACGTTCAGCGTCAACGGCCGCCGCAGCCGCACGGCGGAGGCGACGGACGGCGGCACGCAGGCCTCGTACCGCGTCGACCCGGCAGGTCAGGACCTGGGCGTGCACCGCCTGCACGCCGACGTCACGTACACCGATGCCAGCACGGAGCGCGACGCGACGCTGCGCCTGGTCTACAAGCGCTGCTCGCGCAAGGCGGCAACGCCGCGCTTCACGGGCTGAGATGAGCGGTCGCGCGCCGCTGCTCGCGACCGCCGTCGCCGGCGCCCTCGCTGCCGCGGGCTGCGGCGCGGGCGCGGCGCAGCGCGCGGTCGCGCCCGACGGCGCCGCCGCCGGACCCGAGCCACGGCCATCGAAGCTCGTGCGCCTCTCCGACGAGCGGCGCACGACGCGCTACGCCAACGCCGTGTCGCCCGGGGCGGTGCGAGCGCGGCCGCAGACCGCCGCGCGGCCGATCGCCCGGCTGCGCCTGGAGACCGAGGACGGCCCGCTGGAGACCTACCTCGTCCTCTCGCGGCGCACGGACGCGGCGCAGCAGGCGTGGCTGCACATCCGCCTGCCGGGGCGACCGAACGGGCGCACCGGCTGGGTGCGGCGCGAGCAGCTCGGCCCGCTCGTCACCGTCACGACGATGCTGGCCGTCGACCGCGGGACGCTGCGGGCGACGCTGTATGACGACGGGCGCGAGGTTTGGTCGGCCCCGATCGGCATCGGCGCCGCGCAGACGCCGACGCCGACCGGACGCTTCTGGATACGGACGCGGCTCAAGCCCGGGGACCCGAACGCGGCCTACGGGCCGTGGGCCTTCGGCACGTCGGCGTACTCGAGCCTCAGCGACTGGCCCGGCGGCGGCGTCGTCGGCATCCACGGCACGAACCGTCCCGAGCTGCTGCCCGGCCGGCCGTCGAAGGGCTGCATCCGGGTCGACAACGGCGCGATCCGCCGGCTGGCGCGGCTCATGCCGGTCGGCACCCCCGTCCGCGTGACCTGAGCACCAAACCGCCGGCCGCGGCGGCGCTACCCGCCGGTACGCCCGGCGCCATCGCCCTGCGGCGCGCGACGCACGACGACCTCCGCGACGCGCTCGTCGTCGCGCGCGACGACCTCGATCTCGAGCTCGCCGGCGCGGACGGTCTCGCCTTCGTTCGGCACGCGTCCGGCGCGCTCGATGAGCAGCCCGCTGACCGTCGCCTCGTGCGGCACCCGCAGCTCGATCCCGAACTCGCGTTCGAGGAGGCGCAGCGGCGCGGTGGCGTCGACGCGGACGATGTCGTCGTCGCGCCACAGCAGCCGCTCGGTCTCGGGATCGAACTCGTCGTCGATCTCGCCGACGAGCTCCTCGATGACGTCCTCGAGCGTGATGAGCCCGGTGACGGTCCCGTGCTCGTCGGCGACGAGCGCGACATGGCGGCGCTCGCGGCGCATCGTCCGCAGCAGCTCGTCGATCCGCATGCCCTCGGGCACGCGCGGCAGCGGCCGGGCGAGCTCGCGCAGGCTCGACCCGTCGTGCTCGAGCGCCAGGCCGAGCAGGTCCTTGGCGTTGATGACCCCGAGCGCCGCGTCGAGGCCGAGCTGCGGATCGACGAGCGGCAGCCGCGTGCGGCCGGTCTTCGTCACCTGCGCGACGACCGCCTCGCGATCGTCCTGCGTCGTGACGACGTCGATCTCGCCGCGCGACCGCATGACCTGGCGTGCGCGCAGGTCGCCGAAGACGAGCGCGCTCTCGGAGATGCGGCTCTCCTGGGCCTCGATCAGCCCGCCGTCGCGGCTGTCGCGCATGAGCTGGCGCAGCTCGTCCTCGGAGTGCGGCGTGGTGGAGGACTCCGACACGGGCGGGATCCCGAACGGCTTGAGCACGAGGTTGCCCATGCCGTTGAACGCGTCGACGAGCGGCCTGCTCGCCAGGTAGAAGATCCGCATCGGGGGGCAGAGCAGCAGCGCCAGCGACGCTGTGCGCGAGATCGCGGCGCTCTTGGGCGCGAGCTCGCCGAGGACGACGTGCGCGACCGTGATGATCGAGAAGGCCAGCAGCGACGCGACCCCGAAGCCGGCGACCGACGCGCCCTCCCCGAGCAGCGGGACGAGCAGGTCGTGGAAGGCGGGCTCGCCGACCGCGCCGAGGCCGAGCGACGCGATCGTGATGCCCAGCTGCGTCGCCGACAGGTAGGCGTCGATGTGGTCGACGGCGTGGCGCGCCGACCGCGCGCCGGGGCGCCCCTGGCGCAGGAAGTCCTCGACCTGCGTCGGGCGCAGGCGCGTGATCGAGAACTCCGCGCCGACGAAGAACGCATTGGCGGCGACGAGCAGGACGGCGGCGAGGAGTCCGATCTCCATGTGAGGCTGGCTACCCGGGCACGGCGCGATCGAGCGCGGTCGCCCGCAGCGGACGCTCAGCGCGCGGCGGCGGCCGCGCCGACGAGCGCGGGGTAGCCGTGCGCGGCAAGCTGCGCGAGCGCGTCGACGGCGGTCGGTGCGAACTGGCGTCCGCGCTCGCCGCGGCATTCGGCGAGGGCGTCGGCGCGGGTCTTGATCTCCTTGTAGGTGCGGTTCTCGGTCATGACATCCCAGGCGTCGGCGAGCGCTAGCAGCTGCGCGCCGTCGGGGATCTGCCCCGCCGACAGCCCGTCGGGATAGCCACGGCCGTCCCAGCGCTCGTGATGGCCCCGGATCCAACGGACCTGCTCGTCCTCGAGCACCTCGGCGGCGATCTGCGCCGACAGCACGGCGTGGCGCTTGATCTGCTCGTACTCCGCCGTGGTCAGCTCCGACGTCTTGAGCAGGACCTCGTCCGGGATGCCGATCTTGCCGACGTCGTGCAGCAGCCCGCAGGTGTGCAGCAGCCGCGCTCGCTTCGTCGTCCAGCCCAGCTCCGCGCCGAGGTGCTCGGCAAGATCGGCGACGCGCTCGGAGTGTCGCTGCGTCGATTCGTCCTTGGCGTCGATCGCGCGCGCCAGGCCGCGCACGCCGGCCATCGTCTGAAAGCCCTCGGTCCTGCGCTGCTGATGGGCACGCGACCCGCGTGCGCTCTCGGAGTACACGCAGGTCAGGTTGCGACCGCGATCCTTGGCCCAGTACAGCGCGTCGTCGGCGCAGCGAAGCAGCTCGTCGCCGTCACGGCAGTGTCGGCTGCAGCACACCCCGACCGACGCCGTCACGGTACCCGCGCCCTGAAACGGCTCGCTCTCGATCGCGACGCGGATGCGCTCCGCGGCGGCGCGGGCACCCCGATCGGTCGTCTCGGGCAGCAGCCAGGCGAACTCCTCTCCGCCGATCCGCGCGACGAGCTCGCCGCTGCGCGCCTGCGTGCTCAGGCGGCGAGCGACCTCGGTGAGCACCCGATCTCCGGTCTGGTGACCGCCGCGGTCGTTGACGCCCTTGAAGTGGTCGAGGTCGATGAGCACGAGGCTGAGGTCGCGCCCGTAGCGGCGCGCGCGCTCGAGCTCGACACGAAGCCCGATCCGGAAGGTGCCGTGGTTGGCGATGCCGGTCAGCGAGTCCGTCGACGCCTGGCGGGCGAGCATGCTCCAGGCGTCGGCGTTGGCGATCGCAAGCGCGACGAGCGGCGCGAAGCGCGCGATCCGCTGCTCGGCCTTCGGCGGGATGGGCCGACCCTGAAACGCCGCGACGACCGCCCCCCAGGGCGACCCCCCGACCATGATCGGCGCCGCGATCGCGGCGGACGTCCCGGTCCTCTCGATGAACTCCACCGCAGGGTCGGGGGACCTCAGCTCAGCGCATTGCAGACGTTCGACCCGGCCGCTGCGAAAGACCCGCGCCGCCGCCGTCGCGCCGTCGAGCGCGAAGCTCACGTCGCCGTGGTCGGCGCCATCGCCGTCGGCGGACCACAGGCAGATCAGCTCCCCCGTGCCGTGCGCGGCGTCGAACCGCGTGACCGCGCCGAGCGGCGCGTCGAGCAGCGTCGCGGCCTGCTCGGCGACCGCGGCGAACACCTCCGCCGGTGGCGGATTGCTCGCGACGAGCGTGGCGATCTGCGCGAGCGCCCGCTCCTCGGCGTCGCGCTCGCGACGCTCGGTGACGTCTGAGATGACGGACACCAGCAGCGTGCCGTGCTGGGGATGCTCGAAGCGCGAGACCGCGCTGCGCCGCCAGAACGTCGTACCGTCCTTGCGCGCGCTGAGGATCTCGCCCGCCCACGAGCCGGCGCCCGCCTCGACGCCGTCGGCGACCGCTCGCGCGAGCTGCTCGGGCGTCTCCCCGTCGGGTGCGTTGAGCACGCTGACCGGCGCGCCCGCGAGCTCCCCGCGGCCGTAGCCGAACATCGCCTCCGCCGGGGCGTTGGCGTGCACGATCACGAGGTCCGCGGCGCCGACCAGCAGCGTGCCCTCGGCCATGTGCTCGGTGATCTGGCTCTGCAGGCGCAGCTGGGCCTCCGCGGCGCGGCGTTCGGTGACGTCCTCGGCGATCGCCAGCGCCTCGATCTCCCCCGACGGGGTTCGCAGGGGTGCGATGTCCACGCTGTAGCTGCCGCCGGTGGCCGGCCAGACGACCTCGGCGCGGACCGACTCGCCCGCCAGCGCACGGGCGTACAGCCGCTCGATCGAGTCCCCGAACGCTCCGCCGCCGGCCGCCTCCCTGACCCTGCGGCCGACCACCGCGTCGGCCTCCAGCCCGAGGTCGCGAACGACGGCCCCGCCGACCAGGCGCAGCTTCAGGTCCGAACCCACCACGGTCACCGAGGACCGCGGCAGCTGCTCCACGAGCGTGCGGTAGCGCTCCTCGGAGATCCCCGGCGCGATCTCGGACCGCCGGTGCTCCGTGACGTCGACGCCGACGGCGAAGAACCCCGCCACCGCGCCGTCGACGACGTCCGGCGTGCAGGCGATCTGCACGGAGCGCCACTCGCCCGACGGCAAGCGGCTGTCGCGGTTGAAGAGCTGCGGCTCGCCCGCCAAAAGCGCGCGCAGCGACGGCAGACTGCGCGCGTAGAGCTCCGCCCCCAGCACCTCCTCGAGGTGCATCCCGGTCAGCTCGGCGGCGGTCCGGCCGAGGGACGTGCAGCACGCCGCGTTGGCGGCGCGGTTGCGCAGGTCGCGATCCCAGTACGCGACGGGCGCGGGGAGTCGCTCGAGCAGCGCCTCCAGGGAGACCCGGCCATCCGTCACCGCCATGGGGCGCCTTCGTGCTTCGATGACGGTCCCGCGGTGATCGGCGCGAGATCGCCGACCCGGGGGCTCACGAGATCGGACGCGACATATGGCATGCGATCACTCCAGTATGCCCGGCGTAAGCGCCGAACCGGCCGCGTGGCCAAATGTACGAGTTCCGCGCCGGCGGGCCTGGGGAACGGCCCGCGGCCGTCAGCCGACGACGACCACGGGGGCCGTCCGGCAGCCGGTGTCGCGGCCGCGGACGTCGCTATCGCGACGGCGCCGCGGCCCCGCAGGTCCCGTGTTCGCGCCTGATCGTAAACGGCGCGCCGCTGCGGGCCCGGGTAGCTGCCGTGCGGCAGCTTGCTCGCGGCGCCGGCCCGCCCGCGGCCGGCGGCTCGCCGGCGCCGGCGGTGACGCGAGCTCCGGCGCGGCGCCGCGGCGGTCGCTCAGGCGCTCATGCCGCCGTCGACGAAGAGGGTCGTCGCCGTCACGTACGACGCCGCGTCGGAGGCCAGGAAGCGGACCGCGGCGGCGACCTCGTCGGGCGTTCCGGGACGCCGCGCCGCAACCGCGTCGAGCAGCTCGCGCGGGAGGTCGGCCGTCATCTCGGTCTCGATGAAGCCCGGCGCGACGGCGTTGACGGTGACGCCCTTGCGGGCGATCTCGACCCCGAGCGTCTTCGTCATGGCGATCAGCCCGGCCTTCGCGGCGGCGTAGTTGACCTGACCGGCGTTGGCACGCGGCCCGACGACGGACGCGATGTTGACGATCCGCCCGTAGCGGGCCTTCATCATCGGCCGCACGAGCGCGCGCGAGAGCCGGAACGCGGCGCTGAGGTTCGTCTCGATGACGCGGTCCCAGCGGTCGTCGCCGGTCTGCAGCGCGAGGCCGTCGGCCCGCACGCCGGCGTTGTTGACGAGGCCGAGCACGGGCCCGAGGCGCTCCTGCGCCTGCGCGAGGACCTCGCGCATCGCGGCCGGGTCGCAGACGTCGCCGCCGATCGCCGCGGCGCAGCCGCCCTCCTGCACGATGGCGTCGACGGTCGCGGCGGCGCCGCCGGCGTCGGAGCGATAGCCCGCCGCGACGGCCCAGCCGTCGGCGGCGAGCGCGCGGGCGATCGCCGCGCCGATCCCCTTCGACGCGCCGGTGACCAGGACGACGGCGCCGTCGGGGCGCCGGCCCTCGGCGCGCTGGCGCGCGCCGTCGGTGCGCTGCGAGTTCGTGATCGCGGTGCTCATGCGGTCTCCTTGGCGTAGGTCAGCAGCGCGGCGCCCCACGAGAAGCCGGCGCCGAAGGCCGTCAGCAGGACGCGGCCGCCGGCACCCGGCAGGCGGCCCTCGTCCTCGGCGAGCGAGAGCGCGAGCGGGATCGAGGCCGCCGAGGTGTTGCCGAGGCCGGCGACGTAGTCGGCGACGCGCTCGGGCTCCAGGCCGAAGCGCTCGCGCACCGCGTTGATGATCCGGCCGTTGGCCTGGTGGGCGATGACGAGGTCGACGTCGGCGACGTCGAGCTCGGCGCGCTCGAGCAGGGAGCGACACGCGCGCTCCATGTGGTCGACCGCCTGCTGGTAGACGTGGCGGCCGTCCATCCGCACGACCCTGTCGGTGCGGTCGATGAAGAGCACGTCGCGCTGGGCGTCGGCGCCGAGCACGATCGGACCGATCGTCGCGCGGCCGCCCGGCGCCAGCACCGCCGCGGCGGCGCCGTCGCCGAACAGCGCGGCGGTCTGACGGTCGTCGGGGTCGGTGTAGCGCGCGAGCACGTCGGCGCCGATGATCAGCACCGTGGTCGCGCGGCCGCTCTCGATGAGCGCGGCGCCCTGCTGCAGGGCGGCGATGAAGCCGGTGCAGGCCAGGCCGACGTCCCAGGCCATCGCGCGGTCGGCGCCGAGCGCCCCGGCGACGAGCGGCGCGGCCTGCGGCACGATGTCGTCCGCCGAGGACGTCGCGACGAGCACCGCGTCGACGGACGCCGGCTCGACGGCGGCGGCGGCGAGCGCGCGCCGGCCCGCCGCGGCCGCGAGGTCCGACAGGCTCTCGGACGCGGCGGCGTGGCGGCGCGCGGAGATCCCGGTGCGCTTCGTGATCCAGGCCGGGTCGACGCCGATGCGCTCGGCGATCGGCCCGTTCTCGACGACGCTCGCCGGCAGCGCGCGGCCGACGCCCGTGATGGCGGCGGTGCGCGGCCCCGAGCGCAGGCGCGGCGCGACGCGAGCGGGTGTCGCCGCGAGCTCAGGCGGGTGCACTGACGTCCTTCGGCGGGAAGCCGTCGGGGGTGTCGGCGAGCGCGATCGGGTCGCGGCGCGCCGCGGCCGCGTGGGCTCGCAGGGCCGTTGTCTGGCTGCCCTGTCCGGGGAGCAGGACGGTGGTCTGAAGAAAGCCGAGCACAGCCACACCGTTGCGCGCCGCGCTGCAGAGACCAGGAGCTCCCCCCGGGTGGGGGGGACATCGCGGCAGGTCGGGGGGGTCGGGCCACCGGCCGGGACGCTCGTTGCAGGCCGCACAAATGGATCGAGGTTTCTCGATGTGCCGATCGTGACGATGTGGACGCGACTTTGGCCCCGAGCCATTGTGAGGCACCGCGATCTTTTGTATCGTGGCGCGCTTGACGGGGGTTACGGACCCCCGGTCTACCGGACGCCTCCCAGCGGCTCGGCAGACCTCAACAGCGGTTCGCTCCTTCCAGGGGGAGGGCTCGGACCGCGTACATGGTTTATTGCGGATCGTCCGCTTCGACTACGGAGGGATTTCCAGGTGCTTGCACAGTCTTTTGGAGCTGATGTCGAGTTGTACTTCGCCCCGGACGGGCCGTCGGGCCCGCCCGCCGGTGGGTACGCGACCCTGGGGCAGCACGCCCCGATCGCATGGCCGTCCGGATTCGCCACGAAGGTGCCGATCACCGGCCAGCTGTCGCCCCACGCGGCCGCTGCCCTGGAGCGCATGGGCATCACGAAGTCCTAGTAGGTCCAGCCGTTCGACAGCTCCGGGGCCGGGCGGCGCGAGCCTCCGGCCCCGGTGTCGTCGAGGGCCCGTCAGACGGCGTCGATGCGCGCCAGCGCCGCCACCCGCGCCGAGCCCGACACCGCCGCGACCTCGCCGGGGACGTCGGCCAGCCGCACGCGCCGCACGAAGCCCAGCTCGCGCCCGAGCGGCGCGAAGAAGTCGTCGTAGTGCGTGGGCACGACGACGCGCGGATCCAGCCGCGGCAGGATCCGCTCCCAGTACCGCGGCGTGAAGCCGCGCCCCGCGACGCCCGCGAGGAAGACGTCGACGGGACCCTCGCGCAGCTGCTCGTCGTCGAGGTCGGCCGAGCCCTGGTGGTAGAGGCTGACGCCCGCGACGTCGATGCGGATCCCGAAGACCTGCCCGCAGCGGTAGGCGCGCGGGCTCAGCGCGTGCAGGTGATCGCAGGTCAGCTCGCCGTCCATCGGCACCCTGCGCCCGAGGAGCAGCTTGGAGTGGCGGCTGGGCACGAAGCGCACGACGAAGGGCCCCAGCTCGTAGGGCTCGTGCGCGACCGCCTGCACGGCGAGGTCGCCGAGGCCGTGCAGGCGCATGAGGCGGGCCAGCGAGGCCGAGCCGTAGGCCTTGGCCCCGAAGCGCCGCGCGATCGCCGGCGCGTCGATCGCGTGGTCGAAGTGCGTGTGGCCGACGAGCACGCCGGCGACCGGTCCGGGCGCCGTCACGTAGCGCTCGACGAGCGCCGGATCGGGCACGGCGAGGCGGCCGAGCACGAACGAGCGCAGCGGCACGCGCGAGACGTAGGGGTCGACGAACAGGGAGGCTCCCTCGTAGGTGATCCGGTAGCCCGACACGCCGAGCCAGCGCAGCTGCAGGCCGCTCGGCAGGCCCAGCGGCACGCGCTCGAGGTCGACGAGGGCGGTGGCGTCGGTGGCGGCCGCGGGCACGCCCAGAGGGTTGCAGACGGCGCCGCGCGCGTTCACCCCACGTTCACCTAAATGTCGCGTGAAGATTGCGTTTCGGAGGGCATGGCCGCAGATCTCAGGGGTAGATTCGTCGGCAATGTCCGGTCACGGCCACGGCGAGCGGCTGTCTGCGATCGACGCGTCGTTTCTGCAGCTCGAGTCGCCAAGCGCGCACATGCACGTCGCCTGGAGCGCCATCCTCGCGCCCGGAGCCGGCCGTCCGAGACCGACGATCGAGATGCTGCGCGAGCGCGTCGCCGCGCGCCTGGAGTGGGTGCCGCGCTGCCGCCAGCGCCTGCTTCCCGCGCCGCTCGGGCTCGGCGAGCCGCGCTGGGTCGACGACCCCGACTTCGACCTGCGCCGCCACGTCGTCGCGCTCGGCGACCCGTCGAGCGCGGTCTCCCCGGCGAGCTTCGCCGCGCTGCGCGACACGCTGCTGTCGGCGCCGCTGGACCGCTCGCGCCCGCTCTGGCAGATCGCGCTGCACCCGCGGCTCAGCGACGGGCGGATCGCGATCGTCGGGCGCGTGCACCACGCGATGGCCGACGGCGCGGCGGCCCTGCAGGTCGCGATGCTGACGCTCGACGTCGAGGGCCGCGAGGACGGCGCGCCAGCCGCCTGGCACCCCGCGCGCGGGCCGAGCACGCTGCAGCGCGCGCTCGAACCGCTCGTGCACGGCGCCGGGCTGACCTCGCGCGCCGCGCGCGACGTCGCGCGAGCCTGCGAGCACCCCCGCAGCGCGGCGCGCGGCGCGCTGCGCGACGCCGGCCGGATGGCGCAGGCGCTGGCCGAGGACCTGCTGCCGAGCGCGCCGGGCTCCCAGCTCAACGGCCCGCTGGGCCCGCGCCGCACCCTGACCGAGCACCGCGTACCGCTCGACCTGCTCGGCGAGATCACCCGCGCCACCCCGTCGACGCGCAACGACGCCGGCCTCGCCGCGCTCGCCGGCGCGCTGCGCGCGCTCGCCCGCGAGCACGGGCTGCGCGCCGAGCCGCTCAAGGCGCTCGTCCCCGTCAACGTGCGGCGCGCGCACGAGTACGGCACGCTCGGCAACCGCGTGTCGATGACGTCGGTCTGGCTGCCCCTGCAGCTCGCGTCGCCGGGGGCGCGCCTGGAGGACGTCACCCGGCAGACGGCGCGACTGAAGCGCAGCGCGCGCTCGGAGGGCGCGCAGTCGCTCATCGCCGGGCTCGGCCTGCTGCCCAGCGCGCTGCGCGCCCCCGTCCTGCGCGCCGCCACGCCGCGGCGCTTCAACCTCACGATCTCGAGCGTGCCGGGACCGCGCGGCGCGCTGTTCATGCACGGGGCGCCGATCGAGGAGATCTACCCGGTCATCCCGATGGCGGCCGGCCAGTCGCTCTCGGTCGGCATGCTCGCCTACCACGGCCACCTGCACATCGGCCTGTACTCCGATCCCGACGCCCTGCCGCAGGCCCGCCGCCTGCCGGGCCTGATCGACGACGAGCTGCGCGCGCTGGGCCGCTCGCGGCGCGCGCGCCCGCCGCTGCCCGTCGTCGCGCCCGCCGGCGCCGGCCGCCTCGGCACCCACGCCAACCGAGCGGCCGTCCTCGCGACGGCCGGACGAGGAGGAGACGCATGAGCCCCGCCCAGTCCAGCCGGCGCCTGTCGGCGCTCGACGGATCGTTTCTGCGACTCGAGACGCAGCAGTCGCACATGCACGTCGGGTGGAGCGCCGTGTTCGCCGAGCCGGGCGAGGGCGCCCGGCGACCGACCGTCGAGGCGCTGCGCGAGCTGGCCGCCGGCCGGCTGCACCGGGTGCCGTGGTGTCGCTGGCGGCTGGACGCGGCGCCGCTGGGCCTGTCCGAGCCGCGCTGGGTGGACGACGACGGCTTCGACATCGCCGCCCACATCGTCGCGCTCACCCCGCCCGAGGACGCCGTCAGCGACGAGACGTTCCAGGCGCTGCGCGCGGCCGTCCTGTCGACGCCGCTGGACCGCTCGCGGCCGCTGTGGCAGATCTTCCTCGTCCCGCGCCTGCACGACGGCCGGATCGGGATGGTCGGCAAGATCCACCACGCGCTCGTCGACGGCATCGCCGCGCTGCAGATCACGAGCCTCTTCGTCGACGCGCGGCCCGAGACGCAAACCGCGGTCCCGGTCCGCTGGCGCCCGCAGCGCCGCGGCGGGCCCGCCGCCTGGGCGCTGGACGCGACGCTCGGCGCGCTGCGCGACGGTGCGGGCGCGCTGCGCGCCGGCACGGGCGCCGTCACCCGGCCGCGCAGCAGCCTCGCCGCGGCGGCGCGCGGCGCGCGGCGCCTGGCGACGGCGATCGCCGAGGACGTGCTGCCGGCGGCGCCCGCGTCGCGCCTGAACGACCGCATCGGCTCGCGCCGCACGCTCGTCGGCTACCACGCGCCGCGCGAGCTGCTGCGGGCGGCGCGGGGCGGCGGCGGCACCCTCAACGACGTCGGCCTCACGGCGGTCGCCGGCGCGCTGCGCAGCCTCGCGCTGGGCGGCGGCCGCGAGCCCGGCGAGCCGCTGAAGACGATGGTCCCCGTCAGCATGCGCAGGCTCGGCGACGACGAGGCCGGCAACCGCATCGCGATGGTCTACATGCCGCTTCCGATCCACCTGCCGACCGTCGGGCAGCGCCTGGCGTTCGTGCGCGAGCAGACCGAGCGCCTCAAGCACACCGACCGCCCCGAGGCGACGCAGACGTTCGTCGAGTCGCTCGGGCTCGTGCCGGCGCCGCTGCGCACCCCGATCGCGCGGGCGCTCGCCACGCCGCGCCAGTTCAACCTCACCGTCTCGCAGTCGCCCGCCCCGCGCGGCGCGCTGTACATGCTCGGCTGCGAGCTCGAGGAGGTCTACTCGGTCGTACCGATCGCCCAGGGCCACGCGCTCGCGATCGGGATGGTGCGCTACCGCCAGGAGCTGTTCTTCGGCTGCTACGCCGATCCCGACACGCTGCCCGAGGTGCACGAGCTGCCGGCGCTGCTGCGCGAGCAGCTCGAGCAGCTCGCGGCGGCGGCCGGGCGCAGCGTGGCGCCGCGCGAGCCCCGCGGGCGCGGCGCGACGCCGCGCGGCCGCGCCGCCGGCAGCGGGCCCTCCAACGGCCGGCCGCGCGTCCCCGTCGGCTGACCGTCGCCGCGCGCCGCGGGCGGGCGCCGGACTACAGTTCGGCGCGATGCGCCAGCTCACGAGCCTCGACGCCCAGTTCCTCGCCCTCGAGACGCGCCGCCAGTCCGGTCACGTCGCGAGCGTCGCGATCCTCGACCCGTCGACGACGGCGAGCGGCACGCTGACCGTCGTCGACGTCGAGGCGCTCATCACCGAGCGCCTGCCGCTGCTGCCGCCGCTGCGCTGGCGCCTGCGCGAGGTGCCGTTCGGCCTGGACTACCCGTACTGGATCGACGACGAGGACTTCGACCTGAACTTCCACGTGCGCGAGCTCGGGCTCGCCGCGCCGGGCACCGACGCGCAGCTCGCCGACCAGGTCGCGCGGATCGTCTCGCGCCCGCTGGACCGCGCGCATCCGCTCTGGGAGCTGTACCTCATCAGCGGCCTGCAGTCCGGCCACGTCGCGCTGCTGACGAAGATCCATCACGCCGTCGTCGACGGCATCTCGGGGGCGGAGATCATGGGGCTGCTGCTCGACCTCACGGCGGAGGGCCGCGTCGTCGAGACCGCGGGCCCGTGGGGCGACGACGACGCCGACCCGGGCGACCTCGGGATGCTCCTCAAGGGCCTGGCGGGCGCGGCTCGCTACCCGCTGCGCGCCCTGCGCGCGCTGCCCTCGGCGGCGCCGAACCTCGAGGAGACGCAGTTCGCCGTCATCCCCGGGGCGGCGGCGCTCGGGCGGCTCGTGGCCCGCGCGCAGCGCGCGATCCTGCGTCCCGAGGAGCCGGTGCCCGAGCGCGTCCAGCTCGCGGCGCCGAAGACGAGCTTCTCGAGCCGCGTCTCCGCGCACCGGCGCTTCACGTTCGGCCAGCTCTCGCTCGCCGACGTCAAGGCCGTCAAGAACGCCCACGGCTGCACGGTCAACGACGTCGTCGTCTCGATCTGCGCCGGCGCCGTGCGGCGCTGGCTGCTGCACCACGAGGAGCTCCCGGACGAGCCGCTCGTCGCGCAGATCCCGATCTCCGTGCGCACCCGGGAGCAGATCGGCACGTTCGGCAACCGCATCATGCTCATGAGCGCCCCGCTGCACACCGAGATCGCCGACGCCGCGCAGCGGCTGCGCACGACGCACGACTCGCTGGGCGACATGAAGGAGCGCCACCGCGCGCTGCCGGCGAGCCTGCTCGCCGACGCCAACCACTTCATCCCGCCGGCCGTCTTCTCGCGCGCCGCCCGGCTGACGTTCGGCCTGGCGACGAGCAACGCCGGACGCCCGCAGTGGAACCTCGTCATCTCCAACGTGCCCGGCCCGCAGTTTCCGCTGTACTGCGCCGGCGCGAAGCTCGTCGCCAACTACCCCGTGTCGGTCATCACGCACGGGATGGGGCTGAACATCACGGTCATGAGCTACATGGGCCACATGGACTTCGGGATCGTCGCCGACCGCGAGCAGATGCCCGACATGGCGCGGCTCATGGACTGGCTGGCCGAGGAGCTCGCGATCCTCGTGCCGGCCCCCGACGCGCCCGCCGCCAAGCCCGCCGCGCGGGCCAGGCCCAGGCGCGCCCCGGCCAAGGGCAGGCAGGCGGCCGCGCAGCCACCGGCTTGAAGTCGGCCCGCAACGGGGCAGACTGCAGGCAATGCTCGGACTCCCAGACTCGATCACCACCTGCCTCTTCGACCTCGACGGCGTCCTGACGAAGACGGCCGCCGTCCACGCCCGCGCATGGAAGGAGATGTTCGACGCGTTCCTCGCCGAGCTCGGTGAGCCGCCGTTTGACCTGGCCTCCGACTACGAGCAGCACGTCGACGGCAAGCCGCGCCTGGACGGCGTGCGCGCGTTTCTGGACTCGCGCGGCATCGAGGCCGACGAGCAGCTCGTCCAGGACCTCGGCCAGCGCAAGAACGACCTCGTGCTGTCGCTCATCCGCAACGACGGCGTCGAGGCCTACGCGGGCTCGGTGCGCTACGTGCAGGCGGCGCTCGACGGCGGGCTGCGCTGCGCGATCGTCTCGTCGAGCGCGAACGCCAACGAGGTGCTGGCGGCGGCGGGCGTCGACCATCTCTTCGAGGCCGTCATCGACGGCCTCGTCGCCAAGCGCGACGGGCTGCCCGGCAAGCCGGCGCCGGACATCTTCGTCGCCGGCGCCCGCGCGCTCGGCGCCGAGCCCGCGAGCGCGGTCGTCTTCGAGGACGCGCTCGCCGGCGTGCAGGCGGGCCGCGCCGGCGACTTCGGCTACGTCGTCGGCGTGGACCGCAACGACCAGGCGCAGGCGCTCCTGCAGCGCGGCGCGGACATCGTCGTCGAGGACCTCGCCGAGCTGCTGGACGGCTCGTGACCGGCGAGCCGATCTTCGAGGTCGCCCCCTGGCACGTCGCCGAGCGCGAGCTCGATCTCGGCCGGCTCGCCGACGGCGAATCGGTCTTCGCGCTCTCCAACGGCCACATCGGCCTGCGCGGCAACCTCGACGAGGGCGAGCCCGCCGGCCTGCCCGGCACGTACCTCAACGGCTTTCACGAGGTGCGGCCGCTGCCGTACGCGGAGATCGCGTACGGCTACCCGGAGTCGGGCGAGACGATGATCAACGTCACGAACGGCAAGATCCTGCGCCTGCTCGTCGACGACGAGCCCTTCGACCTGCGCTACGGGACGCTGGAGCGCCACGAGCGCACGCTGGACCTGCGCGCGGGCGTGCTGCGCCGCGAGGCGCACTGGCTCTCGCCCGCCGGGCAGGGCGTCGTCGTGCGCTCGACGCGCCTGGTCTCGTTCGTCCAGCGCTCGATCGCCGCGATCGAGTACGTCGTCGAGCCCTACGGCGCCCCGGCGCGGATCGTCGTGCAGTCCGAGCTCGTCGCCAACGAGCCGGGCCCCGAGGCGACCGACGACCCGCGCGCCGCCGCCGCGCTGCGCAGCCCGCTCGTCGGCGAGCAGCACGGCAACCACGGCCTGCGCGCCGGGCTCGCGCACATCACGCGGGCGTCGAAGCTGCGGATGGCGGCCGGCATGCACCACCTCGTCGAGGGCCCCGCGGGGACGGTGACGAGCGCCGAGAGCGAACCCGACCTCGCGCGCGTGACGGTCTCGACGAGCCTCGAGCCCGGCGCGCGGCTGCGGATCGTGAAGTACATCGCCTACGGCTGGTCCAGCGAGCGCTCGCTGCCCGCGCTGCGCGACCAGGTCGACGCCGCGCTGGCGAGCGTCGAGCGGATCGGCTGGGACGGGCTGTGCGCGTCCCAGCGCGAGTACCTCGACGACTACTGGGCGCGCGCCGACGTCGAGATCCACGGCGACCCGGCGCTGCAGCAGGCGGTCCGCTTCTCGCTGTTTCAGGTGCTCGGCGCCGCCGCGCGCTCGGAGGGCCGCGCGATCGGCGCCAAGGGCCTGACCGGCCGCGGCTACGACGGTCACGCGTTCTGGGACATGGAGACCTACACGCTGCCGATGCTCACGTACGTCGCGCCCGAGGCGGCGCGCGACGCGCTGAGCTGGCGCCACTCGACCATCGGGCTGGCGAAGGACCGCGCGCGCGAGCTGAGCCTGCGCGGCGCGGCGTTCCCGTGGCGCACGATCTCGGGCAAGGAGACCTCCGGCTACTGGCCCGCCGGCACCGCCGGCTTTCACATCAACGCCGACATCGCCGACGCGACGCGGCGCTACCTCGCGGCGACGGGCGACCGCACGTTCGAGCGCGAGATCGCCCTCGAGCTGCTCGTCGAGACCGCGCGCCTGTGGCGCTCGATCGGCCACCACGACGCCCAGGGCAACTTCCGCATCGACGGCGTCACCGGGCCCGACGAGTACTCCGCGCTGGCCGACAACAACGTCTACACGAACCTCATGGCGGCGCGCAACCTGCGTGAGGCCGCGGCGCTCGCCGCCCACCACCCGCACCATGCCGCCAAGCTCGGCGTCGACGAGGAGGAGATCGCCAACTGGCGCGACGCGGCGGACAAGATCGTCGTCCCCTACGACGACGAGCTCGGCGTCACGCCGCAGTCCGAGAGCTTCACCCGCTACCGCCACTGGGACTTCGCGGGCACGCCGCCCGAGCACTACCCGCTGCTGCTGAGCCATCCGTACTACCAGCTGTACTCCAGCCAGGTCGTCAAGCAGGCCGACCTCGTCTTCGCGCTCTACGTCTGCGGCGACTGCTTCTCCGCCGAGCAGCGGCTGGCGGACTTCGAGTACTACGAGCGCATCACCGTGCGCGACTCCTCGCTGTCGGCCTGCATCCAGGCGATCGTCGCGGCCGAGGTCGGGCACGTCGAGCTCGCCTACGACTACCTGCACGAGACGGCGTTCATCGACCTGCGCAACCTCGCCGGCAACACCCACGACGGCCTGCACGTCGCGGCCCTCGCCGGGACCTGGCTCGTCGCCGTCGCCGGCTTCGGCGGGATGCGCGACCACGGCGACACGCTGCGCTTCTGCCCGCGGCTGCCGTCGCGCCTGAACCAGCTGCGCTTCCGGCTCATGTACCGCGGGCGGCGCCTGGCGGTCGGCGTCGGACATGCCGACGCCTCCTACGAGCTGCTCGACGGCGAGGCGCTGCAGCTGTGCCACCACGGCACGACGTTCACGCTCGCGCCGGGCGCGCCGCGGCGCTTCGACATCCCGGCGATCGCGCCGCGCCCCCGCCCCGAGCAGCCGGCCGGCCGCGCGCCGACGCTCGGCGCATGAACCCCGTCTCGGCGCTCGTGCGCGAGCAGGCCGCCGCGCACCGCGCGAGCGCCGCCGAGCACCCCGACGACCCGCGCTACGCGCGCAGCGCCGAGGCGCTGGAGGCGCTCGCCGCCCACGCCGACGCCGGCGCCGAGCGGGGCGCCTTCCAGCTGCGCTACCTGCTCGAGCATCACGTCGTCGACGGGCGCTTCGCGTGGCGCGAGGGCCAGTGCGCACGCTCGATCGCGACGTTCGGCTTCGACGTGCCCGTCCGCAGCGAGTGGGACGTCGAGCAGTTCCTCATGGACCTCTGCGATCTCGCCAGATCCGACGCGATGCGCCACATCGCCGACCACGAGGACGAGTTCGAGCGCGCCGACGCGGCGGCGATCGCCGCGCGCTACGGCCTGGGCGTCGATCGCGTGCACGGGGCGCTCGACGTGGGGCGCGGCGTCCGGCACCTGTACATCGTGGGCATCCCGCGGGCGCACGAGATCGCGCCGCCGGCGCGCGAGGAGCTCGCGCGGATCGACGGCGTGCTCGTCGCGCCCGGGGCGGTGAAGGACTACGGCGACGAGCCGCCGCTGCTCGTCAAGAACCTGCCGGCCGCCGGCGAGGACGCCGCCCGCGAGCGCGTCGCCCGGATCGTCGCGATCGACCCGGCCGCGCTCGGCGTCACGCGGTCGCCGCGCGTGATCTGAGCCGCGCGCCACGCTCAGGGACTCTCAGGCCGCTCACAGGGCGTTCACAGGCGCGGGTCGCATCGTGGTCGGGGCCAACGAACCGATCGATCTCCCCAGGAGGAGCTCATGTCACGCATCGCCAAGACCACCGCCGTCATCTCCGCCACCGCGCTCGTCGGCGCCGGCGCGATCGGCGCCGCGCAGGCCGCCACGACCAGCGGCGACAGCGCCACCAAGAGCTCCGGCTCGAGCGGTCAGCGCCATCAGCGCGGCCCCGCGGGTGGCGCGCAGCTCGCCGCGATCGCCAAGCAGCTCGGCGTCTCGACCGCGAAGCTCCGAGCCGCGCTCGATGCCGCCCGGCCCGACCGTGCGGCCGGCGCCGGCGCGGGCGAGCGGCGCGCCGGGATGGCCGCCGAGCTCGCCGCCGCGCTCGGAGCCGACAGCGCGAAGGTCAAGGAGATCCTCGAGGCCAACCGGCCGTCCAAGCCGGCGCGCGGCGGCGGCGCCCGGACGCGGCCCGACGACTCCAAGCTCGTCGCCGCGCTCGCAAGCGGGCTCGGGATCGACGCGGCCAAGGTGAAGGCCGCGATCGACAAGCTCCACGCCGACCACGAGGCCGAGCACGCCGCGCGGCGCGACGCGATGTCCGCCGCCGTCGCGAAGGAGCTCGGGCTGAGCGCCGACAAGGTCAAGGCGGCCTTCGAGGCCAACCGGCCCGCTCGCTGAGCAGGCGTCACCGACCGTCGGGCGGCCGGCCACGTGGCCGGCCGCCGCCGCGTGCTATCACTGAGCCGGTGCGCCAGCGCCCCCCCGCGGAGACCAACCGGCGCGCGGCGCCGTGACGGCGCCCGCCCGCGGCGAGCCGGCCAACCCGCTGCCGGCCGGCGTGCGCACGATGTGGCGGGCGGAGACGGCGCTCGTCGCGCTGCTCGTGCTCGGCGGCGCCCTCGTGCTGGCCTCGACCGCCGGTCCGCTCATGCCGTGGCTCGCGGCGAGCGCGGCCGCGGCGGCGATCGCCGCCGTCGTCGTCGTGCCGAGCCGGCGCCATCGCGGCTGGCGCTGGGAGGTCGGCGAGGAGGAGATCGACCTCCTGCACGGCGTGTGGGCGGTGACCCGCACGATCGTGCCGATCACGCGCATCCAGCACGTGTCGGTGCAGCGCACCGGCTGGACGGACGTCTTCGGTCTCGTCCGCGTCGCCGTGCACACCGCCGCGGGGGTCACGACGATCCCCGGCCTGCGCCGCCAGCAGGCCGACGAGGTGCGCGACTGGATCCTCGCGCGGCTGCGCTCGCCCGATGATCTCTGAGCCCCCGCGCCGCCAGCACCGCGCGGCGATCGGGGTCGAGGCGTTGCGCTCGGCGATCCAGCTCGTCGCCGGGCTCGTGCTCGTCGCGATCCTGCGCGGAGGAGCGCCGGGCACCGCCGCGGCGCTGGCGCTCGCCGGCATCGCCGCCGCCGCGGTGATCGGCGTCGCGCGGTGGAGCCGGACGACGTACTGGCTCGACGAGGTCGCGCTGCACCTGCGCTCGGGCGTCTTCACGCCGGACGAGAAGGTCGTCCCGCGAGCCCGCGTGCAGGCCGTCGACACCTCGACCGGCCTCGTGCAGCGGCTGTTCGGCGTCGTCGAGCTGCGCGTGCAGGTCGCCGGCGCGGCGGACGCCGACGAGATCGTGCTCGCCGCCGTCTCGCACGCCGAGGCCGCCCGCCTGCGCGCGGCGCTCGGCGAGGCCGAGCCCGCCGAGCCCGACGAGCGCGTGCGGCTCGGCGTCGGCGGGCTGCTCGCGGCGGCGCTGACCGGACCGCAGATCAGCGTCGCGGTCTCGGCCGTCGCCGGCCTCTTCGCGCTGCTGGACAACGCGATCGACGTCCAGCGCGACGGCGAGGGGCTGATCGCCCGCCTGGACTCCCCCGGCCGCGTCCTCGCGGTCGCCGGGCTCGTGCTCGCGGCGGGCTATGTGCTGTCGTTTCTCGCGGCGATCGTCGTCTTCGCGGGCTTCGAGGTGCAGCGCGACGGGGGCACGCTGCGGATCCGGCGCGGGCTGCTCTCCAAGCGCGCGCAGAGCATCCCGCTTCAGCGCGTCGACGGCGTCGTCATCGTCGAGGGGCTGCTGCGCGGCCCGCTCGGGCTCGCCGCGCTGCGCCTGGAGAGCGCCGCCCACGGGCCGGAGAAGGCCGCCGGGCGCACGCTGCTGCCGCTCGTGCGCCGGCGCGACGCAGAGGCGGTCATCGCGCGGCTCGTGCCCGACCTGCTGGTCGTGCCCGGTGCGCTGCAGCGCCCGCCGCGGCGCGCGCTGCGGCGCTTCGTGCTCGGACCGCTCGTCGCGGGCGCGGGCGCCGGCGTGGTGCCCGCGGTCGTCGTGACCGCCGCGGCCTGGCCGGCGGCGCCGGCGCTCGCGCTCGCCGGCGCCCTCGTCGGGCTGCGCCGCCACCGCGCCGCCGGCATCCGCCTCGCCGGCGGCGTCGTCGTCGTGCGCGAGGCCCGGCTCGCGCGCCACACGCTGCTCGCGCGCCGCCACCGGCTGCAGGAGCACGCGCTGCGGCGCACGGTGCCGCAGGCGCGCGGGGCGCTCGCCGACGTCCGCGTCACGATCGGCTCGGGTGGCCGCGCCCGCGCGCGGCACCTCGAGGCCGAGACGGCGCAGGCCGCGTTCGCGGCGCTGCGGCGCTGACGGCGCGGCGGGCGCCCGGCGCCCGGCTCAGCGCCGCACGCTCTCGCAGTCCCGTGCCACCCTGTCGACGGGGTCGGCGAAGACGATGTCGCGCCCCGGGCCGCACGTCACCCGGTCCACGCGGTGGTCGACGACGTTGATGCGGTCGTTGCCCGAGCCGCCGTCGATGCGGTCATAGCCGATGTTCCCGTAGATCCGGTCGTTGCCCGTGCCGCCGAAGATGCGGTCGTCGCCGCGGTCGCCCGTGATGTGGTCGTTGCCCGCGTCACCCCAGATCACGTCGTTGCCGTAGCGGCCGGCGATCGTGTCGCTGCCGGCGCCGCCGTGCAGGCGGTCGTTGCCGCGGTCGCCGTCGAGGTAGTCGTCGCCCGCGTAGCCGTAGATGCGGTCCGAGCCGCCGCGGCCGAAGATCGAGTCGCGGATCGCGGTGCCGCGCAGGACGTCGGCGTGCCGCGTGCCGCGGATCGTGTTGGCGACCGTGACGTCGCTGTCGCGCTCGGGCGCGATCGCGACCACGGTCTCGCAGCCGCTCAGCAGGTCGCGCCCGGGGGCGTCGATCTCGACGTAGACGGTGTCGTCGCCCTCGCCGCAGTCGATCGTGTCGATGCTGTCGTCGGCGGCGCGGATCGTGTCGTTGCCCGGGCCGGCGCGGATCGCGTCGGGACCGCTTCCGCCGATCAGCAGGTCGTCGCCCTCGTGGCCGACGAGCTCGTCGTCGCCGGACCCCGCGTCGAGCTTGTCGTCGCCGCGGCCGCCGTAGAGGTGGTCGTTGCCGGCGTCGCCGAGGATCGTGTCGTTGCCGTCGTCGCCCTCGAGCCGGTCGCCGGCGCGGCCGCCGTCGATGAAGTCGTCGCCGTCGCCGCCGCGGATGCGCTCCGAGCCGGTCTCGCCGTACAGCCGGTCGTTCCCGGGCCCGCCGCGGATGACCTGATCGGAGCCGCGCCCGCCCTTGATGAGGTCGTTGCCGGGCCCGCCGTCGAGCAGCTTGTCGTCGCCGAAGCCCTTCTCGACGATCGTGTCGTCGCCCTCGCCGCCGAGGATCGTGTCGTCGCCGTCGCCGCCGTCGAGCGTGTCGTCGCCGTCGTCGCCGTGGATCGTGTCGTTGCCGGTCCCGCCGTCGGCCCCGTCGGAGCCCGGTCCGCCGAACAGCTTGTCGTCGCCGTTGCCGCCCACGAGGAAGTCGTCGCCCTCGTCGCCGGTCGCGCGGTCGCTGTTGGCGCCGCCGGACAGCTGATCGGCGCCCGGCCCGCCCTCGAGCACGTCGCGTCCGCGCCCGCCGCGCAGCACGTCGTCGCCCTCGAGCCCGCGGATCTCGTCGTCGCCGCGCGAGCCGGTGATCCTGTCGGCGAGGTCGCTGCCCATGATGAGCGCCAGCCCGGGCTGGACGACGACGTCGGTCGGCGTGGTGCCGGGCAGCGGGATGAGCAGCACGCGGCCGCGGGTGAACGGGCTGACGAGCGACACCGAGCCCGAGCCGGCGTCGGCGAGCGCGATCCGGCTCGCGGTCGGATCCCAGGCCGCGCGGCCGGGGCCCGTTCCCGAGACGAGCCGCCGCACCTTCAAGCGCTCGAGCTCGACGAGCGCCGCCGCCCGCCCGCGCGGCGCCGCGCCGACGACGAGCTTCGAGCGCCCGGGCGACAGCGCCAGCCAGCCGCCCGCCCCCGCGGGCAGCGCGATCGCGCGCTTGCGCGCCCGGCGCTGTCCGGCAGCGATCAGCCGCAGGCGCCGGCGAGCGGTCACGTAGGTCATGCCGCTGTCGGAGATCGCGACGCCGACGGCGCCCTGGAGGGCCACGTGGCGCAGCAGCCGGCCGCCGCGCAGCGACAGCATCGCCACCCGCCCGCCGCGCAGCGCGACGGCGGCGGTGGCGCCGTCGGGCGCGACGGCGAGCTGGCGCGCGACGGCGCCGAGCTCGACGACCGCGCGCTGGCCGAGCGTCAGCGGGTCCAGCGCCAGCAGCTGGCTGCCGCGCACCGCGTAGAGCACGTCGCCGCTACGGGCCAGCTCCAGGTCGATGATCTCCGGCTGACCGGCGCCCCAGTTGCTGCGGCCGGTCTCGGAGCGGTGATTGACGTCCAGCGCGACGATCTCGGAGCCCGCGGACACGTATCCGCGGTTGCCGTCGCGCGACACCGCCACGGCGCGCGACGGGCCGGGCAGGGCCAGGCGCGCGACGACCTCGTTGCGCGGGATGCCGATGAAGACGGCCTCGGGGGTGCCGGTCGCGACGAGCGCGACCCGGGCCGACGCGGCCGGCGCGACGGCGAGCGCGAGCAGCGACGCGACCCACGGTAGCCACCTGCTCGCCCTGCACCTCCTGGACTGACGTCCCCCCATCTGCACAAGGAGTACAGCATCGGCTCGCGCGATCGCCCCGGTTGGCGCGTTTGCCATCCTCATGGGATCGCCGCCGCCGTCGTCCACGCGCTTCGGGTCACGCCCGTCAAGGGTCTTCGCGTCAGCGACCGCGACGCCGTGCAGCTCACGGGCGCGGGGGTCGTCGAGGATCGCCGCTTCTACCTCGTCGACGAGCGCGGGCGGATGGTGAACTCCAAGCAGGTCGGCGCGCTCAACGGGGTCGTCGCCGAGTACGACCACGCGGCGCGGACGATCGCGCTGTCCTTTCCCGGCGGGGCCTCGGTGGCGGGTGACGTCAGGCTGGGAGCATCGCTGCAGACGCGCTTCTACGCGCGCTCCGCGCAGGCGCGCGAGCTGCTCGGCCCGTTCTCGGCCGCGCTGTCGGAGCACGTCGGCCGCCCGCTGCGGATCGTCGAGGGCGTCGACCGCGGCGGCCTCGACCGCGGCCGCGCGGGCGCCGTGAGCATCGTCTCGCGGGCGTCGCTGAGCGCCCTGGAGCGCGTCGCCGGCGGCGCGATCGACGCGCGGCGGTTTCGCATGCTCGTCGAGATCGACGGGCTCGCCGAGGCGCACGAGGAGGACACCTGGGTCGGCGAGACGGTCCGCGTCGGGGCCGCCGTCGTGCGCGTCCGCGGTCACGTCGGGCGCTGCAACATCACCCACCGCCACCCGGAGACCGGCCGGTCGGACATGCCGACCCTCGATCTGCTGCGCAGCTACCGCGGCGGCCTGCCGACGACGGAGCCGCTCGCGTTCGGCGTCTACGGCGAGGTGCTCGAGCCCGGCCGCGTCGCGCTCGGCGACGCGGTCATCCCGGCCTGACGGCGCAGCGCGCGATCAGCGCACGGCGGCGGACGACTGCGGCGCGGGCTCCTGCTCGCCCGGCGCCTCCTCGAGAAACGCGCGCACGTCGGCGTTGAAGCGCGCGGGGCGCTCCATCATCGTCACGTGGCCGGTGTCCTCGTAGATGACCGTGCGCGAGTCGGGGATGAGCCGCTCGAAGACGGCGGCGTCCTTGACGGGCACGAGGCGATCCTTGTCGCCCCAGATGATGAGCGTCGGACAGGCGATCCGCTCGAGCCGGTCGCGCAGCGGGTAGCGGCACATCGCCTCCAGCGCGTCGTTGAAGCCGGGCTTGCCCGAGCCGAGCACCTGCTGGGCGGCGAGCGGGCCGGGAAGCCGCGCGGGGTGGGCGGCGACGAGCAGCAGCAGGGCGTGGCGCAGCCGGGCGCGCAGCGCGACCTGGTGCGAGCGCGAAGCGATCCAGCCGAGGTAGAAGAAGGCGATGTTCTCCGCGCGATGGCGCAGGCCCCGCGTGCGCTCGGTGCGCACGTACTCGATGCTCAGCCCCGCCGCGGCGACGAGCACGAGCCGCTCGACGCGGGCCGGGTGGGCGATCGCGAGCTCGGCGCCGATGAAGCCGCCCATCGAGTTGCCGACGATCTGCGCGCTGTCGATGCCCAACTCGGTCATGAGCTCGTCGATCGCGTACGCGTAGCCGGAGATCGAGATCTCCTCGGCGGGCATCTCGGAGTGACCGAAGCCCGGCAGGTCGACGGCGATGACGCGGCGGTCGCGCGCGAAGTGCGGCAGGTTCTCAAGCCAGTTCTGCCAGCAGCCCGACAGGCCGTGGATGAAGATGACCGGCGGCCCCTCGCCGAGATCGACGATGTTCATCCAGCGGTCCTTGACGCGCACCCAGCGCAGGTGGCGCTGCCAGTCGACGTCCATCCACTCCGAACGGCCGACCGCGCCGTACGGCTCGCCTGCGTCTCGTCGTGCCACGCCGGTCAGCTTACCCGGGCCCCTGGCGTGCCATGCCGGCACCTTGGCCGCACCGCCGTGCGGGCCGCGCGCCCGTCGGGCGGCTCAGTAGCCGCCGCGCCAGATGCCGCCGGTGGGCTTGGGCGGCAGCACGTCCCAGCCCTCCATGACGTGCTCGATGCGCCCGTGCTGGGCGAACGCCGTCTGCGCCTTGCCGTTGAAGGTGAAGGTGATCTCCTCCATCCCGGACTCCTGCAGGTCGACGCTGTAGACGTGGTCGACCTCCACGTCGTACTCCACGAGCAGCTTGTGGGCCCGGTCCTTGTCCGACCCTTCCTCGTAGCGACCGGTCAGCTTGATCGGCATGCGCGCGAGGGTACCGCGACGCTCGTCGCTTCGCCACCGCGGATGGGAGTCGCTCAGACGAGGTCGCCGCGCCGCAGCCGCGCGCCGGCGGCCGCGAAGAACAGCGCGACCCAGCCGAGCATCACGAGGATCGCGATGCCGGGCGCCAGCAGCTGTCCGTCGTCGAGCGAGCCGACCGATCCGAAGCCGATGATCGCCGAGGGCACGTTCTGCGTCGGCGCGAAGCGGCCCACCTCGGGGACCAGCGCGAACAGCGCCGGCTCGGCGACGAAGCCGAGGACGAGCACGCCGACGATCGCGACGACCTGGCTGCGCACGAGCGCGCCCACGCAGACGCCGAGCGCGCCGACGAGGGTCGCGACGAGCAGGTTGCGCCAGAGCACGTCGGCGAGGTCGGCGAGCGGCGGGGTCGCGATGGCGCGCTGCGAGAGGATGATCGTGCCGACCGCCATGATCGTCAGCGTCACGACGAGCGACAGCAGGGCGCCGGCGGCCGCGTAGGACAGCGCCTTCGCCGCGAGCAGCTGCCAGCGCCGCGGCGCGGCGAGCACGGTCGCGGAGATCGTCCGGTGGCGCCATTCGCCGGCCATCCCGACGATGCCCAGCAGCAGGATGAACAGCCCGGTGAAGTCGGCCGCGAACAGGTCGCGCGTCTCCTGTGGTCGCAGGTCGTCGACGAGCACAGCCGTGAGGACGACGACGAGCAGCGACAGCGCGAGCGCGGCCCCGACGAGCGCGGCGAAGGTCCGCGTCGTGCGCAGCTTCAGCAGCTCGGCCCGCAGCAGCGCGCTCACGAGCCGTGCCCCTGGGTGAGCGCGAAGAACGCCTGCTCGAGCGAGCGCAGGCGGGGCGCGAGCGCGACGAGGTACACGCCGGCGTCGCCCGCCACGACCCCGACCTGCTCGGGGCTCGCGCCGAGCACGAGCAGGCCGTCGCCGTCGGCGCGAAACGGGTGGCCGGCCGCCTTCAGGGCGCGGCCGAGCCGGTCGTCGTTCTGCGAGCGCACGACGGTCGACAGGCCCTCGTCGCCTCCGAGCACGGCCTCCAGCGTCCCCTGGCCGCGCAGCTCGCCGCCGGCGATCACGACGACGTCGTCGACGGACTGGGCGACCTCGGCGAGCAGGTGGCTGCAGACGAGCACGGCCCGCCCGCGGTCGGCCTGCGCGCGGACGAGCCCGCGCATCCAGGCGATGCCCGGCGGGTCCAGGCCGTTCGTCGGCTCGTCGAGGATGAGCACCTCGGGGTCGCCGAGCAGCGCCGTCGCGATGCCCAGGCGCTGGCGCATCCCCATCGAGTAGCCGCTGACGCGGCGGTCGGCCGCCGTCGTCAGACCGACGGTCTCGAGCACCTCGTCGACGCGGGCGAGCGGATGGCTGCCGGTGACCGCCTGGACGCGCAGATGGTTGCGACCCGTGCGACCCGGGTGAAAGGCGGCGTCCTCGAGCACGGCGCCGACCTTGGCGCTCGGACGCTCGAGCTGCTCGTAGCGCAGGCCCTCGAACGTCGCGCTGCCCGCGCTCGGGCGCACGAGCCCCAGCAGCGCGCGCAGCGTCGTGCTCTTGCCCGCTCCGTTGGGCCCGAGAAAGCCGGTCACGCGGCCGGCCCGCACCTCGAAGCTGAGGTCCTTGACGGCCTGCACCGAGCCGAAGCGCTTGCTGAGCTCGCGAACCTCGACGGGGGCCATGGCGGGCATGATGGCGCAGGCGGCGGGTCAGGCGCTCAGCTCGCGCTCCAGCGGCGTGCGGAAGCGCGGCGTGACGCGCACGTCGCCGATCCACGCGCGGAGGGCCTCGGCCTCCCGCGCGAGGGCGTCGTTCGCCTGCGCGCCGACGTCCTGCAGCAGCCGCGTGACGACCTCGCCGCTCTCCCTGCGCTGCGCCCAGCCGCCGACGATCCGCCCGCCCAGCCAGATCGTGGGCCCGATGTTGCCGCTGCGATCGAAGAGGGCGTCGCGGTGCGGCCCGAGGTACCAGGAGCGTTCCTTCCAGCCCATCGCCGTCGGGTCGAGCGCCGGCAGGAGCGCCGGCTCGGCCGCCGCCGGCGCGCTGCCCACGGGCCCCTCGTCGCCGGCCAGCACGTACCCGACGGCGCCGCCGGCGAGACCGACCTCGGCGACGTCGAGCCGCGCCAGCGCGCGCCTGACGAGGGTCAGCGTCCAACCGGTCCACCACTTCAGGTCGGCGAGCGTTCCGGGACCGAACGCGGCCAGCCAGCGCCGGACGAGCTGCTGCGCCGCGGCGTCCGCATCGAGCTCGGGCAGGCCTCCGCCGGGCAGCCAGGCGTCCGTCGGGGCCCAGCGATACAGCGAGCTCGTCCACGAGCCGAGCGGGCGGCCGCGGACGATGCGGCCGTCGGCCCCAAGCAGGAAGAGGATCTTCGTCGAGACGCCGACGGGTCCGCCGTAGGGCTTGTCCGAGCGCACGACGACCTTCCTGCGCAGCGCGGGCACGTCCTCGCCGAGCTCGGCCGCGGTCGCCTCGCCGCGCACGCGCAGGGCCGCCTCGACGGCGGCCTCGGTCCGCGCGATCCAGCGCGGGCCGTCGGCGGCGACGCCGGCCTGCTCGAGCAGCGCCGCGAAGCGCCGGCGCTCGCCGGGCACGAGCGCGCGCGTCGACGACGCCTGGACGGCGGCCGCCAGATCGACCGGCACGACGAACATCGTGCGCCGCATCCCGAGCATCCGCACGAGGGTGCGCTGCTCGTAGAGCGCGGCTTCGATCGCCGCCGGCGACGGGTCGGCGAGGCGCGCCCGGGCGGCGAGGAAGACCGTCGCGGGATCGGTCGCGTGCAGCCCGCCGAGCGCTCCGGCGAGCGTCGCGACGTCGGGCGCACGCGATCCGGCCGCGAGCCCGTGGCGCGTGACGAGGCGCAGCCGGCGCTCGTCGTCGTCGATCCGGTGCACCGATCGCAGGCTACGCCGCGCAGGTCGTCGGGTTTGCGCTCCCCGCCGCGGCGGGGAGCAACCGAGCATGAGACGACCCCTCGCACACGCCCTCAGCGAACGGATCGCCGCGATCGAGGCGCTCGACGCGCCCGCGCGGGCGATCGCAGACCAGATCCGCCGGCTGCTGCCCTCCGGCGGCGGCGTCAAGGACGTCCTCAGCGGGACGTCGATCGGCCACGCCCTGCACCCGCTGCTCACCGACCTGCCCGTCGGCACGTGGACGAGCGCCACGCTGCTGGACCTGCTCGGCGGCCGCGCGAGCAGGACCGCGGCGCGCCGGCTCATCGGCGCCGGCCTGCTGGCGGCCGCGCCCACCGCGTGGACCGGCTGGTCGGACTGGGCCGACACCGAGCTCGGCGACGACGCGGTGCGCCGGATCGGCCTCGTCCACGCGATCGCCAACGGCGGCGCCGCGGCGCTGTACGGCGCGTCGCTGCTCGCGCGGCGCCGCGGCGCCCACGGCACCGGCGTCGCGCTCGGGCTCGCCGGCGCCGGGGCGCTCGGCGCCGGCGGCTGGCTGGGCGGCGACCTCGCGTTCGCGCGCGGCGTCGGCGTCAACGAGACGACGTTCGAGGAGGCGCCCGAGGACTGGACCCCGGCGCTCGACGCGAGCATGCTGCAGGAGAACCGGCCCATCCAGGCGACCGCCGGCGACCTCGAGGTCGTGCTCGTCAAGCGCAACGGCACGATCCACGCGCTCGCCGACCGCTGCGCGCACCGCGGCGGCTCGCTCGCCGAGGGCGAGCTCGACGAGGACTGCATCGAGTGCCCGCTGCACGGCGCGCGCTACCGCCTGCGGGACGGGTCGATCGAGCGCGGACCGACGGCCTACCCGCAGCCCGTCTACCAGGCGCGCGTCCACGAGGGCCGCGTCGAGATCCGCGCGGCCGGCTAGCTGGCTAGTGGGTCATCCACTAGGCGAACTCGATGACGCTGCGGATGCCGTCCTGGGCGTGCATGAGGTCGAAGCCGCGGTTGACCTCGTCCAGCGTGATGCGGTGCGAGAGGAACGCGTCGACGTCGATGTCGCCGTCGAGGTAGCGCTGCACGAGCTGCGGCACCTGGTCGCGGCCCTTGACGCCGCCGAACGACGAGCCGGCCACGCGCCGGCCGGTGATGAGCAGGCGCGGGACGATGTCGAGCGTCTCGCCCTTGCCGGCGACGCCGCACATCGTCGCCAGGCCCCAGCCCATCCGTGCCGTCTCGACCGCCTGGCGCATGACGGACACGATGCCGGTCGCCTCGAAGGTGTAGTCCGCGCCGAGGCCCTCGGTCATGTCGAGGATCCGCTCGACGGTGTCCGGCCCGCCGAGCGCGACGTCGGTGGCGCCCTGGTGGCGGGCCATCGCGAGGCGCTCCTGCGAGAGGTCGACGCAGACGATCCGCTCGGCGCCCTGCAGCCGGCAGCCCGCGACGGCGCCGAGGCCGACCATGCCCGCGCCGAAGACGACGCACGTCGAGCCTCGCTGCACCTGCGCGGTGTACATCGCGGCCCCCAGGCCGGTCGACAGCCCGCAGGCGAACAGACACGCGCGATCCAGCGGCGCCTCCGGCGAGACCTTCGCGAGCGCGATCTCGGGCATGACCGTGTACTGCGCGAACGTCGACGTGCCCATGAAGTGGCGCATCGGCTCGCCGTCGCGCGACAGGCGCGTCGTGCCGTCGGGCAGAAATCCCTTGTTCTGCTGCTCGCGGATCGCCAGGCAGAGGTTCGTCTTGGGACTGCGGCAGTGCACGCACTCGCCGCACTGGGGCGAGAACAGCGTCACGACGTGGTCGCCGACCGCCACTGAGCCGACGTCCGCGCCGACGGCTTCGACGACGCCGGCGCCCTCATGGCCCAGGACGGTGGGCGCGTAGCCGGACGGGTCGACGCCCGACGCCGTGTACAGGTCGGTGTGGCAGACGCCGCAGGCGACGAGCCGCACGAGCACCTCGCCGGACCGCGGCTCGGCGAGGTCGAGCTCCTGCACGACGAGCGGCTGACCGAACTGCTCGAGAACCGCGGCTCGCATCCGCATGGCGGGCAACCTATCGTGTCGCCATGAGGGTGGCGTCGTCGACCGCGTCGCTGCGCGCCGAGCTCGCCGGCGCGCTGCCCGAGCGGCCGTTCGCGATGCGGTTCTGGGACGGCAGCGAGCTGCCGTCGACGACCGGCAGCGGACCGCTCGTCAGCGCTCGCTCGCCGCGCGCGGTCGCCTACGCGCTGCTCGCCCCGGGCCAGCTGGGGCTCAGCCGGGCCTACGTCTCCGGCGAGCTTGAGATCGACGATCTCGACGGCCTGCTGGCGCTGGTGCGCGACTGGACGCCGCCGCCGATCGACGCCGCCGCCAAGCGCCGCCTGCTGCTCGCCGCGCTGCGCGCCGTCGGGATCATGCGCCCGCCGCGACCGCCGGCCGTCGAGCTGCGCCCGCGCGGCAGGCGCCACTCGATCGCCCGCGACGCACGCGCGGTCCGCCACCACTACGACGTCTCCAACGACTTCTTCGCGCTGTTTCTCGACGCGTCGATGACGTACTCGTGCGCGATCTTCGCGGACCCGTCGCGCGACGACGAGGCGCTCGAGTCCGCTCAGGAGCGCAAGCTCGAGACGATCTGCCGCAAGCTCGCGCTGCGCGAGGGCGAGCGCGTGCTCGACGTCGGCTGCGGCTGGGGCAGCTTCGCGATCCATGCCGCCGCCCGCCACGGCGTCGGCGTCGTCGCGATCACGCTGTCCGAGCCGCAGGCGCGGCTGGCCCGCGAGCGCGCGGCGGCGGCCGGCGTCGGCGACAGCGTCGAGATCCGCGTCGCCGACTACCGCGAGCTGCGCGGCGAGCACTTCGACGCGATCGCGAGCATCGGCATGGTCGAGCACGTCGGCGCAGCGCAGATCGACCGCTACGCGCGGACCCTCGCCGACCTCCTGCAACCCGGCGGCCGGCTGCTCAACCACGGCATCGCGCGACTGCGCCACGGCGATCCCGAGGCCGGCGGCTTCTCCGAGCGCTACGTCTTCCCCGACGCGGTGCCGCTGGCGCTCTCGCGCGTCCTGCTCGCGCTCGAACGCGCCGGCTTCGCCTGCGAGCACGTCGAGGGGTACGCCGCGCACTACGCGCGTACGCTCACCCACTGGGCGCAGCGGCTCGACGACGACGCCGCCCGCGCGCGGCAGCTGGCGGGCGCGCAGCGGCTGCGCGTCTGGCGGCTGTACCTGCGCGCCGCGCGCAGCGGGTTTCAGACCGGGTTCACGTCGATCTACCAGGTGCGCTGCCGGCGCCAGTGACGCGACGAGCGCGCCCGCCGCTTCGCTGCCGGGCGGGCGCGGCGCTCGCGTTCGCCCCGCGCCGGCGGGGCGGCTCAGCCGCCCAGCGGGCTCGGCGGAGCCGGGACGATCGCGACGTGGCGCTGGCCGCCGGCCAGCGGGCGGCGCCACGGACCGGCGTCCTCGAGCTCGTCGCCGCGGTCCAGCAGGAGCGCGGCGAGGCAGCGCGCGTCCTGCAGCGACTGCGCCGGCGAGCGGTACGTCCGCGCCGGCCGACCGGTGAGCGGGCCGCTCACGCGATCGTCGACGACCACGAGGTAGAGCGGCCCGAGCGTGAGCTCGAGCTGCTCGCCGTCTGCGGGTCGCGGCTGCATGCCGGCAACGCTACGTCAACACGGTCGGGGGTGGTAATCGGACAATGCCATGGGTAAGGTTGCCCGTCTCGTGCTGATCAGCACGAAGTACGGAACGATGGCCGATCGACGGATGACATCCACCACCTCGCGGCAGTCCGACGCCGGCGGCCCGCGAACCCCGGGCCGCAGCGCGCGGGCCGAGCGGGGCAGGGAGAAGCCCCGCCGCCGCACGCTCGGGCTGTGCGCGCACTGCCACCGACCCGTCGAGCTGCACGAGGAGCACGTGCGGCTGTACCGGCTCGCCTGGCACGTCGACTGCGCCCTCGCGGCAGGCGATCCGCAGGCGCCGCTGCCTCCGAATCCCGCCGCGTAGCGAGCGCCCGGCGCGCTCGCTCATCGCTCAGGCCGGCGCGGCGGCCTTCGCACCGGCGAGCTTCTCGCGCTGGCGCTCGGGCGAGATGCGCACCACGTTCGTCGCGAGGCCGAGCTTCTCGAGCAGCCAGATGAACATCGCGGAGATGTCGATCTCGAAGCGCCCGAGGCCCTGGCGCGCCGAGCGCGGGAAGGCGTGGTGGTTGTGGTGCCAGGACTCGCCGAACGTCGGCAGCGCGAGCCACGCGACGTTCGTCGACCTGTCCTCGACGTCGAAGCGCCGCGTGCCGAAGAAGTGGCAGACCGAGTTGATCGACCACGTGACGTGGTGGATGAAGAAGATCCGCACGAAGCCGGCCCAGAGCAGCGTCCAGAGCGCGGCGGTCAGCGAGAAGCCGTGCAGGACGAAGCCGGCGAGGAACGGGATCAGCAGGCTGAGGCCGACGAACAGCAGGAAGTTGCGGCTGATCCAGCGCATGCCCCGGTCCTCGCAGAGGTCGGGGGCGTACTTGCGAAACTCGGCCGACCCCTGGGTCTTCATGAGCCAGCCCGTGTGGGCGTGCCAGAGGCCCTTCAGGCCCGAGCCCTCGCCGACGTGCGGGCTGTGCGGGTCGCCCTCCTCGTCGGTGTGCGCGTGATGCAGGCGGTGGTCGGCGACCCAGGCGATCGGCGGTCCCTGAACCGCCATGCAGCCTGCGACCGCGAAGGCGTACTCGACCGGCTTGCTCGTCGCGAACGCGCGATGCGTGAGCAGGCGGTGATAGCCGACCGTGATGCCGAGGCCGGTGATGACGTACATGACGACGAGGATCGCCAGGTCGACCGCCCCGACGGCCTTGTTCCACAGCAGCGGAACCGCGACGAGGAACGCGATGAACGGAACGAGGACGGCGCCGAGGTTGGCGTAGCGCTGAAGCTTGGGCATGCGTTTGAGGCTACGCGCTGATCAATTCGGATTCTTGTCGGATTTCGGTGGCGCTGATGGCCGCAATCTGTAGCTTGTACACAAATGGAAGGCATCCCGCCAGAGGTCGCGACCGTCCTGCGCCCGGTCCTGCCCGATCTTGCCGCCGAGACGATCCGGGCGATCGGCGAGGAGGTCCCCGACTACTCGCGCCCGCTCGAGGGGCGCCTCGGGGTCACGCTGCGCTACGGAACCGAGCGCGCGCTGCGGCGCTTCGTGGACTCGATCGAGGGGCCGGCCGCCGTCAGCGAGCGCGACCGGACGATCTACTTCGAGCTCGGCCGCATCGAGATGCGCGAGGGCCGGACGCTGCACGCGCTGCTCGCCGCCTACCGCGTCGGCGCGCAGATCGCCTGGCGGCGCTTCGTCGAGGCGGGCGTGCGGGCCAGCCTCGAGCCGCCGACGCTCTACCGCCTCGGCGAGGCGATCTTCGCCTACATCGACGAGATCTCGGGCGAGTCGATCGAGGGCTACGCGACCGAGCAGTCGGCGGCGGCCGGCGAGCGCCAGCGCCGCCGGGCGCGGCTCGTCTTCCTGCTGGCGGCGCAGCCGCCCGCCGGCGCCGAGGACGTCCGCGCGGCCGCGGTACAGGCGCTCTGGCGGCCGCCCGCGCGCGTGGCGGCGCTCGCCGTGGAGGGGATCGACCCCGAGCGCCTGGCGAGCCGGCTCGGGCCCGGCGCGGTCGCGGCCCCGCTGGATCGCCTCGACGACGCGTCGGCGCGGGCGCCTCGCGTGCTGGCGTTCCTCCCCGACCCCCGCTCGCCGAGCCGCCGCGAGCAGGTCGCGCGGGCCGTCGAGGGCCTGCGCGCGGCGCTCGGTCCGTCGGTGACGCTGGCGGGATCGTCGCGCAGCGCGGAGCGTGCGCGGCGCGCGCTCGAGCTGCAGGAGGCCGGCCTGCTCGTCGCCGCGGAGGGGCTGCTGATCGCCGAGGAGCACGCGGCGGCGCTCGTCCTGCACGCCGACGCCGCGCTGGCCGGCGAGCTCGCGCAGGCGCGCCTCGCGCCGCTCGCCGAGCTGCGCGCCGGCACGCGCGAGCGGCTCACCGCGACGCTGCGCGCGTGGCTTGACTGCCAGGGGCGCATCGACGAGACCGCGCGCACGCTCGACGTCCACCCCCAGACCGTGCGCTACCGCCTCGCGCAGCTGCGCGAGACGCTCGGCGCCGCGCTCGACGACCCGCAGGCGCGCTTCGAGCTCGAGCTGGCGCTGCGCGTGCGCGGCCGCGCCGCCGGCGGCTGAGCCGGCGCTCGCCTCACGCGGGCGTCTGCTGGTGAAAGGCGAGCCTCCAGGCTCCGTCCCGGCGTGCGAACGTGCTGCTGACGACGGCGCGATAGGGCTCGTCGCCGGCGCGCTGGGCGGTCACGTCGTAGACGAGGACGGCGCTGTCGGCGCTCAGCGCCACGACCGCCGGATCGCGGATCTCGTAGCTCGACCACGGCGGCGCGGCCTCGATCGCCTCGATCGCGTCCTCGCGCGAGATGACGCCGAACGAGAAGGCCATGCGCGCGTCGTCGGTCAGGTGCTCGCGATAGTGGGCGGCGCCGTCCCCGCGGCTCAGCGCCTGCCAGCCCGCCCGCTCGAGCGCCACGAGCGTGTCGCGCAGATCGTCCATGCGTGCTGGGCTACCCCGCGCGCGCACAGATCGATCGGACGCGGTCAGGCGGTCGGCGCGGTGCTGATCGCGCGGCGCGCCGCGTCGATCTGTCATACGACATGTCAACCAGCGACCAGGGAGCGGCGTATGCAGATCATCCTCAGCGACTTCATGACGCTCGACGGCGTCGTCCAGGCGCCGGGCGGGCCCGACGAGGACACCGACGGCGGCTTCGCCCACGGCGGCTGGTCGATGCCCTACTTCGACCCCGCGGCGATGGGGCCCGTCATCGACGCGGTGCTCGGCAGAAGCGACGCGCTGCTGTTCGGCCGCCGCACATGGCAGGCGATGGCCGCCGCCTGGCCCGGCCGCGCCGGCGACCCCTTCGCCGACCGCATGAACGAGCTCCCGAAGTACGTCGCCTCCCGGACGCTCGGCGAGCACGACCTCGGCTGGTCGGGGTCCACCCTGCTGCCCGCCGACGACGCGATCGGCGCCGTGCGCGAGCTGCGAGCACGCGACGGAGCTGGGCTGCAGGTCTGGGGCAGCGCATCGCTCGCCGCGCAGCTCGTCGAGCACGACCTCGTCGACGAGTACCTGCTCATGATCGAGCCGGTCCTGCTCGGCGGCGGCAAGCGGATCTTCCCCGCGGACGGCCGCTCCCGCCCGCTGGAGCTCGTCTCGGCGACGACCGCGCCGACCGGCGTGCTCATCTGCAGCTACCGGCCGAACGTGGACTGACCGCCACGTGCCCGGCCGACCCGAACCGGGGCTCCGGGGATCCCGGATCAGGGCCCGTCGCCGTCCAGCTGAAGCCGGCCGGCGCGGAACTCGCCGAGCGCGTGGCCCGCCGCGATCGCGTGCAGGCCGTCGCCTCTCGCCAGCCGCTCGAGCGCCGCGACCGGCTCGGGCGCGCCGCCGTCGAGGCTGTGCGCGGCCGCGAGGACGCGCACCCCGCTGGCCGGGTGGGCGACGAGCGCCGCGATCCCGGCGCGCCCCGTCGCCGTCGCTCGCCGCGCGACGTCGTCGCTCACCCGCGCTTGACGAGCCGGCCGACGGCCGCCATGAGCTCGTCGGTGCGGTCGGCCTGCAGCTCGCCCTCGACCGGCAGGACGCACGAGCGAGCGTGCTCGTCGAGCAGCCCGAGGGCGACCTTGTCCAGCGCGGCCTGGGCCGCCGAGATCTGCGTGAGGACGTCGATGCAGTAGCGATCGTCGACGACCATGCGCTCGATGCCGCGCACCTGCCCCTCGATCCGGCGCAGGCGCGCAAGCAGCTGGTCCTTGCTCGCCGAGTAGCCTCGTTCGGTCATTGGCCACAGCGTACCAGTACCCCACGGGGGTATGCTACGGTGGAGCGCCCGCAATACCCCCGCCCCGTATGGATCGGATGGAGAATCGATGCTTCCCACGCGTACCTACACCGTCGACGGAATGACCTGCGGCCACTGCCGCGCCGCGGTCATCGAAGAGGTCCTCCAGGTGGACGGCGTCAAGGGCGCCGACGTCGACCTCGACGCCCGCAAGCTGACGGTCGCCGGCGAGTCGTTCGCCGACGACGCGGTCCACGCCGCGGTCGACGAGGCGGGGTTCACCGTCGTGTCATGAAGATCCGCGCGCCAGCCGCGGCCGGCGGCGACGCGATGAGCGCGCGCGTCGAGCTGCCGATCAGCGGCATGACCTGCGCCTCCTGCGCGGCGCGCATCGAGAAGCGGCTGAACCGCCTCGACGGCGTCGCGGCGACCGTCAACTACGCGACCGAGCGCGCCTGTGTCGAGCTCTCGCCCGACGCGCCGACGACGACCGACGACCTCGTCGCCGCGGTCCAGAAGGCCGGCTACGCAGCGGTCCTGCCCGTGGACGACGCGGATGTCGCCGACGGGGACGACTCCGTCGCCGAGCTGCGCGGCCGGCTCGCCTTCGCCGCTGCAGCCTCGGCTCCCCTGCTCCTGCTGGGGATGGTCCCGGCGCTGCAGTTCGACGGCTGGCAGTGGGTCTCGCTCGTGCTCGCCACGCCGGTCCTGCTGTGGGCCGGGCTGCCGTTTCACCGCGCGACGTGGACGAACCTGCGCCACGGCGCCGCGACGATGGACACCCTCATCTCGATCGGGACGACCGCCGCCTGGGGCTGGTCGGTCGTCGCCCTGCTGTGGCTCGGCGCCGGCGAGCCGGGCATGCATCACGGGCTCTCGCTCGTGCCCGAGCGCGGCGCGCGCGCCGGCGCCGTGTACTTCGAGGCCGTCGGCGTCGTCATCACGTTCCTGCTCGCCGGGCGCTGGTTCGAGGCGCGCGCCAAGCGCAGCGCCGGGGCCGCGCTGCGCGCCCTGCTCGAGCTGGGCGCCAAGGAGGTCTCGATCCTCGACGCCGACGGGGTCGAGCACCGCATCGCGGTGCAGCGGCTGAAGGTCGACCACCGCTTCATCGTGCGCCCGGGCGAGAAGGTCGCCACCGACGGCGTCGTCTACAAGGGGACCTCGGCGATCGACCGCTCCCTGCTGACCGGCGAGAGCGTGCCCGTCGAGGTGCAGCCCGGCGACGCCGTCGCCGGCGCGACCGTGAACGCCGGCGGCGGCCTGCTCATCGTGCGCGCGACGCGCGTCGGCGCGGACACCGCGCTCGCGCAGATCGGGCGGCTCGTCACCCAGGCGCAGTCGGGCAAGGCGCCGGTGCAGCGCCTGGCGGACCGCGTCGCGGGGATCTTCGTCCCGATCGTGCTCGTGCTCGCCGCCGTGACGCTGGCGTTCTGGGCCGCCGCCGGCGACACCGGCCTGGGCTTCACCGCCGCGGTGGCGGTGCTCATCATCGCCTGCCCCTGCGCGCTCGGCCTCGCGACGCCGACGGCGCTGCTCGTCGGCACGGGCCGGGGTGCGCAGATCGGAGTGCTCATCCGCGGGCCCGAGATCCTCGAGTCCACGCGGCGCGTCGACACGATCGTCATCGACAAGACGGGCACCGCGACGACGGGGACGATGACCCTGCAGGACATCGCCGTCGCCGACGGCGTCGACGAGGCGCAGGCGCTGTGGCTCGTCGGGACGCTGCAGGGCGGTTCCGAGCATCCGATCGGCCGCGCGATCGCGGCCGCCGCGCGGGCCCTGGAGGCCGCGCCCGGCGCCCTCGAGGACTTCGCCAACCGCCCCGGCCTCGGCGTGCAGGGCACGGTCGCCGGTCGCGCGATCATCGCCGGGCGCCCGGCCCTGCTGCAGAGCGCCGACCCCTCCCTGACGCTGCCGCCGGAGCTCGAGCGCGCCCGCCGCGCGGCCGAGGCGGAGGGCCGCACGGCGATCGCCGCGAGCTGGGACGGCGCCGCCCAGGCGGTCTTCGTCGTCGCCGACAGGATCAAGCCCACGTCGCGCGAGGCGATTCGCCGGCTGCGCGAGCTCGGTCTGCGAACGATCCTGCTGACCGGCGACAACGCCACGACCGCGCGCTTCGTCGCCGACAGGATCGGCGTCGACGACGTCGTCGCGGAGGTGCTGCCGGCCGACAAGGCCGCCGTCGTGCGGCGCCTGCAGGCGCAGGGCCGCGTCGTCGCGATGGTCGGCGACGGCGTCAACGACGCCCCGGCGCTCGCCCAGGCCGATCTCGGGCTGGCGATCGGCACCGGCAGCGACGTCGCGATCGAGGCGTCCGACATCACGCTCGTCAGCGGCGACCTGCGCCTGGCGGCCGATGCGCTGAGCCTCTCGCGCCGGACGCTGCGGACGATCAAGGGCAACCTGTTCTGGGCCTTCGCCTACAACGTCGCCGCGCTGCCGCTCGCCGCCGCCGGCCTGCTCAACCCGATGATCGCGGGCGTCGCGATGGCCGCGTCGAGCGTGTTCGTCGTCCTCAACTCGCTGCGGCTGCGCGGCTTCCGCGCGCAGCGCGACGACGGCGGCCCGCTCAGCCCTGCGGCCGGCCCGTCAGCGCTCCCCGCCTGACCGCGATCTCGGTGACCGCCGCGCCGATCCAGGCGGCCTCCCAGAGCTCGAGCTGGCGCTCGAGATCGGCCATGTACTCGCGGTCGGCATCGAGGCCGATCTTCAGCGCGAGGTCGTGCTCCATGCGCAGCAGCTCGAGGCGCTCACGGACGTCGGTCGGGTCGCCGCACTCCATCACGCGATGTTGTTCACGCTCGTGCAAACGTCCAAACGTGAATCACCGATCGGCCGTGATCGGCAATACTGCCTGCGGTGTCCCGTCGTCGACCGCTGCCGCTCGGGCTTCTCGCCGTCGCCGTCTGCGCGCTGCCGCTGTCGGCCTGCAGCGGCTCGGGCCCCGCCGATTCGGCGAGCGCCAGCGCGCGCGCCGCGGCGATCGAGCCGCTGCCGACCCGCAACCCGCGGGCCAAGGCGGTCGAGCCCATCGCCGGCGAGAGCGTCGAGTCGGCGCGCGGCGCGGCGGCCGAGCAGCGCGCGGCGGCCGAGCCCGTGCCCAGCGGCGCCTCGGCGCCGGTGTCGCGCAAGGCGATGAAGGGGCGCGATACGGCTCCGACCGGCGACAACGCGGTCTCGGGCGCCGAGGTCCTGCGCAACGGCATCGCGCTGCCTCCGATCGAGGCGCCCGACGAGGTGCGCCGGATCATCGAGGCCGGCAACCAGATCGCGCGCACGCCGTACCTGTGGGGCGGCGGCCACGGCAAGTGGCTCGACACGGGCTATGACTGCTCGGGATCGATCTCCTACGCGCTCGCCGCGGCGGGCCTGCTGAGCGGGCCGCTGGACTCCGGGCGCCTCATGGGCTGGGGCAAGCCCGGCCGCGGCCGGTGGGTGACGATCTACACGAACCCCGGTCACGTCTTCATGGTCGTCGCCGGCGTGCGCTTCGACACGAGCGGCACGCGCGCGACGGGCTCGCGCTGGCAGTCGCAGATGCGCTCGACCGGCGGCTTCGTCGCCCGCCATCCGCCCGGGCTGTAGGTACAATCCGCCGCCTGCGATGAGCATCCCGTCCTTCGATCTGCGGGTCGTGCGCAACGGCTCCTCGACGCACATCTCGCCCTGCGGCGAGCTCGACATCGCGACGACGCCGGAGCTCGAGCAGGCGCTCGCGGACGCCGCGGCGAGCTCGGCGGGCGAGATCGTGCTCGACCTGCGCGAGCTGACGTTCATGGACTCGACCGGTCTACGCGCGCTCGCCCAGGCGAACTCGCGGGCCGACGAGTCCGGCGTCACGCTCGCGATCGTGCGCGGCCCGCGCCAGATCGAGCGCGTGCTCGAGATCTCCGGACTCGGATCGCTGCTGCCGCTCGTCGACGCGCCGCCCGAGTCGCCGGGCGGCGCGCGGACGCGCGACCGAGGACCTAGCGCTTGAAGTTGGCCGCCTTCTGCTTGAACGTGAAGTAGGCCGGACGCGGGAGGAACGTGAGCGGATCCACGAGCCCGGCGTCGAAGCGGCACGACGAGCCGCAGTTGTAGCTGGGTCGCTCGATGCCGAACCAGTTGTAGGAGTACACGCGCGTCACGCCGGACTTGCGGTACCTCGTGGCGAGGCTGAACATGTTCTTCATCCGCGAGGCCTGGCGTGCCTCGTCGTAGGGGAACGAGCCCCGGAAGCTCGCCAGCGCACCGGTCTCGGTGAACCAGAACTTCGTGCGCTTGTTGTAGCGCCGGACGGTCCTGATGATCTTCGAGGTGCCGCGCGAGCGACCGCGGTTGACGTCTGAGTAGTTGTGGATCCCGACGACCGTCAGGCGCTTGCGCCACGTCCTGCTGAGGCGCTTGTAGAAGCTGCGGATGTAGCGGTCCGAGCCGGCCTGGTCGAGGATGTCGAGTCCGACGACGGCGCAGGAGCGGCAACGCTTGCGCACCGCGCGGTACATGCTCTTGTAGTACGAGACCGCGCTGCCGACCTTGTTCCACGTCTCCTGGGTCTTGTGGTTGACCTCGTTCCAGGCGCCGAAATCGCGCACGCCGAGCTTGCGGAAGTAGACGACGATCCGCCCGGCGTTGCGCCGGTAGGTCCTCGTGGAGACGAGCCGGCCCCTCTTGGAGGCGAGGTTCGTCGTGGAGATGTGCAGCAGGACGGAGACCTTGTTGCGCCGGGCGGCCTGCACGAAGGCGCGAGCCTTGGCGCGCTCGGTGCGGTTCTGCATGACGTCCGAGCGCACGAAGTAGCGCGTGCGCTTGATCTTGAGGTCCTGAAAGAACGGCGAGTCGAACATCGCCGGGCTCTGGTCGCCGATGCCGACGCGGATCGAGCTCTTGGCATCAGACGACGCCGCGGGGGCAAGGACGAGCAGGGCGAGAAGCGGAATGAGAAGTCGGCGCATGGGTCCTCCAACCCGCAACCCCCGGGAAAGGTTGCGCGTCATTGATCGGGGTCGAGACGAAATCGTTTGGCTTGAGCTTCTGCGCTGCCGGGATCGTTCCGTACGAGCTCGGCGACGCGCGCGAGCAGCGACGGGCGGCGGGTGAAGGTCACGCGGACTCGACCGATGTCGCCGCGGGCCGGCGCAGGCTCTGGCCGTGCCTATGCCGCTCGACGAGCCTGCGCCGGCCGGCGCAGGCGCTGGCGCTGCGCATGCCGCTCGACGAGCGGCAGCGGTCGTGCCGGGGGGTCCGCTTCGGCATCGCGACGGCGTGGAGCGCGAGGTGGTGAGCGTGCACGATCACGGCATCGACCATACCGACGCGTGACATGAGCCACGCCGCAAACGCGCTCGCGTTCGTGCGCGCGGGCGGGAGCGGGGGCGTTGTCGCGGCGGTAGCGCTACCGCGCGCGTGCAGGCGCACGACGGGGAGGCCCCCGGTCCGAGCGGCGGGACGGAGGGTCCTTCGATTCGCTGTGCGCCGGCGGCACCGACAGCTGGACGGCCGACGAGGCTGGCCGCGCTCCGCGGGCCGTGGGCCGTCACGCGCTCCGCGGGCCGCGGGCCGTCACGCGCTCCGCGCCGCGGGCCGTCACGCGCTCCGCGGCCGCGGCCGTCACGCGCTCCGCGGGCCGCGGGCCGTCACGCGCTCCGCGGGCCGCGGGCCGCGGCCGTCACCCGCCGTGACGTCCGACGTGTCCGCGACGATGGGAACGTGCAACCGCGGCAGATCTACGCGAGCACCCTCACGCGCAGAGATCGTCGCTGGACGCGCGGCAGGTCGCGCGGGCAGCGGGGCATCGTGCTGATCAGCGCCGCGTCGTTCGTTGCCGCGCTGGCCGCGATCGCCGCGTTCGCGCCCGGCCTGACCTGAGGTGATCGCGTCCGGGGCGGGTCAGCCTACCGGCGCCGGCTCGCTGCCGCCCGCGGCCGGCAGCGCACGGGCGCTGAGCCCTGCGGCGGACACGACGGTCCAGAGGATCGCCAGCCACGTGGTGGCGGCGAGCGTGACGTGGACCCAGACGAGCTCGGCCGGCAGCTCGAGCACGTACTGGACGATCCCGATCACGCCCTGCAGGGCGAGCAGGACGCACAGCACGGCGAGCGGCCTGCGCGCCTGGGTCGTGACGCCGCGGCGGCGCGCGAGGATCCACAGCGCGACGGCGACGATCCCGAGCAGCGTGGCCAGGCGGGCGTGCTGCTCGACGACGAAGCGCAGCGTGTCGGCGCCCTTGAAGTCCAGCCGCTTGATGACGTCGCCGGTCCCCGCGCCGCCGGCGTGCGGCCCGGCCGCGGTGGCGGCGGTGCCGGCGAAGATCGTCACCGCCCCGAGCGGGATCAGCGTCCAGATCCCGCGCGTGAGCAGCCGGTCGGCCCCGGCGGCCGAGGCGAGCTCGCCGGGCTCGTGGTGCGCGCGCCAGTCCAGCGCGACGCAGGCGACGAGGATCAACATCGACAGCAGGTAGTGGCTCATGACGAAGCCCGGCGCGAGGTCGTACAGGACGGTGAACCCGCCGAGCACGGCCTGGGCGGCGACGCCGAGCGGCAGCAGCGCCGACAGGACGACGAGGTCGCGGCGAAACGGCCTGCGCCGGATCGCGCCCACGAGCGCGGCGAGCGCCGCGAAGCCGACGACGGACGTCAGCAGCCGGTTGCCGAACTCGATGATGCCGTGCAGCTGAAGCTCGGCGTAGAGCGACGTGTCGGTGCACTTCGGCCACGTCGGGCAGCCCAGGCCCGAGCCCGTCACGCGGACGGCGGCACCCGTCAGGACGATGAGCGTGAGCATCACGAGCGCGACGCGGGCGACGAGCGCGTAGCGCTCCGGGCCGATGGTGAAGCGATCCTTCATCGGCGCAGGATGTTAGGGAGGGGGAGTTCGGGACCGGGCGCGGCGGGGCGGCGCGGCGCGGGCGGCGCGGCGCGGCGCGGCGGCGCGGCGCGGCGGCGGCGCGGCGCGGCGGCGTCGTCGGGGCGGCGGCGGCGGGGCGCGGCGGCGGGGCGGCGGCGGCGGTGCCGGGGCGGCGGGGCGGGGCGGCGGTGCCGGGGCGGCGGGGCGGGGCGGCGGTGCCGGGCGGCGGTGCCGGGCGGCGGTGCCGGGCGGCGGTGCCGGGCGGCGGTGCCGGGCGGCGGTGCCGGGGCGGCGGGGCGCGGCGTGGCGGCGGTGTCGGGGCGGCGGGGCGCGGCGGCGGTGTCGGTGTCGGGGCGGGGCACGGCGGGCGCGCCGGCGGCGGTGGTGGGGGAGCGGCAGGCGTCGCGGCGGCGCGGAGGTGTCGGGGCGGCAGGTGTCCGGGGCGTCGGGGCGGCAGGGCGGTCGGCGCGGGATGCGCCACAGCCCTGGGAAGGCGCAAAGCTCGCGAGCACAGCGTGCCGACCAGCCCGGCTCCCCCGCGCGTGGCGATCTTGCCGCGCGGAGCACTGCAAACGTGCCAGAGAACGCAGCTCTCGCCCGGCGGCGTGGCCTCCCACTGGTCGCCCGCCAGCGTGGCGATCTTGCCGCGCGGCGTTCTTGCCGGGCGGAGCGCAGCAACGCGCCCGCAGCCCGACGCCCGGCGGCGTGGCCTCGCCCTGGGCGCCCGCCAGCGTGGCGATCTTGCCGCGCGGCGTTCGCCGCGGAGCGCAGCAAACGCGCCCGAGAACGCAGCTCCCGCCCGGCGGCGCGGCCTCGCCCTGGGCGCCCGCCAGCGTCGCAATCCTGCCGCGGGCGATCTTGCCGCGCGGAGCACTGCAAACGTGCCAGAGGACGCAGCCGTCGCCCGGCGGCGTGGCCTCCCCCGGGTCGCCCGCCAGCGTGGCGATCTTGCCGCGCGGAGCACTGCAAACGTGCCAGAGGACGCGGCTCCAGCAACGGCGGCGGGGCCTTCCCCCTGGACGCCCGCCAGCGTGGCGATCTTGCCAGCGTGGCGATCTTGCCGCGCGGAGCGCTGCAAACGTGCCAGCGACGCCCCGCGTCCCTCGACCCTGGCGATCTTGCCGCGCCGAGCGCGACAAACGTGCCACAGGACGCCTGGAGGCCGTGGCGCTTGGGTCTCCCGGAGGGCCGACGTGGCCCGCGGGGCCTGCAGCCTGGGCGTCCGTCCTCCGTGGCGATCTTGCCGCGCTGAGCGCTGCAAACGTGCCAGCGACGCCGTGCGTCCCGTCAACGGTGGGGCCCCCGCGCCGAGGGCTGCAAGCGTGCCGCCGGCGCCGCGCCGCGCGTCTCGGGCGCACCATTCCGCCACCACTGCCGCCGCGACCGCCGCCGCGACCGCCACCGCCGCCACCGCCACCACCACCACCACCACCACTACCACCGCCACCGGCGCGCTCAGCCGGCGGCCGCGGGCACCGCCGGCTGCGCCGCGAGCTGCTCGCGCGGCGGGTTGGCGATCCCGACCGCGGCGATCAGGCCCCCTGCGATCATGAGCAGCCCGGCGACGATCATGCCCATGTGGAAGGCCTCGACCGTGGCCCCACGGACCGCCGCCCGCGTCGCCGCGTCGACCCCGGGCGCGGCAGGCACCGTGAGCGGCTGGCCGCGCGCGCGCTCGACGAACGCGCGGGCGGCGGCGGCGCTCGGAGGCGCCGCGCTCGTGCGGGCGTCGACCCGGGCCTCGAAGTGCGCGGAGATGACCGCTCCGACCGCGGCGATCGCCAGCAGTCCGGCGACGCGCGCGACCGCGTTGTTGACCCCCGAGGCGATGCCGGCGTGGCGGCGCTCGGCGGCCTGCAGGACGGTGGCCGTCAGCGGCGCGACGGTCATCGCCAGCCCGAGGCCGAAGAGCACCGTCGCCGGCAGCACCTGCGAGACGTAGTCGGCGCGCTCGTCGACGCGCGTGAAGCCGAGCAGCCCCAGGCCGCCGAGGAGCGGGCCGGCGCTCATGAGCAGCCGCGGGCCGGTGCGCGTCGCCAGCGCGCCGAACCGGCGCGAGAGCCCGATGAGCAGCAGCGTGATCGGCGTGAGCGCCAGGCCGGCCGCGAGCGCGCCGTAGCCGGCGACCTGCTGCAGGAAGAGCACGATGAAGAACGCCGCGGCGCCGAGGCCGGCGTAGACCGTCAGCGTCACGACGTTGCCGACGGCGAAGTTGCGCGACGCGAAGATCGACGGCGGCAGCATCGGGTCGGGCGCGTGGCGCTCGTAGGCGACGAAGGCCCCGAGCGCGCCGAGGCCGCCGAGCAGCGTCGCCCAGACCGCGGGGTCCGCCCAGCCCAGCGACGGCTGCTGGATGAGCGCGTACGTCGGCCCCGCCAGGCCGATCGCGCAGAGCGCGGCGCCGGGCGCGTCGATCCGGCGCCGGCCGCTGCCGGGGCACTCGGGAACGGCGCGCGCCACGAGCCACAGGCAGACGACGACGAGCGGCACGTTCAGCGCGAAGATCATGCGCCATGAGACCGTGTCGACGAGCAGCCCGCCGAGCGGCGGGCCGAGCGCGATCGCGGCGCTCGTGCCCGCCGTCCACGAGCCGATCGCCGCCGCCCGCTCGCCGGGCGCAAAGACGGTCGTGATGATCGCCAGCGAGCTCGGCACGAGCAGCGCGCCAAACGCGCCCTGCAGCGCCCGCGCGGCGATCAGCAGCTCGATCGTGGGCGTCACGGCACAGACGAGCGACGCGCCGCCGAACCCTGCGACGCCGATCGCGAAGATGCGCCGCCGGCCGTAGAGATCGCCCAGCGAGCCGCCGACGAGGATGAGCGACGCGAGCATCAGCAGGTAGGCCTCGACGACCCACTGCTGGCCGGCGAGCGAGCCGCCGATGTCGCGGCGCAGCGCCGGAAGCGCCACATTGACGACGGTCTGGTCGACGAAGACGATCGCCGAGCCGAGGATGCACGCGACGAGGGTCAGCCGCTGCATCCGGGCGCGCTCCATCGTTCGCACACTAGATTGCCCAGCCCATGAAGCTCATCGAGACCCGGCTGGCCGGGCCCCTGCTGCTCGAGCCCGCCGTCCACGGCGACGCGCGCGGGTTCTTCGTGGAGAGCTACCGCGCCAACGAGTGGGCCGAGCACGGCATCGGCGAGACGTTCGTGCAGGACAACCACTCGCGCTCGGGCCGCGGCGTGCTGCGCGGTATGCACTTCTCGGTCGGAGCCGGGCAGGCGAAGCTCGTGCGCTGCGCGCGCGGCGCGATCCTCGACGTCGTCGTCGACCTGCGGCGCGCCTCGCCCACGTTCGGGGAGTGGGACTCCGTGCGCCTCGACGACGCCGGCGCGCGCCAGCTCTACATCCCGATCGGCTTCGCGCACGGCTTCTGCGTCCTGTCGGAGCTCGCCGACGTGACCTACAAGTGCTCGTCGTACTACGACCCCGCCGTCGAGCGCGGCTTTCGCTACGACGACCCGGACGTCGCCATCGGCTGGCCGCAGGACATCGAGCTGCTCGTCTCCCGGCGCGACGCCGAGGCGCCGCTGCTGCGCGAGATCGCCGGGGAGCTGCCGTTCTGACGCCGCCGCACGGGGGCGCCCGACCGCGCCCCGCGCCGCGCGGGGCGGTGCGGCGCCGCGCGCCCCCGCGCGCTACCGCGCCGGCGCCGCCGTGCGCACGATGACCGCGTAGTCGCGGTTGGCGTAGACGTCGGCGTCGAAGTCGCCCGTCTCGCGCGGAAAGCGCACCTCGCCGGACTGAAAGCCCGCCAGCCGGCAGAGCGCGAGCAGGACCTCCGGGAAGAGCGGGTGGTGGTGCGTCGCGTCGGTCCAGAAGGCCTTCAGCGCCGCGGGGTTGTGCGGGTTGACGGTCTCCATGACGGCGACGCCGCCGGGCGCGAGCTTGGCCCGCATGAGCCCGAGCAGCTCGGTGAGCTGCTCGGCGTCGAGGTGCTCCACGACCTGCGCGGCGAACACGCCGGGGACCGAGGCGTCGTCGAGCCCGCGCAGCACGGTCGCCGCGTCGGCGAGCCGGACGTCGAGCCCCTTCTCGACGCAGCGGGCGACCATCGACGCGTCCATGTCCGCGCCGCGCGCGCCGATGTCGCGCGCGATGAGCGCGTCGAGGAACTCGCCGCGGCCGCAGCCGAGGTCGAGCACCCAGTCGGCCTGCGCGAAGTGCACGAGGTAGGCGAGCTGCTGCTCGCGCACGGCGCGCTCGTCGCCGCGGAAGATGTCCTCGAAGCCGCGGTACGTCGCCGCGTCGCCGGCGGCGCCGTCGAAGCGCAGGACGCGGCGACCGTGCTCGTCGAGCTGCGAGATCGCCGGATGGGTGGAGGCCGGGCGCGCGCGGACGCCCTCGAGCACGAGCTGCAGGTCGCTGTCGCCGAGCGCTCCGGCGAGCCCGCGCATCCGGGTCTGCACCCGGTGGATCTCCATGAGCATGTCCTCGATGCGCTCGTTGGCCTCCCCCAGCGCGCCGACGAGGGCCCGGTTGAGCTCGTCCTGATGGTGCGTGTAGGGGCGCATCGCCTGCAGCGCGGTGCGCCGCATCGCGCCCTTCGCGCCGCCGGTCTCGCGGGCGTCGCGCAGCGGGTCGTACGTGAGCTTCAGCTCGGCGAGCGCGAGGTAGGTCTCCGGCGCCAGCGTCGCGTCGCCCGCCTGCGCGCGGCCGTTGGCGCCGGCGTTGCGGCGCCGCACGCCCTGCAGGCGCTTCAGGCGGGCGCGGGCGGCCTCGCCGACGACCTCGATCGAGAAGTGCTCGGCGATCTCCCGCTGCGCGCGCGCGCCGCGCGCGCGGGCCTCGTCCTGGTGCTCCCACACCTCGCGCATGAGCTGCGCCGCGTGCGCGACGTCGGGCTCGGCCCACGTTCCCTGCGCGGGGTAGTTCTCGCCCTCGTCGCCGACGAGCGTCTCGGCGTGGCGCACGAGGTAGGAGTTCTCGGCGGTCATGAAGTCGAGGTTCGCGCTGAAGCCGGTCGCGATGACCGGCTTGCCGAGGGCCATCGTCTCGCCGAGCGTCAGCCCGAAGCCCTCGGCGCGGTGCAGCGAGACGTAGCAGTCGGCGCGCCGCATGAGCGCGGCCATGTCGGGCTCTGAGAGGTAGCGGTCGACGAGGCGGATGTCGGGCCGCCCGCCGATCGCGTCGACGAGGCGGGCCATGCTCTGGGGCTTGAAGTCGCCGTTGTGGCTCTTGAGCACGAGCTGCGGCCCCTCGCCGGGCCTAAACGCGCGGCTGAACGCCTCGACGAGGCCGTGCGGGTTCTTGCGCGCCAGCGTCGAGTAGAAGTCAAACAGGAACAAGAACGTGAACGCGTCGCCGAGCGCGAGGCCGGTCACGTCGCCCCCGGCGGCGGGCGCGACGATCGGCAGCGGCACGCGCACGACGGGCACCGGCGACACGTGGCTGAGGATCTCCTCGACGTAGCGGCTGTAGACCCAGATCTCGTCGACGAGCGCGAAGGCCCGGTCCCAGCTGGACGGCACGACGTCGACCTCCCACGCCCAGACGCCGATCGTGTAGCGGTCCTCGAAGAACTCGCTGCCGAGCTGCGCGCACAGCGCCGGCAGCTCGGGCGCGTTGACGCAGATGAGGTTGAACGCCAGATCGCCCTCGACGTGCAGGTCGGCGAAGTCGGTCGTCTTGACCTGCGCGCGGCGCCCGTCGGGGGCGACGACGTCGGGCAGGTTGACGTCGACGGTCGTCGTTCGCACGGGCACGCCGGCGGCGTGCAGCGCCTGGACGTAGAGGCGCGCCGCCTGGCCGAGGCCCAGGCCGCCGCGCAGGTAGCCGACGGCGTTGACGCCGAGCGCCGCGAGCTGGGGGTTGCGCTGCATCGTGGGCGATGGTGGCACACCGCGGGCCGCGGTCACCGGCGCGGCCAGTCGTCGAGCATGGCGCGAACCTGCGGCTGGCGCGGCGACCAGAACGACCAGACGGCGGCGGCCCATGCGCGCCCACGCCCGCTGTACGCGTCGAGGTCGGCCGCCCCCGCCATGTGCTGGTGGCTCAGGGCCGGGACGCCCTCGGGTCGTCGCAGGTGAGGCCACGGCAGCTTGCGCGCGGTGAGCCGCTGCAGCAGCGCGATCCTGCCGCCGGGGGTCTCGCCGCGCTCGAGCACCGCGCACAGCGCCATGAGGTGGATGCAGACCGACTGGCGGTCGCGCCGCTGGCTGCCGTCGCCGCCGTGCGAGGCCGCGTAGGCGTCGACCGCGAGGCCATGGACGGGCGGGTAGCCGAACCGCGCCATCTCGTCCGCCTGCAGCGCGCCGAACGCCGCCCAGCAGCCGGGGCTGGAGACGAGGTAGGGGTGGACGGGACCGCCGGCGGCGTCGTCGCAGACCGCGCCGCACTGCGGGCACGCGACGCCGCGGCGGTGGTCGTCGCGTCGCAGGTCGGCCACCGTCGTGCTCGTTCCGCGCGCGGCGGCGGGCGGTCAGCGCCCGAACGTCCGCGTGAGCGCCCGCGCCTGCCCCGGCACGGCGGCCACGAGCTCGCGGACCTTCGCCAGCCCGGCGCGCAGCTCGGCGTCGCCGACCTCGATCGGCATCATCGAGTCCTGCAGCGTGACGAGCGTCGCCTCGGCGCTGGCGACGGCGGCGACGGTGTCGTCGAGGTATCCCTTCAGGCCGCCCGACGGCGCGCCGGGCGTCGCCGGCTCGAACGCGCGCCCCGCCAGCCCGTGGCGCGCGGCGAACTCGGCGTGCGTGCGCCGCCCGCGCCCGTAGGCGGCCTGGACGGGCCCGAACAGCGACTGCTCGAGCGCGTCGGCCTTGTGCTCGTCGAGCAGCTCGTAGGCCGCGCCGAGCGCGGCGAGCGCGCGGGCGAGGTCGTCGATCGCGTCGCCGACGGCGTCGAGCAGGTCGCGGCGGGCGTCGGCGGTGGAGTAGCTCATCTACCCATCATCGCCGGTGGCGCGCCGCAGCCGGGCCAGCTCGGCGGCGAGCGCCTGCTGCCCCGCGCCGAGGCCGCGCACGCGCTCGTCGAGCGACTGCAGCGCCCGCAGCAGCTCCTCGTCGACGAGCCGCTGGTGCGCGGTGTAGGGGCGCATCGCCCGCAGCGCGGCGGCGCGCACGGCGCCGCGCGCGCCGCGGCCGCCGCCGGGCGCCGCCCGCGGGCCGGTGGCCATCCGCTCGCGCACGCCGGCGAGGTCGAGCGCGCTGACGCCGCCCGCGCCGTCGAGCGGCAGCGTCGCGATCCGCGCCAGCCGCCGCGCCATCGCCCGGCCGGCGACCGCCGGGGCGTGGGCGGCGAGGACGTCGGCCCGCGCGCGCGCGGCGCGCGCGCGGCCGGCCGCGGGGTCCGCGAAGGCGACGCGCAGCTGCGCGGCGGCGTGGTCGAGGTCCGGCTGCGCCCACTCGCCGTCCTCGGGGTAGGGGTCGTGGCCCGGCCCGATCCGCACCGGCCGCGCGTCGACGAGCAGCCCGTTGAACGCCGTGACGAGGTCGCGCGAGCCGCCGTAGTCGGTCGCGACGACGGGCGTGCCGAGCGCCATCGCCTCGGCGATCGTCAGCCCGAGCCCCTCCGAGCGGTGCAGCGACACGTAGCAGTCCAGCTCGGCGATGAGCGCGTTCTTGTCGGCGGCGGGCAGCGCGGCGTCGAGCACCATGACGTCGGGGTGGCCGGCCGCCGCGGCGAGCAGCGCGCGGTGCTCCTCGGGGTGGGCCTCGCCGCCGAGCGTCTTGAGCACGAGCGCGGGCGCTCCTGCGCCCGCGCCGGCGCCGGCTCCCGCCGGCCCGCCGGGCGGGAAGGCGCGCGCGAACGCCTCGACGAGCCCGAGCGGGTTCTTGCGGCCGGCGACGCTCGCGTAGTCAAAGACGAAGCCGAACAGGAAGCGGTCCTGCGGCAGGCCGAGCGCGGCGCGCGTGGCATCCGAGCGCACGGGCTCGGGCAGCGCCGCCGGCATGTGCACGACGGGCACCGGCGAGACGGCCGCGAGGACGTCGGCGACGAAGCGCGATCCGGCCCAGACCTCGTCGACGAGGTCAAACGCGCGCAGCCAGCGCGGCGGCAGCGCGGCGACCTCCCACCACCACATGCCGATGACGTGGCGGCCCTCGAAGGCGCCGGCGCCGAGCTCGTCGCGCGCGCCGGGCATCCCGTCGGGGTTCGCGCAGACGATCGTCACCGCGTGCAGGGGCTGCGGCGCCGTGGCCGCGGCGCCGCGTTCGCGGGGGGCGGCGCGGCTGCGGAGCGGCTGCGGCGCCGTGGCCGCGGCGCCGCGTTCGCGGGGGGCGGCGCGGCTGCTGAGCGCCAGCGGGGCGACGGCGACGCCGGCCGCCCGCAGCGCGACGGCGACGTTGCGCGCGGCCTCGCCGACGCCGGCCGTCGCGTCGAGGTAGCCGGCGAGGTTGACGCCCAGCGGCAGCGCGGGTTCGGCCATCGGTTGCCGAGGCTACCCTTCGGCGATGGGCGGTGTGCTGCGCGCGCGGCTGAGCGCGATGGTCGGGCAGATCGTCGACGCCCGGCTCGCGGCCGCGCTGCCGGGGGTGCAGGAGCGCGCCGCGCAGGCGGCCTACGAGCGCGGTCGCGCCGCGGCGCTGACCGAGCCGCACGTCTGGGGCCCGCCGGAGCGCGTCCACGTCGCCGACAGCGCGGTCGTCAACGACGCGCTGCTGAACACCGAATCGGGCTCGATCACGATCGAGGCCGACGCCTTCTTCGGCCATCGGGTCAGCGTGCTGACGGGAACGCACGACGTCGCCCGGCGCGGCCTGGAGCGCCAGCGCGCCGTGCCCGCCGAGGGGCGCGACGTCCACGTCGAGGAGGGCGCCTGGGTCGGCAGCGGCGCGATCCTCGTCGGCCCCTGCCGGATCGGGGCGCACGCCGTCGTCGCCGCGGGCTCGGTCGTGACGGCCGACGTCGCGCCGCAGACCGTGGTCGCCGGGGTGCCCGCCCGGCTCGTGCGCCGCCTCGACGGCGAGGATCGCTGAGGCGCCCGCGCCGCCGCGCGCGCCCCGCCCGCCCCGCCCGCGCGCCCCCCGATCGCCCGCCAGGGCGCGCTCTACGCTGTGGCGGTGAGCGCTGCGCCCGCAGACGACGTCGCCGTCAGGGTCGACGGCGTCGCCAAGTCCTTCCGCCTGCCGACCGAGCGCGTCAGCACGCTGAAGGAGCGCGTGCTGCATCCCGCGCGGCGCCGGCGCTGCGACGTCCTCGACGCGCTGCGCGACGTGAGCTTCGAGGTCGGCGTCGGCGAGGTCTTCGGGATCGTCGGGCGCAACGGCTCGGGCAAGAGCACGCTCATGAAGTGCCTGGCGGGGATCTACGCCGCCGACGCGGGCGAGATGTGGCTGCGCGGCCGGATGGCCCCCTTCATCGAGCTCGGCGTCGGCTTCAACCCCGACCTCACGGCGCACGACAACGTCCTGCTCAACGCGGTCATGCTCGGCCTCGGCCCCGAGCAGGCACGCGCGCGCTACGGCTCGATCATGGACTTCGCCGAGCTGCACGAGTTCGCCGAGCTGAAGCTGAAGAACTACTCCTCGGGGATGCAGGTGCGCCTCGCCTTCAGCGTCATGGTCCACGTCGACGCCGACCTGCTGCTCATCGACGAGGTGCTCGCCGTCGGCGACGCCGCCTTCCAGCACAAGTGCTACGAGGTGCTGCAGCGCGCCCGCGACGAGGGCCGCACGATCCTGCTCGTGACCCACGACATGGAGCAGGTGCAGCGCTTCTGCGACCGCGCGATGCTGCTGGACCGCGGCCGCGTCGTCGTCGTCGGCGAGTCGCGCAGCGTGGCGATGCAGTACACGAAGCTCAACTTCGCCAGCCCCGCCGAGCGCGAGTCGATCGTCGCGCGCTCGCGCGGCGGGCGCGAGCCCGGCGCCGGCGGCGCCGTCATCGTCGACGCCTGGGCGCAGAGCTTCGACAACGGCCGCACGACGCTGCTGGCGCCGGGCGAGGTCATGGGGCTGGCGATGCGGGTGCGCTTCGAGGCGGCCGTCGAGGAGCCGGCCTTCACCTTCGAGGTCACCGACGAGCACGACCGGCGCGTGCTCGTGCTGTCGAGCGCCGCCACGCGCTTCGCGGCCGGCCGCCACGCGGCCGGCGACGAGGTCGACGTCGCGGTCGGCTTCCCCAACCACCTGTCCTCCGGGCGCTACTGGATCGCCCCGCGCGTGACCGACGCGACCGGCGATCAGCTGCTCGGCTTCCGCGAGGCGAACTACTCCTTCGTCGTGGACGGGACGAGCGGCGGCGGCGGGATCATCGACGTCGCGCACGCGTTCGAGCTGACCGCGGCGCCGTCGATGCGCCAGGCGGCGCCGTGAGCGCGCCCGCCCCGGCATCGGCGCCCGCCGCCGCGCCCGCCCCCGCCTACCGCGTCCTCGGCCCGCGCGCGCTCGGCGACGACCCGCGCCGCTTCTGGAACCTCGCCCGCACGCTCGCGGCGACCGACTGGAAGGTGCGCTTCTTCGGCTCGGCGCTGGGCTACGTCTGGTCGCTGCTGCGCCCGCTCATGCTCTTCGGGATCGTCTACTTCGTCTTCTCCTACGTCGTCAAGGCGGGCGCGGGGGTCCAGTACTACGGCGTGATCCTGCTGCTGGCGATGATCCTGCACTTCTTCTTCGCCGAGGTGACGTCGTCGTGCGTGACGTCGATGGTCGACCGCGAGTCGCTGCTGCGCAAGATCGGCTTCCCGCGCGCGGTGGTGCCGCTGTCGGTCGCGCTCGTCGCGGCGATGAACCTCGCGCTGAACCTCGCCGTGCTCGCCGTCTTCGTCGCCGTCAGCGGCGTGCGCCCGCGCTGGGACTGGCTGCTGCTGCCGATCCCGATCGCGCTCGCGATCGTCTTCGCGACCGGGATCGCGATGCTGCTCAGCGCGCTCTACGTGCGCTACCGCGACGTGCGGCCGATCTGGGAGGTCGTCCTGCAGGCGCTCTTCTACGCGACGCCGATCCTCTATCCGATCGAGCTCGTCATCGGGCACTCGCAGACGCTCGCGACGATCATGCTGCTCAACCCGATGGCGGCGATCATCCAGGAGTGCCGCCACCTGCTGACCGGAGCGATGCCGCTGACGCAGGCGATCGGACCCGACGCGCTGCTCGTCGTGCCGCTCGCGGCGCTGATCGCGCTCACGTGGCTGGGCGCGCGCGTGTTCTCGCGGATGGCGCCGCGCACCGCCGAGGAGCTGTAGGTCCGCCCGCGGCGGGCGGGCTACTTGACGATCTCCAGCCAGTCGGCGCGCACGCCGACGAGCGTGCGCCAGCGCGCCGGGTCGATCGTGCGCACCGGATAGCCGCGATTGGCGACCGGGTCGAAGAAGATCGGCCCGACGTGCCGCAGGCTCGACAGGTACCCGCCGGTGCCCGGCCGCAGGTCGCCGCCGTACTGGCGGATCTGCACCGTGTGCCGTCCGGGCGTCAGCGAGACGGTCCCCAGCAACGCGTACGCGCCCGGGTTGTTGAGCCCCTCGGGCGAGCGCGGCAGCGCCTCGCCGTCCACGCCGATGACCATGCGGCGCGCGAACGAGCCCTCGACCCAGACGTCGTAGCGGCCCGCGGCCGGGATCCGGACCGGCGCGCTGATGTTCGACGGCCCCTCGCTGAGCAGCGCCTCGGGGAAGTTCCCGAAGCCGATCCAGCGCAGGGGCCGTGGATGGCGCGTCGCGAAGAAGACGGGCGGGCGGGCCCGCGGCGCGACGGCGATGCGCCCGCCGAGCCGGCGCGCGCGCTGCGCCAGCTCGCGCGCCACGCCCTCGCCGACGACCGCCGCCTGGCGCAGCACGTCGGGCCCGAGCGGCACGTGGCGCAGCACCCGCGGTCCGTCCGGCGACCTGCGCCACACGTCGTAGTACGTGCCGCGGATCGCGAGCTCGAAGTTCGCCGGCGGGCGGCTTGACTGCGGCCCGCGGCGGACGATGACGTACGGCACCGACTCGACGTAGTCCAGCGCGAGGTCGTCCATGTCGATCGGCGTCTTCTCGCTGGGACGGCGCTTGGGGTCGCGCAGCGCGCTCGGGTCGTACGGCTCGGAGCGAAACTGCTGCGGGAACTCGGGCGTGCTGTAGCCGGGGACGTCGCGCAAGAAGTAGCCGGCGAACTCGTCGTACTCGCCGAAGATCGCCGGACCGCGGCCGGCCAGCCGCTCGTTGAGCTCGAGCAGCTCGCTGTAGCGCGCGTGGGGCGCCAGCGAGACGTCGTGGTAGGCCAGCGCGGTGGACCACAGCACGCCGCCCAGCAGCGCTGCCGTCACGAGCGCGCTGAGCGCCTTCCAGCGCCCCGTCCAGAGGCTCACCGCGCCGAGCATCGCAAGCAGCAGCACGGCCGGCGAGGCGATCAGCAGGACCTTGGAGTCCGCGTACGACGTGCCGCGCTGCAGGAGGTACGCCGACACGGGGACGAACGTCACCGCGATCAAAAGCGGGCCCCAGCGGCGGCCGCGGATCGCCCACGCGAGCCCGGCGAGCGCCGCGAGGCCGGCGATCCACAACAGGATCGCCTGCGGGGTGGCGAGCGCGTCCTCGGGCGGATAGCGAAAGTCGCCCGAGAGCCAGATGCCGAGTGCCTGGGTGGTGTCCAGCGGCCCGGCGAGGTGCCCGATCTCGTCCTTGAGATCGACGAGCACCTTCGTGCTCACGGTCACGGCGTTCTGCAGCGTGCGCAGGATCGGCAGCGCGAGCAGCACGAGCAGCGCTCCCCAGGCCGCGATCCATCCGACGTCGCTCGCGCGCCGCGCGCGCAGCGTGCGCGATCCCCACACGGCGATGACGGCGACGCCGGGCACCGCGATGTAGGGGATCGCGGCCGGGCCGAGCGCGCCGAGCGCGGCGCCCGCGGCGAGCGCGACCGGCAGCAGCGCCCGCGCCGGGCTGCGGTCCGCGATCGCCGCCGCGACGAGCGCGACGAGCGTTGCCAGCGCCGCGATCGTCGCGATCTCCTTGATCGCCCCGGTCAGGTAGTCGCCGACCAGCAGCGCCGACTGCGCCGCCGCGAAGGTCACGACCGCGGCCTGCCAGCGCCGCGCGAGCAGCGGCGCGCTGAGCGACCAGAAGGCCAGCGCGATCACGACGACCGTCAGCGCGAGGAACGGCTGGTACAGCCAGGCGACGTCGAGGACGCCCAGCGGCGCGGTCACGCCCTGCGCCGCCTGCGCGGCGATCGGATAGGACGTCGTGATGTACTTGCCGATCGTCTCCCTGTTGGCCCCGTCCGCGAGCCCCATCCAGTCCGGTCCGTGGTGGGCGAGCTGGTCGGCCAGCCCGAACTGGTGCCCCGTGTCGGGCAGCGCGAGGTACCCGGCGAACGACGGGGAGCCCGACAGCACGATCGGCGCGGCGAGCAGTGCGAACACGCCCGCGGCGGCGGCGAGCAGCCAGGGGTCGGGTCGCAGCGCGCGCAGCCGTCCGCGCCCGAGCGCGAGCCCGAGCACGGCCAGCGCCCCGATCGCCGCCAGCGCCAGCGGCGCGGTGCTCTCGTAGGACGTGATCGACCGCGCGAGGGTCAACAGCGCGACGAACCCGATCGGCAGCAGCAACGCCCCCGGCGCCCGCCAGGCCGCCAGCCGCTCGATCAACAGCGACAGGCCGAGGCACAGCGCCCCGAGCGCAAGCGGATACAGCAGCCAGGCTGCGAGCAGGTCCAGCACCGGCCGCCGCTCAGTCGCGCCGGCGAAGACCGAGGATCGAGAGCAGAAACGACGAGAAGAAGATCTGCAGCCCGATGATGACGAGCGCGGCGGCGGTCGCCGCCAGGCGCTCCTCCGACAGCGCGCCGAAGCCGCGCTGGATCCAGATGCCGACGATGACGGCGCCCGCGACGACGCCGGCGAGCACGATCGCGCCGCCGATCATGAGCCCGTGCTCGAGCCGGAAGCGCGCGCGCATGCGATCGAACCACGGATCCTTCTCGCCCATGAAGTACGTGCCGTAGGCGTGGGCGCAGAGGCCGAGCGCGACGATCTGCACGCCGACGACCGCCATGAGCTCGCCCGCGATGAGCGTGTGCAGGTTCCACTCGCGCCCGAGGATCGGCAGCTGGCTCAGCGAGATCGCGGCGATCAGGGCGCCGATCGCCAGCAGGATGACGCCCGGCACGATGAACAGGTGCGTCGGGCTGTGCACGAGCAGGAAGCGCAGGTGGCGCCAGCCGTCGCGGAAGCGCGAGAGCTTGGACTCGCCGCCGCGCGGCGCGTACTCGATCGGGAACTCGCGGATGTCCAGGCGCTCCTTGGAGGCGCGGATGACCATCTCGGAGGCGAACTCCATGCCGGTGGCGCGCAGGTCCAGCAGCGCCAGGATGTCACGGCGAAAGCCGCGCATGCCGCAGTGCGCGTCGCGCACGCCGGTGCGGAAGAAGAGGTTCAGCGTGCCGCTGAGCAGCGGATTTCCGATGTAGCGGTGCATCCAGTGCATGGCGCCGGGCTGGATGTTGTCCATCCGGTCGCCCATGACGAGCTGCGCGCCGGCGCGCAGCTCCTCGACGAAGCGGGGGATGTCCTTGAAGGGGTACGTCATGTCGGCATCGAGCATCACGACGTACTCGCCGCGCGCGGCGGCGAAGCCGGCGAGGTAGGCCGAGCCGTAGCCGCGGCGAGGCTCGTGGACGACGCGCGCGCCGGCCGCCGCGGCGAGCTCGGCGCTGCCGTCCTCCGAGGCGTTGTCGGCGACGACGACCTCGCCGGCGATGCCCGCGCCCGCGAGCGCCTCCAGCGAGCGCCGCACGCACTCCTCGATGTTCTCGGCCTCGTTCAGGCACGGGATGACGACCGACACCTCGACCGCGGGCGCCGCGGCGGCGTCGGCTGCGGAAGCGGCTGGTGTGCGTTGAGTCGAGGCCATGGTGCGGGTCCTACGCGCAGGCGCCGGACGGGCACCCTCGGAGTGTCGAAACGCGTGCGCGCGCAAAGGTTGCGCAGCATCTGCAGCCTAGTCGGTCACTGGTCGGTCCCCGCGCGCCGCCGCCGGGGCGCCCGCCGCGCCATCGCGTCTGGGACATTGCCTGCACGCATGCGGATCCTCATCGTCTACGACTGCCTGTCTCCGTACACGATCGGGGGCGGCGAGCGCTGGTACCGCACCCTCGCCGAGCGGCTGGCAGCCGACGGGCATGCGGTCACGTACCTCACGCTGCGCCAGTGGGACCGGGGGGCCGCACCGCGGCTGCCGGGGATCGCCGTGCGGACCGCCGGACCGCGGCTGGCGCTGTACGCGGGCGGGCGGCGCAGGATCGGGCCGCCGCTCGTCTTCGGGGCCGGCGTGCTGTGGCACCTGCTGCGCCACGGCCGGCGCTACGACGTGGTGCACGCGTCCTCGTTTCCGTTCTTCTCGCTGCTCGCGGCGGCGCTCGTGCGGCCGCTGCGCCGCTACGGGCTCGTCGTGGACTGGTTCGAGCTGTGGTCGCGCGCGTACTGGCGCGACTACCTCGGCGCGGCCGGCGGAGCGATCGGCTGGGCGGTGCAGAGGCTCTGCCTGCGCGTCCCGCAGCGCGCGTTCACGCTGGCCCAGGCGACCGCGACGCGGCTGCGCGCCGAGGGCGTCCGCGGCGAGGTCGAGGTGCTGGCCGGCCTGCAGGAGCTCCCATCGGCCGCGGTCGTCCCGCGCGCCGCGCAGCCGACCGTCGTCTTCGCCGGCCGCCATATCCCCGAGAAGCGCGTGCCGGCCCTCGTGCGCGGCTTCGCGGCGCTGCGCGAGCGCGCGCCCGAGCTGCGGCTCGTCGTCTACGGCGACGGCCCCGAACGCGACGAGGTGCTCGGCCTGATCGACGCGCTCGGCCTCGGCGCGGTCGCGCGGGCGCCGGGGTTCGTGGCGCGCGAGGAGCTCGAGGAGGGCCTTGCGAGCGCGCTGTGCATGGTGCTCGCGTCGCGCCGCGAGGGCTACGGGCTCGTCGTCGTCGAGGCCGCCGCGCGCGGCGTGCCGAGCGTCGTCGTCGCCGATCCGGACAACGCGGCGACCGAGCTCGTCGACGACGGCGCCAACGGCTTCGTCGCCGCCTCCGCCGACCCCGAGGACATCGCGGCGGCGATCCTGCGCGTGCGCGCCGCGGGCGAGCCGCTGCGGGCGTCGACGGCCGCGTGGTTTGAGCGCAACCGCGAGCGCCTGTCGCTGGCGAGCTCGCTGGATCGCGTCGCGGCGGCCTACGCGCAGCCGCGGCGCGACGCCGGGCGCTCCTGACGCGCGCTCAGCCGATCGCGGCGACGGCGTCCTGGACGGCGACGCCGACCTCGGCGACGACCTGCTCGATCTGCGCCTCGGAGATGCCGACCCACAGCGGCAGGCGCAGCAGCCGCCCGCTGGCGTCGTCGGTGACCGGCAGCTCGCCGTGCGCGCGGCCGTAGCGCCGGCCGGCGGGCGCCGAGTGCAGCGGCACGTAGTGAAAGACGGCGTGGATCCCGCGCCGGCGCAGCCGCTCGAGCAGCCGGTCGCGCAGCGCCCGGCTGGGCGCGAGCAGGTGGTAGACGTGGCCGCCGTGCACGCAGCCGTCGGGGACGACCGGCCGGCGGACGAGCCCCGTGGACTCGAGGGCCGCGAAGGCCTCGTGATAGGCGTCCCAGGCCGCCAGGCGCTGCCGCGTGATCTCCGCGGCGTGCTCGAGCTGCGCCCAGAGGAACGCCGCGGTGACCTCGCTGGCGCCGAACGACGAGCCGAGGTCGACCCACGTGTACTTGTCGACCTCGCCGCGCACGAAGGCGCTGCGGTTCGTCCCCTTCTCGAGCAGGATCTCGGCGCGCGCGACGAGCTCCTCGTCGCGGATCAGCAGCGCGCCGCCCTCGCCGGAGATGACGTTCTTCGTCTCGTGGAAGCTCAGCGTGCCGAGATCGCCGAGCGCGCCGAGCGGGCGCCCGTCGTACGTCGACAGGACCGAGTGCGCGGCGTCCTCGATGAGCATGAGCCCGTGGCGCTCGGCGATCTGCGCGAAGGCGTCCATCTCGCAGGCGACGCCGCCGTAGTGCACGAGGACGATCGCCTTCGTGCGCGGCGTGATCGCGTCCTCGACGAGCCGCTCGTCGAGGTTCAGCGTGTCGGCGCGGATGTCCACGAAGACCGGCACGACGCCGCGCAGCGCGAACGCGCTCGCCGTCGAGACGAACGTGAACGACGGCATGATCACCTCGTCGCCGGGCTGTAGGTCGGCGAGCAGGACCGACAGCTCCAGAGCTCCGGTGCAGGAGTGCGTCAGCAGCGCCCGCGCGCAGCCGGTGCTCTGCTGCAGCCACTGCGCGCAGCGCCGCGTGAACGGCCCGCCCGCCGAGAGGTGCGAGCCCTCGACGGCCTCGGTGATGTAGCCGAGCTCCGTGCCGACCGTGAACGGGCGGTTGAACGGGACGTCGAAGGGCGCGCTAGGGCGCAGGCTCGACATCGCTCAGCGCTCGCTCGGCTCGCCGCGCCGGCGGCCGGCCGGCGCGGGGATCGTGCCCGGCCGCTCGCCCGGGGGCCTGCCCGTCGGCAGAGCCGGTGACGCGTTGGCTGATGTTGACGGAGTCGCGAACAACGTAGAGAGGCCGCGCCTGCACCTCGGAGAGAACCCGGCCGATGTACAGGCTGGCGACGCCGATCACCGTGATCAGCACGCCCCCGATGAACAGGATGACCGTCACTGTAGAGGCATAGCCCGCTCGAAAGTCGGCGAACAGCAGCTTGCCCAGCGCGAGGTAGGCGGCGAGCAGAAACCCGACGAGCGCGACGACGCCGCCGAGCGCGACGAAGAAGCGCAGCGGCAGGTCCGAGAACGAGATGATCGCCTCGAACGCGAGCCGCACGCGCTTGCGAAACGTGTAGCTCGACGTGCCGTGCTCGCGCCGCGCGTGGCTGATCGGCACGTAGCCGTGGTGGAAGCCCAGCCACATCTCCAGGCCGGGCAGAAAGCGGCTGCGCTCGGTCAGCTGGCGGTAGGCGTCGACGAAGCGGCGGTTCATGACGCGCAGCGTGGCGGCGTTCAGCGGCATGTCGTAGCCCGTCGCCTTGTTGAGAAACCAGTTGAAGCCGCGCGACGTCAAGCGGTCCAGCAGCGGCGACTCGCGCTTCTCGCGGACGCCGACGACGATGTCGTACTCGCCGGTCTTCAGCGCGTCGAGCAGCAGCGGGATCTGGTCGGGCGGATCCTGCATGTCGACGTTGAGCATCCCGACGTAGTCGCCCAGCGCGTGGTCGTAGCCGCAGCTCAGCGCCACGTGCTGGCCGAAGTTGCGGCTCAGGTTCAGCAGCCTCACGAACCGGTGGCGGCGGCACTCCTGCGCGAGCAGGTCCGCGGTCGCCGCCGTGCCGTCGTCGTTGACGAAGATGAGCTCGACGCCGGCCGAGATATCGTCGGTCCCGAGATAGGCTGCGAAGACGCGCTCGAACTCGTCGCAGAACGCCGGCGCGAGCTGCGCATCGTGGTAGATCGGGACGACGAATGAGTAGGAAGGGGCGTTCACGGCGATGACGCAGCGGCGATCTCAGCAGGCAGTCTCGCCGATCGCGTCCGGCGCCGGCCCGCCCGGGGTGCGGCTGGCGCCGCTGGCCGCGCATCATGCCGAGCGGATGGCGCGCTGGATGCGCGATCCCGTGGTCGCCCGCGGGCTCGGGCTGCGCAGCGAGCCCAGCCTGCAGCGCACGCTCGGGTGGATCGAGGCCGCCGCCGGCGACCCGACCCGGCACCCGTTCGCGATCCTCGCCGGCGGCGAGCACGTCGGCAACGTCGTGCTCGACCAGCTCGACGCGCACCTCGCCACCGCCCGCCTGTCGATCTACGTCGGCGAGGCGTCGGCGCGCGGCAGCGGCGTCGCCCAGCGGGCGATCGCGCTCGCCGCACAGCACGCCCGCGACGTGCTGGCGCTGCACAAGCTCTGGCTCGTCGTGCATGTCGCCAACGCGCCCGCGATCGCCGCCTACGAGCGCACCGGCTTCGCCGTCGAGGGCACGCTGCGCGGCGAGTTCCTGCTCGACGGCGAGCGCACCGACGCGCTGCGGATGGGCCTGCTGCTGGCGCCCGGCGGATGAAGGTCGCCGTCGTCCAGCCCTCGTACCTGCCCTGGCGCGGCTACTTCCACATGATCGAGAAGGCGGACGTCTTCGTCTTCTACGACGACGTCCAGTACGACAAGCACGGCTGGCGCAACCGCAACCGCATCAAGACCGCCAACGGCCCGCGGTGGATCACCGTGCCGGTCGCGGCGCGCGGCAACGTCGCGTCCGGGCTGGCGATCAACGAGGTGGCGATCGCCGACCAGCGCTGGCCGGCCAAGCACCTGGCGACGCTGCGCCAGGCCTACGCCCGGGCGCCGCACGTCGAGCGCACGCTCGCGGTCCTCGAGCCGCACCTCACCGCCGGTCACGAGCAGCTCGCCGAGCTGACGATCGCGCTGACGGTGGCGCTCGCCGCCGAGCTCGGGCTCGAGCGCGAGTTCGTGCGCTCCTCGCAGCTCGGCGTCGAGGGCGCGCGCATGCAGCGGCTGCTCGCCGTGCTGGAGCGCGTCGGCGCGACGCACTACGTCAGCGGCCCGTCGGCGCGCGACTACCTCGACGAGGCGTCCCTGCGGGCCGCCGGCATCACGCTGGAGTACATGGCCTACGACTATCCGCCCTACGGCCAGCTGCACCCGCCCTACGAGCCGCAGGTCTCGGTCGTCGACCTCATGGCGATGCTGGGCCAGCGGGCGCCGGCGGCGATCTGGGGCGGGTAGGTCGCCGCGGCGCGAGCGACTAGTGGATGACCCACTAGGTTGTCGCTCCGTGAGCACGGGCGAGAAGAACACCGGCCTGCGCGCGATCCTCGCGCTGCCGGCGGTGTACGCGCTCTGGGGGCGCCTCGTCGCCGGCGAGCGCGGGCGGACGATCCTCGTCGAGGAGTACATCCGCCCCCATGCGGGCGCGCGCGTGCTGGACCTCGGCTGCGGAACCGCGGACCTGCTGGCCTTCCTCGGTGACGTCGAGTACGTCGGGATCGATCACAGCCCCGAGTACATCGAGCGTGCGCGCGCGCGTTTCGGCGATCGCGCGGACCTGCGCGTCGGGGACGTCGGCGCCCTCGACGACGATCTGCGCGACTTCGACGTCGTGATCGTCATCGGCGTGCTGCATCACGTCGACGACGGCGCCGCCCGGCGCCTGTTCGCCAGCGCCGCCGCCGCCCTGAAGCCGGGCGGGCGCTGCGTCACGCTCGACGGCACGTTCGTCGACGGGCAGTCGTGGGCGTCGCGGACGATCATCCGGGCCGACCGCGGCCAGCACGTCCGCACCCCGTCGCAGTACGCGGCGCTCGCCGAGGGGGCGTTCGCGTCGGTCTCGACGGTCGCGCGCCACGACCTGTTGCGGATGCCGTACACGCACTGCATCGCCGTCGCCGCCAATGGCTGAGGGCGCGTCCGCGGCGCCGGCGCGGCGATGAAGCGCTGCCTGCAGTGTCGCTCGCCGTTCGCGGCAGCCGACTGGACCTGCCCGGCCTGCGGCCATGCGCCCGAGCGCCACGACGGCGTGCTGCTGTTCGCCGCCCAGCTCGCCGACCAGGACGTCGGCATGGACCTCGACTCGTTTGCGATCCTCGCCGAGCGCGAGGCCGAGAGCTTCTGGTTTCGCGCGCGCAACGCCCTCATCAACGAGCTCATCGGCCGCCACTTCCCCGGCGCCGCGGACTTCTTCGAGGTCGGCTGCGGCACCGGGTTCGTGCTCAGCGGGCTGACCGGCGGCGCCCTGACCCGGGTCGCCGGCAGCGACCTGCATCCGTCCGGCCTGCTGCGCGCGCGCGAGCGCCTGCCGGACGCCGAGCTGCTGCAGATGGACGCGCGCCACATCCCCTACGAGGACGAATGGGACGTGATCGGGGCCTTCGACGTCCTCGAGCACATCGAGGAGGACCGTGCGGTCCTCGCCGAGCTGCGCCGCGCCCTGCGGCCCGGCGGCGGCCTCATCGTGAGCGTCCCGCAGCACCCCTGGCTGTGGGGCCCGTTCGACGACTACGCCCATCACGTCCGCCGCTACACGCGGCGCGAGCTCGTGGGCAAGCTGCGGGCCGCCGGCTTCCAGGTCCGCCAGACGACCTCGTTCGTGTCGGTGCTGCTGCCGGCGATGGTCCTGTCGCGCGCGCGACAGCGCCTGCGCGGCGCGCAGGCCTTCGATCCGACGGCGGAGCTCCGGCTTCCGCGCGCCCTGAACCGGGCCTTCACGGGCGCGCTGGCGCTCGAGCGCGGGCTCATCGCGCGCGGGGTCTCGCTGCCGGCGGGCGGGTCGCTGTTCGTCGTCGCGACCGCCTGACGGCGCCGCGGGCCGGCGCGCGCGTCAGGCCGGCGGCACCGCGGGACGGCGGTCGCCGCGCGCGAAGATCCAGGTCCTGCTCATCAGGTAGGAGAAGCCGGCGCCGACCGGCGTGGCCAGCAGGCGCGCGGGGATCGGCGCGATTCCGAGGCCGTCGACGAGCGCGACGAGCACCGCGACGTCCAGCGCGAGCGTCAGCAGCTGGATCGCGAGAAAGCCCGTCAGGCCGCGGGCCGTCGGCTGCCCGCGCCCGAACGTCCAGTGCTCGTGCAGCCAGTACCCGAGCGCGACCGGGACCGGGAACGCCACGACCGTCGCCAGCACGTACGGCACCCCCGCGAGCACGAGGCCCGTGTACAGCGCGACGAAGGTCAGGAGGTTCACGACCCCGACGGCGCCGTAGCGGCCGGCTTCGCGCAGGCGCTTCACGAGCCGGCGCCGCGCAGGCGGCGCACGTCGAAGACGACGAGGCTCGCGCTCTCGAACACGACGCGCCCGGCGCCGCGCAGCATCCGGTTGGGCTTCGCGCCGTGGACGAGGTCGACGGCCACGTAGGAGATCCCGTCGTCGACCGCCGCCTGCAGCGCCCGGCGATCGCCCGGGTCGTAGATCCGGTCGTTCGTCGCACGGCGCTGCGGGCCGCCGGGGTAGACCGAGAACGTGCCGCTGATCGAGCATCCGACCCACACGCGGCGCTCGGCCAGCGCGGTGAAGTAGCACCAGCGGGGGTCGCTCCTCGTCGTGTCCTGGTCGTGGGTGTTGATCGTGAAGACCGCGTCGGTCGGCGTGTTGGCGGAGATCCAGCGCAGGTTGTGATGCAGCTCGCGCGTGAGGTTGTCGTTCGTCGTCGGATGGACGTCGGCGCCGCCGATGAACGCCCAGGTCGCCTTCGTCGTGTGGTTGAGCGGTCCCTCCACCAGCCAGATCCCCGCCGCCAGGCAGACGAGCGCGATCACGGCGCCGCGCGACAGCCGTCCGGCGGCGATCGCCCCGCGCACGAGGACGAGCAGTCCGGCCCCGCTGAGCGCGGCCAGCGCCGCCCAGCCGTAGTAGACGAAGTACAGCTGCCCCTCGCCGGGCGAGGAGTACGCGAGCACCGGCAGGAAGCCGGCGACGGCCATCGCGACGAGGAACCCGTAGGCCGGCGTGCGCAGCTCGCGATGGCGCCCGGCGACCACGAGACCCGGCAGCAGGCCCGCGAAGAGCTTGAGGAAGACGAGCGCGCCGGCGAGCGCGCCCGCCGGGATCGCAAGCCACAGCGGCAGCTCCCCGAGCAGGTTCAGCGGCTGGCTGCGGGCGATGTCCCGCAGCGGCGCCCACTCCAGCAGCCCGTTGTCGTCGCTGGAGAGCAGCAGCGCGTACTCGAGCGCGAAGACGATCGCGGTGAGCGCCGCCATCGCCAGGGCGGCGCGCCAGTAGGGCCTGCGCAGGACCAGGCCGAGCGCGGCGACGGCCCCGAGGCCGCCGGCGACGACCGGCAGCGTGCTCGACTTCGCCGCACCCGCGACGAAGAGCAGGCCGGCGAGCACGATCCAGCCACCGGGTCCCCAGCGCACCGGCGTGCGCAGATGCTCGACGACCAGCGCCACGAGCGGCAGGAAGACCGCGAGGCCGAGCAGCCAGGAGGCCGACTGGAACTCGGCCACGAGCAGCGCCCCGGGGATCTGCGGGCCGGGATCGACGAAGCCCATCATCGCCACGAGCCCGGCGCCGAGCACGCCGCCCCAGTGCGCGCCGCCGAGCGCGCGGCTGATCGCCACGAACCCCAGCACGACGAGCAACAGCTGCGGCACGACGACGAGCCGCAGCCCGACGAGGTACACCGGCAGCCCCGTGACCTGCGCGACGGCCGCCATGTGCGTCGTGCTCCACAGGTGATAGCGCAGCGGCTCGCCGTAGAAGTCGGGCCACTGGACCGGCCAGTGGTGCAGCGTCTCGGCGGCGACCGAGAGCTGCCACGTCACGTCCTGCCCCCACGACAGGACGTCGACCGAGCCCGGCAGCGGCGTGAGCACGAGGAACGTCTCCACGTAGTAGGCCAGCGCGACGAGCGCGACCGCGACGGCGCCCCACGCCCACGAGCCGGCCGCCGGAGCGCGCGCCGCCGTCCGCGCGCGGGCCGCCAGCGCGCGGGCCAGCGGCCAGCTGCGCGGCAGCGCGGCGACGAGCACGAGCAGCGGGTACAGCGCGAACGCGCCGCGGACGCCGAGCGCCGCCGTCGCGACGAACGCCGCGATCTCCAGCGCGTAGCCGAGCGCCCAGCCGATCGCCAGCTCGCGCACCCCGAGCCGCGCCGGCCGCGTGAGCGCGATGAGCGCAAGACAGCCGGGCGCCACGACGTAGGCCAGCTCGTAGGCGCCGTACACGACGACCTGGCGCGGCTGCACGCCGAACGCGACGAGCACGACGCCGCCGATCACCGCAAGCGCAAGCCACGGAAGCAGGTACGGCCGCGTGGCGGGCGGCCTGCTGCGCTGCTCCTCGCGCCGCCGCGCTGCAGCCGGGTCCGCCTCCGCGTGCCTGCTCCGCGCGCGCATGGCACCCCCGAGCATTCGGGGAACTGTACGCAGGTCCCCGGCGCCCCTCCGAGCCGAGGTCCGCGCTTGCAGCGTGCGCCACGAACGAGGTGGCCCGTGCAGCGCGTGCGCGGTCGGCCCCCTACGTGCGGCCGCTGCGGGCCATCGCGCGCTCGTAGCTGGCGGCGGTCGCCCGCGCGGTCGCCGCCCAGGTGAAGCGCTGCGCCCGGGCGCGGCCCGCGTCGCGCAAGTGCCTCGCAAGCGCCTCGTCGCCGAGCACGCGCTCGATCGCGCTCGTGATCGCGCGCGTGTCGTCCGGATCGAAGAGCAGCGCCGCGTCGCCGGCGACCTCCGGCAGCGAGCTGCGATCCGAGCAGGCGACGGGCACGCCGCGGCGCATCGCCTCGAGCACCGGCAGCCCGAAGCCCTCGTACAGCGACGGGAAGACGAACATGTCGGCAAGCGCGTACAGCCCCTCGAGCTCGGCGCCGGAGACCCACGCCAGGAAGCGCACGTCGGCGTCGAGCCCGATCGCGCGGGCATGCTCGCGCAGCCGCGCCTCGTACGGCGTCGGGTAGCCCGGGATGACGAGCACGGGACGCTTCGGCGCGGGGATCGCGGCGACCGCGTCGAGCAGCCGCATGAGGTTCTTGTGCGGGCGCTTGGCCGACACCGACAGCACGACGCGGCGCGTGCCCAGATCGTGGCGCGCGCGCAGCGCGGCGGCGGGCTCGGGCTCGCCCGTCGCGGTCGCGCCGACCCCGAGCGGGACGACGTCGAGCTTGCGCTCGGGCACGTGCAGGTAGCGGCGCACGTCGGCGAGCGTCGACCGCGAGTCGACGATCACGCGATGCGAGCGATGCGCCGCGGTCGGGACCAGCACGCGCATGCCGAGGCCGAGCAGGCCGAAGTGCGCGTCGGGCACGACGCGGTACAGCAGGTCGTGGATCGTCACGACGCGGCGAAAGCGCCCGCGCGCGGGGGCCGTGCTCGCGAGGCTGTGCAGCACGTCGATGCCCGCGCGGCGCGCGAGGCCCGGCAGCAGCTGCTGCTCGCCGCGCACCCATTCGACGCGGTTGCGGGCGAGGACCGGCACCTCGACGACGCCGGCGAACTCGTCCCACTCGCCGCCGGCCGCCCGCGCCTCGCGGTTGACGAAGGCCGTCAGGCGCAGGTCCGGGCGCTCGCCGGCCAGCGCGCGCAGCAGCTCGCGCGCGTAGACCTCCATCCCGCCCTGCTCGCCCGGCACGAGGAAGATGAGGTTCAGGCCGACGTGCACGGGCGCCAGAGTCTTCCACGGAGGCTGGCGCGGGAGGATCGGGTACGCGGGAGGATCGGGTAGCGTCACGCGTCGCCGTGGACCGCGAAGACGTCAACCTGCGCTCCGCAGCGCAGATGCGCGAGTACGTCGCGATCGTTCGACGGCTCGCCGCCGACGGCCCGGACGCCGTGCTCGACTGGGGCTGCGGGCACGGGCAGATCTCCGCGCTGCTGCAGCGCGCGGGCCTGCGCGTCGCGTCGTTTGACTATCGCGGCGAGGACTCGCCCGACGCGGTCGTCGCGCTGGCGCGCTATCCGGGCGTGCGGGCGTACGTCTCAAGCGACCCGGTGGCGCTGCCCTACGACGACGCATCCTTCGATGCCGTCCTGAGCTGCGGCGTCCTCGAGCACGTCATGGACCCGGACGCAAGCCTCGACGAGATCGCGCGCGTCCTGCGCCCGGGCGGGGCGCTCTACGTCTACAAGCTGCCCAACCGCCGCTCGTACCTGGAGTGGATCGCGCGCAGGCTGGGGATGTACCACCACGGCGTCGATCGCTTCGATCGGTTGTACACGGCGGGCTCGGCGCGCGAGCTCGTCGAGCGCCACGGCTACGAGGTCGAGGAGCTGCGGCTGGCGAACATGCTGCCGCTGACGCTCGCGGCGCCGCTCCTGCAGCGCCCGCGGACGGCGGGCGCGGTCTGGGGCGCGAGCCGCGCGCTGGCGCGCGTGCCGGGGCTCAGCCGGCTGGCGACGAACGTCGAGCTGATCGCGCGGCGGCCGGGCGGGCGGTAGCCGCGCGCCGGCGGCCCCGCGGCGACGGTGGCAGGCGGCGGCCGATGGTCACGACGATGCGCGAGAGGTGCGACTCGGGCGTCCAGCAGCACGGTCCGATGCGCCCGCCGGGTCGGCAGACGCGCACGAGCCGACGACGTCGGCACCGCGCAGCGCCGCCGGGATCGCGACCGAGCCGCAGCTGCCCGTGCCGGCGTCGAGCAGGCGCACCTCGTCCAGCGTTACCGCCGGGATCGCGTCGATGAACGCTCGGGCGCGCGCGAAGTCCATGAAACGCACTGGTCGAGGTCAAGGCACGTTCGCGGGGCTATGCGTCGCCCCGCGCCCGGTTCGCACGACGGGCGCCCCGACCCGGCCCGGCCGCGTTGCACGCAGAGCGGCGCTTGACAAGATAGGAAGCCATCGACGTCGACGCGAGCGGGAGAGCTGATGCGCCAGGAGGAGAAGACGTTCACCGGGCAGTGCTTCTGCGGCGCCGTCACGATCGAAGTCACGGGCGATCCGGAGGGCGCCGGCTACTGCCATTGCGCCTCCTGCAGGAGCTGGTCCGCAGGCCCGGTCAACGCGTTCACGCTCTGGAAGACCGAGGCTGTCAAGGTGACGCGGGGAGAGGACCAGATCGGTGAGTACCACAAGAACGAACGGAGCTACCGGCAGTGGTGCAAGGTCTGCGGGGGCCATCTGCTGACGCGGCACCCGCAGTGGGGTCTGGTCGACGTCTACGCGGCGACGATCGCGGCGTTTCCGTTTGCGCCGGGGGTGCACGTCAACTACGAGTCCACCGTACTGCCCATGAAGGATGGGCTTCCCAAGCTCAAGGACTTCCCCGAGGAGCTGGGCGGCTCCGGCGAGACGATCGCCGAGTAGGACGCGACCGCCGGACGACTACGATGGGCCCGTGAGCACCCAAGACGTGCCCGGCGGGGTGGTTCATCGATTGCCCGCGGACCTGCGTACGGCGCTGATCGCCAACGCCACGGCACTCGCTGCCTGGACGGACATCACGCCCTTGGCCCGCAACGAGTTCATCTGCTGGGTCGAGGATGCCAAGCAGGAGGCGACCCGAGAGCGCCGCATCCGCCGCACCCAGGAGGAGCTGGAGGAAGGCCAGCGCCGGCCCTGTTGCTGGCCGGGGTGCAAGCACCGCGAGCGCACCGGCAGCTAGCGAAGTTCCTGGCCTGCGAGTGGCGGCCGGCCTCGTCGGCGACAGGTCAGCGGTTGTGGTTGACGACCTCGACGTTGTGCCCGTCGGGGTCCAGGACGAACGCGCCGTAGTAGCCCGGGTGGTAGACGGCGCGCTCGCCGGGAGCGCCGTGGTCCTCGTAGCCCGCGGCGAGGGCGGCGGCGTGGAACGCCCGCACGGTCGCGTCGTCCCGCGCCGAGAACGCGAGGTGGACGTGCTCCGTGAGCGCCCGCTCGTCGTCGATCAGCGAGAAGCTGAAGCTCTCGCCGAGCAGCTGGACGTGGTCGGGCTCGTCGACGCCGATCCGAAGGCCGGCGTGCGGGGCGATCGTCGCGTAGAAGCGCCTGGACGCGGCGGGGTCGCGGACGCGGATCCAGAGGTGGTCGATGTGGCCGTCGGGGACGGGGTCCTCGCGCTCGGTGTGCACCGCCTCGGCGCTGTTGCCATCAGGGTCGAGCAGGAACCCGCCGTAGTAGTCCGGGCCGTAGACCGTGCGCGGGCCGGGCGCGCCGTCGTCGCGGTACCCCGCGTCGATCCCCGCCTGCCAGAAGGCGTCCACGGCCTCTCGCGACGGCGCTCGGAAGCCGACGTGCAGGCCGCGCGACAGGCGGTGCTCGCGGTCCGTCGGACCGATGTCCCAGTCGGTCCACTCGACGAGCGCTGCGTCCGCGTGACTCGGCTCGGCGCCCAGCACGGAGAGGACGGTGCGGTAGAAGCGCTCCGACGCGGCGAGGTCCGCGACGGCGATCGCGACGTGGTCGAACACGACGCCGAGGCTACCGTCGCGGGCGGCCGCGGGTACGCGCGACCATGCGCTACGGGCGCCGTCAGCCGCGCAGGCGCAGCGTGATCGCGTCGGGGCCGCGATCGTGCGGCTCGAAGCCGGCGCGCTCGAAGGCCCGCAGCGAGGCGGCGTTGCCGGGCTTGACGCGGGCGAGCAGCGCCGTCGCGCCGAGCTCGTCGCGCGCCCGCGCGGCTGCCAGGCGCAGCATCTGCGCGGCGAGGCCGCGACCGCGCCAGCTCGGCGCCACGGCGATGTGCAGCTCGGCCGTGTCGGCGCAGGCCGACCGCTCGGCGCGGACCTGGCCGGCCGGCAGGCCGTCGTGCTCGGCGATCCACAGACGGCAGGCGGGATCGGCGAGCTTGCGGGCCAGCCAGGCGGCGTGGTCGACGCCGCCGACGGCATCGTTGGACAACGACGCCGCGACGGTCGCCGGGTCGTTGCGCCAGGCGCGCAGCCGGTCGCGGTCAAGCGCCGTCGCGGGGCGCAGCGTCACGCGCGCCGGATCGGGCGCGGCGAGGCTCGCGACCTCGACGGCACGCCCGCCCGCCGACGACGCGCGCGCCGCCTCGACGACCTCCAGCGTGCGCCGCGCGGCGGTCGCGTCGGTCGCCGGCGGGGACCCCTGCGCCACCGCCGCGGCGAACTGCGCGAGCTCGTCGCGGTACGTCGCGTCGATGTCGTTCGCCGCGCCGTGCGCCGCGCGCCCGCCGCCGGCGCGCGCGACCACGACCTCCTCGCGGCGCCAGTCCCACGTTGCCGTCGCCTCGCTGCCGGCGATCCGGCAGCCGCGGTGATACTCGCGGTCGAGGTAGTCGAGCGTCACCGTCGCCTGCGCCCCGCTCGCGAGCTCGAGGTCGAGCGTCGCGACGTCCTCGACCCCCGCGAGCTCGAGCTCGGAGAGCTGGCGCAGCGAGGCCGAGACCCGCGCGACCGGGCCGAGCACCCAGGTCAGGTAGTCCAGCTCGTGGACGGCGTCGAGCAGGATCCCCCCGCCGAGGTCCGCGCGGGCGCTGTAGGTCGTGCGGTAGTCGACGGCCGGCCGCCAGCCGGGCAGCCACGCGCCGAACGCCGCCGAGGCGCGCAGCACCTGTCCGAGCTCGCCCGCCGCGACGAGCCGCCGGACGGTCGCGGGACCCGGGTGGAAGCGCAGGTTCATCGCGACGCCGAGCGTCAGGCCGCGCTCGGCGGCGAGCAGCTCGAGCTCGCGGGCGCCGGCGGCCGACGTCGCCAGCGGCTTCTCGACGAGCGTCGCCAGGCCCGCCTCGAGCGCCGCCCGGGCGTGCTCGACGTGCAGCGCGGTCGGCGTCGCGACGAGCGCCGCCTCCGCGCCGCCCAGCGCCTCGCGCAGCGACGAGCAGACGCGCGCGGTCGTCCCCGCGTCCGGCACGAGGCCGGCCGGGTCGAAGACGGCGACCTCGTGGCCCAGCGCGTCGAGCAGGCGGGCGTGGCGGCGGCCGATCGAGCCCTGCCCGAGGACCGCGAACCTCACACCATGTCCCAGGTGACGATGTCGTCCTCCTCGATGTCCACCCGCGCGGTGCGCCCGACGACGAGCTGCAGGTGCTTGGGCGCGATCCCGTAGCCCGGGCGCTTGACGGTCAGGTGCTCGCGCGCGATGACGGTGCCGGCGGGCACGTCGGATGCGGCGACGATGCTGCGCCGGGCGAGGCGGTACATCTCCTTGGACTCCTCGTCGCTGGGCCCCTCCAGGCGGCCGTGCCCGAGCGCCGCCTCGACCTCGCGCACCGCGCCGACGAGCGCACGCAGCTCGCCCGGTTCGAGCGCGAACGGGTGGTCGGGCCCGCGCAGCGTGCGATCCAGCGTGAAGTGCTTCTCGAGCACGTCCATCCCGAGCGCGGCGGCGCCGGTCGCGACGGCGATCCCGAGCGTGTGGTCCGACAGGCCGGCCGGGACGCCGAACGCCTTGCGCAGCGTCCGCATCGCGCGCAGGTTCATGATGTGCGCCGGCGAGGGATACAGCGACGCGCAGCGCAGCAGCGCGAGCTCGCGACAGCCGCCGGCCGCCGCGGCGCCCATCGCGTCCTCGATCTCGCCGTACGTCGCCATGCCGGTCGAGAGGATGAGCGGCAGCCCGCAGGCCGCCACCTCGCGGATGAGCCCGACGTCGACGAGCTCGAACGACGCGACCTTCATCGCCGGGACGCCGACCTCGACGAGCTCCTCCACGGCCGCGGCGTCGAACGGCGTCGCGAAGAACGCGATCTCGCGCGCGGCGGCATGGGCGGCGAGGTCGCCGAGCCACTCGCGCGGCAGGGCGATGTCCTCCAGCAGCTCCTGCGGCGACTTGTCGCTGACGCCGTCGAGGTACTCGAAGCGGGCCGTCTTGCTCGAGTACAGCGTCTTGCCGCTGTAGACCTGGAACTTCACGGCGTCGGCGCCGGCGTCGGCCGCGACGTCGATGAGCTCGCGCGCCATCGCGGCGTCGCGGTTGTGGTTGGCCCCCGCCTCGGCGATGACGTAGCACGGCGCGCCGGCGCCGACCGGGCGGCCGGCGATCTCGAAGCTGCCGGCGAAGCCCTCGGCCATCAGGCGATCGGCCGGAAGACCTGGCTGACGGGCGGACCTTCGAGCTGCGCCTCGACGTCGTCGGGCAGCGCGTCCGCGAGGCGCGCGAACGCGCCGTGGTAGGCGTCGACGGCCTCCGCGACGTCCTCGTCGGTGTGCGCCCAGGAGACGAAGTTCGACCCGTTGAAGAGCACGCCGCGCTTGAGCATCTCCTGCTGCAGCAAGGTCTTGGCCGGCAGGCCGGCGCGCTCGGGCCGCGGCTCGCGGACGGCGACGATCGTCCATGGCGCCGCGCCCGAGCACGTCACCCACTCCTGCAGGCCGTGCGCCGCGATCGCCGCGCGCACGCCGGACTGCAGCGCCCCGCCGAGCCGCCACAGGTGCTCGTGCACGGGTTCGTCGGCCAGGACGCCGAGCGTCGCGGCGGCAGCCGCCAGCGACAGCGTCTCGCCGCCGTGCGTGCCGGAGAAGAAGACGTCCTCGAGCAGGTCCATGTGCTCGGCGCGACCGGCGAGCGCGGAGATCGGCATGCCGTTGCCCAGCGCCTTGCCGAAGCAGGCGAGGTCGGCCCGCACGCCGTAGCGCTCCTGGGCGCCGCCCATCGCCAGCCGGAAGCCGGTGATGACCTCGTCGAAGACCGCGAGCGCGCCGTGCTCGTGCGCGAGGTCGACGATCGCCTGCAGCTCGCCCGGCGCCGGCTCGCGCACGCCCGCGGGCTCGAGCACGAGGCAGGCGACGTCGCCGGGATGGGCCGCGAAGGCCGCGGCGAGCAGCTCGAGGTCCCCGAAGGGGACCGTCTGGACGAGGTCGGTCGTCGCCCGCGGCACGCCGAGCCGGCGCGACGTCGAGGCGATGTACCAGTCGTGCCAGCCGTGGTAGCCGGCGACGATCACGCGGTCGCGGCCCGTCGCCGCGCGGGCCAGCCGGACGGCCGCGGAGGTCGCGTCGGAGCCGGCCTTGGCGAAGCGCACGCGCTCGGTGCCCGGCACCGCCGCGGCGATCCGCTCGGCGACCTCGACCTCGAGCGGGTGCGGCAGCGTGAACGTGATGCCGTCCTCGAGCTGGCGGGCGATCGCGGCGTTCACGACCGGATGGGCGTGGCCGAGCAGGATCGGGCCGAGCGCCATCGGGAAGTCGAGGAACTCGTTGCCGTCGACGTCCCACACGCGCGCGCCCGCGCCGCGCCGCAGGTAGGCCGGGGCGACGCCCTGGACCCACTGCGTCGGGCCCTTGCTCATCGTCTGCGACGCGCCCGGGATGAGCGCCCGGGCGCGCCGCAGCAGCCGCTCGGAGCGCTCCAGCGAGATGTCGACGCGGCGAGCCATCGTGCCGGCGAGGCTACCGGGGGTCGGGGCGCAGGATCAGGTGGTGCAGGTTGGGCTCGAGGAAGCCGCGACGCCGGAACGTCGCGGGATACGGGGGCAGGCCCGAGTCGCGCGCCTCCAGCGACCAGCCGTTGCGGTCGGCGATCCGCCGCCAGCCGCGCATCGTGTACGCGCGGTCGCCGAGGACGGGGTCGTAGAGCGCCCCGTCGCGCGACAGCGCGCCGACGGCGCGCGGCCGCGGCAGGCCGACGAGCCCGAGCAGGGTCGAGGCGTAGTGGCGCGAGGCGAAGGCGAAGAGCCAGAACGGGTGCCAGGGGGTCTCGTTGAGCAGGACGAGGACGCCGCCCGGCGCGAGCCCGCGACGGATCTCCGCCAGCAGGGCGTCGGGGTCCTCGGCGTGATGAAACGCCGAGCTCATGACGACCGCGTCGACGGGCTCCTCGAGCAGCAGCGGGATGAAGTCGCCGCAGGTGCGCTGCACCTTGTCGATGTGTCCGCCCGCGAGCTCGACCATCCGCGGCAGCACCGAGCCCAGCAGGTGCGGCGACGAATCCCAGGCGACGACGCGCGCGATGCGCTCGTCGCGGGTCAGCAGCGCCGTCATCCAGCCCGCTCCGCAGCCCAGGTCGAGCACCGACGCGTGCGCGGGCAGCAGACCGTCCCAGCGCATCGCCCGCGCCGCCGCGACGTGGTTGGTCTGCTCGCTGAGAAACGGCCACAGCGTCTCGGCGCTGTCCCACACGCCGCCCGCCGTCACGGCCCAGTCGCAGCGCTCGAGCTGGGTCATGCGGACGTCGCGCGTCTGGCCGCCGCTCACGGCAGGGGCTCCGCCAGCAGCGCCAGCAGCGCGCCGGCGACGCGGTCGACGTCGCCGGACGTCATCGCCGGGAACATCGGCAGCGACAGCGCCTGCTCGTAGTAGGCCCGCGCCTCGGGCAGCGCGTCCATCGCGCCGTCGTAGCCCAGGTCGCGGTACAGGCCGTGGCGGGGAATCGGGATGTAGTGCAGCTGCGTGCCGATGCCGGCCTCGCGCAGCCGCTCGAAGACGAGGCGCCGGCGCCGCGCGCCCTCGGTGAAGCGCACGACGAACAGGTGGTGGCCGTGCAGCTCGCCGGGTCGCGCCGCCGCCGGCAGGGTCAGGCCGTCGACCCCGGCGAGCAGCTCGCGGTAGCCCGCCGCCACGCGGTTGCGCTCGCGCACCCAGTCCGGCAGGCGCTCGAGCTGGCTGAGGCCCAGGGCGCACTGGAAGTCGGTGATGCGGTAGTTGAAGCCGAGCGTGTCGATGTCGTAGTGCCACGCGCCGAGCAGCGGATCGCCGGGATCGCTGCGGCGCACCATCCCGTGCGTGCGGAACGTCGCCAGGGCGGCCGCGAGCGCGTCGTCGTCGGTCGTGACGACGCCGCCCTCGCCGGTCGTCATCGACTTGACGGGATGCAGCGAGAAGCACGTCATGTCGGCCAGCGCGCCGCCGCCGACGGGCTCGCTCGCGCGCTGGCCGCCGAGCGCGTGGCAGCCGTCCTCGATGACGACGACGCCCTGCTCGCGCAGCGGCTGCAGCGGCTCGAGGTCGACCGGCAGGCCGGCCAGCGACACGGCCAGGACGACGTTGGCGCCGTCGGCCAGGCCGTTGGCGACCGCGGCCGCCGTGTCGAGGTTGCCGCTGCGGTCGATGTCGGCGAAGCGCGGCCGGGCGCCCGCGAAGAGCGCGCAGTTGGCGGAGGCGACGAAGCTCACGGGCGTCGTGAGCATCGTGTCGCCGGGTGCCAGGCCGGCCGCGACGGCGGCGCCGTGCAGCGCGCCCGTCCCGTTGGCGAACGCGACGGCGTGCCGCGCGCCGACGGCGCGGGCGAACGCCGCCTCGAACTGCGGCACCGTCTCGCCCTGCGTGATCATCGGTCGCCGCAGCGCCGCGGCGACCGCCTCGATGTCCTGCTCGGTGATCTCCTGGCGCCCGTAGGGCAGGAAGGGAGCGCTCACGCAACCAGTTGCAGGGACGGCAGCATCGCCTGCAGCTCCTCTGCGGTCAGCCAGCGGTCGTTGTTGTCCGAGGAGTACCTGAAGCCGTCGGCGACCGGCGGTCCGTGCGTGTAGGGCGTCGAGCGCCAGGTCGGGAACTCGGGCACGATCACGTAGCGGTCGTCGAGCTCCTGCGCGTGACGCGACTCGTCCTCGGTGAGCATGACCTCGTGCAGCTTCTCGCCGGGGCGGATCCCGGTCAGCACGCGCTCGGCCTCCGGGGCGATCGCGGCCGCCGTGTCGACGACGCGCATCGAGGGGATCTTCGGCACGAAGACCTCGCCGCCCTCCATGCGGTCCAGCGTCGTCAGGACGAACGCGACCGCCTGCGGCAGCGTGATCCAGAAGCGCGTCATGCGCTCGTCGGTGATCGTCAGCGTCCCGCCGGCGGCCTGCGCCATGAAGATCGGCACGACGGAACCGCGGCTGCCGACGACGTTGCCGTAGCGCACGTTGGCGAAGCGCGACTCGCCGTCGGTCGCGTAGGCGTTGGCCTGCGTGATGATCTTCTCGGCGCAGAGCTTCGTCGCGCCGTAGAGGTTCACGGGGTTGACGGCCTTGTCGGTCGACAGCGCGAGGACGCGCGGGACGTCGTTCGTGATCGCCGCCGAGACGACGTTCTCCGCCCCCATGATGTTCGTCTGCACGGCCTCGAACGGGTTGTACTCGCAGGCCGGGACCTGCTTGAGCGCGGCGGCGTGGATGATGAGGTCGACGCCGCGCGTCGCGCGCTCGAGGCGGTCGCGGTCGCGGACGTCGCCGATGAAGAAGCGCAGCCGGTCCTCGTCGGGGTAGCGCGCCTGCAGCTCGGACTGCTTGAGCTCGTCGCGGCTGAACAGGCGGATCGCGCGCGGCGCGTGATCACGCAGCAGCACCTCGGTGCAGGCCTTGCCGAACGAGCCCGTGCCACCGGTGATGAGGATGGTCGTGTTCGTGAGATCCATGGGGCAGTTGGCGCACGAGCGCCACGCGGGCATGCTAGTGGGCCGTCGCGTTCAGGCCGTGCGCTGCCAGCGCTCCTCCAGCGCGGCGGCGGCGCGCGCGGCGCCGCGCCCGTCGACGAGCTCGCGCCCGGCGGCGCTCAGCGCGGCCCGCAGCTCGGGTTCGCGCAGGCGGGCGACGGCGCTCGCCAGCGCCCCGGCGTCGTTGCCGGCCTCCACGGTGAGCGCGGCCCGCGCCGCCCGGAAGCCGTCGAGCACCCGCCGCTGGTTCGCCGCGGCCCCGACGAGCACCGCGGGGACGCCGGCGCAGGCGAGCTCGTACGCCGTCAGGCCCGCCGCCGAGACGGCGACGTCGACCGCGCCGACGACGTCCAGCAGGGAGCCCGGGTAGGGCAGCGTGGCGACGCCGTCCTGCGCGGGGACCGCGGCGCCCGACGCGACCCAGACCGGCGTGCCGGGGAACGCGGCGCGCAGGGCGCTCACGGCCGGTGCGGCGAGCCCGCGCGCGGCGCGGCTGGCGCCCACCGTGACGAGCGCGCCGCGCACGTGCGCGCAGTCGGCACCGTGCGCTCGCGAAGGCCGGATCGACCGGCGCGTAGGCGGGCCCCCGCAGGGCGTCGGGCGCCCGCGCGGAAGCGGCGGAGAGCGCGCCCGGGTGGTAGTCCAGGTGCACGCCGGCGCCGGGGCAGCGCGCGGCCTCGGCGACGAAGGCCACCGGCAGCGCGCGCGCCAGCTCGCACAGCGGCGGCTGCGCGAACGCGTAGCCGTCGACGACCGCGGCGGTCCAGTCGCCGGCGCGCAGCCCGGCCGGTCCATCCTGGGCCGGGACGGTCGCACGCTGCGCCCGCTCCAGCAGCCAGCGCGCGAGGCCGGCGAAGTGACCGACGAAGACGGCTTCCCAGCCGCGCTCGGCGAACGCCGCCGCGAGCGGCAGGCAGCGCGCCACGTGCCCGGCGCCGATCTCGTCGTCGCCGTCGCAGCGCAGCGCCAGGCGCGGCGCGGGCGCGGCGCGGTGCGCGGGCGTCATCGGCCTATTCTGGCAGTCCCGTGCGCCCGGTCATCGCCATCGTGCAGGCCCGCATGGGCTCCTCCCGGCTGCCGGGCAAGACGCTCGCCGAGCTCGGCGGGCGACCGCTGCTGACCTTCATGCTCGACCGCGTCGCCCGCGCACGAACGCTGGACGGCATCGTCGTCGCGACGACGACCGCGTCGCGCGACGACGAGCTCGCCGCGGTCGCCGCCGCCACCGGCGCCGCCGTCTTTCGCGGCAGCGAGGACGACGTGCTGGCCCGCTACGCCGGGGCGGCGCAGCTGCTGGAGGCCGCGACGGTCGTGCGGCTCACGGCCGACTGCCCGCTGCTGGCGCCCGCCGTCGTGGACCGCGCGGTCAGCGCGTTCCTGACCAGCGACCCGCCGCCGGACCTGCTCACCAACGCCCCGCCGCACGGCCGCACCTACCCCGACGGCATGGACGTCGAGGTGCTCTCGATGGCCGCGCTGCAGCGCGTCCACGAGCAGGCGACCGACCCGGCCGACCGCGAGCACCCGACGCGGCTCATGCACGCCGGCGGCTTTCGCGTGCGGGAGCTTCACCTCGCGCGCGATCTCGGCGACGTGCGGATCACGGTCGACGAGGCCGCCGACCTGCGGCTCGTGCGCGACGTCGTCGCCGCGCTGCCCGACGACCGCTTCACGCTCGACGACGTCGTCGAGCTGCTCGAGCGCACGGCGGAGCGCTAGCGGATGGCCGCCGGCGCCGGGCACGACCTCGTGCTGCACCCGGGCACGATCGGCCTCACCGACGAGCAGCTGCGGCCCGGCCGCGTGCTCGCGCTCGAGGTCGCCTTCTCGGAGTCGGCGCGGCTGCCGGCCGGCGTCGCGCTCGACGACTACGTCCCCGACGGCGCCCGCCGCGACGTCGACGCCGCCGCCTGGGCGCAGCTGCGCGCGTGGCGCGCGCGACGCGGGGCCGAGCTGACGAGCGACGGGGTCGATTTGACGCACGTCTTCGAGGTCGAGCTGCTGGCGACGTGCTTCTTGCCGCTCGCGCGGCTGCGCGCCGCGCTGCCGCAGGTGATCGCGCAGCTGGCGCCGCGGCGCCTCGTCGGCGCCGGCCTCAGCGCGGAGCTGCTCGCGCTCGTCGCCGCGGTCGCCGCCGAGCACGGCGTGCGGACCGTCGGCTCGCAGCACAGCGGCGGCTCCAGCGGCGCGCTGGCGCAGGCGGCGAGCCCGCGCGCGGTGCGCGCGCTGGCGGCGACCGGGGTCCCCGCGCGCGTGCGCGGCTCGGTCGTCTGCGTCTCGTACTGGAACCTCGAGCCGGTCCTCGCCCGGCTGGCCGCGCGCGACAGCGCGCTGACGCCGGTCGCCTACGGCGTCACGATCCCGCTGCGCGACCGCTCGGCGCGGCTGCGCGCCGCCTGGCGCGGCGGCTGGCTGGGCCATCCGTCGGGGCGCGCTCGCGCGCGCTCGCGGGCACAGGCGGCGCGGCTGCTCGACGGGCTCGCCGCCGGTCCGGACGCGACGCCGGAGGGCTGCGTCGACGCGCTCGCCCTGCGCGAGCTGCGGCGCCTCTCGCCGGACGCGTTCGCGCGCCACCGCCAGGCCCGCCGGGCGTTCGCCGGCGGCCGCCCGCGGCTCGTCGTCGTGCCCTTCGACAGCCCCGAGAACATGCGCCTCCTGCTGTCGGCGGCGCACGACGCCGGCGTGGGCTCGCTGCTCGTCCAGCACGGCTTCGACGCCGCGCTCAACGACCCCGACAAGTCCGAGGCCCGCAACGTGGCCGTCTGGTCCGAGCGCGACCGCGCCGACGTGATGGCTCGCAGCGACGCGGCCGTGACGGTCACCGGCAACCCGGGCGCGGCGCACCTCGCCCCCCGGCGCGGCCGGCGGGCCGCGGCCCGCGACCGCTCGCTCGTGCTCGTCGAGTACCCCTCGCGCCTGTCGGCGCTCGTGCGCGAGCGCGCGCCGGGAGAGCACGTCGCCGCGGCGCTGGCCGGCCTCGAGCTCGCGCGGCCGGGCAGCACCGCCGTCATCCGCCCGCATCCGGCCGACCCCTATCCCGCCGCCTACCTGCGGCTGGCGGCCGCGCACCCGGCGCTGTCGGTGCAGGTCGACGCGGGGACCCCGATCGAGCGGCTGCTGGCGACCGTCGACCTCTGCGTCGGCGCGCTCTCGACGGCGACGCTGCAGGCAGCCGTCGCCGGCGTCCCGGTCGTCTTCCTCGACGTCGGCGGGCTGCGCCGCCCGTGGCCCTTCGGCGGCGCCGGCGGGCTGCCGCGGGCCGACGGCGCCGGGGCGCTCGCCGACATGGTCGGCGCCGCGCTCGCTCGCGAGGACGTCGCCGGCGAGCAGGCGGCGGCCGACGCGCTGGGGCTGCGCGAGGACGCCATCGACAGCGTCTGCGCGCTCGTCGCGCGCCTGGCGAGCTAGTGGGTCATCCACAAACGTTTGACCCGGAACCCCCGGGCGCCGAGTTTCCGGTCGAACGTTCCTGGATGACCCACTAGCGTCGCGCATGCCCAGCGCGTTCGCCGGCGCCCGCTCCGGCTCGGCTCTGACCGCCGGCGGCGTGGACCTTCGTCAGCTCGATGCGGCGGTGGCCGCCCCGGGTCCGCATCATGGCGATGTCGGCACGGACGTCGTCGAGCCCGACGGTCTGGTCCACCCAAGGCCCCTCGACCGTCGTCTCGCCTTCCAGCTGTCTACGGGCGGATCGGTGGGCCAGCCCGGAAGCACGGCGTCGGCGACCCAGAGATCTGGCACGCGGTTCGCAATGCGATGCGTCGCGTCGAGATGGCCGAGGGCGACGATCCTGTCGTAATCCATGCCATGGCTCTCGCGACCGACGTTCCATCGATTCCTTGGATGAAGGGTGACCACGATGCAACACACAGACGAGGAGATCGAGCAGGCGGCGGCGCGCTTTGCACAGCTCGCCGACAGGGTCGACCCGTCGACCGCCGTCGTTGACCAGACCGAAGATCTCAGGCAGGTCGCGGCCGCGTGCGACGCCGTACGGACAGACGAGGCCAGGCTACGAGAAGCGGTCCAGTTCGCCCGCGCCCAAGGCCGATCATGGAACCAGATCGCGGTCGCCCTTGGCGTCTCGCGGCAGGCAGCGCGCCAGCGATTCGCGGCCAAGACGCACGTCTGACGGGTCGCCGGCGGCGCCCGGACGCTGTCCGGCGAAACGGGGAGCGTGCGACCGCACGTGTGATGCCGCCGCGAAACGAAACCTCACGCGTCGCAACAGCGGCCGCTTCGGCGCCGCTAGCGTCGCCGCAGGGCGCCGGGCGCGCGGGCCGCGGCGAGCAGGCCGTCCAGCGCCTGATCGACGCCGAAGCGCCGCGCGAGCTCGTCCAGCGGGGCCGGCTGCGACGGCGGCGCCGCCAGCGCCGCCGCGAGCTGGGCGGCGCCGCCATAGCGCTGGACGGGCAGGCCGCGGTAGTCCTCGCAGTACAGCGCTGCGCGCACGACGACGCCGACCCCGCGCGCGAGCGCCTCGAGCACGACGCCGGGCTGGCCCTCGTTGCCGGTCGACGGCACGACGAGCACGTCCAGGCCGTCGAGGAACTCCGCGCTGTCGACGCGGCCGCGCAGCTCGATGCGCTCGGCGAGGCCGTGGTCGGCGATCCGCCGTGCCACCCGCGCCGCGTAGTCGCGATCCTGCGCGGGACCGGCCAGGTGCGCTCGGCTCCAGGCGTCGCGGCAGGCCGCCAGCTCGTCGACGAGCTCGACGACCCCCTTCTCGGCGATCAGCCGCCCCAGCGCGCCGACGACCGGCGCCGCCGGACCACGACCGCGCGCGGCCCCGCGCCGCGGCGCGGCGGCGGCGGCGGTCAGCTCGTCCTGGCTCAGGACGTTGTTGACCTGCGCGACGTCGGCGCGTCGCAGCGCGCCGCGATACGTGCGCGCCGCGTTGGCGCCGATCGCGACCGGCGCGCCGACGCGGTCGAGCACGAAGCGCGCGGAAGCCCGCGCGGCGGTGTCCTGCTCGTGCAGCAGATGCACGATCCGGCGGCCCGGCAGCAGCGGCGCGGCGGCGGCGACGAGCGCCTGCGACCAGGCGCTCGACGCGACGAGGGCCGTCCCGGGGGGCGCGCGGCGCAGCACCCGCGCCAGGCGCGCGACCGCGGCGGGGATGCGCACCGCCTCGGCCGACGCGAAGTGCGGCATCGCGGCGCTGCGCAGCTCGATCGCATCCGCCCGGCAGCGCCGCGCGAGCTCGCCGTCGGGCGGGCAGACGACGACGACGCGCAGGCCCGCCCGGCGATGGCGCGCGAGCTTGAGCGCAAAGAGCTCCGCGCCGCCCATGATCGGCGCGTGGTCGACGATCCAGAGCTGCTCGCCGGCGCTCACGCCCGCGTCTGGAGGCCGGCACCGGGGGGCGTTGGTCACGGCGCGCAGGCTAGTGGGTCATCCACAAACGTTTGACCCGGAACCCCGGGCGCCGATCACCGCCTGGCGGCGTCCTCGGACGCTCGATGTGGCAGAGCCACACCTTCGGTCCTGCGTCCTTGCCAGTCGGCGCCGGCATCCCGGGTTTCCGGTCGAACGTTCCTGGATGACCCACTAGCGCCGCGGCGCGAGGACGCCGCGCGCGGCATCTAGGATCGTCGGATGTCGAAGATCGCCCAGGGATCCGAGCGCGGCCAGCTCACCGACCGCGCGTTCTGGGAGACCGAGTACTACTGGGGCGAGCTCGAGGGCGCGGTGCGGCCCGACATGGCGTTCGCCTTCGACCGCTCGCTGGCGCGCGCGCTGGCACGACACTGCCCGGCGCGCGAGGGCGACACCGTCATCGAGGTCGGCTGCGCCCCGGCCAAGTGGCTCGTGCACTACGCCGAGCGCTTCGGCGCCCGGGTCGGCGGCATCGAGTACTCCGTCAAGGGCGCGGCGCTGTCGCGGGCCAACCTCGCCGCCTGCGGCGTCCCGGGCGAGATCCACGAGGCGGACTTCTTCGCGACCGAGCCGCGGCCGCACGACGTCGTCCTGTCGTTCGGCTTCTTGGAGCACTTCGAGGATCTCGCCGGCACGTTCGCCCGGCACGTCGACTTCGTCGCGCCGGGCGGCCGGCTCGTGCTCGGCGTCCCGAACTTCCGCGGCCTCAACCGCGCCGTGCAGCGCATCGCCGATCCCGACTACCTCGCGCGCCACAACACCGCGGCGATGTCGCCCGGGCTGCTGCGCTCGTTGGGCACGACGAGCGGCCTGCGGCTCGAGCACCTCGGCTACCTGGGCGGATTTGACTCAAGCCTGCTGCGCATCGACCAGCGCCGCCCGCGCTGGCACCCGCGGCGGCTGGGACCGTCGGTCTTCGCGCTCGCCGAGGCGCGCTGGCGGCGCACGGCGATCTCCGAGCGCGTCGAGCACCGCTGGCTGAGCACGTACCTGCTCGGCGTCTGGCGGCGCCCGGACTGACCGGTCAGCCGTAGACGCCGAGCAGGCCGTCGCGCATCGCCTGCGGCGTGAACAGCCGCTCCCAGCGCGCCCGCCCGGCGGCGCCCATCGCGGGCAGCGCGTCGCGCCGCGCGCAGGCGTCGTCGAGCAGCGCGACGAGCGCCGGGACGTCGGCGGGCGCGAACGTCCAGCCGGTCTCGCCGTCGACGATCGCCTCCGGGATGCCGGAGAGCGCGGAGCCGGCGACCGGCGTCGAGGCCGCCATCGCCTCGAGGATGACGAGCGGCATGCACTCCTCGTCGGTGCTGGGCACGACGAGCAGGTCGAACGCGCGGTAGTGCGCGCCGATCGGCCGCACGACGCCCTCCAGCGCGACGCGACCGTCGAGCGCCGCGAGGCTGGCGCCGAGCTCGCCGCCGGGCAGCGGGCCGACGAGCGCGCCGCGGATCGCGCCGCCGGCGCGCGCCATCGCCGCCGCGAAGACGTCGTAGCCCTTGGCGGCGACCGCGCGGGCGCTGACCATCCCGACGAGCAGCTCGTCGCCGGGCGCCAGGCGGGCACGCAGCGCGGCCACCTCCCGCGGCGATGCGGCCGGCGGCTCGTCGACGCCGTAGTGCAGGATCCGCAGCAGGTTCTCGGGCGCGCCGCGCCGCGCCGCGAGGCCGCGGCGAACCGCCTCCGACGGGCACAGGACGAGCTCGACGTTCGGCCACACGAGCGCATCCGCGACGGCCTGCAGCCGTGCGTCGGCCGTCATCCGCTCGCGCGGCCAGGGGTTGGAGTGCACGGTCATGATCCGTCGGGGCACGCCCGCAAGGCGGGCGAACAGGGGGGCGAGCCGGCAGAGGTCCGAGCCCGGAAAGCCGCCGTTGTTGACGTGCAGCAGGTCGATGTCGAGCGCGCGCAGGACGCCGCCCAGGCGGCGCGACTGGCCCAGCAGGGCCGCCAGGCGCGGCGCATGGCGCGTGATCTCGACGTAGCCGTCGCCGCCGACGCGGCGGGCGTGCGCGCCGGGCACGCGCGCGGCCATCCACGACACGAGCTCCTCCTGCGGGGCGAGCAGCCAGACGTCGTGTCCGGCGGCGACGGCGACGCGCGCCATGTCGGCGAGGTTCTGCTCGGCGCCGCCGATCTCGCGCGTGTCCGTGAAGTACGCGATCCGCACGGCGGCCGAGGTTAGGCGCTTGCGCGCCGCGCGACGCAGCGATAGCCGAGCGGCAGCGCGCGGCGGCGGTCGATGCGGTCCAGGCGGCCGACGAGCGGGCCGGCACGATGCGCGGCGGCGACCGCCGCGCGGACGGCCAGCCGGTCGCCGGGCCCGCCGCGCCCGGTCGCCGATCCCATGTTGCGCAGCAGCTGCCCGAGCGTGCGGAAGTAGCCGTTGAGCGGATCGACGCGGACGTCGCGGAAGCCCGCCTCGCGCAGCAGGTGCGCGAGGCCGTGGGCGGTGTAGCGATAGAAGTCGTACGGCTCCTCGTGCAGCTCCCAGACGAGCGGAGCGGTCAGCCACAGGCGCCCGCCGGCGCGCAGGACGCGGTGCAGCTCGGCAAGCGCGGCCGCGGGCTCGGCGACGTGCTCGAGCACCTGCGTGTTGAGCACCTCGTCAAACGAGCGGTCCTCGAACGGGAGCGCGTCCAGCGAGGCGAGCACGTCGGCGTCGCCGGCGTGCGGCGAGTTCTCCCAGTCGGTCGAGACGTACTCGGCGTGGGCGAACAGCGTCCGGTAGGGGCCCAGCCCGGCGCCCGCGTCGAGCAGCCTCGCGCCCGCCGGGATCGTCGCGGCGGCCTCGCGCATGAACGCCGCGATCGCCGGGCGGTCAAGCGACTCGGCGACGAACGCATCCAAGTCGACCGCGGGCACCCGGCCAGTCTACGGACGCCCGGCGGTCAGGCGGACGGCTTCGGCAGCCGCAGGAAGCTGCGCACGAGGACGCGCTCGCCGGGCCGCAGCCAGATGCGGTAGTACGCCGCCCCGTACAGCGCCAGGCCGCCGGCCCCGGCGCCCGCGACCGCGGCGGTCGTGTCGAGATCGACGGCGAGCCGCAGGCCGACGAGCGCGACCGCCAGCAGCAGCGCGCCCGTGTAGGCGGGCAGCCACGCCTCGCGCCAGAGGTCGCGCAGGCCGACGGCCGGGAAGCTGCGCAGCACGAGCCGCAGGAAGATCGGAAACAGCACGAAGTACGGGATCGTCGTCCCGAGCACGACGCCCTCGAGCCCGAGCAGCGGCGTCAACGCGAGCGACAGGGCGAGGTTCGCGCCCGCCACGAGCCACGCGTAGCGCGCCAGCTCGCGGATCTTTCCGGCGGCGATCAGCATGGCGCCGCAGACGCCGGTGTTCGCGCCGATCAGCCAGTAGCTGCAGAGGATCGCCAGCGCCGCCGCCGCCGGGCGGAACCTGTCGCCGAGCCAGACGTCGAGGATCGGCTCGGCGAGCACGACGAACACGACGGTCACGGGGACGACGACGGCCAGCACGTAGCGCGTCCCGCGGACGAGCAGCTCGCGCAGGCGCTCGTCGTCGCCGGCGGCGATATAGCCCGACGCGACCGGCGTGACGGTGAGCACGAGCGTGCCGTGCATCTGGCGCACGAGGTTGTGCGCCCGCACGGCGGCCTCGTAGAGGCCGACCGTCGCCGCCGAGCGAAACGCGGCGAGGATGACCCGGTCCGACGAGTAGATGAAGAGGTCGGCGGCCCCGCCGACGAGCAGCCCGGTCGAGACGCCGAGCAGCTCGCGGGTGCGGGCGCGCGTGACGAGGCGCGGGCGCAGGTGCGGGCGCTCGCCGACGACGAGCAGCATCGGCAGGCAGACGGCGCCGATCAGCACCGACAGCGATCCGCCGAGCCCGATGATCGCCCACAGCGGCGCGTCGGCGAGCAGCAGCGCGCCCATCGCGGCGCCGAACACGACGTACGCCACGATCTCGCCGAGGGCGGCGAGGCCGAAGTACTGCATGCCGCGCAGCGCGTCCTGGCAGGCCTTCACCGGCCAGCCGAGCGCGATGACCGCGCCGAGCAGGACGAACGCGCCGCGGGCCTCGTCGCGCAGCGCGTCGGGGATCCCCAACACCGACACGAGCCCGACCCCGCCGCCGGCGACGAGCAGCCCGGCCAGGACGCCGAGCCCGGTGTACACGGCGACCGCCGTCGAGAAGACGGCGTCGCGCTCGGGCGCCGCCCTGGCGAGCGCGAGCGCCCGCACCGCCGCGCCCTCGACGGAGTACTGGACGATGAGCACGTAGCCGGCGATCGACAGCGACAGGCCGTAGAGCCCGAACTCGGCGAGCGTCAGCGTGCGGCCCAGCGCGGTGACGACGGCGAGCATGACGACGACGCCGGCGGCGGTGGCGGCCTGCTGGACGATCGTCCCGCGGGCGATGTGGCGCTCGGCGGCTCCGGGCGACGCGGGCGCCTGGTCGCTGGGGGTCGGAGGCGCCACGGGGCGAGTATGGCGTCAGCGGCCGCGCGCCCGGCGGCCTGGGAACATGGCGCCATGAGCGCCGAGAGCTACGCCGACGTCCTGACGGCCTACGAGGGCGTCGAGCGCCTGGACGCCTTCGCGCCCGGCGAGCTGCGCGCGTACCGCGACGAGCTGCTGGGCCGCACCGAGCAGCAGGCCCGCTTTTTGGAGGCCCGCCTGGCAGCGGGGGCGCGGGTGCTCGAGATCGGCAGCGGCAACGGCCGGCTGCCGATCGCCCTCGCGCAGCGCGGCCTCGTCGGCGAGGCGCTGGGGATCGAGATCGCGCGCTCCCGCGTGGCCTTCGCCCGCGCCTGGGCCGCCGACGCGCGCCTGGCCGAGGTGCGCTTCGAGGCCGCCGACGTCCTGCGGTGCGACCTGCCCACCGGCCTGGACGCGGTGCTGTGCATCACCGGCGCGTTTGCCTACTTCGAGGCGATGCGGGCGGGCTCGGCCGCCGAGCTGCTCGTCCGCGCGGGCGCGGCGCTGCGCCCCGGCGGGCTGCTCGTGCTCGAGCTCTACCCGCACGCGCGATGGCGGCGGCTGCTGGCGGCCACGGAGTCCGACGAGCTGCGCCTCTGGCAGGAGCTCGCGCCGGCCGATCCCTGGCGCTTCTACCTCAGCCACCTGACCTACGACGCCGGCCGTCGCGTGCTCACGCACCGCAAGACGTTCGTGCATCGCACGTCGGGCGAGATCGACGACAGCCGCCGCGAGCACCTGCGTCTCTACGACGCGGCCGAGATCGAAGCCGATCTGCGCGCCGCCGGCTACGAGGGCACCGAGCTGTACGGCGACTGGTCGGGCGCCCCGTGCTCGCCCGACGACGAGCTGCTCGTCGTGTGCGCGCGCCGCACGTGATGGCGCGCGTCAGCGTCATCACCCCGGCCCACGACGCCGAGCGCCACCTCGCCGAGACGATCGGCTCGGTGCTCGCCCAGACGTACGCCGACTTCGAGCTCATCGTCGCCGACGACGCGTCCAGCGACGCGACGGCACAGGTCGTCCAGCGCCACGCCGACGAGCGCGTGCGCTACGTGCGCAGCGAGACGAACCTCGGTCCGGCCGGCGCGCGCAACCTCGCGCTCGAGCACGCCCGCGGCGAGCTCGTCGCGCTGCTGGACGCCGACGACCTCTGGCTGCCGGAGTACCTCGCCGAGCAGGTCGCGCTGTACGACCGCGAGGAGCGCAGGCGGCCGGGCGTCGGCGTCGTCGGCTGCGACGCGTTCGAGCTCGGCCCCGGCGGTCGCCGCGACGCCACCTGGGCGCAGCGCGTCGGCGCCAGCCGCCGGCCGACGCTGACGGGCATGGTGCACTCCAACTCGATCTTCGTCAGCGCGCTCGCCCCGCGCGCGCTCGTGCAGCGCCTGGGCGGCTTCTCCACCGAGTGCTGGGGCTCCGAGGACCACGACCTGTGGCTGCGGATCCTCGAGTCCGGCCACCGCGCGGTCGTCAACCCCAAGCCGCTCGCGGTCTACCGGATCGTCGAGGGCAGCGTCTCCGACAGCCTCCTCGGCATGGCCCGCACGTCGCAGCGGACGTTTCAGCGGGCGCTCGAACGCGGCAACCTCACGCCGTTGCAGCGCGCCGTCGCGCGCCGTTCCTGCCGCGTGCAGTTCGCCGTCGAGCGCTGGGAGCAGCTCGCCGCGGCGCGTGCCCGCGAGGGACGGCTGCCGCTCGGCGAGCTTCTCCGAGCCGCGCCCCTGCTCGGTCTCGTCGTGCTCGAGCACCCCAACCGCTGGGCGCGCTGGGCGCGCATCCTGGTCGCGCTGCGCCGTGGCGAGGCGCTCCCGTCGCGATAGGGTGGCTCGCCGATGTCACCCTCAGCACTGATCACCGGAATCACCGGTCAGGACGGCTCCTACCTCGCCGAGCTGCTGCTCGAGCGCGGCTACGAGGTCCACGGCATGGTGCGCCGCGCCTCGACGGAGAAGTTCGACCGCATCGAGCACCTGCGCGACCGCATCACGCTGCACCAGGGCGACCTGCTCGACCAGCGCTCGCTCGTCGACACGCTGCGCGCCGCCAGGCCCGCCGAGGTCTACAACCTCGCCGCGATGAGCTTCGTCGCCGTCTCGTGGATCCAGCCGACCCTGACGGCCGAGTTCACCGGCGTCGGCGTCACCCGCATGCTCGAGGCCGTCCGCGAGGCCTGCCCCGAGGCGCGCTTCTACCAGGCGTCGAGCTCGGAGATGTTCGGCAAGGTGCTCGAGGTCCCGCAGACGGAGGCGACGCCGTTCTACCCGCGCTCGCCCTACGGCGTCGCGAAGGCCTACGGGCACTTCATCACGGTCAACTACCGCGAGTCCTACGACCTCTTCGCCTGCTCGGGGATCCTCTTCAACCACGAGAGCCCGCGCCGCGGCCTGGAGTTCGTCACGCGCAAGATCACCTGGCACGCGGCGGCGATCAAGCACGGCCTGCGCGACGAGCTCGCGCTCGGCAACCTCGACGCCGAGCGCGACTGGGGCTACGCGAAGGACTACGTCGAGGCGATGCACCTCATGCTCCAGCAGGACACGCCCGAGGACTACGTCATCGCGACCAACCAGACCAACACCGTGCGCGAGTGCGTGCAGATCGCCTTCGACGAGGCCGGCGTGCCCGACTGGGAGCGCCACGTGCGGCTGGACCCGCGCTTCCTGCGCCCGGCCGAGGTCGACCAGCTCATCGGCAACCCGGCGAAGGCCAAGGACCGCCTGGGCTGGGAGCCGACCACGAGCTTCGAGGAGCTCATCCGGCTCATGACGCGCGCCGACCTCGAGCTGCTCGGCAGCTGACGGCGCCGCGGCCGGACGGCGCGGCCCCGGGGCGCTGCGCCGCCCGCCGCTCGTAGGCTTGCACCGCACATGGCCGTCCCGCTCTTCGATACGACCACCGCGCTCGAGCCGCTGCGCGAGCGGATCGACGCCGCGATCGCCGGCGTCGTCGCGGCGCGGCGCTTCATCCTCGGGCCGCAGGTCGCGGCGTTCGAGCGGGAGTTCGCCGCGTACTGCGGCACCCGCCACGCCGTCGGCGTGGCGAACGGCACCGACGCGCTGACGATCGCGCTGCGGGCGATGGGCGTCGGGCCCGGCGACGACGTCGTCGTTCCGTCGTTCACGTTCTACGCGACCGCCGAGGCGGTGCCGCCGACCGGCGCGCGGCCGGTCTTCTGCGACGTCGATCCCGACACCTACTGCATGAGCGCCGAGACGGTCGCCGCCGCGCTGACGCCGGCCACGAAGGCCGTCGTCGCGGTGCACCTGTTCGGCAACCTCGCGCCGGTGGCGCAGATCGAGGCGCTCGGGGTGCCGGTGCTCGAGGACGCCGCGCAGGCGGCGGGCTCGCGCCGCGCCGAGGGCCGCGCCGGCGCCCTCGGCAGCGCCGCCACGTGGAGCTTCTTTCCGTCCAAGAACCTCGGCTGCTTCGGCGACGGCGGCGCGGTGACGACCGACGACGACGAGGTCGCCGAGCGCGTGCGGATGCTGCGCTTCCACGGCTCGCACGACAAGGTCACCTACGAGCACGTCGGCTACAACTCGCGCCTGGACGAGCTGCAGGCGGCGATCCTGCGCGTCCAGCTGCCGGCGCTCGACGGCTGGGGCGACGGGCGCCGCGCCGCCGCGCGCCACTACGAGCGGGCCGGCCTCGGCGAGCTCGTCTCGCTGCCGGTGGCGAGCGACGACTGCGACCCCGCCTGGCATCTGTACGTCGTGCGCAGCGAGCGCGCCGACGAGCTCGCCGCCGGCCTCGGCGAGCACGCGATCGGCAGCAAGGCCTACTACCGCCTGCCGGTCCACCGCCAGCCGGCGATGCGCGAGATCGCGGCGGGCGTCGAGCTGCCGGTCACCGACGAGCTCGCGCGCACGCACCTGGCGATCCCGATGAGCCCGGTGCTGAGCGCCGAGCAGGCGATCGAGGTCACCGCCGCGGTGCGCGCCGTGCTCGGCGCCTGAACCCCCGCCGGCCGTACGCGCCGTGCCCGGCGCCGCAGAGCCCGCCGCCGTCCGCGCCGAGCTCGGCGCCTGAGAGCCCGCCGCGCCCGGCCGCGCTCGTCACCCTCGCCGCTACGATCGGCGCATGGCGATCGATCAGCAGCGACGCCTCGCCGAGGCGGCCGGCCTCGCCCACGCGGCGCAGGATCGCGGCGATTGGCACGCCGCCAATGCCGCCTGGCGGCGCTACGGGTTGATCGAGGATGCGCTGCGCGACCCGCAGGAGCTGATCGACGAGGGCATCGCGCTCAGCAAGGTCGCCATCGACCTCTGGCTGCAGCGTTGAACGACTTCGCCGCGGCGTTGCGTGACCTCAACGCGGCGGGCCTGCGCTATGTCGTCGTCGGCGGCCTCGCGGTCATTCGCCACGGTGCGGTCCGCGCGACGAAGGACATCGACGCCGCCGTCGCCATGGATGCCGAGAACCTCGAGCGCCTCGACGCGCTCCTGCGCAGCTGGCACGCGGCGAACCCGGACGGCTCACCGTTGCGCACCCGGGTCCTGTCGCCGGGCGGCGTGCTCGCGCTGCGCACGCGGCATTGCCTCGTCGACATCCTCTCCGAGCAGCTGCTGCCCGGTCCGTTCGACGATGTCCTGCAGCGATCAGACGTCAAGCGGATCGATGGCGTCCAAGCGCCGATCTGCTCGCTTGCCGACCTCGTTGCGATGAAGCGCGCCACCGGCCGCGGCAGCGACGAGCTCGACCTCGAGCGCCTGCGCGAGGCGCACGGCGAGCTGCCCGGCGCGTGACCCGCCCGGCGCGCCAGTCGTGCAGGCGACGTGCCCGTCACCCCCGCCGCGAGCGCTCGAGCTCCTCCTGCAGCCGCTCGAGCACCCGCACGACCCGCAGCCCGCTCTCGCCGTCCGAGCGCGGCGTCGCGCCCGAGCGCACGCACGCGACGAAGTGCTCGGCCTCCAGGCGCAGCGGCTCGGCGTTGGAGATCCGCGGGCTGTGGATGTCGCCCGCGCGCGTGATGTACTCGCCGTAGCTGTCGGCCTTCTGATCGAAGCCCTTGTCGTAGACGGTGACCTTGCGCTCGAGGTCCATGTCGTCGAACGTCGCCATCCGCTGCGAGCCGACGACGGTGAAGCGCCGCTCCTTGTGCGGATCCAGCCACGAGAGGTGCAGGTGCGCCGCCAGTCCGGAGGGAAACCGCAGGAACGCGAAGACGACGTCCTCGACGCCGTCGCGCATGTAGCACTCGCCGTGGGCGTGCAGCTCGTGCGGGTCCTCGCCGGCGAGGTGCAGGATCACCGAGATGTCGTGCGCGCCGAGCGACCACAGCGCGTTCTCGTCGGCGCGCAGCTGGCCGAGGTTCAGGCGGTTGGAGTAGATGTAGTGGATCTCGCCGAGCTCGCCGGCGTCGGCGATCTCCTTGAGCTTGCGCACGCCGGGGTGGTACTCGAGCAGGTGGCCGACCATGAGCAGCTTGCCGCTCGCCCGCGCCGCCGCGACGGCCCGCTGCGCGTCGGCGACCGACTGCGCCAAGGGCTTCTCGACGAAGCAGTGCTTGCCGGCCTCGAGCACCCGCACGGCGAGGTCGGCGTGCGTCGGCACCGGCGTGGCGACGACGACGGCATCGAGCGACTCGTCGGCGAGCAGGTCGTCGAGCGAGGCGGTGAAGCGCGTGCGCGGGAACTTGGCGGCGAGCCGGTCGCGCATCTCCTGCCGTGCGTCACAGCACCAGGCGAGCTCGACATCGGCGAGGCCGTCGAAGTTGCGCGCGAGGTTCGGTCCCCAGTAGCCGAGGCCGACGACGCCGACCCGCACGGGCGCCGGCACGCCCCCGCCCGCACCCGCGCCCCCGCCCGCGAGCTCGTCCGGATCGGACGCCGCAGCGACCATCTACAGCAGCACCGCGTGGCTGCCCGAGCGGCGCGTCACGCCGCGCAGGTCGAGCGCGAGCGGCGCGCCCGCGATCGCCGCCTCGTGGTCGACGCCCGGGTGCGCGGTGACGATGAGCGCGAGGTCGGCGCCCGCCACGACGTCCTCGAGCGGCTCGCTGCGCAGCCCGAACTCGGCGAGCTCGGGCACGAACGGGTCGTGGTAGCGCAGCTCGGCGCCGAGCGCGGTGAGCAGCGTGACGATCTTCAGCCCCGGCGACTCGCGCACGTCGCCGACGCCCGGCTTGTAGGCGACGCCGAGCACGGCGATCTTCGACCCGCGCACGGGCCTGCTCGCCGCGTTCAGCAAGCGCTGCACCTTGGCGACGCAGTGGTAGGGCATCTGCGCGTTGACCTTGCCGGCCAGCTCGATGAACTCCGTCGCCATGTCGAACTCGCGGGCGCGCCACGACAGATAGAACGGGTCGACCGGCAGGCAGTGGCCGCCCATCCCCGGTCCCGGCTCGAAGCGCATGAAGCCGTAGGGCTTCGTCGACGCCGCGTCGACGACCTCCCAGACGTCGATGTCCATCCGGTCGCAGAGCATCGCCAGCTCGTTGACGAGCGCGATGTTGACCGAGCGGAAGATGTTCTCCAAGAGCTTCGTCAGCTCGGCGGCCTCCGGCGTGGAGACGCGCACGATCTCGTCGCAGACCTCGCCGTACAGCGCGGCCGCGCGGTCGCCGCAGGCCTGCGTCAGCCCGCCGACGACCTTCGGCGTCGTGCGCATCGTGAAGTCCGTGCGGCCGGGGTCCACGCGCTCGGGCGAGAAGGCGAGGTTGAAGTCCTCGCCCGCCACGAGCCCGGACTCGGCGAGGATCGGCGCGAGGCGCTCGCGCGTCGTCCCCGGGTACGTCGTGGACTCCAGCACGACGAGCTGCCCGGCCTGCAGCACCTCGGCCAGCGCGCGCGCCGCCGCGACGAGCGGTCCCAGGTCGGGCTCGCGGTTGGCCGACAGCGGCGTCGGCACGCAGATGAGGATCGCGTCGCAGCGCGCGAGCGCCGCGAAGCGCGTCGTCGCCTCGATCCGCGGCGTCGCGGACGCCAGCAGCTCGTCGGAGACGTCCTCGACGTACGAGCGCCCCGCGCTCAGGTCGTCGATCTTGCGCCGGTCGACGTCGACCGCCACGACATCGCGGCCCTGTGCGGCGAACGCGACGGCGAGCGGCAGGCCGACATAGCCCATCCCGATGACTCCGACGGCCATAGAGCCGCGAGTCTAGGGGGTGGGCCCGGGGGCGCCGAGCGCCGCGAGGTCCGCCAGCACCATCTCCTCGATCATCGCCTGAAAGCTCGTCTCGGGCTCCCAGCCCAGCCGTTGGCGGGCGCGCGAGATGTCGCCGACGGGCGGCGTGCGCTCGGCCGGGCGCACGAAGGCGGGGTCGACGCGGACGTGCTCGGAGGGATCGAGGCCGACGCAGCCGAACGCCGCGTCGACGAGCTCGCCGACGGTCCTCCCGACGCCGCCGGCGAGGACGTAGTCGCCGGGCTCGTCCTGCGCGAGCATGAGCCGGTAGCCGCGCACGACGTCGCGCGCGTGGCACCAGTCGCGCACGGCCCCGAGATCGCCGAGCGCGACCTCGTCCTGCAGGCCGAGCCTGATCGAGGCCGCCGCCTTGCAGACCTTGCGCGGCAGGAAGCGCTCGGGGCGGCGCGGCGACTCGTGGTTGTAGGCGATCGCGCTGGACGCGTGCAGGCCGTGCTTGCGGCGCAGGGTGTCGACGATCCCGAAGGCGGCGACCTTCGCCACGCCGTACGGGGAGCGCGGGCGCATCGGGGTCTCCTCGTTCTGCGGCGACACCTTCGCCGCGCCGAAGACCTCGCCCGAGCTCGCGACGAGCACGCGCACGCCGCCCGGCACCTCGCGCGCGGCCTGCAACAGCGTCGCCGTCGCGCCGGCCACGAGCGCCAGCGTGCCCGCCGGGTCCTTCCACGAGGCGGGGACGAACGTCGGCGCCGCCAGGTGGTAGAGCTCGTCGGGCGCACACTCCAGCACGGCGGCGCGCAGCGACGCCGCGTCCGCGAGGTCCCCCGGGAGCGTCGCCACGCCCTCGGGCGCCGCCGCGTCGGAGCCCGGGCGCAGCAGTCCGACGACCTCGTAGCCCTCCGCCCGCAGCAGCTCGGCGAGGTAGCCACCGTCCTGTCCGGTGACGCCGGTGATGAGCGCGCGAGGCACCGGGGGAGCGTATCTGGCCGGTTTTGCGGGCTTCGCAACGGGTAACGCCCACAGCACGGAGCCATGCAATAACGCAACCTTTCAGCACGCCAGGCGTTCACGCTCGTACCCTGATGGCGTCGCTCCGGCGTCAACCCAAGCGATGACTCTCTCCCGCCCCCTCCCCAGTGGGTTGCCTCGACCCTCGAAGTCGGCACCCGCACCGGTCGCGCCCGACGCCGTCAACGTGCTGGGCGTGCCCCTGGCGCTGACGGACTACGAGTCGACGATGGGCTGGATGGACGCGACGATCGCCCACGGCGAGAAGGGCTACATCTGCGTCGCCGCGACCCACACGATCATGGTCTGCGACGAGGACCCCGAGCTGCGCGAGGCGGTGCTGAACTCCTCGCTCACGGTGCCCGACGGCCAGCCCCTCGTCTGGGCGATGAACGCGCTGGGCGGCACGCTGGAGGACCGCGTCTACGGTCCCGAGCTCATGGCACGCTACTGCGAGCGGGCATCCGGCACGGGCATGCGCATGTACCTCTACGGCGGGCGCAACCAGGGCGCGCTCGTGCAGCTGGCCCTCAACCTGCGCCAGCGCTATCCCGGCGTGAAGATCGTCGGCGGCTACTCGCCGCCCTTCCGCGACCTCTCCGAGGAGGAGGAGGAGGCGATCGTCGGCGAGATCAACGCCTCCAGGGCGGACGTCATCTGGGTCGGCGTGGGCGCTCCCAAGCAGGAGAAGTGGATGGCCGCGATGCGCGACCGGCTCGACGCGCCGGTGCTCGTCGGCGTCGGCGCCGCGTTCGACTTCCACGCCGGCCTCGTGCCCCAGGCGCCGGAGTGGATGCAGTCGGCGGGCCTGGAGTGGCTCTTCCGGATGGCCCAGGAGCCGCGCCGCCTCGCGCCGCGCTACGTGCGCTACAACCCGCGCTTCATCACCGGCTTCGCCCGCCAGTACGCGCGCCACCGGCTGCTCGGCGACAGCGGCGAACGATAGATTCCAGGCCTCATGCCTGAGGTCGCCGTCATCGGGCTCGGCCGTATCGGGCTCCCACTTGCCATCTCGTTCGCCGAACGCGGTCTCGGCGTGCTCGGCGTCGACAAGGACGCAGAGCGCCTGCAGGCGGTGCGCGACGCGCGCATGCCGTTCACCGAGCCGGGCGCCCAGGAGGCGCTCGAGCGGGTCATGGCGGCCGGCACGCTGACGGTCTCCGACCGCGTCGCCGACGCCGCGCTCGCCGACCACATCGTCATCACGCTCGGCACGCCGTCGTTCTCGCACATCGAGATCGACATCTCCGACATCCGCTCGGCGCTCGACGACCTGCTCGGCCATCTGCGCGAGGGCCACACGATCGTCCTGCGCTCGACGATCGCGCCGGGCACGACCGAGTTCGTCGCCGGCTACCTCACCAAGCACCGCGGCTTCGTCATCGGCGAGGACGTCTTCGTCGCCCATGCCCCCGAGCGGATCGCCGCCGGGCGCTTCTTCGAGGAGATCGGCACCCTGCCGTGCATCATCGGCGGGGTCGGATCGATCTCCGGCGAGCGCGTCGGCGCGCTGTTCGGCGTCTTCGACGCGCCGATCGTGCAGACGACGCCGGTGCAGGCCGAGCTGGCGAAGATCTGGACGAACATCCTGCGCTACGCGAACTTCGCGCTGCCCAACCTGCTCATGATGGACTGCGAGCAGCACGGCGCGAACGTCTTCGACGTCATCGACCTCATCAACCGCGACTACCCGCGCGGCGGGATCGCGATGCCGGGCCTGACGGCCGGCACCTGCCTGCGCAAGGACTTCGCGTTCAGCGAGGAGCGCTCCAACGCGCCCGGCATGCTGCTCGCGGTCTCGCGCGTCAACGAGTCCGTGCCGCTGTTTCTCATCGAGGGGATCAAGCGCCGCCTCGGTTCGCTGACGGGCCGCAAGATCGCCGTGCTCGGCCTCGCGTTCAAGGGCAACACCGACGACGAGCGCGACTCGCTCGCGCACAAGCTCGTGCGCCTGCTCGAGCGCGAGCTCGCCGACGTCGCGGTCCACGACCCGCGCGTGGCGACGCCGACGCCGCCGCTGGAGGAGGCCGTCGGAGCTGCCGACGCGGTCGTCGTCGCCGCCAACCACGAGGAGTTCTGCGGTCCCGAGGTGCTGCGGACGGTCGCCGCGCTCGCCGGCGAGGACGCGCTCGTCGTCGATCCCTGGAACTGCTTCGGCGCCGCGCAGGTGTTCGGCTACGCGAGCGAGCTGAGCGCGCTGACGAACGGCCGCCTGGCGATGGAGGGCCACGAGTGAGCAAGGTGCTCGTGACCGGCGGCGCCGGCACGATCGGCGCCGCCGTCGTCCGGCGCCTGCTGCGCGATCCCGAGTACGACGTCCGGGTCTCCGACCAGCGCGCCGCACCGCAGTGGATGCGCGAGGGCTGCGAGGTGCACACCGGCGACCTGCGCGACGTCGCCCGCGCGCGCGAGGCGACCGCCGGCTGCGAGCACGTCATCCACCTCGCGGCGATCGTCGGCGGGATCGCGAACTTCCACAAGCTCCCGCACACGCTGACGAGCGTCAACAGCGCGCTCTACGACGCCGTCATCCGGGCGGCGCTCGACCACGACGTCGCGCGCTTCGTCTACGTCTCGTCGTCGATGGTGTTCGAGCGCGCGACCGAGTACCCGACGACCGAGCAGCACGTCTGGGAGGTGCCGATGCCGCGCTCGGCCTACGGCTTCTCCAAGCTCGCCGGCGAGGTCTGGTGCCGCGCCGCGCACGACGAGCACGGGCTGCCGTTCACGATCTGCCGGCCGTTCAACGCCTACGGCCCCGGCGAGATGCCCGACGACGAGCCGGGCATCGCGCACGCGGTGCCCGACCTCATCCGCAAGGTGCTGTCGGGCCAGCAGCCGCTGCAGATCTTCGGCTCGGGCGAGCAGACGCGCACGCTGACGCACGTCGACGACATCGCCGACGGCGTCGTGGCGGCGATGGCGTCCCCCGCGGGGCTCAACGAGGACTTCAACATCTCCGCCTCCGAGGAGCTGACCGTCGCGCAGATCGCGCGGATCGTCTGGGAGGTCTGCGGGCGCGACCCGGCGGCGTTCGAGCTCGAGCACCTGCCGACGTTCGCCGTCGACGTGCAGCGCCGCTGGCCGAACGTCGAGAAGGCCAGGACGGTGCTCGGCTGGGAGGCGCAGATCGACGTGCGCGACGGCATCGCGCGCACCGCCGACTGGCTGCGCGAGCGGCTCGCCGCGACGGGGTAGCCGCGGGGCGCCGCGTGGCCACGACGAGCCCGCCGGAGGACGACGCGGCGGTCCGCGCCCGCGCGTGGCGCGACCGCGGTCACGCGTGCGTGTGCGACGTGCTCGAGCGCTGGGCGCACGGCACCGTCGCCCGGGCGACAGAGCTGCCCGCCTACCACGACTTCAACGTCGTTCGCGTCGAAGAGAAGCCGCGCATGGACGCCGACGGGCTCGTGGCCTTCGCCGACGCGGCGCTCGCCGGGCTGCGCCACCGGCGCCTGGAGGTCGACCTCGCCGACGTCGGGGACCGCCTGCGGCTCGATCTCACCGCGCGCGGCTGGCGTGCGACGGCGCTGCTGTGGATGCTGCATGCCGGGCCGCGGCCCGCGGCCTGCGGCGGGGATGTCGAGGAGGTGCCCTACGACGAGGCCGACGACCTGCGCGCGGCATGGCAGCGCGAGACGATGCCCGACAGCGATCCGGGCGACTACCTCGCTCAGGCCCGCGCGGTCGCCCTGCTGCGGGGGGCTCGCATCCTGGGCGTGCGCGAGTCCGGCCTGCTCGTCGGGTACGCAGAGCTGGTGGGCGCCGCCGGCAGCGCGGAGATCACGGAGGTCTACGTGCGCGCGGACCGCCGCGGCCAGGGGATCGGCACCGCGCTGACACGCGGGGCGATCGCGGCCGCCGGGGACGTGCCGGAGCTGTGGATCGTCGCCGACGCCGAGGCACGCGCCAAGGACCTGTACGCCCGGCTCGGCTTCCGCCCGGCGTGGACGACGATGCAGCTCACGCTCCTCCTGTAGGCCGGAGCGGGCGGGGCGGGGCGGGCGGGCGGGGCGGAGGGCCGCCGCGGGCGGGGGGCCGCCGCGGGGCGGGGCGCCGCGGGGCGGGGCGGACGGCGCGGGGGGCGGGGCGGGGCGCGCGGACGCCGCGGGGGGGCGCGCGGGGCGCGCCCCGCGCGGCAAGCTCCCCGCGCGTGCCTCACAGGGCGGCGCGGGGCGCCGGGGCGCGATTGCCGCGCCTCCGGCGCCCATGAGCGCCGCGCCTCTCCCCCAGCCAAGCCGTGCGGACCCTAGCGCCACCGGGCGCTCGGGGCAACCCCAATTCTCAGTCCGATGTCTCTGCGTTCCAGGTCAAGGCCAGCCCCTGGTCGATCGGCGTCGTCGCCTGCCAGCCGAGCAGCTCGCGCACGCGCGTGGCGTCGAGGCACGAGCGATCGATCTCGCCCAGTCGCGCCGGGGCGAACTGCGGCTCCGGCGCGCCGTCTCCGCGCAGCTGCGCGAGCATCCGGTACAGGTCGAGCACCGAGGTCTCCTCCTGGGTGCCGACGTTCGCGACGCCGCCGTGGCGGGTGTCGCCGGCGCGCACGAGCGCTCCGACGAGGTCGCCCACGTAGATGTAGTCGCGCGTCTGGGTTCCGTCGCCGAAGATCCTCGGCGCCACGCCGGCGCGCAGCTTGCCGCAGAAGATCGCGATGACGCCCGCCTCGCCGTGCTGGTCCTGGCGCGGGCCGTAGACGTTGCCGAAGCGAAGCGCCATCGTCGACAGCCCGTAGAGGCGCTCGTAGAGGCCGAGGAAGCGCTCTGCGCAGTACTTGCTCTGGCCGTAGGCGGCCATCGGCAGCGGCGCGACGGACTCGGGCGTCGGCAGCAGGTCGGTCTCGCCGTAGATCGCGCCGCCGGTCGAGGCGAGGACGATGCGCTGCGCGCCGCACTTGCGGGCGGCCTCGAGCACGTTGATCGTCCCCTCGATGTTCGTGCGCGCGTCGAACGCCGGGTCGGCGATCGAGATGCGCACGTCGACCTGCGCGGCGAGGTGAAAGATCGCCTCGGGCTTCGTGCTCTGCGCGACCCGCTCGAGCGCCGCGCCGTCGCGGACGTCGACGCGCTCGAGGACCGCGCCGGCGGCGAGGGCATCCGCGACGTTCACCTCGCGCCCGCTGGAGAGGTCGTCGACGATCGTCACCGTGTCGCCGCGCGAAAGCAGCGCGTCGACGAGGTGCGACCCGATGAACCCGGCCCCTCCGGTGACGATCGCGCGCATGCGCCGCGCAGTGTAGAGCGGCGCCCGCCGCGGGATCTGCAAACGCTTTGGGTTACCCTCGTTTGGCGTCCGGCGGACCGAGGGTAGGCGCGAGACTGTGGCCATCACGACTGGGAGCACCTCATGAAACTGCGTCAGAAGAGCAAGCGCGACCAGGCGGTCGACGCGGTCGCCTCCGTCGCGAAGACATGGTCTGAGTGGCATCTCGGCGAGCGGGTCTCCAGGACGGCCGCGAAGGGCGCGAAGAAGGCCTCGTCGCTGAAGAAGGTCAAAACGAAGGACCTGCCGCTGCCCAGCGCAGCCAAGACGTCGCGCCTGAAGGGCGCCGTGAAGAGCACCCCGGTGAAGCTCGCGGGCGCCGTCGCGCTGCTCGGCGGGCTCGGCGCCGCGGTCGCCAAGAAGCTCAGGGGCGGCCAGGCCGAACCGCTCTACACGCCGCCGGGGCCGTCGCCCGACATGCCGGCTCCCCCGCCCTCGCCGGTCGTCGTCGAGGACCTCGCCGGCACGACCGCGCCTGCGGCCGAGGCGGGCGCGCCCGAGCCGGCCGCCGCGCCGGCCGCGGCGAGTTCGGCGCCGGCAGAGGACGAGAGCGCCGCTGCCGACGGCGCCGCTGCGCCGGAGTCCGGCGCAGCCGCGGAGGCCGACGCTCCCGCTGAGGCCGACGCTCCCGCTGAGGCGGACGCGCCGGCCGCAGCCGACGCAGCCGCGGAGGCCGACGCCGCCGCGGAGGCCGACGCCGCCGCTGAGGGCGCCTCATCCGACGCCGAGGCGGCCGCAGAGCCCGACAAGCCCGCCTAGCGGAGCCCCCTGGCACGGCCCGCTTGACCCATTAGGGCAGCCCGACCCCGGCGCCCGTCAGGCGCCCGCGGCGCAGGTCGTCGAGCGCCTCGTTGACGTCCTCGAGCGCGTACGCCCGGGGCGAGTTTGCAGCGCCGAGCGCTGCAAACTCGCCAGTCAGGCTGGCAGCGGACCCCTGCGGCGGGCCGGCGGGCCAGCCGTCGCGCCGGCCGGGCCGGGCGCCGCCGGCCGACGCGCGGGCCCGCCTACGGCTCACCCCAGCGAGTCGTAGACCGCGCGCAGCGCGGGACCGACCGCCGCGGGCGCCGCCACCGCGCGCACGCGGCGCAGGCCGGCCTCGCCGGCGCGCGCGTCGCCGAACCGCGCGGTCGCCGCCCGTGCCAGCGCGCCGACGTCGCCCGGCGCGACGAGGCAGTCGGGCGCGCACAGCTCCGTGAGGGCGCCGACCGCGCTCGCGACGACCGGCAGCCCGGCCGCCATCGCCTCCGCCGCCGCGAGCCCGAACGTCTCCGGCGAGCGCGAGGGCACGATCGCGAGCCCCGCCCCGGCGCGCAGGCGCCGCAGCTCCTCGGCGCCGACCCGGCCGGCGAACGTCGTGCTCGTGCCGCGCGCCGCGGCCAGCAGCGCGTCGCGCTGCGGTCCGTCGCCGGCGACGACGAGCGCGATGCCCGCGGCCGCGCACGCCGCGATCGCGACGTCGACGCCCTTCTCCGCGGCCAGCCGTGAGACGACGAGCGCATGCGTGCCGGCGCCCGCCGGCGAGGACGCGACCACGTCGCGCACGACGTGCCCGACGACGTGGACGGCGCCGTCCAGCGGCGCGCCCAGCGCGCGCAGGCGGGCCAGCGCGAACGCGCTCGGAACCACCACGGCGTCGGCGTGAGCGAGCAGCCGGCGCTGCCAGAGCGCCAGCCCCGCGCCGTAGACGGCGGCCTCGGCACCCGTCCCGCGACAGTTGTGGCGCACGCCCGGCGCCGTGTTGCGCCCGTGGCAGCGGGTGCAGTCCGCGCCGTCCCTGAAGCACGTCCCGACGGCGCAGACGAGCCGGTAGTTGTGCACGTGAAGCACCGTCCGCGCGCCCGCCGCGCGCGCCGCGGCCAGCGCGCGCCAGCCCAGCGACGGGTTGAGGTTGTGGGCGTGCACGATCCGCGCGCCGCTGCGCCGCACCGCGGCGGCGACCCGCTCGGGCGCCAGGCCGCCGCCGAGCAGCCCCGCCGCCGCGCGCCCCCGGCCGATCCGCGCGCTGTCGCGGGTCAGCAGCGCGGCGTCCTCGCCGAGCTGCTCGCGCACGAGCCACAGCAGGTCGTCGACCGCGCGCTCCTCGCCGCCCGTCGTGCGGTAGCGGTTGTGGATGAAGAGGATCACGCCGGGGCCGCCATCTGCCGGCAAGTCTAGGTTTGCGGTCGCCGCCGGCGGGACCGGCCGCCGGCCGCAAGGTCGACTGCAAGGTTTCTGCAAGGTCACGTCAATGCCGGTCCGCGAGATTGGGCCGCGATGACGACGACAGCCACATATCCGGTCACCGACCCCGGCGCCCTCGTCCGCGCCGCGGCGTCCGGCGACGAGCGGGCCTGGTACGCGCTCGTTGCCCGTTTCGAAAAGCTCGTATGGTCGATCGCCCGCCAGTACCGGCTCTCGACCGACGACGCGGGCGAGGTCTCGCAGACGACCTGGCTGCGCCTCGCCGAGCACATCGATCGCCTCCAGGACCCGTCGAAGGTGGGCAGCTGGCTGGCCACGACGGCGCGCCACGAGTCGCTGCGCGTGCTGCGCTGCGCCGACCGCCACGTCCCGATGGGCGACGACCTTCCGGAGCCGGGCGGCGAGTGCCCGGCGATCGACGACGCGCTGCTGCGCAGCGAGCGCGACCGCGCGCTGTGGGGGGCGTTCGCGCTCCTGCCCAGCCGCGACCAGGCGCTGCTGCGCATGCTCGTCAGCGACCCGATGCCCAGCTACGAGGAGATCGCCGCCGCGATGGACATGCCGGTCGGCTCGATCGGCCCCACCCGCGCGCGCTGCCTGGAGCGCCTGCGCCGCGCCGCCGAGGCGGTCGCGGTCGGCGCCGACTGATCTGCAGCGCCCGCGCGCCGGTCAGCCGACCTTGGCGTCGGCCGGCCCGCGCGCCGGTCAGCCGACCGTCGGCGCCGGCCGACCGGCGCGGGCGCCGCCGCGACCTAGACTCCGGCGCCATGGGCCCGACGGCGAGCATCATCGTGCCGACCCGCCGGCGCCCGGACTACCTCGACGTCGCGCTGGCGTCGATCGCGCCGCAGGCCGCCGCCGCGGGCGCCGAGCTGCTCGTCGTCGACGACGGGCCCGACGAGGCGACGCGCGCCGCGGCGTGCCGGCACGGCGCCCGCTACGTCGCCCACGCGACGTCGCGCGGGCTCAACGCGGCGCGCAACACCGGCGTCGACGCCGCGGCCTCCGATCTGCTCGTGTTCGTCGACGACGACGTCGCGGTCCGCCCCGGCTGGCTCGCGGCGCTGCTGCGCGCCGACGCCGAGGCGCCGCCGCCGGTCGGCGTGCTGACCGGCCCGATCCGCGCCCGGTTCGAGGATCACCGCCTGCGCAGCTGCGGGCGCGAGTCGCCCCCGATCACGACGCAGGACCACGGGCCCTCCGACCGCGACGTCCCCTCCGCGTGGGGCGCGAACATGACCGTTCGCCGCTCGGCGATCGCGCGCGCCGGCCGCTTCGACGAGGCGCGCGAGCTCTACGGCGACGAGCAGGAGTGGCAGGGCCGGCTGCTCGCCGCCGGCGGGCGCATCCGCTACGTCGCCGCGGCCGCGCTGGACCACCGCCGCGCCGGCGACGACGCCCGGTTGCGCGCGCTCGCCGCCGCGGCCTACCGGCGCGGCGGCTCGAGCCGGCGCTTCGACGTCTTCGCGGGACGCGCGCCCTCGCTGGCCCGCGAGCTGCGCGTGCTCGCCGGCTGCGCGATCCACATCGTCCGCTACGCCTGCCCGGGCGCCGTCGTGCTCACCGCGCACTCGCTCGGCCGCCTGCGCGCCGCGGTCGCGCGCGAGGGCGAGCGCCGGCGCGCTCCGGACCCCGACTTCCTGTCGGGCGCCAGCGGCACCGTGCGCGGGCCGCGGCGCCCGCTGCTGCGCGCGGCGGACGCGGTGCTCGACGTCGAGGCGCGGCGGCGGGCGCCCGCGATCGACCGCGCCGCGCGCGAGCGCCCGCCGCGGCGCAGCGTGCTCGTCATCGGCGTCGAGCGGCCCGGACGGCTCATGACGGCCCTGCGCGCCGAGCTGCACCGCACGCGCCATGCCGTCGAGATGCACACCGCGGTCATGGGCGAGGGCGGGAAGTTCGAGCATCTCAACGCGCTGCTCGCGGCGTATCCGGCCGCGGGCCACGACTGGCTGCTCGTCGTCGACGACGACGTCGTCGTCGCGCCGCGCTTCTTGGATCGGTTCGTCGCGTGCGCCGAGCAGGGCGGCCTGGCGCTCGCCCAGCCCGCCCACCGGCGCCACTCGCACGCCGCCTGGCCCGTGACGCGGCGCCGCCCCGGCGGCGCGGTGCGCGAATCGCGCTTCGTCGAGATCGGGCCGGTCACGGCCTTCGCGGCCCGGACGTTCGAGACGCTGCTGCCGTTTCCGGCGCTGCGCATGGGCTGGGGGCTGGATGCGCACTGGGCCGCGCTCGCGCGCGAGCACGGCTGGCGGGTGGGGGTCGTCGACGCCACTCCGATCCTGCACACGACCCCGGTCGGCGGCGGCTACGAGCGCGCCGCCGCGGTCGCCGAGGCGCGCGCGTTTCTCGCCACGCGTCCGTACGTCACCCGCGCCGAGGCGCAGTGGACGCGGCGCATCGCATGAGGGTCGCGGTCGTCGCCGAGTTCTACCCGCGCGCCGCGGATCCCGTGCTCGGGCTCTGGGCGCACCGCCAGGCGATCGCCGCGCGCGACGCCGGCGCCGAGGTGCGGGTGCTCGTGCTGCACCGGCCGCTGCCCTCGCTGGCGGCCGCGCGCAGCGGGCCGGCGGGGGCCGCGCGCGCGGCGCGCCAGGCGCTCGCGCAGCCGCTGCACGCAACGCTCGACGGGATCGGCGTGACGTACGTCCCGTTCCTCGCCCCGCCCCGGCCGCGCAGCTACGCACGCTGGGGGCGCTGGGCGGCGCCGTCGCTGGCCGTCGCGCTGCGCGCGCTGCGCCGCGAGCTCGCGTTCGATCTCGTGCACGCCCACAACGCGGTGCCGGCCGGCGAGGCCGTGCGCCGCGCGGGCCTGCGCGCGCCGTGCGTCGTGTCGGTCCACGGCGGCGACGTGTTCCACACCGCGCCGGGCTCCGCCGCGGGCGCCGAGGCGGTGCGCGCGGCGCTCGGCCGCGCGCGGCTCGTGCTCGCCAACAGCGCGGGGATCGAGCGGCGCTGCCGGATCCTCGGCGCGCGGGCGACGCGCGTCGTGCGGCTGGGCACCGACCTGCCGGCGCGGCGCGCGGAGCCCTTCGCGCATCCGACGATCGTCACGACCGGGCACGTCGTCGCGCGCAAGCGCCACGCCGACGTGCTGCGCGCGGTCGCGCTGCTCGGCGACCGCCATCCGGCGCTGCGCTACCTCGTCGTCGGCGACGGCCCGCAGCTCGGCGGCCTGCGCGAGCTCGCGCGCGAGCTCGGGGTCGCCGACCGCCTCGAGCTCGCCGGTCAGCTGCCCGGCGACGAGGCGCTCGCGCGGACCCGCCGCGCCACGCTCTTCGCGATGCCCTCGCGCGACGAGGCGTTCGGCGTGGCCTACGTCGAGGCGATGGCCGGCTGGCTGCCGGCGATCGGCGCGCAGGGCGAGCCCGGCCCGGAGGAGATCCGCGCGGCGGGCGGCGGGCTGAGCACCGTGCCGGCGGGCGACCACCGCGCCCTGGCGGCCGCGATCGACCACCTGCTGCGCGATCCGCGCGCGCTGCGCGAGGCCGGCGAGCGCGCCCGCGCGACCGCCGAGCGGGCGTTCTCCTGGACGGCCTGCGGCGCGGCGACCGTCGCGGCGTACGAGGCGGCGCTGACGTGACCGCGCAGGCCCTGCCCGGCGGCGCGGACGGCCGGCCGGATGACCGCGCGCCCGGCGGCGCGGGCCGCCGGCCGGATGACCGCACCCCCGGCGGCGCGGACGGCCGGCCGGATGACCGCGCGCCCGGCGCGGAGGGCCGTGCGCGCGACCCCCGCCCGGTCCTCTTCGTCACCAACCACGTGCCGCCCGACCGCGTCGGCGCGTTCGCGGCGCTGCAGCGCCGCCTGCCGATCGAGCTGGCGCTCTTCGGCGGGCGCTCGACCCACGCGACGGCCGGCGTCGCCGAGCCGGGCGTCCCGCACCGCTTCGTCTCGCAGCGCCGCGCGGGCGCGCTGGCGGCCTCGGGCGCCTACCGCGCGGTCGTCTGCGGCACGGCGGGGCGCGTCGCCCTGCCGGCGGCGTGGCAGGGGGCGCGCGCGGCGCGCACGCCGTTCATCCTCTGGAGCGCGCTGTGGGCGCATCCGCTGACGCCCGTGCACGCGCTCGCCGGCGCTCCGCTCATGGCGGCGCTGTACCGCGGCGCCGACGCGGTCGTCGCCTACGGGCCGCACGTCGCGGCGTTCGCCGCGCGGCGCGGCGCACGCAACATCCACATCGCTCCGCAGGCGGTCGACAACGCGTTCTGGGGCGCGCCCGCCGACGCCGAGCGAACGGTTTCGTTTCTCGCCGTGTTTCTCGGACGCCCAAGCCGGGGAAAAGGCGCTTCGGTGCTCCTCGATGCCTGGCGTCAGTCGGGACTTGGAGAAGCGCCAGCCGCCGCGCTCGTCCTCGTCGGTGCGGGAACCGGGCCCCCTCGGAACCCCACCGGCGGCGCGGTGGCCTTCGTCTGCCCGCAGCCGCCCGAGCAGGTGCGCAACTTCCTGGCGGCCGCGGACGTTTGCGTCATACCCTCGGTGCGCACGCGCAGCTTCCGCGAGCCCTGGGGGCTCGTCGCCAACGAGGCCATGAACCAGTCCACCCCCGTCATCGCAAGCGACGAGGTCGGCGCCGCCGCGGGCGGCCTCGTGCGCCACGAGCGCAACGGCCTCGTCGTGCCGGCCGGGGACGCGGCGGCGCTGGCGGCCGCGCTGCGGCGCCTGCACGACGACCCGGCGCAGCGCGCGCAGCTCGCGGCCAACGCCCGGCGCGACGTCGCCGCGTACACGTTCGACGCCTGGGCGGCGGGCTTCGAGCGTGCGATCGGCTCGCTACGGTGAGCCGCACGATGCCCGCACGCACGCTGCTCGTCGCCCTGCTCGCGGCGCTCGCCTGGGCCGCCGCCGCGCACGCGTCGGGGATGGACGTCATCCGCGACTGCACCGACGACGAGATCATGTCCAAGACGTACACGCAGAAGGAGTACCGCGCCGCCCTGCGCGAGCTCGCCGCCGACGCCGACCAGTACGGCAACTGCCGCGACGTGATCCTGCGCGCGCAGCAGGCGGCGCTCGCGGCGAACAAGCGCGCGAGCTCCGCTGCCGGCAGCGGCGGCCCGACCGCGGGCGGCGGATCGGCGCCGGCCGGCGGCGCCGGCGCGATCGGCAGCGCCCCGGTCGACGAGCAGCTCGGCTCCGCCAGCGAGACCGAGCGCGCGGCGCTGCAGCAGGCCCGCACGACGCCGGGCAGCCCCGTCTCGATCGACGACGGCACCGTCGACCCGACGCAGCTGGGGACCGTTCCCGGGATCAGCGCCGTGTCCGACCTGCCGCTTCCGCTCGCCGTCCTCGTCGCGCTGCTGCTCGCGGGCACGCTGGCGCTCGCCGGCCACCGCATCCGACGCCTTGTCCACGCACGCCGCGCTTGACGACCCCGGCCGCGTCGGCGCGCTGAGCGTCCCGACGCCGGCCGTCCACACGCTGCTGACGACGGGGCTGGCGGCGATCATCTGCGCCGTCGCCTTCGTCGCCGACGGCGGGCTGCAGGTCGACCGCACGACCCCCGCCGAGCTCGGGCTCGTGCTCGGCGGCGGCGTCGCCGTCTGCGGCGCGCTGCTGCTCGCGCCGCGGCGCGAGCGGATCTGGGGGATCGGCCCGCTGGCGCTGCTGCTCGCGCTCGCGGTGCTGACGGCGCTGTCGATCACCTGGGCCGTCAGCCCCTCGGAGGCGTGGATCGAGACGAACCGCACGCTCGCCTACGTCGCCGTCTTCGCCGCCGGCGTCGCGCTCGCGCACCTGATGCCGGGCCGCTGGAGCGCCGTCGTCGGCGCGATCACGCTCTCGGCGGTCGCCATCAGCGCCTACGCCGTGCTCACGAAGATCCTGCCCGCCGCGCTCGCACCGGACGAGGTCTACGCCCGGCTGCGCGAGCCGTTCGGATACTGGAACAGCGTCGGGCTCGCGGCCGCCCTGGGCGTTCCCGGCTGCCTGTGGCTCGCCACGCGGCGCGCGGGGCACCAGGCGCTCAACGCGCTCGCCTACCCGGCGCTCGGCCTGCTCGTGCTCACGATCCTGCTGTCGTTCTCGCGCGGGGCGGTGCTCGCCGCCGCGCTCGGCGCGGCGTTCTGGTTTGCCACGGTGCCGCGGCGCCTGCGCGGCGCGGCCGCGATGATCGCCGGCTGCGCGGGCGGCGGGCTCGCCGCCGCCTGGGCGTTCTCGCAGAACGTGCTGACCGACGACCGCGTGCCGGTCGAGCTGCGCAACCAGGTCGGCATCGAGCTCGGGCTCATGCTCGTCGTGCTGCTCGGCCTGCTGACGCTCGTCGGGCTCGGCGTCGGCTTCTGGCGCGCCACGCAGCCGCCGAGTCAGCGCACCCGCGACCGCGCGGGGCTGGCGCTCGTCGTCGCGCTCGCGCTCGTGCCGGTCGGCGCGGTCGTCGCCCTGTCGCTCGGCGAGCGCGGGCTGACGGACTCGATCGCGGCGCGCTGGGAGCAGCTGACCGACCCCAAGGCTCCGCTGCCGCGCAACGACAACAGCCGCCTCACCGCGGCGGGCAGCGTGCGCGCGCTGTACTGGGACGAGGCGCTGCGGGCCTTCCGGGAGGCGCCCGCGGTCGGCGTCGGAGCGGGCGGCTACGCGCTCGTGCGCAAGCGCTATCGCACGTCGGACAACGCGGTGCGCCACGCGCACGGCTACGTCGTGCAGACGCTCGCCGACCTCGGCCTCGCCGGCCTCGCGGTCAACCTCGCGCTGCTGGGCGCCTGGCTCGTCGCCGCCACCCGCGCGACCGGCCTGCGCCGGCGCGACCGCGGCCGGCCGTACCCCCCCGAGCGCATGGGCCTGCTGACGCTGTTCGCCGTCGTCGTCGTCTTCGCGGTCCACTCGACGATCGACTGGACGTGGATCGTGCCCGCCAACGCCGGCGTGGCGCTGCTCGCCGCCGGCTGGCTCGCGGGCCGCGGGCCGCTGCGCGGCCGCGCGACGCAGGCGACCGGCACTCCGGCGGGCGAGCGGCTGCGCACGCGCCTGCGGGCCGCGCTCGGTGAGCGTCCACGCGCCATCTTCGCGAGCGCCGCGGCGGTCCTCGCGCTCGTCTGCGCGTGGACCGTCGTCCAGCCTCAGCGCGCGAACACGATGGCGCAGAACGCCCTGGACACGCTGGACACCGGCAACGCCGACGCCGCCAGGCAGCAGGCCGAGCGCGCGCGCGCGATCAACCCGCTGTCGCTGGATCCCCTGTACGCGCTGTGGACGATCGAGGCGGCGGCGGGCCGCAACACCGCAGCGCGCCGTGCGTTGGAGCAGGCTGTGAGGCTTCAGCCGTCAAATCCCGAACCGTGGGTGCGCCTCGCCGGATTCGAGTTCAATACGCTGCGGCGACCGAAGGTCGCGCTGACGGCGATCCGCCCGGCGCTGTATCTCGATCCCCGCTCTTCTGACGCCGTCGCTGTGTTCCTTGCAGCGCAACGACAGATCTCCTCTCCTTGAACTCACTTCGCTCACTCATAGCCGCCATCCTCATCCTGGCGGCGCTGCCGTCGCTGGCCGCCGCGTCGCGGACGCAGGAGTCGCTGTTCCAGGACGACCCGCTGCTCGTCTACGGCACCCCCGCCACGGTCGACAAGACGCTGGACCGCCTGAAGTCCTTCGGCGTGGACCGCATCCGGGTCTCGGTCTTCTGGAGCATCGTCGCGCCGGCCACCGACCAGGTCCAGAAGCCCTACTTCGACGCGACCGACCCGGCGCAGTACCCCGCCGAGCACTGGGTGCGCTACGACCGCCTCATCCGCGGCGCGCTGTCACGCGGCATCCTCGTGAACCTCAACTTCACGTCGCCGATCCCGCGCTGGGCGGCCGGCGACTCCCCGCGCGAGGACATCCAGGGGACGTTCGGGCCCAACGCCGACGAGTTCGGCCAGTTCGTCAAGGCCGTCGGCACGCGCTACAGCGGCACCTACGGCGGCCTTCCGCGGGTCGACTACTGGTCGATCTGGAACGAGCCCAACCAGGCCGGCTGGCTGACGCCGCAGTGGGCTCCGGATCCCAAGAAGCCCAAGCGGATGATCGACTCGGCGCCGGCGCAGTACCGCCAGCTCGTGGGCGCCGCCTGGCAGGCGCTCGCCGACACGGGCCACGGCTCGGACACGATCCTCATCGGCGAGACCGCCCCGCAGGGCCAGGGCAGGCGCAAGGACATCACGCAGTCGATCGACGCGCTGAAGTTCATCCGCCGCGTGTACTGCCTCGACGACAACCTCAACATCCTCAAGAAGTACAGCGCGACGGCGCGCAACTGCCCCGGCGACGGCCCGACGTTCGTCGCCCAGAACCCCGGCCTGTTTCGCTCCTCGGGCTTCGCCCACCACCCCTATGCGCTGCTCACCCCGCCGGGGCGCCGATCCAGCCGGTCCGACTGGGTGTCGATGGCCGACCTGCGCACCCTCAGCCGTGAGCTGAAGCGCATCTACCAGCGCTACCGCCAGAAGACGCAGACGCGCCGCGGCGTGCCGCTGTACCTCACCGAGTACGGCTACCAGACCCGGCCCGACCCGTTCAGCGTCTCGTTCAGCCGCCAGGCCGCGTGGATCAACCAGGCCGAGTACATGGCCTTCCGCAACCCGCTCGTGCGCACGCTGAGCCAGTTCCTGCTCGTCGACGACGCGCCGGTGCCGGGGATCAACCCCAAGAAGGACCCGCGCCGCGCCTGGCGGACCTTCCAGAGCGGGCTCATGTCGCTGAAGGGCAAGAAGAAGCCGTCCTTCAAGGCGTACATGACGCCGCTGTACGTCACGCCCACGCGGACGCGGCGGGGGCGCTCGGTGAAGATCTTCGGCATGCTGCGCCCGGCCCGGGCATCGTCGAAGAAGCGCGTGCGCATCCAGTTTCGCTCGCGCGGCGCCAAGCGCTGGCAGACGCGCAAGTCGCTGACCGTCCGCGGCCCGCGCCACTACTTCCAGACGCGCCTGCGGATGACGCGCAGCGGCCACCTGCGGATCCGCTGGTACAACGGGCGCGTGCTCGTCAGCCGCGTCGTCACCGTCAGCGTCCGCCGCTGACCGCCCGCGCGGGCGCCCGGCGCACGCGCCCGCCCGCCCACCCGCCCGCCGCCCGCCGCGGCTCAGCGGGCGCCGGCGACCCGTGCCGGCGGACCGCCGCCGTCGACGAGCTCGGCCGGCAGCGCCCCCGGGCCGCCCATCTGGCGCACGCTGACGAGCAGCCGCTCGTACTCGTCGGTGACCGCGTCCCAGGAGTAGCGCCGCGCGCGCTCGCGGGCGCGCGCGCGGTAGTGCTCGACGAGCTCGGGCTCGTCGAAGATCCGCTCGAGCTTGGCCGTCAGCGACGGCACGCCCTCGCTGCCCGAGAACGTCAGGCCCGCGTCGCCGACCGTCTCGACGTTCGGCGCGTGGTCGTTGACGAGCACGCAGTTGCCGGCGGCCAGCGCCTCCAGGATGACCGGATGGGTGCCGCCGACCTCGGTCGGCGCGCAGAAGACGTAGGCGTGGCGCTGCAGCTCCCAGTAGCCGCGCCCGAAGATGTAGCCGGGGAAGATGACGCGCGGGTCGCCGGCGCGCTGCACCTGCTTGATGTAGTCGTGCGCGTACGGGGCGCCGCCGACGATGACGAGCTTCATGCCCTTCGCCCGCTGCGCCGAGATGCGGCTGAACGCCTCGACGAGCACGTGGGGGTTGTTCTCGGGCTCCAGGCGCCCGACGAAGAGCACGTACTTGCGCTCCTGCAGGCCGAGGCGCTGCAGCGTGTCGACCCCCTCGTGGCCGGGGTCCTCGACGCCGTAGGGCACGACGCCGATGCGCCGCCCGTAGCGCTGCTCGAAGATCTCGGCGACGGCATGCGAGTCGGTGATCGCGGTGTCGGCCCAGCGCGGCGCGTTGCGCTCGGCGAAGCGCAGGTAGGCCTTGGCGAGCGCCGGCCACTTCGAGCGGTCGGAGTCCAGGCCGTCGACGTTGATGACGGTCGGGATCCCGGCGCCGCGCGTCACGAGGCACATCGGGCTGTTGCCCGCGATGAAGAAGAGCGCCACGTCGGGGCGCAGCCGGCGCGCGGCGTGCAGCGAGGAGAGGAACGTGTGCGTGAACGTGTCGAGGTACTTGTTGCGCACGGCGGGGACGTGGACGAGGCGGGCGCCCTTGTGCTCCCTGAGCCCCGGATCGACGACGTGCGGGCGGCAGTAGACGACGACCTCGTGGCCGCGCTGGGTGAGCCGCGAGGCGAGCTGCTCGGCCGCGGTCTCAAAGCCGCTGTAGGAGGCCGGGATGCCGCGCGTGCCGAGGATCGCGATCTTCATGGCCGGCGACGCGCGGCGCGGCGGGTGGCGGGCTCAACCATGCGCCGCCAGCGTATAAGCCTCGATGTGGGCCCGCGCCGAGGCCCGCCACGAGAACTCGGCGGCGCGCTCGCGGCCGCGCGCCGCCAGCTGCGCGCGCAGCCCGCCGTCGGCCGCGACGCGGGCCAGCTGCGCCGCCAGGCCCTCGGCGTCGTACGGATCGACGTAGAGCGCCGCCTCCCCGCAGGTCTCCGTCAGGCCGGGCGCGCGGGCGGCGACGACCGGCACCCCCGCCCGCATCGCCTCCAGCGCGGTCAGCCCGAAGCCCTCGTAGAGCGCCGGGTGCACGAGCGCGGCGGCCCCCGCCAGCAGGGCGGCGACGTCCGGCTCGGGCTCGCAGCGCACGCCGGCCTGCTGCGCGCGGGCGCGGCCGGCGAGCACGAGCCCGAGCGCGCCCTCGCCGGCGCCGCGCCGGTACCGCGCGTGCGCCTCGAGCAGCAGCGCGACGTTCTTGCGCGGCTCGTCGTCGCCGAGGTAGAGGAAGTGGCGCGGCTGGCCGGCCCGCGCGCCGCGACGCAGCGGCTCCTGACCGGGCCCGTGCGCCGCCACGACGATCCGGCCGGGATCGACGCCCCAGCGGGCCAGCGCGTCGCGCCGCGTCGTCTGCGAGACGCAGACGACGGCGCCGGCGCCGCGCGCGGCGCGCCGGTGCGCGAGGTGCGCCCAGCGGCGAAAGGCCGGCGCGAAGTGGTCGGGCAGGCGCTCGAACGCCAGGTCGTGCACGGTGACGACCTGCGGGCAGGGCGCGCGCACCGCGAGCGCCGGCAGCGCGTGGTGCAGCACGTCGGCGCGGGCCGTGCGCGCCCGGCGCGGCAGCGCGACCTGCGTCCACCACTCGTCGCGGGCGAGGTTGCGCGCGCTGCGAAGCCCGCCTCCGGCGGGCGCGGGGCGCCGCACGTCGGCGGCCTCGACGACCTCGACGCCCTCGACCCGCAGCGCGTCGGCGAGCGCCCGCAGGTAGACGGCCGTCCCGCTGTGGCCGCGCAGGGCGTAGGTCGTGTCCAGCAGGACGCGCATCAGCCGCGCACGGCCCGCGCGAGGATCGTCGCGCGGCGCACGCGCAGCTGCACGACGTCGAAGCCGAGGTCGTCGAGCAGCGCGCGCAGCGTCCGGCGCGAGTAGAAGCGCACGTGGTCCGAGCGCGGCTCGAAGTGCTCGGCGAAGCGCCGCCGGCTCGCCGCGAGGCGCAGCAGGGTCAGCGGCCCGTGCTGCGGCGTCGTGAGCAGCAGGCGCCCGCGCGGGCGCAGGACGCGGCGCACCTCCGACAGCCACGGGGCGACGTCGGCCACGTGCTCGATGACCTCGCCCGCCCAGACGGCGTCGACGCTCGCGTCGTGCAGCGGCAGCGGCTCGCCGTCGCGCCACCGGCGCCGGTCCAGGCCCGGCACGCGCTCGCCCGCGCGCCGCAGCGCCTCGACGGCCACGTCGACGGCGATCGGCTGCGCGCCGGCCTCGACGAGCGCCGCGCTGAGCTCGCCGGCCCCGCAGCCGAGGTCCAGGACGGTCTCGCCGGCGCGGACGTTGGCGAGCAGGAAGGCGCGCCGCAGCGCGAGATGCTCGGGCTGCGCGTCGGCGGGCGTGGCGGCCCAGATCGCTTCGTGAAGCTCGGCCAGCAGCAGGCAATCCTAGTCCGCCGGGCGCCCGGCGCGGCCCGTGCCGCGGACCCTGCATCCGGCCCGCGGCGCGGGCTGCGAGGATCGAGCGGTGAGGATCCTCGCCGTGTGCGCGGTCGCCCATCCCGGCGGCGCGGAGATCGGGCTGCTGCGGCTCGCCAAGCGCCTGCTCGCGCGCGGGCACGAGCTCACGCTCGCGACCCCCGCGCCGGGCCCGCTCGACGACGCCGGCCTGCCGGTGCAGCGGATCGCGCTCGGCGGCCTCGCGCGCGGCGCCGGCGCGCGCGCCGCGCTGAGCTTCCCGCGCGCCCGGCGCCTCGCCGCCGGGCATGACCTCGTCTACCTCAACGGCACCGTCAGCGCGCGCCTGCTGCCCGCGCTCGCCGGCCGCCGCAGCGTCCTGCACGTCCACGACATCGTCGACCGGGTGCCGCGCTTCTGGGGCGCGGCCGGCGCGGTGCTCGCCGACTCCGCCGCCGTCGCCGCCGCGCTCGCACCCCGCCTGCACGCCCACGTCGTGCACTGCCCGGTCGAGCTCGACGTGCCCGACGCGCCCGCGCCGTGGCCCCCCGGCGACGGCCCCGTCGTCGGCTTCGTCGGGCGCATCGAGCCGCGCAAGGGGCCGCTGGACCTCGTCCGCGCGGCACCGGCGATTCGGGCCGGCGCCCCCGGCGTGCGGATCGTGCTCGTCGGCGACGACCCGTACGACAGCGCGCCGCAGTACGCCGCGCGGGTGCGCGGCGCGCAGGGCGTCGAGCACGTGGCCTGGGTGCCCGACGGCGCGGCGGTGATGCGCCATCTCGACGTGCTCGTGGCGCCGTCGCGTCAGGAGCCGTTCGGGACGGTGCTCGCCGAGGCGATGGCCGCCGGCACCCCCGTCGTCGCGACGCGCGTCGGCGGCCTGGCCGAGGTCGTCGACGACGGCGAGACCGGCCGCCTCGTCGCGCCCGGCCGGCCCGACGAGCTCGCCGCGGCGGTGCTCGAGGTGCTCGCGCAGCGCGCGCGGATGGGCGCGGCGGCGCGCGAGCGCGCGCAGCGCTTCGGCGCCGACGCCTACGCCGACCGCGTCGAGGCGATCCTGCTCGAGGCCGTCCGGTGAGGGTCGCGTTCGACGGCCGGCCGGCGAAGGATCCGCGCGGGATCGGCCGCTACGCCGACTGCCTGCTGCGGGCGCTGCGCGAGACGGCGGCCGACGGCGACGAGATCGTCGAGACGCACCGCCCGCGCCGCTGCGACGTCTTTCACGCCCCCTGGATCGACGGAGCGCTGCTGCGCCCGCCCTGCCCGCAGATCGTGACGCTGCACGACGTCGTGCCGCTCAAGCGCCGCAGCGAGTACCTGCGCAGCGGCATCCGCTTTCGCCTGCGCTACCTCGCCGTCGAGCGCTCCGCGCGGGTGATCGTGCCGACCGCGGTCGTGGCCGGCGAGGTGACAGAGCATCTGGGCATCGCGCCCGATGCGATCACGGTCATCCACGAGGCCCCGGCGCCCGCGATGTACGAACGCGGCGCCGACGAGATCGCCGCCGTCCGCGAGCGCTACGGGCTGCCCGCGACGTACCTCGTCTGGGTCGGCGGGCTGCAGACGCCCGACCCGCGCAAGCGCGTGGCCGCGCTGGCACGCGCGCCGCGCACGGTGGCGCTCGTGCTCGTCGGCGCGACGAAGCCGTGGGCGCACGAGCTGCCCGACGTCACGCTGACCGGCCACGTCTGCGACGACGAGCTCGCGGCGATCTACTCCGGCGCGCGGGCGCTCGTGTTCCCCTCCGACGACGAGGGCTTCGGCCTGCCGACCGTCGAGGCGCTCGCCTGCGGCACGCCGGTCGTCGCCAGCGACATCCCGGTGCTGCGCGAGGTGCTCGGCGAGCGGGCGGCCTTCGTGGAGGTCGGCGACCTGGAGGGCCTGCTCGCGGCCGGGGGCGCCGCCGCGCGCCCGGCCCCCGCGCCGCCGGCGTGGACGTGGGCCGACGCGGCACGGGTGACCTGGCAGGTCTACGCGGCCGCCGTCGAGCCCGGCCGGGCGCCGTAGCGGCCGTGGGCCGCGGCGGCGCGCGGCGATCGCCGCGCGCCGCGGGCCCCCTGCTTCAGGCGAGCGCGGGCTCGCGCTCGGGCTCGGCGACGCGCTCGGGCGCGGTGACCGGCGTCGTGACCTCCTTCTCCCACTCCTCGCGGAGGCGATCGAAGGCGTCCCAGTCGACATCGGACTTCGGCTCGGCCCAGGCGTCGACCTCAGGCCGCTTCGCCCAGTCGGGCAGCTCGACGACCATGTCGTCGCTGGGCACCGGATCGGGCTCGACGACGGCGTCGGACTGGCCTTCGGAGTCGTCGGGCGCGGTCGCCAGAAACCAGTACCCCAGCGATCCCAGCGCGAGCATGCTGACGGCGGCGAACACGAGCGCGAGCGGCGCCAGGCCGATGCCGAACAGCAGTCCGGCGATCGGGCACGTCACCGCCCAGGTCACGCCTGCGCGCAGCGCATAGGGGTCCTCGATCGAACCCCGGATGATCTCCACCAGCAGCCAGACGAGCGCTGCGGTGAACAGAGCGAGCGGTATTGCAAACGCATCCATAGGCGAAATGTCCCTGTCGTGGTGGCCCCCGTCAGCGGGGAATTGTGCCACAGCGAGATTGCCGAAGAGACCTGTTTTCAGTCATCTCTGCGTCATGCGTGTGACATTTGGCACGCGCGCGCCACCACGAGGGTTGGGTGCCGCCGATCAGCCGCGCTTCATCGGATCGACGAAGACGTCGTCGATCAGCCACGCCGGCGGCCCGGCCCTGCTGGCGTCGTCGTCGTCGTCGTCGTCGTCCGACGCAGCGGCGACAGAGAACCCCAGCCTGACCTCACGCACCTGCTTGTATCCCGGCAGCGCCCGCCGGAGCGGGATCTTGCCCGACAGCCTCCACTCCCGATAGAACCGATCGGACTGGCTGTCGAGCCACACCCGACGGGTGCGGTCGTCGTGCTCGGTCCACAGCACGTAGGGGCTGAGCGACGCGCCGGCCGTCGCGGCGCGGGCCGCGAAGCGGATATGGGGATAGTGCTTCGTGATGCAGATCGGCGGCGAGGTGATCGTGTCGCCCTCCTGCAGCCGCGCTGCCGTCCGGCCGCCGGAGACCTCGAAGGGGTTGTCCTCCGCGACGAGGCTCGGCGCCCCCGACGCAGACCACGTCAGCTCGTCCTCGAACGCTCCCCCCGGCACGTCGATGTAGTCCGAGACGTCGCCCCAAGGCTCGAAGGCACGTCGCGACGGTCGGTCCGGGCACGCCGGCGTCGGCAGCACGGCGATCTTCACATCGTCGATCAGCCAGGCGCCCGCTCGCGACCTACTCGATATCGAGAATCGCAGCTGAACGTCGGTGACGTCGACGTCGCGGGGAAGCACTCCCTCCAGCGCCACCTCGTCCGACAGGCTCCAGTCGGCGAATGCCGAGGCTCGCGGACTCAGCGTGACGGGCCGGGTCGTGTGCTCCTCGTCGTCCTGCCTTCCGCCGTGCCAGAGCACCTCGAACACGAGGTTGGCTCCCGGCTCGAGCGCTCGGGCCACGAACTTCAGGTGGGTGTGCAACCGATCGACGCAGAACCGCGGCGAGGTGATCGCGTCTCCGGGCCCCAGCATGACCGCCGACGTGTCGGTGCCGGCGCCCGTCGACGGATCATCGCTGACGGTCATGAGCCCTGGAGCACCCGAGCTCGACCACGTCAGCCCCTCCTCGAACGACCCCCCGGGCACCTCGGCGTACAGGGCGCCGTCGCCCCAGGAGGCGAACGAGGGGGCCGTGTCGGCGTCCTCGCAGGCCTGCGCCAGCGGTGCGGCACACGCCAGGCCGACGAGCGCCAGCGTCGACGCGGTCAGCAGCTGACGACCCGCACGCACGCGCTCAGCCGCGTTTCATCGGGTCGACCATGACGTCGTCGACCAGCCACCCGCCGTGGATCTTTCCCTTCATGACGAACTGCACCCGGATGTCGCGGATCGCCTTGTAGAGCGGCACGGCGCCCTTGAGGTCGATCGTGTCCGACAGACCCCAGTCCGCGTAGTACTTCGGGTCCAGTCCGTCCAGCGACTTGACCTTGACGGAGTCGTCCCCCTCCTCGATCCAGATCGCCTGGACGCCGAGCTTGACGCCGCGATCGAGGGCGCGGGTCGCAAAGCGCATGTGCGGGAACGTGTGATCGATGCAGATCGCCGGCGACGTGATCGTGTCGCCGACCCCGATCAGCAGCGATCGCGTGCCGCCGCCTCGTCGAACGGGTTGCTCGACTCGACGATCTCGGCTGAGCCGGCGAACGTCCAGTCCGCCGAGCGACCCTCGAAGCGCCCGCCGGGCATCTCGACGTACTGCGAGGGGTCGCCCCAGCGCGCGAAGACGGGGGAGCTCGTGACCTCCCCGGGGCACCTCGGCGTCGGCAGGACCGCGATCTGCACGTCGTCGACCAACAGGTCGGGGCGCCTGCCCTCCGTGGAGAAGCGCAGCTGCAGGCTGCGGATCTCGACGCCGGCGGGAAGGTCCGACGGAAGGACCTCGGAGAGGGCCGCGACGCGCGACAGCCCCCACTCGGCGCCGGCGGCGCCCTGGTCGGCGAACGACGCCGAATCCCGCTCCCCGTCCGAGCGCGTCCACAGCGCCTCGAGCTTGATCGCCGAATTGCCGTCCAGCGAGCGCACGACATAGCGCACGTGCGTGTGGAGCCGGTCGATGCAGAACGCGGGCGAGGTGATCTCGTCGTCCTTGCGCAGGCGGACGGCCTGCGTGCCGGTCGTCCCGGGAAGCCCGAACGGATGGCTTGCCGCCTCAAGCGCAGGCGCCCCGGACGTCGACCAGGACAGGCCGTTCTCGAACGATCCCCCCGGCACGGGGGCATAGCCGGCCGGGTCGCCCCACGCTTCGAAGGAGCCCACCGTGGAGATGTCCTCGCATGCGAGCGCCGGCGCGGCCGCCAGCAGCCAGACGACGAGCGCGAGCACGGCGGCCAGCGCCGGCCGTGAGCGCCGGCGAACGCCGGCGTGATCGGATCGGCGAGGACATCGTCGATCGGTCGATGTTGAAGCATGGGGTGGTGTCATCGCCCCGGCGACGATAGGTTCTCGACGGCGAGGACAGCGGCGAGATGACGGTGTTGTCACCGGCTCGCCCGCAGTTCGCCAGATGGACGTCAACCGAGCTTTGCCTGCCTGACGACGGCGGACGCGGATCGGTCGGCGACGTCGCCGGGGCCCCGCTCGCGCCCGACCTCCCAGCGGTCGGGAACGTCGGACGGCGGCACCTCGAAGCCCGGCAGCCGCAGCGAGAACGTCGAGCCCCGCGGGCTCGACGTGACCGAGCAGATGCCGCCGTGGGCGCGGGCCACGGCGTCGACGGTGGCCAGGCCGAGCCCCGTGCCCGCGATGCGCGAGTCGCGATCCTGATCGGCGCGCGCGAAGCGCTCGAAGATCCGGCCGAGCGCCTCCTCGGGGATGCCGCTGCCGCCGTCGGCGACGTCGATGACGATCCCGCCGGCCTCGACCCGCGAGCTGAGCCTGATGTGCTGGGTGCCGGTCGTGTGCTTGACCGCGTTCTCGACGAGGGCGTCGAGCGCCGCCCGCAGCGCGTCGCCGTCGGCCATCAGCGCGCCGCCGGCGAGATCGCCCAGCTGCCACGGTCGCGGTACCGCGTCTGACCAGCGCACGAACAGGTCCTCGATGAAGTCCTCGGCCTCGAGGCGCTGGAAGTTCAGCGCGTCCTGCTCACCGGCGCGCGCGAGAACGAGCAGCCGCTCGACGATGCGATCGATCCGCTCGAGCTCGTCGATGGCGACGCCCGTCTCGGGGCTCGTCCCTCGCAGCCGGCGCAGGTTCTCCAGATGGCCGCGGGCGATCGTCACGGGTGTGCGCAGCTCGTGCGACACGTCCTGCAAAAACCGGTTGTGGCGGTCGAGCAGCTCGCTCGCCGCGCGGCGGCGACCGCGCTCGAGCTCGAGCGCCACGAGCCGCTCGTGCGCCGCGCCGATCCGCCGCACCCGATCCGCCGCCAGCACGCGCAGCAGGAGCACGAGCGGCACGGGGGCGAGCGCCGCCCAGGGGGCGTCGATCGCGATCGCGGCGGCCAGCAGGCCGACCGAGCCGAGCGCCACGTCGACGCTCCACGCCTGCAGCACCACCCGCACGTGGACGCGCGCCGGGGCCCCCATGGCCAGCAGCTCGTGCACGCTCGACGAGACGAAGTCCGCGGCGATCTGCGCGGCGAACGCGGCGAGGACGACGAGCGCGGTCATCTGGGCGGCGTCTCCGCCGGCGAGCAGCAGGATGACCGCGGCCGGGCCGAGGGCGTGGACGGAGTCGCCGGCCGCGAAGACCACCCGGTCGAGCTTCGCCGCCCCCGCCGCGGCCGCCGCGCCGGCGGCGATGACGAGGGCCGCGAACACGAGCACCGGGACGAGGCTGGGGGGTGCGACCACGAACAGCGGGACGAGCAGCATCTGCGTCGGGACGAAGTACGCCGCTCCTATCGGGAACTCGACGGTCGCCGCGAGCGCATATGCCAGCACGACGACGAGGCAGGCGGGGTGCAGGTCGCCGACCCCGCCCCCGCTCGCCGCGAGGATGCCGGCCGCGAGCACGAAGAACGCGGTGACGCCGAGCTCCAGGCCGAGCTCGCGACCCCGTATCGGACGCCCGCGAGCCTCCCACGACTGCTCGAGTAGCCCGTCGGCCGAGTCGCCGGTCTGCACGTCCTCAGCCTCGCGTCCGCCGACGTCGGCGATCAGCCGCGCTTCATCGGGTCGACGAACACGTCGTCCACGAGGCACGCCGCCGACTTGCCCTCCACCGAGAAGCGCAGCCGGACGGCGCGAACCGCCTCGTAGGACGGCAGCGCGCGCGTCATGCGGACCAGCTGCGACAGCTTCCACTGCGTGGAGTCCCCCTCTTCGCTGTCGAGCTCGACGCTGTACGGCTTGCCGTCATCGCCGATCCACAGCACGTCGACGCGCAACGTCGAGCCGGGCACCACGGCGCGCACGACGAACCGCAGGTGCGGGTAGTTGCGGTCGATGCACATCTCCGGCGACGTGATCGAGTCCCCGGCCGAGAGCCGCACCGCACGGCTCCCGCCGCCGACCTCGAACGGGTTGCGCTCCTCGACGATCTGCGGCGAGCCGTCGGCCGACCAGGTCAGCTTCTCGAAGGATCCGCCGTCCAGCTGCACGTAGTCCGACTCGTCCCCCCACGGGCCGAACACGCGCCTGGTCTTGATGTCCGGGCATGAGGAGGACGGCAGGACCGCCACGCGGACGTCGTCGACCAGCCAGGTCGCCGAGCCCGCGGCCACCGCGAGACGCAGTCGCACGTCGTGCACCGACCCGTGATCGGGCAGGGCCTTCTTGAGGCGCAGCAGCGACGACAGGCCCCAGGCGCCGAAGTCCCTGTCGTCGGCGCGGCCGAGGGTCGCGCTGCGACTGCGGCCCCCGTCGTCGACCCAGAGCGCGTCGAGCGTGAGGTCCGCGCCGGCCTGAAGCGCCGTGGCGGCGAAGCGGACGTGCGTGAACAGGCGGTCCACGCAGAACGCCGGCGACGTGATCGAGTCGCCGCCGCGCAGCCGCACCGCCGTCTTGGAGCCGCGCGCCGCCGTCGGGGCGACCGCGCCGACGATCTCGGGGCCGCCCGCGGCCGACCAGATGAGCTTCTTCTCGAACGCGCCGCCCGGTACGTCCGCGTACCCGGAGTCGTCGCCCCACCCAGCCAGCGCCTGCTGGGTGGCGACGTCCTCGCAGGCGAGCGCCGCCGGTGCGGCCGCGAGCAGCGCGGCGGCCGCGAGCGCGACCGCGGCGACCAGACGCCGGGCCCGGCGCCCCTGCGGCGCGGCGCCGGCGCTCCGCGCGGATCCGTCCATCAGATCGCCGCGACGCAGTAGCCGACGTTGCGCACGGTCTCGATCGGCGCCGTGGGACCGAGCTTCTTGCGCAGCCGGCGCACGCAGACGTCGACGACGTTCGTGCCGGGGTCGAAGTCGATGCCCCAGACCTCCTCGAGCAGGTGCTCGCGCGGCACCACCCGGCCGACGCGCTCGGCGAGGCAGCGAAGCAGCGCGAACTCGCGCTCGGACAGGTTCGTCGACACGCCGTCCAGGAGCGCCTGGCGGCGCACGAGATCGAGCTCCAGCGGCCCGGCGGTGAGCGTCGCGTGCTCGGGGCTGGCGAAGCGCTTGAGCTGCACCCGGACGCGAGCGAGGAACTCGTCGAGCGCGAACGGCTTGGTCAAATAGTCCGTGGCGCCGAGCTCGAAGCCGCGCAGCTTCGTTCTCAGCTCCGCGCGCGCCGACAGGATCAGCACCGGCGTGCGCGGCTTGCGGCGGCGCAGCTCGCGCAGGACCTCCAGGCCGTTGGCGCCGGGCAGCATGAGGTCCAGGACGATGAGGTCGTGGTCGGCCTCCAGTGCCGTCTTCAGCCCCTTGACGCCGTCGGTCTCGCTGTCGACCTCGAGGCCGTCGGCTTCGAGGGCCTCCCGCACGAACGCCAGCAGGCGGGGCTCATCCTCAACGACGAGAACACGCATCAGCGCCGACGACGGTCGTGGTCTCAACTCGGATGTCATGGGGCTTGATGACAACTTCGTAACTTGATGACGGGGGCGTCATTTTTGTGGGTTTCGCGCTGTTCGCTGGCTTAGGTTCGCCACATCGCACTTCGGCAACCGCAGAGGGAGAGGGTCCTTGCGAAGCCTGGCACTACATGAATCACCCAACAGGCCGCGCCGACCTTCGCCCGAAGCGGCGCGACCTGCCGCACCGCCGCTGACGTTTCGCGAGCGAGACCAATTCCGATCCTCACATCTGGAGGATGGGGCGTCGATCGTGGAGAGGATTTGTGCAGGTCTCGCGGTCATGCAGGCATCTCTCGCGAAGTCAGAGCTGTCTGCGCAGATGTTCGACGCCCCAAGCCATGCACCACGAGCAGAACCGTCGCTCGTGGACCTTTGTTCACCCCGATTCACGGAGTCACCATGATCAAGTACCGCGCCTACCCGTTTCTGCTCACCGCCCTCAGCATCACGGCCGCCATCGGTGGCGCGTGGCGCCTGGGCTGAGCAAGTCCCGAGACCGTCCCGACACCCGCGAGGTACTGTCGCAGGACGTGACGGCCTCCGGAGCCCAACCACATCCCCGTGCCGCCATCGCCGCCGCGCTGGGGCTGCTCGCCGGATCGATCCCGCTCGCCCTTGCCGCGCCCAACGACAATCTCGTGGGCGTGCTCCCCCTCCTGCTCGGGGCATGCGCGCTGTTCAGCGTGCTCAATGCCTCCAAGTGGGAGGGGGGCGTGCAGATCTCGGGAGGGTTCGTCTGCTACATGCTGGCGGCGTCGCTCGTCAGCCCGGTCGGCGCCTTTGCCGTCGCCCTCGTCTCCGAGCTAGGCGGGTGGCTGCTGCGGCGCCCGCGTCTGGCCTATCTGCCGGCGAACCTCGCCGCGGTGGCGGTGCCCAGCCTCGTCGCGGGGATCTGCTTTCACGCGCTCGCCGGCGAGATGACCGGATCGGTCCACGACATCGTCGTGCTCGGTCTCGTCGCCGTCGGCTTTCTGATCGTCAACTTCACCCTCGTGAACCTCTTCGGCAGCCTCCTGGACGGAGGCGACATCCGTGACGCCCTGCGTCACCCGCGCGAGATCCTGCCGTCGCTCGCGCTCACCGTCGGGCTCACGCTGGCGATCGCCGCGGCCTACACGAGCCTGGGCTCGGCCGCCGCGCTCTCCGTCGTGCTCGTCATCTTCGTCTTCGCGTACATGTCGCGCCTGGTCGTCGTCGCGCGCGAGCGCACCGGCCAGTACGCGGCGCTGTCGTGGGGCGTCCTGTCGGCGCTCGTGCGCTCGCTGGACCGCCGCGACAGCCGCACCGCGCGCCACAGCGCCGCGGTCGCCGCCTTCGCGCGCGACATCGCGCTGCAGTGCGGGATGAGCAAGCGCGACGCCGAGCTCGCCCACACCTCCGGGCTGCTGCACGACATCGGTCGCTTCGCGCTGCCCGACCGCGTCATGGAGCGCCAGGGCGCGCTCACCGAGAGCGACTGGGACCAGATCAACGAGCACCCCCAGCTCGGCGCCGACCTGCTGCGCGACCTCGGCGTCTACGGCCCGGTCGCGCAGATCGTGCGCGCCCACCACGAGCGCATCGACGGCCGCGGCTACCCCGACGGCCTCGCGGGCGACGACATCCCTCCGATCGCGCGCATCGTCGCCGTCGCCGAGGTCTACGACACGCTGACCGCGAAGGACACCTACCGCGACCGCATGACCTCCTTCCAGGCCGTCAACGAGCTGCGCCGCGTCGCGGGCCGCCAGCTCGACGCGACCTACGTCGAGGCGCTCGCCACGCTGCTCGCCGGCCGCGGGCTGGACTACCGCCACGCCGACGCCGCCGACTTCGACGCCGAGCTCGTGCTGCAGCGCAGGATCGCCGACTCGATCGCGACCGACTCGGAGGCCGGCTCCGGGCTCGACCCGATGTCGATCAAGCCGATCGGCCTGGGCGACTGACGGCCCGGGCGGCGTCGCCGCCCAGCCGCACGCTGTAGTTCGTCCCGCGGTCCTCGGGATAGATCTGCGTCGTGTTGGCGAGGACGAGCCCCGCTACGCCGGTCTGCAGCGGCGGGATGTCGCGGTGGTAGCCGACCGTCACGATCGGCTGGGCGGCCGGCTCGCGATGCAGCCACCGCTGCTTGACCCAGGCCGGCGAGAAGTCGGGGCTCACCTTGCGCAGGCCCGGCAGGTAGGCGTCGAGCAGCCCGTCGGCGTCGAGGGCGAGCAGCGGGTCGCCCGGGGCGAGGTAGTTGGCGACGTAGAGGAAGCGCCGCCCGCCGTAGCGCTCGGGCGAGATGAAGTTCGTGTGCTCGACGAGCCCGACGAACGGCAGCGCGGGGTCGGCGATGTTCGTCCAGTAAAACGGCGAGAAGCGGCGGTCGAGCTCGAGCAGCAGGCACAGCGCCGTGTGGTACTCGGTGCGCTGCAGCCGGCCGAGGTACTCCGCGCCGACCGCGGCGGCGAGCTCGTCGTCGAGCAGGCCGGCGAAGACGTCGCTGGGGACGGTCGCGACGACCGCGTCGTAGCGCTCCTCGGCCTGCGGCGCGGGCGCGAAGCGGCGCGGGTCGTGCCCGGCGCGAAAGGAGCCGGCCGCGCCCGCGGCCACGTGCAGCGCGCCGTCGGCGTCGCGCCGCAGGCCCTTCGCCGGGCGGTCGACGAGCACGCGCCCGCCGCCGGCGACGATCGCGTCGCGCAGCGCTCCGAACAGCAGCTCCCACGAGTGCGACGGGTAGCCGAGCAGCTCCTGCTTGGCCTCCTCGCCCTCGAGCTGGCGGCGCAGCGTGAGCTTGCTCCACAGCCAGGCCATCGAGATGTCCTCCGCCCGCTCGCCGAACTTGCCGCGCAGCAGCGGGCCCCAGACCTTGCGCCACGGGGCGCGGCCCATGCGCTTCTCGATCCATGCGCGCGCGGTGATCGCCTCGTAGGGCTCGACGCGCTTGGCGCGCTTTTGCAGCATGAGCACCGCGAGCCCCATCCGCAGGCGCGCCGGGGGCGACAGCGGGCCGAAGCGCAGCAGGTCCAGCGGCGTCGTGAACGCCCACTGGCGCCCGTCGACGAAGAACGCCATCGACGACGGGTGCCACTCGAGCTCGTCGCCCATGCCGAGCTCCTCGTAGAGCGCGACGATATGGCGGTCGCTCGTGAAGAGGTGGTGGTAGTAGCGCTCGAGCAGGTCGCCGCCGCCGACGTCGAGCGTCGCGGCCTGCCCGCCGAGCCCGGGCCAGCGCTCGTAGACGTCGCAGACGTGGCCCTCCTGCGTGAGGCGGTAGGCGCAGACGAGGCCGGCCACGCCGGCGCCCAGCACGGCGACCCTCATGCGGGCCCGGTCACGCTCATGCGCGCACCAGCGCGCGCATGCGACCGATCCCGCCGTAGCCCGCGACGAGCACGACGAGCCCGATGAGCGCGATCGGCACCGTGATGACGAAGCGCAGCAGCAGCAGGTACGACAGCGCCTGGGCCCCCGAGCGGCCGAGCGCCCGCACGCCGAACACGATCGCCGCGTCGAACGTGCCGACGAAGCCGGGGCCGCTCGGGACGAGCGCGAAGACCGAGGCGAGGCCCATGAGGTAGCCGACCTCCAGCAGGGCGAGATCGAGGCCGGCCGCCCGGGCGGTCAGCCACCAGGCGATCCACTCCATCGCCCAGACGACCAGCGTGATCCCGAGCAGCTGCATGCCGTGGTTGGAGCGCAGGCGCCGCGTCGCCTCGACCATCGGGGCGAGGAAGCCGATGACCCGCGGCAGGTGCCCGCGGCGATGCAGCACCCAGGCGCCCGCGCCGGCCAGCGCGACGAGCGCCGCGGCGAGCAGGCCGCCGACGACGAGGCGGCCCGCCGGCGGCATGTCGACCCCGCCGAGGACGCCGTAGGCGAGCACGACGAACAGCCCGGCCAGGACGACGACGTCGAGCACGCGCTCGGCGACGATCGTCCCGATCGCGGTGCGGGCGTCGGTCCGCGCGCGCGGGGCGACGAGGAAGGCGCGCAGCGCGTCGCCCGCGCGCGCGGGCAGGACGTTGTTGCCGAAGTACGCCACCGAGACGAGCGCGTAGGCGTCGCGCCGCCGCGGCTGGGCGCCGTTGTAGCGCAGCAGCTCATACCAGCGCTCGGCGCGCACCGCGCAGCCGACGAGGTAGAACGCGATCGCCCCGCCCAGCTCCGCCAGGCGGCCGGTCGTGCTCGGCAGCGTCGGCGGCTCCTGGTGCGTCGCCCAGACGACGACGGCCCCCAGCGCGGCCATCGAGATCGTCGCTCCGAGCGCCGTCAGCGCCCGCTGGCGGGTCAGGCTAGGCCGGGGCGCGCTCGCGCTCATCCTCGGCCGCTTGGACGTTGGTCCGCTCGCGCACGACGTAGAGCGGGCGCCGCTTGACCTCGTCGTAGATCCGTCCCACGTACTCGCCGATCATGCCGATCGCCATGAGCTGGATCCCGCCCAGCAGCAGCACCGCGACGACCGTCGTCGTGATGCCGGGGACGAACGCGCCGAAGATCCGAAAGCCGATCGTGACCGGGATCGCGACGAAGGCCATGAGCGCGCAGACGAAGCCCGCGACGGTCGCCAGCTGCAGCGGAGCGTGCGAGAAGGACGCGATCGCGTCCAGCGCGAAGCGGATCATCTTGCGCACCGGGTACTTCGTCTTGCCGGCGTGGCGGGCCTCGCGGTGATAGGGCAGCGCGGTCTGCGTGAAGCCGACCCAGGAGGTCATCCCGCGCAGGTAGCGGTTGCGCTCGCGCAGCTGCAGCAGCGCGTCGAGCGCGCGCCGGTCCAGCAGCCTGAAGTCGCCGGAGTTCGCGGCCAGCGGGACGTCGGAGACGTAGCCCATGAGGCGGTAGAACCAGTCGGCGGTCTTGAGCTTGAAGCGCGACTCGCCCTCGCGATCGGTGCGCGTGGCGTACACGACGTCCGAGCCGGCCCGCCAGTGCTCGAGCATCGTGCGCACGAGCTCGGGCGGGTCCTGCAGGTCGGAGTCGATCATCACGACGACGTCGCCGGAGGCGTGGTCCAGGCCCGCGGTGATCGCCGTCTGGTGGCCGAAGTTGCGCGACAGCGTGACGACCTTGACGCGCTCGTCGCCGGCCGCGAGCGCCGCCAGGATCTGCGGCGTTTCGTCCTGCGAGCCGTCGTCGACGACGACGAGCTCCCACGGGAGCCCCTCCAGCGAGCTGCGCACGCGGTCGCAGAACGCCTGCGCCGTGCCCTCCTCGTCGAGCATCGGCGCGACGATGCTCAGCAGGCCGAGATGCCGTTGCGCCACGCCGCTGATCGTAGTGTGGCCGTAGTCTGCCCGGCGTGACCCGCTGCGCCGCCTGCGATGCATCGAGCCTCGTCCCCCATCTGAAGGTGGCCGGCGACCCCGGCCCGGACGGGCTGATCCCCACGACCGACCGTTTCGGCACGGCGCTCGCCGACATCGTGCGGTGCACCCGCTGCGGGCACCGCCAGACCGACCCGATGCCCGCCGACGCCGTGCTCGAGAGCGCCTACGCGGGCGCCGCGTCGGAGGACTACGTCGCCGAGGAGGCCGGGCAGCGCGAGACCGCGCGGCGCACCCTGGCCCGCATCGAGGAGCGCCTGACGCCGGTGCCGATCCCGCCCAACAACGGCGGCCCGCGCCAGCGCACGCTGCTGGACCTCGGCTGCTGGGTGGGCTTCCTGCTCTCCGAGGCGCAGGAGCGCGGCTGGGAGACGACCGGCGTCGAGCCCTCGCAGTTCGCCTCGGCGTACGCCCGCGAGCGGCTCGGGCTCGCGGTCCACACCGGCGACCTCTTCGAGACCGAGCTGCCGGCCGGCCACTACGACGCGATCGTCATGGGCGACGTCATCGAGCACCTGCCGCGCCCCGGCCGGGCGCTTGACCGCATGGCCGAGCTGCTGCGCCCCGGCGGGATCGCCTGGATGGCGCTGCCCGACGCGGGCAGCGTCGTCGCGCGCGGCCTGCGCGCGCGCTGGTGGTCGGTCATCCCGACCCATGTGCAGTTCTTCACGCGCCGCTCGCTGCGCACGCTGCTGGAGCGCCACGGCTGGACGGTGCTCGAGATCGGCAGCTCGCCGAAGGCCTTCACGGTGCGCTACTACCTCGAGCGGGTCGGCGGCTACTCGCCGCGCCTGGCCCGCGCGCTCGTGCGCGCGGCGCGCACCGCGCGGATCGCCGACCGGATGTGGGCACCGGACTTCAGGGACCGCATGGCGGTCATCGCGCGGGCTCCGGGCGACGACGAGGACAGCCGCCCCGGCGAGCAGCCGGGCTGAGCCGGCGGGCGGGCCTCAGCGCGGCGCGCGCAGCCCGAACGGCGGGCGCACGCCGCGCGGCCGCCGCGCCTGCAGGACCGCGCGCCGCCGCCGGGCGGCGGGCAGCGCGCGCAGCGCCTGGCCGTAGGCGCGCAGCAGGTGGCGCTCGCGCAGCACGACGTGGCCGAGCGCGAGCACCTCGTAGAGGACGATCCGGTGCAGGTCGCGGCGCACGTCGGCCCACGTGTCGTTCTTGGCCATCATGAGCAGGCGGTTGCGAAACTGCAGGCGGCGGTGGGCCTCGGGCAGCCCGTCGCGCGTCGTCGGCGAGTAGAAGCGCATGTGCCACGCGACGGCGCGCGGCTCGTACAGGCAGCGCCAGCCCAGCAGCCGCGCACGCCAGGCGAGGTCGACGTCCGATGCCCACAGCTGGAGGTCCTCGTCGAGCACCTCGCCGCCGACCGCGCACGCGTCGAGCACCTCGCGCCGGTACAGCACGCAGGCGCCGTCGCCGCCGAAGACCTCGGCGGCGCGGGCGTAGGCGGACGCCGGCTCGTCGTGGCCGACGAGCGTGTTCTTGCGCCGCCGGTCGACGACCATGCCCGCGGCATCGAGCCGGTCCAGGCGGTCGGCCGGCAGCATCCCGGTCGCGCGGATCAGGCGCGGCGCGACCGAGCCGACGCCGTGCTGGCCAAGGCGCGGGCGGGCGGCGGCGAGGAAGCCCGCGTCGAGCACGCAGTCGGCGTTCAGCAGCAGGACCGCGTCGCCGTCGGTGCCGACGATCCCGGCGTTGATCGCGGCGGCGTACGAGACCCGCTCGCAGATGCCGAGCACGCGGGCGCCGCAGCGCTCGGCGACCGAGCGGGTGCCGTCGGCGCACGCGTTGTCGACGACGACGACCTCGGCGCCGGGCTGGGCCGCCGCGGCCGGCAGCGAGTGCTCGAGCAGATGCGCCTCGTCGACGCTGAGCACGACGATCGTCGTGCGCTCGACGGGCTCGCTCACCGCGGCGCGCCGGCGTCGCCGGGCCGGCTCATCGGTCGTCCGCCGGTTGCCTGGACCACCTGCTCACGCGAGCATCTCCTCGTAGACGGCGGCGGTCAGCGCGGCGCTGTCGGCCCAGGACAGGCGCGCGGCGCGGGCGCGGCCGAGGCGGGCGAGCTCGTCGCGGCGGCCGCGATCGCCGACGACCCGGCGGATCGCGGACGCGATGTCGCCGACGTCGAGCGGGTCGAAGTACTCCGCCGCGTCCCCGCCGGTCTCCGGCAGCGCGGTCGCGCGCGACGCGACGACCGGCACGCCGCGCGCCATCGCCTCGACGAGCACGAGCCCGAAGCCCTCGTACAGCGACGGGTGCACGAGCGCGTCGGCGCCGCGCATGAGCGCGTCCAGGCGCGCGTCGGACAGATAGCCCGTCAGGCGCACCGGCTCGCCGTCGGCGGCCTCGCGCACGCGGGCCGCCTCGAGGCCGCTGTCGACGCCGGCGAGCACGAGGCGGTGCGCCAGGCCCTCGCCGCGCAGCAGCCGGAAGGCGTGCACGAGGCGCATGAGGTTCTTCTTGGGCCGCAGGTCGCCGACCGCGAGCAGGTAGGGGCCGTCGTTGGGCATCGCCGCGTCGCCGATCGGCAGCGAGGGGGCGTTGGGGATGACCCGCACGCGCGCCTCGTCGACGCCGTAGCGGCGCACGACGTCCTCGGCGGTATAGCCCGACACGCAGATGACGCGCTGCGCCGAGCGCGCGGCGCGCTTGGTGAACGTGCGGTACTTCCAGCCGGTGCGCTTGGAGAAGTCGTCGGGGAAGACCTCGAAGGCGAGGTCGTGGATCGTCACGACGCCCATGCACGGCCGGGCGATCGGCAGAAAGCAGTTGGGCGCGTGGACGACGTCGATGCCCTCGCGGCGCAGGCGCACGGGCAGCTCGATCTGCTCGAACAGCACCTCGGGGCCGCGCCCGCCCCGCTTGATGACGTGGTAGTCCAGGCCGGGGCGCTCGGGCAGCGCGTCCACGAGGTGGCGCGCGTAGCGGCCCCAGCCCCGCAGCTGCGGGTCGTAGGCGTCACGCGCGTCTATCGCCACGACCGGCACCCGCCGAAGGTTCGCACGCGCGCGCGCCGGAGGGGCGCCGGGGGCGGTGCGGGCGCCCCGGCTGTAGGTTCTCGGCGCATGGGCCGCGGCCGACTGGACCTCTTTCGCGCCGACGACAGCCGCCCGGCGACCGAGCGCGCGCGCCGCCTGGCGCTGCAGGCGCGCAGCCTCGCCCGGCTCCCGCGGCCGGTGGCCGCGTTCTGGCTGCGGGCGCTGCGCCGCGCGCGCGCCGAGCACGACACGTGGAGCATCGACGTCGCCTGCCGCCCGGCCGAGCTGCGCGTCCTGCTCGACGCGCTCGGCGCAGCGCGGCGCGTCGCGGAGATCGGCACCGCGGCGGCCTGGACGACGAGCTGCCTGGCGCTCGCGCGCGCCGACCGCGAGGTGCACTCCTACGACGTCGAGGCGCACCCCGAGCGCGAGCGCTACCTCGCGCTGCTTCACCCCGCCGACCGCGCCCGCGTGCACCTGCACGACCGCCCGGGCGGGCTCGGGCCGGCCGACCCGCCGCCGGTCGACGCGGTCTTCATCGACTCCTCGCACGAGTACGACGAGACGGTCGCGACCTTCCGCACCTGGGAGCACGCCGTGCGGCCGGGCGGGATCGTCGCGTTCCACGACTGGCAGGACGACGCCTACCCGGGCGTGACGCGCGCCGTCGCCGATCTCGGCCTGGACGGGGTCGCGCGCGGACACCTGTTCGTCTGGCGCAAGGCCGGCCGGTAGGATCCACCGGCCGTGCCAGAGGTCAAGGACGCCGCCCAGCAGTCGCCAGACGCGCGCCAGTCGCGGATCTTCGAGCTTCCGATCGAGCTCGGACACCCCGACGAGCTGCTGCAGCGGATCGTCGGCTGGGTCGGCCGCGGCGAGCCCACCAAGCGCGTGATGTACGTCAACGCGCACGTGCTCAACCAGTCGCGCGAGGATCCCGCGCTGCGCGAGGCGCTCGAGCAGGCCGACCTCGTCTACTGCGACGGCTACGGCGTGCGCCTCGCGGCGAAGGCGCTCAGCGCCGAGATCCCGCACCGCATGACCGGCGCCGACTGGATCTGGGACCTCGCCGCGCTCTGCGAGCAGCAGGACCGCTCCGTCTACCTGCTCGGCTGCGATCCCGGCGTCGCCGCGCAGGCCGGCCGCCGGCTGCGGCGCCGGCACCCGCGGCTGCGCGTCGTCGGCACCCATCACGGCTACTTCACGATCGGCTCGGGCCACGACGAGCGCGTCATCGAGGACGTCAACGAGCGCCGCCCGGACATCCTGCTCGTCGGCATGGGCACCCCGAAGCAGGAGGTCTGGGCGCAGCGCACCGTCGACCGCCTGGACTGCGACGTGCTGTGGAGCGTCGGCGCGCTCTTCGACTTCGTCTCCGGACGCGTCCCGCGCGCGCCGGCGTCGCTGTCGGACAACGGCCTGGAGTGGATCTTCCGCCTCGCGATCGAGCCCAAGCGGATGTGGCGGCGCTACCTCGTCGGAAACCCGGTGTTCCTCAGCCGCGTCATGGCGCAGGCGCGCCAGCGCCGCGGTCCGCCGCGCTGACGACCTACGCGACCGACGCGCGGGCCGGATCGGCGACGTTCGCCTCGCGCCGCTGGAAGAGCTGCTCGAGCGCCTCCCAGCCGCGCTCGCGCGCGAATCGCGCCTCGGCCGGGGTGACCGGGACGAGCCACAGCACGACGGTGCGGCGCTCGTCGTCCTCGAAGACCTCGAACCCCTCGCCGAACGGATAGGGCGGCAGGACGAGCAGGTGGTCGGCGGCGGAGCCCGCCGTCCAGGGCCTGCCGAGCGCGATGACGCTGCCGACCCCGAGGCCCTGCTCGGCGTCGGCGTTGACCGTCGCCAGCGCGGCGAGCATCTCGACGAGCACGCCGTCCCGGGCGGGCGCGAGCAGCACGTACTCGGCGCCGTCCTCGCCCGCCGCCGCGGCCTGCGCCGCCCCGCACGTCGCGTACACCCACGGCTTGCCGCGGTGCTCGGGCGCGACCCTGTGCACGCAGAACCCCGGCAGCCGCTCGCGCACCGCCGCGCGCGCGGGCTCGATCTCGTCGTGGGCGCTGTCGGGCCAGAAGCGCTCGAGGTGGTCGGCGAATCCCATGCCGACATCGTCACACAGGCGCGACCCGCGTCGCGGTAGCGACCGCGCGCAGCGGGCAGAACCCTCCCGTGGTGAGCAGCGCGGCCCCCGGCCACAACAAGCTCTGCGCGCTGGAGGACTTCGCCGACCCGCAGCTGCGCGCCATCATCCGCGACGTCTTCGCGGTCGAGGCCGCGCGGCGCGGCGAGGGCTTCCCGCGGGGCTGGGAGTACCGCAAGCACTGGGAGGTCGCGATGGCCGTCCGGGCGCTCGCCGCCGGCGGCGCGCTGCGCGGCGACGCCGAGCTGCTCGGCGTCGGCGCGGGCAACGAGCCGACGCTGTTCTACCTCACCCGCTTCGCGCGCCGCGTCTTCGCGACCGACCTGTACCTCGCCGCCGGCGGGTGGGAGGAGTCGGCCTGCGCGCCGATGCTGACCGATCCCGGCCGCTTCTACGGCGCCGAGTGGTGCGCGCGGCGGCTCGTCGTGCAGCACATGGACGCGCTGGAGCTGCGCTACGAGGACGAGAGCTTCGACGCCGTCTTCTCGTCGAGCGCGCTGGAGCACTTCGGCGCGCTCGACGACGCCCGCCGCGCGCTGGAGGAGATGCACCGCGTGCTCAGGCCGGGCGGGATCCTCTCCCTCTCGACCGAGTACCGCCTGGCCGGCCCGCCCCCGGGCATCCCCGGCGTGCTGCTGTTCGACCGGCGCGAGCTCGTCGAGGAGCTCGGCCTGGCGGGCGGCGGTCGCTGGGAGGCGCTCGACGAGCTGTCGACCGAGCTGTCGCCGGCCACGCGCGCCGGCGCGCTGGCCTACGAGGAGACGGGCGCCGACGTGCGCCGCCACGTCGCCGAGCACGGCGCGCTGTACTTCGAGCGCCTGGCCTGGTCGCGCTACCCGCACCTCGTGCTGCGCGACGGGCCGTCGGCGTGGACGAGCGTGCACGTCGCGCTGCGCAAGTGCTGATGGGCACTTCGTAGGCTCTTAGGCGACCGTGCTGTCCTGACGACCAGGAGCGATCGCGTGAGGGTCTTAGTTGTCGACGACGAGCCGGGCGTGCGCGCCGCGCTGCAGCGGGCGCTGGCCCTCGAGCGCTACGAGGTCATCCTCGCGCACGACGGCCAGCAGGCGCTCGACGCGCTCGCCGAGGGCACCGTCGACGCGATCGTGCTCGACGTCATGATGCCGCGCGTCGACGGCCTGGAGGTCTGCCGCCGGCTGCGCTCGGCGGGCGACCGCACGCCGGTGCTCCTGCTCACCGCGCGCGACGCGATCGACGACCGCGTCGACGGCCTCGATGCCGGCGCCGACGACTACCTCGTCAAGCCGTTCGCGCTGCGCGAGCTCAACGCCCGCCTGCGCGCGCTGCTGCGGCGCGTCGACGTCGGCGGCCCGACGCTGGCCTTCGCCGACCTCGTGCTCGACCGCTCGGCGCACGAGGTCCACCGCAACGGGCGCCGGATCGAGCTCTCCAAGACGGAGTTCTCGCTGCTGGAGCTCTTCCTCGATCACCCGCGCCAGGTCCTGACGCGCTCGACGCTCTTCGAGCGCGTCTGGGGCTATGACTTCGGGGCGACCTCCAACGCGCTCGGCGTCTACATCGGCTATCTGCGGCGCAAGACCGAGGAGGCCGGCGAGCGGCGGCTGCTGCACACCGTGCGCGGCGTCGGCTACGTCCTGCGCGAGCCGTGACCGCGCGGCGCCCCTCGACGTCCGCCGGCGGGGAGCGCGAGCGCCGATGATGGCCCTGCGCCACCGGCTGACGCTGCTGGCCGCGGTGACGGTCGGCGTCACGGTGGTGTTCGTCTCGGTCATCGCCTACCTCGTGCTGCGCAGCGAGCTGCGCGGCCAGGTCGACCAGGCGATCTCGCGCCAGTACGCCGACGTCCAGAAGCTGGCGCGCGACTTCGGGCTCAGCCAGGCGCTCGGGCTGAGCCTGCCGTCGCGCTCCGTGCAGGGGGTGTCCAGCGGGCCCGTCCAGCTGCTGACCACGCGCGGCGTGCCGCTGACCGACGCCGAGGGCGACGTGCGCATCCCGGTCGACGCCAGCGACCGCGCGGTCGCGCTCGGCCTGCGCGACGCCGTCCTGCGCGACGTCGACAGCACCGACGGCGTGCACCTGCGCGTCCTGACCGTCCAGCTCGCCGGCGGCGGCGCGATCCAGCTCGGGCGCAGCCTGGAGAACGTCGACGCGACGCTGCGGCGACTGGCGTTCGCGCTCGCCCTGCTGTGCGCCGCCGGCACGCTGCTGGCGGCGTTCTTCGGCCGGCTCTTCGGCGCCCAGGTCATCCAGCCCGTCAGCGAGCTGACCGCCGCCGCCGAGCACATCACGCAGACCGACGACCTGCGCCGCCGCATCGAGGTGCGCAGCGAGGACGAGGTCGGCCGCATGGCGCAGCGCTTCAACGCGATGCTCGACGCGCTGGAGCGCTCGCGCGGCGCGCTGGACGACTCCGTGCGCGCGCAGCGCCGGCTCGTCGCCGACGCCTCGCACGAGCTGCGCACGCCGGTCACGGCGCTGCGCACGAACATCGAGGTGCTGCTCACGGGCGGCGCGCTGCCCGACGACGACCGCCGCCGCCTGCTCGAGGACGTCCGCGCCGAGACCGAGGACCTCACCGCGCTCATCTCCGACGTCATCGAGCTGGCCCGCGGCGACGAGCCGCTGGCGGGCCTCGACGACGTGCGCCTCGATCACGTCGTCGCCGAGGCAATCGCCCGCGCCCGCCGCCGGCGCCCCGGCACGACGTTCGAGGCGCAGCTCGAGCCGACGCTCGTCGAGGGCCTGGCGGAGCGCCTCGGCCGCGCCGTCGACAACCTGCTCGACAACGCCGCCAAGTACACCGATCAGGGCACGGTCGTCGAGGTCGCGCTGCGCGACGGCGAGCTGACGGTCCGCGACCACGGCCCCGGCATCCCGGCCGCCGACCGCCCGCACGTCTTCGACCGCTTCTACCGTGGCGAGACGGCGCGCGGGCGGCCCGGCTCGGGCCTGGGTCTCGCGATCGTGCGCCAGGTCGCGCAGACGCACGGCGGCTCGATCGCCGTCGAGCAGGCGCCCGGCGGCGGCGCCCTGTTCCGGCTGCGCCTGGGGCGCGTCGACGCGCGATCGCCGTCCGACCCCGAGACGCCGGCGCCGGCGCGGTCGTGAAGGGGCCGGCCGGCCGGCGAGCCTGCGCGGGCCGCGGCCGCGCGGCCGGACCAGCCCCGCGTGAGCACGGTCTCCCGGATGCGGGCTCCGGGAGATTCCGGAGGCCTCCTGCGCCGGCCACGAGGTCAGCCACTGGGCGGCGTCGCGCGGGCTGATCGGCGACGACGACCCGGCGCCGCGCTGAGCGCCGGGCCCGGCTCTTATCTGATTCTTCGTCTGCGCTCACGCGCAGCTTGCGCGCGTCGGGCTTCATGGGTGGCGTGCAACGAGCTTCGAGGTGAGACCGATCAGCCATGGCGCCCGACTCCTTCCCGCCCTCGCCTGCGCCGTCGCGGCGCTTGCCCTCTCGGCCTGCGGCGCCGCGACGTCGGCCACGAGCGCCCCGGGCGCCGGCGCCGCCGCCGGCGCGGAGGACCGCGACACCGCGCGCCTGCGCTTCCAGCAGTGCATGCGCGACCAGGGCGTCGATGTGCCCGACCGGCGAGCCGGCGGGGGACCGACGGGGCCGCCGAGCAACGTCGACAGCGAGAAGCTGCGCGCCGCCCGCGAGGCGTGCGCGACGTTTCGCGAGCAGGCCCGCGGAACCCTGACCGACGAGCAGCGCCAGGAGTTCCGCGACGCGTTTACGAAGTTCGCGTCGTGCATGCGCGGCGAGGGCGTCGACCTGCCCACGCCGAGCGGCGCCGGGCCGGGCGGCGGCGGGCGTGGCGGCCTGCGCCAGCTCGACCGCGAGAGCCCGAAGGTGCAGGCCGCGCTGAAGGCCTGCGAGTCCGTCCTGCCGCGCCGCGGCGGGCGTGGCGGCGGGCCCGCGCCCGGCGCGGGCACCGCCCAATGAGCCAAGCCCGGCGCACGCGCCCGCGGCGCCGGACCGTCGCCGCCGGACTGACCCTGGTCGCCGTCGCGGTCGCCGCCGTCGTGCTGGCGACGAACGGATCGTCGGGCGTCGAGCGCACCGACGCCGCCGCCGCGACCCCGACCACGACGATCGATCGCCGCGATCTCGTCGAGATCCAGACCGAGGACGGGCGGCTCGGCTACTCCGACAGCCGCCTCGTGCTCGGGCAGATGGCCGGCACGATCACGTGGCTGCCGGCCGCCGGCAAGGTCGTCCGGCGCGACGCGACGCTCTACAAGGTCGACCAGCGCCGGGTCTACCTGCTCTACGGCGCGGTCCCCGCCTTCCGCGCGCTCGGCCCCGGCCTGTCGGGCAAGGACGTCGGCGCGCTGGAGCGCAACCTGCGCGTGCTCGGCATGGACCGCGACCGCGCGATGTTCGTCGACGGGACCTGGGACGCCGGCACGACCGCGGCCGTCCAGCGCTGGCAGGCGAGCCACGGCCTCGCCCAGACCGGCACGATCGAGCTCGGCCGGGTCGTCTTCCAGCCCGGCAGCCGCCGCGTGACGAAGCTCTCGACGCGCGTCGGCGCGACCGCCGGCGCGACGTCGGGCGGCGCCGCGGGCGCGGGCGGCGCCGGCACGCCCGGCGAGATCATGACGACGACCTCGACGAAGCAGATCGTCGCCGTCGACCTCGAGACGACGAAGAGCTCGCTGGCGACGACCGGCGCGCGGGTCTCGGTCGAGCTGCCGTCGCGCAAGACGGTGAGCGGGCGCATCGCCCGCGTCGGCAAGGCGGCCGTGCAGCCGACCGCCGCCGACGGCACGCCGAGCGGCTCGCCGACGGTCAAGCTCACGATCAAGCTCACCGGCCGCGCGTCGGCGATCGACCAGGCGCCGGTCACCGTGCGCCTGGAGCGCAGCCGCGCCAAGGACGTCCTCGCGATCCCCGTCACGGCGCTGCTGGCGCGCAGCGGCGGTCGCTTCGCGGTCGAGGTCGTCGACGCCGGCGGGCGGCGCATCGTGCCGGTCAAGACGGGCCTCTACACGAGCGGCTACGTCGAGATCAGCGGCGCCGGGCTGCGCGAGGGCATGCGCGTCGCCAACGCCGCGGTCTGATGGCGCTCCTGGCCCTGCGCGGCGTCGTCAAGGAGTACCCCGGCGAGGTCCATGCGCTGCGCGGGGTCGACCTGCGCATCGAGCGCGGCGAGCTCGTCGCGATCCTCGGCCCGTCGGGCTCGGGCAAGACGACGCTGCTGCAGATCATGGGGACGCTGGACCGCCCGACGAGCGGCGAGGTCGTCGTCGACGGGATCGACGCGGCCGCGGCCTCCGACGACGAGCTGTCGGCGCTGCGCGCCCGGCGGATGGGCTTCGTCTTCCAGCAGTTCTACCTCCTCGACGGGATGGCGGCCGTCGACAACGTCGCCGGCGGGCTGCTCTACGCCGGGGTCGCGCCGGACGAGCGGCGCGAGCGCGCGCGCGAGGCGCTGCGGCGCGTCGGGCTCGACCGGCGCGCCGCGCACCGCCCGTCCGAGCTGTCGGGCGGCGAGCGCCAGCGCACCGCGATCGCCCGCGCCCTCGTCGGCCGCCCGCAGATCGTCTTCGCCGACGAGCCGACCGGCTCGCTGGACACGACGACCGGCGCCGGCATCGTCGAGCTGCTGCGCGAGCTCAACGCGGGCGGCACGACGCTCGTCGTGATCACGCACGACCCGCAGGTCGCCGAGGCCTTCCCGCGGCGCGTCGAGCTGCGCGACGGCGCGATCGTCGCCGACGCGCGGGCGGCATGAGCGTGCCGACGTCCCCGCCCGGGCGCGCGAGCGTGCCGCGGACGTCGCCGAGCGGCCGCGGGGCCCAGCCGCCCGCCCCGAGCCGCCTGCTCGCGCGCGACGTGCTGGCCGTCGGCCTCGTCGGCCTGCGCACGCGCCGCCTGCGCGCGGCCCTCTCGGCGCTCGGGATCGCGATCGGGATCGCCTCGATGGTCGCCGTGCTCGGGATCTCGGCCTCCAGCCAGGCCAACCTGCTGGCGCAGATCGACCGCCTCGGGACGAACCTGCTCACGGCCGGCGCGGGCCAGTCGTTCTTCGGCGAGGACAGCGAGCTGCCGAAGACCTCGCCCGCGCGCCTGGCGGTGCTCGACGGCGTGCGGCAGACCGCCGCCGTCTACGCCGTCGACGACGCGACCGTGCGCCGGACCGAGCTCGTCAACCCCAACGAGACGAGCGGGATCAGCGTGCAGGCGGCCGATCCGAACCTGCCCGCCGCGCTCAGCGCCGAGCTTGCGTCGGGGCGCTTCTTGGACCGCGCGACCGAGCGCTTCCCGAGCGTCGTGCTCGGCGCGGTCGCGGCGCGCCGGCTGGGCCTCGCGTCGGTCGACGGCGATCCGCAGGTCTGGATCGGCGGGCGCTGGTGGACGGTCGTCGGCATCCTCGCCCCCGTCACGCTCGACGGCGGCATCGACCGCGCGGCGCTCGTCGGGCTGCCGGCCGCGCAGGAGGCCTTCGACATCGAGACCAACCCCTCCAAGCTGTACGTCCGCGCCGACGAGGACCGCCTGCTCGCGACGCGCGAGCTGATCGCGCCGACGGTGAACCCCGAGCATCCCGAGGAGGTCGACATCAGCCGCCCGTCCGACGCGCTCGAGGCGCGCGCCGCCGCCGAGGGCGCGTTCACGTCGCTGCTGCTCGGCCTCGGCGCCGTCGCGCTGCTCGTCGGCGGGGTCGGGATCGCGAACGTCATGGTCATCTCGGTGCTCGAGCGCCGCTCGGAGATCGGCCTGCGCCGCGCGCTCGGCGCGACGCGCCGCCACATCACCGCGCAGTTCCTCACCGAGTCGCTGCTGCTCGGCGCGCTGGGCGGCGTGACCGGGGCGCTGCTCGGCGCGCTCGTGACGATCGCCTACGCGGCGACGCAGGGCCTCCCCGCCGTCGTGCCGCTCGTCGCGCTCGGCGGCGGCGTCGTCGCGGCGCTGCTCATCGGCGCGGTCGCGGGGCTGTATCCGGCGCTGCGCGCGGCGCGCCTGTCGCCCACGGAGGCGCTGCGGACGGTGTGAGGGTCTTCGGCTCACGCCGCCCCGCCGCAGATCGCCGCAAAGCGCCGCGCATCGACGTTGCCGCCCGAGACGACGAGACCGACGCGCGCGCCGCGCACGTCGATCCGGCCGGCGAGCAGCGCCGCGAGCGTCGCCGCCCCGCTGGGCTCCACGACGACGCGCATCCGCTCGAAGTAGAAGCGCATCGCGTCGGCGATCTCGGCGTCGCTGACGGTGACGACGGCCTCGAGGAGGCGGCTGAGGACCGCGAACGTCAGCCGGCCCGGCGTCGGCAGCTGCATCCCGTCGGCGATCGTCTGGCCGACCTCGACGCCGACGCGGCGGCCCGCGGCGAGCGAGCGCGCGGTGTCGTCGCTTGCGAGCGGCTCGACGCCGATCACCCGCAGTCCCGGCGCCAAGCCCGTGCCGGCGACCGCGCAGCCCGACGCGAGCCCACCGCCGCCGACCGGCACGACGAGCACGTCGAGCTCGCCGGCGTCCGCCAGGAGCTCGAGCGCCACCGTGCCCGCGCCGGCCATGACGTGCGGATGGTCGTAGGCGTGCACGAGCGCCCGCTCCTCGCGGGCCGCGAGCTCGCTCGTGAGCCGCTCGCGGTCGTCGCGGTAGCGGTCGAACTCGACGACGCGCGCGCCGTAGGCCTCGGTTGCCGCGCGCTTGCTCGCCGGCGCGTCGCGCGGCATGAGGATCGTCGCGTCGCTGCCACACAGCGATGCGGCGAGCGCGACGGCCTGCGCGTGGTTGCCCGACGAGGACGCCGCGACGCCGCGCGCGAGCTGGGCCTGCGACAGTCGGCTGATCGCGTTGAAGGCGCCGCGGAACTTGAAGGCGCCCATCCGCTGCAGGTTCTCCGCCTTCACGAAGACGCCGGCGCCGGCGCGCGCGTCCAGCGTGCGCGAGGTCAGCACCGGCGTGCGGTGCGCGACCCCCGCCAGGCGCCGCGCGGCGTCGCGCACGTCGTCCAGGCCGATCGGAAGGTCCGCCGCACTCACCGAGACGAAGTAAAGCGCCCGCTCCCGGCGCGTCGCGCAGGCCGGCGCGCCCGAGCCCTACGCCGCGTCGGCCTGCGCGACGACCGCCAGGATCACCGGCTCGCCGACCGACACGGTGAACATGTGGCCGTCGCTCATGAGCGTCAGCGGGCCGCCGTCGAGCAGCTCGTAGCTCGTCGCCTCCTGGGTCATCTCGATCTCCAGTCGGCTGCCGCGGAAGATGAGCCTGAAGCGCATGCGCGTCCACTCGACCGGCAGGCGCGGCGTGAAGCAGAGGTCCTGGCCGGCGACGTCGCGCAGCCCGGCGAAGCCGTTGACGAGCGCCATCCAGACGCCGCCGCAGGACGCGACGTGGATGCCGTCCGAGACGTTGCCGGCGAGGTTGGCGAGGTCGACGGCGGCGCTCAGCAGAAAGTAGTCGTAGGCGGCCTCGACGTCGCCGACCTCGGCCGCCATGACGCTCTGCACGCACGACGACAGCGAGGAGTCGCCGGTCGTCAGCGGGTCGTAGTACTCGAACACCCGGCGCTTCTCCTCCTGCGAGAAGCGATCCCCCGCCAGGAACGTCGCGAGCACGACGTCGGTCTGCTTGATGACCTGATGGCGGTAGATGTTCAGCGGGTGGTAGTGCAGCAGCAGCGGGTACTTGTCCAGCGGCGTGTGCTCGAAGTCCCACGGCTTGCGGTTGAGGAAGTGCTCGTCCTGCAGCAGCACGCCGGCGCGGTCGTCGTAGGGCACGAAGATCCGCTCGGCGGCGCGGACCCACTCCTCGGGCTCGTGCGGCTCGATCCGCAGCCGCGCGACGAGCCGGTCGTAGGCGTCGGGGTCGGTCTCGCGCAGCAGGTCCAGGCCCTCGGCCGCGGCGGCGAGGTTCTCGCGCGCCATGAGGTTCGTGTACGCGTTGTTGTCGACGACCGCCGAGTACTCGTCGGGCCCGGTGACGCCCTGGATGCAGAACTGCCCGTCGCGCCGCTCGGAGAAGAAGCCCAGGTCGGCCCACAGCCGCGCCGTCTCGACGAGGATCTCGACGCCCTCGCGGGCAAGGAACTCCTCGTCGCCGGTGACGCGCTCGAACTGGCGCACGGCGTAGGAGATCGCCGCGTTGATGTGGTACTGGGCGGTGCCGGCCGCGTAGTAGGCGGAGGCCTCCTCGCCGGAGATCGTGCGCCACGGGAAGAGCGCGCCGCGATGGCCGAGCTGGCGCGCGCGGCGGCGCGCGGCCTCGAGCATGTCGTAGCGGAAGTGCAGCAGCCGGCGGGCGACGTGCGGCTGGGTGTACGTCAGCACGGGCAGCACGTAGATCTCCGTGTCCCAGAAGTACTGGCCCTCGTAGCCGCGCCCGGTCAGGCCCTTCGCGGCGATCCCGTGGCCCTCGACGCGGGCCGACGCCTGGCGGATCTGAAAGAGGTTGAAGCGGACGGCCTGCTGGATGTCCTCGGGGCCGTCGATCTCGATGTCCGAGTGCTCCCAGAACGCCTCCAGCCGCTGGCGCTGGACCTCGGCGATGCGCGCGAAGCCGTCGCCGACGGCGCGGTCGAGCGTGCGGTTCACGCGCCGCGCGAGGTCGCCCGACGACGCCTGCGGATCGTGGTGATAGCCCAGCAGCTTCGTCACCGTCGCCGGCACGCCGGGCTCGGCGTCGAGGAAGAACACGACGCGGCCCTCGTCCTCCTGCACGCTGGACTCGATGCTGTGGCGCAGCTCGGTCTCGATGCTGTGCTCCATGCCGCACGCCAGGCCGATCCCGCTGGAGCGGGTGCGCAGCTCCAGCAGCACGCGCGTCGCCGAGCAGAACTGGTCGACGGGCTGCAGCGCGGACTCGTCCATCCGCACGCCGATGCGGGGGTCGTCGTGGCCCTTGGGACGCGGCAGGTGCGTGACGATCTCCGAGGCGATCGCCAGCTCGGCCATCCCGGAGACGAGCGTGACCTCGTAGGAGATCGCCGCGAGATGGCGCCAGTGCAGCGACGCCAGGCGCTTGGAGTGCAGCTCGACGACCGCGCCGCGCGACGTGCGAAAGCGCGCGGTGCGCTCGAGCGTCCCGGTGCGCATGTCGAGCACGCGCTCGTAGTGCAGCAGCTGGGACTCCGCCAGCACGAGCGGCTCCTCGTCGACGTAGAGGCGCATGACCGAGCCGTCCGGCGCGCTGACGATCGTCTGGCCGGTCGTCGCGAAGCCGAAGGCGGCCTCGCCGTAGGGGATCGGCCACGTCTCGTGCAGCCCGTTGAGGAAGAAGCCGGGGTCGTTGGACGGCAGCCCCTCCTCGTGGACCCCGCGGATGCCCATGTAGCCGTTGGCGATCGCGAACAGCGTCTCGGCCTCGGCCGCGCTCTCAAACGAGAAGCGCCCCGAGACGAGCCGCCACGGATCGATCGGCAGCGCCCCGCGGATCGCCGGCGACGCGCGCGCCTCGCGGATTCGGGTCAGCCGGGCGAGGCGCGCCTCGCGCAGGTTCACGCGGTCACCCCGCGACGGAGCGCGGACGACACGACGGCGGCGAGGGCGAAGGCGAGGGCGGCGGCGGGTTGGAGTGGCTCGTCCATCTCGGATCGGTTCGGGTCGGCGTCGGGCGGTGACCCGCAGCCGGGAGACGGGCGGGGAGGGCCAGATCCATGTTACGCCGGGATGCCGCGCATTGCCCGCTGGCGGATGCCCGGCTCGTCGAGCTCGAGCACGCCGAGCGCCGCCCGGACGACCGCCGGGTCGAACTGCGTGCCGGCGTTGACGCTCAGCTCGCGCGCGGCGACCTCGGGGGCCATCGCGTCGCGGTAGGAGCGCCGGGTGGTCATCGCGCTGTAGGCGTCGGCGACGGCGACGATCCGCGCCGCGAGGGGGATCTCGACGCCGTGCAGCCGGTCCGGATAGCCCGTGCCGTCGAAGCGCTCGTGCGACGCCCGCACGACGACGCCGACCTCGTGCAGCGTGCCGCCGACCTGGTCGAGCATGCGCTGGCCGTCGATCGTGTGGCGGCGCATGGTCTGCCACTCGTCGGCATCGAGCGGGCCGGGCTTGTTGAGGATCTCCTTCGGCGTCGACATCTTGCCGATGTCGTGCAGCAGCGCGCCGAACTCGACGAGCCGGCGCTCCTCCTCGCCGATGGCGAGCTCGTCGGCGATCGCGAGCGCGAACAGCACGACGCCCTGGCTGTGCACCCCCGTGTACTCGTCGTCCTCGGAGAGCACGTCGCCGAGCAGCAGCGCCGTGCCGCGGTACGCCGAGCTCAGCTCGATGGCGGTCCCGATCCGCTCGCGCCGCTCGCGCGCGAACACGCTGAGCAGCGCGCCGAGCGGGAGCACGAGCAGGTAGGCGTAGCGCGCCTCGCCGTTGGCGAGCGCGGCGAGCAGCCCGATCGGGGAGAGCAGGACGTCGACGAGCCAGACCTCGCGCTGCAGGTCGAGCTGCAGCTTGGGCCGCACGCCGTCGGCGATGAGCTCGCGCAGCGTCGAGCTGAAGAGGTCGCCGGCGAACTGCGCGGCGAGCGCGAGCAGGTACACCGGCCAGTGCCCGAAGGTCGGGCTGTCGATGTCCGCCAGGACGAACACGAGCGCCGGCCCGAACGCGAAGGCGGCGTCGCCGACGGCGATCACGAGCCGCGTCGGATGCATCCGGCCGGCGATCGCGTCCGGCAGCTGCCCGAGGGCGAAGCCGGCGATCACGACGAGCGGGACGATCGCCGGATCCAGGACGAACAGCATCGGCACGAAGACGAGCTGCGTCGGGACCAGCGAGCCACCGCCGGTCTCGAACTTCAACCGGAACATGACCGCCATGAGCAGCGCGAAGAGCCCGAGGTCCGACGCGCTCGCGCTCTCGATCCCCGGCACGGCGAGCGCCCCGACGGCGAGCAGGAACGGGACCGCGACGGCCGCCTCGCCGGCCAGCTCGCGCCGGCTCATGGGTGAGTCCCGGCGCAACCTCGTCTCCTGTGTGAGGCCGATCGGTTCCGCCATGTCCCATCCAGCGTAACCGTCCAGACCCGACGTAGGGTCGTGATTGCGCCATCTGGACGCTCGTCCGAGTGTCGCCAGCGGACATGTCGTAGGCGGCGGTGGACGCCGACACCTCACCCCGGGGAAACGTCGGGCCCCCACTCAACTTTCAAGGAACGAGGGATTCACTGTGCCACTCAACGCCGCCCTTCGCCGCGCCGCAACGGCCTGCGCCGCCGCGATCACCGCCACCGCCCTGCTGAGCGCGTCGGCCGCCGCGAGCGTCGCGCCCCCCGGCGGCGGCTGCCCGGCGCAGCCCACCGTCAAGCCGTTCATCCCGTGGCAGGACGCCGCGGACTACGTCCTCGCTCCCGACGGCGGCTTCGAGCACGGGGCGGGCTCGTGGGAGCTCTCCGAAGGCGCGACGGTCGTCGCCGGCAATGAGCCGTTCCGCGTCGGCGGGGCGGGCGACAAGCGATCGCTGCAGCTCGCTCACGGCGCCGTCGCCACGACGGCCTCGTTCTGCATCGGCGTCGAGCACATCTCGATGCGCTTCTTCGTGCGCGGGCCGCAGAAGGGCAACCTCAAGGTCGAGGCGCTCTACACGAAGGCCTCCGGCAAGCAGAAGAGCGTCAAGCTCGAGAAGCTCAAGAACGGCGGCGCGTGGGCCCCGAGCGACATCGTCCCGATGCAGGTCAACACGCTGGCCGGGGCGTTCGGCAACGCCATGCCGGTGCAGCTGCGCTTCAGCGCCAAGGGCAGCTGGCAGATCGACGACGTGTACGTCGATCCGTTCGTCCGCGGCTAGCCGCGCCGGCTCACCGGCGGCGGGCGGCCCGCCGATCGGTGCGATCATCCGGCCGATGCCGGGGACGCTTCGCCACCTGCGCCACGAGCTGACCGGCCGCCTGCGCAACGGCGCGACGCACCTCATCACCGGGATGCCCGAGGAGCGCCGCGCCGCGCTCGCCGCGCGCGTGCGCGGGCGGCGCGCGTCGCGGGCGCTCCTGCGGCGCGCCTCGGGCTGGTACGGGCGCGCGCCGGTGCCGATCGCCGGCGGCCTCGGCCACCTGCTCTACGTCTCGACCGCGGACCTGCCGCTCGACCACGCGCACGCCGGGCTCATCGTGCGCGGGACGCTCGAGCCGCCCGTGCAGGAGGCCCTGCGCCGCCTGCTCGCGCCGGGCGCCGTCTTCTACGACGTGGGCGCGAACGTCGGCTTCTTCACGATCCTCGGCGCCCGCCTCGTCGGCCCCGAGGGTCGCGTCGTCGCGTTCGAGCCCGTCCCGGCGTGCGCCCGCGCCGTCGCCCGCAACATCGAGCTCAACGCGTTCTCGCACGCGGAGATCCGCGAGGAGGCCGTCGGCTGCGCCGGCGGCGCCGCGCGGCTGCTCGTCGTGGGCGAGGCGAGCTGGTCGCATCTGGCCTCGACGGGCCGCCACGCCGACGTGCGCGAGGAGATCGACGTCGCCGTCGTGGCGATCGACGAGCTCGTCGCGGCCGGCGCGATCCCGCCGCCGGACGTGCTCAAGCTCGACACGGAGGGCGCGGAGCTGCAGGCGCTGCAGGGGATGCGGGCCACGCTCGCGCGCCACCGCCCGGCGATCGTCTGCGAGCTGCACGACACGAACGCCGAGTTCTGCGCGCTCATGGACGAGCTGGGCTACGACGTCGCCAACCTCGACGGCCCGGCGCCGGTCGCCGGCGCCGGGCCTGTCCACGCGCTCGCGCAGCCGCGCCCCGACGGGCGCTGAGGCTGCCCGCCTAGACCTAGGCCGCCAGCCGCGGCGGCTGGGGCTCCGGCGCGAGCACCGGGCGGCGCATGCGCCGCGGCCGCAGCGCGACGACGTTGTCGGGCAGCCCGGGGAGGGCGGCGGCGACCTCGGCGGCTGCGAGGAACGTGTCGCGCACGACGGGCTCCATCCTGCGGGGGAGTTCGATGACACGTGGAGAGGTCATGTCTGCTAGAGCAACGAGGAACCCGCGTGGATACGTGCGTCCGCTCACAGAAGATCGGGCCGTTTCTCGTCCGCGAGCGACTCCAGCGCGGCCCGCAGCGCGCGGGCGGTCGGCTCGGGCGCATAGGCGGCGACGCGCGCCGCGCCGCGCGCGCGCAGCTCGGCGCGCAGCTCGCCGTCGGCGACCGCGAGCGCGAGCAGCTCGGCGACGACGCTCTCGTCGTCGCCCGGCTCGAGCAGCAGCGCGCCGTCGCCGGCCACCTCGGGCACGCCGCCGACGGCCCGCGCGATGACCGGGACGCCGAAGTGGAAGGCCTCCAGCAGCGGGATGCAGAAGCCCTCGTGCTCGGAGAGGCAGACGAACGCGTGCGCGGAGCGCCAGCGGTCGGCCAGCTGCGCGCGCTCCAGGCCGGACTCGATCGTGACGTTGCCGGGCGAGATCTCCTCGGCGAGCTCGCGCATCGCGGCGTCGTAGGCCCAGTTGATCGGGGCCCCGACGAGCACGAGGCGGGCCTCGGGGGCGTGCCGGCGGCGGTACAGCTCGAAGGACCTGATGACGGCGTCCTGGCGCTTGTGGGGCGCGAGGCGCCCGACGAAGAGGATCGTCGGCGGACCGGGCGGGTCGCCGTCGCGCGGCGTGCCGAGCCCGGACGGATCGAAGAGGATCGGGATGACCGTCTGCGAGCCGAACTCGCGCGCGTTGTACAGCGAGACGCCGGCCGCGACGTCGGCCGCGGCGGCGAACTCGGGCAGCTGCTTGCGACCGAGGGCGCAGACGACCGCCGCCTGCGGGTCGTGGTCCCAGAACCAGCGCGCGGGCGTGATGTTGTGCGAGATGAGCAGCTTGCGCTGGGGCAGGGCGAGCACGCCGCGCAGCTTCGGCGCGTAGGCGGAGTAGTGCACGAGCAGCACGTCGCCGTCGCCCGCCGCCAGCGCGCGCAGCGGCGCGATGCGCCCGCCGATCCGGGGGTCGATCTCGGCGGCCACGTCGCGCCCGCCCCAGCCCCAGTCGCCGAAGAGGTCGCGGAAGGCGAGCGCCTGCGTCGTGACCGCGTCGTACGGGCCGGCGCCGCTGAGCACCTGGTGGACGTTCAAGGCGCGCGCGTCCCGTCCGCCGCCGGCCGGCGCTGGGCGGCGGCGTGCTCCTCCAGGCGCGCGACGCGGTCTTCGAGCTCGGCGAGACGGATGATCACGTTGAGGTTGAAGCGCGTCTGCTGGGACTGCAGCTCGCGCAGGTACTGGCGCATGACGTGCACGAGCCGGCGCTTGGCCCACGTGATCGGCGCGCCGAGGCGGCGCGTCGAGCGCATGAGGTCGGGATCGGGCTCGATGTTCGCCCACTCCATGAGCTGCTCGATCGAGACGCGCTCGGTCGGCTCGATCGTCGTCCCCGCGGGCAGCGCGTCGTCGCGGCCGGCCGCGGCCTCGCGCGCGGCGGCGAGCGCCTCGTCGGGCTTCATCGCGACACCCGCTCGCCGGGCGGCTCGCCGGGCACGGGCGCCGCGGCGTCTGCGGTTCCCATGAGGCGGTGGTAGAAGGGCATGCCCTCCTGCGCCGGCCCGTCGAAGACCTTCGTCCCGCCGTCGAGGACGACGACGCGCTCGCACGTGCGCTCGATGAGCGCCGCGTCGTGGGAGACGAGCACGAGCGTCGCGCCGCCCGCGATCTGCTCGGCGATGCGCGCCTCGCACTTGCGCTGGAAGGCCTCGTCGCCGACGGCGAGGACCTCGTCGATGAGCAGCACGTCGGCGTCCAGGTGCGCGGCGATCGAGAAGCCCAGGCGCAGGAACATGCCCGACGAGTACGTCGCGACCGGCGCCTCGATGAAGTCGCCCAGCTCGGAGAACGCGATGATCGCCTCCAGCCGCGCCTCGATCTGCTCCCTGCGCAGGCCGTGCAGCGCGCCGTTGAGGAAGATGTTCTCGCGCCCGGAGAACTCGCGCCCGAAGCCGGCGCCGAGCTCGAGCTGCGAGACGATCTTGCCGCCGCAGCCGACGCGGCCGCCGTCGAGCGGCACGATCCCGGCCAGCACCCGCAGCGTCGAGGACTTGCCGGCGCCGTTGCGACCCACCATCCCGACGGTCTCGCCCGGCTCGATGCGCAGCGAGACGTCGCGCAGCGCCTGCACCGGCGCCGGGCCGCCGGCCCGCGCGCGGCCGATGAGCATCTCCTTGAGCGTGCGGCCGCGGTCGGCGCGCACGCTGAACGCGCGCGAGGCGTGCTCGAGCACGATCTCGCCGGGCCGAAGCGACGTGTCGAACGTCATACGACCACCGCCAGCTCGCCCTGCAGCCGCGCGAACAGCGCGCGCCCGCCGAGCAGCACGAGCGCCGCCGCGATCGCCACGTAGGCCAGCACCGCGGCGCTGGGCGCGGTCCCGCCGTAGAGGATGTCGCGCACCGCGCCGATGTACGGCGCGATCGGGTTGACCCACTCGAGCACGAAGCGCGCGGCGGGCTGCTCGGTGATCGACTCGGGCCGGAAGAAGATCGGCGAGACGAAGAACCAGGGCAGCAGCGCCGCCGAGAGGATCGGGGCGACGTCGCGGAAGTAGGCGTGCAGGATGCTCACGACGAGCGCGAAGCCGAGGATGAAGGCGAACAGGCAGGCGAGCACGAGCGGCAGCAGCAGCAGCGCGGCGTCGATGCTGCCGCGGATCGCGATCGTGACCGGCGCGAGCAGCGCGAGCAGCGCGAGGAACGTCACGAGGTGCACGCTGACGACCGAGGCCGGGATGATCTCGCGCGGGAAGCGCGCCTTGCGCACGAGCGCGCCCTGGTCCAGCAGCGAGGGCGCCGCGCTCATGACGGCCTGGTTGAAGAACACCCACACGACGAGCCCGACGAGCAAGAACAGCGGATAGTCGGGCTCGGACGCCTGGTCGAAGATGACCCCGAACATGAGGTAGTAGGCACCCATGAGCACGAGCGGGTTGATGAGATACCAGAGCACCCCGAGCGCCGAGCCGCGGTACTTCTGGCGCAGCTCGCGCCGGACCATCTGCTCGAAGAGATAGCGATAGGCCACGCGGCGATTATCGCGGTGGGGCGCCACGTGGGGTCGGGACGGCCGGCGGCGCCGCATGAGCGCGCGCGCCGAGCGCCCCGCGGCCCTGGACCGATGATCGAGCGCGAGCCCTTTCGCCGTTGGCTGATCGGCCAATTGACAGGCACCGGCCACGGGGTGTAGGGCTGGCATCACACCCGGAAAGGAGCCCGCCAGTGTCCCCCTCGCGGCAACCTCGCAATCCGCTCGGCGCCTGCCTCGCGCTGCTGGTGCCCACCCTGCTCGCCGCGCTCGCGCTCCCGGCGGCCGCCGCCGCCGCGCCCGCCGTCTCCGGTGCGCTGGCGCGGACGGCGCCCACCGGGCTGCGCGCGGCCATCGTCAACACCGGCGACCAGCCGCTCCAGCGGCTGCAGATGCAGCTGCTGCAGCCGGGCGCGATCTCCGGCCTCACCGTCGTCAAGGCGCCGCCCGGCACGAACTGCGACACGCGCGGCGCCGACGTCGTCGGCTGTCAGTTCCAGCCCGATCCGGCGACCCCTGCGGGCCAGCCGTTTCCACCCGGCCAGGATCTCGTGATCGACTTCACGACGGCCCAGCCGTATCCGGACAACGCCGGCGCGTCGGCCTTCGTCTGCCCGTTCCCGTGTCCGCCCGGCCAGGACGCCGGGCCGTTCCTCGTGGCCGGGCCGCAGCCGCCGACGGCGCCGCCGCCCGCCGCCAAGCCGGGGCGCGTGCTGGCGCCGGGCTTTGACCTCTTCGAGACCGATCCGACCCGGACGCAGTTTCACTTCGAGGGGCTCGCGACGATCGGGCCGAACGTCATCTGCCCCGGCTGCGGCGGCTTCAGCGGTCGCGTCCACTTCGGCGGCATCCCGTTGGAGACCTTCGGCGGCTTCGACAGCGGCGACGCCGACACGATCGTGCGGCGCGGCGCGGGCAGCATCCCCGACGACGGCACGTCGAGCGCGCCGATCGGGATCGAGCTCGTCGCCCTGAGCCTCGTGTCGATCGAGCCGATCAGCGTCCAGACCGCCGGCGGCGCGCAGCTCTTCGACGTCTTCGTCGACGTCTCCGGCGCGCGCCCCTCGACGGGGGCGATGGTCGTCCGCGGCAACTCGAGCGGCGGGCGCTTTGACTCCGTCCTCGAGGTCGTGCCGACGTTCACGTTCAGGCGCGTCGACGACGGCCGGCAGACCGGCGTCCTCGACACCGGCCAGTTCCCGCGCCAGCTGCTCGGCGGCTCGCTGCTGCTGCGCCAGGCCAACGGCGTCTGGCGCCGCGGCTGCGCGTCCCCCGCGCAGCGCATCAAGGGCGTCAACGACGTCTTCTGCCCCGGCCAGACGCCCAGGCGCGTCAAGCGGCTGACGATCGAGCAGGCGGCGCTCGCGCGCCACGGCGTGTACCCGGTGCAGCCGCGCCTGGAGCACTTCGCCTGCTACCAGGTCACGGCGCGCAGCGTGCGCTCGCGGCGGGTCAGGCTGCGCGACCAGTTCGGCCGCGCGACGCAGCGCATCGGCCGCCATCGCGAGCTGTGCAACCCGGCGCGCAAGAACGCGGAGCGGTGGACGAACCGCAAGGCGCACCTGCAGTGCTATGACCTGCGGCGGCGCACGAAATCGCGGCTCGTCGCCGTGCGCAACCAGTTCGGCTCGCAGCGGCTGCGCACGAATCGCACGCGGACGCTGTGCGTGCCGTCGCGCAAGTACGTGCGCAAGGTCCCGCGTGCGGTGCGGCTCACCGATCACTTCCAGTGCTACGACCTGCGCCGCGCGCCGTTCAAGGCGCGCCGCGTGCGGCTGCGCGACCAGTTCGGCACCGCCCGCGTGACGGTCGTGCGGCCGATCCGGCTGTGCAACCCGGTGCGCAAGAACAACGAGGCCAGCGCCCATCCGGTGCGCCACCTCGTCTGCTACTCGCTGCGCAGCCCGAACGTCCGGCGGCGCAACGTCTACGTGCGCAACCAGTTCGGGCGCAAGCAGCGCGTCAAGGTCATCCGGCGCACGCAGCTGTGCGTGCCGTCGCTGAAGCTGCGCGTGTCCTGACCCCACGACGCGATCCTCCGCCGGGCCGCAGGCGCGGCCCGGCGGGGCGCCGGCACGACGAAGGTCGAGGTTCGGGCGCCCCCGCGCAAGTCGGCGCCGGCCGCGAACGTTGCTCGAGCGGCGGTGGACGGAATGCCGGCCTGACGACCAGCCGCTGCGCGTCCTGCGCGTTCGTCAGACCTCTCTGCGACGTGACGGGGGATCCGTCCCGTCCACGCCAGATCGCCGCATGCCGGCCTCCACCCCCGGCCGGCATCGGCGATCTGCCCCGCCGTAGACTCCCGTCGATGAGCTCCCCCGACAGCACGCTGGCGGCCGTGCGCGACTACTACGGCAGCGTGCTCGGCTCGTCCGACGACCTCAAGACGAGCGCCTGCTGCTCGGCGCAGGCGCCGCCGCGCCACCTCGCCGAGATCCTCGCCCAGATCCACCCGGAGGTGCTCGAGCGCTTCTACGGCTGCGGCACCCCGCTGCCGCCGGCGCTTGCGGGCGCGACCGTGCTCGACCTCGGCTGCGGCACGGGCCGCGACGCGTACGTGCTCTCGCGGCTCGTCGGCCCCGAGGGTCGCGTCGTCGGCATCGACATGACGCCCGAGCAGCTCGAGGTCGCGCGCCGCCACCGCGAGCACCACGCCGCCGCCTTCGGCTACGAGCAGTCCAACGTCGAGTTCGTCGAGGGCTACATCGAGGACCTCGCGGCCGCGGGCATCGCCGATGCCAGCGTCGACGTCGTCGTCTCCAACTGCGTGCTCAACCTCTCGCCCGACAAGCCGCGCGTCATGCGCGAGATCTTCCGCGTGCTGCGCACGGGCGGCGAGCTGTACTTCAGCGACGTCTACGCCGACCGGCGCGTGCCGGCCGAGCTCGCCGCCGACCCGGTCCTGCTCGGCGAGTGCCTCGGCGGCGCGCTCTACGTCGAGGACCTGCGCCGCGTCCTGGCCGCCGCCGGCTGCCTGGACGCGCGCACGTGCGCGACGAGCCCGATCGCGCTCGAGGATCCGCAGCTCGCGGCCCGCGCCGGGCACATCGGCTTTCAGTCCCGCACGATCCGCGCCTTCAAGCTCGACCTCGAGGACCGCTGCGAGGACTACGGGCAGGTCGCCCGCTACCGCGGAACGATCCCCGAGCAGCCGCACGCCTTCGAGCTCGACGACGGGCACCGCTTCGAGACCGGGCGGCCGCAGCCGGTCTGCGCGAACACCGCCGACATGCTGTCGCGGACGCGCTTGGCGGCGCACTTCACGATCGACGGCGACCGCTCCACGCACCTCGGCGCGTTTGCGCGACCGACGGCCAAGGCCGCCGAGCGGCCCGCCGGCGGCTGCTGCTGACCGCCGCGCTCAGCGCTCCAGCGCCCGCTGCACGGCGAGGAACGCCGGCTTGGGCGCGAGCGCCTCGTCGAGCAGCGTCGCCGCACCCATCCCCGCCTGGGTCTCGGAGATCCACGAGCGGCCGTCGGTGAACCCCCAGAACGTCAGCGAGCGGCAGTCGACGGCGAAGCAGCTGTCGACGATCCGCGCGTAGATCCTCGCCTGCGCCGCGAGGTCGGCCGCGCTCGGCGGCAGCTTCAGCGCGACGTCGGCCTCGGTCAGCGCGATGTCGAGCCCCAGCGCCTTGAAGCGGCGCATGTTGGCGACGAAGTCCCCCGGCAGGCCGCGGCGGTTTGCGTGCGTCTGAAAGCCGACGCCGTCGATCGGCACGCCCTGCGCCTTGAGCTCGGTGACGAGCGCCAGCAGCCGGTCGGACTTCGCGTTGACGCCCTCGGCGCCGATCTCGTTGACGTAGAGCTTGGCGTCGGGGTCGGCTTCGCGGGCGAGGCGGAAGGCCTCGGCGACGTAGCCCGGTCCGAGCCGGCGCATGAACAGCGACCGGCGCAGCCGGCCGCCGTCGGTGATCGGCTCGTTGACGACGTCCCAGACGCCGACGTCGCGGGCGTAGCGCGCCACGACGCGGCGGATGTGCGTGCGCAGCGCGGCGCGCAGCGCCCCGGTCCCGAGGCCGCGCAGCCAGGCGGGCAGCTGCGCGTGCCAGACGAGCGTGTGGCCGCGCACCTTCTGGTCTGCCTCGCGCGCGTGGCGCACGACGCCGTCGGCCGGATCGAAGGCGAAGGCGCCGCGCTCGGGCTCGATGAACGCCCACTTCATCTCGTTCTCCGGCGTCACCGTCGAGAACTGCCGGGCGGCGATCTGGCGGTAGGCGCGCACGCGGTCCAGCGCGTCGGCGCGGACCGCGGTCCCCAGCTCGAGGCCGCGCTGCTTGGCCAGCGCGCGCAGCGGCTCGCCCGGCAGCGGCGGCGCGTCGCGACCGCCGCGCGCGACGAAGAGCGCCGCCAGTGCCACGACGAGGACGAACACGGCGCCGGTCGCCAGGCGCCGCGGCCGCGTCAGAACGCGCCTCGCCGGCTGAAGACCGCGGGCACGGTCTTGACGAGGATGCTCAGGTCCAGGAAGACCGACCAGCGCTCGAGATAGAGGAAGTCCAGGCGCACGAGGTCGTCGAAGTCCAGCTCCGAGCGGCCGGAGACCTGCCACAGGCCGGTGATGCCGGGCGTCACGAGGTAGCGCTTCTTGTGCCACGGCTCCAGGCGCTCGAAGTCGCGCTCGGGCAGCGGCCGCGGCCCGACGAGCGACATCTGCCCGCGCAGCACGTTGAACAGCTGGGGCAGCTCGTCGATCGAGTAGCGGCGCAACAAGCGCCCGACCGGCGTCATGCGCGGGTCGTCGCGCATCTTGAACAGGGCGCCCGTCGCCTCGTTGTGGGACTCCAGGTCGGCCTGGCGCTGGTGGGCGTCGCGGTACATCGTGCGGAACTTCAGGCAGGGGAACGGCGCGCCGCCGATCCCGGGCCGCATCGAGCGGTAGATGACCGGCCCGCGCGAGCTGAGCCGCACCGCGATCGCGCCGGCCGCCATGACCGGGCTGAAGACGAGCAGCAGCAGCGACGAGCCGAGCAGGTCGAACGTGCGCTTGACGAAGAAGTCAAAGCCCTCGAAGACCGGCGGCTTGAGCTCGAACAGCGGCACCGCCTCGCCGGGGACGAACTCCGCGCGGTGCACGAGCAGCTCCATCGTCGAGGGGGCGATCCGCACCCGCACGCCCTGCGAGTGCGCGACGTCGACGAGCTCGACGGCCTGCGGCTGCGGGAAGTCGGGGTCGGCGATGATGACCTCGTCGATGCGGTGGCGGTGGATGACCGCCGCGAGCCCGTCGAGCGTGCCGAGCGACAGCAGCCCGTTGTTCGGGCGCGGGGTCAGCGAGATGAAGCCGATGACCTTGACCGTCGGGTGGGCCGCGTCGCGCAGCGCGTGCCCGACGGCCTCGATGTGGTGCCCGGTGCCGATGAGCACCGCGCGGCGCTGATAGCCGGCCGCGCGCAGCAGCACCCCGGTCACCCCCTCGTAGGCGCGCCGCATGAGCGCGACGTAGATGACCGCGAAGAACAGCGAGCCGTAGAAGATGTAGTACGAGCTGAACTGGCTGCCGCTCGCCGTCGCGTAGACGAGCGCGACGAGCGCGACCTGCGCCAGCGAGGAGACGATCCGCGACAGCCCCGGTCGCTCGCCGCGCGCCGAGTACAGCCCCGAGCGCGCGAACAGCAGCACGGTGAGCAGGAAGGCGAAGTTGAACAGCGCCGACGTCTGGGCGGCCTGCGCGCTGACCTCCCAGCCGCCGGTCAGCAGGCCGGTCTTCAGCCACAGCGCGGTCAGGATCGCGAGGTAGATGCCGAACGAGTCCAGCGTCAGGAGCGTGAGGACGCGGACGAGCTTGCGCAGCGTGTCGAGCTTGAGCAAGAAGGCCAGCAGCGGCGGGCGCTTGCGCCGCACGTCCTTGTCGGACAGCGCGAAACCGAGCGCCGAGGACTGCGCCGGCGCCGCGGATCCCTCGTTCCGTGGCTTCTCCTCGATGGTCGACATGCCCCTGCTCTAACGGTCTACGGTTGCAGATGTTCCGGTGCGGCGGCGCACTGGCCGGCAGCTCGGGGCGCCGCGCGTGGTCCTCCCGGTCGCCTCACCGGCCGCCCGCGCCGATGAGGGTCTCGCGGCCGGCCAGCTCGATCGTGCGTCGCAGCCCCTCGACGAGGTCTGTCTCGGGCTCCCAGCCCAGCAGCTCGCGGGCGAGCGTGATGTCGGGCTGGCGCACCTGCGGATCGTCGGTCGGCAGCGCCTCGAAGACGATCTCCGACGACGATCGGGTCACGTCGATGACGGCCTCGGCGAGCTGCAGGAGCGTGAACTCGTTCGGGTTGCCGACGTTGATCGGCTGATGCTGGCCCGATTCGCCGAGCGCGATCATCCCGCGCACGAGGTCGGCGACGAAGCAGAACGAGCGCGTCTGCGTGCCGTCGCCGAAGATCGTGATCGGCCGGTCCTGCAGCGCCTGGCGCAGGAACGTCGGGATCGCGCGGCCGTCGTGCGGGCGCATCTTCGGCCCGTACGTGTTGAAGATCCGGATGATCGCCGTGTCGACGCCCTGCTGGCGGTGGTAGGCCATCGTCAGCGCCTCGGCGTAGCGCTTGGCCTCGTCGTAGACGCCGCGCGGGCCGATCGGGTTGACGTGACCCCAGTAGCTCTCGGGCTGCGGATGGACCTGCGGGTCGCCGTAGACCTCGCTCGTCGATGCCAGCAGAAAGCGCGCGCGGTGCTGCTTGGCGAGCCCGAGCGTGTGGTGCGTGCCGTGCGAGCCGACCTTCAGCGTGTGCAGCGGCAGGCGCAGGTAGTCGATCGGCGACGCCGGCGACGCGAGGTGGTAGACGAAGTCGACGGGCTCGTCGACGAAGTACGGCTGCACGATGTCGGCCTGCAGGAACCGAAACTCGGGCACGCGGATGTGCTCGATGTTCGTCAGCGACCCTGTCTCGAGGTTGTCGACGCAGATGACGCGATGCCCGCGGCGCAGCAGCTCGTCGCACAGATGCGAGCCGAGGAACCCCGCGCCACCGGTGACGAGGCAGGTGGCCATGGGCGCGGATGCTATTCGCTAGCGCTTGCGCGCAGCCTTCATCTGCTTCTTCGTGACGCTCGGAGCGATGACGACGAGCCCGTCGGCGCGGCGCTCGGCGACCCCCATGACGACGAGCCGCTTCGTCACGACCGGGCATCGCTTGCAGCGCGGCTTGCTCTTGCAGCAGCGCTTCTTCGGCTTCACGAGAAGCTTCATTAGGCGAGCCTAACGCGTCGCGGCGAACGAGTACAGTGCGCGGATGCCAGCAGAAGCCTTCGTCACGCGGCTCAACGAGCAGATCGGCCACGAGTTCGCCGCGTCGCAGCAGTACCTCGCCATCGCCGTCTACTACGACGACGAGACCCTGCCACGCCTGGCCACCTTCTTCTACGCGCAGGCGCTGGAGGAGCGAAACCACGCGCTCATGATGGTCCAGTACCTGCTCGACGCGGGCGCGCCGGCGCCCATTCCCGGCGTCGCCGCGCCGCAGAGCGGCTTCGCCGACGTCGTCGAACCGGTCGCGCTCGCGCTCGACCAGGAGCGCCGCGTGACCGACCAGATCAACGCGCTCGCGGCGGTCGCCCGCCAGGAGGGCGACTACTCCAGCGAGCAGTTCATGCAGTGGTTCATCAAGGAGCAGATCGAGGAGGTCGCCTCGATCAACGACCTGTTGAAGGTCGTCCAGCGGGCCAGCGAGAACCCGCTGCTCGCCGAGGAGTACCTCGCCCGCGAGGCGCCCGCCGACAGCGACCCCGACCCGACCGCACCGCCCGTGGCGGGCGGCGCCCTGTAGCCATCGCCCGCGGGCCCAACCTGCTCGCCGCCGCGCTCGGCGCGGTGGCGCGCGTACGCTCGCGCGCCGGCTCGGCGACCCCGCCGCGCGAGCAGCTCATCGCCGCCCACGTCGCCGGCCGCTCGTTCGTCGACGTCGGCTGCATGTGGAGCGTGCACGGCGCGCTGTGCTTCGCCGCCGAGGATGCCGGCGCGTCCTCGGTCACGGGGGTCGACGTCATGCTCCCGACGGAGCGCTTCGAGGCCGAGCGCAGGCGGCGCGCGTCGAAGGTCCGCTTCGTCGCGGGCGACCTGCACGAGCCCGCGACGATCGCCGCCGTCGGCCCGCAGGACGTCGTGTGGTGCTCGGGCGTGCTCTACCACGCGCCGCATCCGCTGCTCACGCTGCAGCGCCTGCGCGAGCTGACCGCCGCGACGCTGCTGCTCGCCACCGAGACGATCGCCGAGACGCCGGGCCGGCGCGACACGTGCGTGATCGCGCCGACCCGCGCCGAGCACCCCAACGCCGAGCCGGCGCGCGAGCCGGGCGCCGGCTACGGACCGTGGTACTGGGGGATCACGCCGTCGGCGCTGCACACGATGCTCGCGCTCTCCGGGTTCGATGTCCTCGAGGAGCACCGCACGCCGTTTCACGTCACCGTCGTCGCGCGCTGAGGGCTACCCGCTCGGGCGCCGGCCGAGCGTCACGCCGAGCGTCTGCTCGGCGGCGCCGCGCTTGATCTTGACGTCGACCTTCTCGTCGGGCTCGCGCGCGGTGACGAGCGAGACGACGTCCGCCGCCCCCGTGACCTTGCGCGGTCCGATCGCGACGATCCGATCGCCGACGCGCAGGCCCGCGCGGTCGGCCGGCCCGCCGCGCAGGACCTGCTCGACGAGGGCCCCGCCCTCCGACGGCGCGTCGGACGTGCTGACGCCGAGCAGCGGGCGCTCGATCGGCTTGCCGGACTTCAGCGCCGGCAGGAGCTCCTTGGCGATGTCGATCGGGATCGCGAAGCCGACGCCGTCGTTGGCGCCCGAGGAGGACGCGATCTGCGCGTTGATGCCGATGACGCGGCCCGCGCCGTCCAGCAGCGGCCCGCCGGAGTTGCCGGGGTTGATCGCCGCGTCGGTCTGCACGACGCCGTCGATCGAGAAGTTGTTCGGTGCCTGGATCGTGCGCCCGGTCGCCGAGATGACGCCGGTCGTCAGCGTGCCCTCCAGGCCGAACGGGCTGCCGATCGCGATCGCCGGCTGCCCGACCTTCAGCCCCTTGGAGGAGCCGAGCGCGAGCGGCTTGAGCTCGGCGGCCGCGGGGTCGACCTTCAGCAGCGCGAGATCGGTCGACGCGTCGGCGCCGACGACCGTCGCCTTGACGGGGTCGCCGTCGGTGAAGCGCACCTGCACGGTCTGCGCGTTCTCGACGACGTGCTCGTTCGTGAGGATGTAGCCCTCCTCGTCGAGCACGAAGCCCGAGCCCGTGCCGGCCCTGCCGGCGCCCGACGTCTGGACCGACACGACGCCGGCGCTCGCGCGCTCGTAGAGGGCCGAGACGTCGGTCAGCCCGCGCGCGGCCGGCAGCGCGTCCGAGCTCGACGACGCCGTCGGCGGCGTCTCGGTCTCGGTGGTCGTGGTCGCGGCGGGCTCGCTGCGGGCGTCGAAGACGCCGGACAGCGCGAGCGCGCCGAACGGCAGCGCGATGGCGAGCGCACCGAGCATGGCGGCGAGGAAGTTGGAGCGGCGGCGATCGTCGTTCATGGGCGCTCATTGAAGGACATCACGCTGAAGCGAGCCTCACCGGGCCGTAAGAGTTCTCGCATCGGATGGGCGCCTGCGCGTCAGATCCGTAATGTTGCGCGCTATGTCGACCCAAGAGCGCTTGACCGTCGCCCCGATCGTCGGCCCGGACGATCCGCGGCGCTTCACTGATTCGGGCATCGAGATCCAGCAGCTCTACACCGAGGACGACCTGCCGGCCGACCTCGATCTGGGCGAGCCCGGGTCCTTCCCGTACACGCGCGGCGTGCATGCGGAGATGTACCGCAAGCGGCCGTGGACGATGCGCCAGTACGCGGGCTACGCGTCGGCGACCGAGTCCAACACGCGCTACAAGTACCTGCTCGAACACGGCGGCACCGGCCTGTCGATGGCCTTCGACCTGCCCACGCAGCTCGGGCTGGACTCCGACGACGGACGCTGTTTGGGCGAGGTCGGGCGCACCGGGGTCTCGATCGACACGATCGACGACATGCGCACGATCTTCGACGGCATCCCGCTCAACGCGATCTCGACGTCGATGACGATCAACGCGCCGGCCACCGTCCTGCTGGCGCTCTACTCGCTCGTCGGCGAGGAGCAGGGCTGCCCGCTGGACGAGCTGCGCGGCACGACGCAGAACGACGTCCTCAAGGAGTACATCGCGCGCGGGAACTTCATCTACCCGCCCGAGGGCACGATGCGCCTGACGACGGACCTCTTCGCGTACTGCAAGGAGTTCGTGCCGAAGTGGAACACGATCTCGATCTCCGGCTACCACTTCCGCGAGAAGGGCTGCTCGGCGGTGCAGGAGGTCGCGTTCACGATGTGCAGCGCGATCGCCTACGTGCAGGCGGCGATCGACGCGGGCCTGGAGGTCGACGAGTTCGCCCCCCGGCTGGCGTTCTTCTTCAACGGCCACAACAACGTCTTCCAGGAGGTCGCGAAGTTCCGCGCCGTGCGGCGGATGTGGGCGCACATCATGCGCGACCGCTTCGGCGCCAAGAGCGAGAAGTCGCTGAAGCTGCGCTTCCACACGCAGACCGGCGGCGTGACGCTGACCGCCCAGCAGCCGCAGAACAACGTCGTGCGCGTCGCGCTGCAGGGCTTCGCGGCCGTCTGCGGCGGCACGCAGTCGCTGCACACCAACGGCTGGGACGAGGCGCTCGCGCTGCCCTCCGAGCGGGCCGCGAAGATCGCGCTGCGCACGCAGCAGATCGTCTACCACGAGTCCGGCGCGACGGACACGGTCGACCCCTTCGCGGGCTCCTACTACGTCGAGGCGCTGACCGACGAGATCGAGCAGCGCGCCTACGAGCTCATCGCCAAGGTCGACGAGATGGGCGGCTCGGTCAACGCGATCGAGTTCATCACGAACGAGATCGACGAGTCGGCGTGGGGCTACCAGGAGCGCTACCGCTGCAAGCAGGACATCGTCGTCGGCGTCAACAAGTTCGAAGAGGACCAGATCGCGATCGACGACATCCTGCGCGTCGACCCCGCGACCGAGAAGGCCCAGCTCGACCGGCTCGCGGAGTTCAAGGCCAATCGCGACCACGACCTCGTCGCCGCGCGGCTGGATGAGCTGCGCGAGGCCTGCCGCGGGACGGCGAACCTCATGCACCCGATCCGCCAGGCGCTCAAGGACCGCTGCTCGATGGGCGAGGTCTGCGGCGCGATGAAGGACGTCTTCGGCGCCTACCGGCCGCGCGCGTAGGCGCGCGGCCGCGCCCCGCCCACGACCGCCGCCGCACCTGGCAGGCTTGGCGCCATGAGACTCCTCGCGATCACCTTCTACGACGTGGTCCTGACGGTCCACATCCTCGCCGTCGTCGTCGCCTTCGGCATCACGTTCGCCTATGGCCCGCTCGCGGCGTTCGTCCGCGGATCGCAGGTCACCGACCTCGTGACGCTGCACCGCTTCCAGCTCTTCCTGTCGCAGCGGGTGACGACGCCCGCGATGGTCGTCGTGCTCGTCGCCGGGCTCTACCTGGCACTGGATCGCTTCAACCTCGCCGATCCGTGGATCAGCGCGACGTTCGTGGTCCTCTTCGCGCTGTTCGGGCTCGTCGGCGGGGTCTTCATCCCGAGCGACCGCCGCTGCGTCGAGTTGCTGTCACGCGACTTCGCCGCCGGGAGCACGCCGAGCGAGGAGTACGAGAGCGAGGCGCGCAAGCAGGCGATCTTCGGCGCGATCGCCGGTCTGCTCATCGTCGTCGCGATCTTCCTCATGGTCGCCAAGCCGGGCGCCTGAACGCGTCCGGCGCCGCCGGCTTGCGGGCATCTGATCTCAGCGGCAGGACTCGCGCGGCAGCGCTCGAACCCCGTCGGCATGGAGCAGTCCCAAGCCCAGCGCCGGCTCGTGAAGTCGCCGCCCGAGCTGTGGGCGGAGGTGAGCAGCGAGGACTCCCTCGCCCGCCGTCTGTCCGAGTTCGGCGAGATCAGGATCACCCGTGTCGAGCCCGAGACCACCGTTGCCTGGGAGGGCGACCGCGCAAGCGGCACGGTGCAGCTCGCGCCGGCGGGATGGGGGACGAAGGTCGTCCTCACGGCCACGCTGACCGACCGCACGCCGCCGCCGGAGGAGCCGGACGCCCGGCACGAGCCGGCGCCGCCGCTCGCCGCGAGCGCGCCCCGCGTGCCCCACCCGGCGCCCGCGCCCCGCCCCGTCCAGGCCGCGCGGACGCAGCCGCCCGAGCAGCCGCCGCGCGACGTCATCGCCGTCCGGACCGCACCGCGCTGCGCGCCCCCGACGCCAGGCGAGGAGCACAGGCCCGGCTTCTTCTCGCGCCTCTTTCGCCGCCAGCACAAGCCCGAGGCGCAGCAGCCCGCCGCGCCCGCGGGCGCCCCGCACCACCGCCAGCACCCCTCGCACCCGGCGCCACCGGCGCGCCGGCCGCTCGCGGCCGCCCCGCGCCAGATGCACGAGCCCGGTCCACCCGCGCCGGGTCCGGCGCCAACGCCCCCGGATCCGGACCCGGCGCCGACACCGGCTCGCAGCGACGCCCCGGCAAGCCCGCCACCGGCTCCGCCGCCCGCGGCCACCGCGGCCACCGCAGCCCCGCCGCCCGCGGCCACCGCAGCCCCGCCGCCCGCACCCGCGCTCGACCCCGAGCGCACGGTCGCGATCCTCACCGAGGTCCTCGACGACCTCGGCGCCGCCCACCACCGGCCGTTCTCCCGCGACTGACCAGCCCTCAAGGCCAGAGCCTCGCTTCGGGCGCGACCCCGGGGCGAGGCGCGAGCCGCACGTCACTACCCTTCGCGGCACGATGTCCAGGCGCCAGAGGGCACCCGCAACGTACGAGAAGAAGCTCGCCCAGCTGCAGAAGCTGCGCGAGGCCGCCGGCCGGACCGAGCGCGAGTCCGAGCGCAAGCAGCACGACCGCGGCCGGCTGAGCGCGCGCGAGCGGGTGCACAAGCTGCTGGACCCCGGCTCCTTCCAGGAGCTCGACACGTTCGCGCGCCACCGCACGCACGACTTCGAGATGCAGCGAAAGCGGCCCTGGGGCGACGCCGTCGTCACCGGCCACGGCACGATCGAGGACCGCCGCGTCTGCGTCTTCTCCCAGGACTTCGCGGTGTTCGGCGGGTCGCTCGGCGAGGTCATGTCCGAGAAGATCTGCAAGGTCATGGACCTCGCCGCGCGGATCGGCTGCCCGGTCATCGGCATCAACGACTCGGGCGGCGCGCGGATCCAGGAGGGCGTCGTCTCGCTGGGCGGCTACGGCGAGGTCTTCATGCGCAACGTCAACTGCTCGGGCGTGATCCCGCAGATCAGCCTCGTCATGGGCCCGTGCGCCGGCGGAGCCGTCTACTCGCCCGCGATCACCGACTTCATCTTCATGGTCAAGGGCACGTCGCACATGTTCATCACCGGCCCCGACGTCATCAGCACCGTCACCGGCGAGCAGGTCGAGTTCGAGGAGCTCGGCGGCGCCGACACGCACAGCGAGAAGTCGGGCGTCGCGCACTTCGCCTGCGAGGACGAGGAGGCGTGCCTGCAGGACGCGCGCTACCTCTTGAGCTTCCTGCCCTCCAACAACCTCGAGCCGACGCCGCGCGTGCTGCCGACCGACGACCCGGCGCGGATGGAGCCCGAGCTCGACGAGGTCGTCCCGGCGAACCCGAACAAGCCCTACGACGTACGGCTCGTCGTGCGGATGATCGTCGACGACGGCGAGTTCTACGAGGTCCACGAGCACTACGCGACGAACATCGTCTGCGGCTTCGCCCGCCTCGACGGCCACGCCGTCGGGATCGTCGGCAACCAGCCGGCGAGCATGGCCGGCGTGCTCGACATCGATGCCAGCGTCAAGGCGGCGCGCTTCGTGCGCACCTGCGACGCGTTCAACATCCCGCTCGTCGCCTTCTGCGACGTTCCCGGCTTCCTGCCCGGGACCAGGCAGGAGTGGGACGGGATCATCCGCCACGGCGCCAAGCTGCTGTACGCCTTCGCCGAGGCGACGGTGCCGAAGATCACGATCGTCACCCGCAAGGCGTACGGCGGCGCGTACGTCGTCATGGCCTCCAAGCACATCGGCGCCGACCTCAACCTCGCGTGGCCGACGGCCGAGGTCGCGGTCATGGGGCCCGAGGGCGCCGTGAACATCATCTACCGGCGCGACATCGCGGGCTCGCCGACGCCCGAGGCCCGCCGCGAGCGCCTCATGGACGACTACCGCGCGCGCTTCGCGAACCCCTACTCGGCGGGCGAGCGCGGCTACGTCGACGACGTGATCGTCCCGCACGAGACGCGGCCCAAGCTCATCGCCGCGCTGCAGGCCCTGCAGACCAAGCGCGTCGAGCGCCCCAAGCGCAAGCACGGCAACATCCCGCTGTGAACAGCCGCGCGCTGGGGCTGGTCCTCGCGGCCGGCGCGGCGCTGCGCTTCGCGACGCTCGACGTCCAGAGCCTCTGGTACGACGAGGCGGTCACCGCGCGCCTGCTGCGGATGGACCTCGGCGCGATGCTGCGCGCGATCCCCGGCAGCGAGTCGACGCCGCCGCTGTACTACGTCCTGGCCTGGCTGTGGACGCAGCTGCTCGGCACCGGCGAGGCGGGCATGCGGTCGCTGTCGGCGCTGCTCGGCACGGCGACGATCGGCGTCGTCTGGGCGCTCGGGCGCCGCCTCGGCGGAGATCGCGCGGCGCTCGCCGCGGCCGCGCTCGCCGCGTTCAGCCCGCTGCTGCAGTGGTTCAGCCAGGAGGCGCGCGCCTACGCGCTGCTCGCGCTGCTCGCGGCGCTCGCGGCGCTGCTGTGGCTGCGCGCCCTCGAGCGACCGGGCTCGAGCGGCCGGCTGCTCGCCTGGGGCGCCGTCGCCGCCGCCCTGCTGGCGACGCACTACTACGCGGTCGTTCTCGTCGCCCCCCAGGGGCTGTGGCTCGTCCTGCGTGCACCGGGGTGGCGTGCCCGCCTCGCGGCGGTCGGCGTCCCGCTCGCGGCGGGCGCCGCCCTCGCGCCGCTGGCGCTCGCCCAGCGCGCCAACGACGGGGCGGCGTTCATCGCCCGCCAGCCGCTGCTCGAGCGCGTCGCGCAGGTGCCCAAGCAGTTCCTCGTCGGCTACGACGCGCCGGCCGAGACGGTGCTCGCCGTGCTCATGGCGCTCGTCGGGCTCGTCGCGCTGGCGGGGCTCGCGCCGCCGGCTGGCCCCAAGTTCGGGGGGTGGCGAAGCGCGGACGACGGGGCCGGCGGGCGACGACGGCGGCGGCGGCGGCCGGCAGCGCTCGCAGCTGCGCGCCCTGACGGCGACGACGGTCGCGGCCGTCGGCCTCGCGCTGCTCGCCGCGACCGTCCGCGAGGATCACCTCATCACGCGCAACGTGCTCGGCGCGCTGCCGCTCGGCGCGGCGCTCGCGGGCGCCGGGCTCGCCGCGAGCGGGCGTCGCCTGGCGATCGCGGCGACCGCCGCCGCCTGCGTGCTCGGGCTCGTCGCGATCGCCGGCGTCGCCGCCGACCGCCGCCTGCAGCGCGAGGACTGGCGCGGCGCCGCGCGCGCGCTCGGCGCGGCGCCGCGCCAGCGCGCCGTGCTCGTCTCGCCCGCCGCCGGGGCCGCCGTCCTGGCGTACTACCTGCCCGCGTCGGCGCCGGTCACGAGCCCGCCGGCGTCCGCGGGCGAGCTCGACGTCGTCCTCATGGCACCGCACGACCCCGGCGCGCGCCCGACCGCGCCGGCGATCGCGGCCGCGACGGCGGCGGCCGGCGGGCCGCCGGTCGCCGTCGTGCGCCGCGCGACGTTCTCGATCCTGCGCTTCGGCGCGGCGCCCGGCCAGTCGGCCCAGCTGGCCGACGCGATCGCCGCGGGGCTGCGCTCCGACGCCGCGCTGCTCGCGCTGCCCGCAGTAAAGTTGACGCCCTCGTCACGTTCACGCTAGGCTTGTGCGAGTCATGGCAAGGCCCGCACGCGACCACGATTTCGACTGGCTCGTCGTCGGCTCCGGCTTCGGCGGCAGCGTCGCCGCGCTGCGCCTGACCGAGAAGGGCTACCGCGTCGCGGTGATCGAGTCCGGCCGGCGCTTCGCCGATCACGAGTTTCCCCGCTCGACCTGGGATCTGCGCCGCTACTTCTTCGCCCCCCGGCTCGGCCTGCACGGCATCTTCCGCCTGTCGCTGTTCAAGGACGTCTCGGTCGTCAGCGGCGCGGGGGTCGGCGGCGGCAGCCTCGGCTACGCCAACACGCTGTACCGCGCCCGCCCGCGCTTCTACGCCGACCGCCAGTGGGCCGACCTCGAGGACGACTGGGAGGCCGCGCTCGCGCCGCACTTCGACGAGGCCGAGCGGATGCTCGGCGTCACGACGGTGACGAGCGACGACCCGGCCGACGAGCTGCTGCGCGCGTACGGCCGCACGATCGGCGCCGAGCAGACGTATGCCAAGACGCGCGTCGGCGTGTTCCTCGCCGAGCCCGGCGAGACCGTCGCCGATCCGTACTTCGACGGCGCCGGCCCCGCCCGCACGGGCTGCACCGCATGCGGGCGCTGCATGGTCGGCTGCCCCGTCGGCGCCAAGAACACGCTGCCGAAGAACTACCTCTGGCTCGCCGAGCACGCCGGCTGCCGGATCATCGCCGAGCGCGAGGTCGTCGACGTCCGTCCGCTGGACGGCAGCGACGGCGCCGACGGCTACGAGGTCACGACCGAGCGCACGGGCGCCTGGCTGCGCAAGGACCGCCGCACGACGACGGCCCGCAACGTCGTGCTCGCCGCCGGCCCGCTCGGCACGAACAAGCTCCTGCAGCGCTGCCGCCACAACGGTTCGCTGCCGAAGGTCTCCCAGCGCCTCGGCGAGCTCGTGCGCACCAACAGCGAGGCGATCCTCGCCGTCACCGCGCCCGACGACAGCGTCGACTACACCAAGCGCGTCGCGATCTCGGGCTCGATCTACCCCGACGAGAACACCCACATCGAGACCGTCAGCTATGGCCACGCCGGCGACTCGATGAGCCTGCTGCACACGCTGCTCATCGGCGACGGGACGAAGATCACGCGCCCGCTCAAGCTGCTCGCCGCGACGCTGCGCCACCCGCTGCGCTCGCTGCGGCTCTGCGACCCGCGCGCATGGTCGCGCCGCACGATCATCCTGCTCGTCATGCAGACGCTCGACAACGCGATCGCGCTGCGGCCCCGGCCCGGCAGGCGCGGCACGATGCGCCTGCAGACCGAGCAGGATCCCGAGAAGCCCAACCCGACGTTCATCCCGATCGCCAACGACGCGGCGGAGTGGATGGCGAAGGCGATCGGCGGCGTGCCGCAGAGCTCGCTGATGGAGGCGCTGGCGGCGATCCCGACGACCGCCCACATCCTCGGCGGCGCCGTCATCGGGCGCTCCGCGCAGGAAGGCGTCGTCGACGCCCGCCACCGTCTCTTCGGCTATCGCAACCTGCTCGTCTGCGACGGCTCCGTCGTGCCGGCCAACGTCGGCGTCAACCCGAGCCTGACGATCACCGCGCTCGCCGAGCGCGCGATGAGCTTCGTGCCGGACGCCGAGCCCGCAGGCGCCGAGGAGGCCGCCGTCCTCGCCCTCTGAACGGCGAGGACGGCCGACCCCGGTGGCTACCCTGCGGGCTGTGGCCGCGGAGGATCCCCCGAAGCCGAAGCTGATCCGCCGCCTGGAGGCTCAGCGCGATCGCCTGGAGGTGCAGCGCGCCCGCCACCGCGCCCGCCCGCTGACCGTCCGCGTGCTCTACATCGTCGTCGGCTTCACCGTGCTGTTCGGCGGTCTGGTCATGCTCATCACGCCGGGGCCGGCGTTCATCGTCATCCCGATCGGCCTCGCGGTGCTCTCGCTGGAGTTCGCCTGGGCACAGCGGCTGCTGGACCGCGCCCTCGAGCAGGGCGAGCTGGCGCGGCGCAAAGCGGCGCGGGCGACGCGCCCGCAGCGCATCCTGGCCGGCATCGCCGCCATCCTCGCGGTCGCCGCCGGACTGACCGCCTGGGCGATGCTCGGCGACATCCCGCTGCTGCCCTTCTAGCCGCCGGCGGGGCGGCTCTCAGAGCGTGACGGCGCCCGCCCGCACGCGCCCCTCGCGCGCCGCCTGCAGCGCCGCCGACGCCACGGCCAGGTCCTGGATCGCGAGGCCCGTCGAGTCGAACATCGTCGTCGCCCGCGGGCCGCTGCGCCCGGCCGCGTCGCCGGCCAGGACCGCGCCGAGCGTGCGGACCCGGTCGCGCTCCACGATGCCGGCCTCGACGGCGCCGGTCAGCTCGCCGCCGTGCGACGCCTGCGCCCACTCGTCGCAGAAGAGCTCGCAGGCGACGACCGCCGCGATGCTCGCCTCCGCCTTGCCGGAGCCGTCGGCACCGAGCATGTTCAGATGCTGGCCCGGCCGCAGGTCGCCGCGCTGCACGACGATCTCGGCACCGGGGGTGATGCAGCAGACGACGTCGCAGGCGAGCGCCGCCGGCAGGTCGCCGACGGCCCAGCCGCCGAGCTCGCCCGCGAGCGCGGCCGCGGCCTCGTCGCGCGGGTCGCAGCAGACGCCGTCCTCGAAGCCCGCCGCCACCAGGCAGCGCGCCGTCCAGGCGCCGTGCAGGCCGCAGCCGACGACGCCGACGGTGCGGGCGTCCGCGCGCGCAAGGGCGGCCGTGGCGACCGCCGCGACGGCGCCGGTGCGCAGCGCGGTGACGGCGCGGGCGTCGAGGATCGCCAGCGGGACGCCGGTGCGCGCGTCGGACAGGCACACGACGCCGCTGACCGTCGGCAGCCCGCGGGCGGGGTTGGCGGGAAACGACGTGATCCACTTCAGCAGCGCCAGATCGCCGCCGCGAGCGGGCATCGCGCGGAAGTCGCCGTACGGCGGGCTCTGCAGATAGACCTTGGCCGGCATGACCCACTCGCCGCGGTGGTGATGGCCGAACGCGTCGCGCGTGACGGCGATCGCGGCCGCCGGGGAGACGGCGGCGAGCACGGTGTCATGGTCCAGCACGACGAGCTCGGGCACCGGCCGCAGGCTACTCAGCGCGCGGCCGCGACAGCGCGCGCCGCCGTCCGCCCGGCCGAATAACCTAAAGCCGATCCGGATTCGGGTATTGTCTCGCGCCATCGTCCTGCACGCCACCACGGAGCACTGAGACCCCCATGGAGCCCACCACGATCACCGGCCGCCCAGGGACGCTCGAGAACCCCGAGGTTCGCGAGGACGTCCCGGGCCACGTCATCCCGATCATCGAGCGCGAGTTCGACGACTTCGACACCGAGTCCCAGCGCTTCCTGCGCGGCGACATCGAGGAGACGGAGTTCATCGGGTTTCGCCTCAAGCAGGGCGTCTACGGCCAGCGCCAGCCGGGCGTGCAGATGATCCGCGTCAAGCTGCCGTTCGGCGGCGTCACGCCCGCGCAGATGGACGCCTTCGCCGACGTCGTCGAGAAGTACGTGCCGCTCAACAAGGGCCACATCACGACGCGGCAGAACATCCAGCTGCACCACGTCCCGCTGCCCGACGCCGCCAAGGCGATCCGCGAGCTGTCCGACAGCGGCCTGTCGTCGCGCGAGGGGTGCGGCAACACCGTGCGCAACGTCACCGGCGACCCCTGGGCGGGCGTCTGCGACGACGAGCCGTTCGACCTGACGCCCTACGCCGGCGCCTACGTGCGCTACTTCGTGCGCCACCCGACGACGCAGCTCATGCCGCGCAAGATCAAGACGGCCTTCAACGGCGCGCCGGCCGACCGCGCCCTGACGGGCATCCACGACATCGCCTTCAACGCGCGCGTCAACGACGACGGCGAGCGCGGCGTGCAGGTCATCGTCGGCGGCGGCACGTCGATCATGCCCCGCGTCGCGCCCGTCCTGTACGAGTTCGTCGGCCTCGACGACGGCGAGTACCTCAAGGTCGCCGAGGCGTGCCTGCGGATCTTCGACCGCCAGGACTTCCTGCGCGTCAACCGCGCCCGCGCGCGCATCAAGGTGCTCGTCGACAAGATCGGCATCGACGCGTTCCGCGCCATGGTCGACGAGGAGCTGCAGGGCGACTGGGTCGGCGAGCGCGACTTCTCGATCGACGCGATCGCCTGGCGCGACGACGAGGAGGCCTGCGCACCGCCCGTGCCGGCCACGTTCGCGAGCCCGAACGGCGACCTCTCGCAGTTCGAGCGCTTCCGCGCCGACAACGTGCAGGCCCAGCGGCAGGCGGGCTTCAGCACGATCCACGTCAAGGTCACGCGCGGCGACCTCACCCCGCTGCAGTTTCGCGGGATCGCCGAGATCATGCGCCGCTACTGCGGCGGCTACATGCGCATGACCGTGCACCAGAACTTCGTGCTGCGCTGGGTGCGCGACGAGAGCGTCTACGAGGTCTGGCGGGAGCTGTCGGCGCTCGGGCTCGGCGAGGCGGGCCCGGACAAGGTGACCGACGTCGTCTCGTGCCCGGGCACCGACTCGTGCAAGCTGGGGATCACATCCTCGATGGGCCTCAACGCCGCCGTGGCGCAGCGCCTCGAGGAGATGGCGATCACCGATCCTCTGACCCGCGCCGTGCACGTCAAGATGAGCGGCTGCCCGAACGGCTGCAGCCAGCACCACATCGCGAACATCGGCTTCTACGGTGCCTCGATCAAGGTCGGCGAGCACACGATCCCCGCCTACGTCGCCCACGTCGCGGGCAACTTCGACGGCGGCGAGATCGTCTACGGGCAGCGCCTGAAGGTGCGGCTGCCCGCCAAGCGCGTGCCCGACGCCGTCGAGCGCTGGCTGCGCATGTACGAGGCCCGGCGCGAGCCCGGCGAGGCGTTCAACGCGTTCGCCGCGAGGATCGGGACGAAGGCCTTCGAGGACGAGGTCCGCGACCTGGCGATGCCGGTCGACTTCGGCCTGGACTCGATGACGACGTTCATCGACTGGACGAAGAAGGTCCCCTTCCAGGTCGTGCGCGGCGAGGGCGAGTGCGCGGTCTGAGCACCGACGTCGCGGCGTCTCTCGGCGCGACGCTGGCGTTGGCGGCGGCGCATGAGCGGCTCGTGCTGCTGTGCTCGTTTCAGAAGGAGGAGTCGGTGATCCTCGACGAGTTGGTCGTCCTGGCGCCGCACGTTCGGGTCGTGACGATCGACACGGGCGTGCTGTTCGAGCAGACGCTGGCGACGTGGCGTGCGTTCGAGGAGCGCTTCGGCGTGCGGGTCGAGGTGCAGGAGGCGTTCGGCGAGCCGGCGTGGAGCGGTCCCGCGCATTGCTGCGGGGAGGCGAAGGTCGCGGCGTTGGAGCGTGCGCTTGCCGGCGCGGATGCGTGGGTGACGGGGCTGCGCCGCGAGCAGGGTCCGTCGCGGGCCGCCACCGAGCTCGTCGAGGTCGACGTCAAGCGTGGCGCCATCGCGAAGTACAACCCGCTGGCGCTGTGGACCGAAGCCGAGCTGTGGGCGCGCATCGCCGAGCGCGGCCTGCCGTATCACCCGTTGCACGACGAGGGCTACTCGTCGATCGGCTGCGCGCCGTGCACGCTGCCCGGCGGCGGGCGCGAGGGCCGCTGGGCGGGGACCGAGAAGACCGAGTGCGGGCTGCACACGTGAGCGGTCGCCGCCCGGGCTCTGCGCGGTCGGGCTCCACAGATCCTCGCGGCGCCCGGGCGGGTGCCTGATGGATCCGATGGTCATCGCGTTCGGCTTCGGCGTGGGGATCCTGATCGGGCTGACCGGGATCGGCGGCGGGTCGTTGATGACGCCGCTGCTCGTGTTGTTCGCGGGCATCCCGCCGGTCGTCGCGATCGGGACCGACCTTGCCTACGGCGCGGTGACCAAGACGCTCGGCGGCTGGCGGCACTGGCGCAAGGGACTGGTCGACATGGGCGTCTCGATGTGGCTCGCGGTCGGCAGCGTGCCCGGCGCGCTCGTCGGCGTGTGGCTGCTCGATCGGCTGCACACGACCTACGGCAAGAGCTTCGAGCCGGTCCTGCTGGGGTCGATCGCGGTCGCGCTGGTGATCGTCGCGGTCACGATCCTCGGGCGGGCGCTGTTCATGCCCGCGCTCGTCGCGCGCGAGCGCCACAGCGTGGCGCAGACGCGGCGCACGAAGCTCACCGCGGTGGCGATCGGCGCCGTCCTGGGCCTCATCCTCGGGGTGACGTCGGTCGGCAGCGGCGCGCTGATCGGGCTGGCGCTGATCCTCGTCTTTCAGCTGACGCCGCACCGCGTCGTCGGGACCGACGTCTTTCACGCGGCAATCCTGCTGTGGGTCGCGGGGTTCGCGCACATCGTGTCGGGCAACGTCGACTTCCTGCTGATGGCCACGATCCTGGTGGGGTCGCTGCCGGGCGTGTGGATCGGCACGCAGCTCATCGCCCATGTGCCGGCCGACGTGCTGCGCCCGGTGCTCGGCTGCGTGCTGCTGGGCTCCGCGCTGGGCGTGCTGAGCAAGGCCGGCGTCGCGGTGCCCGCGACGGCGCTCGTCGGGATCCCGGCGCTCGTCGGGGTCGGCGCCTACGCGCTGCTGCGCGGCCGCTCGCCGATGCCGGCGCCGGCGCGGCTGGAGCTCGAGCTCGAGCTCGAGCCGCTGGCCGCGCTCGAGCCCGAGGCCGCCCGCGAGCCCGAGCCGGTGCCCGCGTGAGCATGCGCGCCACCGCGACCCGCCTGACGCATCTGCAGCAGCTCGAGTCCGAGGCGATCCACGTCATGCGCGAGGTCGCCGCCGAGCTCTCCCGGCCCGTGCTGCTGTTCAGCGGCGGCAAGGACTCGATCGTGCTGCTGCGACTCGCCGAGAAGGCGTTTCGCCCCGGCCCGTTCCCGTTTCCGCTGATGCACGTCGACACCGGCCACAACTTCCCCGAGGTCATCGCGTTTCGCGACCGCCGCGTCGCCGAGCTCGGCGAGCGGCTCATCGTCGCCTCGGTGCAGGACTCCATCGACCAGGGCAGGGTGCGCGAGGAGACCGGTCCGCGCGCGTCACGCAACCGGCTGCAGACCACGACGCTGCTGGACGCGATCGCCGAGCACGGCTTCGACGCCTGCTTCGGCGGCGCGCGCCGCGACGAGGAGCGCGCCCGCGCCAAGGAGCGCATCTTCAGCTTCCGCGACGACTTCGGCGGCTGGGACCCCAAGAACCAGCGCCCCGAGCTGTGGAACATCTACAACGGGCGCATCCACCGCGGCGAGAGCGTGCGCGTGTTCCCGATCTCCAACTGGACCGAGCTCGACGTCTGGGAGTACCTCGCCGCCGAACGGCTCGAGGTGCCCTCGATCTACTTCGCCCACCGGCGCGAGGTCTTCGCCCGCGACGGCATGCTCTACGCGACGAGCGACCACGTGCAGCTCGTCGACGGCGAGCAGCCGTTCAGGACCTCCGTGCGCTACCGCACCGTCGGCGACATGAGCTGCACCGGCGCGGTCCGCTCGACCGCCGCCGACCTCGACACCGTCGTGCGCGAGATCGCCGCCACCCGCATCACCGAGCGCGGCGAGACGCGCGCCGACGACCGCGCCACCGAAGCCGCCATGGAAGACCGCAAGGTCGCCGGCTACTTCTGATGCACGCCCGGGACGCCTGATGGCCCTCGCACAGGCCGACCTGCTGCGCCTCGCGACCGCCGGCTCCGTCGACGACGGCAAGTCCACGCTGATCGGACGCCTGCTGTTCGACGCCAAGCAGGTCCTCACCGACCAGCTCGCGCACGTCGAGGAGGCCTCCAAGCGGCGCGGCGGGGGCGACGTCGTCGACCTGTCGCTGCTCGTCGACGGCCTGCGCGCCGAGCGCGAGCAGGGCATCACGATCGACGTGGCCTACCGCTACTTCGCGACGGCCCGCCGCACGTTCATCATCGCCGACACCCCCGGCCACGTGCAGTACACGCGCAACATGGTCACCGGCGCGTCCACGGCCGACCTCGCGGTGATCCTCGTCGACGCTCGCAAGGGCGTGCTCGAGCAGTCCAAGCGCCACGCCTACATCTCCGCGCTGCTGGGCATCCCGCACCTCGTCGTCGCGGTCAACAAGATGGACCTCGTCGACTTCGCCGAGGAGACCTTCGACGCGATCGTGCGCGACTTCGCGGACTTCGCGCGCGGCCTGGGCGCCCGCGACATCGTCTACATCCCGATCAGCGCCAAGAACGGCGACAACGTCGTCGAGCGCTCGGAGCGCACGCCGTGGTACGCCGGCCCGCCCCTGCTCGAGCACCTCGAGCGCGTCCAGGTCGCCGACGACCGCAACCTCGACGACGCGCGCTTTCCCGTCCAGTGGGTCGTGCGCGACCACGCCACCGACTACCGCGGCTACGCGGGGCAGGTCGCCGGCGGCATCCTGCGCCCCGGCGACGAGGTGCTCGTCCTGCCGTCGGGACGCACCACGCGGATCGCGCGGATCGACACGTACGACGGGCCGCTCGACGCCGCCGTCGCGGGGATGTCCGTCACGGTCCTGCTCGAGGACGACCTCGACGTCTCGCGCGGCGACATCATCTGCCACCCCGCCAACGCGCCGCAGCTCGCCCGCGAGCTCGAGGCGACCGTCTGCTGGATGACCGACGCGCCGCTGCGGGCCGGCGGGCGCTACACGATCAAGCACGCCACGCACAGCGCCCGGGCGATCGTCGACGAGGTCGTCGACCACGTCGACGTGCACACGCTCTCGCCCGACGCGGCGGTCGACGAGCTGGCCCTCAACGAGATCGGCCGCGTGCGGCTGCGCACCTCCAAGCCGATGGCCTTCGACGCCTACGCCAGCAACCGCGCCACCGGGGCGTTCATCCTCATCGACGAGGCGACGAACGACACGGTCGGCGCGGGGATGATCTGCTAGACCTCGTGGCGGTGAACCGCCGCCCGCAGCTGCGCATCGTCGCGCCGGCCGCCTCGCCCGAGGAGGCCGCGGCCGTCGTCGCGGCGCTCGAGCGGTTCATGCGCGACACGGCGCCGACGCCCGCCCCGCCGCCGCCCGCGGGCCCGTCGCCGTGGGCGCGGGCCTCGCTGCTGGAGGCGACCGGGCACGCGCCCGACGCGCGCGAGCCCTGGGGCCGGTCGGGCTAGGCGCTACCTGAAGCGGGGCGCCACGCGCGTATCCTGGGTGCCTCGACGAGCCTGCGGCGCCCAGCCGCCATCGCCATGTTCTCGAAAGTCCTCATCGCCAACCGCGGCGAGATCGCGGTCCGGATCATCCGCGCGCTCGACGAGCTCGGCGTGGGCTCGGTCGCGGTGTACTCCGAGCTGGACCGCGACGCCCCGCACGTCGCGCGGGCGGGCGAGGCCTACCTGCTCGGACCGGCGACGCCGGCCGAGAGCTACCTCAGCGTCGAGCGGATCCTCGACGCCGCGCAGCGCTCGGGCGCCGAGGCGATCCACCCCGGCTACGGGTTCCTCGCCGAGAACGCCGCCTTCGCGCGCGCCTGCGAGGAGGCCGGGATCGTCTTCGTCGGGCCGCCGGCGAGCGCGATCGACGCGATGGGATCCAAGACGCGCGCCCGCGAGCTCATGCGCGACGCCGGGGTGCCGATCGTGCCCGGCACGGTCGAGCCCGTCGACACGCTGCGAGACGCCCAGCGCATCGCCTCCGAGGAGATCGGCTATCCGGTCGCCGTGAAGGCGGCGGGCGGCGGCGGCGGCAAGGGCTTTCGCGTCGCGCTGACCCCCGAGCAGCTGCAGGACGCCTTCGAGGGGGCCGCGCGCGAGGGCGAGAAGTTCTTCTCCGATGCGACGGTCTACCTCGAGCGCTACCTGCCCGACCCGCGCCACGTCGAGGTGCAGGTGCTCGCCGACGGCCACGGCTCCACGATCCATCTCGGCGAGCGCGACTGCTCGATCCAGCGCCGCCATCAGAAGCTCGTCGAGGAGTCGCCGGCGCCGGCGTGGATCGTCGACGACGCGCTTCGCGAGCGGATCGGCACGATCGCCGTCGACGCCGCACGGGCGGTCGAGTACCGCGGCGCGGGGACCGTCGAGGGGCTGCTCGACGCCGAGGCCGGCGACTACTTCTTCCTGGAGATGAACACGCGGGTGCAGGTCGAGCACTGCGTGACGGAGATGACGAGCGGGATCGACATCGTCAAGGAGGGCATCCGCGTGGCGGCCGGCGAGCGGCTCTCGCTGACCCAGGACGACGTCGTGCTGCGCGGGCATGCGATCGAGTGCCGCATCAACGCCGAGGACGCGGCGCGGAAGTTCGCCCCCGCGCCGGGGCGGATCGGCTCCTACGTCGAGCCCAGCGGTCCCGGCGTGCGCGTCGACTCGGGGGTGCGCGCCGGCAGCGAGGTCTCCCCCGTGTACGACCCGATGGTCGCCAAGCTCGTCGTCTGGGACGCCGATCGCGAGCAGGCGACGAGGCGCATGCTGCGCGCGCTGGCCGAGTACGAGATCGGCGGCCTCACGACGCTCATCCCGTTTCACCGCGCGCTGCTGGCGACCGAGCAGTGGGCGCGCGGCGAGACCTGCCGCGACCTGCTCGAGGACGCCGCATGGCTGACGTCGACCGCGTCGGGCGCCGCGGGCTCGGCGCGCGACGACGCCGGCGACGACGAGGACGACGAGGACGCCGTCGAGCAGACCTACACGGTGGAGGTCTCCGGGCGCCGGTTCGACGTCCGCGTGATCGGTCCGGCCGGCGGGCTCGCCGGCGCGCCGGCAGCGGACCGGGCCGGCGACGGAGCCGCCAAGCGGCCCACCCGCGCCGCGCGCGAGCGCAGGTCCCGCGACAACGGCCACGGCAGCGACGCGCTCGCCTCGCCGATGCAGGGCAACGTCTGGAAGATCCCCGTCAAGGCCGGCCAGCAGGTCGTCGAGGGCGAGGTCGTCACGATCATCGAGGCGATGAAGATGGAGAACGAGATCACCGCCCACAAGGCCGGCGTGATCGCCGAGCTGCCGATCTCCGAGGGCGACGTCGTGCGCAGCGGAGACGTGCTCGCGGTGATCCGCGACCCGTAGCGCGTCCGCCGGGCGAGCACGGGCGCCGCGCCGCGTCGTGCCCCGTCGCGCCCCGTCGCGTCGTGCCCCGCCGCGCCGCGTCGCGCCCCGCGGCGCCCCGCGGCGCCCCGTCGCGCCCCGCGGCGCCCCGCCGCATGTGCAACTGACGCCTCGACGAACGTGCCGCGTCCATCCGTCGGATGTTCGTGCATGGCATGCACACCTGACGGCGAAGCGATCGGGCCGCGCTCGGTCGTCAGTCGTTCATGCCCTGCGGCGCTGGTGCGGCCGTCCCGCCGCGATCCTCGCTAGTGTCGAGCGCCATGCCGCGCGTCCGAGTCAAGCTGCCCGACGAGTTGCTCCAGCGAGCCGCCACGCGGGCTCAGGAGCTCGGCACGCAGATCGACGAGCTCTATGCCGAGGCGATCGACCGCTACGTCGAGGTCAACAAGAGCGCGACGGCGGGATCGCTGCGCAGCCGCGGCGGGATCCCGAGCGCGGCGCCGCAGCTCACGATCGAGATCCCGGAGGAGCTGTTCCAGCGCGCCGACAAGCTCGCCAAGCGGCTCGGCAAGCGCCGCGACGTCATGTACGCGGAGGCGCTGGCCAAGCACATGACGTATGCGCCCGCCGGCGACAGCGCGCTGGACCAAGGCCACGACCTGCCCAGCGGAGCATGGCGGCCCACGAGCTCGACCTGAGCTGACGACGCGGCCCGGCACGACGCTCGGCACGCGGCTGCCACGGCGTCACGATGACGGTTCCGAACCGCCGCTGCGCCCGAGCGGCGCGCCGTCGGGTGCGCCGCCGAGCGTGCCGAGCATCTCCAGCAGCTCGGTCGCCGATGCCGTTCCCTGCGCACCCGCACCCTCGAAGCGCTCGCGCGTGCGGTGCACCGCCTGCGCCGACGCGTAGACGACGACCGGGGCCGGCACCTCGCGCTCGCGAAGCTCCTCGATGAGCTCCATGCCGGCGTCCGGGCGGTCCCGGCCGTCCTCCTTGCGGCCCATGTCGGTGACGATCGCGTCGAAGAGCTCGTCCGAGGCGGCGCGCAGGCCCTCGGCGGTCGAGCGCGCGAGCGCAACCGCGACGCCCTTGCGCTGCAGCGCCTCGACCTCGTAGGCGTTGTTCTCGGGGTGGTCGTCGACCCAGAGCACCCGCCGCAACCGCTCCACGCCGCTCGCGGCGGGGGCGATCTCGCGCGTAGCGCCGCCACCCGCCCCGCCGACCTGGGCCTTCAACGCAGAGAGCTGCTCGCGCAGATCCTCGACGCGGTCGAGCATCTGGTCGGATGCCTGCTGCACCGTGATCTCCGTGCTGCCGGCCTTGATCGTGAACCCGCGCGAGTTGATGACCTCACGGATCGTCGGCAGCAGCCGCCAGACGATCACGCCGAGCACGACCGGCCACGCGTAGCCGGAGAGCGCCTCGAGCAGATCGGTCACGTCGCTCAAGGCCCTAACCTATCGCCACAGATGAGCCAGGCCAACGAGATCCGCACGTGGCGTGCTCAGGCCGACGAGGTCGAGGCCGAGCTCGTCGGGCGCCTGCTCGTGGCGTTCCGCGATCACATGAACTGCGACTGGCCGTCGGAGAACGCGTTCATCGCCTCGGTCGAGCGCCTGCTCGAAGATCGCGAGACGGAGTTCCTGCTCGCCGCGATCGGCGATGCGGCGTCTCCCTGCGGCGTCCTGCAGCTGCGCTTTCGCCTCAGCGTCTGGATGGCCGCTCCGGACGCCTGGCTGGAGGATGTCTTCGTCTTCGAGGAGGCCCGCCGGTCCGGCGTCGGCGATGCCCTCGTGCGGTTCGCGCTCGAGCGCGCGAAGGCACGCGGCGCGCGGCGCATCGAGCTGGACTGCAACGAGGCCAACGCCCCGGCGCTTGCCCTGTACGAGCGGCACGGGTTCTCACCCCGCTCCAAGGGCGGCGAGGGGCGCGATCTGTTCCTCGGTCGCGCGCTGGACTGACCCCGCCGCCCGCCGCCCGCTCAGGCCTGCGACACCTCTCCGCGCCAGGCGCCGGTCTCCACGCCGCGCGCCTCGACGAGCTCCTTGAAGCGCTCCAGATCGCCCTGCACGCGGCGGTCTGCCGCGCCGAACGCGGCCCCGACCTTCTCCTTGATCCCCTCGGGCACGAAGTCGAGCTGGACGTCGACGCGGGTGGTCTGCTCGTCGATGCGCTCGAACGTGACGACGCCGGCGTTGTCCTTGCCGTCGGTGTTGCCCCAGGCGATGCGCCGGTCGGGCTGCTGCTCGACGATGACGGCGTCCCACTCGTGCTGGGAGCCACCGAAGCTCGCGACCCAGTGCAGGTGGGTGTCGTCGAGCTGGCGGACCTCGTCGACGCCCTCCATGAACCGCGGGAACTCCTCGAACTGCGTCCATTGGTTGTACACCGTGCTGATCGCTGCGTTGACCTCGATGGACTCCTCGATGACGCTCATGCGCGTGCCTCCTGTTGCGTTCGTGGAGGCCGGTGTACCCGGGGCATCCGGCGCCATTCGGAGCCCAGACCAGGTGGCGCGCGGACACTGGCGCCGGGCGAGCGCTACGGCAGCCGCCCACCCATGCGCAGCGAGCTCGCCAGCGCGGCTCCGAGCGCCAGCAGCGCCGCCCCCGCGAACCAGGCGGTGATCTCCTGCCTGTCGGGCTCGGTGCCGATCTGCGAGCCGAGGCGGTCATAGACGGCGTCGAGCTGGTCTGCGTCCTCGGCGCGGAACGCCTCGCCGCCCGACGCCGAGGCGATCCGCCGCAGCGCCTCGGTGTCCGGCGGCACGCTGAGCGTGCGGCCGCCGAGCTCGATCGTGCCGCCCGGCGTGCCGAGCGCCACCGTGTAGATCGGCACGCGCAGCTCGCGGGCCTCGGCGGCGACGTTGTCGGCGGCGGCGCCGTCGGTCGCCGACCCGTCGGAGAGCAGCACGATCGCCGCCGGCGGGCGGCGCGTGGCGGCGTCTGCGCCGCGGACCTGCAGGTCGCCGAGCGCGGTCTCCAGGCCCGCCCCGGTGGCCGTGCCGGAGATCGGCTCGAGCGTCTGCAGCACCGACGACAGCGCGGCGTGGTCGGTCGTCGGCGTCTGCAGCGTCAGCGCGGAGTCCGAGAACGCGACGAGCCCGACGCGCAGCTCGTCGGGAACCCGGTCCAGGAAGCTCTGGGCCGCGCGCCGCGCCGCCTCCAGCCGCGTCGGGCTGACGTCGGTCGCCGACATCGAGCGCGACACGTCGGTGACGAGCACGACCGACGCGCGCTCGACCGGGACCTGCACGGTCGTCTCGGGCCGCGCGAGCGAGATCGCCAGCGCGGCGAGCGCGAGCGCGAGCAGCCCGAACGGCAGGTGGCGCCGCCAGCGCGGCTCGGGCGCGGCGACGGCGGCGAGCGTCGCCAGAGCGGGGAAGCGCACGGGGTAGCGCCGCCTGCGCCGGCCCGCGGCGACGTGCACGAGCACCGCCAGCGGCACGGCGAACAGGCACAGCAGGGCGATCGGCGACGCGAAGCTCATCGCAGCGCCCGCCCCAGGGCCCGCAGCCAGTCGCCGCTCGTCGACAGCACGACGTGATCGGCGCCGGCCGCGCGCAGCACGCCGGCGACCTCCGCGCGCTCCTGCGCGGCGGCCGCGGCGAAGCGCTCGCGCAGGCGCCGGCGCGACGTGTCGACCTCGACGAGGCGGCCCGTCTCGGGGTCGACGAGCGCCAGGCGCCCGGCCGGCTCCAGGCGCTCCTCGCGCGGATCGCGGATCTCGACGGCGACCAGCCCGTGGCGCGCGCCGATCGCCCGCAGCGGCTTGTGCCAGTCCAGCTCGCCGCGGAAGTCCGAGACGACGACGACGAGCCCGGGCTGGCGCGCGAGCCGGCCGGCCTTGTGCAGGACGGGCGCGAGGCCGCGGTCGGCCGCGCCGTCGACCGCGACGCCCTCCTCGAGCAGCCGCTTGAGGCCGATCTTCGCGTGCGGGCCGCCGCGCGGCGGGAGCACCTTCTCCGCCCCGCCGGCGGTCAGCACGGCGAGGCGGCCGCCGTGGCGCGTCGCCGCACGTCCGACGACCTGGGCGACGCCCTCGGCGACGTCGGACTTCAACCGGTCGGCCGTGCCGAACGCCATCGACGCCGACAGGTCGAGCACGAGCCACGTCGTGAGGATCCGCTCGGGTACCTGCAGGCGCACGTGCGCGACCCCCGTGCGCGCGCTCGCGCCGGGGTCCAGCTGGCGCACGTCGTCGCCGAGCTGATAGGGGCGCAGCTGGGCGAGCTCGGTCCCGCTGCCGACGCCCGGCGCCAGCCGGTCGCCCGGCAGCGAACCGGCGCCGCGGCGCGCGATCGACAGGGCGAGCGTGTCGACGAGCGCCGCCGGGATCGGTCCCGGCCCCTGGCGCGCGGGCGGGACGCGCAGCGCGGTGCGCGGCGCGGGCATCAGCGCACCACCCGGCCCTCGGAGTCGTCGATCGCCGGCATCGCGGCGCTAGGCGGCGTCGGTCTCGGCGTCGCCGGGCCGCGCGACGGCGCCGGCCGGGGTGATCGCCGCCAGGACGCGGTCGAGGATGTCGTCGGCGCTGACGCCGTCCGAGAGCGCGTCGTAGGAGAGCACGAGGCGGTGGCGCAGCACGTCGCGCGCGAGGTCGACGACGTCGTCGACGAGCACGTGCCGGCGCCCGCGCAGCATCGCCAGCGCCTGCCCGGCCTGCACCATGCCGATCGCACCGCGCGGGCTCGAGCCGTACTGGACGAGCTCGCGCAGGTCGGGCAGCCCGTAGCGCTCGGGGTGGCGCGTCCCGTCGACGAGCGCGACCGCGTAGGAGACGACCTCGCGGTCGACGAAGATCTCGCGCGACATACGCTGGAAGCGCTCGAGGTCGGACATCGAGAGGCGCACGGCGACCCGCTCGGGCGGCCGCAGCGAGCGCCCGACGACCGACGCCTCCTCGCCGAGCGTCGGGTAGTCGACGAGCACCTTGAACAGGAAGCGGTCGATCTGCGCCTCCGGCAGCGGGTACGTGCCCTCGGACTCGATCGGGTTCTGCGTCGCGAGCACGAGGAACGGGTGCGGCACCGCGTAGCTCTCGGTGCCGATCGTGACCTGGTGCTCCTGCATGACCTCAAGCAGCGCCGACTGCACCTTGGCCGGCGCGCGGTTGATCTCGTCGGCGAGCAGGAAGTTGCCGAAGACCGGCCCGAGCTCGGTGTCGAAGCGCCCAGTGTCGGGACGGTAGATCCGCGTGCCGACGAGGTCGGCGGGCACGAGGTCGGGGGTGAACTGGATGCGGCGAAACGACCCGCCCATGACGTCGGCGAGCGTGCGCACGGTCAGCGTCTTGGCGAGGCCGGGAACGCCCTCGAGCAGGACGTGGCCGCCGGCGAGGAGCGCGACGAGCAGGCGCTCGAGCATCGCGTCCTGACCGACGATGACCCGCTTGACCTCGTAGAGCACCTCCTCGAGGACCTGGCGCGGGGAGCGCCCGTCGTCGTCGAGGGGGCCTGACAGGTGGTTGGTGGGGCTGTTCATCGTGGGTCGTTGCCGTCCTTTCTAGACAAGCCTGCGAAACCAGAGCAGTGACAGGCCGGCGCCGAGCGCCAGCAGCCCGAACGCGCCGCCGCTGAACGCCGCGGTGACCTCGCGCGGCTCGTCGCGATAGCCGATCCGCGAGCCGAGCTCCTCGTAGACGGCGCCGAGGTTCTGCGCCGTCTCGGCGGTGTACGCGCGCCCGCCGGAGAGCTCGGCGACCTCCCTGCTCTCGTTCGGGTCGGGGGGCACGGGCACGGTGTCCGTCGTGCCGTCGGAGCGCTGGACCTGGATCGTCCCGCTCGGGGTCCCGAGCGTGACGGTGTAGATCGGGATCTTCAGCTCCTTGGCGCGCCGCGCGACGTCCTGCGGCGGGCGGCCCTTCACGGAGGTCCCGTCGGAGAGCAGGATGATCGCCGACGGCACGCGGATCCCGGCCGGGTCGGTCTGGCGCGCGAGGATGCCCAGGGAGACGGCGAGCGCCTCGCCGGTCGCCGTGCCGCCGCTGGGCGCCAGCGCGTCGAGCGCCGTGCGCACGGCGGCGCGGTCGGTCGTGGGGCTCTCGGCCACGCGCGCGTCCTGGTTGAAGGCGACGAGCCCGACGCGCACCGCGGGCGGGACCTGCTCGAGGAACCTGGCGGCGGCGGCGCGCGCGGCGGCGAGGCGGCTCGGCGGGACGTCGGTCGCCTGCATCGAGCCCGAGTGATCGGTCGTGAGCATGATCGAGGCCCGCTCGACCGGGACCGCGACGGTCGTCTGCGGCCTGGCGAGGGCGAGCACGAGGATCGTCAGCGCCAGGCCGTAGGCGACGAGCGGCACGTGGCGCCGCCAGCCGGGCTCGCGCGGGATCACGGAGGCGCGCACCGCGGGCGACGCGAACGCCGCGGCGGCGGCGCGGCGGCGGCCTTCGTGGCGCAGGTAGGCCACGACGGCGAGCGGCACGAGCAGCAGGCCGAGCAAGAAGAGCGGCGCGGCGAAGCTCATGCCCGCCCTCGACGCACGCGCGCGGCGGGTGCCCGCGGATCGCGCGCCCGGCGGTCGCGGCGCGCCGGCGCCTGCGGGTGGCGGTGGCGCGTCACGGCCCCGGGGTCGACGCGCCGGAGGCGCTCTCCGGGCGCGTGCCGAGCCGCACGCGCAGCGAGCGCTCGGCGCCCGCGCGGCGGACGACGAGCTCGATCGTGTCGCCGGGGCGCCTGGTCTCGATCGCCGCGCTGATGTCCTCCGGCACGCTGACCGCCTTGCCGTCGACGCCGATCACGGTGTCGCCGAGACGCACCCCGGCGCGATCGGCGGGACCGCCCGCGATGACGTCTCCGATCGTCGCGCCCCGGCCGACCGTGCTCGGGCTCGACGAGATGCCCAGGTAGGCGCGGGCGATCGTGGCGCCGCTGCGCAGCCGCGGCACGACCTGCCGGACGGTGTTGGAGGGGACGGCGAAGCCGATGCCGACGTTGCCCTGCCCGCCGCCGGCGGTCGCGATCTGCGAGTTGACGCCGATCACGCGACCGGCCGCGTCGAGCAGCGGGCCGCCGGAGTTGCCGGGGTTGATCGGGGCGTCGGTCTGGATGACCTTGTCGATCGAGAAGCCGTTGGGCGCCCGGATCGCGCGTCCGACGCCGGACACGATGCCGGCCGTGATCGTGCGGTCCAGGCCGAGCGGGTAGCCGATCGCGACCGCGAGGTCGCCGACCTTCACGCTGTCGGAGTCGGCCAGCGCGAGCGGCGTGAGGCTCTCGGTCCTCGACGCGTCCACGCGCAGGACCGCGAGGTCGGAGGACTGGTCGCTGCCGAGCACGTCGGCGTCGACGTTCGCGCCGCGGTCGTCGAAGCGCACCTGCACCTGCGTCGCGCCGGCCACGACGTGGGCGTTCGTGACGATGATGCCGCCGCGGTCGACGACGAAGCCGGTGCCGCTCGCGGCGCCGCCGGCGCCCTCGCGGACGCTCACCGAGACGACGCTCGGGCTGGTGCTTGCGTAGATGTCGCGCAGCGCCCGCGCTCGGGCGTCGGGCGCGACGGCGCCGGGCGCCGCCGGCAGCGCGGCGCCGGCGGGCGACGACGCGTCGTCGCGCAGCAGTCGAGCGCCGAGCACGCCGGTGCCGAACAGGACGATCGCGATGAGCGTCCCGATCGCGACGAGCGGCCACAGCCGCTGGCGCGGCGGCGGTGCGGCCGGCGGCTCCCAGTCGCCGTCGTCCGGGCGCGGGGCGCTCGCCGTGGCGGCGGCCCTCGGCGCGAGCCAGTGCGTGTGCTCGTCCTCCTCGCGCGGATCAGTCCAGAGGCGGCCGGAACCCGACCGCCTCTGAGGCGACTCGTCAGTCATAGCGCACTACGGTAGGGCGGCGATTTCAACGTCTCGTAAGTTGAACGCTCGTGTGCGTAAGACCGGCGTAAGAGCGCTCACGCGCTCGCGCGCGGGCCCGCCGGCGGCGCGAACGCCATGAGCTCCACCCGGTGCCCCGCCGGGGAGCGCACGAACGCCCGCGGCGAGCCCCAGTGCTCGCGGCGCTCCTGGGGCTCGAAGCCCTGCTCGTGCAGCGACGCGACGGTCGCGGCGAAGTCCTCCACGACGACCGCGACGTGGCCCTCGTGCGGGACGACCGGCGGGTCGACGAAGAGCAGGTGCACCTGCGTCGCGCCGGCCTGCACCCAGGCCGCGCGCGCCGCGAGCGCCGCCGGCGGCGCGACGCGCTCGAAGCCCAGCAGCGCCCAGAAGCGCACGCACTCCTCGGCGTCGGACGCGCGCAGCTCAAGCGCGACGTGCGCGATCACGCGCCGCTCCTCACGCGCTCCACGTTGGCCCTGTGGATCGCCTGCTGCGCGGGCGAGCGGCGCGCCATCGGCAGCTCGGCGTCGGGCAGCTTGGCGAGGTAGTTGAGATCCTCGCGCAGGATCGCCGCCGCGCGCGCGCCCTGCAGCACCTCGCCGTGCCCGGGCACGACGTACGCCGCCGCGGCGACGAGCGGCTCCAGGCGCCGCAGCGTCGCGATGTACGCGTCGCGCGAGCCTCCCGGCGAGAGCATCGCGATCTCGACCGAGGAGAGGTAGTCCCCGCACACCAGCACCCGCGCCCAGCCGATCCACAGCGCCATGCCGTCGGCGGTATGGCCGTCGGCGGGATGCAGCTCAAGCTGCTCGTCGCCGATCTCGCAGTGCCCGGGAACCGGCAGCGACTGGACCTGCCCGAGCGACAGCGGCGCCGGGCGCTCGAGGTAGTGCTCGCCGTCGAACGCGCGCAGCTCGCGCGCCGCGGCGCCCGGATCGGCGGTCAGCCGCGCGGCCGTCGTCTCGCAGACGCCCAGCGCGGCGGCCGGGAAGGCCAGCCGGCCGAGCAGGTGATCCCAGTCGGCGTGCGTGGCCAGCAGGCCCGACAGCGCGAAGCCGGCGTGCTCGAGCACGGCCGGCAGGACCTCCAGCTCGTCGGGATAGACCGGCGAGTCGACGACGAAGCACTCGGCGCCGTTGCGCACGATCGTGCACGTCGTCTGCCAGACGCGGCTCGTCGCGACGAGCACGTCGCTGTGCAGGCCGACGACCCGCACGGCATCCCTCAGCCGGCGAGCAGCCGGAGCGCCTCGAGCAGGTTCTTGACCTCGGCGGTCGGCTTCTTCTGCCCCGTCTCGAGCTGCTCCTTGTGGCGGTTGACCCAGATGACGGGGATCTTGTTCTTCAGGCAGGGGTCGACGTCGTGGTAGTAGCTCGACGAGATGTGCACCCAGCCCTTCTTGGACCCGACCCTGCGCGCGCACTCGGTGAAGTGCGCCAGGTCGGGCTTGTAGGAGCGCACCTGCTGGGCGGTGACGACGAGGTCGAAGTCGTGCGGGATGTGGCGCCGCGTCTGACCGAGCAGCTTGTCGTCGATGTTCGAGACGAGGCCGGTCTTGAACTGCTTGGTCGCCTTGTTGAGCTGGGCGTTGGCCTCCTTGAACGGCGCCCAGCGCTGCACGCTGTCGGGCAGAAAGCCCGAGCGCGAGGGCTCCAGCGGCCACTCCAGGCGCTTGGAGATCTCGACCGCCGTGCGGCGCAGCACCTCGGCGTACAGCTCGTAGGAGCCCGACTCGATCTGGCGCGAGATCTCGTGGAAGTTCGTGATGAGCTCGTCGCGATCGATCGTGAACCCATCGCGCGCGGCCTCCTTCTGGAACGCATCGAAGATGCCCTGCTCCCAGTCGATCAGCGTGCCGTAGACGTCGAAGGTGACCAGCGTGATCTGCTTGGGGAGCGCCATGAGGGGCGCCATGATAGGAGCTTGCGAGCCACAACGACCGCGTCCCCGCGGCGGGTCAACTATTGTGGCGGCGCCGATGGACCTTCTCGAGTACAAGGGCAAGCAGGTGTTGGCGCGTCACCACGTGCCGCTCTTCGCCGGAAAGGAGGCGTCGACCGTCGACGAGGCCGTCGCCGCCGCCGAGCAGATCGGCTGCCCGGTCGTCGTCAAGGCGCAGGTGAAGGTCGGCGGGCGCGGCAAGGCGGGCGGCATCAAGATCGCCGACACGCTCGACGAGGTGCGCGAGTACGCGCAGGCGATCCTCGGGATGGACATCCGCGGGCACGTCGTGCACGAGCTGTGGATCCAGCAGGCGACCGACATCGCGGCCGAGCTCTACGCCGCCGTCGTCTTCGACCGCTCCGCGAAGGCGCCGCTCGTCATGCTCTCGACGCAGGGCGGCATGGAGATCGAGCAGGTCGCCGCCGAGCACCCCGAAGCGCTGGCGATGGTGCACATCGATCCGCTCGTCGGCTTTCACCCCTTCCACGGGCGTCGCCTGGCCTATGAGGCCGGCGTCGAAGCCGACGTCGTGCGGGCGGTCGGCGACATGCTCGCCAAGCTCTACGAGGTCTTCACGCGCGAGGACGCGACGCTCGTCGAGATCAACCCGCTCGTCATCACGCCCGAGCGCAAGGTCATGGCGCTCGACGCCAAGGTGACGCTCGACGGCAACTCGATGTTCCGCCACCCCGACAACGCGCGCCTGGACGACGCGACGAACGCCGACCCGCAGGAGGCGATGGCCGCCGAGCGCGGCCTGACCTACGTCAAGCTCGACGGCGACATCGGCATCTTCGGCAACGGAGCCGGGCTCGTGATGTCGACGCTCGACGTCGTCGCCCACGCCGGCGGCGCGCCGGCGAACTTCCTCGACGCCGGCGGCGGCGCGAAGGCCGAGGCGATCGTCGCGTCGGTCGAGGTCATCCTCAGCAACCCCAACGTCAAGGCCGTCCTGTTCAACGTCTTCGGCGGCATCACGCGCTGCGACGAGGTCGCCAAGGGGCTCATCGAGGCCTACGAGATCCTGCAGCCGACCGTGCCGTTCGTCGTGCGGCTGGACGGGACGAACGACGTCGAGGCGCGCAAGCTGCTGGCCGACGCCAACCTCGCCGGCGTGCACCCCGAAGCGACGATGGACGGCGCCGCGGCCCGCGTCGTCGAGCTCGCGCGCGCGGAAGGCGGGCCCTCGCGATGACCGCGCGCCATTGCTCGACCGTCGCCCGCGTCGAGCCGGAAGGCGGGTCCTCGCGATGACAGCGCGCCATTGCTCGACCGTCGCCCGCGTCGAGCCGGAAGGCGGGTCCTCGCGATGAGCATCCTCGTGGGCGAGGACACGCGCCTGGCGGTCTCCGGCCTCACCGGCCGCGAGGGCAGCTACCACGCGATGAACAACCGCCGCTACGGCACGAAGGTCGTCGCCGGCGTCACGCCCGGCAAGGGCGGCCACGACGTCGAGGGCGTTCCGGTGTTCAACACCTTCCGCGCGGCGGTCGCCGAGACCGCGGCGAACACCGCCATGATCTTCGTCCCGCCGCGCTTCGCCGCCGACTCGATCCTCGAGGCCGAGGATGCCGGCATCGCCACGATCATCGCGATCACCGAGGGCATCCCCGCGCACGACGAGCTCATGGTCTTCAACGTGCTCAAGCGCAACCCCGACGTGCGGCTCGTCGGCCCCAACTGCCCGGGCGTGCTGTCGCCCGGCAAGGCCAACGTCGGGATCATCCCGGCCGCGTTCTTCAAGCCCGGCAACGTCGGCGTCGTGTCGCGCTCGGGCACCCTGACCTACCAGATCGGCAACGAGCTGGCGCAGAGCGGCTTCGGCAACTCGACGATCGTCGGCATCGGCGGCGACCCGGTCCCGGGCTCCTCGTTCGTCGACATCGTCGCCCTGTTCGAGGCCGATCCCGAGACCGAGCTGATCGTCATGAGCGGCGAGATCGGCGGCTCGGCGGAGGAGGAGGCGGCGGCGTACATCGCCGAGCACGTCAGCAAGCCGGTCGTCGGCTACGTCGCGGGGCTGACCGCGCCGCCCGGCAAGACGATGGGCCACGCCGGCGCCATCGTCTCGGGCTCGAGCGGCGGCGGCCAGGCGAAGATCGACGCGCTCGAGGCCGTCGGCGTGCGCGTCGGGCGGACGCCGACGCAGGTCGCGCAGATCGCGGTCGAGATCCTCCGCGGCTAGCGCCTCAAGGCCCGGGCGGGCTTGTCACGAGACGCACAGCAGCGCGCCCGTGTACCTTCACAGGGTGCGGTATCCGGGGGGATCCTGGCGTGTCATCTGACCGGGGGCGCGTGCCCGAGAGCCCGCAACTCGGGGTGCACGTCGCGCGCACGCCGGCGCGGACGGTCGTGTCGGTCTCCGGCGAGCTGGACCTCGCGACCGCGGCGCAGTTCGTCGACGCCCTGCGCACCCAGCTCGCGGGCGGCCCGGTCCTGCTCGACCTCGCCGAGCTGCGGTTCATGGGCTCCGCCGGCATCCAGGCGCTCGACACCCTCCTGCGCGAGATCGAGCGGGAGGCGTGGACGTTCGCCGTTCATGGCAACCTTCAGCGTCCCGTTCGACGCATCCTCGAGTTGACCGGGATGCTGAACATCCTGCCGCTGGTGGACGGCCCGATCGGCAAGGAGGAGCAGCGATGACCGCCGTACAGCGCAACAACGTCGTGACGCACGGACCGCGGGTCGCCCAGCCGATCCTCTTCGCGCACGGCTTCGGCTGCGACCAGAACATGTGGCGCTACGTCTGGCCGGCCTTCGCCGACGAGTACCGCGTCGTGCTGCTCGATCACGTCGGCGCCGGCAACTCCGACCTCGCCGCCTACGACTTCGAGCGCTACGAGTCGCTGCACGGCTACGCCGACGACGTGCTCGAGATCTGCCGCGAGCTCGGGCTCGAGGACGTCATCTTCGTCGGGCACTCCGTGGCCTCGATGATGGGCGCGCTCGCGGCCGCGGCCGAGCCCGAGCGCTTCGCGAAGCTCGTGCTCATCGGCCCGTCGCCGCGCTACATCGACGACGAGGACTACGTCGGGGGCTTCTCGCGGGAGGACATCGAGGGCCTGCTCGAGTCGCTGGACAGCAACTACCTCGGGTGGTCCAACGCGATGGCGCCCGTGATCATGGGCAACGACGACCGCCCGGAGCTCGGCGAGGAGCTCACGAACAGCTTCTGCCGCACCGACCCGCGGATCGCGTCGCACTTCGCGCGCGTGACGTTCACGTCCGACAACCGCGCCGACCTGCGGCGGGTCCGCACGCCGAGCCTCGTCATGCAGTGCTCGCAGGACGCGATCGCCCCCGACGCCGTCGGCGAGTACGTCGACCGATCGCTTGCCGACAGCCGCCTCGTGCGGCTGCGGGCCACGGGCCACTGCCCCAACCTCAGTGCGCCGGAGGAGACGATCGCGGCGATTCGGGCGTTCCTCGCGACGCCGTGACACAGGACGACGAGCTTCTCGAGGACTCCGCAGAGGATCTCTTCGAGAACGCTCCGTGCGGCTACCTGTCCGCGCGGCTGGACGGCACGCTGCTGCGCGTCAACCGCACCTTCGAGCGCTGGACCGGACGCTCGCGCGAGGACATGCTCGGCGCGCTGCGCCTGCCCGACCTGCTGACGGCCGGCGGGCGCATCTACTACGACACGCACGTCGCGCCGCTGCTCATGATGCAGGGGTCGGTGCGCGAGATCGCGGTCGAGGTCGTGCGCGCGGACGGGTCGCGCCTGCCGGCGCTCATCAACTCCGTCCTGCTCACCGACGACGCCGGGCAGCCGCGGATCGTGCGCACGACGGTCTTCGACGCCACCGATCGGCGCCGCTACGAGCAGGAGCTCATGAAGGCGCGCCGCGAGGAGCACGACATCGCGCAGGAGCTGCAGCGCAGCCTCCTGTCGGGCGATCTGCCGCGGGCCGACATCCTGCAGATCGAGGTCTCCTACCGGCCCGGCGTCAGCGGCCTCGAGGTCGGCGGCGACTGGTATGACGCCTTCTGGTGCGAGGAGGGCGAAGCGGTCGCGCTCGTCGTCGGCGACGTCGTCGGCCGCGGCATCGGCGCCGCGGCGACGATGGGCCAGCTGCGCAGCGCCGTGCGCGCACTCGCCTCGACGGGGCTCGGCCCGGGCGCGTTGCTCGACGCCCTGGACCGCTACTCGCGAGCGCACGGCGTCGGGCGCATGACGACGCTCGTCGTCGCGCAGCTCGATCTGCGCACCGGCTGGCTGCGCTACGCCTGCGCCGGCCACCCGCCGCCGATCGTCGTGACGCCCGGCGAGCAGCCGAGCCTCATGTGGGACGGCCGTTCGCTGCCGCTGGACTCCTTCCGGACGGACCTCTCGCCGCGCGGCGAGGGCGCGCTGCGCCTCGAGCCCGGCGCGACCGTGCTGCTCTACACCGACGGGCTCGTCGAGCGCCGCCTGGAGTCCGTCGACGAGGGGATCGCGCGGCTCGTCGCCGCGCTGCGCGCACATCGCGAGGACGATCCTGCGCTGCTCGCGCGCACGCTCGTGCGCGGGCTGCGCGACCGCGAGAACTCCGACGACGTGTGCCTGCTCGTCGCGCGGATGCTGGACGGCGAGGCGCGCTAGGAGAGGCTGGTCAACGTCGGCACCCGCGCCGGGGGGCGAAACGCGCGGCCGGCGGACCTAGAGTCCATGCATGCCCCCGTCGACCGAGCTCGCCGCGCGCGCCACCACGCTCCTGCAGGACCTCGCCGGCAGCGAGGCGACGTTTCGCGAGCATCAGCTCGAGGCCATCGCCGACCTCGTCGAGGATCGCGCGCGCGTGCTCTGCGTGCAGCGCACCGGCTGGGGCAAGTCGGCCGTCTACTTCATCGCGACGGCGCTGCTGCGATCCGATCCCGCGCGCCCGGCCGGCCCGACGCTCATCGTCTCGCCGCTGCTTGCGCTCATGCGCAACCAGATCGCCGCGGCGCGGCGGCTGGGCATCCGCGCGCACACCGTCAACTCGACCAACCGCGATGCGTGGAGCGAGATCTCCGCGCTGCTGGACGCCGACGCCGTCGACCTGCTGCTGATCAGTCCCGAGCGGCTCAACAACCCGCAGTTCCGCGCGCGGATGCTGCCGGCGTTCGCCGCGCGCGTCGGGCTGCTCGTCGTCGACGAGGCGCACTGCATCAGCGACTGGGGGCACGACTTCCGGCCCGACTACCGGCGCATCGCGGAGATGCTCGAGCGCCTGCCCGACGGGGTCGGCGTGCTCTGCACGACGGCCACGGCGAACGACCGCGTCGTCGCCGACGTCGAGGAGCAGCTGCGCCTGGGCCGCGGCGGCGCGCAGCTCGTCGCCTACCGCGGCCCGCTGGGCCGCACGAGCCTGCGCTTCGAGGTCGTCGAGCTGCCCGGCCAGGCCGACCGCCTGGCCTGGCTGGCGACCTGGCTGGACGAGCTTCCCGGCTCCGGGATCGTCTACACGCTGACCAAGCGCGACGCCGAGCAGGTCGCCGCCTGGCTCGTCGCCCACGGGATCGCCGCCGAGGCCTACACGGGCGAGATCGACACCGAGCGGCGGATCGCGGTCGAGGAGCGCCTGCTCGCCAACGACCTGAAGTGCGTCGTCGCGACGAGCGCGCTTGGGATGGGCTACGACAAGCCCGACCTCGGCTTCGTCGTTCACTACCAGGCGCCCGGCTCGGTCATCGCCTACTACCAGCAGGTCGGCCGCGCGGGCCGGGCGATCGAGCATGCCGAGGTCGTCCTGCTGCGCGGCGCCGAGGACCGCCGCATCCAGGACTTCTTCATCGAGCAGGCGTTCCCGCGCCGCGAGCTCGTCGACCGCGTGCTCGGGCATCTCGACGCGGTCGGCGCGCAGGGCGCCTCGACGCCCGAGCTCACGGCGATGGTGAACCTCGGCCGCGGCCGGATCGACGCGATGCTGAAGGTCCTCGACGTCGAAGGAGCCGTGACGCGCGACGGCAGCCGCTGGGTGCGCGAGCCCGGCAGCGACTGGGCCTACGACGCCGAGCGCTACGAGCACATCACGGCGCTGCGCCGCCGCGAGCAGGCGACGATGGCGAGCTTCGGGGCCGACGGGCGCTGCCTCATGCGCGCGCTGCAGGAGGAGCTCGACGACCCCGACCCGCGCGACTGCGGGCGCTGCTCGGTCTGCACCGGGCCGCGCTTCGACGGGCCGCTGGACGCGGTCCTCGTGCGCGAGGCGATCGACCACCTGCGCTCGCAGCCGCTGACGCTCGACACGAAGAAGATGGCGCCCGACGCCGACGGTCGCATGCGCAAGATCCCGGCCGAGGTCGTCGTCGAGGAGGGGCGCGCGCTCGCGCGGCTGGGCGACGGGGGCTGGGCGCCCGTCGTCCGGGCAGGGCTGCGCGAGGGCGCGTTCTCCGACGAGCTGCTCGACGCCGTCGACCGCCTCGTGCGGTCGTGGAGCCCGCCGGTGCGCTACATCGCGGCGGTCCCGTCGGCCCGCCACCCGGGCGTCGTGGAGGATCTCGCGCGGCGCCTGTCGGCGACCCTCGGCATCCCCTTCGCCGATCTGCTCGAGCGCACCGGCGAGCGGCCGCCGCAGCGCGAGATGTCCAACGCCGCGCAGCAGGCCGCCAACGTCCGCGGCGCCTTTCGCGTGACCGCCGACCCGCCCCCCGAGCCGTGCCTGCTGCTCGACGACGCCCGCCTCAGCGGCTGGACGCTGGCGATGATCGGCGGCCAGCTGCGCCGCCGCGGGTCGGGGCCCGTCTACCCGCTGGCGCTGGCGACGGCGTTCTGAGCGCCCAGCGGCTTGCGCATCCTGTCCGCCGAGGCCGGCGGCGGCAGCGGCGCGAAGCCGCGCCGCTCGTACATCGCGCGGGCCGGGTTGTCGCGCTCGACGACGAGGTCGATCGCCGGATGGCCCGCCGCGCGCGCCTGTTCGACGCAGCGGTCCAGCAGCGTGCCGCCGAGCCCATGCGCCCGATGCTGCGGCAGGACGGCGATCGTCAGCTCGGGGACCGGGCCCGGGTCCTCGACGCCCGCCGGCGGCGGTCCGGACGGCAGGATCCGGTACCAGCAGGCGCCGGCCGGCAGGCCCTCGTACGTCGCGAGCACGCCGCCGTCGCCGGGGCGGCCGAGGTCGTCGAAGGGCCGCGGCGGAAGCGCGACCGGCAGCGGCGAGCCGTCGGGCGGCGGGACCATCCGCCAGCCGAGGGCGAACCGCAGCAGCTCGACGAGAAACGGCGCATCGGCCGGCTCGACGTCGCGGTAGTCATAGGACGCTGGCGACAGCGCTGACACGGACGGTGACGATAGCCGCGCGCGCACGGGCCGCCCCTGTGGCCGGCGCCCGCGCGCACAGGCGCCGGCCGGAGGCCGCCCGCTATCTTCGAAGGCATGGCCGACACCATCTCCTTCGCCCGCGGCGCACCTTCGCTTGACATCGTCGACGTCGACGGGCTGCGCGACGCGGCGACGCGCGCCTTCACGAACGACCCCGGCGGCGCGACCGCGTACGGGACGAGCATCGGCTACGTGCCCCTGCGCCGCTGGATCGCCGAGCAGCACGGCGTCGGCGAGGCGCAGGTGCTCGTCACGAACGGCTCCATGCAGGCCGACGCCTTCCTCTTCGAGACGCTCGTCTCGGCCGGCGACGTCGTCGTCGTCGAGAAGCCGACCTACGACCGCACGCTGCTGAACCTGCGCTCGCACGGCGCCGACGTGCGGATGGTCTCGCTGCACGAGGACGGCATCGACGTCGACGAGCTCGCCGAGCTGTGCGCCGGCGGCACCGTCCCCAAGCTCGCCCACATCATCCCGAACTTCCAGAACCCGGCCGGCTACACGCTGACGGCGGACAAGCGCAGCCAGCTGCTCGCGCTCGCCGCGCAGCACGGCTTCACGATCTTCGAGGACGACCCCTACCGGCACATCCGCTTCAGCGGCGAGGACCTGCCGACGATGCTCGAGCAGGACCGCGGCGACAGCGTCGTCTACGCCTCGTCGTTCTCCAAGACCGTCTGCCCCGGCATCCGCGTCGGCTACCTCGTCGGCCCGGCCGACCTGATCGCGAAGATCGCCAAGCTGGCGACGAACACGTACATCTCACCGAACATGGTCGCTCAGGCCATCGTCTACGAGTTCTGCGCGTCGGGCGCGATCGACGGCGCGATCGCGACCGTCAAGGCCGCGCTCGCCGAGCGCGTCGCGACGCTCGACGCCGCGCTGCAGCAGCACCTGCCCGAGGCCGTCTACACGCCGCCCGAGGGCGGCTACTTCATGTGGGTGCAGCTGCCCGCGGGCAGCGATGTCAGCGCGCTGTTCAGCGCCGCCACCGAGCGCGGCGTGCAGTTCGTCAAGGGCACCGACTTCCTGCTGGAGGGCGGCGAGAACACGCTTCGCCTCGCCTACTCCGGTGTGACGAACGACCGCATCGAAGAGGGCGTCAAGCGACTTGCGCAGGCATATCGCTCGCTTGCGACGGTCGGCGCGCAGGCGCTAGCGCGCCCGCAGGTTCCGCGCGCGGCCGAGGGTGGCCGCCGCCCCGCCGCCCTACTCGTCGCGCATGCCGTCCGGCGAGATGACCTGCACGCCGACCTTGACCTCGGGCTGCTTCTTCGTGCGGTCGGGCCGGTTCGGGCGCCGGGTGAAGCGCTTGCGCCACAGGCCGACGAGGCCGATCTTCCAGGCGTAGTAGCCCGTCTTGCCGGGCGTGATCGAGAAGTCCATGACGCGCAGGTGCGAGAGGACGCGCTTGGCGAGGTACATCGTGCGCAGCACGATGCCCAGGCGCGGATAGAGCTTCTGCGGCTCGCCCGACGCGCGCACGCGGCTCATGAGGCGATTCCACAGCCAGGGCGGCGGGCGCCAGATCGCGATGAGGTAGAGCATGATGTTCGCCCACCGCGGCGGGATCGCGAGATAGGACTCGTCGATGTCCTCGAGATCGACGCCGCGCTCCTGCATCGCCGCCGCCAGGCCGGTGTTCGGGATGACCTTCAGCGAGTAGATGAACAGCGTGTACGGGCGGTCCATCAGGTACAGCAGCTGCAGCGTGGACTTCACGTCGTCGCGCGTCTCGATCGGGTTGTCCATGATGATGTCGTAGGCCGACGGGATGTGGTACTTCGGGGCGAACGACGCGATGACCTTGCCCGCGTTGAGGATCTTCTCCGGCGGCGTCGGGCGCTTGTAGAAGTCGAGCATGTTCTTCGAGCCCGACTGGATCCCCATGCGGATGCGGTTCATGCCCGCCCACGAGAGCAGCTCGAACTTGTCCTGGCGCACGTAGTTGGGGATGACGCCGTAGACGGCGAACGGCAGCCGGTCGAGCTCGTCGTGCCACAGCTCGGCGAACTCCTCGAGCTGGCCGTAGGGGATCGCCATGAACGAGTCGTCGTGGAAGGAGACCTGGCTGAGGTGCGGGAAGCGGCTGCGCGCGTCCTTGACCTGGTCGACCATGTAGCGCGCGCTGGGGTGGCGGATGCGCTTGTACTTCTTGTCGTTGGCGATGAACTTCGTGTTGCCGCAGTAGGCGCAGTGGAAGGGGCAGCCGATCGACCACAGCGTCGTGTAGCCGAGGCCGTCGTTGAGCAGGTAGTCCTCGAAGCCCATCTTCACGAAGCCCCGGCCGGGCAGGTAGATCTTCTCCGTCTGCGCGCCGTACTGCGGGAACGGCAGCCTCTCCATCTCCGTCGGCGACATGAGCGGCAAAAAGTGGTTCTTGATGAGCTGGTCGCCGTTGCCGTTGCCGGACCCGTGTCCGTTGGGCTTGAACCAGAAGTTCTTCGTGTTCGTGTAGTCGCGGTCGTCCTTGAAGGCGTCGAGGAACTCCTCGAAGGCGAACTCGCCCTCGCCGGTGCAGATCGCGTCGACGTCGGCGAGGATCGCGTCCTCGGGCTGGATGATCGGGTGGATGCCGCCCCAGATCATGTAGACGGACGGGTTGATCTCCCGGATGCGCTTGATGACGCGCCGCGTCAGCTCCGAGTAGCCCGTCATCGACGAGAAGCCGATGAGGTCCGAGTCGGCGAGGCCCTGCGCCATCTCGTCGACCTGCTCGTCGCCGATGACGGCCTTGTCGCCCATCCCGCGCACGGCGGTGCGCACGCTGCGGTAGCGCTCGGTCGAGATGTAGAAGGACTCCGTGCCCGGCTGCAACTGCGCTGCATACGCCGCCATCTTGCGAAAGCCGCAAGACGTGATGCCGTCCTCCAAGCAGACCATCCGTGTGCGCATTGCGTCGGCTCCCCCGTTCGGTCGGGGTCAGGGTAGCGCCCGCGGCAGGCGGGCGCGGACCCTAGCGGCCGTAGCGCTCGCGCGCCAGCACGAGCTGCTCGGGCAGCGCGATGCGCGTCGGCGGCGACGGGTCGGCGAGCACCGAGACGGTCTCGGCGACCGAGAACGTGACCGTGCACTCCCCGCCGTCCGCCGCGGTGAACGTGACCTCCTCGGGGGAGGTCGCCGTCAGCGTGCCCTTCATGCCGGGGTCGATGCCCGACGCCTTGAGGTAGTGCAGCAGGTCCTCGGCCTCGTTCTCGAAGCGCAGGATCGTGACGCTCGCGCCGACCGAGACGTCGGCGAGCGGGACCCCGTCGATCCGCGTTCCGGCGACGATCGGGTGGCCGTGCGGGCAGGTCTTCGCGTTGCCGATCGCCGCGAGCATGCGCTCCTCGAGGACCGGGCTCATCGCGTGCTCGAGCCGCTCGGCCTCCTCGTGCACCTCGTCCCACGGGATGCCGAGCACGTCGGTCAAGAAGCGCTCGATGAGCCGGTGGCGGCGAACGACGCCCTCGGCGTGCTGGAGGCCGTTGGGCGTGAAGCTGATGACCTTGTCCTGCGCGCGCGTGATGTAGCCGTCGCGCTCCAGGCGGCCGATCATCTCGTGCACGGTCGGGGCCGAGAGCTGCATCGCGCGGGCGACGTTCGCGCCGGTCATCGGCAGCTTGGCCTCCTGCAGCCAGAAGAGGGTCTGCAGGTACTCCTCCTCGGCGACGGTCGCGTGCTCGGTGGCCATCTGCCAGCGATCCTACCGGCCGCGGCGAGCCGGCGAGCAGGCGATCGGGCCGGCGGCGCGACCCTCGTCTAGCATCGCCGCACGTGCAGATCGGATCCGGCACCCGCGCGCTCGTGACCGGCGCATCGCGCGGGATCGGTCGCGCGCTCGCGCACGAGCTCGCGCGGCGCGGGGCGCGGGTCGGCCTCGCGGCGCGCTCGACGCAGGAGCTGCGACGGCTGGCCGCCGAGCTGCCCGGCGCCCACGACGCCCTGACCTGCGACGTCGGGCTGCCGATCTCCGTCGCCGCGGCCGTCGACGCGTTCCTGGCGGCGGCCGGCGGCATCGACGTCGTGGTCGCCAACGCGGGCGTGGCGCACTACGAGCCGGTCGCGGTCCAGGGCCGCGCCAAGATCGAGCACATGACGCGCGTCAACTGGCTCGGCACCGTGCACACCGTGCAGGCGGTGCTGCCGCACATGCTCCAGCAGCGGCGCGGGCACATCGTCGTGATGTCCTCCGGCGCCGGGCTGCGGGCGTTCCCGGGCGCCGCCGCCTACAGCGCGACGAAGGCGGCGCAGCGCATGTTCGCCGAGGCCCTGCGCCACGAGCTCGCGGGCACGGGCGTCTCGCTGACGACCGTGTACCCCGGGGAGGTGCGCACGTCGCTGCACGATCACGAGGCGGAGCGCCTGCCGCCGTGGTATCGCAGCCAGGCGAAGGCGGCGAGCCCGCAGGAGCTCGCCCGCCGGATCGTCAGGGCCGTCGAGCGCGACAGCCGCCATCTGCACCACCCGCCGCTCGTGAGGGGCATGGGCATCCTCAACGGCATCTCGCCGGCGCTGGCCGACCGTGCGCTGCGCCTGCTGCGCGGCGAGTCGGCCGCGCCGCGGCGCGGCTGACCGCCGCTACCGGGCCGTCGCCGAGGTCTCCGTGGACAGGTGCACGCGGTCGCGCCCGTCGCGCTTGGCCCGATACAGCGCGCGGTCGGCGAGGGCGACGAGCTGCTCGGGGGTCTGCGGCGTCTCCCACGTGGCGATGCCGGCCGATGCCGTCAGTCCGCCGGGCAGGCCGCTGCGCAGGCGGTTGGCGATCCTCGTCGCGTGGTCGGCGCCGGCGCCGGGCAGCAGCAGCGCGAACTCCTCGCCGCCGATGCGCGCCAGGTGGTCCATCTGGCGGATCTGCGCGCGCCAGCGGGCGCCGATCTCGCGCAGCACGACGTCGCCGGCGGGGTGCCCGTTGGCGTCGTTGAACTGCTTGAAGTGGTCGAGGTCGAACAGCACGATGCTGATCGGGTGACGCAGGCGCTCGGCCCGGTGCAGGGCGCTCGGCAGCTCCTGCTCCCAGGCGCGCCGGTTGGCCATGCCGGTCAGCGCGTCGGTGCGCGCGTCGATCGTGAGGCGCTGCATGAGGTCGCGCCGCTCGAGCTCGTTGCCCACGAGGACCGCGATGTCGCTGAGCGCGTCGAGCTGCTCGGCCGCCCAGACCCGCGGGGTGGAGTCGATCGCGCACAGGCTGCCGAGGACGTCGCCGGTCGGCCCGACGATCGGAAAGCCCGCGTACGCGGCGACGTCGAGGGCGAAGATCGCGTGGTTGGAGCCCAGCACCGGGTCGCGGCGCGCGTCCTCGACGACGAGCGGCGCCGCGTTGACGACGACGTGCTGGCAGAACGAGTGCGACAGCGGGGTCTGGCGGGCGTCGGCCCATGGCTGGCCCAGACCGCACATGCCGGCGAAGTACTGGCGGTCGTGGCTGACGACCGAGACGAGCGCCGTCGGCGCCTCGGCGACGCGGGCGGCGAGGCGCGCGAAGCGGTCGAACATCGGCTCGGGCGCTCCGTCGAGCAGCCCGGCGGCGTCGACCGCGGCGAGGCGGGGCCCGTCGCGGACGACCGCCTCCAGCCGGGCCTGCGAGGCCACGGCCGGCCGGCAGCCTGCGGGTGAGAGGTCGTAGGGCGCCATGGGTAGTGGGCCTATCGGCATCTCGCGGCGCGGCCTGAACCGTTGGGACCGTCACGGGATGAACGTGCGCGGCGGATCGCTGCGCAGGAGCTTGGCGAGCGCGTCGAGCCGAAGCTCGGCGAAGGCGACGAACGCCCTCGTCGCGGGCGAGAGCCGCGCCCCGCGGCGCGAGGTGAAGGCGAACGTCTCGTAGATCGGCTCGGAGAACGGGACCCAGCCGAGCCCCGCGGGCACCGAGCGGCGCAGCATCCCGCGCGGGGCGATCGTGTCGCCGAGCCCGCGGGCGGCGAGCTCGAGCGCGACCTCGACGTCCTCGACGTCGATCTGCGGCTCGATCGTCACGCCCGCCCGCTGAGCGAGCTCGCCGAGCTGGCGGCGCGTCGGGTCCTCCGAGCCCCAGCTCGCCTCGGGCAGGATGAGCGGCGCGCGCGCGAGGCGCTCGATCGTCATCGGCCGGCGCAGCCGCTGCGGATCGGCGGACACGTAGAGCACCTCGTCACGCATCGCGGGCCGGATCTCGAGGCCGCGATCGTCGACCGGGAGCACGACGAGGCCCGCCTCGAGCTCGCCGGCGCGGATCGCCTCGGCGGTCTCCGACGAGTTCTGCCCGACGATCCGCACGCGGACGCCGGGGTAGCGGCGGCGGAAGTCCTCGACGAGGTCGGTGCCGAGGTACGCGCGCGCGGTGCCGAAGGTGCCGAACGCGGCCGTGCCCGCGCGCAGCTCGCGCACGGCGCCGACCGAGCGGTGGGCGTCCTCGACGGCGGCCAGCGCCGCCTCGGCGTGCGGTCGCAGCGCATCGCCGGCCTCGGTCGGGACGAGGCCGCGCCCGACGCGCGCGAAGAGCTCGACGCCGAGCTCGGCCTCGAGCCGGCGGACCTGCTCGGAGAGCGACGGCTGGGCGAGATGCAGGGCGCCGGCGGCCGCCGAGAACGAACCGTGGTCAAACGCCGCGAGGACGTAGCGCAGCTGCTGCAGATTCATAGGCGGTGCCTTGAGGTCCTCAAGATAACAAAGGCTACCTCTAGACCGCACAACCCCGCAACATGCTGTGCATGCTCATCCTCTCGACACTCCTCGCCGGGTTCGCGCTCTTCGAGGTGCTCGCCTACCGCCACGGTGCAGACACGCGCCCGGGCTTCGACGAGCGCCCCGAGCATGGGCCCCGCCGCAGCTTCTGACGCCCTCGTGGTCCGCGCGCGCTCGCGGACCGCGCGCCACCCCGACTCCAGGCAGGGCGCCGGCATCGCGCTCTGCCTCGTCTCCGCGGTCGGCTTCGGCCTCATGGCGGTCTTCGCCAAGCAGGCCTTCGACGCCGGCGCCGGCGTCACGGCCCTGCTCGCCGGCCGCTTCGCGCTCGCCGCGCTCGTCCTCTGGGCGATCGTCGTGCTGCGCCGCGGTCCGCGCGCCGCGCCGCGCCCGCCGTGCGCTTCGCGCCGCGTCGTGCTCACCTGCGTCGCGCTCGGCGCCGTCGGCTACAGCGCGCAGGCCGGCTTCTTCTTCTCCGCGCTGCGCCACATCGACGCGTCGCTGACCTCGCTGCTGCTCTACACGTATCCCGCGCTCGTGTTCTGCGGCACGGTCGCGCTGCGCCGCGAGCTGCTCACGCCCCGCAAGGCGCTCGCGCTCGCGACGGCCGGCGCCGGTACGGCGCTCGTCCTGCTCGGCGGCGGCATGGGCGGGCTCGAGGCGACCGGCGTGGCGCTCGGCCTCGCCGCCGGCGTCACGTACGCCGTCTACATCCTCGTCGCCGACGGGGTGGTCCGGCGCGTCGAGCCGTTCGTGCTCGGCGCGCTCGTGACGACCGGCGCGGCCGCGACGTTCCTCGCCGCCGGGGCGGCGAGCGCCACGCTCGCCCTCCCGGCGGCCAGCCTCGTCTGGGTCGCGGCGCTCGCGCTGCTGTCGACCGTCCTGCCGATCGTGGCGTTCCTGCGCGGCCTGGATCTCGTCGGCGCGTCGACCGCCTCGATCGTGTCGACGCTCGAGCCCGTCGTGACGGTCGCGCTGGCCGTGGCCCTGTACGGCGATGCGCTCGGGCCGTGGCAGGCGCTCGGAGCCGCGTTCGTGCTCGCCGCCGTCGTCGCCCTGCAGCTGCGCGGCGCGCCGGCGCTCGCTCCCCGGCCGCGACCGCTCGCGGCCGAGTGCGCCTGAGAGGTAGCGTTGGGCGGGTGACGCTGCCGCTCACTCCGCCGCTCGCGCCGCAGCTCGCACGACCCCGCGCGACGCTGCCCGAGGGCGAGGGCTGGGCCTACGAGCCGAAGTGGGACGGCTTTCGCGCGATCGTCTTCGTCGACGGCGACGAGACGTACGTGCAGTCGCGCAACGCCAAGCCGCTGTCGCGCTACTTCCCCGAGCTGTCGTTCCCCGCCGGCCGCTACGTCGTCGACGGGGAGATCGTCGCCGCGTCGTTCGGCACGCTCGGCCAGCGCATCCACCCCGCCGCCTCGCGGATCGCCCGGCTGGCGCAGGAGACCCCGGCTCGCTTCGTCGCCTTCGATCTGCTCGCGATCGGCGACGAGGTGCTCATGGAGCGCTCCTATCGCGAGCGCCGCGCGGCGCTTGAGGGCATCGGCGGCCTCGAGCTGACCCCCGTCGAGCGGACCGCCGACGGCGCCCGCCGCTGGCTGCACGAGCAGGAGGGCGTCATCGCCAAGCAGCTCGCGGCGCCGTACCTGCCCGGTGAGCGGCGCGGGATGGTGAAGATCAAGCGCGTGCGGACGATCGACGCCGTCGTCATGGGCTGGCGGCCCGGCAAGGCGGCGGACACGGTCGGCGCGATCATCCTCGGTCTCTACGACGCCGACGGCCGGCTGCGCGAGATCGGCCACTCCAGCGGGTTCACCGCCAAGCGCAAGCGCGAGCTCGTCGCCGAGCTCGCCCCCTACGAGACGGGCGATCGCGGCAGCGGCGAGCCGTCGCGCTGGACCCACGGCCGCGAGCTGGAGTGGGTCGCGCTGCGGCCCGAGCTCGTCGTCGAGGTGACGTTCGACCATGCCTCCGACGGGCGCATCCGCCACGGCACGAAGGTCGTCCGCTGGCGCGACGACAAGGCGCCGGCGGACTGCGGGATCGAGCAGCTCGACCAGTGACGAGCGGCGGCGCGCCAACGCGGCTTCGCGGCCAAAGCCTGGGGACGCTCCCTAGTGTGCGACCGCCCCGCGCGGGGGACAATCCGCCCGTTGAATCCAGGGGTGGATTCGAACGGTCGTAGATGACCCCATCGCCCGGCAGCGAGAGCTTCGGGGATGGGGTCCTACGACGTTGCGGCGACGGCGGTCACGAGCGCGACGCCGTGGCGCTCGCGCGACGGCGCGCCGAGCTGCCATGTGAGACGGTCGATGCGCCCGGCGCGCAGCGACGTGCGCACCTCCCAGCCGGCGAGCAGCTGCGCCAGGCCGGCCTCGTCGTAGACGCGCTGAAACGCGTCGACCGAGGCCTGCTCGCCGAACGGCACGGTGAGGACGAGCAGGCCGCCGGGCGCCAGCAGCCCGCGCAGGCGCGCGAGCGCGTCGAGGTCCGCGCGCGGCTCGGCGGGCGTCGCGGCGCCGGCGTAGTGCTCCAGGCCGAAGTGCTCGACGGCCGACAGCGCGACGGCGCCATCGAACGGCGCCGGTGCGTCGAGCTCGTCGAGCCGGCAGGCCGCGTGCGTGAGGTTGGCGTGCGCGAGCGGGTGCGGGCGCGGATCGACGACCGTGACGCGATGGCCGAGCGTGGCGAGCGACAGGCCGACCGTGCTCTCGCTGCCGCCGACGTCGAGGATCCGCGAGCCCGGCGCCAGGCCGGCGAGCGCCCCGAAGACGAACGGCTGCTCGACGATGCGCTCGTTGACGAGCAGCAGCTCGACGGCGCCGGCGGCGTGGTGGACCGGGACCGGCGGGTTGAACCACAGCCCCGCCTGCGAGGCGTAGCCCTCCGGGCCGGTCGCCCAGTTGAGGTAGGCGGCCCGCGGCGCGTCGAGCCGGTCCAGCGCGCCGCCGGGCGCGGCGCCGTCGCGCCAGCCCAGGCCGGCGAGCATGTCGCGACCCATGCGGTCGAGGTCGTCGAGGCGGTCGTGGATCGTCGGGCGCGCGAGGTTCTCGCTGCCCAGGCGCGCGTCGATCTCGTGAACGGTCATCCGCACGCGCGGGTCCAGCGCCCGTCGCAGCGGCCAGCCGAGCAGCGCCCTCAGGCGGGCGGCGGCGCTCATCGCCGGGGCCTGCGGGGGACGGGGCTCATCGCGGGGGCACGCGGCGCAGCGGCGCTCATCGCCGGGGCACGCTACGGGTCCCGCTTCGCGCGCGACGGCTGCACGCGCTTGGGCTCGCCGGGCTGCTTGGCGAAGTTCGGCGGCCAGGGGGCGTCGCCGAGCCCCTCCTCCTCGTCGCGGCGGGCGAGCTCCAGCAGCGCGTCGAGGCGACCGGCGTGGTCGTCGATGTCGGCCGACGGATCGCCCTCGCGCTCGATCCTGTCGGGCACCGTGTCCAGGCGCAGCTCGGCGGGCTCGACGTCGGCGACCTCGTCCCAGCGCAGCGGCGTGGAGACCCGCGCGCCCGGCACGGGGCGCACCGAGTAGGCGCTGGCGACCGTGCGGTCGCGGGCGTTCTGGTTGTAGTCCAAGAAGACGCCCTCGCGCTCCTCCTTCCACCATTTGCTCGTCGCCTCGCCCGGCATGCGGCGCTCGATCTCGCGCGCGAGCGCGAGCGCCGCGCGCCGCACCTCGGTGAACGACCACTCCGGCTCGATGCGGACGTTGACGTGGATGCCGCGCGAGCCCGACGTCTTCGGAAAGCCCGTGAGCGACATCTCCCCCAGCAGCTCGTCGACGGCGAGCGCGACGCGCCGCACGTCGTCCCACGCCACCCCCGGCGTCGGGTCGAGGTCGATGCGCAGCTCGTCGGGATGGTCGAGGTCCGCGCGCCGCACCGGCCACGGGTTCCAGTCGATGTTCGAGAGGTTGACGGCCCACAGCAGGTGCGCGGCGTCGTTGGGCACGAGCTCGGTCGCGCTGCGCCCGGAGGGAAACGAGACCGTCGCGGTCTGCAGCCACTCGGGTCGCTTCTCCGGGACGCGCTTCTGAAAGAAGAAGTCGCCGGTGATGCCGTCGCGCCAGCGCTTGAGCGTCGTCGGGCGCTCGCGCAGGTGGTTGACGGTCGCGTCGGCGACGCGCAGGTAGTACTCGGCGAGGTCGAGCTTCGTGAACGGGCCGCGGCCCTCGTGCTCGGGGAAGTACACCTTGCTCGGCGACGACAGCCGGATCTCGTGCCCGGCCGCCTCGAGCGTCGTGTACTCAGCCTTGGGCGCCATGCGTCAGAGGATGCCAGCGCGGCGGGCGGCGCGGGCAGGACGATGGCCGAGCGCGGCGGGCGGCGGGCCGACGGTGCTCTCGCCGCCGCACGTGGCGCCCCGCGCGACACCCCGGCGCAGCGCGTCGCGCAGCCCTGCTGCGGACCGCCGGCGAGCGGTCGACCCGGCGCGCGCTCCTGCGGTAGTCCTATGGCACCGCGATGCCCGCCGCCCCCGCTCCCGTCCTCATCGCCCCCGACGCCTTCGGGGACGAGCTGCGCGCGCCCGTCGTCGCCGCGGCGATCGGCCGCGGGCTCGAGCGCGCGGGCGTCCGCCCGCCTCCCGAGCTGTGCCCCGTCGCGGGCGGCGGGCGCGGGACGACCGAGGTGCTCCTGCCGGCGCTGGGCGGCGAGACCGGCGACGGCTTCGCGCTCGTCGAAGGCGGCGCCACGGCGATCGTCGAGCGTGGTGGCAGTGCCGGCGAGACGGGCTCGCGCCTCGGGGCGGCGGCCGCGTCCGGCGCGCAGGTCGTGCTCGTCGCGGCGGGCGGCGCGGGCGTCGCGTTCGACGGCGGCGCGGGCGTCGTCGAGGCGGTCGAGGAGGCCGGCGGGCTGCGCGGCGCGGCCCTCGTCGTGCTCTGCGAGCTGCGCGCGTCCTGGCCGGGCGCGGCGGGCGACCTGCGCCGCGACCCCCGCGGCATCGCGATGACGGCGGCCGGCGGCGGCCTGGCGGGCGCGCTGTGGGCGCGGTACGACGCGCGCCTCGTCGCCGGCGCGCCGTTCGTGCTCGACGCGCTCGGCTTCGACGCGCGGATGCGCTCCGCGCGCGCGGTCGTCGTCGGCGAGGCGCGCCTGGAGCGCGCGACGCTCGGGGGCCGCGTGACGGGCGAGATCGCCACGCGCGCGCGGCAGGCGGGCGTGCCCTGCCACGGCGTGACCGGCGTGGACGCGATCGACCGCTTCGACGCTCGCATCCTCGACCTGCAGGGCATCCTGACGGCGACGACGGTGGCGCAGCTCGAGCGGGCGGGCGCGGCGCTCGCGGCGCTCCTGTAGCCGGCTCGCGGGCGCCGTCGCGGACGGGTGTTCGAGCCCGCCTCAGCGAGCCGAGCGCCGGGCCTCGTACGTTCGGCCGCATCGCCCACGCGGCCCGCGCGAGCTGCTAGAGATCGTTCATGGACGCTTCCGGCAGCCCACACACGCCTGGCCAGACGGCCCCCGGCCACGACCACGTCGTGGAGTTCTACGAGACCGAGGCCTTCCTCGTCGGCACCGTGGCCGACTTCGTCGTCCCCGCGCTGCGCTGCGGCGACGCCGCGATCGTCGTCGCGACCGCGCAGCACCGCGCCGCGTTCGCCGCTGCGATCGACGCCGAGGGCGTCGACCTTGCCGCCGCGATCGCCGACGGCCGGTACCAGGCGTTCGACGCCGCCGACCTGCTGGCGACGTTCATGGTCGACGGCGCTCCCGACGCCGACCGCTTCGAGGCCGTCATCGGGACCGTCGTCGATCGGGCCGCCGCGAGCGGCCGCCGCGTCAAGGTGTACGGCGAGATGGTGGCGCTGCTGTGGGCCGACGGCGAGGTCAACTCGACGATCGCCGTCGAGGACCTCTGGAACGACCTGGCCGCCGAGCGCAGCTTCTCGCTGCTGTGCGCCTATCCGATGGGCGATTTCGACGACGCCACCCGCGCGGCCTTCAAGCAGATCTGCACCCAACACAGCGAGGTGCTGCCGGTCGAGGCGCCGGCGCCCGACGACGCCCTCGCCGACGAGCTGCGCGCCCAGGCCGACGCGCTGCGCGCCCAGCTGACCCGCCTGCAGATGGATACCCCACCCATGTGAGCGCCACGCTCACGCCCAAGCTCCGACTCGGGACGAGTTGGAGATGAACGCGCCCCCCGCCGCCACCCCACCCCAGCTTGCCCATGCCGGCCACGAGCACCTCGTCGGCTTCTACGAGACCGACGAGTTCCTCGTGGACCGCGTCGTGGACTTCGTCGCCCCCGCGCTGCGCGACGACGACGCCGCGATCGTCGTGGCGACGCTCGACCATCGCCGATGCATCACCGCGGGCCTCTGCGCCGCCGGGATCGGCGTCGCGGGCGCGATGCGCGCCGGGCGCTACGTGAGCGTCGACGCGGCCGACCTGCTCGCACGCTTCATGGTCGACGGCGCGCCCGATCCGATCCGGTTCCGCGACGAGATCGGAACCCTGATCGACCTCGCCGCCGGCGGGCGCCGGAGCGTCCGGGTCTACGGCGAGCTCGTCGCGCTGCTGCTGGCCGACGGCGACACGCGGTCCACGATCGCCGTCGAGGACCTCTTCAACGAGCTGGGGCTCAGCCGCCCCTTCGAGCTCATGTGCGGCTATCCGATGGCGGCGTTCGACGACGATCCGCGCGGGTCGTTCAACCACATCTGCGCGCAGCACACGAGCGTGCTGCCGGCCGAGAGCTACTCGCTCATGAGCGACCTGCAGCAGAAGCAGCAGCACGTCGCGGAGCTCACGCGCGAGGTCGACGCGCTGCGCGGCGAGCTCGACCGGCTGCGCCACGAGCAGGACAGCCTCATCGAGCTCGCCTACCACGACCCGATCACGGGGCTCGCCAACCGCAACGCCTTCGACGCGCACCTCGAGCGCGAGTGGGCGCTGGCCGCCCGCGACTCGACCGACTCGCTCGTGCTCATCGCCGACCTCGACGGCTTCAAGGCGCTCAACGACACGTACGGGCACGCCGTCGGCGACGACGTGCTGCGCCAGTTCGGCGCCGCGCTGCGGCGCGCGGCGCGCAGCACCGACATCGTGGCGCGGATCGGCGGCGACGAGTTCGGGATCCTGCTCGTGCGCTGCGACGAGCGCGCCGCGCAGTCCTTCCGCGAGCGCCTGACGTCGGCGATGGCGAAGGAGATCGACGAGCGCTTCAGCTCGCTCGGCGTCAGCCTCGGCCATGCGTCGCTGCGCCACTCCAGCTCGCCGGCGACGGCGCTGGATCGCGCCGACCTCGCGATGCTCGCGATCAAGCGCTCGCGCCGCCGGCGCCGGCGCAGCCAGCCGCGGCACGCCTGAGCGCGCCCGCGGGCAGGCGGGCGTGCGGCGAAAGGCCGTACGCTCGCTCGTGATGCCCGACGGCCGCCAACGCCCCAGCCTGTCGCTGCCGTCGCCGGTCGCCAAGCGCGCGATCGTCGTGGGGGCGGGCTCCTTCGGGACCGCCGTCGCGGTCCTGCTGGCGCGCGGCGGGCTGCGCACGACGCTGCAGACGCGCACGACCGAGCAGGCGCGGCGCCTGCAGGAGGACCGCGAGAACCGCGTCTACCTGCCGGGGGTCGAGTTCCCCCGCGAGCTGCGCGTCGAGAGCATCGAGGCGGGCCTGGGCCGCGCCGACTACGTCCTGCTGGGCGTCCCGTCGACGAACCTCGGCGAGACCATCCGCACGCTGACGAAGACCGGGCTGGGCTCGCGCACCCCGGTCATCTCGCTCGCCAAGGGGCTCACGCCGCCGCACGGCGTCGCGCCGACCGTCCTGCTGCGCGAGCGCTTCGGCGAGGCGCGGGTGGCCTGCATCGGCGGGCCCGCGCACGCGCGCGAGATGGTCAGCGAGGGCGCCGGGCTCGTCGCGGCCTCGACGAACGAGGAGCTCGCGCACGCGCTCGCCGGCGTCTTCATCCGCGCCGGCGTCGTCTGCGAGCAGTCCAACGACCCGATCGGCGTCGAGCTCGCCGGCGCGGCGAAGAACGCCGCCGGCCTCGCCGCGGGCGCGACGGAGGCGCAGGGCCTCAACGCCGCGGGCGCGGCGGCCGGCCACATCTTCGCCGAGGTCTGGCGCTACAGCGAGGCCCAGGGCGCGCGGCCGGAGTCGATGCTCGGGCTGGCCGGCACCGGCGATCTCGTCGCGACCGTGCTCGCGCCGCAGAGCCGCAACCGGCGGGCCGGCGAGCTGCTCGCGGCCGGGGTTCCCGCGGCCGAGATCCCGGAGCGGATCGGGCAGGCCGTCGAGGCGCTGCAGTCCGTGCCGCTGCTCGCGCAGGCGCTGCGCAACGCGGGCCTGGAGGCGACGGTCACCGACGGCCTCGCGAAGCTCATCTCGGGCGAGCTGCCGCTCGAGGAGTGGATCGCGCTCGTGCGCACGACGGTGCCGCCGCCGGCGCGCTGGCGCCGCCGGCCGGCTCCCGGGCTGTGGGCGCGGCTGTGGAGCCGCGTGCGCGCCGTCAGGCGCGAGCAGCCAGCGTCGTGACGACGGCCTCGTAGACGCCCGCCCCGTAGGACGCCTCGGCGACGCGCACGTTCGCGCGGCCGGCGCGGGCCTCGTGCAGCGTCCGATCGCGCGTCACGGCGTTGGCGACGAACCAGAACGCGCCGACGTGCTCGGAGGTCTCCATGTCCTCGCGGGAGTCGCCGACGGCGATGACGTCGGCGGGCTCGTAGCCGCTGATGCGCATGTGGCGGGCCACGGCGTTGCCCTTCGACGCCCCGCGCGGCACGAGGTGGTAGGCGCGGACCTCCTCGAGCGCGACGAGGTCCGGGGAGCGGCGGTGCACGCCGCCGTTGTCGACGAGGCGCAGCCCGCCGTGCCCGCGCTCGGCGAGCAGCGCGTCGACCTCGCGGGCGTCGACGAGCCCGCGGAAGAGGTGCGACACCTCGCGCTGGCGATGCCAGGGATCGTGGTACTCCAGGCGCCCGGCGTAGTGCTGCAGCAGCAGCGCGGGCGCGCCGGAGGCCTCGATCTGGTCGTGGATCGAGCCGGCCTCCGCGCCGGGCATGTAGTCGCCCGTCAGCCATGTCTCCTCGCCGTCGACGACGAGGCAGGACCCGGCCTCGAAGATGAACGAGCGCTGGGCGAACAGGCGCGTGCTCTCGGCCACGGTCGACTTGCGCCGGCCGGACATGAGCACGACCTCGGCGCCCGCGCGGTCGCAGGCCTGCAGCGCGCGCACGCCGTCCAGCGTGAAGGCGCCGGCGGCGTCGCGCAGCAGCGCCCCGCCCGGCCCGAGCAGCGTGCTGTCGAGGTCGACGTAGAGGCAGCGCACGCGGACATCCTCGCGCACCGCGCGCGCCGCGTGTCGGCGCGTGTCGGCGCGCCGCGTGTCGGCGCGTCGCGTGAGGCTGAGCGCGCATCGCCGTCGGCGCGCTTGGCCTGACGCCGGGCGTCAGGTCGACGCGAGCTCGCGCTCGAGGTCCTCGGAGTACTCCCCGCGCCGCGCGGCGCCGGTCGCGATCGCGCGCTCGCGGTACTTCGCCTGCGCCGCGGCGACCTGGCCGGCGTCGCCCGCCCACGTCGTCAGCGCGGCGGCCTGCAGGCCGCGCCCGTAGGAGAAGCTGACCTCCCAGGGCTGCGGGCCCATCCGGTTCATGCGGTTCAGGCGCGTCGTCGCGGCCTCGTCGCTCTGGCCGCCGGAGAGGAACACGATCCCCGCAACGGCGCCCGGGACGTGGCGGCGCAGGCAGCGCAGGGTGCGCTCGGCGACCTCGTCGTCGTCGGGCTGCTCGGAGCACGCGTAGCCCGCGAGCACCATGTTCGGCTTCAGCAGGATGCCCTCGAGCAGGACGCGCTGGGCGCGCAGCTCCTCGAACACGGCGCCCAGCACGCTGCCGGTGACCTCCTCGGCGCGGTCGATCGTGTGCGCGCCGTCCATGAGGACCTCGGGCTCGACGATCGGGACGATGCCCGCCTCCTGGCACAGCGCGGCGTAGCGGGCCAGCGCGTGGGCGTTGACGCGCACGGCGTAGGGCGAGGGGCGGCGGTCGTCGATCTCGATGACGGCGCGCCACTTCGCGAAGCGCGCGCCGCCCTCGTGGTACTCCGCGAGGCGCTCGCGCAGGCCGTCGAGGCCCTCGGTGACCTTCTCGCCGTCGGCGCCGGCGAGCGGCTTGGCGCCCGTGTCGACCTTGATGCCGGGGATCATCCCCTGCTCGTGCAGCAGCCGCGGAAAGGGGGTCCCGTCGGCGGTGCCCTGGCGGAAGGTCTCGTCGAAGAGGATGACGCCGCTGATGTGCTCGGCGGCGCCCTGCGTCGTGAAGAGCAGCTCGCGCAGCGCGCGGCGCATCTCCTCGCTCTCCTGCACGCCGGCCGCCTTGAGGCGCTTGTTCATCGTGCCGTTGCTCTCGTCGGCGGCGAGGATCCCCTTGCCCTCCGCGACGAGTGCGGTTGCGGTGCTGCAAAGCTCGTCGGTCATGGTTGCTCCCTGGGCTTCCCGGCTGGACGTCACACAAACATACGCCTCGCCGCCGGCCTCGTCAGGGTCTTCACGCAGCCGTCCGCGCGACGTGCTGTGATGCCCTCCATGCCGGATCCGGCGACACGCCCCACCGACGCGCGGGCGCTCGCGATCAGCGTGCGCGGGCTGCACAAGTCCTTCGGCGAGGTCCGCGCGCTGGACGGCGTCGACCTCGAGGTGCCGACCGGCACGGTGCTCGGGCTGCTCGGCCCCAACGGCGCGGGCAAGACGACGGCGGTGCGCGTCATGACGACGCTGCTGCGACCCGACGCGGGCGAGGTCGCGGTCGCCGGCCTGGACGTCGTGCGCGACGCGGCGCGGCTGCGCGAGCGGATCGGCCTCGCGGGCCAGTACGCGGCGGTCGACGAGAACCTCACCGGCCTGGAGAACCTCGTCATGGTCGGCCGGCTGTACGGCATGGGACGCCGCGCCGCGACGCAGCGCGGCCGCGAGCTGCTCGTGCGCTTCGATCTCGTCGATGCCGCGGACCGTCCGACGAAGGGCTACTCGGGCGGCATGCGGCGCCGGCTGGACCTCGCCGCCTCGCTCGTGGCCAGGCCGCCGGTCGTCTTCCTCGACGAGCCGACAGCGGGCCTCGATCCGCGCAGCCGGCTGGACCTGTGGACGACGATCGAGGAGCACGTGGCCGAGGGCGCGAGCGTGCTGCTGACGACCCAGTACCTCGAGGAGGCCGACCGCCTCGCCGACACGATCGCCGTCATCGACCACGGCAGGGTCATCGCGCGCGGCACGCCCGACGAGCTGAAGGACCGCGTCGGCGGCGAGCGCGTCGAGGTGCGGCTGGCGTCGGCCGCCGACGGCGGCGTCGCGGCGAAGGCGCTCGCGCCGCTGTCCGACGAGCCGCCGACGTGCGACGCGCAGCTCGTGCGGATCGCCGTGCGCCGGCGCAACGGCGCGATCGTCGAGGCCGTGCGACGGCTCGACGGCGCGGGCGTCGAGGTCGACGACGTCGCGCTGCGCCGCCCGACGCTCGACGACGTGTTCCTCTCGCTCACCGGCCGCGTCGCCGAGGGCGGCGACGACCGTCCCGACGGCGAGGAGCCCGCATGAGCCGGCTGCTGACCGACACGCTCATCGTCGCCGAGCGCAACCTCGTGCGGCTCACGCGCGCGCCCGACCTGCTGCTGGCCTTCACCGTCCAGCCGGTCATGTTCGTGCTGCTCTTCGTCTACGTCTTCGGCGGCGCGATCGTCGTGCCGGGCTTCTTTGCGGACTACACGTCGTTCCTGCTGCCGGGGATCATCGTCCAGAACGTCGCGTTCGGCGGGTTCGTGACGGCGATCGGCCTCAACGAGGACCTCTCCAAGGGGCTCATCGACCGCTTCCGCTCGCTGCCGATGGCGCGCTCCGCCGTGCTCGCCGGACGCACGCTGGCCGACATCGCGACGAACACGCTGTCGGCCGTCGTGCTCGTCGCGACCGGGGTCATCATCGGCTTCTCGTTCGGCACCGGCTTGGCGCAGATCCTCGCCGGGTTCGGCGTGCTGCTGCTGTTCGGCTACGCGTTCTCCTGGGTCTTCGCGCTGCTCGGGCTCGTCGTCTCCTCGCCGGAGTCGGCGAACTCGCTGGGCTTCATCGCGGTCTTCCCGCTGACGTTCATCTCGTCGGCGTTCGTGCCGGTGCAGTCGATGCCGGCCGCGCTGCAGTGGTTCGCGGAGATCAACCCGTTCACGATCGTCGTCGACGCGATGCGCGCGCTGTGGCTGGGCGCGCCCGCCGGCAACAGCGTCTGGGGCGCCGTCGTCTGGTCGCTGGCGATCCTTGCGGTCTTCGCTCCGCTGGCGGTCGCGCGCTACCGCAGCGCGGCGGGCCGCTGAGGCTCAGCCGGCCGCGCGCAGGGCACGCAGCTGCGCCAGCGGCGGGCGCTCGAGCGCCACCGGGTCGTCGCCGTCGCCGTCGCCGAGCAGGCGCCCGGCGCGGCGCAGCCGCGTCGTGACGGCGCCGAGCACCGCGGCGGCCATCGGCGTGAGGTCCTCCAGCGGCTGGTGGCGGTTCTGGCGCACGTCGAGGTCGACCTGCGCGAGGGCGCCCGCGCCGGCGTCCTCGTAGACGTCGAGCAGCAGGCCCATCTCGACCGCGTAGCCGGTGCAGAACGGCATCCGCTCGAGCAGCTCGCGGCGCGCCGCGACCTCGCCGGCGAGCGGCTGGCGCACCGACGCGAGGCCCGGATAGAACGCCGCCAGCAGGGGGCGCGCCGCGAGCTCGGTGACGCGGCCGCCGCCGCTCGGCTCGGGCGGCTGCGCGCCGCTGCGCTTGAACGGGCGCCGGTAGAAGCCCTTGACGAACTGCACCTGCGGCACGCAGACCAGCGGGCCGAGCAGGCCGCGGGCGAAGTGCCCGCCGAAGTCCTCGGAGTCGGCGTCGACGAAGCAGACGAGGTCGCCGGTGCAGACGCTCAGCGCGCGCCACATGACGTCGCCCTTGCCGAGCACGGGACCGAACTGCGCGAGCAGCCCGGCGGGCGCCACGACGTCGGCGCCCAGGCCGGCGGCGATCACGGCCGTGGCGTCGGTCGAGTCGTCGTCGAGCACGAGGACCTCGTCGACGACGCCGGCCTCGCGCAGCGCGACGAGCGGCGCCACGACCGCGGCGATCGTCTGCTCCTCGTCGCGCGCGGGGACGCAGACGCTGATCGTCTCCTCGCGCTCGGCGCGCAGGCGATCGGCCGGAAACTCGGCGTGATGGAAGCGACGCACGCTCAAGGCGCTCGTACTATGGCAGCGGCGTGTCCGTCGTCCCCGAAGCCCGCCCCTGGAGCGCCCTGCTCGACCTCGGCCGCAGCGACGAGCGGCTCGTGCGCGAGGCCTTCGAAGGCGCGCGGGCGGCGGTCGCCGAGCCCTTGCCCGAGGAGCTTCACCCGGCGCTGCTCGAGGCGCTGCGCGGCGCCGGGATCGCGTCGCTGTGGTCACACCAGGCGCAGGCGCTGCACGCCGCCTGGGCCGGACCGACGATCGTCACCACCGGCACCGCGTCGGGCAAGTCGCTGTGCTTCAACCTGCCCGCGCTCGACGTCCTGTGCCGCGACGCGAAGGCGCGCGCGCTGTACCTGTACCCGACCAAGGCGCTCGCGCAGGACCAGGCGCGGGCGATCAACGCGCTCGGGCTGAGCCGGCAGGTGCGGCCCGCGATCTACGACGGCGACACGCCGCGCGAGCAGCGCACGCAGATCCGCCGCCGGGCGAACCTCATCCTCACCAACCCCGACATGCTGCACATGGGGATCCTGCCCCACCACCGCCAGTGGGGCGACTTCTTCTCCAACCTCGCGGTCGTCGTCGTCGACGAGGCGCACGTCTACCGCGGCGTCTTCGGCTCGCATGTGGCCAACGTCCTGCGCCGCCTGCGCCGGATCGCCGACGCCTACGGGACCGCGCCGCGGATCCTGCTCGCGAGCGCGACGATCGCCAACCCCGTCGAGCTCGCGCAGCGCCTGACGGGCCTGCAGGACATCGCGCTCGTCGACCGCGACGGCGCGCCGGGCGCGGCGCGCGAGATCGCGATGTGGAACCCGCCGCTGACCGACGAGGCGCTCGGCACGCGCCGCTCGGCGCTCGCCGAGGCCGCGGAGATCGTCGGCCACCTCGCGCGGCGCGGGGCGCGGACGATCTGCTTCATCAAGTCGCGCCGCGCGGTCGAGCTCGTCGCGCGCATGGTCGCGCTCGACGATCCCAAGCTCGCCGAGCTCGTCGTCCCCTACCGCGCCGGCTACACGCCCCAGCAGCGCCGCGAGCTCGAGCGGCGCCTGTCGCGCGGCGAGCTGCTCGGCGTCATCACGACCGACGCGCTCGAGCTCGGGATCGACATCGGCGCGCTGGACGCCGCCGTCGTCGTCACGTTCCCCGGCACCGTCGCGTCGCTGCGCCAGATGTGGGGGCGCGCCGGGCGGCGCGGGCGCGGCCTGGCGGTCTACGTCGCGGGCGAGGACGCGCTGGACCAGTTCTTCTGCCGCCATCCCGACGAGTTCCTCGAGCGCTCCGTCGAGGCGGCGATCCTCGACCACGAGAACGAGCCGATCCACCTCGCGCACCTGCTGTGCGCGGCACACGAGGGGCCGCTCTCGGCCGGCGACGCGCCGACGCTCGGCCCGCGCTGGGAGGCCCACGCGCAGGCGCTCGTCGCGCTCGGCGAGCTCGTGGCGCGCGACGGCACGTACCTGCTGCGCCACCCGGAGGATTACCCGGCGGCGCGCGTCTCGCTGCGCTCCGCGTCGCCGGACTCGTTTGCGATCGTCGACGTCTCCAGCGGCGAGCTGCTCGGCACCGTCGAGGCCGCGCGCGCGCACACGACCGTCCACGACGGCGCCGTCTACCTGCACCAGGCGCGCTCGTACGTCGTCCGCGCGCTCGAGCTCGACACGCGCCGCGCGCTCGTCGAGCCGTTCACCGGCGACTTCTACACGCAGCCCAAGAAGGAGACGATGACCGACATCGAGCGGTTGCTCGACCGCCGCGACACATGCGGCGTGCAGCTCTCGTTCGGGCGGGTGAGCGTGACCGAGCAGGTGCTCGCCTACCAGCGCAAGAAGATCTCCGACCACTCGATCGTCGACCTGCAGGGCCTCGACCTGCCCGAGACGACGTTCTCCACGCAGGCGCTGTGGTTCGAGCTGCACGACGACCTGCTCGCCGACGACTTCCCGCTGGAGGTGCTGCTCGGCTCCCTGCACGCGGCCGAGCACGCCCAGATCGCGGTGCTGCCGCTGCTGGCGATGTGCGACCGCTGGGACATCGGCGGCCTGTCGACGAACGCCCACCCGCAGACCGGCGCCCCGACCATCTTCATCTACGACGGGCACCCCGGCGGGGTCGGGATCACGCGCCAGGGCTTCGAGCGCTTCGAGACGCTCGCCGGCGACGCGCACCGCCTCATCTACGAGTGCCCGTGCGAGTCGGGCTGCCCCTCATGCGTGCAGTCGCCGAAGTGCGGCAACCTCAACGAGCCGCTGGCCAAGGCGGGGGCGCTGGAGCTGCTGACGCGGATGCTCGAGCGCTGAGGGACGGCGGGGGTTTCGGCTCGGGCGCCGTCATCGGGCCCAGGCGACGGCGCGGCGGGCCATCTCGCGCATGGGGCCCTCGGTGGCGCCGTTGCCGTGCTCGACGGAGTCGACCGCCCTGCCGACGACCTCGTGCACGATCGATCGGTGCACGGGTGCGGCGACGCGGGCGCCCTCGGCGTCACGGCGACGGCGACGCTGACGGCGATGGCGCGGGCGAGGGCGATGGCGAGGGCGATTGCGAGGGCGAGGGCGAGGGCGAGGGCGACGATCGCTGCGAGCAGGTCGCGGCGATAGCCCGGCCGCGGCGCGCCGGGCTCCCCGGCGCCGGCCCCCGGGCGGCGCCGGCCTCCCCGGCGCCGCCGGCGGGGAGCTCGTCGACAACGGCCTTCACCCGCGCCGCGCCGGGGGCGCCGAAGTCGGGCGCGCTCGATGGGCGGCGTCGGGCGGGGTGGTGTCGTCGAGATCCTCGGTGCCGCGATCGACGCCGAGGCGGTCGTCGGGGTCGATCGTGAGGTGCGCGTGGGCGTCGACGGGGCCGCGGACGACGGTGGGAGGACCGTTCGCGATCGAGGGCGAGCTCGAGCGCGAGCTGATCACGGGAACGGTGCCGCCGTCGTCGTCGACCGGGCGGGAGCGCACATCGCTCCTGGAGCTCAGCGGAGCCGACTGCTCGAAGCGCAGCCCGAACAGCCGGCGGCGCCCCATCGGCATGGTCGCCATGAGCCCGCGGGCCATGATGAGCTCGACCGGTCGTGTTGCGGTTCCCGTCATCCGCTGTACATCCACGATTGCCGTGATTTCGGAGTACCGAGGTGACGGGCGGGAGCTTGCACGCCTTGCGGGTCGGCGCGGACTGGCAGAGGCTGACTTCATGCGGCTCCACGTACTCGCCGCGGTGGTCGCGCCGGCGGCGCTGGTGGTGGCGCCGGCGGCGCTGGTGGTGGCGCCGGCGGCGCTGGTGGTGGCGCAGGTCGCCGAGGCCGGGGCGGGCGGGACGCCGGCGTCGCAGCGCAGTGGCGGCGTGCCGTTCGGATCGCCGCTGCCCGTGCCCGACCGGCGGCCGATCGCGCGCCGGCTGTCCGTTTCGCCGCAGCGGATCACCGCTGGGGAGCCGGCGCCGCAGGTCGCGCTGCGCGTGCGCCAGCGCGGGGTCGCGCGCGTCCGAGCCCGGGTCGTCGTGCTGCGCCTGCCGCGCAACCGCACGGTGGCGAGCATCCGGCTCGGGGTGGTGCGCACGAATCGCACGATCGCGCTGCGACTTCCGGCTTCGGTGAAGCTGCGTACGGGTCGCTACCTCGTGCGGCTGCATGTCGTAGATCCGCGGGGGCACACGCTGCGACGCAGCGCGCGGTACCCCGGGCGGGTGCGGATCGTCGTGAGGCGGCGGCCGAAGCGGGCGCGTCCGGCGCCGACGCCTGCGCCGGGGCCGGCGGCCGCCGCGGCCCCGGGCGGTCCGGCGCCGGTCGCTGGGCCCGGCGTGTTCCCCGTCGCGGGGCCGTTTGACTTCGGGGGCAGGGCTGCGCGCTTCGGCGCGAGCCGTACCGGCCACGTCCACGAGGGCCAGGACGTCACGGCGGCGGAGGGCACGCCCGTCGTGGCGCCGGCCGCCGGCACGATCGCGCGGACGAGCTACCAGGCGTCCGGGGCCGGCGAGTACATCGTGCTCGACGCGACGGACGGCCGCGACTACTTCTTCGCCCACTGCCAGCGTCGCAGCACCTTCGTCGGCGAGGGAGTCCTCGTCGCCGCCGGCCACCCGCTCTGCCGCGTTGGCGCCACGGGAACGACGAGCGGGGCGCCGCACCTGCACTTCGAGATCTGGTTGGTGGGCTGGAGGGTCGAGGGAGGGTCCCCGATCGACCCGCTGCCGCAGCTGCGGGCATGGGCAGCCGGCTGAGGACCGCGGCCCCACGCGCAGCCCCGTTCAGCAGCGGATCCAGCGGCGATATCCTCCCGCACCGCGGCGAGATAGCTCAGTTGGTAGAGCACACGACTGAAAATCGTGGTGTCCCCGGTTCGAGTCCGGGTCTCGCCATCAGCGAAAAGGCCTGCAAATCCCGAGCTTTTGCCGGACCGACCTCGGAGCGCCCAACAGGTCAAGACGCGCCCGTCTGCCTTTTCCTGCCTTTTCAGCGCCTGTTTGGCGCCCAAGTCTCGGGCGTCGCGCCGGGGATGCGCCATCAGCATCACGGGCAAGTCATGCACGAGCCCGGGGACATCCGGCGCCGCTTCGAGCGCCCCTGTCGCGCCTGTCGACCGTCGCGGCGACGACGACCAGTTGCTGGCACCCGGCACGGTGATCTGCCGCTCGAGGACGTCGGCGACATCGAGGCCTGGCTCGCAGAGATCACCCGCCAAGTCCGCGCGGACACGATCAAGCTCCGCACCGGCTTCGACGACGCCATCGTCTGGGGCCCCGCTGTTCGTTCGTCGTACGCGGACGCCCTGACGGCGGGAATCCGAATCCGCCAACGCGATCTCCCGCGCGCTGGCCGTCGTCACCGCTTCTGACCGGCATGCCGCCTGCGCAGCGCAACCAGCCGGACTGAATGGAGCTCAGGGCTCGCGCTGGCGAGTCGGCAAGTACTCCGATCGCGCGACATCCGTGGCCGACTCGCGCATCGCCAACTGGCGGCGGCGCCCGATCTCGCCCCGTCGGCGCCGCTGGAGCACGTACCGATAGATGCGGTTGGTCGTCGTCACGTCCTCGTGCCCCACCTGCTCGGCCACGTACTCCTGGTCGGCGCCAGCGGCGAACAGCGACGCGATGCTGGTGTAGCGCAACGTGTGCGGGGTGACCTCCTCGCGGATCGCGGGGAGCCCCGTCACGGTCCGCTGGCGGTTGGCCTCTTCCAGGGACGGCGGGATCACGTGCTGCGCAATCGCGTTGCGCGTCCAGCGCTTGCCGCGCGCGTTCACGAACGCCGGCTCACCCGGCTGCCATGCGCCACCGCGCGCCGCCTTGTACGCGGCGAGCTCGTCCTGAAGATCGTCGTGGATGTCGACGCGCCGCACCCCGGCCGGAGTCTTGGCGTCGAGCACGCGAAGCTCGCGGCGGGCGAGGTCGACGTGCTCGCAGTTGAGGGCGCACAGCTCGCTGACGCGCAGACCGGCGAGCGTCAGGGTCGCCACGACCGGGCGGTAGCGCGGCATGGGCCGGTCGGCCGCGCGGCTGGCGTGGTAGATGGCGGTCGATTCGGCGATATCGAACTCGGCCGCGATCGCCCTCCATGCCTTGCCCGTCACGCGCATGCTGACGATCCGCTGGCGCAGTTCGTCGCTCGGTGCGGGACGCTGGTCGAGCCTGCCCGCCGCGTCGACGAGCGACATCGCCTCGTCGAGTTCGAGACCGTACTTCTTCTCGCGGCGGACCTCGAGCCGGAGGTCCTCGCCTTCGACGGGGTTGCGTGCGAGCAGTCCCTCGCGCACGGCGCGCGCGAGGATCTCCGAGAGCAGGTGCAGGTGTGAGTTGATCGTCTGCGGACGGAGCGGTCGCAGCGCGCGCCCGCGGACATCCACAAGCGGCTCGCCGATTGCCAACGCCGCCTCGATACGGCGGTTCTCTGCCAGCTTTCGGTCGAGGTAGGCCTCGACGTCGCGGCTCGTCAGTTCGCTCACAATGATCTCGCTGAAGTGCGGCAGAAGGTGGATCTCGAGCTTGCGCTTCATGTCCGCCAGGCTGTTCGGGCGCAGCCCCTTGCGGACCTTGCGCTGGTAGTGCTCGTCAGCGAGCTGCGCGACGGTCGGGACGTCCTGCTCCACGTAGTCGGCCTTCAACGGCGCGCTCCAATTCCCGGCAAGGATCTGGCTTGCGATCAGCCGCGCCTCGTGTTCGGCGCGGGGACGATTCATGCCCTCGTCGCTGCGCCCGAGACGGATCACCTCGGCCGGGTAGCCGCGGGCGCGGAACCGCACGCTGTAGCTCACCACGCCGTCGCGAGCGGCGTGCTCGAGGATCTGCCCGATCGGCTTGCGGGGCATGCGTCAAGCCTCCTACGGGCGCGGGCGGGCGCGCAACTCGCCGGTCGCGGCCTCGACCTCCCGCCCGGCGGGCGCGGGACACGGTCCGCAGCACGTCGGCCGTGTCGTCGCCGTACTCGGCGGCGGCGGCGAGCAGGTCGTGCACGCACGGTGTGGCGTCGTGCTCGCGACGCTCGATGTAGCGCCCGGCGAGCGTCGCGACTGCCAGGTCGCGCTCGCTGAGCGCGTCGTGATCTTCGCTGGTCATCGGAGGGCCTCGCGCGCCCGGGAGTCGGCCAGCAGGCAGCATGAGCCGGCGGCGGGGATGACATCCCAGGCGGCGGCCTGCTGCAGGTAGTCGGCGACGATCGCCTCGAGCTCGGCCATCACGGTCAGCTCGCGCTCGATGACGTACCGCCGGCCGCTGTCGTCGGCGGGCGCGTCGACGAGCCGCACGACCCCGAGGATGCGGTGGCCGTAGATGACGCGCTCCCCATCGCTGGTGATCGTGTAGCGGCCCAGCTCGACGCGCTCATTCACCGTGGGCGTCGCAGCGCAATGGGTGGCGGTGGCGGTCATGAGCGCTGCTTCCATGTCGCGCTGCTGCCCCAGCCGGTCGTCTCGACGCCCTCGATAACGCGCGCGGCGCCGCCGCGCCGGGTCGCCATGTCGTCCTGCACGCCCCGGATCTCGCGGCGCCGGTCAGCGGCCGGGTCGGGGCGCCGGCGCTTGAGCTCGTCGATCGCGCGTGACGCCTGCGCCCGGGTCTTGGGAGCCACGAAGCTGACGCCGCGCTGGCTGGCGAGCTGGCGCAGGTAGCGCTGCTGGCGCGCCGTCGGTGGTGGTCCTGCGGGTTGTGGGTGCTGATCGGTCATGGCCGCGCCGGGGCGCGGCGCGCCGCGGCGGTCAAGCCCTGGTCCGTCAGGACTCGCGCAGCGACCCGCAGGGCAGGGCTTGACCGCCCGACGGCGCGACGCGCTTGGCTTGCGGACAGGACCGATCAGCACCCGCATGTCGTCAGTGGGGCGCACCGGTCTCGCCAGGAGCTGGGCTGAGCAGGCCGCGACCACCGGTCAGGCCGGCGCGGACGCAGCGCGGGCACAACCGCGGTGTCTCGTGACGGTTCTTCAAGCGCCGCTCAAACGCGCGGTCCACGCCGCCCCAGACGCGCTCGACGCTGACGCGGCCACCGGCCGCGATCACGGCCGCAACCAGTGGGGAGCCCTGGCGCCGCACGTGCCGCGCGATACGCGCGTCGACGTCATGCTCGGCAAAGCCGAGATAGTGACGCGCGACCCTGCCTGCCGTCACCGGCAGGCCCGGCTCGAAATGCAGCAGGTCGCACGGCCCTGTTGGAGCATGCGCGCCCGCTGGTCCCACCCGTGATGATGCAGAACAGCGGCCCGACTGGGAGCTGGGCTCGTGCGTCGAGCCGCGCGTTTGCGACCGCTCGTCGTCCGAAGCAGTTATGTGCTGCAGCACATAACTCCCTCTATGCGCTGCGTCCGGTTATGCGCTGCGGGTCCGCTCTTGAGGTGCGTTGTCGCTGCTCAGCACGATTGTCGGTGGTCAGTCGCAGCACATAATCAGAGCCCGTCCAGGAACGCGAGGAGCGCGTCGGATGGCTGGTATCTCCCGGGCTTGGCGCCCAGCGGCGCGATCCTGTCGACCGCTTGGTGTTTGAGGGCGGGGTCTGCGTGCTGGTAGATGTAGGTGGTCTTGACGCTCTCGTGGCCGAGCCACAGCGCGATCGTCGCGATGTCGACGTTGCCGGCTCGGAGCAGCATCGCGTTGGTGTGTCGCAGCGTGTGCGGGCTGACCGGTTTGTTGTTCAGCGACGGGCAGTTGACGGCCGCGGTGCCGCTGTGCTTTGCGAGCAGCTGGCGTATGCCGGAGCGGGTCAGCGGCTGTCCTTGCCTTGTGGGGAATAGCGGCTCCTGCGGCTGGCCTTGGCGTTCTTTGAGCCACTGGCGCAGGACCGCGACGGTCTCGGGGGTCAGGGTCGTGGCGCGCCGTTTGCGGCCTTTGCCTTCGATTTTGATGTGCGCCCCGGTGCCCAGGTGCACGTCAGCGATCTTGAGCGTGACGAGCTCGGTGACGCGCACGCCGGTCAGGACCGCGAGCAGCAGCAGCGCGTGGTCGCGGCGCCCGAGCCAGGTGCTGGTGTCGGGGGCGGCGAGCAGTGTCTTGACCTCGTCGAGGTTGAGGTAGGTGAGGCCGCCTCGTTGGTGGCGTTTGAAGGGGATTGCGATCACCCGCCCGATCGTGTGAAGGTGCTCGGGGTGTCGAAGCGCGGCGTACTTGTAGAGCGAGTGGATCGCCGCGAGCCTGGCGTTTCGCGTCCTGGCGCTGTTGCCGCGGTCCTGCTCGAGGTGGTTGAGAAACGCGCAGATCAGCTCAGCGTCGAGATCGTCGATGTCCAGCTCGCAGGGCTGCTTGCCGGTTCGCTGCGAAGCGAACGCGAGCAGCAGCCTGAACGTGTCGCGGTAGGCGGCGATCGTCTGCGGGCTGGAGTCGCGCTGGGTGATCATCCGTTCGGTGAAATAGGCCTGCAGTGTGGGTGCCAGCAGCGTCATCGCAGCACCTCTGGCAGCCGCTCGAGTCGCGCGGCGATCAGCGCCATCAGCTCCGGTACCGCCTGCAAATACCAGTACGTCGACTCGGGCTGGAGGTGGCCGAGGAAGGTGGAGAGCTCGGGCATCCGCCGATCGACGTCCTCGCCCGCCTGAATCCAGTCCAGCAGCGTGCGGACCGCCATCGTGTGCCTGAGGTCGTGCGGTCTTGGGCGGACCCGCTCGCCGGCTCCTTCGAGTCCGATCCGCCCGATCAGCTGCGCGAACTGGTGGTTGAACTCCGCCTTGGCGAGCCGGTCTCCCTTGGGGTTGAGGAAGAACGCCGGCGAGT
>CAVRMD010000017.1:0-36190 GCA_963722455.1 uncultured Solirubrobacteraceae bacterium
CATCACCCGCAGCCGGTGTTGTTGCCGCAGCTCGAGCACGTGTAGCACGAGCCCGTGCGCTGCATCATGCCGCCGCACTGCGCGCACGCCGGGCCGAGGTCGAGGCCCTTCATGCGGGCGGGGACGACGGGCGGGGTGTCGGTGAGCGCGTCGGCGGCGGCGCGGGTCGTGGCGGGCTGGCCTCCGGCGACGGTGCCGAGTTGCGGGTGCAACCCCGTACCCGCGCCCGCCGTCGCAGCGTTCCGGCCGGCGGCGCCGTTCGCGGGGCCGTTCGTGTCCGAGGAGACGCTTGACGTCCCCGCGTCCTGAGCCATCTTCCGCGCCCTGACCTCGGGAGTCAAGATGCCGAGCTCCTCCTGCGTGTCTGTGTCGAGGAAACGCGAGGCGAGCCAGCGCATGATGTAGTCGGGCATCGACTTGGCGAACGGGATCTCCGGGTTCTGCGTGATCCCCTCGGGCTCGAAGCGCATGTAGCTGAACTTCTGCACGAGCGTCTCCAGCGGCACGCCGTACTGCAGCGCGATGCTGATCGACGTCGCGAAGGCGTTCATCATGCCGCGCAGCGTCGAGCCCTCCTTGCCGATGTCGGTGAGGAAGATCTCGCCGACCGTGCCGTCCTCGTACATGCCCGCCGTGATGTAGCCCTCGTGGCCCGCGATCGAGAACTTGTGCGTGATCGACTGGCGCTCGCGGGGCATCCGGTTGCGCTTGGGGCCGAGCTCGGCGACGGCCGTGCGGCGCGCCGCCTCGACCGCCTCGGCGACGAGGTCGTCGACCTGGCTCTGCGAGTAGCCCTCGACGACGACGGCCTCGCTCTCCTTGGCGCCCTGCTGCGCGTCGGTCCGCAGCGCCTGCGCCGTCTTTGAGCCGTCGCGGTAGATCGCGAGCGCCTTGATGCCGAGGTGCCAGGCCTGCAGGTAGGCGTCGGCGATGTCCTCGACCGTGGCCTCGAACGGCAGGTTGACCGTCTTGGAGATCGCGCCCGAGATGAACGGCTGGACGGCGCCCATCATCTTGATGTGGCCCATGTGCGAGATCGCGCGCTCGCCGACCGCCACGTCGAAGATCGGCAGGTGCTCGGCATCCAGGCCCGGCGCGCCGACGATCGTGGCGTGCTCGTCGACGTGCGCCTCGATGCTCTCGACCTGCGCCTCGTCGTAGCCGAGCGTGCGCAGCGCCATCGGGATCGTGCGGTTGACGATCGTCATCTGACCGCCGCCGACGAGCTCCTTGAACTTCACGAGCGAGAAGTCGGGCTCGACGCCCGTCGTGTCGCAGTCCATGAGGAACGAGATGGTCCCGGTCGGCGCGAGCACCGTCGCCTGCGCGTTGCGGTAGCCGTGCTCCTCGCCGACCGCGACCGCCTCGTCCCAGACCGAGCGCGCGGCCTGCAGCAGCGGCGTGTCCGAGGACGCCGAGTCGGGGATCGCGTGCGACGCGTCGCGGTGCATCCGCATGACGGCGTTGTGCGCGTCGCGGTTCTCCTCGTAGCGCTCGTAGGGCCCGATCGCCGCGGCGATCCGCGCCGAGCCGAGGTACGCGCGGCCGGTCATGAGCGACGTGATCGAGGCCGCCGTCGCACGGCCCTTGTCGGAGTCGTAGGCCATGCCGTTGGACATGAGGTACGCACCGAGGTTCGCGTAGCCCAGGCCGAGCTGGCGGAAGGCGCGCGCGTTGATCGCGATCTGCTCGGTCGGGTAGCTCGACGGGCCGACGAGGATCTCCTGCGCGAGGAACATGACGTCGACGGCGTGCTCGAAGGACGCCACGTCGAACGTGCCGTCGGCGCGGCGGAACTTCATGAGGTTCAGCGACGCGAGGTTGCAGGCCGAGTCGTCGACGTGCATGTACTCCGAGCACGGGTTGGACGCGTTGATGCGCCCCGAGACCGGGCACGTGTGCCACTGGTTGATCGTCGTGTCGTACTGCACGCCGGGGTCGGCGCACTGCCAGGCGGCCTCGGCGATCTCGCGCATGAGCTCCCGTGCGGGGATCGGGTCGCCGACCGGCTTGCCGGTCGTGCGCGCGATGAGATGCCAGTCCTCGTCGCGCTCGACGGCGCGCATGAACTCGTCGGTCAGGCGCACCGAGTTGTTGGCGTTCTGGTACTGGATCGAGATGAAGCCCTCGCCGTCGATCGACATGTCGAAGCCGGCGTCGCGCAGCGCGTTGGCCTTCTTCTCCTCCTTGGCCTTGCACCAGATGAACTCGCGGATGTCCGGATGGTCGATGTCGAGCACGACCATCTTCGCCGCGCGGCGCGTCTTGCCGCCGGACTTGATCGTGCCCGCCCAGGAGTCCGCGCCGCGCATGAAGGAGACCGGGCCCGACGCCGTGCCGCCCTTGCGCAGCGGCTCCATCGAGCCGCGGATGTTCGACAGGTTGATGCCCGAGCCCGAGCCGCCGAGGAAGATCTTGCCCTCGCGCGTGTTCCAGTCGAGGATCGACTCCATCGTGTCCTCGACGCTGAGGATGAAGCAGTTGTGGACGGCGACGTTGTTGCAGAGGTACTCGCCCGACTCGGTCTGGATGTCGTAGACGTCCATCTCGCCGAGCGGCTCGATCGCGACGATCTCCTCCTCGCGCAGGTCCGGGCAGCGCTTGGGGTTGCGCAGCTCCAGCGACTCCAGCAGCCTGCGCTGCTTGCGCGCATCCACGAAGCCGACGAGCTCGGCGAAGCGCGCGCGCTCGGAGCCGATCGAGATCGCGATCTCGTGCATGTCGTGGCGATCGTCGCGGCGCTCGGCCTTGCGGTTGCGCCGCGAGTAGATGCCCAGCGTGCCGAGCAGGACCTGGATGTCCTCGGTCCAGCGCTCGCCGATCACGGCGAAGCCGACGCGCCCGCTCTGGCAGCCGTTCTCGCGGCGCACGGTCACGTAGCCGTCGGCCTGGAAGACGCTGCGCAGGTAGGCGGCGATCTCGTCGTGCGACGCCGTCCACAGCCTGCGGGGGACGAGCATGTCGACACCGCGCGCGAGTAGGTCCCAGCGCTCGACGAAGTCGCGCAGCACCTCGCCGTAGAGGCGGATGCGCTGGACGGGGACCTCCTGCGTGTCGGCGTCGCGGACCTTGCGGTGCACGTGCGGGAAGACGACGTCGAGGTGCTCCTCGACCCAGGCGCGCTCCTCGTCGCCCGAGACCTGGAACTCGATCGTCAGCGAGCGGTTCGTGCCGTGCTCGTAACGTCCGACGAAGCCGTCGGCCTGCAGCCAGCCCGCGAGCGCGGCCTCGGAGACCGCAAGCCCGTCCACCGCCGGCGGATCGGCGTCGCGGTCGCCGGGGGCTCCGGCGGTGACGAGGGCGGGCGCGGCGACCTTGGCCCGGTGCGGGTGCAGGTGCATCCGCATGCCGACCTCGAGCTCGTCGACGCGCAGCCACCGCGCCTCGGTCCGGCGCTCGCGGACGGCCTTGACGACGTGGTCGGCCGTCGCGTCGACGAAGCTGCCGTTGCGCAGCAGCACGCGGTGCACCGGCTTGACGCCGTTGGACTTCGTGGCGATCACGCGCGTCACGCCGTTCGCGTCGTAGACCTCGCGGCCGACGGCGTCGTCGCGGACGAGATCGCCGATCTGGACCATGCCCTCGGGCGTCGAGATCAGCGCGCCGTAGGGCTGGCAGGCCGAGCACTGCGGGCTCTCCTCGAAGCCGACGTTGAACCAGACCGGCGAGTTGAACGCCGCCATCTGGTGCAGCAGCACGTAGGTGAGCTCGGCCTGGAAGGCGTCGCCGTCCTCCACGGAGGCGAAGTACCCGCGCGCACGGCCCCAGTCGGCGATCGTCCCCGCGACGCGACCGACCATCTGCTTGACGGAGTGCTCGCGGCCGGCGCTGTCGAGCTGGCCGCGGAAGTACTTCTGGGCGACGATGTTCGTCGCGTTCTGCGACCACGTCGACGGGAACTCGACGCCGCGCTGCTCGAAGGCGACGCGGTCGCCGTGGCCGATGCGCGCGTCGCGCAGCTCCCACTTCACGGTGTCGAAGGGGTCGATCCCGGGCTTCGTGAAGTGGCGCGAGATGGAGAGGGCCTCGCCCGGCTTCGTGTCGGGTGCGAGTGGGGTCTGCGGAGTGCGCTGCATCGTCCTGCTCCTCTCGTCGCCGCGGGTGATTTCTCGCTCGTTGCGGCGTTTCGTCTGCGATTTCGCGGGCGTCGCATTCAACGCCTCGGGTCGGACGGAACGACGGTCGGTCGGAGCGCTTCGAGGGCCGCTGCAACGACCTCTACAGGGTATCGCCCGGCACCGCTGGGCAGGCGCCCTAGCAGGTCCGAACGACCCATCGAGCGGGCTCTTCCGATTTCGACACATGTGACCGCTCTGTCGAACATCGGTAACGAGACCCCGATCGCCGGGTGGACCTAGTTGGATGAGAGGGATGCCGACGACGACAGCGCTGCTCTTTCCCGGGCAGGGCAGCCACTCCGAGGGGATGCACGAGCCCTTCGCCGACCACCCGCTGCTGCGGCGCGGGATCGAGCTGCTCGGCTTCGACCCCTTCTCCAGCCTCGCCGAGGGCACCCGCTCCCAGCAGCCCGCGCTGTTTCTGTGCTCGATGGCGCAGTGGGCCTCGCGCGAGGACGACGCCGGCGATCCGCTGGCGGCCGCCGGCCACTCGCTCGGCGAGTACGCCGCGCTGACCGCCGCCGGCGCGATCGACTTCGAGGACGGCGTGCGGCTCGTCGGCGCGCGCGCCGAGGCGATGGCCGAGGCGGCCGCGCTGCAGCCCGGCGGCATGGTCGCGATGCTCGGCGGCGAGCGCGACGACGTCTACGAGCTGGCGGCCGATCTCGGGCTGTCGCTCGCCAACGACAACGCGCCCGGGCAGATCGTCCTGTCGGGCGCGATGGAGGGCGTCGACGCGGCGGTCGCGCGCGCCGGCGACATCGGCTGCCGCGCGCGCAAGCTCGACGTCGCGGGCGCCTTCCACTCGCCGCTCATGGCGCCCGCCGCGGACGCGCTCGCCCAGGCGCTCGCCGAGACGCCGGTCGCCGAGCCCGCCTTCCCCGTCCTCTCCAACGGCAGCACGCAACCGTTCCGCGACGTGCGCCGCGAGCTCGCCGAGAACCTGCTCAAGCCGGTGCGCTGGCGCGAGATCCTGCTCGAGCTGCAGGGCATGGGCGCGACGGACTACGTCGAGTGCGGCCCCGGCAACGTGCTGCGGGGCCTCGTCAAGCGGACGCTGAGGGCCGCCGCGTGAGCGCGTCGCGCCGCCCCGTCGCCATCGGCGGCGCGCTCGCGAAGGGGGCCGCCCGGTGAGGGCCGGCGTCATCGGCATCGGCTCGGCGCTGCCCGAGCACGTCGTCACGAACAAGGACTTCGAGGCCTACCTCGACACGACCGACGCCTGGATCCAGCGCCGCACCGGCATCCGCGAGCGGCGCCACCTCAACGGCTCGGTGTCGCTGACGGACCTCGCGCTGGAGGCCTGCGTCGCGGCGCTCGCCGACGCCGGCCGCGAGGCCTCCGAGGTCGAGCACATCATCGTCGCGACGTTCACGCCCGACCGGCTCATGCCCGGCCTGGCGCCGAAGCTCGCCAAGCTGCTCGGCACGCGCGGCGCCGGCGCGATCGACGTCAACGCCGCCTGCGCGGGCTTCCTCTACGGCCTGGACCAGACCGCCGCGCTCGTCGAGTCCGGCCGCGTGAAGCTCGCGCTCGTCGTCGGCGCCGAGGCGCTCAGCCGCGTCACCGACCCCCACGACCGCGGCACCGCGATCCTCTTCGCCGACGGGGCGGCGGCCGTCGTCGTGGCGGGCGGCGACTTCGAGCTGGGCTGCTCGCCGTTCGTGCTGGCGTCCGACGGCGAGCACGGCGACCTGCTCTACGCCGAGCGCGAGGAGCGCCTGCTGCGGATGGAGGGACAGGAGGTCTACCGCCACGCCGTCGAGCGCATGGTCGAGGCGACGGCCGAGGCGCTGCGCCGCGCCGGGATGACCGTCGACGACGTCGACGTGCTCATCGTCCACCAGGCCAACCAGCGCATCATCGACGCCGCCGCGCGGCGCCTCGGCGTGCCCGAGGAGAAGGTCTTCGCCAACGTGGAGACGATCGCCAACACGTCGAGCGCGTCGATTCCGCTCGCGCTGCACCACGCCGAGCTCGCCGGCCGCCTGAAGCCCGGCGACACGGTCGCGCTGGCGGCCTTCGGCGGCGGCTTCGTGTGGGGCGCGGGCATCGTGAAGTGGAAGGAGGCCGTCCATGCCGGTGCCTGACGGCGGCGTCGCGCTCGTGACCGGCGGCGGCCGCGGGATCGGCGCCGCGATCGCCGCGCGCCTCGCGGACGACGGCCTGACGGTCGTCACGCTCGGGCGCACGAGCGGCGACGTGCAGGCCGACGTCGGCGACTCCGCCTCGGTCGACGCCGCCTTCGCCGAGGTCCGCGAGCGCTACGGGCCCGTGCTCGTGCTCGTCAACAACGCCGGCGAGCGCCGGGACGGCCTCGCGATCCGCATGAAGGCCGAGCAGTGGGAGGCCGTCATCGACACGAACCTCAACGGCGCCTTCCACTGCATCCGCCGCGCGCTGGACGACATGCTCAGCGCGCGCTGGGGCCGGATCGTGAACATCTCGTCGGTCGTCGCCGAGCGCGCCAACCCGGGGCAGGCCAACTACGGCGCCGCGAAGGCCGGGATGCTGTCGCTCACGCGCACGATCGCGCGCGAGATGGCCCGCAAGGGCATCACCTGCAACGCCGTCACGCCGGGCGTCATCGAGACGGACATGACGACCGACGTCGCGGACAAGCTGCTGGCCGGCGTTCCCGCCGGCCGGATCGGGCGACCCGAGGAGGTCGCCCACGCCGTCTCCTTCCTCTGTTCGGATGGAGCGGCCTACGTCAACGGAGCCACGCTCGCCGTCGATGGCGCGCTGGCCGCATAACACGAGGGGAAGCACACAATGGCCGTAACCGAGAACGACGTTCTGGAAGAGATCCGCGACCAGCTCGAGGCGATCAAGGTGCCCGACGCGCGCGAGGCCACGCCGGACAACACGTGGACCGAGCTCGACGTCGACTCGTTGGACCTCGTCGAGCTGGTCAAGGCGCTCGAGGACCGCTTCAACATCACGATCTCCGACGACGACCTCAAGCCGATCGAGTCCGTCGGCGACGCGATCGCGCTGACGATGCGCCTCGTCGCCGCCGAGGAGGGGGCGCCTGCATGAGCGCGCGCCGCCCCCTGACCGTCGTACACATCGAACCGAAAGGTGGGTTCTCGCGATGAGCAGCTACGCGTCCCCCCAGATTGAGATCGCGATCACCGGGCGTGGTGTCGTCTCGTCGATCGGCGAGGGGGCGGACGCGTTCGTCGACGCACTGCTCGAGCGCCGCTCCGGGGTCGTCGACGGCCTGGCTCCCTGCGCGGAGTTCGACCCGGAGTCCGCGATGAGCCCGAAGGTGGCCCGCCGCTCGGACCGCTACACGCAGCTGGCGTTCGCCGCCGCGATGCAGGCGGCCGAGGAGGCCGGACTGCCCGGCGACGTCGACCTCGAGCGGCTGGCGATCCTCGTCGGCACCGGCGTCGGCGGGCTGAAGACGCTCGAGGACGAGTGCCGCGCGTTCGTCGCCGGCGGCGACCGCGCCGTCTCGCCGCACTTCGTGCCCATGATGATGCCCAACGCCGCGGCCGGCGCGATCGCGATGGAGCTCGGCGCGCACGGCCCGGGCTTCAGCGTGTCGTCGGCGTGCGCGACGGGCAGCCACGCGATCGGCGAGGCCAAGCGGATGCTCGAGCGCGGCGAGGCCGACGTCGTCGTGGCGGGCGGCACGGAGGCGGCGATCACGCCGCTGTGCGTCGCGGCCTTCAAGCGCATGGGCGCGCTCTCGCGGGAGGGCGTCTCGCGGCCGTTCGACGCGCGCCGCGACGGCTTCGTCATGGGCGAGGGCGCGGGCGTCATCGTCATGGAGCGCGCCGACCACGCGCGTGCCCGCGGCGCCGAGATCCTCGGCTACGTCGCCGGCTACGGCGCCTCCAACGACGCCTTCCACATGACCCAGCCCGACAAGGACGGCCGCGGCGCCGAGAAGGCGATGCGCGCCGCGCTCGCCGACGCGGACGCGACGCCGGACGAGGTCGGCTACATCAACGCGCACGGCACCTCGACGCCGTTCAACGACCGCATCGAGACCGTCGCGATCCACTCGGTCTTCAACGGCAACTCGCCGCCGGTGTCGAGCACGAAGTCGGCGATCGGGCACCTGCTCGGGGCGGCCGGGGCGGTCGAGGCCGTCGCGACGCTCGAGGCGCTGCGCCGGGGCCTGCTGCCGCCGACGCTGAACTTCGAGCAGACCGACCCCGACTGCGACCTCGACTACGTGCCCGACGGGCCGCGCGAGGCGCCGGGCATCAAGCTCGCGCTGTCGAACTCGTTCGGCTTCGGAGGCCAGAACGCGTGCCTCGCGTTCCGGAAGGCGTCATGAGCACCGAAGCGGCGACGCCGGCGGCCACCGGCGCCAACGGAGGCGCCCCCGGCGCGGAGGTCGTGCACGAGCCGCCGCCGGCGGCGCGCGCGCGGATCGACCTGCTCTGCGACGAGGGGTCCTTCCATCAGATCCGCAGCGAGTCCGGCGACGGCGTGCTCTGCGGGCTGGGGCGGGTCGGCGGCCGGCCGATCTACGTCTGGTCGCAGAACGTCAAGCACAAGGGCGGCTCGCTGGGCCGCGGCGGCGGCGACACGATCTGCTCGACGATCGCGGCCGCCGACAAGGCCGGCGCGCCGGTCGTCGGCTTCCTGGCCTCGGGCGGCGCGCGCCTGCAGGAGGGCATCGGCGCGCTCGGCGCCTACGCCGCGATCTTCCGCGCCACCTCGCGCGCGAGCGTCCCGCAGATCAGCGTCATCTGCGGCCCCTGCGCGGGCGGCGCGGCGTACTCGCCGTCGCTCGGCACGCTCGTCATGATGGTCGGCGAGGGATCGCAGATGTTCCTCACCGGGCCCCGCGTCATCGCCCGCGTCACGCGCGAGAAGGTCACCGCCGAGGAGCTCGGCGGCCATCGCGTGCACCGCAAGTCCGGCGTCTCGCACGCCGAGGCGGCCGACGACGCCGAGGCCGCCGACCTCATCCGCCACGCGCTGTCGTACTTCCCCGGCCGGATCGGGGGGCCGCTGCCCTACCGCGAGCCGGTCGATCCGCCCGCCCGCGACCCCGCCGCGAACATCCCGACCAACCAGCGCAAGGTCTACGACGTCCGCGACGTCGCGACCGCGATGCTCGACGGCGGCGACTTCCTCGAGCTCAGCCCGCGCTACGCGCGCAACATGGTCGTCGGCCTCGGCCGCATCGAGGGCCACCCGGTCGGCGTCATCGCCAACCAGCCGCGCTACCTCGGCGGGACCGTCGATGCCGCGGCGGCCGACAAGGGCGCCTGGTTCGTGAACATGTGCGACCGCTACGGGATCCCGCTCGTCGTGCTGTCCGACACGCCCGGCTTCCGGCCCGGCGTGCGCCAGGAGCGCGAGGCCGTCCTGCGCCGCGGGGCCGGGCTGCTGCGCGCGTTCGCGGTCGCCGAGGTGCCGCGCGTGACGGTGACGCTCCGACAGGCGTACGGTGGTGCCTACATCGTCATGAACTGCCGCGACCTCGGACACGACCTCTGCCTCGCCTGGCCCAACGCCAGGATCGGGGTCATGGGGGCGACGCAGGCGATCGAGATCCTCAAGCGCCGCGACCTCGAGGCGGGCGCCGACCCGGCCGAGCTCGCCAAGGCCTACGAGGACGAGCTGCTGCCGGTCGCGATCGCCGCGAAGGCGGGGTTCATCGACGAGATCGTGCCCCCGTCCAAGACCCGCGAGCGGATCGCTGCCCACTTCGAAGCACGCAGATAGCCAGCCGGCGCCGGCGGCGCTGCAGCCGCGCAACGCGACCGAGGACGCGATCCTCGAAGCCGCGCGCGAGCTGCTGAGCGAGGGCGCCCACGAGCAGGTCACGATCGACACGATCGCCCGCCGCGCGTTCGTGAGCCGCACGACGGTCTACTTCTACTTCGAGAACAAGAGGGCGGTCATGGACCGCCTCATCCAGCAGGCGTTCGCCGACATGGACGACGCCGCGTCGCCGTACTTCGAGGGCGCGGGCGACCCGCGGATGGAGCTCGCGCTGGGACTGGCGCGCTTCGTCGCCGTCGTCAACCGCAACGGCCCGATCCTCGTGCTCGCCGCCCACCTCTACGGCGAGGACGAGCACATGCCGTCGCAGTGGGAGCCCTACGTCAACCGCTTCATCGCGGGCGCCGAGGCGCGGATCGCGCGCGACCAGCTGCGCGGCCTGGCGCCCGACGACATCCCGGCGCGCGTCGCCGCGCAGGCGCTGTGCGCGATGGTCGAGCGCCACCTCACGATCGAGGTCATCCGCCACGGGCGCGACATGCGCGAGGCGGTCCGCCAGCTCACCGAGCTGTGGTTCCGGGCGGTCTACGCGGGCGGCGGGACGGAGAAGCGCGCAGACCGAGGCGCGGGGGCAGGACAGGATCAGGCGTGAGCTCCCCGCCCGGCGACGGCGGCGCCGACCCCGCCGCAGCCCTCGGCGGCGGCGAGCCGGCCGCGGACGCCCGGCGGGCCTGGGACGCGCTCGCCGACACCTACGACGCGCGCCACGGCGACGCGGGCAACCGCTGGCACCGCCAGCTCATCGAGCCCGCGACGCTCCGGCTGCTCGGGGACGTCGGCGCCAAGCGCGTCCTGGACCTCGGCTGCGGGACCGGAGTCCTGGCGCGGCGGCTCGCGCTTGCCGGCGCGCGGGTCGTGGGAGCCGACGGGAGCGGCGAGTTCCTCGAGCGCGCGCGGCGCCGGCGCGGCGGCGACGCCGTCGAGTGGGCGGTCGTCGACGCGCTCGACGAGGAGGCGATCGCCGCGCTCGGCGCCTTCGACGCCGTCGTCTGCACGATGGTGCTCATGGACCTCCCCGACGTCGGTCCGCTGTTTCGCGGGGTTCGCAGGGTGCTCGGGCGGGGCCCGCTCGTCGTCGCGACGGCTCATCCGAGCTTCAACCATCCTCGGGTCACGTTCTGGAGCGAGACGGGTGAGGATGGCTCGGGCACCGCGTGGAGCGCAAGCGGGATGCGGCTCTCGGACTACGCGACGCCCTTCCGCCAGCAGGTCGGCGGGATGCCCGGCCAGCAGGTGGCGCAGTGGCACTTCCACAGGTCCCTGCAGCAGCTGCTCGCGCCGGCGCTCGCGGCCGGTCTCGTGCTCGACGCGCTCGAGGAGCCGACGTTCGCGACCGCCGGCACGAGCCGCTGGGGAGCCGAGCTGCCGCCGATCCTCGCGCTGCGGCTGAGGGCGGCGGCCGAGGCCTGAGGCCGCTGCCGGGTCAGCCGTCGGCGGGCTCGGCCGGCGGGGAGGGCGGCGCGCCCATCGCGTGAAAGCCGCCGTCGACGTGCATGATCTCGCCGGTCACGCCGCGCGAGAGCGTCGAGAGCAGAAAGAGGATCGCGTCGGCCGTGGGGCCGGCGTCGGCGGTGTCCCAGTGCAGCGGCGCCATCGTGTTCCAGACGCCCGCCAGCTCGCTGAAGCCGGGGATCGACTTCGCCGCCATCGTGCCGATCGGCCCGGCCGAGACGAGGTTGCAGCGGATCCCCTTCGGCCCGAGGTCGCGCGCGAGGTAGCGGTTGACGGACTCCAGCGCGGCCTTCGCGACGCCCATCCAGTCATAGACCGGCCAGGCGACCTGCGCGTCGAAGTCCAGCCCGACGATCGCCGGGGCGTCGCCCTTCTCCAGCAGCGGCAGCATCCCGACCGCGAGCGCCTTGAGCGAGTAGGCGCTCGTCGCGAACGCGGTCTGGGCGCTCTCGACCGGTGTGTTGAGGAAGTTGTTGCCCAGCGCGTCGCCCGGCGCGAAGGCGATCGCGTGCAGGACGCCGTCGAGGGCGCCCCAGCGCTGCTCGAGGTCGGCCGCCACGGCGGCGATCTGCTCGGGCTCGTTGACGTCCATCTCCAGGACGTCCGGCGCGGGGTCGCCGAGGCGCTTGGCGATCCGCTGCGTGATCCGCATCCCGCGGCCGAAGCCGGTCAGGACGATCTGCGCGCCCTCCTCCTGCGCCCGGCGGGCGACGGAGAAGGCGATCGAGCCCTCCGTGAGGACTCCGGTGACGAGCAGGCGGCGGCCTTCGAGCAGCACGATCGGGGACAGTAGCGAGAAGGCGCGCGGCGGCGAGGACAGCCGCGGGACGCGCTACCCCGCGGCGGGGGCGAGCACGGCCTCGGCGGCCTGCGCGACCGCGAGCAGCTCGTCGCGCGAGGCGAGCTTGACGCGCGGCCGGCGCTCGGCGCGCCCGCCGGCGATCTCGTGGCGGTCGATCGCCCGCCAGCCCTCGGCGGTGACGAGGCCGGGCGCGCGCTCGGCGAGCAGCGCGTCGACCTGCTCGCGCTCGGGCTGCTCGGGGACCGGCAGCGCGCCGGCGTCGAGGTCCTCCACGAGGCAGCCAACGGTCTCCTCGGCATCGCGCTTGTTCGTGCCGAGGATCCCGGTCGGCCCGCGCTTGATCCAGCCGACGGCGTAGACGCCCGGCAGCCGCTCGCCGTCGAGCGCGAGCACCCGGCCGCGCTCGTTGGGCAGCACGAAGCGGCGCTCGTCGAACGGCACGCCGGGCAGCGGCACGGCGCGGTAGCCGACGGAGCGCAGGACGAGGCCGCAGTCGATCGTCTCGGACGGCCCGTCGACGGCGCGCGCGCGCAGCGTGCCGTCCTCGGCGCGCACGATCTCGTTGCGGCGCACGTCGATCGCCTCGACGCGGCCCGCGCCGCGGATCTCGACCGGCGAGGTCAGGAAGCGCAGCACGATCCGGCGTCGCGCGTCGGGGTTCGCCGGCCGCGCGGCGAACTCGCGCAGCAGCTCGACGTTCGTGCGGGCGGTGAACGTGCCGCTGTCGGCGAGCCACTGCTCGGAGACCGCGTCGAGCTCGACGTCGCCGGCGTCGACGACGACGTCGACGCCGTCCAGGCGCCCGAGCTCGCGCAGCTCGGCGCTCGTGAAGGCGGCCTGCGCGGGACCGCGCCGGCCGAGCACGACGACCTCCTCGATCGCGCTCTCGCGCAGGGCGTGGAGCGCGTGGTCGGCGACGTCGGTGCGGGCGAGGTCCTCGACGCTGCGGGTGAGCAGGCGCGTGACGTCCGCCGCCACGTTGCCGTTGCCGATCACGACCGCGCGCCGGGCCGAGAGGTCGAACTCGAGGTCGCGGTGGTCGGGGTGGCCGTTGTACCAGCCGACGAAGTCCGTCGCCGCGTGGCTGCCCGGCAGGTCCTCGCCGTCGATTCCGAGCGACTTGTCGGTCTGCGCGCCGGTCGCGTAGACGACGGCCGCGTAGTGGCGCATGAGCTCGGCGTGCGTGACGTCGGTGCCGACCTCGACGTTGGCGAGCAGGCGGCAGCCGCGGCGCAGCGCCTGGCGGTCGAAGGTGTCCTGCAGGCGCTTGATCTCCTGGTGGTCGGGCGCGACGCCGCCGCGCAGCAGCCCCCAGGGCGTCGGCAGGCGCTCGAAGAGGTCGATCTCGACTCCGCCGCGAGCGCGCCGCAGGCAGGCGGCGGCGAAGGCGCCGGCGGGCCCGGCGCCGACGATCGCCACTCTCGCTCGCGCGCTCATCCGACGGCCGTGCGCTCGGCGGTGCTCTGCTCGCCGAAGAAGCGCTCGTTGATGTCCAGCGCGTAGTCGAACTTCGCGGGGATCTCGGCCTCGGCGTAGATCGCGTCGACCGGGCACGCCTCGACGCAGGCGTCGCAGTCGATGCAGACCGCCGGGTCGATGTAGAGCTGCTCCGCGGTCTCGAAGTCGGGCGCGCCGGGCTTGGGGTGGATGCAGTCGACCGGGCACACCTCGATGCACGAGTCGTCCTTGATGCAGCTGCCTGCGATGACGTAGGTCACGGGGCAGAGGTTACATACCCGGCAAACCCGAGTGCATTTCAGGGGTAAAGCGCGGCGGCTGGCGGCTCAGCGGCCGAAGCGCACGAAGTCGGCGAACTCCGACCAGGCCGTCGACGCGCGCCAGCCGGCCTCGCCGGCGGCGTGGCCGAAGCGCTCCGCCCAGGCGGGCTCCCACGCGCGCCAGCGCACGAGCCCGGCCAGCAGGCCCGCGGTCGCGAGCAGGCCGGCGAGGACGGCGAGGGCGAGGATCGGGAAGGGCACGCCGGTCGCCGGGTCGTTCGTGCGCGCGGCGATGCCGATCGCGTCGCGCGCCGCGACGTCGGGCGCCGCGGTCGGCGCGGCGCCGGGCGTGGGCGGCGCCTGCGCGGGGGCCGGCGTGCCGGGCGTGAAGACGCTCGGCGGCGCCGCGACGCCGGTGCTCGGCGGCGGCGTCGCCGTCCCGCCGGGAACCGCGGGCGGGGCCGCCGGGCCGGTCGCGGAGCCGCCGGCCTTCTTGTTGCAGGCGCCCTCGGCGCGTCGCGCGAGCGCGTCGTCGACGGCGGCGACGAAGTCGGCGGCGTAGGCCTGCGCGTCGTTGGGGATGAGGTCCTTGAGCTTGCGCAGGTCCTTCTCGGAGTAGCGGCACGGGTCCAGCCGCTGGTCGTCGGCGTAGTCGTTGCCGATGATCGTCAGCAGATCGCGCTTGGCGGCGACCGCGGGCGCGGCGCAGGCGAGGCACAGCGCGAGCGCTGCGACGAGGATTCTGGCGGGGCGGCTCATGGGGCCCTCACGCTAGCATCGGCGCCCCTGCCCATGGCCGTCACGACCCCCGCCAGCCCGCGGGTCGCCACGCGCGAGGCCGTGCGTCCGGCCCTCGCCCGCACGCCGCGATCGGGCGCCGCGCTGCTCGCCTCCCTCGTGGCCGTCTGCGTGTACGCCGTCTTCGCCGACGGAGCGGTCGGGCTGCCCGAGGAGCCGCGCCTGCAGATCGCGATCGCGCTCGTCGCCCTCGGGGCCGCCGTCGGCCTGCTGCTGACCCGCACGCTCGCGCTGCGCGCGCCGGTCGAGGCCTGGGTCGGCATCGGGCTGCTGGCCGGCTTCGCGGTCTGGTGCGGGGTGTCGCTGCTGTGGTCGGTCGCGCCCGAGCGCACGTGGGCGCACGTCAACCGCGCGGTCACGTACACGCTCGTCGTCGTGCTCGCGATCGCGCTGGCGTCGAGCATCCCGCGCGCGATCACGCGCCTGGCGCACGGCTGGCTGCTCGTCGCGCTCGCCTGCGCGCTGTACGCGCTCGCCGGCAAGATCATCCCCGGCGTCGAGATCCTCGGGATCGACTTCGACCACACCTCCGGCGCCTCGCGCCTGCGCGCGCCGCTGGAGTACTGGAACGCGCTCGGGCTCGTCATGGTGCTCGCGATCCCGATCGCGCTGCGCCTGACGACCGACGTCACGCGGCGCGGCGCGACGCGCATCGCGGGCATCGCCGCGCTCTTCACGCTGCTGCTCACCCTGCTCATGACGTACTCGCGGGGCGGCATCCTGGCCTGCCTCGTCGCGCTGACGGTCATGACCGTGCTCGGCGGTCCGCGACTGCGCGGCCTCGCCGTCGTCGCCGTCACGCTCGTCGCCACGATCCCCGCGCTCGGCCTGTCGTTCAGCCGCCCGGCGCTCAAGGGCCTCAACGTGCCGCTCGACGAGCGCGTGCCCGACGGCATCGTGCTCGGGCTCGTCACCGCGGGCTGCCTCGTCGCGCTGCTCATCGCGGCCTGGGGCCTGCTGCGCTTCGAGGACCGCGCCGCCTGGAGCGAGCAGCGCACCCGGCGCGTCTGGCGCGGGCTCGGGGTGGCGTCGGCGATCGCCGGGGTGCTGCTCTTCGGCGCGATCGTGACGTACGACGGCGGGCCGCGCGGCTGGGCCGACGCGGCCTGGGAGAAGTTCACCGAGACGAGCCGCGACGAGGTCTCCGATCCCGCCCGCATCGTCTCCTCGAACTCCGGCAACCGCTGGGTGTGGTGGAAGGAGGCCGCCGGCGCCTGGTCGGACAAGCCGCTGCAGGGCTGGGGGGCCGGCTCGTTCGCGGTGACGCACAAGCTGTACCGCGAGGTCGAGCTCAGCGTCGTGCAGCCGCACAACATGCCGCTGCAGTTCCTCGCCGAGACGGGGATCGTCGGCACGCTGCTCGTGTCCGGCGCGCTCGGCTTCCTGCTGCTCAGCGCCCTGGAGCGCGTGCGGGCGATGGCCGCCGGCCGCGAGCGCGACGTCGCCGTCGCGCTGTTCGCGGGCGCGGCGGGCTGGCTCGTGCACGGGCTCGTCGACTGGGACTGGGACATCCCCGGCGTGACGGTCCCGGCGCTGCTGTTCCTCGGCGTCCTCGTCGGCGGCCCGTGGCGGCCGCGCGCCGGCCCTGCCGCGCTGCGCAGCCAGACGGGCACGCGCGGCGTCCTGCTCGCGCTCGCGTGCGTCGCCGTCGGCCTGCTCGTGGTGTCGGCCGCGCTGCCGCTGGCCGCCGACCGGAAGGCCAGCTCGGCGCCCGCGGTCAGCCCGGACGCAAGCCCGGCCGAGCTCGAGCGCGCCGCGGCCCAGGCCGACCTCGCCGCGCGCCTGGACCCGACGGCGGTGCGCCCGCTCTTCGCGGCGGCCGCGATCGCCGAGGGCCGCGGGCGCCTGCTCGACGCGCGACGCTTCCTGCTGGAGGCCGTCGACCGCCAGCCGTACAGCACGTTCGCCTGGCAGCGGCTGCTCGAGCTCGCGCTGAAGACGGCCGACCGGCCGGGCGCGCGCGCGGCCGCGCGGCGACTGCTGCAGCTCGATCCGATCGGCTCGGGCACGCGCGCGCTGGCCGGGCGGCTGGCGCTCTTCGAGGTGCCGGTGTCCGGCTCGCCGACGGCGACGGGCACGCCGCTGAGCCCGCGCTACGACGCCGCGCAGGGCACGGCGCCGGCTCCGTCGGCCGCCGGCCCGGCCGCCCCGCCGATCACGGGTCCCGCGTCCGGCACCCCGCCCGCGACCGCGCCCGGCGCGCCGCCCGCGGCGCTGCCCGGCACGCCTCCTGCGCCACCCGCGGGGGACGACCCGAGCGAGGCGAAGTCGCCGGGCGCGTCCGGCGCGACGGACTGAGGCGGGCCGGTCAGCCGGTCACGGCGACGCGCACGACGCCGAGCACGAGCAGCAGCGCCGCCGTCGCGGCGATGACGAGCAGCAGGATGCCGACGACGAACTCCGACGGCAGCCGGCGGCCGCGCGCGCGCTCGCGCGCGCTCGGCAGGGTGCTGACGCTCGGTGCGGCCGTCCGTGAGCGAGCGGTCGTGCGGCGCAGCTCGCGCTCGCGCGGCGCCGCCGCGCCCGCGCCGGCGGGGACGGGCTCCTGCTCGCCCTGCGGCGCGGGCGCGGGAGCGGCCGGCCCGGCGCCCTGGGCGCGCCGCGCGGCCGCCTCGCGCTCCTCTGCGATGGCCTGCTCGCGCCGCTCGGCGCGCTGCCTGCGGCGCTCCTCGGCGGCGCCGCGCAGCGCCTCCTCCTGCTCGCGGCGAAGCCGCTCGGCGTCGCCGGCGCGCTGGTCGACCTCGGCCCGGCGGCGCTCCGCGCGCTCCTGGGCCTCCTGCGCCTCGGCCGCGCGCTCGCGCTCGCGCTGCCGGTCCTCCTCCGCGCGCTGGGCGGCCCGCGCCTCGGCCTCCGCGGCGGCCTGCTTCTGTGCCGCCTTGGCGGCGCGGGCTCCGGCTCGCAGCGCCGCCTCGTGGGCGGCCGCGGCCTGCTCGGCCGCCTCCTCGCTCGTCGCGGCGAGCTTCTCCATCCGGCTCTCGAGCGCCTTGCGCGCGGCCGCCTGCGAGCGCGCTCGCCGGTCGGCATGGGCGCCCGCCTCGATCGCCTCGTCGAGGTGGCGCACGAGCGCCTCGCGCTCCTGCTCGTGCTCGGCGATGCGCTGCGCCGCGCGGCGAACGTCCTCGAGCGCGTCGTCGAGCTCGCCGGCGACCGCACTCTCGCGCGCGGTCAGGCGGTCCACCTCGGCGCGCGCGTCGCTCAGGGACTCCTCGAGCTCGCGCTGCAGCTCGGCGTCGTCCTCGGCGCGGCGGTCGGCCTCCGCGCGCGCGTCGGCGAGCAGCCTCGTCAGGCGCTCGATCTCGGCGCCCGCGGCGTCGCGCTCGCTGGCGAGCCGCTCGGTCTGCACGCGCGACTCGTCGCGCTCGGCGTAGAGCTGCTCGACCCTCGCGAGCGCCTCCTCGCGCTCGGCGACGATCTGCTCGGTCTCCTCGCGCGCGACGTCGCGCTCCCGCGTCAGCGCCTCGATCCTCGAGCCCAGCTCCCGGCGCTCGGCGCCGAGCCGCTCGATCTGCTCGCGGGCGTCGTCGCGCTCGGCGCCGAGCTCGCGCGCCCGGGCGGCGGCCTCGTCGCGCTCGGCGGCGAGCTCCTCGATCCTGGCGCGCGCGGCCTCGCTCGCGGCCGTGAGCTGCTCGATCTCCGCGCGGGCTGCGGCGTGCTCGGCGGCGAGCTCCTCGGTGCGGGCGAGCGCGGCGTCCTGGTCGACGACGAGCTGCTCGAAGCGCACGGCGGCGGCGTCGCGGTCGGCGCCGAGCAGCTCGATCTGGGCGCGCGCGGCCTCATGCTCGGCGGTGAGCTCGTCGATGCGGCTGCGCGCGCCCGCGTGCTCGGCGGCAAGCTGCTCGATCTGGGCGCGCGCGGCGTCGCGCTCGCCGGTGAGCTCCTCGATCTGGGCGAGCGCGGCGTCGCGCTCGCCGGTGAGCTGCTCGATCCGCGCGCCGGCTTCGTCGCGCTCGGCGGTCAGCTCGGCGATCGCGGTCACGGCGGCGTCGCGCTCGGCGGTGACCGCGTCCATCGCCGAGGCCGAGCTGAGCTGCTCGCGCTCGAGGCGCTCGATCTCGGCGCGTGCCGCGTCGCGCTGCTGGGTGCGCGCCTGCAGGGCGCTGGCGGTGTCGTCGTGCTCGGTCTGCAGCTCGGCGACGCGGGCCTCGGCCTCGTCGCTGCGCTTGGCGAGCGCCGTCGCGCGCGCGATCGCCTCGTCGCGCTGCTCGACGAGCGCGACGGCCTGGTCCTGGGCGAGCTCGAGCCGCTCCCTGGCGTCCTCGATCCGCGCGTCGGCCGCGTCGCGCTCGGCTTCGAGCTCGGCGATGCGAACGTGCGCGGCGTCGCGCTCGGCGGCGCGCTCCTCGAGCTCGGACTGCGCGGCCTGCAGCCGGGAGGTGACCCCGGCGAGCTGCGCGCGCGCGGCGTCGCGCTCCTCGGCGAGCGCCGCGCCCTGCGCCCGAGCGCCCTGCTCGCGCGCGGTCAGCTCGCTCAGCGCGGCGAGGGCGGCGTCGCGCTCGGCCTCGAGCGCGGCGACCTGCGCCTGCGCGGCGTCGCGCTCCGTGCCGGCCTCGGCGAGCTCCGCGCGCGCTCCGTCGAGCTCGGCGCCGAGCCGGCGCAGCTCGCCGTGGGCCTCGCCGCGGGTCCGCCGCAGGCTCTCGAGGCGCTCGCGCACCTCCGCGAGCTGCGCGGCGCGCGCGTCGAGCTCGGCGCGCGCGCTGTCGCGCTCGGCGCCGGCGCCCTGGAGCTCGGCGTGCGCGTTCTCGAGCTCGCCGCGGGCGGTTTCGAGCTCGCCCTGGGCGGTTTCGAGCTCGCCTTGCGCGCTTGCGAGCTCGCCGCGGGCGCTTTCGAGCTCGCCCCGGGCCTCGTCGCGCTGGTCGGCGAGCGCCTCGCCCTCGGCGCGCGCCTGCTCCTCGAGCGCCGTGAGCTCGAGCACGCGCGCGTCCGCCGCGTCGCGCTCGTCGGTCAGCGCCGCGATCTTCGCCCGCGCCGCGCCGTGCGCGGCGCCGAGCGCCTCGAGCTCCGCCCGCCGCGCGTCGTCCTCGGCGCGCAGCGCCTCGAGCTCGGCCTGGGTCTCGTCGTGGGTCGCGCGCAGCGTGTCGAGCTCGGCCTGGGTCTCGTCGTGGGTCGCGCGCAGCGTGTCGAGCTCGGCCTGGGTCTCGTCGTGGGTGGCGCGCAGCGTGTCGAGCTCGGCCTGGGTCTCGTCGTGGGTGGCGCGCAGCGTGTCGAGCTCGTCCTGGGTCCCCTCGTGGGTGGCGCGCAGCGCTTCGAGCTCCGTGTGCGTCCCGTCGCGCTGCTCGGTCAGCGCCACGATCCGCGCGAGCGCGGCGTCGCGCTCGCCGGACAGCTCGCGGATCTCGAGGCCCGCGTCGCCGCGCCGCGCGGTGAGCTCCTCGATGCGCGCCTGGGCTCGTGCCTGCTGCTCGGTGAGCGTCTCGAGCTGCGCGAGCGCCTCGTCGCGCGCCGCGCTCAGCGCCGCGATCTGCTTCACGGCGGCGGTCTGGCGCGCGGCGGCCGCGTCGAGCTCGGCGCTGGTCTGCGCCCGCGCGGCCAGGGCCTGCTCGGACGCCGCCTGCGCCGCCTCGAGCTCGGCGAGCACGCGATCGAGCTCGGCCTGTGTGGCGCCGGTGCCCGCGCGCAGCTCCTCCGCGCGCTCCTGTGCGGCGGCCGCCCGCGCCTCGACCTCGGCGAGCCGCTGCAAGGCCTCCTCGTTCTGCGCGACGAGCTCCCCCTCGCGCGCCTCGCGCGCCTCGCGCTCCTCGGCCAGCCGGGCCTCGAGCGCGCGGACGCGCTCGGACGCGGTCTCGCGGCCGTCGCTCGCGTCCGCCGCCTGCGCCCGCAGCGCCGCGAGCTCGTCCTCCAGCTCGGCGCGCCCGGCCTGCGCGCGCTCGAGCTCGGCGGCGGCGCGCTGCTCGCGCTCCTGCGCCGCGCCGAGCTGCGTGGCGGTCTCGCCGGCCTCGACCTCGCGCCGCGCGAGCTCCTGCTCGAGCGTTCCGATGCGCGCTCCCGCGTCGTCGAGCTCGCGCTCGAGCGCGCCCGCGCGCTCGTCACCGGACTCGACCTGCGCGGAGAGCCGCTCGATGTCGGCTCGCGCCCGGGCGAGCTCGTCCGCGACCGCCGCCGTCTGCTCCCGCGCGCCGTCGAGCGCGGCCGCGCGCTCCTGCACGTCGCCGCCGGCCTCGCGCAGGCGCAGCTCGAGCTCCTCGGCCCGCGCGGCGGCCTCCTCGAGCAGGGCCTCGCCGGCGTCGGCGTCCGCGCGCGCCGCCGCGAGCTGCTCCTCGAGGTTGGCGCTCTGCGCGCGCGCGAGCTCGAGCGCGGCGCCGGTGCGCTTGGCGGCGGCCAGCGCCCCGTCGCGCTCCACGCGGGCGGTTTCGAGCTCGCCCGTGAGATCGGTGACGCGCGCGCGGATCTCCTCCAGCTGGCGGCCGGCGTCGCCCTGGCCGGCGCGCAGCGCCTTGAGCTCCGCGGCGAGCGCGGTGCGCTCGTCGCGCGCCGCGGCGAGCTCGTCCGCGCGCTCGCGCGCCTCGCCGCGGGCGAGCTCGAGCTCGCGCGTCGCCTCGGCCAGCCCGGCCTGGGCGGCGGCGAGCTCGTCGGCGCGCGCGGCGGCCTCGGCGCGCGCCGCGTCGCGCTCGGCCGCGTGCTCCTCGGCGCTCGCCCGCACCGAGTCGAGCTGCGCCGTGAGCTGCTCGTCGCGGGCGCCCTGCCGCCGCGCGTCGGCGAGCTCGTCGCCGCGGTCGGCGAGCGCCCGCCGGGCCCGCTCGAGCTCTGCGGCGCGCGCCTCGGCCGCGGCCCGGGCCGCCTCGAGTTCGGCGGCCTGGGTCTCGACCTGCTCGCGCAGCGCCTCGAGCGCCTTCTTGCGGGAGGCCGACTTCCATGCGACGGACTCGAGGCGGCCCTCGAGGTTGCCCGCCGCCGTCGCGCGCTCGGTGAGCTGCTCGACGCGCTGCTCGAGCTCGTCGACGTGCGCCGCCTGCTTACGCGCATCCGCGAGCTGCTCCTCGAGCCGCGCGACGCGGGCGGCTTCCCTGCGTGCGGCCTGCAGCTCGCCCTCGAGGCGGGCGCGCAGCGCCGCCGCCTCCTCGAGCGAGGCTTCGGCGGCGGTGCGTCCGGCGCGCTCCGCGTCGGCCTGCGCGCGCGCTTCCTGCGCCTCCTCGCGGGCTGCCTGCTCGGCTGCCTGCAGCGCGCCGGTCGCTCGCTCGGCGGCCTCGGCCTGCTCGGCGGCCTCGCCGGCGAGGCTCGACAGCCGCGCGACCTCGGCGGTGGCCTCGTCGGCACGGCGCTCGGCGGCCTCGCGCGCGGCGACCTCGCGCTGCAGCCGGGCGGCGGCCTCCTGCGCCTCGGCACGGGCGGCCGGCAGCTCGGCGGACGCGGGCTCGAGGCGCGCGACCTCGGCTTGGGCGGCCTGCAGTTCCGCGATCGCCCGCTCGCGCTGCTCGCGGAGCTCCTCGAGCTCGCCGCCGGCCTCGCGGGCCTGCTCGAGCTCGGCGTCGAGCGATCGGACGCGGGCGGCCGTCTGCTCGAGCGCTGCCGTGCGCTTGCGGCTCTCGGCGACCTTGCGCTCGAGCGCCGCGACGCGCTGCTCGGCCTGCGCGGCGCGGGCGTCGAGCTCGGTCGCGCGCTGGGCGTGCGCGGCGACCTGCGCGCGCAGCTCGGGGACGTTGCGCGAGCTCTCGTCGAGCGTCTGCTCGAGCTGCTCGGCCCGGGCCTTGAGCTCGCTGGCGCGGCGCTCGGCCTCGGCGGCGCGCGCGGTCATCGCCCGCACCTGCTCGGTCGCCTCGCGGGCGCGATTGGCGTCCTGCTCGGCGCGCGACTCGAGCTCGGCCTGGCGGCGCGCCGCGTCCTGGGCGAGCTGCTCGGCGCGCGCGCGCTCGGCCTCGACGCGGCGGGCGGCCGCGGCGAGCGCCGTCTCGGCCTGCTCGCGCTCGGCGGCGAGCTCGGCGACTCGCGCCTCGGCCTCCTTGGCGGCGGCGCGCTCGCGTTCGGCGAGCTCGGCGGCGTGGGCTTCGGCCTCCTTGGCGGCGGCGCGCTCGCGTTCGGCGAGCTCGGCGGCGTGGGCTTCGGCCTCCTGGGCGGCGGCGCGCTCGCGCTCCTGCGCGGCCGCCTCGAGCTCGGCGATCCGGCTCACGAGGCGCTCGGCCTCGTCGCGAGCCTGCTGCAGGCGGCCGGCCTCGCCGGACGCCTGCGTGAGGTCATCGCGCAGCTCGGCGAGCTCGCCGCGTGCCTGCTCGACGAGCGACTCGGCCTCGCGCCGCCCCGCGTGCGCGGTCTCGAGCTCGCGCTCGAGCGCGGGCACCCGGTCGGCGACCTCGGCGACGCGGCGGCGTGCGGTCTCCAGTTCGGTGACCCGCGCCTGCAGGTCGCGCACCGCTCCCTGGGCCGAGGCGCCCGCCTCGGCCCGCCGGCGCAGCTGGTCGAGCTCGCGCTCGAGCGTGCGCAGCCGGCTCGTCGCGCGGTCAGCGCGGTCGGCCGCGGCACGCGCGGCGACGACCGCCTCGTCGCGCTCGCGCTCGACGCGGCGCGCGGCCTCCAGCGCGCGAGACGTCTGCGTCGCGCGCGCCTCCGCGACCTGCGCCGCCTCGCTCGCCTCGGCGACCTTGGCCTGCGCGGCGCCGAGCGCCTCCGCGCGCTTGGCCGCGAGCGACTCGGCGCTCGCGCGTGCGGCCTCGAGCGCCTGCGCCTGCGAGCGAGCGCGCTCGAGCTCCTGTTCGAGCTCGCCGGCCGCGGCATGCGACGCCTCGAGCTCGCGGGCGGCGGCGGCCGCCTGCTCCTCGGCGGCCTGGCGCTCCTCGCGTGCGCCACGGGCCTCGGCGACCGCGCGCTCGGCACGCTCGCGGGCCTCGGCGGCGGCCTTCTCGCCCGCGGCACGGGCCTGCTCGGTCGCGGCGGCCTGCTGCTCCCGGGCGGCCGCGCGCTCGCGTTCGATCGTCGCGCGGGCCTCGTCGCGGGCGCTCTGCACGGCGGCGTCGGCCCGCTTGGCGGCCGACCGGGTCTCCTCGCGCGCCGCCTGGCCCTGCGTCTCGGCGAGCGCCGCCGCCTGCTCGGCCTGCGCGCGCGCCGCCTGGACCTCGGCGGCCGCGCGCTCGCTGCGCTCGCGGGCCTCCGTGCGCGCCTGCTCGAGCGCGCGCTCGCTCTCGCGCACGGCCTCCGCCGCCTCCGCGCGGGCGGCGAGCACCTCGCGCTCGCGGGCCGCGACGGCGGCCTCGAGCTGCGTGCGCGCCTCGCGCTCGGCGGCGATCCGCGCGTCGAGCTCGGCGCGCGCGGCCGCGATCTCCTCGCGCGCCTGGCGCGCCTGCTGCTCGGCGGCGCCGCGCGCCTGCTCGAGGAAGGCGACGCGCTCGGCGAGCTCGCGCGCCTCGCGCTCGCCGCCGCGCAGCGCCGCCTCGGTCTTCGCGCGCAGCCGGGCGAGCTCGTCGCGCGCCTCGCGCGCGGCCCGCTCGGCGGCGCCGCGCTGCGCGCGCTCGGCGGCGAGCCGCTCCTCGAGCGCCGCCATCGCCTGGCGGCGCTCCTCCGCGGCGCGCTCGGCGTCCTCGCGCCGCCGGCGCTCCTCGCGAAGGACGGCCGGATCGACTCCGGGAGCCGCGGGCGCCGCCGGCTTCGGCGTGCGCGCGGCCGCCTCCTTCGGCTTCGGCAGGTCGACGATCCCGCGGCTGGTCTCCAGCGCGAACGCGAGGTGGCCTTCGGTCAGCAGGGTGGCGGGCACCGAGAAGGCCGCGCGCCACAGCGGCGGATCCGGGCCGGCGAGCGGCGACGCGTCGTCCGGTCCCGGCAGCGGGGACAGTCGGCGCGAGCGGCGCCCGTCGTCGAGCAGCAGCATCGGCGGCGCCAGGCGCTCGCGCGCGTCGGCGCGCCAGTGGCCGGCGAGGCGCAGCAGGACCGTCCCGCCACCGGCGGCGACGCGCTCGAAGCGCTCGACCTCGAATGCGGGTGCGCGCGCGCTCAAGACCGCGAAGAGTCTAGGTCCGAGAGCGCGCGCAGCGCGAGGGCGAGCACATGCTCGGGGGTGTCGTCGGCGTCGATGACGCGGATCCGGTCCGGTTCGCTCGCCGCCAGCTCGTCGTAGGCCGCCGCGATCGTCTCGAAGAACGCCTGGTCCTCCTGCTCCAGGCGGTCGGCTGCGACGAGGCGCGACACCTGGCGCGCGCGGGCGGTGATCGGGTCCAGGCGCAGCAGCAGCGTGCGGTCGGGTCGCAGGCCGCCGGTCGCGAAGGCGCTGAGGCGGGCGATCTCGTCGAAGCCCAGGCCGCGGCCCGCGCCCTGGTAGGCCAGTGACGAGTCGGTGAAGCGGTCCAGCAGGACCCACCTCCCGGCGTCGAGCCACGGCCGCAGGCGCTCGTCGACGAGCTGGGCGCGGGCGGCCGCGTAGAGCAGCGCCTCGGTCCGCGGGTCGCAGCGCAGCTCGGGGTCGTGCACGAGCTCGCGGATGCGCTCGGAGAGCTCGACGCCGCCCGGCTCGCGCAGCAGCTCGACGGGCCGCCGGCGGGCGAGCTGGGCCTGCAGCGACGCCGCGAGCGTGGACTTGCCGGCGCCGTCGATGCCTTCGATCGTGATGAGCCGCCCGCTCATCACCCCGACGCTACCGTTCCGCAGCGATGCTCAGCGGCACGAAGCACCACCCCCACGCCCGCGCGGTCCTCGGCGCCGCGCTCGCTCCCGGCGGCGCGCCCAGCCACGCCTACCTGTTCTGCGGCCCCGCGGGGAGCGGAAAGCGCACGGTGGCGCGGGCCTTCGCCTCCGCGCTGCTGACCGACGGAGTCGCCGATCCCGAGGGCGCCGCCGCCCGCGTCGAGCACGGCGCGCACCCGGACCTGACCTGGGTTGCGCCCGCCAGCGCGGCCGGGATCCTCGTCGGCGACATCGACGAGGCGGTCGTCGCGGGCGCGACCCGGACGCCGTTCGAGTCGACGCGGCGCGTCTTCGTCATCGAGGACGCCGACGAGCTCAACGACCAGGCCGCCAACCGCATGCTCAAGACGCTCGAGGAGCCGCCCTCGTTCGCGCACCTCATCCTGCTGACGAGCAGGCCGGGGGAGGTCATGCCGACGATCGCCAGCCGCTGCCAGGCGGTTCGCTTCGACGCGCCGCCCGACGAGGCGATCGCCGCGCGGCTGGAGCGCCACGGGATCGCGCCGCAGACCGCCGCCGCCTGCGCGCGGCTCGGCCTCGGCGACGCCGCTCGCGCCCTGGCGCTCGCGCTCGGCGACGGGCCCGCGCTGCGCGCCGGGGCGGAGGCCGTCGCGCGCGCCGCGCTGCGCGACGACGTCGCGGCCCGGCCGTGGACGGCCCTGCTCGAGCGAGCGCGGGCGGCCGGCGCGAAGGCCGCCGACGCGACCGAGCGCGCGCTGGAGGACGACCTGCAGTTCGCCATCGCCAAGGATCACGCGCGCCTGCGCCGCGAGGCCGCCGAGCGCGGCAAGCGCGCGGCCCGCCGCGCGCAGACGACGGCGCTGGACCGCGGCCTTGCGCTCGTCGGGCTGTGGCTGCGCGACGTCGCCTGCATCGCCGACGGCGTGCCGGAGATCGTCCTGCACGCCGATCGCGTCGCCGCGCTCGAGGAGGATGCCGCGCTCGGCTGCGCGAGCGCGAGCCTGCGCAGCGGGCAGGACCTCGTCGAGGGGACGCGCGCCTCGCTGCAGCTGCATCCCAACGAGGAGCTCGCGCTCGACGCGCTCGGATCGCGCCTGGCGCGCGCGCTGCGCCCCGCCGGCCGGCGCTAGCCGGCTCAGGTCGCTTCGCCGATCGGCCCCAGTCGCGGCTCGCAGCCGTGTAGCTCGAACGCGCGGAAGCGCGAGAAGTGCGAGTGCTCCGGGCCGTGGAAGTCGGCCGACCCCGTCGTCAGGAGATCGAGCTCGGCGGCGCACCGGCTCAGCAGCCGGGTCTGCTCGGCGGTGTGCGTGGCATAGAAGGCCTCGACGCCGTCCAGGCCGCAGGCGCTGAAGCGCTCGAGCGCGGCGCACACGTCGGCGTCGCCGGCGAGATCCCAGAACGGGTGCGCCCAGACCGCGACGCCGCCCGCGGTGTGGATCGCCTCGATCGCCTCGGCGACGGTCGGCGTCGTGCGGCGGCTGTAGGCGGGCCCGTGGCTGCAGAGGTAGGCCTCCAGGAACGCCGAGGTCTCGCCGAGCCCGGCGGCCTCCAGGCGCTCGCGGTTGGCGGCGATCGCGGCGGCGGCGAGGTGCGGGCGGCCGACCGGCAGGCCCGCCGACCGGCGCGCGTCGAGCTCGGAGCGGTCGGGCGCGAGGCCGAGCCCGTCGAGCAGGTCGGCCATGCGGTCGATCCGCGCCGCCCGGTCGGCGCGCCACGCCTCCAGCGACGCGGCGAGCGCCGCGTCGCGGTGGTCGATGCCGTAGCCGAGGATGTGGAAGTCCTCGCCGAGCACGTCGACGGTCGACAGCTCGACCGCGGGCACGAGCGCGATCCCGTGCTCGGCGGCGGCCGCGAGGGCGGCGTCGATGCCGCCGATGGTGTCGTGGTCGGTCAGCGCCAGCAGACGGACGCCGGCGGCCGCCGCGGCGGCGACGACGGCGGCGGGATCCAGCGCGCCGTCCGAGCACGTGGAGTGCGACTGCAGGTCGAAGCGCGGCGCCCCGTCGTCGATCGGCACCGCGGCATGATGTCCCATAACGGGGCCGGCGTGTCGCCCTGGGCTGGCGGCTGCGCTCGCGCGCAGTCGTCCGGCGGCCGTGTTTGCATCACCTCCCGGGCCGAAACGACGCCTCGTGCCCGGTCCGGAAGCGCCCCGTTTGCAGGCGTCTAGCGTCCGCCGCGATGGCACCGGCCGGCGCATCCGTCCACGACCTGGCCCGGCGTCGTCCGGAGAGCGGGCACCTCGCGCTGCCCGCCACGAAGTTCGAGGCGCCGCGCCCGCGCCCGGAGCACCTGCTGCGTGCGCGGCAGCTCGCGCGCATCGACCCGCACGCCCGGCTGCTGCTCGTCTGCGCGCCGGCCGGGTACGGCAAGACGACGCTCGTCGGCCAGTGGACGGCTCGCCCGGGGGAGCGGCCCGTGGCATGGGTCCAGCTCGCGGCGGAGGACGACGGTCCCGCCGCGTTCTGGGGCGCCGTCCTCAGCGCGATCGCGAGCGCGTGCCCGGCGGTCGGGCGCCGCTCGCTGGGCGCCATCGCCGGGTCGCGCGTCGACTTCCAGACGGCCGTCCTGTCGCCGCTCATCGACGATCTCCACGGGCACCGCGGCGAGCTGGACCTCGTGCTCGACGACCTGCACCTCGTGGCGGACGCGGACGTCCACGCGACGCTCGGCTGGCTCGTGGAGCACGCGCCCGCGGGCCTGCGGATCGCGATCGCCACGCGCCACGCGCCCGCGCTCGCGCTCGGGCGGCTGCGCGCCCGCGGCGCGCTCACGGAGCTGCGCGCCGCCGACCTGCGCTTCGGCGACGAGGACGCCGAGCGCTTCCTCAACGAGCGCCTGGGCCTCCGCTTGGGCGCCGACGACGTCGAGGCACTGACCCGCCGAACGGAGGGCTGGCCGGCCGGGCTGTACCTCGCGGCCCTGTCGCTGCGCGGCGTCGAGCACCGCTCGCAGTTCATCGCGGCGTTCGCCGGCGACGACGAGCTCATCGTCGACTACCTCGGTCCCGAGCTGCTGCGCGGCCTCGACGGCCCGACGCGGTCGTTTCTGCTGCGCACGTCGATCCTCGACTCGTTCTGCGCGCCGCTGTGCGACGCCGTCGCCGGTACCGGGCGAGGCGCCGAGGCGGTGCTCGGCGAGCTCGTCCGGACGAACCTCTTCGTCGTCTCGCTCGATCGCCGCCGGCGATGGTTTCGCTACGGGCGCATGTTCGCCGAGCTGCTGCGCGCCGAGCTCGCCGCCTCCGAGCCGGACCTCGTTCCCGAGCTGCACCGCCGCGCGGCCGCCTGGTTCGCAGGAGAGGGCCGCGTCGTCGACGCGATCGCCCACGACCTGCTCGCGGGCGACCGCGAGACCGCGGCCCTGCGGATCGCGCGCTGGCGGCCGGCGCTGCTGAGCTCCGGCGACTGGGCCCAGGCCGCCGCGTGGCTCACGCAGCTGCCCGAGCGGGAGCTCGCGATCGTCCCCGGCTTCGTCGTCACGAAGGCGTGGATGGCCGGCATGGTCGGGGCGCGCGAGGAGGTCGAGCGGCTCGCCGCGGTCGCGCGGGAGTGCGACGACGGCAAGGCCCTGCCGGACGGATCGAGCTCGACGGAGTCCGCGCTGGCGCTCATCGGCGCCGCGTTCCCGTTCGGTGACGCGGGCGCGGCGCGCCGCAGCGCCCTGCGGGCGGCGGCGCTGGACCCCGGCGACGCCGGCCTGCCCGCGGTCGCGCATGCCCTCGGGACGACCGGCTACTGGGCGCAGGCCAGGGAGCGCGATGTCCGCCGCGACCTCGAGCGCGTCGTGCGCCTCGGCGCGGACCGGCCGCTCGAGGCGGCCGCCGCCGCGAGCGCGCTCGCGCACCTCGCCTACCTCGACCTCCGCGCTGGGAACGTCGCACGCGCGCGCGGCCACGTCGGCCGCGCGCGCAGGTTCGCGAGCGAGCGCGGGATCGAGGAGCACGCCCAGGCCTGCGCCATTCGCATCGCAAGCGGTTGGCTGCAGCTCGCCGACGGCCGCCACGAGGCCGCGGCGCTGGAGCTCGGGCGCGGCCTCGAGCTCGCGCGCACCCTCGGCGAGCCGCTGCACGTCGCCAACGCGCTGCGGCTGCTGGCGGAGTGCCGCGAGGAGGTCGGCGACGGCGACGGCGCGGCGATGCTGCTCGTCCAGGCGCGGGCCATCGTGGAGCTGCAGTGCCCCGATCCGGGCGTGCTGCGCGAGCTCGTCGAGGCGACGGCCGCTCGGCTGGGCGCCGCGCCCGGCGGGCGCGGTCGCGGCGCGAGCCCGGACGGGGTCGAGCCGCTCAGCGAGCGCGAGCTCGAGGTCCTGCGCATGCTCTCCGGGACGCTCTCGCTGCCCGCGATCGCGAGCGAGCTCTTCGTCGCGCACAACACGATCAAGACGCACACGCGCGCGATCTACCGCAAGCTCGGCGTCGCCGGCCGGGCCGAGGCCGTCGCGCGGGCTCGCGAGCTGAGGCTCGTCTAGGACGCCGGGGCCGGCCCGCGCGGCCGGGGTGCGGGCCCGCGAATCACCCGCGCACGTCACCCCGCCGGGTGATGCGCGCTCACCCCGCCCGGTCGCAGCGTCGCGGCGATGGGGCTCGGAGGGCGCAGGACGATCGTCGCGGCGGCCTGCGGGCTCGCCCTCGCGGCGACGACCGCGGCCGCGGAGACGGCGGCGGCGGCGACGACGACCGCGCCGGCGGCGGCGACCGCGCCGGCGGCGGCGCGGAGCCCCGGCGGCGACCCGCTGCTCGCCCGCCAGTGGGCGCTCGGCGCCGGCGGCGTGCCGGGCGTGCGCGAGGCCTGGTCGCAGACGCGCGGCGCGGGCGTCGTCGTGGCGGTGATCGACAGCGGCGTGCAGATCGACCATCCCGACCTCGCGGGCGCGCTGTGGACGAACCCCGGCGAGGTCCCCGGCAACGGTCTCGACGACGACGCCAACGGGTTCGTCGACGACGTCCACGGCGCCAACGTGCTCACGGGCGACGGCGCCGTCGCCGACGACCTCGGGCACGGGACGCACGTCGCGGGCATCGTCGCGGCGCGTGCGGGCAACGGCCGCGGCGGAGCCGGCATGGCGCCGCGGGCTCGCGTCATGGCCGTGCGGATCCTCGGCCGCGGCCGGGCGGCGACGACCGACGGGCTGGCGACCGCGATCCGCTACGCGGTCGACGCCGGCGCGCGGATCCTCAACGTCTCGCTCAACGGCGATGCGCAGCCGCCGCGGCTCGCCGAGGCGATCGCGTACGCGGGCACGCGCGGCGCGACGCTCGTCGCCTCCGCCGGCAACGACGGACGCGACATCGACCGCGCGCCGTCCTTCCCGGCGGCGTCCGACGACCCCGCCGTCGTGACGGTGACGGCGACGACCCGCCGCGGGGCGCTGCTCGCGATCGCCAACCGCGGCGTCCGCTCGGTCGACCTCGCCGCCCCCGGCGAGGAGATCGTGTCGACGGCGCTGCCCTCGCGCTACGAGCCGCGCTCGGGCACCTCGATGGCGGCGCCGCTCGTCGCGGGCGCGCTGGCGCTGCTGGCGGCCGCGCGCCCCGACCTCGAGCAGCCGGCGCTGCGCGAGGCGCTGCTGGCGGCCGCAAGCCCGATGGCGGCCGTCGCGGCCGGGCGGCTGCGCGTCGGGACGGCGCTGCGTCGCCTGCTGCCCGGCGCGCGGTGGCGCCTCCGGGCCGCGGGGCGGCGCGGGGTAGCCTCCGCTCGATGCCGCCGCGTGCGCTCGTCGCGCCGGACTCCTTCAAGGGCACCTTCGACGCGCCGGCCGTGGCGCGCGCGCTCGCCGAGGGCGTCGAGCGGGCGGGCTGGGAGGCCGATCGCTGCCCGGTCGCCGACGGCGGGGAGGGCACGATGGAACTGCTCGTCGAGGCGCTCGGCGGCGAGCTCGTCGCCGCCCGCGCGCAGGACCCGCTCGGACGTCCCGTCGACTGCCGGATCGGCCTCGTCGACGGCGGCGCGACGGCGATCGTCGAGATGGCGCAGGCCTCCGGCCTCGCGCGGGTGACGCCGGACGAGCGCGACGCCTGGCGCGCCTCGACGCGCGGCACCGGCGAGCTCATCGTGTCCGCGGCGGCGACGGGCGCCCGCCGGATCCTCGTCGCGGCGGGCGGCAGCGCCACGACGGACGGCGGCGCGGGTGCGATCGAGGCGATCCGCGAGGGCGGGGGCATCGGCGGGGCCGAGCTGGCCGTCCTGTGCGACGTCGAGATCCCCTTCGAGGACGCGCCGCGCGTGTTCGGGCCGCAGAAGGGCGCCGGCCCCGATCTCGTCGAACGCCTCGAGGCGCGCCTGCAGGCCTTCGCCGCGACGTTGGCGCGCGACCCGCGCGGCGTGCGCGCGACCGGCTGCGCGGGCGGGCTGTCGGGAGGGCTGTGGGCGGCCTTCGGCGCGGAGCTGCGCCCCGGCGCGGCGGCCGTGCTCGACGCGCTCGGCGTCGACGCGCGCATGCGGCGGGCGCAGCTCGTCATCGCGGGCGAGGGCTGCCTCGACGAGCAGAGCTTCGGCGGGAAGGTCGTCGGCGAGCTCGTGCGGCGGGCGCGGGCCGCCGCGATCCCCGTCCACGCCGTCGTCGGGACGTCGGAGCTGGCGCACGACGAGGCGGCTCGCGCGGGGCTCGAGCGCGTCTGGACGGCGTCGACGCTCGAAGACCTCAGCGCCGCCGGCCACGACGTCGCGCGGGCGCAGCCGCGCCGCTGAGAGCCCGTCCTACCCCCTGGGGCACTCAGCGGCAGCGGGGGCGCCGCCGTTGTCGACGGAAGCGTCGAACGTCGTCACGGGGCCCGCGAGGCCGACCCCCGACGATGTCCTCACGACGGCGCAAACCGTGCCAGAGACAGACCGGTCTTTCAACCTGTCGAGGCAGCGGCGCGCTCGCGTCTGGTTTGCGTCCGCCGACGCCCGCCGGCCCGCCGGGAGTCCTCGGAGCCCGCCGCTGCGCGCCCTGCCTCGTTGCTCATAGGAGAGCGGCGAAGAGGAGGATCAGGCGGCGGCCCATCGCCGGGTCGGTGTCTCAGCCTCCTCGGAAGGTCAGCGTGGGCCGGCGGGCGCGGGAATCGCGAGTTGGCGGCAGATCACGCGGGCGGTGCCGGTCGGGATCTCGCGGTGGCGCGGGACCGGGGCGCGCAGGTCGGCGGCCGGGTTGGCCCAGATCGCGTGGTTGTGCCTTCGCGGATCGGCTGGCAGCCGTGCTTGCGCAGGTGGCGTTCCAAGTCGCGGCGCTTCAAGCCGCGGTGTCGATCGTCAGCGCCTCCACGTGACCGCTGCCGATCGGCGGCTCGCGGCCCTCGTCGCGGTAGCTGGCCAGCATCTCGCGGGCGGCGTCGATCAGCATCGAGCGGGCCTCGTCGACGGTTCGCCCGCAGGTCACGACCGCGGGCCACTCGGCCAGCTGAGCCATCGTCCAGCCGTCCTCGTCAGGAGAGAAGACGGCGGTCAGCGTGAGCGTCTCGCTCATGACAGCAGTATGACTCAGCCCGCCAACCGGTCCAGCCGGCGTCCGAGACGCGTGACGATCTGCGTGAGGTCGTCGCGCAGGTCGCGGGCACGATCAGCGCGTCGACCAGCTCTTGGTCGTCGAGGACGTCACACGCTCCTCTCCAGTTGCACTGTACACCTCACGCGAGGCGCTCATGAGGCCTCGCTTCGTGGCGCATAATCGCCCGCCGCAGGTCAGTCACCCCCGGAAGCGGGAGAAGGCGAGATGCGTATGAGCGAGCATGCCGTGGTGATCGCCGGAGCGGGGCCGGCGGGGATGATGCTGGCGGCTGAGTTGGCGTTGGCGAAGGTCGACGTCGCGGTCGTCGAGCGGCGCCCCGATCACGAGCTCGCCGGCTCGCGGGCCGGCGGCCTTCACTCGCGCACGATCGAGGTGCTCGATCAGCGCGGGGTCGCCGGTCGCTTCCTCGCCGCGGGTCAGGTGGCTCAGGTCGCGACGTTCGGCGCGACCGTGCTGGACATGAGCGACTTCCCGTCGCGCCATCCGTACTCGCTGGGCATCTGGCAGAACGAGATCGAGCGGATCATGGCCGCCTGGATCGCCGAGCTGCCGGTGCGGATCCAGTACGGGTGTGAGGTGACGGGGTTCACGCAGGACGACACCGGCGTCGACGTCGAGCTGTCCGGCGAGGCGTCGCTGCGGGCGCGGTATCTCGTCGGGTGCGACGGAGGGCGCAGCGTCATCCGCAAAGCGGCCGGCATCGAGTTCCCCGGATGGGATCCGACGACGAGCAACCTGATCGCCGAGGTCGAGATGAGCGAGGAGCCGGAGCTCGGCATCCGCCGCGACGACAAGGGCATCCATGCCCTGGGCAGGCTGGAGTACGAGATCCGCGACGGCGAGGTGGTCTACAAGGACGGGGGGCCGGTCCGGGTCATGGTCACCGAGCGGCACCTCGGACCGACCGGCGAGCCCACCCTGCGCGATCTCAGCGAGGCGCTCATCGCCGTCTACGGGACCGATTACGGGGTTCACAGTCCGACGTCGATCTCCAGGTTCACCGACATGACACGCCAGGCGGCGGCCTATCGCGTGGGACGAGTCCTGCTCGCCGGCGACTCGGCGCACGTGCACTACCCGGCGGGTGGACAGGGCCTGGGCCTCGGTGTGCAGGATGCGGTGAACCTGGGATGGAAGCTGGCTCAGGTGGTCGACGGGACCTCCCCGGAGAGCCTCCTGGACACCTACGGGGACGAGCGCCACCCGGTCGCTGCCCGCGCGCTTCGCTACACGATGGCCCAGACCGCGCTCCAGCGCCCGGACGAGCGCATCAAGGCTCTGGTGGAGGTCGTGTCGGAGCTGGCGAGCATGGACGAGCCTCGCAAGCGGCTCGCCGGGATCAGCTCCGGGCTGGACATCCGGTACGACCTCGGCGAGGGACACCCGCTGCTCGGCCGCCGGATGCCCGATCTGGACCTCGTGACCGCCGACGGCCCGCGCCGTGTCTTCGAGTTGCTGCACGGCGCCCGGCCGGTGCTGCTCAACCTCGGCGAGCCCGGCGGCTTCGAGATCGCCGCATGGGCAGACCGTGTCCAGCTGATCGACGCGAGCTACGGGGGCAGGTGGGAGCTCCCGGTGCTGGGCGCGGTCACCGCTCCCGCTGCCGTGCTGATCCGGCCCGACGGATACGTCGCCTGGGTCGCAGACCCAACCCGACTCGGGCTCCCCGAAGCGCTGACCACCTGGTTCGGACCACCTGCTGCGGCGTGACCGCCGGTCGCCGGGCGCGGCGGCGGCGCGCGCGGCGCCCTCGTCTAAACTCAAGGCCGGATGGCCAGCCCATCCGCATCGCATCCTGAGGGCCGGAGCAGCGCCACGGCCCCGGGAAAGCCTCGCGTCGATGTCCATCGAGCGCGAGAAAGATGCGGATTTGCAGGCCCTTCGCCGACGTAGCTCAGCTGGTAGAGCACTTCACTCGTAATGAAGGGGTCAGCGGTTCGAGTCCGCTCGTCGGCTCTGACAAGAGTCCCCGCAAATGCGGGGGCTTTTGTTTGTCCCGGTGTTCGCGTTGGAGATCGGATGCAGGCCATCCGCCAACATTTCCGCCAACATCGGTGCGGACACGAGGCGTCGCCGCCGCGCGGGAACTCGCCACTGGCTACCAGATGCGGTACCGATCGCGAGCGGAGCGCGCTCAGGGAACCTTTGCCGAAACGCGGCCGGTGCTGCCTCGCCGTACCGCGCTCATCGCCAGTGAGACCGTCGATCGTGCTCCCCGTCATCGCCAGAGCGCGAACGGGCTGGCTCTGCAGGAGTCGGATCAGTGGGCGCGGCGCGATCGGCGTCGGCTTTCCGGGGGGCGATCGGGCGCGGAGCTTGTTGAGCCGGCCGGTCCTGTGTCTATTCGATCGGGCCCCCTTCGTTGACTCCACGTCGAGCCCGACGTTCGTGGAGTACTCGTAGACCCTCGGTCTGCGGTCGCAAGAGCGTACGTTCCCGGGCTCATGGAGGCACCAACACAAAGCACGGCCGCGAACGCAGAAGCCTTATCCGCGATCGACCTTACCCGAGTATGGTCGCTACATGCTGCAAAAAGGCGCAAATAGCAGCATTTTCGCACGCCCAGGCCCTGCGCCACTTCGTTGGCAAGGTATCTTGTCCACAGGTGCTTCCTCGCAACCTTGTATCGGCCGCCTCAGGACCAGCTACAATCCGGGCGTGCCAATCTAGGAGAAGGCTAACGCCGTGGACTATTACCGCGCTGCACTCAAAGAGATACTCGAGGACCTTGACGCCGCCAACGTCTGACTGGACTGGCCGCGCAGCTCGTTCACGCTCGGAACGACGTGTGCTGGGCAGCACATCATCGCCCCTGCACAGACGGAACCGCCGCCGCTGCAACAGATCAACGCGCCGGCCCTCGGACCGCGCCCACCGGCGAGAGTCCAGCCGCGAAGCTCGCCGCTCGCCTCGCCGTTTCGTACGACGACATCAGCGAGGTGTTCGGCTTCGGCGAGAAGGGGCCGGAGCTGATCGTCGGCAGCGGAAAGATTCCGACTCAGGCAGCAGCGGCCGCGAAGGACCTCGCCATCCTCATCGCCGCTGCGCGTCAAGGAATCGCGCTGGAGGAGTGGACCGCGTTCGCAGACATCCGCGACGCGTGCTCGCAGTATGGGCGGCTCGACTCGAACAACTTCGCGACGACCATGAAGGAGCTCGACGCGTACTTCAGCTTCCGCAGTCCGAGTCCTCGCCGACGCGAGGTCAAGCTCAACCGACCCGGCTGGGAGAAGGCCGCCGCGTTGGTCAAGCGGCTGGTCGAGGGATGACCATGCCCGCGTCTACTTGTCTTGCCCCCATCAGTTCGAAAGGGGGTGATCACATTAGGAGGGACTGAGCGGGTTCGGCGTAGCTCTTGACCATGCAGCCGAACCCGCGCCCCCAACGATCCTGCCGCCCGTGGTCAGGGCCGCAGGTCGGTCGGTCGGTCCGCGTCCAGTGTTACCGCACTGGGCGCGGCCTTCTGGCCATCGTAGCCAGGTTCGCCGTCCTGC
>CAVRMD010000018.1:0-49778 GCA_963722455.1 uncultured Solirubrobacteraceae bacterium
CGAGTGATTCTCGCGCCGAGCTCGTCGAAGTCCTCGAGGATCTCGACAACGTCGGCCGGCTCAACGCCGGCATGGTCGCGATGCGGATGCGTCAACGCCGCAACGACCGCGATGGCGCACGCCGCACACGACCCAGCCGGCGTCGACCCAGTCGCCGTGAACTGCGCCTGGCGCGCCCGGCGACGCCTCCAGCGCTGGCGCGACCTGCACCAGGTGCGCGGCAAGCCGCGCGACCGTCACCAACATCGCCGTCGCGCGCGAGCTTGCGCACCTCTGCTGGGAGATCACCCGACCCTGAAACCCCCAGCGACAACCCGGTCGGCCTGTCGGGGCTGGCCGCCCCGCCGCGCACCATGGCTGACGAGACGACTGTGAGTACCCCGCACGCGGGGCGCGCTCGATCATCAGACGGTCAGCCAGCGACGAACAACGGTCCAGCGGTACCCAGCCCGCGAGTATCAGTCAGATCAGTCGCCGCGCAGCGGCGGCCAGCCGAGAACCGGCCCACACCCACCACCGACCGCACCAACGGCCCGACCACACACGCCCACTTGACAACCCGCCCCCGATATCAGTCGTCGATGCCGGGTAGGGCGAGCCGCGGTAGCGGCCGCTGATGGATCCGTTCGAGTTCCTCGAGGTCAGCGCGGTCGGTGATGCGGTTGGCGAGGCGTTTGAACGCGACCAGGTGCGCCAGCCCGCTGATCAGCACCTCCGTGCCGTCGATCACCCGCGGTTCGGCGTCGGCCTTGACGCTGGCGAGGTCAAGCGGCGGCGGACCCTCGAGCAGCACATCGACGCGACCAACGCGGGTGTTGACCTGCCAGCCCTGGTCGGGCATGGCAAGGCCCGCGGTCAGAACGGTGCCGTCCAGTCGCGTTGCGTCCAGCGCGGCGAGCGCGTCGGTGACTTCGCGACGGACAGTTGCGGAATCGGCGACGAGCACGTGGACATCGCGCGTCGCGCGGACGTAGCCGTGCGCGATCACCGCCCATCCGCCGATCACGACGAAGTCGACGCCCGCGTTGTTGAGATGCGCCAGGATCGCGCCGTCGTCGCGCCGCACGTCAGTCAGGCCGACGCAGCTTGGCGGCCAGTTCGACCAAGTGGTGGCCGCTGTCCAAGCGCTCCTGCGGGCTCTGACTGCGCGCGATACGCCGGTCAAGCTCGCGACCCTCCTGCGCGCCGGCGGCCCAATCGGCCGCCCGGCGGCGCAGCGCCTCCGCCGCGCGCATCGTGCTGTCGCTCTGGTCCGACGTGTCCGGCACCCCCCAGATGGTACGCCCAGGTGATTGCCTGTGCCGATGCTCAAACGCGGGCGAGCACGCCCCGCGCCGGTACCAGCATGCGATGCGTGCGGGCAGGTGGTGCACCGATCGTCGCCGGCCGATGACCGCCGTCGCCCTGCCGGCCGGGCTGGCACTCGTCGCGATCGTCGTCCACGACACGTTCACCGTCGTGTCCCGATCGGGCGCCGAGGGGCGGTTCAGCCGCTGGGTGGTGCGGGGCCGTCTCGGCCGCCGTGCGCGGCATGAGCGGCGACCGCGGACTGCCGTTGGCGGGTCCCTCGCGCTCGTCGCCGTCATGTGCTCCCGGGCCGCGCTGCTCGTCGTCGGGTGGGCGCTCGTCTTCCTGCCCGCTCGTCGACGGCGACGCCGACGCCGGGCTGGCTGCAGATCCTCAGCCCGCCGGAGGCGCTGATCGGTCTCGGACTGCTCACCGCCTCGGTGGCGTGGCTGCTGCAGACCTACCCCGTGCTCTCGCGCAGGCGCGCGCTGGCCTACGAGATCCACCTGCTCGTCGACACCGAGCGGCGCCTGGCGCTCGAGGTCCCCGACATCGACCCGGGCGCCGCCTCGGACCTCTACGGCGAGCTGGTGGCGCGGCTCGGCGTCGTCGAGCGCGACCTCGTCGACTACCCGATCGTCGGCTACTTCGTCGTCGGCGACGCGCGCTTCTCGCTGACGGCGGCGATCCCGCATCTGGCTGAGCTCGCCGACCGTGGCGCCGCACCCGACAGCCCGCCCGCGGTGCACCTGCGCGCGGCGATGCTCCAGCAGGCGATCGAGGACCTGTCGGGGAGCACGCGCGCCGCCTGAGCGGCTGCGCCGCGCTGCGGAGCGCCGCGGCGCAGCGCCGATAGGATCGCGGCGGCATGGCACCTCGCCGCCGATCTCGCGCCGGGCGCGGCGCGTAGTCACACCGGCCGCGCATGCAGATCGGCTTCGAAGAGGCGCTCACCGCGCTCGGCCTGATGCTCATCGCCGGGGCGGTCATCTCCGGGCTCGTGCACCGCACCGTCCTGTCGCTGACCGTGCTGGCGACCGCCGTCGGCGCACTGCTGAACGTCATCGGCGTGCTCGAGCTCGAGCCCGGCGCGCACGTGATCATCATCGTCGTCGAGATCGTCCTGCTGCTGACGCTGTTCGGCGACGGGCTGCTCGTCGAGCAGGAGCTGCTGCGCCACCACTGGAGCCCGGCGGTCCGCGCGCTCGTCGTCGCGATGCCGCTGAACGCGGGCCTGCTGGCCTGCGCGGCGAAGCTTCTGTTCGGCGAGCTGAGCTGGACCGAGGCGTTCCTGCTGGGCTTCATCCTGTCGCCGACCGACCCGGTGATCACGTCGGCGATCGTGGCCTCCAAGCGGGTGCCGCAGGTCGTGCGCCACACGCTGAACCTCGAGTCCGGGCTCAACGACGGCCTGGCGCTGCCGTTCGTGCTGCTCTTCCTGGCCCTGTCGCAGGGGCCGGGCGGCTCGGTGCTCGACGTCGGCGGGTCGCTGGCGCTCGAGAGCCTCGTCGGCCTTGCCGTCGGCGTCGGCTGGGGGCTCGCCGCGGGGCTGCTCATCGGCCGGCTGCCGGAGTGGGCGATCGAGGCGCGCTACGAGGGCCTCGTCCTGCTCGGGACCGCCGCCACCGCATTCGGCACCGCCCAGCTCGCGCACGGCAACGGGCTGATCGCGGCGTTCGTGGCGGGCGTCGTCCTCGCGCTGCTGCGCAACGAGGCGCCCGACGTCTTTCACCGCCGCAACGAGAACATCAACAACGTGCTGCACCTCGTCGCGTTCGCGATCTTCGGCGCGCTCGTCGTCGCGATCGGGTGGAGCGGCTCGCCCGGCGCGCTCGTCGCCTTCGTCGTCTTCGCGCTCGTCGTCGCGCGGCCGGGGTCCGTCCTGATCTCGTTCGTCGGCGTGCGCCTGCCGCTCGCCGAGAAGCTCTTCATCGCCTGGTTCGGCCCGAAGGGGATCGCGTCGATGCTGTTCGCCCTCTTCGTGCTCGACTCGCTGGCGCCCGACCGGACGCTGCTGTTCGAGCTGGCGGCGTTCACGATCCTCGGCTCGATCGTCGCCCACGGGCTGACCGACACGGTCGGCGCCGCGCGGATCGAGCGGCGCGTCGAGCAGCGCGACGCGACGGCGCCCGGCGGCGAGCCGCAGCCGCCGGCCTGAGCCGCGCGCTCGGCGCGCCAGCGCCGCGTCGGCGGGGAGCGCCGCCGCCGCGCTTCACGCGCGCGCCGCGGTGTGCCATCGTGGCGCGTCATGTCCAGCGCGGATCTCGTTCTCGAGGGCGGCGGCATGAAGGGCCTGGGCCTCGGCGGCGCGGTCATCGCGCTGATGGCGGCCGGCTACGCGTTCGAGCGGGTCGCCGGATCGTCGGCCGGGGCGATCGCGGGCGCGCTCGTGGCGGCGGGGATCGACCGCGAGGAGCTGCGCGACGCGCTCGCGCGCCTGGACTACGGGCGCGTCTCGGACCGCGGGCTGCCACGGCTGCCGTTCATCAGCGAGGGCGTCTCGCTGCTGCACTCCGGCGGCGCCTACGAGGGCGACTACATCCGCGAGTTCGTCCGCGTGGAGCTCGAGCGGCTCGGCGTGCGCACGTTCGGCGACCTGCGGCGCACGGACGGCGGAGCCGACCCGAACGTCCCCGCCGAGCGCGGCTACCGGCTCGTCGTCATGGTCACCGACATCACGAACGGGCGCCTGCTGCGCCTGCCGTGGGACTACGCGCAGCTCGGCCTCGATCCCGACGAGCAGCTCGTCGCCGACGCCGTGCGGGCGTCGAGCTCGATCCCGCTGTACTTCGATCCCGTCGTCGTGCGCCACGGCGCCACCGGCGAGCCGATCAGGCTCGTCGACGGCGGCGTGCTGTCGAACTATCCGCTCCAGGCGTTCGACCGCACCGACCTCGCCGCCCCGCGCTGGCCGACGCTCGGCGTGAAGATCCTGCCGGGCCTGCCCGCGGGCAACGCCGAGCTCTTCCCGGGGATCATGCTGCCGTCGCTCGCGCCGATGAAGCTGCTCGAGCAGGTGCTCGCCACCGCGCTCGTCGGCAACGACCAGACCTACCTCGAGCGGCCGTGCGTGCGGCGGCGCACGATCAGCGTCGACACGAGCGCGGTCGGCCTCGTCGAGTTCGACGCGTCGCCGAAGCAGCGCGCGACGGTCATCGCCAACGGCGCCGACGCGGCCGAGCGCTTCCTCGCCGAATGGGATTGGGAGGAGTACCTGCGCGCCTGCCGGCCGCCGGCTACGGGCGCGGCGGCATCCGGGTGAGGTCGCTGACCGGCCAGGCGAGGTCGGTGCCGCTGGGGAAGCGGATGAGCGCGCGGTAGTCGTCGAGCATCCCGAGGACCGTCGCCTCGACGATCTCGATCTCCCCGGTGAGCGGCGCCATCCGCATGAACGCGACCCGCTCGCCCTCCTCGAACTCCTGCGGCGGCTCGAGCTCGTCCGTCATCGCGGCCCTCGCCGCGCCGGCGTGCCCGCGACGCGCGCGACGCCGCGCCGATGACGCCGAGGGTGACGGCTCCGGTGAGCCATCCCGCACATGATGCTCCGCGCGGCGGCGAATGACCACGCCGAGCGCCGCCGTCACTGCTCGCCGCGCCCGTGCACGACCACGACGGCGGCCTCGGCGGTCCCGATCCGCAGCCGCATCCGCCCGCCCGAGAGCCTGCCGCGCTGCGGCGCGAACCCGGGCCAGCTGCCGTCCGCGGCGACCGCGCGGCCGTCGATCCGCACCTGCGGCGCGTCGAGCGTGCGTCCCGCGCCGCTCGGGTCGACCGGCGCCATCCGGTGAAGCTCGTAGCGCGCGCCCGGCGCGCGGACGTCGACGGCGAGCGGGCGACCGGACAGGTTGAGCACGAACAGCCGCCGCTCGCCCGCGCCCGCCGTGGCCTGCCACGCCCGCACGCGCGCGGCCGGGTCCGGGCCGGGCGCGACCGCGAGCGGCCGCAGCCCCCGGGTCCGCTGGGCGAACCCCGCGAAGAGCAGCATCGCGTAGTACGGCGGCGCCGCGCTCGGCGCGCCCATCGCCGGCGACGGGTCGTAGCGGACGGCGTTGTAGAAGGCGTTGCCCTCCTCGGGGAAGAAGAAGGCGCGCACCTCGGCGTTGTGCAGGTTGATCCCGGACGCGCCGACCGCGCACGTCGCGTTGGCGCCGGGCGCGTCCGGCGGCTGCGGGCAGGCCGCCTCGAACATCGCCGCGAGCGCCCAGATCGCGCTCGCGGCGACGTTGCTGACGCCGTCGACGCCGCGGCCGGCGGCGGTGTTGGTCTCCTGCAGGCGGTAGCCGAGGCCGTGCCGCGCGGCCTGCACGGCGTGGGCGTAGACCTGGAAGGCGAGGTTCGACAGGCGCTCGTCGGACAGCAGCCGCTCGATCGTCGCGCAGCGGTACTCGTCGGAGGCGCAGCCGCGCGCGAGCGGATAGAAGTGGTCGGTCGCGCGGTTGCCGGCGAGCGCGCGCCGGCGCTCGGCGTCCGCGGCGGGCACGATCGCGTCGAGGATCGCCGGCCAGTCCCAGAAGAAGCGCGTCGGCACCGAGCGCGCCTGGATCGCCTGCCAGGGCGCGATCGGCTCGCTCGTGCTCGGCAGGCTCATCGCGAACGGCGCGGTCACGCCCGCGTCGCGGTGCGCCGCGAGGTCGGCGAGATAGCGGGCGAGGTCGAAGCCGTACGTGAGGTCGGGCTCGTTGCCGAGGCCGATGCCCGCCACCGTGCGCTCGGCGCCGGCGAACGCGGGCAGCACGCCCCGGCTCACGAACGCCCTGGCGTGCTCGGGGCCGGCCCAGGGGCGCCTCGGACCCGGCGGGGCCAGCGTCGTGCCGAGCACCGTGATCCAGCGCGCCGCCGCGCGGGCGCCGCCGTCGCCGGACGGCGCGTTGGCGTCGTCGAGCGTGCGCCGCACGTCGAGCACGTCCTGGGGGGTGATGACCTGGTTGGAGTTCGCGGCCGTCGCGTCGAACGGCATCTGGTCCTGCGAGCTGCCGCCGATCCGCAGCTCGCCGGCGCCCAGGTTGCGCAGCAGGTTGGCGAACACGGGCCGGGCGGCGTCGCCCATGTAGCGCTCGACGAGCGACCACTCGATGCTCAAGCCGACGAAGCGCGGCGCCACGCCGCCGCCGCCGCCTCGGCGGTCGAGCGCCACGGTCGCGTCGGGCGGCGCCGGCGGGGCGGGGCCGTCGGCCCGCGCGGCGGGGCATGCGAGCAGCACGGCGGCCGCGACGGCCGCCGCGCGCCTCGTCGACCCCGGACCGAGCCCGCCCACCGTCTTCCCCTACCCGGACGGGGGGTGGACGCATGCGGCTCGCCCACGACGATCTCGTCGTCGGTCCGCCCGGCCGGCGGTTGGAATCGTCGCCGGCGGGCCATCATGGATGGATGCGCGCCTTCGCCTGCCCGACCTGCGGCCGCCTCGTCACGTTCGAGAGCATGGTCTGCCTGCACTGCGCCACCGCCCTGGCCTTCGACCCGCGCGAGCGCGAGGTCGTCGCCGCCGGACGGCGCGGCGGGCGCTGCGCCAACGAGCGCCTGGCCGGCTGCAACTGGCTGGCCGCGCAGGCAGGCGCGCTGTGCGCCGCGTGCGAGCTGACGCGGACGCGGCCCGCCGCCGACGATCCGGACGGGCTCGCCGCGTTCGCCGCGGCCGAGGCCGCCAAGCGGCGGCTGCTCTTCGAACTCGGCGAGCTCGGGCTGGCGGTGCGCGGCCGGCACGAGGGGGCGGGCGGCCTGGCGTTCGACATGCTCTCGAGCACCGCCGAGCCGGTCAGCACCGGCCACGCGGACGGCGTCATCACGCTCGACCTCGCCGAGGCCGATCCGGCGCGCCGCGAGCAGCGCCGCGCCGACCTCGGCGAGCCCTACCGCACCGTGCTCGGCCACCTGCGCCACGAGATCGGCCACTACTTCCAACCGATCCTCGCCCCCGAGGGGTCGGCCGAGCGCGAGCGCTGCCGCCGGCTCTTCGGCGACGACCGCGCCGACTACGCCGACGCGATGGCGCGCCACTACGAGGAGGGCCCGCCCGACGGCTGGCCGCAGCGCTACGTCAGCGCCTACGCGACGATGCACCCGTGGGAGGACTGGGCCGAGACGTTCGCCCACCTCCTGCACATCCGCGACGGCCTGCAGACCGCGGCGGCGCACGGCCTGCGCGTCGACGGACCGGCGATCGCGACGTCCGACGTCGCCGCGCTGCACGCCGACCCGGTCGCCGACGGCGACATGCGCACGCTGCTCGACGCCTGGCTGCCGCTCACGTATGCGCTCAACGCGATGAGCCGCAGCCTCGGCGAGGGCGATCTGTACCCGTTCGTCATCGCCCCCGACGTCGTCGAGAAGCTCGCGTTCGTCCAGCGCCTCGTGCGGGCCGCCTGACGGTCACTCGTCGTTGACGACGAGACCGCGCAGGACGCGGCGCGCGCGAACCCCGATCGGCTCGTCGGAGCCCTCGTCCAGCGGGCCGTCGCGCACGCCGGGCCACGCGGCGGCAGCCTCGGCGCCGAGCAGGAACGCGATCGAGGCGAGGAAGACGAAGAACAGAAACGCGATGACGGTCGCGATCGGGCCGTACACCGCGCCGTAGGACGCCACGTTCTCCAGGTAGAACGCAAAGCCGGTCTTCACCGCCTCGTAGAGCAGGGCGCCGATCAGCGCCCCGGGGACGCAGTCGCGCAGGCGGCCGCCGGGGCGCGCCGGCAGGAAGCGGTACAGCGCCAGGAAGAGGGCGAACGAGAGCGCCACCGGCGTGATCTGGCCCAGGGCGAAGACGATCCGCGGCAAGAACGACAGCGCCGGACCGATCGCGTCGGAGAGCTCTTGCGCCGCGTCGACGGCGAGGCGCGTCGTGAGCGTGAGCGCCAGCGACAGCCCGATGACGACGCCGACGCCGAGCACGAGGAGGATGTCGAGCAGCTTGCCGGCGAGCGCGGGGCGGCGGTCGTCGACCGCCCACGCGCGGTTGAGCGCGTGGCGCAGCGCGCCCATGAGCCCGCTGGCGGAGAACATGAGCCCGGCGACGCCGATGACCCCGAACGTCCCGGCGTCGCCCGTGACCTGCTCCAGCGAGTCGGCGATGTCGCGGCGGCCGCTGTCCTCGCGCAGCGGCAGGTGCGTCATGAGGAAGTCGATGACCTCCTGGCGCGCCTGGTCGTCGGCGGCGACGATCCCGAACAGCGCGACCATGCAGATGGCGAGCGGGAACGTCGCAAACAGCGCGTAGTAGGCGATGCTCGCCGCGAGCTGCGCGCCGCGATCCTGGAGAAATCCGGCGATCGTGCGCTGGCCGAGCAGCGCGGCCCGTCGCGCGGCGTGCCCGGCGCGCTCGCGCCGCGAGCCGTCGCCCGGCGAGCCGTCGCCCCGCGAGCCGTCGCCCCGCGAGCCGTCGTCCGGCGAGCCGCCGCGCCGCGAGCCGTCCTCGCCGGTCGTCCTGCTCATCCGCGCTGCGGGCGCCGCACGGGCCCATCATCACAGGTGCTCCGAACGCGCGGTCTGCGCGCGCCGGGCGCCGGGCTACGCGGGCGGCTCGGGCACGAGCAGCACGGGGCGTCCGGCGTGGCGCAGGATGCCCTCCGCGTTGCTGCCCAGCAGCGCGGCGGCGATCCGCGAGCGTCCTCGCGTGCCGGTCACGAGCACGGCGGCGTCACGCTCGTCCGCTGCGGCGATGATCGCCCCGGGCACGCTGTGCGCGCTCTCGAGCGTCAGGTGCTCGCACGGCCACCCGTCCTTCGCGAGCGCCGACGCGCCCGCGCGCGCGTCGTCGGCGGCGTGCCGGCGCGCCGCCTCGTCCAATCGCTGGCCGCCCGTCTGGGCGATCTCGTCGGGAATCGCGACGAGCGCGACGCCGACGGCGTAGGAGGCCGGCATCCACGCGGTGGCGACGAGCGCCGGGCGGCGGCGCAGGAGCCCGGGGGCGGCCGCGAGCGCGCGGTCGGCGGGAGCCGAGCCGTCGTAGGCGAAGACCGCCGGCGCGCCGGCGGCCGCTGGGCCCGCGCCGGCCGGGATGACGAGCAGCGGCCGGTGGCTGCGGTGCGCGAGCGCCCGCGCCTGGCGCCCGAGCGAGCCCGGGCGCGTGGCGGGCGGGTCGCCGGCACCGGCGACGATGGCGGCCGCCCCGAGCTCGTCGGCCTGCTCGAGGATGACCCGCCACGGCGCGCGCTCGTCGGAGACCAGGCGCGCGGCGGCGTCGAAGCCGTGTGCGCGCAGCACCTCGACCGCCGCCTCGGCCGCGTCGCCGGCCGCCCGGTGCGCCGCGGCACGCAGGTCGGCGTGGAGGTCGTAGAAGGCATCCATGATCGCGTCCAGCGGGGCGCTGATCGGAGGCGGCGCCCAGGTGGCGAGGACGATCGCGGGGCGGTCGCAGCGCAGCAGCGACGCGGCAAGCTCCGCGAGGCCGGCGGCGGCCGGCGCGTCGGTGCCGGCGCACAGCAGCAGCGGGCCGGGTCGTGCTTCGGCGGCGGGCTCGGTGGTCATGACCGGACCGTAGGGCGATCATCGCCGTCGCGCGTCCGTGGTTCACCGCAGCGTCGCTTTGCGGGGCCGCGGATTCGCGCCGGGCCGCGCGCCCGGGACCGCTGACCGCGCGGGCGCTGCGCCGGATCGGCTACGCCAGCCAGTACGCGGCCAGCACCGAGTACACGACGAGCTCGGTGACGAGCACCGCGGCGCCGAGCGTGTCGCCGGTGCGCCCGCCGACGGCCCGCCGGGCGAGCAGCGCCACCGCCGCGGCGGCGACGACGGCGCCGGCCGCCGCGGCGAGCCCGGCGACGATGCCGGCGGCGGCGATCGCGAGCGCCAGCGCGACGGCCGAGCCGATCGCCAGCGCCGGCAGCGCGGCCGACCAGGACGCCCCGAGGCCGTCGGGTCGTGCCGGGGCGACGTAGACGAGCTGGGGCAGCGCGGCCCAGCGGCTGAGGGCATGGCCGCAGACGAGCGCGCTCGCCGCCTCGGTGGGCGAGAGCTGCGCCAGCGTCGCCGCGGCGAGCAGCACGAAGGCGACGAGCGCGAGCACGCCGTAGGCGCCGATCTGCGCATCGCGCATCGCCGCCAGCCGCCGGTCGCGGTCGCCGTGCACGCCGAGCCCGTCGGCCGTGTCGGCGAGCCCGTCGTGATGCAGCGCGCCCGTCGCGACCGCCGAGACCACGAGCGCGAGCACGGCGCCGTAGAAGCCGCCGAGCAGCGCCTCGCCGAGCGCGAAGGCGACCGCCGCCGCGACGCCGACGAGCGCGCCGACGAGCGGGAACCAGGGTGCCGCCGCGCGCTGCGCGCCCTCGTCGAGCTCGCGCCGCCCGATCGGCACGATCGTCAGCAGCCCGCCGGCGGCGCGTGCCTCGTCGAGCAGGCTCACCGGCGCTCGTCCACGCCGGCCTCGGCGAACGTCGCCATCTGCGCGTGCAGCAGCCCGGCGCGCTCGATCAGCGGCAGGGCGATCAGCGCGCCCGACGCCTCGCCGAGGCGCATCCGCAGGTCCAGCAGCGGCTCGAGGCCGAGCTCGGTCAGCACGAGGTCGTGACCCGGCTCCGCCGAGCGGTGGCTGGCGAAGAGGCCCGCGGCGGCGGCGGGCCGCATGCGTGCGGCGGCGAGCGCGGCGACCGTCGTCGCATAGCCGTCCAGCACGACCGGCAGCCGCCGCTCCCAGGCCTCGAGGACAGCGCCCGCGAGCGCGGCCAGCTCGAGGCCGCCGGCGGCGGCGAGCATCGCCTGCGGGGAGCTCTTGGCGCCATGCAGCGCCGCCGTCGCGTCGACGAGGGCGCGCTTGCGAGCGAGGCCCGCGGCGTCCTGACCGGCGCCGCGGCCGGCCGTCCGGTCCGCCCCGGCGCCCGTCAGCAGCGAGGCGAGCAGCGCCGCCGTCGTCGTGTTGCCGACCCCGATCTCGCCGAGCACGAGGCAGTCCACGCCGTCGCCGGCGAGCTGCGCGGCGAGCGCCGCGCCCGCCGCCAGCGCGGCCCGCAGCTGCTCGGACGCGAGGCCGTCGCCGCTGCTCATGTCGGCGCTGCCGGCGGTGACCTTGCGGTCAAGCACGCCGGCCGGCGTCGGTCCCCGCAGGCCCACGTCGGCGACGAGCAGGCGGTGCCCGCCGTCGCGCGCGAGCACGCCGATCGCCGTCTCGCCGCGTGCCGCGGCCGCCGCGACCTGACCCGAGACGCGGCCGTCGAAGAGGCTCGTGCCATGCACGGTGTGCCCGTGGTCGGCGGCGCAGACGAGCACGCCGGCGCGGATCCGAGCCGGCGGCGGGCCGCCGCAGGCGGCCGCCCAGCGCTCGACGACGGTCTCCAGCGCGCCGAGGCTCCCCGCCGGCTTGACGAGCCGGTCCGAGCGGTCGCGGGCGCGGATCGCCGCCTGGCGGTCGGGCGTCCGGGCGCCCGGCGGCCCGGCCCGCGCGGTCCCGTCGCCGCTTGCCGCGACGCCGTCGCTCGCCGCCCCGTCGTCGCGCCAGCGCTCGTCCATGACGACCTCCTCGAGCGCGGTCCGCGCCGCCCACCCGCTCGCCTCGAGGCCCGGCCGCACCGGCCGCTCGTCGGGCCAGCCGATGCACAGCCAGGCGATCGGGTCGACGCGCTGCGGGATGCCGAGGATCGAGCGCAGGTCGGCGAAGCGATAGAAGCTCACCCAGCCGACGCCGAGCCCCTCGGCGCGCGCCGCCAGCCACAGGTTCTGGATCGCACAGGCCGCGCTGTAGACGTCGGTCTCGGGGATCGTGCCGCGCCCGAGGATCTCCTCGCCCGGCTCGCCGTGATCGCAGCAGACGCAGACGCCGAGCGGCGCCTCGACGATCCCCTCGATCTTCTGGTCGAGGAACTCGCGGGCGCGCGCGTCGAAGCGACCGGCCTGGCGCAGCCGCTCCCGTGCGGCGACGTCGCGGACGGCGATCCGCGGCTCGCTGCCGCGCACGACGATCAGCCGCCAGGGCTGCATGAGCCCGACGGACGGCGCGCGATGGGCGGCCGCCAGGACGCGCTCGAGCACCTCGCCGGGCACCGGGTCGGGCCGGAAGCGGCGGATGTCGCGGCGCTCGGCGATGACGCGGTGCACGGCCTGGCGGGCGGGCGCGTCGAAGCGCCACCCGCGCGGGTCGGCGGCGCGCTCGGCAGCCCGCGAGCGGTCGTGCCCTGGGGGCGTCGCCGGCCGCTGCAGGCGCGTCGCGTCGCTCATGCGTCGCGACACGCTAGACGACCGCGGGGCGGCGGGGCGTGCGGCCGGCGCGGGTCGCGGCGCGCCGCCGGAGGATCGGGATGGCGGCCGGCCGCGCCGCGCGCTAGGGTCCGCACGTCAGCGCGGAGGGCGAGGAACCCGGTGAGATGCCGGGACGGTAGCGCCACTGTGTCGGGGCTGAGGCCCCGCGAGTCAGGAACTCGTCCGCCGCGGCACCTTCCCAACGGGACGCACCATCCCCAGGAGGCTCCACCGATGGATCCAGCGCCAACCGTCCAGCCCCTCCCGCTTCGCGAGCTCATGCCGGCCCTCATGCTCGGCGCGCTGCTGATGCTCACGATCTACCTCGTCGCGTACGACCAGGGCGCGATCTCGCAGGCCGGGTCGACCCTGCACGAGCTCCTGCACGACGGGCGCCATCTGCTCGGCGTCCCCTGTCACTAGCTCGCAGCGCGGCAGCACTCCATGGTCTGGACCCTCGTTCGCAGGGGCCTCGTCGTCGGTGCGCTCGCCGGCCTGCTCGCGGGCGCGTTCGCGTTCGTCTTCGGCGAGGCGAGCATCCAGGACGCGATCGACATCGAGCGCACGGCGCGCGCGCACGCCAGCCTGACGCCGGTCCCGCTCGCCCACGTCGGCGACATCGTCTTCAGCCGCGCCGAGCAGCGCGGCGGGCTCGTGCTGGCGACGGTCCTGTACGGCATCGCCGCCGGCGGGCTGTTCGCGATCGCGTTCGCGCTGCTGCGCGGCCGCGGCTCGCCGCGCAGCGACTGGGAGCTCGCGACGCGGCTGGCCGGCGCGATCTTCGTCGCGATCGTCCTCGTGCCGTTCGTGAAGTACCCGCCCAACCCGCCGGCGGTCGGCGACCCGGACACGATCGGCGCGCGGACGGCCTCCTACCTCGTGCTGCTCGCCGGCTCGGCGCTGGCGATGCTGGCGGCCGCCCGCGTCATGTGGTCGGTGCGGCCCGAGCGGCCTCCGTGGGTGCGCCCGCTCGCCGGCGCCGGGACCTTCGTCGCCGTCGCGGGCGGCCTGGCGCTCGCGCTCCCGGGCGTCCAGGAGATCCCCGAGGGCTTCCCGGCCGCGCTGCTCTGGGAGTTCCGGCTCAGCTCGCTGGGGACGCAGGCGGTGCTGTGGGCGACGCTCGGCGTCGGCTTCGGGATCGCGACGCACCGTGCCGCGGCCGTGCGGGCGTGAGGCGCCTGCTGCTCATCCGGCACGGATCGACCGGTGCGGTCACGCGCGCCGCCTTCCCGGTCGACGAGCCGCTCGACGGCGCCGGGCGCGCCGCGGCCGCCCGCCTCGCCGGGCGGCTCGGGCGCGGCGACGCCGTCTGCGGTCCGGCGCTGCGCGCGCGCCAGACCGCCGCGGCGGCGGGCCTGGAGGCCGCCGTCGAGCCGGCGCTGCGCGAGTGCGACTTCGGCGGCTGGGCCGGCCGCACGCTGGCCGAGGTGCACGCCGCCGAGCCCGCCGCGACGGCCGCGTGGATGACCGATCCGGACGCCGCGCCCCACGGCGGCGAGTCGACGAGCGCGCTGCTGCGGCGCGTCGGCGCCTGGCTCGACGGCGAGGCGCTGCGCGACGGGCGCGCGATCGCGATCACGCATGCGGGCGTCGTGCGCGCCGCCGTCGTGCATGCGCTCGGGGCGCCGGCGGGCGCGCTGTGGCGCGTCGACGTCGCCCCGCTCGCCGTGACCGAGCTGCACGCGCACGACGGGCGCTGGACGGTCGCGCGCGTCAACGCGCCCGTCGCGCCGGACGCCGGAGCGCCGTCGTGAGCGCGGCGGGCCTGGCGCTCGGCTACGGCGCCGATCTCGCCCTCGGCGATCCGCGCCGCTGGCACCCGGTCGCGGGCTTCGGCCGGCTCGCCCTCGCCCTCGAACGGCGCGTGTACCGCGCCGGCCGCGCCCGCGGCGTCCTCTTCACCGCGGCGCTCGTCGCGGGCGCCGCGCTCGCCGGCGACCTGCTGGCGCGCGTCCTCGGGCGCCGCGCGGCGCTCGCCGTGCTGACCTGGGCGGCGCTCGGCGGACGCTCGCTGCGCCGCGAGGCGGCGCGGATCGCGGCGCAGCTGCAGTGCGGCGACCTCGAGGGCGCGCGGCGCGCGCTGCCGTCGCTGGCGGGCCGCGACCCGGCGGGGCTCGGCGCGGACGAGATCGCGCGCGCCGTCGTCGAGTCGGTCGCCGAGAACACGAGCGACGCGGTCGTCGCGACGCTGCTGTGGGCGGTCGTCGCCGGGCCGGCGGGCGTCGCGGCGTACCGCGCCGCGAACACGCTCGACGCGATGGTCGGGCACCGCTCGCCGCGCTACGAGCGCTTCGGCTGGGCGGCCGCGCGGCTCGACGACGCGCTCGGCTGGCCCGCCGCGCGGGGAGGCGCCGGGCTGACCGTGCTCTGCGGCGGCGCACCGGCGCGCGGCTGGCGCGTGCTGCGCCGCGACGGCGGCGCTCACCCGAGCCCGAACGCCGGCCGCATGGAGGCCGCCTTCGCGGGCGCGCTCGGCGTCCGGCTCGGCGGACCGCTGGCCTACGGCGGGCGCGTCGAGGAGCGCCCCGTGCTCGGCGACGGGCTCCCGCCGCGGGCCTGCGACATCCGCCGCGCGACCCGCCTCTCCGGCCGCGTCGGCGCCGCGACGCTCGCGCTGTGCATCGCGGCCGAGGCGCTGCGCGCCCGCGCCCGCTCGCGCCCACGGCCCGCGCCCTCGTCGAAGGACCGCGACCGGTGAGCGGTGCGCTGCTCGTCGCGGGCACCCACTCCGACGCGGGCAAGTCCGTCGTCGTCGCCGGGCTGTGCCGCTGGCTGCGCCGGGAGGGCGTCTCCGTCGCGCCCTTCAAGGCGCAGAACATGGCGCTCAACTCGGTCGTGACGGCGGGCGGCGCCGAGATCGGGCGCGCGCAGGCGATGCAGGCGGCCGCCGCCGGCGCCGAGCCCGAGGCGGCGATGAACCCGGTCCTCATCAAGCCCTCCGGCGAGCGCAACAGCCAGGTCGTCGTCATGGGCCGCCCCCACGGCGACACCGACGCGCGCTCCTACCAGGAGATGAAGGGAGGGCTGCGGCCGATCGTCGAGCAGGCGCTCGCCGACCTGCGCGCGCGCTTCGACGTCGTCGTCTGCGAGGGCGCCGGCAGCCCCGCGGAGATCAACCTGCGTGCCGGCGACCTCGCGAACATGGGCCTCGCGCGCGCCGCCGGGCTGCCGGTCGTGCTCGTCGGCGACATCGATCGCGGCGGCGTCTTCGCCTCGCTGTTCGGCACGCTCGCGCTGCTCGAGCCCGCCGACCAGGCGCTCGTCGCGGGCTACGTCGTCAACAAGTTCCGCGGCGACGCGGCGATCCTCGCCCCCGGCCTCGACGACCTGCGCGCGCGCAGCGGACGGCCGGTGCTCGGCGTGCTGCCCTGGCTGGAGGATCTGTGGCTCGACGCGGAGGACTCGCTCGCGCTCGAGGCGCGCGCGCCCGAGGTGCCCCCGGCGCCGGGCGCGGACACGCTCGACGTCGTCGTCGTGCGGCTGCGCTGGATGAGCAACTTCACCGACCTCGACGCGCTCGGCACCGAGCCGGGCGTGCGCGTGCGCTTCAGCCGCTCGCCGGCCGACGTGGAGCGCGCCGACCTCGTCGTGCTGCCCGGCACGAAGGCGACCGTCGAGGATCTCGCGCGGCTGCGCGCCGCCGGTCTGGATCGCGCGCTGCGGGCGCGCGCGGCCGCGGACGCCCCGATCCTCGCCATCTGCGGCGGCTATCAGATGCTCGGCGAGCGCATCGACGACGACGTCGAGTCGCGCGCCGGAGCCGTCGAGGGGCTCGGCCTGCTGCCGGTGCGCACGGTCTTCGCGCCCGACAAGCTCCTGCGCCGGCGGGCCGGCGCCTGCGCCTGGCTCGGCGGCGCGCGCACGCAGACCGGCTACGAGATCCGCCACGGCCGGGTCGAGCGCACCGGCGCCGCAGCCGGGGGCCGCGAGCGCTCCGGCGGCGAGTCGCTGCTGGTCGCCGACGACGGCGAGGCCGACGGCTGCCGCGCGGGCTGGACGCTCGGCACGAGCTGGCACGGCGCGCTCGAGGACGACGCGCTGCGCCGCGCGCTGCTGGGCGCCGTCGCGGCGCGGCGCGGGCGCCGCTTCGTCGCCGGCACGCACGCGTTCGCCGACCTGCGCGAGCGGCGCCTGGACGCGCTCGGCGACCTCGTCGAGCGCCATCTCGACACCGCCGCCGTGCGCGCGCTCGTCGAGCGCGGCGCGCCGCCCGACCTGCCGGCCGTCCACGCGGAGGTGCGAGCGTGCTCGATCTCGTAGTCCGAGCCGCGCGGGCGGCCGGCCCGGCGCGCGCCGGGCGCAGACCGTCCCCATACGGGACGCAATCCGCCATCGCCCCACGGCCGAGGAGCAGCTAGTGGGTCATCCACAAACGTTTGACCCGGAACCCCGGGCGCCGATCACCGCCTGGCGGCGTCCTCGGACGCTCGATGTGGCAGAGCCACACCTTCGGTCCTGCGTCCTTGCCAGTCGGCGCCGGCATCCCGGGTTTCCGGTCGAACGTTCCTGGATGACCCACTAGATGCTGCGCTTCGTCACGACCGCCGACACCGAGATCCTGGCGACGGCCGCGGCCGTGCAGCGGCTCGGCGACGGCTTCCCCGCGGTGCGCTGCGCCAACCCCGCCGGGGCGGTCGACCAGGAGGCGTTCGTGGCGGAGCTGCTCGACGGCGCGCGCGTCGTGCTGTGCCGGGTCCTCGGCGGCCGGCGCGGCTGGCCGGAGGGCCTGGACCTGCTGATCGCCGGCTGTCGCGAGCGCGGCATCGCGCTGCTCGCGCTCGGCGGCGAGCTCGAGCCCGACGCCGAGATGACCGCGCTGTCGCTCGCGCCCGCCGGGGCGGTGGCGCAGGCGGGCGAGTACCTGCGCCATGGCGACGTCGCGAACGTCGAGCAGCTGCTGCGCTTTCTCGCCGACACGTTCCTGCTCGAGGGGTACGGCTTCGAGGCGCCGCACGAGGTGGCCGACCTCGGCGTCTACGTGCCCGGGACCGGCGACGTCGCCGTCGAGCAGGCGCTGGCCGGCCTGGACCCGGCGAAGCCGACGATCGGCATCTGCTTCTACCGCTCGCACCGGATCACCGGCAACGCCGCCTGGGTCGACGAGCTCGCCGCCCAGGTCCGGGCCGCCGGCGCCAACGCGCTCGCGGTCTGGTCGACGACGCTGCGCCGCGACGGCGACGGCAACGTCCCGGCGCTGGCCCTGCTCGACGGCCGCGTCGACGCGCTGCTCGTCACGATGCTCGCGACCGGCGGCTCGCACGCCGGCGACGCCGAGCAGCGCTGGGACGCCGCCGCGCTCGAGGCGCTCGACGTGCCGGTCATCCAGGCCGTCTGCGCGACGTGCTCGCGCGCCGCGTGGACCGAGAGCGCGAGCGGGCTGTCGCCGCTGGACGCCGCCACCCAGGTCGCGATCCCGGAGTTCGACGGGCGCCTGCTCGGCGGCGTCGTGTCGTTCAAGGAGCGCGGCGGCGAGGGCGGCTCGATCGTCGGCGCCGCGCTCGCGCGCTACGTCGCCGACCCCGAGCGCTGCGCGCGCGTCGCGCGCCTCGCGGTCCGCCACGCGCGGCTGCGCGCGACGCCGAACGCCGAGAAGCGGATCGCGATCCTGCTGACGAGCTTTCCGACGAAGCACGCGCGGATCGGGATGGCGGTCGGCCTCGACACGCCGGCCAGCGCGCTGGGGCTGCTCGACGCCCTGCACGACGCCGGCTACGCCGTGCGGCGCCCCTTCGCGCACGGCGACGAGCTCATGCACGAGCTCATCGCGGGCGGCGGCCACGACCCCGAGTTCGTCACCGACGAGCAGCTCGCCGCCGCGCCGCTGCGCTTGCCCGTCGCCGAGTACGAGCGCTGGTACGCGACGCTGCCCGACGCGCTGCGCGAGGCGATCGAGGAGCGCTGGGGGCCGCCGCCGGGCGAGCAGTTCGTCGACGGCGACGACTTCGTCGTCGCGGCGCTGGCGCTGGGCAACGTGCTCGTCGCGATCCAGCCGCCGCGCGGCTACGGCGAGGATCCGGTCGGGATCTACCACGACCCCGAGCTGGCGCCGACGCACCACTACCTCGCCTGCTACCGCTTCCTCGAGGCGTCCTGGGGCGCGCACGCGATCGTCCACCTCGGCAAGCACGGGACGCTGGAGTGGCTGCCGGGCAAGATGCTCGCGCTGTCGAGCGCGTGCGCACCGGACGCGGCGCTCGGCGACATGCCGCTCGTCTACCCGTTCGTCGTCAACGACCCCGGCGAGGGCGTGCAGGCCAAGCGCCGCGCCCACGCCGTCATCGTCGACCACCTCGTGCCGCCGATGATGCGCGCCGAGACCTACGACGAGCTCGCCGAGCTCGAGGCGCTGCTCGACGAGTACGCCCGGCTGGAGATCCTCGACCCGCCGAAGCTGCCGGGCCTCGCCGTCCAGATCTGGGATGCGATCGAGCGTGCCAACCTGCAGTCCGACCTCGGCGTGCAGGAGCGCCCGGACGACCTCGGCGAGCTCGTCGAGCACATCGACGGCTACCTCTGCGAGGTCAAGGACATCCAGGTCAAGGACGGCCTGCACGTGCTCGGCGTGCCGCCCGCCGGCGACCAGCTGCGCGGCCTCGTCTGCGCGGTCGGCCGGCTCGGCCACGGCGACGACGTGCCCGGCCTGCGGCGCGCGGTCGGCGCCGCGTTCGGACTCGACGAGCAGGCGCTCGTCGATGCCGCGGGCGCGCCGGCGAGCGGCGTGCCGGGCGCGCTGCTGGAGCGCTTCCGCGGGCCGGCGGCCTCCAACGGCGACGTCATCGACCGCCTCGAGGCGGCGCAGATGGCGCTGCTCGACGCGCTCGCCGCGCGCGGCTGGGCGGCGAGCGAGGTCGACGCGGCGTGCCGCGACGTGCTCGGCCGCACCGACGACGGGCTGCGCAGCGCGCTGCGCTTCGCCTGCGCGACGGTCGTCCCACGGATCGCCCGGACGACCGACGAGCTCGTGCACGTGCTCGCCGCGCTCGACGGGCGCCACGTGCCGGCCGGGCCCTCGGGCAGCCCGACCCGCGGCCGCGTCGACGTCCTGCCGACCGGGCGCAACTTCTACTCCGTCGACCCGCGCGCGCTGCCCTCGCGGCTCTCCTACGAGACCGGCGAGCGGCTCGCCCGCGCGCTGCTGGAGCGCCACGTCGCCGACCACGGCGAGCTGCCGCGGATGGTCGGCCTCGTCGCCTGGGGGACGAGCGCGATGCGCACCCAGGGCGACGACGCGGCGGAGATCTTCGCGCTGCTCGGCGTGCGTCCGGTGTGGGCGCGCGAGTCGCGCCGCGTCACCGGCCTGGAGGTCATCGCGCTCGAGCAGCTCGGCCGGCCGCGGATCGACGTGACGGTGCGGATCTCGGGCTTCTTCCGCGACGCGTTCCCGCACCTGCTGGCGCTGCTCGACGACGCCGTCTCGATCGTGGCCGCGCTCGACGAGCCCGCGGACATGAACTTCGTCGCCGCGCACGCCCGCGAGGACGCGGCGGCGCTCGCCGGCGAGCTCGACGCCAAGCCCGCCTGGCGGCGCGCGACGACGCGCATCTTCGGCTCCAAGCCCGGCACCTACGGCGCCGGCCTGCTGCAGCTGCTCGACGGCCGCGAGCCCGCGCCCGGCTCGGGACGGCACGACGGGCCCCGGACGGGCTGGCGCGGCGACGCCGACCTCGCCGAGGTCTACGAGGCCTGGGGCGGCTACGCGTACGGCCGCGGCATGAACGGCGACGGCGCGCGCGAGGCGATGCGCGGCTGCTTCGCGCGCATCGACGTCGCGGTCAAGAACGTCGACAGCCGCGAGCACGACATCCTGGACTCCGACGACTACTACCAGTACCACGGCGGGATGGTGGCCACCGTCCGCGCGCTCACCGGCCGCGCGCCGGCGGCCGTGCTGGGCGACTCCGCCGACCCGTCGCGCGTCGTGACGCGCTCGCTGGCGCAGGAGACGCGCCGCGTCTTCCGCGCCCGCGTCGCCAACCCGCGCTGGATCGCCTCGATGGTCCGCCACGGCTACAAGGGGGCGGCCGAGCTCGCCGCGACGGTCGACTACCTCTTCGGCTACGACGCGACGACCGGCGTCGCCGAGGACTGGATGTACGAGGACGTCGCGCGCAGGTACCTGCTCGACGAGGACGTCGGCGCGTTCATGGGCCGCTCGAACCCGTGGGCGGCGCGGGCGATCGCCGAGCGCCTGCTCGAGGCCGCCGAGCGCGGCCTGTGGGCGCAGCCGTCCGACGAGACGATGAGCGCGATCCGCGCGCGCTACCTCGCGCTCGAGGGCGAGCTCGAGGAGGCGTCGGCGTGACGCCGCGCGGCGGCGAGCTCGAGGAGGCGTCGGCGTGACCCCGCGCGGCGGCGAGCGGCCCGCGCCGGTGCGACGATGACGCCCGGCTACCCGTTCTCGGCGATCGTCGGCCAGGAGGCGCTGCGCGAGGCGCTGCTCGTCAACGCGGTCTCGCCCGAGGTCGGCGGCGTGCTCGTGCGCGGCGAGCGCGGGACCGCGAAGTCGACCGCGGTACGGGCGCTCGCGCCGCTGCTGCCGGCGGTGGCCGCCGCCGCCGGGCAGCCGTTCTGCTTCGCGCCCGGCGACCTCGCGCCCGGCGGCGCCGTCGCCGCCGACGCCGAGCTGCGCGAGCGCCCGGCGCCGCTCGTCGAGCTGCCCGTCGGCGCCACGATCGACCGCCTCGTCGGCGCCCTGGACCTCGGCCGCGCGCTCGCCGGCGAGCGCGCGTTCGAGGCCGGCCTGCTGGCGCGGGCGCACCGCGGCGTCCTCTACGTCGACGAGGTCAACCTGCTGCCCGACCACCTCGTCGACGTGCTGCTGGACGCCGCGGCGATGGGCGTCTGCCACGTCGAGCGCGACGCGGTCTCCGTGCGCCACGACGCGCGCTTCCTGCTCGTCGGCACGATGAACGCCGAGGAGGGCGAGCTGCGCCCGCAGCTGCTGGACCGCTTCGGCCTCGGCGTCGAGGTGACGGCGCCGCTGCAGCCCGCCGCGCGCGCCGAGATCGTGCGCCGCCGGCTGGCCTACGAGGCCGACCCCGCCGCGTTCGCCGCGCGCTACGCGCGCGACGACGCCGACGTCGCCGCCGCGATCGCCGCTGCGCGGGCGCGGCTGCCCGGCGTGCGCCTGCCCGAGCGCGAGCTCGACCGGATCGTGCGGGCGTGCGCGCAGATCGGCGTCGACGGGATGCGCGGCGACGTCGTGACGGCGCGCACCGCGCGCGTGCTCGCGGCGCTCGACGGCGCCCTCGAGGTCGGCGCCGACCACGTGCGCCGCGCGGCGCACCTGGCGCTCACGCACCGGCGCCGGCGCGACCCGCTCGGCGGCGGCGCGGGCGATCCGCGAGACATCGACAGCGCCCTGGAGGGCGACGAGCCGCCGTCCGACGAGCCGCCGCCGGGGGGCGACGGAGACCGGCAGCCGCGCGACCGCGGGCGCGAGCCCGGCGGCGGGCCCGGGCCGCGGCCGGGCTCCCGGCCGCCGCCCGAGGCCCCGGTCCCCGCCGCCGCGGCGCCCGACCGGTCCGAGTCCCCCGACCGCGCCGCACCGGCCGCGCCCGACCGACCCGAGGCCCCCGACCTCGCCGCCCCCGCCGCGCGCGACCGGCTCGACGCCCCCGCCGCCGGCGCGTCGCTGCGCCTCGCGCCGCTCGCGACGCGCGGCCAGGGCGCCGCGCGCAGCGGTCGCAGCGCCCGCTCGCACGGGCCCGGCGCCGCGCCGGTCGACAGCCGCGGCGCGGCGGCGGGCGACGACGACCTCGCGCTCGTCGCCACGCTGCGCGAGCGTTTGGCGACCGGCGACCCGGCCGCCCGCCGCGTCCACGTCCGCGCCGGCCGCGCGGGCACGCTGCTGTGCCTCGTCGTCGACGCGAGCGGCTCGATGGCCGCGCGGCGGCGCATGGCGCGCGTCAAGGGGGCGCTGCTCGGGCTGCTGCGCGACGCCTACGCGCGCCGCGACCGGGTCGCGATCGTCGCGTTTCGCGACGCGCGCGCCGAGCTCGTCCACCTGCCGGGCGCGCCGCTCGAGCACGCCGCCGGCGCGGTCCGCGCGCTGCGCACCGGCGGGCGCACCCCGCTCGCGGCCGGTCTGGACGCCGCGACCGAGCTCATCCGCCGCGACCGCGCGCGCGACCCGCGCGGCCGGGCGGTCGCCGTCGTGCTGACCGACGGTCGCGCCCCCGCGGCGACCGCGGCGGCGGCGCGTCTGGGACGCGCCGCCGACGCCGTCCACGTCGTCGACACCGAGGCGGGGGCGGTCCGCCTCGGCCTCGCGCGCACGCTCGCGCTCGCCGCCGGCGCGAGCGTCGTCTCGCTGCCACAGCACGGCCCGGGGAGGGCCGCATGACCGCACGCCCGTGCTCGACGTCCGCCGCACGCCAGCCGCGACGCCGGTGCGCGCGATGACCGAACGCGACCCGCTCGCCAAGCACGGCGGCGACGACGTCGACGTGCCCCACCGGCCGGGCGACCGCGGCAGCGCCGAGCCCAAGCGCCGCAAGCCGCGCGACCGCCCGCTCATCATCGTCGTCACCGGGCACGGCAAGGGCAAGTCGACCTCGGCGTTCGGCACGCTCATGCGCGCCTGGGCGCGCGGCTACCGCTGCGGGGTCTTCCAGTTCGTGAAGTCGGGCAAGTGGAAGGTCGGCGAGGCGAAGGCCGCGGCCGCGCTCGGCGGGATCGACTGGGAGAAGATGGGCGACGGCTGGTCCTGGCTGTCGAGGGACCTCGACGAGTCGGCGGACCTCGCGCGCGAGGGCTGGGCGGAGGTCAGGCGGGCGATCGCCGAGGAGCGCTACGAGTTCCTCCTGCTCGACGAGATCACGTACCCGCTGAAGTGGGGCTGGATCGACGTCGGGGAGTTCGTCGCGACGCTGCGCGACCGGCCCGGCTTCCAGCACGTCGTCGTCACCGGCCGCGACGCGCCGCCCGAGCTCGTCGAGGCCGCCGACCTCGTCAGCGAGGTCGTCAAGGTCAAGCATCAGATGGACGCCGGCATCCGCGCGCAGCAGGGGATCGAGTGGTAGCGATCCCGCGGATCGTCGTCGCGGGCACGAGCTCGGGCGCCGGCAAGACGTCGGTCGCCTGCGGCCTCGTCGCCGCGCTGCGCGCCCGCGGGCACGTCGTGCAGGGCTTCAAGGTCGGGCCCGACTACATCGACCCCAGCTACCACGCGCTCGCCAGCGGCCGGCCGGGGCGCAACCTCGACGCGTTCCTGTCCGGGCCCGAGCTCGTCGCGCCGCTCTTCGCGCACGGCTGTGAGGGGGCCGACATCGCGGTCGTCGAGGGCGTCATGGGGCTCTTCGACGGAGCCTCCGGGCGCGGCGAGCTGGCATCCACGGCGCATGTCGCCAAGCTGCTGCGCGCGCCCGTCCTGCTCGTCGTCGACGCCGCCGCGATGGCGCGCTCGGCGGCGGCGATCGTGCACGGCTACCGCACGTTTGACCCCGCCGTCGAGATCGCCGGCGTCGTCGTCAACAAGGTCGGCTCGGAGCACCACGTGCAGCTGCTGCGCGAGGCGATCGAACCGCTCGGCGTGCCGGTCGTCGGCGCGCTGCACCGCGACGACCGCGTCGCCGCGCCCGAGCGCCATCTCGGGCTCGTGCCCGCCGGGGAGCGCGAGGCGCGCACGCGCGGCGCGATCGCGGCGCTCGGCGAGGCGGCGCTCGAGCACGTCGACCTCGACGCCGTCCTCGGCCTGGCGCGCGCGGCGCCGGCGCTGGACGTGCGGCCGTGGTCGCCGTCGGCGGGCGTCGGCGGGCCGGCGCGGCAGGCGCCCACGCGCCGCCCCGGGGACGACGGTGCGCGCGAGCCGGCGACGATCGCGATCGCGCGCGGGCCCGCGTTCTCGTTTCACTACGAGGAGAACCTCGAGCTGCTGCGCGCCGCCGGCGCCACGCTCGCCGCGTTCGACCCGCTGACCGACGCCGCGCTGCCCGACGGCGCGGGCGCGCTCGTCCTCGCCGGCGGCTTCCCGGAGGTCTTCGGCGCAGAGCTGTCGGCGAACGCCGAGCTGCGCGAGGAGATCGCGGCGTTCGCCCGCGCCGGGCGCCCCGTGCTCGCCGAGTGCGGCGGGCTGCTGTACCTCTGCGCGCAGCTCGACGGGCTGGCGATGTGCGGCGCGCTGCCCGCGCGGGGGCGGATGGCGGGGCGGCTGGCGATCGGCTACCGCGAGGCCCTCGCGCTGGCCGACTCCCCGTGCTGGCGGGCGGGGGAGACCGTGCGCGGCCACGAGTTCCACTACTCGGCGGTGGACGGGGACGGCCCGGCGGCCTGGGAGCTGACCGCGCGCGGCAGCGCCCGCCCCGAGGGGTTCGTCGCCGGGTCGGTCCACGCCTCCTACCTGCACGTCCATTGGGCCGCGTTCCCGCAGGCCGCTCGGCGGCTCGTCGCGGCGGCGGCCCGCCCTGCCGTGCAGCCGTGTCGCTGACGCTCGTCCTCGGCGGCACCCGCTCGGGCAAGAGCGCCTACGCGGAGCGGCTCGCGCGCGAGAGCGGCCTGCCGGTGCGCTACGTCGCCACCGCCGACGCCGACGACGAGAGCCTCGCCGAGCGGATCGCCGCGCACGCCGCCCGCCGCCCGCCGCAGTGGGAGACCGTCGTGGCCGGCGATGCGCTCGCGCCGGCCCTGCGGTCCGATCGCTGCGTCCTGCTCGACGGGCTCGGCACGTGGATCGCGGGAGTCATGCGCCGCGCCGGCGTCGACGGCGGCGATCGGTCGCGCGCGCTCGCGTCCCGCTGGGTCCCCAAGCGCGTGCGCGACGAGGTCGCCGCGCTCGCGCGCGCCGCCGCGGCGTCGTGCGCGCCGGTCATCGTCGTCGCCGAGCAGGCCGGCGAGGGGATGCTGCCGCTGGACGGCACGGCGCGCGACTGGCTGGACCTGCTCGGGGAGTCCGTGCAGGAGCTCTCCGCCCACGCCGAGCGCGCGGTGCTCGTCGTCGCCGGCCGCGTCGTCGAACTGCCCGCGGCGCGCTGTGACCCCGAGCCCGACCCCGGACTGCGCAGCCACGGCGACACGCTCGTGCGGCCCGGCGACGCCGACCACGCCGTCAACGTCCTCGCCGGCGGCCCGCCGCCGTGGCTGCGCGCGGCGCTGCAGCGCGCGCTGGCCGACGACGTCGCCGCCTATCCGCGCGAGGACGAGGCGGTCGCCGCGCTCGCCGACCTGCACGGCCGCCCGCCCGGGGAGATCGTCCCGTGCAACGGCGCCGCGCAGGCGCTGTGGCTGCTGCCCGCCGCGCTGCGCCCGCGCCTGGCCGCCTGCGTGCACCCCGCCTTCACCGAGACCGAGGCCGCCCTGCGCGCGCACGGCATCCCCGTCACGCGCGTGCTGCGCGACCCCGACGCCGGCTTCGCCCTGGACCCGGCGGCGGTGCCGGCCGCCGCCGACCTCGTCGTCGTCGGCAACCCCGCCTCGCCCAGCGGCACGCTCGACCCGGCGGCGGCGCTGCTCGCGCTGCGCCGCCCGGGCCGGACGATCGTCGTCGACGAGGCGTTCATGGACCTCGTGCCCGGCGAGCCGGAGTCGCTCGTCCGCGAGGCGCATCCCGACGTCGTCATCATGCGCTCGATGACGAAGTCGCTCGCCGTCCCGGGCCTGCGGGCCGGCTACGCGGTCGCTCCGCTCGCGCTCGCCGAGCGCCTGCGCGCGGTGCGCCCGCCCTGGTCGTGCAACGCGCTCTCGCTGGCGGCGCTGCGCGCGATGGCGCGCGAGCCGGGCGCCCTGCGGGCCGCGGCGGCCCGCGCGCAGGCCGAGCGCGGCGACCTCGAGCGGCGCCTGCGCGCGCTGCCCGGCGTGCGGACGTGGCCGTCGGCGGCGAACTTCGTGCTCGTCCGCGTGCCCGGCGGCGCGGCGGTGGCCGCGCGGCTGCGCGACGCCGGGATCGCCGTCCGCCCCGCCGCGTCGTTTCCCGGCCTGACCGACGACGACCTGCGGATCACGGCGCGCAGCCCGGCCGAGAACGAGCGCCTCGCCGGCGCGCTGGCGCGGGCGCTCAGCGCATGATCACCGTCGTCGGGATCGGCGCGGACGGCTGGGGGAGCCTCGGCGAGGAGGCGCGCGCCGCCGTCCTGCGGGCCGGCCTGCTCGTCGGCGGCGAGCGCCAGCTCGACCTCGTGCCCGCCGACGCGAGCGGCGAGCGGCGCGTCTGGCCGAAGGACATGCTGGCGCTCGTCGACGAGCTGCCGGCGCTCGGCGAGGGCCGCGAGATCGCCGTGCTCGCCAGCGGCGATCCGCTGCTGCACGGCGTCGGCGCGACGATCCTGCGCCGCCTCGGCGACGAGCACGTGCGCATCGTCCCCGCGATCTCGTCGTACGCGCTGGCCTGCGCCCGGCTGCGCTGGCCGCAGGCCGACGCCGAGCTCGTCTCGGCGACGAGCCGCGTCCCCGAGGTCCTCGCGGCGGCGCTGCAGCCCGGGCGGCGGCTCGTCGTGCTCGGCTTCGGGCCGCGCACCGCGGCCGAGATCGCCCGGGTCGCGCGCGAGCGCGGCTTCGGCGCCAGCCGGCTCGTCGTGCTCGAGGAGCTCGGCGGCCCGCAGGAGCGCATCGAGGAGTCGACGGCGGCCGACTGGGGCGACCGCGCGGCGGCGGCGCTGCACCTCGTCGCGCTCGAGGTGCGCGGCGACGGCGCGCTGCTCGGCCGCGCGCCCGGGCTGCCCGACGACGCCTACGAGCACGACGGCCAGATCACGAAGCGCGATGTGCGCGCGGTCTCGCTGGCGGCGCTCGTGCCCGTCTGCGGCCAGCTGCTGTGGGACGTCGGCGCCGGCAGCGGCTCGATCGCGATCGAGTGGCTGCGCGCCGCGCCCGGCGCCCGCGCGATCGCGATCGAGCGCGACGCGCAGCGCGCGCAGCGCATCGAGCGCAACGCGCTGGCGCTCGGCGTGCCGTCGCTGCAGGTCGTCCGCGGCGACGCCCCCGACGCGCTCGACGAGCTTGCCGACGCGCCCGACGCGATCTTCGTCGGGGGCGGCCTGTCGAGCTACGGGCTGCTCGCGCGCTGCCTGCGCTCGCTGGCGCCGGGCGGCCGGATCGTCGCGAACGTCGTCACGGTCGAGGGCGAGACGATCCTCTCCCGCGCGCACGCCGAGCGCGGCGGCCGGCTCACGCGGCTGTCCGTCGAGCACGCCGAGCCGCTGGGCCGCTTCACCGGCTGGCGCCCCGCGATGACCGTCACGCAGTGGGAGCTGCGCCTGCCGTGACCGTCCACTTCATCGGCGCCGGGCCCGGCGCCGCGGACCTCATCACGCTGCGCGCGCAGCGCCTCATCGCCGCCGCGCCGGTCGTCCTGTACGCGGGCGCGCTCGTGCCCGACGAGGTGCTCGCCCACGCGCCCGCCGGCGCGCTGCTCTTCGACACCCAGCGCCTTGACCTCGACGCGATCGTCGAGCACTGCCGCGCCGCGCACGAGCGCGGGGAGGACGTCGCCCGGCTGCACTCCGGCGACATCTCGATCTGGAGCGCCGCCGCCGAGCAGATGCGCCGCCTCGACGCGCTCGCGATCGCCTACGACGTCACGCCCGGCGTGCCGGCCTTCGCCGCCGCCGCGGCCAGCCTCGGCCGCGAGCTGACGCTGCCCGGCGTCGCGCAGACGGTCATCCTCACCCGCCACGCGCGCCGCGCGACGCCGATGCCGCCCGGCGAGGACCTCGACGCGCTCGCCGCGCACGGCGCGACGCTCGTCCTGCACCTCGCCGTCCAGGCGATCGACGAGCTGGCCCCGCGCCTGGCCGAGCACTACGGCGCCGGCGGCGCGGTCGCCGTCGTCGCGCGCGCCTCGCATCCCGACGAGCTCGTGCTGCGCGGCACGCTGGCGACGATCGCCGCGCAGGTCCACGACGCCGGCGTGCGGCGCACGGCGGTCGTCGTCGTCGGGCCGGCGCTCGGCGAGCCGGGCTTCTGCGACAGCCACCTGTACTCGGCCGCGCGCGTGCGGGGCTGACGCGAGCCGACGCGACCGCGGCCGGCGCCGGTCGCGCGCGCAGCCGAGCTCAGGTCAGTCGCGCGCGCAGCCGAGCTCAGGTCAGTCGCGCGCGCAGCCGAGCTCAGGTCAGTCGCGCGCGCAGCCGAGCGCCTCGGTGACGAACGCCTTCCAGTCCGCCGCGTCGTTGCCGGGGACGACGATCCAGTCCTCGAGCGTCGTGCCGTCGTCGACGTAGAGCCGGCCGCCGCCCGCGTCGACGAGCTGCATGCAGCGCTCGGGCGGCAGCCGCACGACGAGCTCCGTGTCGGGCACCGCCGCGAACAGCGTGCCCGACGAGCTCAGCGCGGGACCGCCGCCGAACGCGCTCTCCTGCTTGATGTCGAGCCGGCCGCTGTAGATGCGGGCCAGCGAGTGGAAGATCGTCCTGGACTCCTCGGGTGTGGACATGCACCTAGGTATACCCCCCGGCGCGGTGCGCCGGGGGCCCGCGCGCGCCAGGTCGTCAGACGAGCGACCCAGCTCTGGCGGATTGCGTCTCAGCCTGAGACGCAATCGACCACGGTCTCGATCCGGCGCCGCGGGTCCAGCGCGCCGGCGCCGCGTGGCCGTGCCGGCAGCCGCGCGCACCGCCCCTCAGCGCGCGGGCGCCGCGGCGATCTGGTCCTCCAGGCCGCTGACGGGCTCGACCGTCGTGCCGGTGCGCTCGCGCTCGCGGATCTCCAGGCGCCGCGAGAGGCGCGACAGGGCGAGGTTCGTGAAGACGAACAGCAGGCCGATGAAGATGAACACCTGCAGGATCGGCGCCGTCACCCCGCCGAAGAAGTTGAACCCCGTGACGATCCGCCCGTGGCGCGACACCTCCTGGATGCCGATCAGGCTCACGAGCGTCGTGTCCTTGTTGAGCGTGATGAGCTGCGAGACCGTCGCCGGCAGCATCCGCCGCAGGCCCTGGGGGAGGATCACGATCCGCATCCGCTGCGCGTAGCTCAGGCCCATCGCGATCGCCGCCTCGTGCTGGCCGCGGTCCAGCGACTGGATGCCCGCGCGCATGATCTCGGCCATGACCGCCGAGTTGTAGAGCACGAGCGCGAGCAGGGCGGCGAAGACGCTGCCCTGCTGCAGGACCTCGGGCAGGAAGCCCGGCACGACGTCCTCGTAGGCGCGGCGCCACGGCACCGGCAGCGCGATGCCGAGGTACAGGATCATGAACGCCAGCGGCAGGTTGCGCCAGATGTCGACCCAGATGCCGACGACGAAGCCGAACGGCTTGTTGCGCGACAGCCGCGCGAGCGCGAGCGCGAGGCCGACGACGAGCGAGAAGACCATCGCGATGACGGCGATCTGGGCGTTGACGAGGAAGCCCTCGAAGATGAACCGCCCGTTGTTGCCGGTGACCAGCCATTCCCAGTTGCCGGCGTCGAAGAGGTAGCCCATGCCGTTACCTGCGGATCGCGTAGCGGCGTTCGAGCTGGCGGAAGGCGATCGTCGCGGCGACCGTCAGCAGCAGGTACCCGACGGCCGCCCAGAAGAAGGCGGCATCGGTCTGGAAGGTGCGCGAGTTGATGATCCGCGCTTCCTTGGTGAGGTCGTTGATCGCCAGCGCGGCGCCGACGATCGCGGAGTTCTTGATCATCGCGATCGTGATCGACGCCAGCGGCGGGATGACCGTCCGCACCGCCTGCGGCAGCACGATGCGCCGCAGGGTCTGCGGGAAGTTGAAGCCCAGCGACAGCGACGCCTCGATCTGGCCGCGGCTCACCGCGAAGACGCCGGAGCGCAGCACCTCGCCGACGTAGGCGGCGGTGTAGAGGCCCAGCGCGGCGACGCCCGCGACCCAGGCGCCGATCGGCACGCCCGCCCGCCGCAGCCCCGAGAACGAGATGAACAGCAGGATGAGCAGCGGGACGTTGCGAAACGTCTCGACGTACACGCCGCCCAGACGCTGCAGCCACTTCGAGGGCGCGATCCGCAGCGCGGCGACGAGCGTGCCGACGACGACGGCGACCGCAAAGGACGCCCCGACGAGCCGGACGGTGACCCAGAAGCCACTCGCCAGCTCGTCGAAGTTGTCCGTCAGGAGCTCAAGCCACGAGCTCACTTCGAGGCGTCGATCGCCTCCTTCAGGGTCATCGTCGGGGGCTGCTGGTCCTCACCGGTGTACCGCCCGATCCACTTCTGGTAGGAGGCCTCCCAGCGCCCGTCGGCCTTGAACTGCGCCACGACGTCGCTGACGAACGTCTGGAACGCGGAGTCGCCCTTCTTGATCCCCGCGCCGTAGGGCTCGGTCGTCAGCGGATCGCCGACGAGCTTGAGCGAGTCGTCCTGGATGATCATGCCCGTCAGGATCACGTCGTCGGTCGAGACCGCGTCGACGGCGCCGTTCTGGATGAGCTCCAGACACTCCGAGTAGCCGTCGACGAGCCTGCGGGTCGCCTTCGGCGCCTGCTTCTTCAGGGTGTCCTCGTACGTCGAGCCGAGCGCCGTGCAGACCTTCTTGCCGGCGAGGTCCTTGACGCCGTTGATCGAGTTGTCGGACTTCTTGACGAGGATCCGGCCGGTCGCGACGAAGTACGGCTCGGAGAAGTCGATCTCCTCCGCGCGCTCGGCGTTGATCGTCATCGTCGACAGGATGAGGTCGGCGGTCCCGTTGCGCAGGAACGGGATGCGGTTGTCCGACAGCGCCTCGATGTACTTCGGCTTGACGCCGAGGGCGTCGGCGACGGCCTTGCCGACGTCGATGTCGAAGCCCTCGACCTCGCCGGTCTGCGGGTTCTTGAAGCCGAACGGGGCGACCTCGAACTTCACGCCGATCGTGATCTCGCCCTTCGTGGCGAGCTTCTGCATCGTCGTGCCGGCCGCGAACGTCTTCGCCGCCGGCGCGGCGGTCGTCGTGGTTGCGGCCGTGTCGTCGTCGTCGCCGCAGCCGGCGGCGACGAGCGCGCCGAGTGCGAGCAGCAGGGCAGCCGGCAGGCGCCAGCTCGTCGAAGTCATGTCCCGTACCTCTCCTCCACTAGTGATGGATGATCTTGTCGACGAACTCCCGAGCCCGCGCGCTCTTGGCGTGCTCGAAGAACTCGGTCGGGGGGCCCTGCTCGACGATCTTGCCCTCGTCGATGAAGACGATCCGGTCGCAGACCTCGCGCGCGAAGCCCATCTCGTGCGTGACGACGACCATCGTCATGCCGCCACGCGCCAGGTCGCGCATGACGTCGAGCACCTCGCGGATCATCTCCGGGTCCAGCGCCGAGGTCGGCTCGTCGAACAGCATGAGCTTGGGGTCCATCGCCAGCGCCCGCGCGATCGCGACGCGCTGCTGCTGGCCGCCGGACAGGTCGGCCGGCGAGGCGTCGGCCTTCTCCGGAATGCCGACGGTCTGCAGCAGCTCGCGCGCGCGCGCGGTGGCCGCGGCCGGATCGATCCCCTTCACCTTCACCGGCGCGAGCGTGATGTTCTCGAGCACCGTCTTGTGCGGAAACAGGTTGAACTGCTGAAAGACCATCCCGATGTCGGCGCGCATGCGCCCGATCGTCTTGGACTTCGGGTCGACCGTCTCACCGTCGAAGAGCACGGCGCCGGAGTCGATCTCCTCCAGGCCGTTCATGCAGCGCAGCATCGTCGACTTGCCCGAGCCCGACGGACCGGCGATGACGATCGCCTCACCCTTGCCGACCGCGAGGTCGATGTCGTCGAGCACGACGTTGTCGCCAAAGCTCTTGCGGATGCTGCGCAGTTCGACGAGCGGGGGCGCATCCGGCGACGTTGACATGGCGCCACCATATGGGCGCGGCGGGGGGCAGCGCAAACCAACCGCGCCCCGGCGCGGGCGCATCTGGCACCATGGCTGGCCTGCTGCGAGCCCGGGGGCGACACACGATTGCGTACGCCGGCCGAGCGCTGGCGCTCGCCCTGCTGGCGCTGCTTGTGCCGGGCGCCGCGTTCGCCGCGGCGCCGGCGCAGACGGCGCCCTACCGGTGGTGTGACCTGTCGCTGCGCGACCAGGACCCGCCGGGCCGCACGCCGGCCTACAACCTCACGCTCGTGCGCCGCGGCACGTCGTGCGCGACGGCGGTCAGGGTCATGAAGGCCTTTCACCGCTGCCGCACGTCCGCGCGGCTGCGCTGCACGCGCCCGGTGCTGCGGCGCTGGCGCTGCGACGGCCGCGGGGCGATGCGCGGCTCGACGCGCGTCGCGAGCTTCACCTGCACGTCCGGCCGGCGGCGCGTGCGCGGCGGCTACTGGCAGGACCGGCCGGGCTGCTTCGGCGCCGCCGCGCGCGACCCCCGGCTGCGCTGCTACAGCCGCGCGCGGACGATGTTCCCGGCCCCGGGCCGCAGCGACCCCGACCGCGGCTGGATGTGCGACACGGCCGTGATCCTCGGCGCCTGCGTCTTCGGGACCGCCCCCGGCCGCTCCCGCGGTCACTTCGCGATCATCGGCGACAGCCACGTCATCCACTGGCGGCCGGCGCTGCGCACGCTCGCCGCGGCGGCGCGCTGGACGGGGTACTCGTTCTCGCGGGCGGGCTGCTTCTTCTCCGAGGCGGTCGGCCGCTTCTACGAGGACTGCGTGCGCTGGGTTCGCGACTTCCAGGCCTGGATCGCCAGCCACCCGGAGGTCGACACCGTCTTCGTGACGTCCAACGCCGACACGTGGGTCGCGACCCAGCCGGGCGAGTCGACCCTCGAGGTCAAGGTCGACGGCTTCGCGCGCGCCTGGCAGGCGCTGCCCGCGACGGTCACGCGCCTGATCGTCCTGCGCGACACGCCGCGCTCGACCGCGTCGACGCTGGCCTGCATCGAGCGCGCCGCGCGCGCCGCCCGGCGCAGCCTGGCGGCGGCCTGCCCGCTCGCGCGCTCGGCCGCGCTGCGCGACGACGCGGCGGTGCAGACCGTGCGGCGCCTGGGCTCGCCGCGCTACCGCTCGATCGACCTGTCGAACTTCATGTGCAGCCGCGCGAACTGCTACCCGGTCGTCGGCGGCGTGCGGGTCAACGCCGACGACGAGGGCCACCTCAACGCGACGTTCATGCGGACGCTCGGCCCGTACCTGCTGCGCGAGGTGCGCGCGCTGTTCGCCGCCGGCGTGCGGCGCTGAGCGCGCTCAGGCCACGGGCGGCGCGGCACCCGTGGCGCCCCCGCGGCGCAGCAGGTACGTGTCCATGATCCAGCCCTTGCGCTCGCGCGCGGCGCCGCGCAGCGCCACGATCTCGTCGCAGACCTCGTCGAGCGCCCCCGCCACGAGGAGCTCGTCCGGCGTGCCGAGGTAGGCGCCCCAGTAGATCGCGAGGCCGCGTCCGAGCAGCCCCCGAAACGAGCAGTGCGCGTCGAGCATGACGACGACGTCGGGCGCGTTGTCCGGGAAGCCCTCGCGCGCCAGCCGCCGGCCGGTCGTGACGTGGACCGCCTCGCCGACGCGGTTGAGCGCGATCGCATGGCGCGCGCAGAGCGCGGCGATCGCGCTGATGCCCGGGATGACCTGGACCTCGAAGCGCACGCGCCCGGCCGCGAGGATCGTTTCGACGATCGCCAGCGTCGAGTCATAGAGCGCCGGATCGCCCCAGACGAGGATCGCGCCGACGCCGTCCTCGGCGAGCTCGTCGGCGACGAGCCGCTCCCAGATCGCGGCGCGCGCGCGGCGCCAGTCGTCGACCGCCGCGGCGTAGGCCTCGGCGCCGCGGTCGCGCTCGGGGTCGCCGACGGCGACGATGCGGTAGGACTGCTCGGCGATGTACCGCTCGCAGACCTCGCGGCGCAGGGCGACCAGGTCGTCCTTGCACGCGCCCTTCTCCATGACGAAGAACACGTCGACCTCGTTGAGGGCGGCGATCGCCTGCTGGGTGACGTACTGCGGGTCGCCGGCGCCGATCCCGATGAGCAGCAGGCGCCTCATCGGGCGCGTCTGAGGCGATGCGCACGGTGCTCGTGCTCGGCGGGACCGGCGAGGCGCGCGCGCTCGCCGCGGCGCTGCACGCCGGGCAGGCCGGGGAGGTGCGCGTCATCTCGACGCTCGCGGGACGCGTCGCGCGCCCGCGGCTGCCCGCGGGCGAGGTGCGCATCGGCGGCTTCGGCGGCCCGCAGGGCCTCGCGGCGTACCTGCGCGAGGAGGCGATCGCGACCGTCGTCGACGCCACCCACCCGTTCGCGCAGCGCATGTCGTGGTCGGCGCACGACGCCTGCGCGCGGGCCGCTGCGGCGCTCCTGCGCCTCGAGCGCCCGCCGTTCGAGCGCGACCCCGCGATCGACTGGCGCGAGGTCGGCTCGCTGCACGAGGCGGCGGCGCTGCTGCCCGCCGCCGGCCGGCGCGTGTTCCTGACGACCGGGCGCCAGGGGCTGGCCGCGTTCGCGGCCGTGCGCGGCGCCTTCTTTCTCGTCCGCTGCGTCGACGCACCGGACCCCGCGGTGCTGCCGCCCGACCACGAGGTGCTGCTTGACCGCGGGCCGTTCACGCTCGGCGGCGAGCTCGCGCTGATCGACGCCCGCGGCCTCGACGTGCTCGTCACGAAGGACTCCGGGGGCCGGATGACGCGGGCCAAGCTCGCCGCCGCCCGCGCCCGCGGGCTGCCCGTCGTCGTCGTCGCGCGCCCGCCGCGCCCCCCCGCCGAGACGGTGCAGACGGTCGCGGAGGCGCTCGCCTGGGTCGGCGAGCGGGCTCACGGGTAGCTGCGCGGCGTGTAGACGAGCGTGCGCCCGCCCGCGCCGGTGACCAGGCGCGTCGTCGAGGAGCCGACGACGAGCAGCGTGCGCATGTCGACGCGGCCGGCGTCGAAGCCGGCGAGCGTCGCGACGGTGACGGACTCCGCGGCGCCGCCGACGTCGCGGGCGACGACGACCGGGCAGTCGGCGTCGCGGTGGCGCAGGAGCACCTCGCGGGCGCGCTCGAGCTGCGCGCGGCGCGCGCGCGACGCCGGGTTGTAGAGCGCGAGCGCGAAGTCGGCGGCGCCCGCCGCCTCGAGCCGGCGCTCGACGATCGCCCACGGCTTGCGCAGGTCCGACAGCGAGATGACCGCGAAGTCGTGGCCGAGCGGCGCGCCGACGCGGGCCGCGGCGGCGTGCATGGCCGACAGCCCGGGGACGACGCGCAGCTCGACGTTCGCGAACTGGCCGTTGCCGGACTCGATCGCCTCGAGCACGGCGGTCGCCATCGCGAAGATGCCCGGGTCGCCCGACGACACGACGGCGACCGCCGAGCCGCCCGCCGCGAGCTCGAGCGCGTGCCGCGCCCGGTCGAGCTCGACGCGGTTGTCGCTGGCGTGGCGGCGCTGGCCGGCGCGCGGCGCCACGCGGTCCAGGTACGGGCCGTAGCCGACGAGCTCGTCGGCCGCGGCGAGCGCCGCGCTCGCCTCGGGCGTGAGCCAGTCCGGCCCGGCGGGCCCGAGCCCGACGACGCAGAGCGTGCCGCCGACCGCGTCCCGCGCGGCCGCTGCCGGCGCCGCGGCGGGCGCGCTGCGCGCCGTCGGAACGAGCACGAGCGACATGTACGGCACGTCGCCGTCGACCTCGTCGAGCGCGGCGACGCGCTCGCCCTCGCGCGACGCGCGCTCGACGTAGACGCCGCGCCGCGCCAGCCCGGCGCTGCCGGCGGCCGCGCGCACGCAGTCAAAGCGCCGGCCGAGCTTCATGACGACGGCGGCGTCGGCGGCGCGCAGATGGGTCGCCAGGACGTCCGCCGGCAGCGTGCCGGGGGCGACGACGAGCACGTCGTCGCGCTTGGCCAGCGGCGTGCCGGCCGCCGCCGCCGCGGCGCAGAACGCGGTCACGCCGGGCACGACCTCGGTCGCGTAGCGCTGCGCCAGGCGCTCGTGCAGGTACATGTACGAGCCGTAGAAGAAGGGGTCGCCCTCGCAGAGCACGGCGACGTCGCGGCCGGCGTCGAGCAGCCCGGCGACGCGTCGCGCGGACGCGTCGTAGAAGTCGCGCAGCGCGCCCTCGTAGCCCTCGGGATGGTCGGTGTCGCCGATCGTCACCGGGTAGACGAGCGCGAGCTCCTCGCAGCCCGCGGCGATCCACGGCGCCGCGGCGTGGCGCGCGATCGAGCTGCCGGCCCGCTTCTCGGGGTAGGCCACGACGTCGCACGCGCCGATGATGCGCTGCGCCTTGACGGTCACGAGCTCGGGGTCGCCGGGTCCGACGCCGACGCCGAACAGGCGCCCCGGATCGCTCACTCGGCCTCCCGCGCGAGCGCGTTGACGGCGGCCGCGGCGATCGCGCTGCCGCCGCGCCGGCCGCGGACGACGAGGTGCTCCAGCCGCGCCGGATGCTCGGCGAGGGCCAGCTTGGACTCCGCGGCGCCGACGAAGCCGACGGGGACGCCGATGACGGCCGCGGGCCGCAGGCCCGCGTCGCCCTCCGCGACGATCTCCAGCAGCCGAAACAGCGCCGTCGGGGCGTTGCCGACGACGACGACGGCACCGCCGAGCCGCTCGCGCCAGTGCTCGAGCGCGGCCGCGCTGCGCGTCGTGCCCATCGCCCCCGCGAGCTCGGCGACGCCGGGCTCGCCCAGCGAGCAGACGACGTCGTTGCGCGCGGGCAGGCGCGCGCGCGTGATCCCGGCGGCGACCATCGCCGTGTCGCACAGCACCGGCGCGCCGTCGCGCAGCGCCCGCTCGGCGGCGGCGCCGAAGCCCGCGGAGGCGGCGATGTCGGCGACGAGGTCGACCATGCCGCAGGCATGGATCATCCGGACGGCCACGCGTTCGAGGATCGGATCGAGCCCGCCGAGGTCGGCCTCGGCGCGGATCGTCGCAAACGACCGGCGGTAGATCGCGGCGCCGTCGCGCTCGTAGGCGATCACGACGCCACCGCGGCCAGCGTCAGCTCGGCCTGCCCGAGCGAGGCGACGCGCCGCGTCTGGGAGTCGGCGCGCAGCTCGACGTCGCCCTCGGCGCGGACGGCGACCGACACCGGCGTGCCGGGCACCTCGCCGCAGCGGCGCTCGCAGGCGGCCCAGTGCTCGGCGGGGTCCTTGGCGAGGCGCACCGCCGCGCGGCGGCCGGCCGCGCCGCGGACGTCGGCGAGGGCGCGCGGGCAGCCCCCGGTGCCCGCGCAGGCGGTCAGCCCGACCCAGCCCGAGTCGCCCTGCATGACGAGCCGGGCGGCGCCGAGCGCGGCCCGCGTGCGGTCGACCGCGGCCGGGTCGAGGTCGACGAGCGTCACCGTGCGGCGCGTCGACAGGCGCACGTCGTCGCACGCACGCGCGAGCGCGCGCAGGAGGGCGGGCCAGAGCTGACCGAGGGGGGCCAGCGCGGTGAGCGCGACGCGCCCGTCGCGCTGCTGCACGGCTCCCGGAGCGAACGCGAGCGTGCGCGCGGCGCGCGTCACCGGCGCGAGGGCGAGCCCGAGCGCCTGGGCGATCGTGCCCGCCCCGCCGGGCGTCTCGGAGAGCCGCCAGGCGTCCCCGCGGGCGGCCATGAAGGCCTCGGCCGCGCACGCCGCGACGCCGACGGCGGCGGCCGCGTCGCCGGTGTACTCCAGCGGCCGGCGGTCCAGCGCGACGCCGAAGAGCCCGCCGCCGCGCGCGAACACGATGACGTCGGGGGCGACCTCGCGGCCGGCGCCCGTCCCGTCGTCGACGAGAAAGCAGAAGCGGCCCGGCAGCTCGCTCAGCGCCCGGCCGCCGAGGATCGCATCGTCGAGCAGCCCCACGACGTGGTCGACGCCGTCGAGCGCGCCGGGCGCCCGGCCGGCCAGCGGGCTGGCGAGGATGTTGCGCACGCGGTCGTGCGCGGCGGACGGCAGCAGGCCGGCGGCGCCCAGGCGCGCGGCGAGCTCGGCGACGGCGGCGGGCTCGTCGCTGAGGCCGCGCAGCTGGAGGTTCGCGCGCGCCGTGAGGTCGACGAGGCCGTTGCCGAGCTCCTCGGAGACGGCGGCGAGCTCGAGCAGCGCCGCCGCGTCCAGCCGCCCGCCGGGGACCCGGACGCGCGCCAGCCAGCCGTCGGCGGCCTCATGCAGCGACAGCACGCCGGGACAGCGGTCCCGCTGGCTGCGCTGATCCGGCGTTGGGCTCACGACCCGGCGACTCCAATCCCTCGTGGATGCAACGGCGGACGGGTGTCCCGACTTCCGGGTCCGCGGATCGCCCCGCCGCGGCGGCGGGTGCATCCGGTGGGCCTTGTCGGCTCACTCCCCAGAGGTGCTGGCAGGACCGCCCGGCGTTCGCGCCGGGCTGCCCGCGCCGCTTGCGCGGCATCCTAGCCCTCGCGGGCCGACGACGACCGGCGGCGAGCGGCCCGCTCCGCGCGCGGGGGCGTGAGCTACGGTTGCGCCCGTGACCGTGACCTGGCCCGTGACCAGCCCGTGCCCATGACCGTGACCTGGCCCGTCGCCTCCGGCTCGCTCGTGCTCGGCTTCGCCGTCGCCCAGGCGACCGGCGTGCGCCCGCTCGGCGCGATCGTGCTCGTCGCCGGCTGCGGCTGGTGCGCGCTGCGCTGGCTGCGCGCCGCCGGGGCGGCGCGCACGACGCTGCTCGTCGCCGTCTTCGTCGGCGCCTTCGCTGTGTCGCACGTCGTCGCGGACACGCTCGGGACGTGGCCGGCGGTGCTGCTCGTGGCGGCGGTCGCCGGCCTCGCCGCCTACCTCGTGGCCGACCGGCGCGCGCTCAATCCTGCCCGCGCTGCACCTTGACGCCCGTGAACGTCGTCTCGACGGGGGCCGTCCAGCGGTCGCCGTTGATCTCGTCGTGGCGCATGAACTGCGGCGGCTCGATGTTCACGCGCAGCGTGTAGTCGCCGTCGCGCGGGACCTTCCAGTTGCGCCCGTAGTGGTAGATCATCGGATGCCAGAGCAGGTCGTGGACGTGGGAGCCGACCTCCTCGCCGTCGGGGTCGATCAGCGTTCCCGTGACCTTCAGGCCGGGGACGAAGCGCCCGTCCGACGCGTCGCAGACGGCGATCTCCACGTGCAGGTTCTCCTCTTCGGGGTCGTGCCAGACGAGCTCGCCGTCCTCCCACATGTACATCCCCTCGGCCTCCTCGATCGCGTAGGCGACGAGGTACTGGTCGGCGGGCTGCATGCCGCCGTCGTGGGCGACGTTCTCGGCCATGTGGTTCAGGGCGGCGCGGTACGCCGCGCCCTGCTTGCGCGCGAGGTCGAGCTGTACCGCGTCGGCCTCCGAGCTGCTCGGGTCCATCGGTGGGTTCTGTGTGCTCATGCTGCAACCCATACCCAGCGCGCGCATCCGCACACCGGCGCGGGCGCAGGCGTAGTGTGCAGCCATGCAGCGCGCCTACGACGCGATCGTCGTCGGCTCGGGCTTCGGGGGCGGCATCGCCGCCTGCCGGCTCGCCGAGCAGGGACTCCGCGTCTGCGTGCTCGAGCGCGGGCGGCGCTTCGGCGGCGGCGACTACCCCGACCGGCTCGCGCAGTTCCCGCACGCGCTGTGGCACGCGCGCCACAACCCCGGCGGCATGTTCGACATCCGCGTCATGCGCGACGTCGCCGTCGTGACCGGCGCCGGGGTCGGCGGGGGCTCGCTCGTCTACGCCAACGTCCAGCTGCGCGCGCCCGAGGAGATCTTCGACGACCCGGCCTGGCCCGCGGCGATCGACGCCGCCGAGCTGGACCGCTACTACCGGCGCTCGGAGGACGCGCTCGACCCGCGCGTGACGCCCGACGACCCGGCCCTGCCGAAGATGCGCGCGTTTGACCGGATGGCGGCCAACGCCGGGCGCACGGCGCTGAAGCTGCCGATCGCGGTGCACTTCGGCGAGGACCGGCGCCATCCGTTCAGCGGCGTCTTCCAGCGGGGCTGCGACAACCTCGGGCGCTGCGACGTCGGCTGCCCGCGGATGTCGAAGAACACGATCGACATCACGTACGTCGCCCGCGCGGAGGCCCACGGCGCGGAGGTCTTCCCGCTGCACGAGGTCCGGCGCATCGAGCCTCCCGGCCGCGCCGGGGAGGACTGGAGCGTGGGCTTCCGCGACCTGCAGTACCGCACGACCGGGCAGGTCCGCGCGCCGCTGCTCGTCATGGCCGCCGGCACGCTGGGCAGCACCCGCCTGCTGCTGCGCAACCGCAGGCGCCTGCCGAAGCTGTCGCGCGCGCTGGGCTCGCGCTACTCGGGCAACGGCGACGCGCTCGCGCTCGCGCTGGACCCGACGGCGGAGGGCGTCACCGGCGCCCGCACCGAGTTCGGGCCGGTCATGACGAGCCGGCTGGACATGCTCGCCGAGCGCGGCCACATGATCGCCGACGGCGGGCTGCCCGAGAGCTTCGGCGAGGTGCTCAACGTGCTGCGCGGGGTGCGGATGCTGACCGGCCTGGGCCGTCTGCGCGTGGGCGCCAAGACCCTCGCCACGCGCATCGGGCTCACCGACGGCGCGCTGTCGCCGGGCGACATGCGCGTGCGCTCCAAGGCGCCGATCGGCGACTCGCTCATCTTCTTGTGCATCGGCCGCGACGCCGCCGACGGCCGGATGCGCCTGTCGCACTTCGGGCGCTTCGACATCCGCTTTGACCGGGCCAACAGCGCGCCGCTCTTCGACGCGATGCGCGCATCGGTGGACGAGCTCGTCGAGGCGGCCGGCGCGACCGGCTTCTTCGCGCTCGACGCCGGCCCGCTGGGCACGTACGTCACCGTCCACCCGCTCGGCGGCTGCCCGATGTCCGACGATCGCGCCGCGGGCGTCGTCGACGACGCGGGGAGGGCCTACGGCTACGAGGGCCTGTACGTGCTCGACGGCTCGATCGTGCCCACGGCGATCGGGGTCAACCCCTCCAAGACGATCGCCGCGCTCGCCGAGCGCGGGGTCGAGCGACTGCTCGCACAGCGCGTGCCCTGAGCGCGCCGGTTCGAGCCGACCCGCACAAACGTCCACACCCGTTCAGCTTTTCCCGATTCACTCCGATACGGAGTGGGCCGAGACAGTCGCACCTCTGACGTCGAGCCCACGCGGGCCTCGGCGTCGGGCACCGTGGAGGGTGTTGCCGTGTGGACGCGCTCGGTCTTGCGTAGTCCCCACCGAGAGGAACCTAGATGCGACGGAACACGAGGCGCCTCTCGGCGTCGGCATTCGCGCTGGTCGTCTGCCTGCTGCTGGCGGCGCCGAACGCGCACGCCGCGGCGACGCTCAGCGTGTCCCCGTCGTTCCCGTCGCCGGTCCGCGTCGGCGAGGTCAACCGCCCGGCGTCGATCTCCCTGACGAACGCCAACACCGATCCCGACGTCGCGTTGACCGTCTGCAACGTCGGCGACGTCGGGCCGTGCCTCGGCAACGAAGGCGTCACGCTGCTGCCGTCGTGCGGCGGCCAGAACTTCACGACGGCCTGCAACGCGTTCGATCCGGGCGTCTTCGAGGTCCACACGCCGGCCGTCGGTCGCGCCGGCACCGCCTGCGCGGGGATGGAGTTCACGGCGGCGATCATCGAACCGTCGACCGGCAAGGTCCAGCTGACTCCGGTCGATCACCAGCACATCCGCCTGCCCGCGCCGGGGTCCACCTGCCGGATCGACTTCACGATCGACGTCCTGTCGTTCCCCGACATCGACGCGCGACCGGTGGCGCCCGGCCTGCAGACGCTCCAGATCGCCGAGGCGCTCGCCGTCACCGACGGCTTCCTGGCCACGTTCGGGCGCGGCGCGACCTCCGGGATCGCCGTCAAGGGCGCCCCGACGCTCTCGTCGACCGCCTCGCCCGACGTCACGATCGGCGGTCAGGTCAGCGACAGCGCGACGCTCGCCGGCGAGTACAACCCGGCCGCCGGATCGATGACCTTCAAGCTCTACGGGCGCGGCGACGAGACGTGCTCGCAGCCGCCGGTCTACACGACGACCGTCGCCGTCAACCCCGACGGCACGGCCTCGTCACCGCCCTTCACCCCGTCGGAGGCCGGGACCCATCGCTGGATCGCGAGCTATGGCGGAGACGCCAACAACGAGCCCGCCAGCGGCGCCTGCAACGACCCCGGCGAGACCGTGACGGTCGCGCGGAGCGCTCCGGCGATGACGGCGAACGCGTCGCCGGCGATCACGATCGGCGCCCAGGTGACCGACACCGCGACGCTCATCGGCGAGCACAACCCGACGGCGGGCGACGTCACGTTCCGGCTCTACGGACCCGGCGACCCGACGTGCGCCGCCCCGCCGGCGTTCAGCTCGACGGTGACGATCGCGGCGGACGGCACCGCCACATCCGCGTCCTTCACACCGTCCACGGCGGGCACGTACCGCTGGGTCGCAAGCTACGCGGGCGACACGAACAACCGCCCGGCGGCGGGCGCCTGCAACGACGCCGGCGGGACGGTCGTCGTCGCCAAGGCGACGCCCGCGATCTCGACGAGCGCGTCGCCCGGCGTGACGGTCGGCGGCAGCGTGAGCGACCTCGCGACGCTGGCGGACGAGCACAACCCGACCGGCGGCAGCATCACGTTCAAGCTCTACGGCCCCGGCGACGCGGGCTGCGCCGCGGCGCCGGCCTTCGAGTCGACGGTCTCCGTCTCGCCCGGCGGCACCGCCACGTCGGGCGACTACCAGACGACCGCCCCGGGCACGTATCGCTGGATCGCAAGCTACGGCGGCGACGTCAACAACCAGCCGGCGAGCGGCGCCTGCAACGACGCCGGCGGGTCGGTCGCGGTCGTCAAGGCCGCCCCGACGCTGGCCGCGACGGCGTCGCAGTCGGTCGCCGTCGGCGGCTCGCTGACCGACGCCGTGCGCCTCTCGGGTGAGTACAACCCGACGTCGGGCAGCGTCTCCTTCCGGCTGTACGGCCCCGACGACGAGAGCTGTTCGCGTGCCGCGGTGCTCTCGCAGAGCGTCCCGATCGGCAGCGACGGCACGGTCACCTCGCCGGCCTACCGCGCGACGGCACCGGGGACGTACCGCTGGGTCGCCGGCTACGCGGGCGACGCCAACAACGTCGCCGTCGCGGGCTCCTGCGGCGACGCCGGGCAGTCGGCGGCCGTGACGAAGGCGACGCCGACGATCCGCACGCAGGCGTCCCCGTCGGTGGACGTCGGCGGGCAGGTCACCGACACGGCGCGGCTCGTGGGCGAGTACGGTCCGGTCACCGGCGAGGTGACGTTCAAGCTCTACGACGTCGGCGACGCGGCCTGCTCGGGCACCGCCGTCCACGAGTCCACCGTCGCGATCGGCGCCGACGGGACCGCGACCTCGGGGGCCTTCCGTGCCTCGTCAGCCGGCACCTACCGCTGGGTCGCCCGCTACGCCGGCGACGCCAACAACGCCGCCGCCGCCGGCAGCTGCAACGACCCCGAGGAGAGCGTGACCGTCACGAAGGCGACGCCCTCGCTGCGGACGAACGCCTCGCCGGCGGTCGCCGTCGGCGGCGCGGTCAGCGCGGCGATCGAGCTCGCCGGCGCGTACGGCCCGACGAGCGGCCCGGTGACCTTCAGGCTCTACGGCCCCGGCGACGCGACGTGCTCCGGCGCGACGGTCTTCCAGGCCGCGACGACGATCGGCGACGACGGGACGGCTGCCTCACCGGCCTTCGCCCCGCCGGCCGCCGGCCTGTATCGCTGGATGGTCGTCTACGGCGGCGACGCGAACAATCGCTCCGCCGGCGGCGCCTGCAACGACACCGGCTCCTCGGTCGCGGTCGGCAGGGTCTCGCCGTCGATCGTCACGAAGTCGAGTCCCAACGTGCGCATCGGCGGTGCCGTCCAGGACGCCGCATCGCTCGTGGGCGCGGCCCGCCCGGCGTCCGGCAGCGTCACGTTCTCGCTCTACGGGCCGGCTGACGCGAGCTGCTCGCAGGCGCCGACGTTCGTCTCGACCGTGGCGGTGAACGCCGACGGCGGCGCCGTCTCGGGGCTGCACGTCCCGTCCGTCGCCGGCGTGTATCGCTGGATCGCGCGCTACGACGGCGACGCGAACAACGTGGCCGCGACGGGCGTCTGCAACGACCCCGACGAGATCGTGATCGTGGGACGGGCGACGCCGGCGATCGCCACGATGGCCTCGCCGGACGCCGATCTCGGCGACCCGGTCCGCGCAGCCTCACGGCTCGCCGGCCAGCACGGTGCCACGACCGGGACCGTGACGTTCAACCTCTACGACACCACCGACGGCCAGTGCGCCGGCGCGCCGCTGTTCTCGTCGACCGTTGCGGTCGGTACCGACGGGAGCGCCGCCTCGGCGTCCTTCGTCCCCAAGCGCACGGGCACCTATCGCTGGATCGCGACGTACGGCGGCGATGCCAACAACGCGCCGGCGGCCGGCTCGTGCCGTGATGCCAAGTCGACGGTCAAGGTCAAGGTTCCGGTCTCACCGCTGCTCTGCGGCGGCACGAAGGTCGCGCTCGTCGACGTCCTGCCACGCGGCAAGGGCGTGGACATCAGCGGCGTGGCCCGGCCCGAGTACGCCGGCAAGCGCGTGCGGATCGTGCTGCGGTCGACGCGCAAGACGGCCGCCCGCGCCACGATCAGCTCGACGGGCGCGTTCGCCGCACGCGCGAGGCTGCCGAAGCGCTCACAGCGGGCAGGCGCGCGCTACTACGCCGTTCTCGGCAAGCGCAAGTCGACGGCGCTGAAGCTCGACCGCCGCTCCTACCTCACCCGCGCCGTCCTGCGCGGCAACAGGATGACGTTCTCCGGGCGGGTCACCGGCAGGTTCCGCAGCGGCACGAAGGTCACGCTGCAGCGCATCCAGCTGTGCAGCAAGAAGAACCGCAGCGTGAAGTCGACGAAGCTGAGCAAGACCGGCCGGTGGAGCATCACGCTGACGGCGCCCGAGAACGCGGGCACGGTGCTCTTCCGCGCCCGCACGAAGGTGCTGGCGGGTCGCCGGACCCAGCCGACGTTCACGCTGCCCCAGCCGCCGTCGCTGAGCTCGGCGCGCTACAACCCCTGATCGGGGCGCGGCGCGTTGCGGCGCGTGTGCGCCGCGCCGCGCCGCGGTCCGTCCGCGAGCGACCGGATCGCACGCGCCGGGTGGGCGGTTGCATGCGCGCCCGAGCGGCTCTACCGTCGGCGTATGGCAACTCTGGCCGTGTGGCGAAGGTGCGTCCGGTGAACGCGACCGCCGTGCGACGCGATCGACGCGTGGTCCGCGCGCCCCCGCCGGCGCGCCGGGCTCAGGCCAGCCCGGATGCGCCGCAGCCCTCCCCGGCGCCGTCGGCAGCGCGCGCGGGCCAGGCGCCCCGCGACGAGCTCGGGCAGCGGCTGCAGCGCTGCTGCCGCGCGCGCGCCGCGCGCACGTCCGCGCTTCGCGACCCGGTGCTGCAGCGCATGCACGTCGACGGAGCGACGGCTCCGGCAGCCGTCTGCAAGGGCTTCGCCGCGGTCGCCAAGCTCGCCGCGAACCCCTATCCGACGACGCTGGCCAACGTCTTCGGCGTCGGCGACTCGCCCGAGGTGCAGTCCAATCGGCTGGCGCAGAACTGCAGGGCGTGGCTCGTGCAGTTCGACAACAACCCGGCCGACCACGCGAGGTTCGCAAAGCTCGACTTCGTCACCCACGACGTCGCCTGGCCGCTGGCGACGACCAACGACACCTGGGCGCGGCTGCGCGAGCGCGTCGTCGGCTGGCGCACGGACGCCGAGGAGCAGTACGTGCTGGACTCCGCGGTCAGCGACAAGAACAAGCCCGACGTCGAGGAGTACGAGCAGCAGCTGAAGCTCGCCTGGAGCGGCGTGTCGGGGGCGTTCAACTTCTGAGGGCCGGGCCGAGGTCGGTCGCGGCGTTCGCCGGGTTCGAGCCCGGGGACGGTCACGGCAGGAGCTCGACGAACCCGTCCGTCCCGTGCACGCGGATCCGCCGGCCGTCGCCGATCAGCCGGGTGGCGTGCTGCACCCCCACGACGGCCGGCAGCCCGTACTCCCGTGCGATCACTGCGCCGTGGGTCATCAGGCCGCCCACCTCCGTCACCAGACCCTCGATCGCGACGAACAGGGGCGACCAGCTGGGGTCCGTGTACGTCGTGACGAGGATGTCGCCGGGCTCGAAGTCGGCCTGCGCCATGTCCAGGATGACGCGGGCGCGCCCCTCGATGGTCCCGCCGGAGACCGCCAGGCCGATGAGCGCGCCGGCCGGCACGTCGTCGCGCCCGTACGCCCCGGCGACGACCTCGCCCTCCGAGGTGAGCACCCGGGGCGGCGTGAGCGCCTCATAGGACGTCAGCGCGTCCTTGCGCCGGGCGATGAGCTCGTCGTCGACCACGTTCGTGCGCACGGCGTCCTCGAGCTCCTCGAACCTGAGGTAGAAGCAGTCCTGCGTCTCACGCAGCACGCCGGCCCGGACGAGGCGCTCGGCTTCGTCCAGCAGCGCCTGCTTGTAGACGAGGTAGCGGCTGACGATGGCGTACTTCGGATACTCCCGGTACCCGCTGAAGGTGCGGAGGCGGTCGATCATCCGCTCGACCTCGGCTGCCTTGCCTTCGCCGCCCGGCAGGGCCCGCAAGCGCTCCAGCAGCTCCTGCTCGGTCTCCCGCGCCTGCCGGCGCCCGTGCTCGAAGCGCCGCCGACCGGCACCCGGCTCGAAGGTCCTGACGTTGCCGAGCAGCAGGGGCAGCAGCGTGGAGGGGCGTTCGCTCCAGCGCGGTCTCGTGATGTCGATCTCGCCGACGCAGCGCATGCCGTACGTGTCGAGGTAGGCCCCGATGGCGTCTCGCGCGTCCCGCCCGCCGGGGAGCTCGGCCAGCTCGTCCAGGAAGCCCTCGTCGTCGACGTCCTGCAGGAAGGCCACCACGTCCGGATACGGACGGACGACGTCGGCGACGTCGAGGAGCGCCAGGCCCATCTCCGACGTGATGTTCCCCGGGACCGACCGCGTCAGCGCGTCGGCCGCGTTCTTCTCGCCCAGCCACGCCTCGAGCCGCTCGTTCAGCCACCACGCGGCCTCCATCGCGGCCATGATCACCTGGTGGCTGCGCGGGTCGAACAGGATCCGCTTGAGCTCCTGGACGTCTTCGCGGATGAAGTCCAGCAGGGCCGATCCGGCCATCGTCCGGATGCTGCGCCGCAGGGCGGCGACGGACGCCTGGTTGTGCGCGACGAGCTCCTCGACGATCGATGCGTCGGTGTCGATCGGGGCCGGCGTGCCGCCGGCCGGCGGCCCGGCGGGACCCTCGTCGGCGAGCGACGCGATGAAGTCGCCGCGTTGGAGGATGGTCTGCAGCGCGTCGGCAATCAGCGGATCGGATGTGCCGAGGGCGTCCAGGATGCCGGCGCGGGTCGCGGGCGAGGCCAGGCCCGCGGTGACGTCGACGAACAGCCTCCCGCCGGCCTCGACCATCCGCGGGCGCGCCGTCAGCGCAAACAGGGAGAGCCCGAGCGGCTTCATGGGGTCGGTCATCATCTGCTGGTGACCGACGGAGACGTAGACGTGGTTGTCTTCGTCGGCGGCCGCGGGGATCGGGTACAGCGTCGTGATCGGCCGGCTCTGGACGAACTCGAAGCCGTCGTCCACCAGGCACCACTCGATGTCCTGCGGGCGGCCGAAGTGCGCCTCGACGCGCCGTCCCAGCCGCGCGAGCGCCACGACCTGCGCATCGGTCAGCGCCGGCTGCTGCTGGCGCTGCTCGGCGATCGCCTCCTGCCGCGTCCCGCCCGCCGGCGAGGCGCGGACGGCGAGCCGCTTCCTGGCGACCGCCTTGGCGACGACCTCGCCGTCGCGCACCGAGTAGGCGTCGGGGTTCACCAGGCCGCGCACGAGCGCCTCGCCGAGGCCGAGGCCGGCCTCCACCGAGCTGACCCTGCGGTTGGAGCTGACGGGGTCCGCCGTGAAGAGCACGCCGGCCGCGTGCGGGACGACCATCCGCTGCACGACGACGGCCATGTCGACGCTCCGCTGGGCGAAGCCGTTGCGCAGGCGGTAGGCGACGGCGTGCTCGGTGAACAGCGACGCCCAAACCCGGCGCACGTGCCCCAGGATCGCGGCCGGCCCCACGACGTTCAGGTACGTGTCGTGCTGACCGGCGAAGGAGGCCGTCGGCAGGTCCTCCGCCGTCGCGCTCGAGCGGACGGCGTAGGCGGCGTGCTCGCCGAGACGGGCGAGCGCGAGGGTGATCGCCGCCGCCACGTCGTCGGGGACGGCGGTCGCCTCGACGGTCCGGCGGATCTCCGCGCTGAGCGTGCCGATCGCGCTGCGGTCGCCGGCGTTCAGGCGCGACAGCCGATCGAGCAGATCGTCGATCGACGGGGCGTTCGCCACGATCCGCCGCAACGCGTTCGTCGTCACGCAGAAGCCGGGCGGCACGCGGATGCCTTCGATGCGCGAGAGCTCCCCCAGGTGCGCGCCCTTGCCGCCGACGACCGCGACCTGCGTGCGGTCGACCTCGTGCAGACCCAACACGTAGCAGTCGGGCTGGAAGGCGCGGATCGCCGTCGGATCGGCCCCAGCGACCGCGGCCGCATGCTCCTCGGTGCCCATCGCCGTGCTCCCTTCGTCGCTTGCGGCGAGCGAGTATGCAGCACACCCCGGGGGTTGAAACAAGCCCCCTGGGCGGCGATACTCTGGAGGTGGCGAGGGGCGCAGGCGCCCCTCGCGGCGCGAGAGGCGGCCGGTCCGATCGCCGCCGATCGACAGGAGGATCTCGTCGAGCAGGCCCGCGTCGAGGCACCGCCTCGCGACGTTCGCGCCGAGGCCGTTGACGTCCCCGCCGGCGGCGGCGGCGCGCTTGGCGGTCTCGACCGCGGTCAGGAGGTCGCCGGCGTAGGTGACGTCCGGGCCGTCAGACTCGTGCGCGGCCTCGCGTCAGCACGATCGAAGGCCCGGTGCACTGGCCGCGACGAGCGCACGAGCTGCGCGGTATCCACGACATGTCGCATTCGACGCCTGCGATGAAGCCATCGAACGGACATCGTGGCCGAACATCGGCGACGACGAGCCGCCGCCGCGGGCGATCAGTGACCGTCGGGGTGGCGCGGCGGCCGGCCGACGTGCATCGTGTCGATGATCTTGCCATCCGGGTGGCGCAGGTATGCGACATGCGACTCGTCCTTCCAGACGGGAGCCTGCAGGCCGGCGTACAGGATCAGGTCGCCGGTGTGCGTGCGCTGGTTGTCGCCCTGCTTGCTGTAGACGTAGGCGGTCTCGCCGGCCCCGAGCTCGCCCCGCGGAAACGAGTACACGTGCGTGTGCTGCTGCCCGCAGCAGCTGGTCAGCTCGATGTCCGTCACGGGCACCGGATCGGCGCCGTCGTTGACGATCTCGACGTGCTCGCTGAGGGAACCGGACCCGCGCTGCACGACCGCGCAGATGTGCAGGCCCATGCCCTTGGGGCGCTCGTGATGAGCATGCAGAGGGACGTCTGTGCCAAGCCATTCTCCGGACACGCGCACCAGGATATCTGGGCGACCTGCTCTGCTCGCCGCAGACCTCGCCGCCATCGGTCCCTGAGCCGAACGTCACCAGCTCGATGTCGCTCAGAAAGGTGGACCGCCGGAGGCTCGCCGCCATCGGTCCCTGAGCCGAACGTCACCAGGGCCGACGTCCACGACCTCGCCGGGGCGCTGCTGCG
>CAVRMD010000019.1:0-280264 GCA_963722455.1 uncultured Solirubrobacteraceae bacterium
GGATCCTGCTGCCGGCCTGCGCCCACACGGCGATCGCGTTGCCGCGGTAGTCGACCCCGACCGACGGGTTCGCGACGATCGTCCGCCTCGCCGAGATCACGCGCGACGCCACGAGCCTTCCATTCGGCTGTCGGATGCGCGCGCGGATGAAGCTCTCGAGGCCGGACCGCGTCGCCGTGCGCACGCGGCGCCGCGTCGTGACCTTCCAGGCGAAGACCTGCGACCGCCCGTCGTTGCCGGCGGCGGCGAGGTTCTCGGCGGCCGGGCGAGCGAGGGTGAGCGGCGGCGTCCAGGCGGCGGACGCGGGGCCGGCGAGCGCGGCCGCCGCGCCGGCGGCGAGCGCGGCCGTGGCGAGGGTGGGGGCAAGGCGGCGGGGAGACATGCCGTGACAACGAGCGCAATGGCACGAGGTTGCGCGTGGGTGCGGCCGGCGCGGCGCAGCCGCCCGCCCGCGCCCGCCGGCGACCCGCCGCGGCCCGCCGGCGACCCGCCCGCGGCGTGCCGGGCGGCCCGCGCCTGACGACGCAGGCGCGGCGCCGATGTCGTCGTGTCATCAGCGCCGCTGCCTGCCCGTCGCTGCCGCGCGTTGCGGCTGGTTGCGGTTCGTGTCCGGTTGTCTGTCCGTCGCTGCTCGGCTACATCCAGTGCGGCTTGTAGCCGGTGGTGATCTCGGCCCTCGGGTGACGCCAGTCCGGCTCCTTGTCGCCGATCTTGTCGATCGACTGGTTGCGGAAGTAGCGCAGCAGGGGGCCGTACGTGAACTTCGCGCCGTTGGAGGACAGCTTCGCCTTCGAATCCTCATCCATGAACGGCATGTACTTGTCGGGGAACCCGGGCATCGTGCACGCCATGCAGATGCCACCCACGTTCGGGCAACCGCCGACCCCGCTCTGCCAACCGCGAACGGGAACGTTGCACTTCACGACCGGACCCTTGCAGCCGAGCTTGACCAAGCAGCGGTGGTCGGAGCCGTACTCCGTCGCGAAGTTGCCGTGCTCGTAGAACGCTGCTCGGTTGCAGCCCTCGTGCACGGTCCGCCCGAAGTGCGCCACCAAACGGTGCTGCTCGTCGAGCTCCGGAACCGGCGCGATGCCGGCCAGGGCCATGACGAGCAGTGTCAGCGACTCGGTCGTGTTGTCCGGCTGCACGGGGCAGCCGGGGATGTTGACGACGGGCAGCCCCGCGGCGGAGGTCCAGCCCCAGCCGAGGTAGTCGCACAGGCCCATCGCGCCCGTCGGATTGTTCTTCATGGCAGGGATGCCGCCGTACGTCGCGCAGGTGCCCAGGGCAACCGTCGCGGCGGACTTCGGCGCGAGGCGATCGATCCACTCGTTCGTGGTGATCGGCTGGCCGTTGGACGGGTTGACGCCCAGTCCGGCCCAGTGGCCCTCGCCGTTGATCTTCTCGTTCGGGATCGACCCCTCGACGATCAGGACGAACGGATCGAGCTTGCCGGCCTCTGCGTCATACCAGGCCTGCAGGAACTCCTGCCCGTTCTCGTACGCGAGCACCAGGGTGTGTGCCACGACCTTCGGCATGCCCGGAATCGCGCCCGTGATGATGTCCTCGAGCGAGGGGTTGACGGCTGACGTCATCGCGACGGAGTCGCCGTCGCACCCCAACCCGGTGGTCATCCAGATGACGTGAGCGGTGATGCTCTCCGTCTCGTGCTGCCGTGGCGCGAACTCGATTGACGCCACATCGACACCTCCTTCTTGTGCTTCGTCGCGCGAAGCCTCGCGCGCGTCTGCGCAGCGCCGACGCCCACCCGCGCGGCGGCGCACATCGCCGATCGACACTAGCAACAAATGTTGCAACGTCAAGAGCAATCGGTGTCGAACCTGGGAGAGCGCCGCCCCACGCCTGGCTGGGGCGCTGTCGGGGCGAGCAGCCCTTCCCTCGCGGCGCCGACGAGCTCGCCGAGCGCTCGGGCGTTGCCGGATCGAGCGCTGCGGATGGTGCGACAATGGGCGTCGATCCATGGCGACGAACTGGACGCCAACTGGGAACGAACCCAGGTTCTCGAGCCGCCGGCTCCGATCGCACCGCTGCGATGCGCATCGCGTACCACCATCGCCGAGGTTGAGCCGCTCGCGGAGCGCCGGCTGCGACTGACCTTTGCTGATGGCGCCGTGCACGAGGTCGACCTCGCGGGTGTTCTGCAGGCCGGCGGTGTGTCCGCGCAGATCCGCGATGACCGCGACGTCTTCGAGTCCGTCGCCGTGGATCGTGCGTTCGGAACGATCGCGTGGCCCGGCGCTCCCGGCATCCGGCGCAGCGATTCCGCGCAGAGTCATCCAGCCGGCCAAATTGAACGTCGCAGGATCCTGCGCGTGCCGCGCTCGACTGTCTATGAGCTCGCGGAGCAACCGGCGGATCCCGTTCCTGAAGGTCGAGCGGCGCACGCTGTTCGATCAGGAACTGCTCAGGCAGTGGATCGCGCAGCAGACCGTCCGCCTGCGGCATTCATCGCGAACGCCCTCGGCGACCAGCTCGGCGTCGTCGTGGCGCGGGGTGAAGTGCGAGTAGCGCTGCGTCGTCGTCTTGTCGGCGTGACCCATCCACTCCGGCAGTCGGCGCAGGTCGACGCGCGGGTTCGCCGCCATCGTCGTGCCGGACGTGTGGCGCAGATCGTGGAAGCGCAGCCGGCCGACGCAGCGCCCAGCGCTCCATCATCCGTTGCGAGAGCACGACCTGCAGGCGGGGGTGGCGCGCGGCATGGTAGCCGTCGCACAACGTGATGCAGTTGCTGATCTCATCGCGGCCGCCGTCGGCGCGTGGGACGAGGTGGTGCACGTCGAGGTCGCGTCGGTCGACGGACTCGCTGAGGTCGCGGCGGCGGTGTTCGTCGCGTGTGAGAACCGCGCGTCGCACCGTCTGCCAGCTGGCTCGCTGTTCAGTGGTGCGGGGCTGGCTCACCGGGCCTCGGTTCGGGCATCGCGGGCGTGCGAGCGTAGTGCGGCGGGCCGACGTGAATATCGACCAGCACCTCGGCGATGCGCTGCGGCGGCCTGCAGGTGCGCTTGGCCTCTGGACCACGGCGGCGAAGGCGCCCGGCCCACCGCAGGAACCGATGAAGGCGACGAGGGCGCCGGAGTGTCGCGGTCCGAGTCGCCACCGGCGAGCGCGCCGGATTGCGTCCGGCCGCCGGTGGGCTGCGACTCAGGCGCTGCTCGTGACCACGCGCAGGCCGTCGATGCGCTGGAAGTGCGTAGCGTTGCGGGTGGCGACGCCGAGGCCGTGGGCCAGCGCGGTGGCGGCGATCCAGAGGTCGTGCGCGCCGATCGCCTCGCCGCGGGCCGAGAGGTCGGCCCAGATGTCGGCGTGCACGCGCGCGACCGGATCGGTGATCGGGATCGCCTCGATGCCCGCGAGCACGTGCTCGACGAACGCCCGGCGCCGCACGCGGATCGCGCCCTGGGCGCGGTTGACTCCGCGCAGCATTTCGCTGACGGTGATGACGCTGATAGCCCGATCCTCGTCGGCCAGCAGCCGCTCGACCTCGGCCGTCGCGTCGCTGCGTTCGAGATCGATCAGCAGATCGGTATCGATCAGGAGGGCCACGGCTCGCCTGGCGCACCCACGCTTTCGCGCGCCGCCTGGACGTCGGCGGCGAACGCGTCATCCGGGCGCGGAGCGCTGGCCATGAGCGCGCGGAAGCGCTCGGCGGAGAGCGTGCGCGCGCGGGGCGGTGCGATCACCGCGACGGGAGCGCCGCTGCGGGTGACCTCGACGACCTCGCCGGACGCGACGCGGTTCAGCACGTCGGAGAAGCTGCGCGCGGCCTCGGTGGCGGTCATGCGGGTCACGTCAGAAGCGTATCGGATAAATCAGAGTGATCGGTGCAGCGAAGCGCGCTGATCGCGAGCGCCTCTCGTGCGGACGCGGGTGCGTTGCCTGCGAGCCGGCGGCGGGGACGCCGCCTGGCAGCGCAGCGAAACGAAGGCGAAGTCGCTCGTGCCGCGCCATCGGACAGGATCGCGAAGGCGGACTGCGCAGGGCGGTTGCGTCACATGGGCCCGTGCAACAATCACGATGTGAAGGAGGCAGCAGGCATGAGGACGGTGAGGCTCACCGAGCCGGGCTTCAAGGGCTCCTACCGGGTCCTTGAGCGCCGCGAGGACGGCACGCTGGTGCTGCAACCACACAGCGAGAAGCTCTCGCAGGTGGTGAATGAGACCGAAGGTGAGGTCTTCCGCGACGAGGGGTTCGTCGCTCATCTCGAGCGCCTTGAGGCCGCCGAGGACGATCTGCCCGCCGATCAGCGGGCATAGGGCGTGCCGACATTCCAGCGGTCGCGGCGCTTTCTCCGTGAGTACCTGGCGCTGCCGGCCGAGCAGCGCGAGGCGTTCAAGCGAGCGCTGCTCGGCTGCGGGTGCGCGTGCGGCCAGGCCATGACGACCTGCCGCCTAACTTGGCGCATGGCGACGCGCGACCGCACGATCAAGCTCGCGGACGACGCTTATGAGCTGTTGCGGCTCGAGGCTGCGCGGCGCGGCGTCGGGCCCGATGAGCTGGCCGAGGATCTTCTGCGCGAGGACCTCCTGCAGGCGCGGTGGGATGGGTTCGACGACGCGCTCGCCGCACTTGCCGAGCTGCGCGGGCGGCTGCCGGCGATCGACGGCGTGAGCCTCGCCGGCGACGTCCGCGCCGAGCTCGACGCTCGGTAGCTCGTGGCGGTCGTCGTCGACGCCAACCTGTTCGTCGTGCTCGCGCTCGATCGCACCTGGGCGCGGTGGAAGCCCTGTTGCGTGCGTGGCGGGAGTCGTCGGAGACGCTGCACCCTCCCTCACTGCTGCGGTACGAGATCGCGAGCGTTCTGACACGCACGGTCGACGCCGGTCAGCTGGCGCCGTCCGATGTCGAGCTGGCGTGGAAGGCGACGACGCCGTGCCGATCCGGCTGCACGAGCTCGAGGACGGGCCCGCGGCCGTCGGGCTCGCTCGGCGGCTGGGTCGGCGTAGCGCCTATGACGCGGCGTACGTCGCGCTCGCCGAAGCGCTCGAGGCAGACCTGTGGACGCTCGACGGACCTCTTGCGCGCAACGCGGCCGGCCTCGGCCTGCCGGTCCGGCTCGTCGAGCCGGCGTAGCGCTGCGCACGGCCAGAACTCCGAAAAGCGACCAACCGCGACGGCGGCGCTGTCCGTCTGAGGCTTGTGGCGACAGCACGAACGACGACCCCGACCCGACGACGCCCGAGCGCGCGTACGGCCCCGCGAGCCCCCTGCTGACCGCGGCCGAGGTCTCGCGGATCCCGCGGCTGCCGCGCTCGACTGTCTACGAACTCGCGCGCAACCGGCGTATCTCGTTCCTGAAGGTCGGGCGGCGCACGCTGTTCGATCAGCTGCTCAGGCAGTGGATCGCGCAGCAGACGGTCCGCCCGCGGCGTTGATCGCGAACGCCTCGGCGACGAGCGCGGCGTCGTCGTGGCGCGGGGTGAGATGCGAGCAGCGCTGGAACGGGCATCCTGCAAATGCAGGGCTTTCGCGATGCCGGAGGAGGGACTCGAACCCCCGACACGCGGATTATGATTCCGCTGCTCTAACCGACTGAGCTACTCCGGCGGGGCGGCGAAGTGTAGCCGGGGGCGTGGGCCTGCGGAGCGGGGGAAGGCCGCTGCTGCGCCGGTGGGCCGCCACGCCGTATCGTGCGCTGCCGTGGCCCCACCCGAGACGACGGAAGGAACTGCGTGAAGAAGCTCACCAGGAGCGTGAAGAGGCTCGCACGGAAGCTGAAGAAGTCGGTCAAGCCGCTGTACCTCGTCCCCGTGGTCCTGGTCGTCGGCCTGATCGTCGCCGGCATCTTCATCTTCGGCGGCGGCGACGACGGGCCCGAGGGGCCCGACCCGTCGCTGGGCTTCGCGCAGGGCGATCCGTCGTCGCTGCCCGGAAGCAGGCGGCCGCCGCCCAAGCAGGCGCCGCGCGTGCGCAACGGCGTCGTCGACGAGGCGCGTCGCGTGGGCCGGCTGGCCGTCGCGCAGGCGCGCGGCACGGTCATCGAGCCGACCCGCGTGCGGGTCCGCGTCAGCGCCGCTCCCAAGCAGAGGGTGACGGTCAACTGGCAGCTGGGCTGCTATCGCGACCGGCGCACGGTCGTCGGCAAGGGCGCCTACGAGACGACCCCGCCGGACGTTCGCGAGATCAAGCTGCCGATGCGGGGCGCCGAGACGTGCATCGCGACGGCGGGCGCGCAGCTCACCGAGAACGAGGGCGAGGGCCGCATCAAGGTCGCCGTCATCGCCGGCAACTGAGCGGCGGCGCGGGCGCCCCGGCGACGTGCCGGAGCGCCCGCGGATCACCGGTCCGTCAGGGCGCCGGGGCGGGCGCCGGAGCCGGAGCGGGGGCCGGCTTGGGCTTGTGGAAGCTGACCCGGCGGATCGTCAGCGTCGGCGTGAACTCGGTGCTGTCGCACCTGCTGCGCAGGCGCGTGATCGTGCCCTGGACGCGAACGCGATCAGTCGCGACGGGCAGATCGCGCTTGTCGTCCCCGTCCTTGTCGGCGAGCCGGACCCTGATGTCCGTGAACGTGTAGGTCGTCGGCTTGCCGCGGTCCGCGCGCGCGCCGCGGTTCGTGCGCGTGACGTCGACGGTGACCTCGCCGCTCCAGCGATCGTCGCGCCTGGTCTCGGTGTCCGCACCCTTGGTCTGCTCGATCTCGACCGCGGACACCGTCCCGGCGGCGAGGTAGCGCACCTTGCGCGGCGTGCAGCGGCGAGCTGCTCGGCGCTCGGCGCGCTCGGCACGGCGCTTGGCACGAGCCGCGCTGCGCGCCGCGCGCTGCTCGGCGGTGAGGGCGCCGCGGTCCGCCTTGGCGGCCCCCTGCCCGGCGCGCTGGGAGTCGCCGCGGTCGGAACGATGGGCCTGGGCCGGAACGGCGACCGTCACGGCGGCCACGGTCGCGACCAGTGCAAGCTTCTTCATGGGCTGTCTCCTCGGGGGTTGGGACATCTGCTCGATCAAACCCGCCCGGGACCGCAAGGTTGGTCGGTGAGCGGCGCCGGCTGGACGGACGACCGAGAGATAGCCTTGGCCGCGCGGTGAGCGATCTCGACGAGGCGGTCAAGACGACCCTGGTGCGCTGCCTGCGCGTGCGAGACGGCGAGAGCGTGCTCGTCGTCGCCGATCCGGACAGCACGCCGGTCGGCGACGCGCTGCTGCGCGGGGCGATCGCCGCCGGCGCGCACGCCGCGCTCGTGATCCTGCCGCCCGACGAGCGGCGCGGCACCGAGCCCCCGGCGCCGGTCGCCGCGGCGCTCGCGGCCGCCGACGCCTTCCTCGCGCCCTGCCTGCCGTCGCTGTCGCACACGAGCGCGCGCCGGCGCGCGTGCGAGGCCGGCCGCCGCGGCGCGACGCTGCCGGGGGTCACGACCGACATGCTCGCGCGCCTGATGAGCACCGACTTCGACGTCCTCGCGACGCGCTGCCGGGCGGTCGCGCACCTGCTCACGCAGTCCGACGAGGCGCACCTCACCTGCCCGCTCGGGACCGACCTGCGCCTCGATCTGCGCGGGCGCAGCGCGATCTCCGACGAGGGCGACCTCGGCGCGCCCGGGTCCTTCGGCAACCTGCCGTGCGGCGAGGGCTTCATCTCGCCGGCCGGCGGCGACGGAACGATCGCGACGACGTCGCTGGGGCTCGTCGGGCTCACCGCCGGGCCGGTCGCGCTGACGGTGCGCGGCGGCGTGCTCGTCGACGCGCGGGGAGCCGGCGACGAGGCCGCGCGCTACCTCGCGATGCTCGACGCGCACGGGCCGCCCGGTCGCAACCTCGCCGAGCTCGGCGTCGGCACGAACGATCGCGCGACGCTGACGGGCAACATCCTCGAGGACGAGAAGATCCTCGGCACGGCGCACGTCGCGTTCGGCGCCAGCGCGGCGATCGGCGGCACGGTCGCGGTCGCGGTCCACATCGACGTCGTCGTCACGCAGGCGTCGCTGACGATCGGCTCCACCGCGGTGCTCGACCGCGGGCGCTGGCTGCTCGATGGCTGACGCCGGCGGCACGCTGCTCGCGATCCCCAACGTCTCCGAGGGCCGGGACGCCGGGACGATCGCGGCGATCGGCGCGGCGTTCGGCTCGGCCGAAGCGCGCCTGCTCGACGTGCACGCAGACCGCGACCACCACCGGACCGTCTACACGCTCGCCGGCGGCCACGAGGAGCTCGTCGCCGCGCTCGTGGCCGGCGCGCGCGCCTGCCGGGATCACGTCGACCTGCGCACGCAGCGCGGCAGCCACCCGCACGTCGGCGCGCTCGACGTCGCGCCGCTCGTCTTCCTGGACGCCGATCGCCGCGGCGCCGCCTGCGCCGCGGCGCTCGTCGCCGGCGAGGAGCTCGGGCGCCTCGGGCTGCCGGTCTTCCTCTACGGCGTCCTGGCGGACGGCCGCACGCGAGCGCAGCTGCGCCGCGGCGGGCTGGCGGGCCTGATCGAGCGGGTCGCCGCCGGCGAGCTCGCGCCCGACTTCGGCCCCAGCGAGATCGACCCGCGCGCGGGCGCCACCCTCGTCGGCGCGCGCGCGCCGCTCGTGGCGTTCAACCTCGAGCTCGCGCCGCCGGCGACGCTCGACGACGCGCGGGCGATCGCCGCGGCCGTGCGCGAGGGCGGGGCGGAGGGGCTGCCCGGGGTGCGGGCGATCGGCCTGCGGCTCCCGGCCCGCGGCGGCGTCGCGCAGGTCTCCACGAACGTCGAGGACCACGTCGCCGTCGCGCTGGCAGACGTCGTCGCCGCGGTCGCGCGGCACGCCGACGTCGGCGCCTGCGAGCTCGTCGGGCTGGCGCCGCAGGCGGCCTTCCGCGGCTTTCCGGCCGATCTCGAGGTGCGCAACCGCCGCACCGTCGAGGACGCTCTAAGCTCGTAGGCGCGATGGCCCAGACCAAGAAGAAGCGGCGCAGCAAGCATCGTGGCAACGCGGCGGGCATGATCGAGTCGCGCGGGCGCACCGGCCGGCCGCCGACCGCCGCCGAGCGCAAGGTCTCCGACCGCGAGGCCGCCGCGCAGCGCCGCCGCGCGCGCATGATGCGCGAACCGTCCTGGAGGGGAGCCGCGCAGCGCGCCGCGCTCGCCGCGATCGTCTTCGGCCTGCTGCTCGTCTTCGCCTTCGCGACCCCGGTCGCGCAGGCGATCTCCCTGACGGCGTTCGTCTTTCTGTTCTACATCCCGCTGGGCTACTACACCGACCAGTTCATCTACCGCCGCCGGCTCAAGCAGGAGGCGAACAAGCAGTCCAAGGCGAAGGCATCGCGATGAACGTCGAGATGTTCACCGTCGGGATGGTGCAGGAGAACTGCTTCCTCGTCTGGCCCGACGGCGCTGAGCGCGCCGTCATCGTCGATCCCGGCGAGGAGGCGCCGCGGCTGCTGAAGGCGATCGAGGACGCGGGCGTGCGGCTCGAGGCGATCCTGCTCACCCACACGCACTTCGACCACGTCGGGGCCGTCGCCCCGGTCGCCCGCGCGACCGGCGCGCCCGTGTACTGCCCGCAGCTGGAGGTGCCCGTGCTGCAGGACGTCATGGCCTTCGTCCCCTGGCCGGGCTTTGGCCCCTACGAGTCCTGGGATCCCGAGCACACCGTCGCGGGCGGCGAGACGCTCGAGCTCGCGGGGCTGACGTTCGACGTCGTCTTCACCCCCGGTCACAGCCCCGGACACGTCACGTACGCCGTGCGCGGCGAGGGCGCGCTGTTCTCCGGCGACGTCCTCTTTCAGGGCTCCGTCGGACGGATCGACCTGCCGGGCGGCGACGGGCCGACGCTCATGGCCTCGATCGCGACGCTGCTGGATCGCTTCGACGACGACACGGTCGTCCACCCGGGCCACATGGGGGTCACGACGCTCGGCCGCGAGCGCGCGACGAACCCGTTCCTCACGCAGCCCGCGAACTGGCGGTGAGCGACCGCCTGCAGGTTCCGCGCGGCACGTACGACGTGCTGCCGCAGGATGCCGACGCGCGCGCGGCGCTCGAGGCGACGGCGCGCACGATCCTCGAGGGCGCGGGCTACCGGCGCATCGAGACGCCGGCCTTCGAGTACACCGACGTCTTCGCCCGCGGCGTCGGCGCGTCGACCGACATCGTCCAGAAGGAGATGTACACCTTCGACGACGGCGGCGGGCGCTCGATCACCCTGCGCCCCGAGGGCACCGCGCCGATCTGCCGCGCCTACGCCGAGCACGGGATGCACAAGCTCGCGCAGCCGGTGAAGCTCTGGTACCTGTCGAGCTTCTTTCGCGCCGAGAAGCCGCAGGCCGGCCGCCACCGCCAGTTCTGGCAGGTCGGCGCCGAGACGATCGGCTCCGACGACCCGGCCGTCGACGCCGAGACGATCGTGCTGCTCGCGACGCTGCTCGCCGAGCTCGAGGTCGGCGGCCTGCGGCTGCGGATCTCGAGCCTCGGCACGCCCGCCGCGCGCCTGGCCTACCGCGAGCGCCTGCAGGCCCACCTGCACGCCAACGCCGGGGACCTGTCCGACGACGTGCGCGCGCGCATCGACCTCAACCCGCTGCGCGCCTTTGACTCCGAGCACCGCGGCACGCGCGCGGTCATGGCGACCGCGCCGCTGCTGCTCGACGAGCTCGATGCCGACGACGCCGAGCACTTCGCCGCGGTCCGCGCGATGCTCGACGGGGCGGGGGTGGCCTACGAGGTCGATGCGACGCTCGTGCGCGGCATGGACTACTACACGCGCACGGTCTTCGAGTTCACCTCCGACGCGCTCGGCGCGCAGAGCGGCGTCGCGGGCGGCGGGCGCTACGACGGGCTCGTCGAGATGCTCGGCGGGCCGGCGACGCCCGGCTGCGGCTGGGCGGCCGGCATCGAGCGGATGGTGCTCGCCTCGGCGGGGCTGCCGGCGGCGCCGCCGCCGGTCGACCTGTACGTCGGATTCGACGCGCCGCAGCAGCGGGCGACGGCCTTCGCGGTCAGCGACGAGGCGCGGCGCGCGCGGCTGAACGCGCAGATCGAGCTGGCCGGACGGTCGCGCAAGGGGCAGCTCAAGCACGCCGATCGGATCGGCGCACGCTACGTTGCCCTCGTGGGCGACGAGACGACGCTGCTGAAGGACATGCGCGCCGGCGACGAGCGCGAGGTCGCCGCGGGCGACGTCGTCGCCCAGATCCTGCGCGGACGGGGCATGCGGTGAGGCGCGCGCCGCGCGCCAACGCCTACCGCGACACCTGGGCCGGCGACCTCGACGCCGGGCGCGCCGGCGGCGCGGCGCGCGTCTCGGGCTGGGTGCACAACCGCCGCGACCACGGCGGCCTCATCTTCGTCGACCTGCGCGACCGCTCGGGCATCGTGCAGCTCGTCGTTCACCCCGAGAGCGGGGCGGACCTCTTCGCGGCGGCCGAGCGGCTGCGCGGCGAGTACGTCATCAGCGTGGCCGGCGCGGTCGTCCTGCGCGAGCCCGGCCAGGTCAACCCGAACCTCGCGACCGGCGAGATCGAGATCCGGTGCGCCGAGCTGGACGTGCTCGCCGAGTCGCAGACGCCGCCGTTTCCGCTGGACTCCGACGTCGAGCTCGACGAGATGCTGCGCCTGCGCCACCGCACGCTGGACCTGCGCCGGCGTCACATGGTCCAGGCGCTCGTCCTGCGCCACGACGTCGTGCGCACGATCCGCGAGACGCTCTCCGACGAGGACTTCCTCGAGGTCGAGACGCCGATCCTGACGCGCTCGACGCCCGAGGGCGCGCGCGACTTCCTCGTCCCGGCGCGGCTGGCGCCGGGCGCGTTCTACGCCCTGCCGCAGTCGCCCCAGCTCTTCAAGCAGCTGCTCATGGTCGCCGGCTACGAGCGCTACTTCCAGATCGCGCGCTGCTTTCGCGACGAGGACCTGCGGGCCGACCGCCAGCCCGAGTTCACGCAGCTGGACCTCGAGATGTCGTTCGTCGACGAGGACGACGTCATCGAGGTCAACGAGCGGCTCATGGCGAAGGTCTTCGCGCTCGGCGGCCTCGACGTCCAGGCGCCGCCCTACCCGCGCATGACGTACGCCGAGGCGATGCTGCGCTTCGGCTCGGACCGGCCGGACACGCGCTTCGGCCTGGAGATCGCCGACGTCTCCGAGCACCTGCGCGCGTCGCAGTTCAAGGTCTTCTCGTCCGTGCTCGGCGGCGGCGGCGTCGTGCGCGCGATCAACGCCGGCGCGCGCGAGGTCGCGCGCAAGGAGCTCGACGAGCTCACCGAGGTCGCCAAGCGCCACGGCGCCGGCGGCCTCGTCTGGGCGTTCGTGCTCGAGGACGGCGGCTGGCGCTCGCCGATCGCGAAGTTCCTCTCCGCCGCGGAGATCGCGGCGGTCACGGCGGCGCTCGGCGCGCAGCCGGGCGACCTGCTGCTCGCGGTCGCCGACGGCGAGCAGGTCGCGGCGGGCGCGCTCGGCGCGCTGCGCCTGGAGCTCGCGCGGCGCTGGGAGCTCGTGCCCGAGGGCCGCCACGACGTGCTGTGGGTCGTCGACTTCCCGATGTTCGCCTTCGACGCCGACGAGCAGCGCTGGGACGCGCTGCACCATCCGTTCACCGCCCCGACCGCGCCCGGCGGCAACGACGCCGCGGCGCTCGCCGCAGCCGGCGGGCCGGGCGCCTGGAGCTCGCGCGCCTACGACCTCGTCGTCGACGGCTCCGAGCTCGGCGGCGGCTCGCTGCGCAACCACGACCCGGCCGTCCAGCGACTCGTCTTCGAGGCGATCGGGCTCGACGAGGCCGAGGCCGAGGCGCGCTTCGGCTTCCTGCTCGAGGCGCTGCGCTTCGGCGCTCCGCCGCATGGCGGGATCGCGTTCGGCATCGACCGCATCGTCGCCCTGCTCGCCGGCCGCGACTCGATCCGCGACGTCATCGCGTTCCCGAAGACGGCCAGCGGATCGGACCCGCTGACGGGAGCGCCGGCGGCCGTCGACGCCAGGCAGCTGCGCGAGCTCGGCCTGCGGTCGACCGCGGCGCCGGGCCGCTCGTGACCCGGTAGCGCCGCCCCCGCGAGCGCCGCGGTAGCCGACCGCCCGCGGCGGGCGGACGCGTGTACGACTGTGCAGGCGCGAACTCGGACGAACGGCGGGCAGCGCCGACAGGGGGGCCATGGATCAGGTCTCGCGTCCGCTGCTCATCGCCCTGGCCTGCACGGCCATCCTCGGCGTCCTCTGGATGACCGCCCTGCGGCCCAAGCCGGCGGACATCGCCGCCACGCCGGCCGCGCCCGTCGAGGCGGTCGGCCAGGCCGCGAACGCCGCGGCGATCTCGGACTCCTCCAACGCCGCGCTGCAGGCCGCGTCCGGTGGCGCGCCGGCGCCTCCGCCCGCGGGCTCGGGGGCCGCGAATCCCGCCACCGCCCCGGCGAAGAAGGCCGACCCCGCGCCGGCCGCCGCCGAGCGCAAGACCGCGACGCGACGCGATGGCGCGGCGCTGCGCGACGTGCGCAGCGGCAAGGTCGTCGTCGTGCTCTTCTGGAGCTACAAGGGCTCCGACGACCGCGCGAGCCGCAACGCGGTCCGCAGCCTGAACCGCCACGGCGGCAAGGTCGCCGTCCACATCGTCCCGATCAGCCGCGTGAGCTCCTACGACGCGCTGACGCGGGGGCTGACGATCAACCAGGCGCCGACGACGCTCGTCATCGATCGCAAGCGGCGCGCGCGGATGATCGTCGGCCTCACCGAGCGCGGCGAGCTCACGCAGCTCGTCGACGACGCGCTCAAGACGCGCCGCTGAGCCCGCCCGGGCCGCCGATCTAGACTCGTCGGGCGTGCCCGACGAGCGATTCGAAGACCACCTCACCGCACCGCGCGGACGCGGGCGCGTGCCCGACGGCGCCCGCCACGGCGCCGCGGGCGGCAGCGCCTGCGGCGACGTCGTGACGTTCTCGCTCACCGTCGACGGCGCGTGCGTGGGCGCCGCCGGCTTCGAGGCCTCCGGCTGCGGCTCGCTGCTCGCCGCCGGCAGCGCGGCCGTCGAGCTCGTCGAGGGGGCCGGGCTGCTCGAGGCGGCACGGATCGGCTCGCGCGAGATCGCCGCCGCGCTGGGCGGGCTGAGCGCGGGCAAGCTGCACGCCGCCGATCTCGTCTCCGACGCGCTGCACCGCGCGCTCGGCGCGGCCGTCCGCGCGCGCGGCGCGCTGGCGCCGGCCGCGGGCCGCACGCTCGTGGCGATGTCCGGCGGCGTCGACAGCGCCGTCGCGGCGCTGCTGAGCGACGGCGCCGACGCCGCGGCGGTCACGCTCGAGCTGTGGTCCGACGTCGGCGACGACGGCGGGCGCTCCTGCTGCTCGGCCGCCGCGGTGCGCGCCGCGCGGCGCCTGGCCCACGACCTCGGGCTCGCGCACTTCACGCTGGACCTGCGCGACGAGTTTCGCGCCGGCGTCGTCGATCCGTGGCTGCGCGCGCACGGAGCGGGGCTGACGCCGAACCCCTGCGTGCGCTGCAACGGCCACCTCCGGCTCGACGCGATGCTCGACTTCGCCGATCGGATCGGCGCCGCGACGCTGACGACCGGCCACTACGCGCGGCGGACCGGCGACGGCCTGCTGCGGCTCGCCGTCGATCCGGACAAGGACCAGACGTACATGCTCGCCGCGCTCGGGCGGGCGCCGCTCGCGCGGCTGCGCTTCCCGCTCGGCGAGCACACGAAGGCGCAGGTCCGGGCGCTCGCCGCCCGCGCCGGGCTGGCCGTCGCGCACAAGGCCGAGTCCCAGGACCTCTGCTTCCTCGCCGCGACCGGGCGGGCGGCGTTCCTCGCGCGCCACGGCGGCCTCGGCGAGCGCCCCGGCGACGTCGTCGACTCCGCCGGCCGCGTGCTCGGACGCCACCGCGGGCACCACGGCTACACCGTCGGGCAGCGCAGGGGGCTGGGCATCGCGTCGACGCAGCCGCTCTACGTGCTCGCCACCGACGCCCGCGCGAACACGGTGACGGTCGGTCCGCGCGACGAGCTGGCGACGAGCACGGTGCGCGTGCGCGGCCTGCGCATGCACGGCGCCGAGCCCGACGCGGTGCGCCTGCGCTCCCACGCGCCCGCCGTGCGCTGCCGCCTGGAGGGCGACGCGATCCATCTCGACGAGCCGTTCGACGCGGCCGCGCCAGGGCAGACCGCGGTCTTCCTGCGCGGAGACGCGATCGTCGGATGCGCCACAATCGCCGCCTAGATGACGACGTCGTCCGACGAGATCCGCGAGACGTTCCTGCGCTACTACGAGGGCCGCGAGCACCTGCGCCTGCCGTCGGCGTCGCTCGTGCCGGCGGCCCACGACGCGTCGGTCCTGCTGACGACGGCCGGCATGCATCCGCTCGTGCCGTACTTCCGCGGCGAGGAGACGCCGCCCCGCTCGCGCCTGGCGAGCGTGCAGAAGTGCTTTCGCACGACCGACATCGACAACGTCGGCAACACCGCGCGCCACCTGACCTTCTTCGAGATGCTCGGCAACTTCTCGATCGGCGACTACTTCAAGCGCGAGGCCGTCGCGTGGGCGTGGGAGCTCTCGCAGGAGGGCTTCGGCTTTGATCCCGACGACATCTGGATCACGGTCTTCGAGGGCGACGAGCAGCTCGGCCTCGGCCCCGACGAGGAGGCGATCGAGGCCTGGCTGGAGGTCGGCGTCCCGCGCGAGCGGATCGTGCAGTGCCCGCGCTCGGAGAACTTCTGGCAGGCCGGAGCGAGCGGGCCGTGCGGACCGTGCAGCGAGCTGTACCTCGATCGCGGGCTGCAGTACGGCAGCGAGGACGACCTGCCCGGCGGCGAGAACGAGCGCTTCTTGGAGTACTGGAACCTCGTCTTCACGCAGTACGACCTGACGACCGCCGCGGACGGCGGCGAGAGCCTCGCGCCGCTGCCCGCGAGCAACATCGACACGGGCCTGGGCCTGGAGCGGATGGCGCTCATCCAGCAGGGCGTCGAGACGGTCTTCGAGACCGACACGTTCGCGCCGCTCATGGCGCTCGGGCGCGAGCTTGCCCGCAGGGACCCCGACGAGCGCGCGCTGCGCATCCTCGCCGACCACGCGCGGGCGATGACGTTCCTCATCGCCGACGGCGTCGTGCCGTCCAACGAGGACCGCGGCTACATCCTGCGGCGGATCATGCGGCGCGCGATCCAGCAGGGCCACCGCATCGGCGTGCGGCCGGGCTTCTTGCCGCGCTTCGCCGAGCAGGTCATCGCGATCATGGGCGCCGCCTATCCCGAGCTCGAGCGCGAGCGCGAGCCGATCATGCGCTGGGTGCGCTCCGAGGAGGAGGGCTTCGGCCGCACGCTCGAGCAGGGCACGAAGCTGCTCGAGCAGATCGTCGAGGTCGCCAAGGCCGGCCCGCAGCCGCCGACGATCCCCGCCGCCGACGCCTTCAAGCTGCACGACACGTACGGCTTTCCGTTCGACGTCACGCGCGAGCTCGCCGCCGAGCAGGGCATCGGCGTCGACAGCGGCGGCTTCGACGAGCTCATGGAGCGCCAGCGCGCCCGCGCCCGCGAGGGCGTGCGCTCGGGCGGCGCGCCCGCTGCCGGCGTCCGCGAGCAGGCCCGCGAGCTGTCGCGCGAGGCCGGCCCGCAGACGCAGTTCACCGGCTACGAGCAGCTCGAGCAGCACACGACCGTGGCCGCGGTGCGGTCCGACGGCGACCGCCTGCTCGTCAAGCTCGCCGAGTCGCCGTTCTACGCGACCGGCGGCGGCCAGGTCGCCGACGGCGGGACGATCGAGTGCGAGCGCGGCGGCTGCGCCGCGCGCGTCGTCGACGTCGTGCGCGTCGGCGACGACCAGGCCGTCGTCGTCGAGCTGCACGACGGGCAGCTGGCGCCCGGCGAGCGCGTCGTCGCCCGCGTCGATCGCGGCGCGCGCGCGGCGACGGCGGCCAACCACACCGCCACCCACCTGCTGCACGCCGCGCTGCGCGAGCGCCTGGGCGCGCACGTGCGCCAGGCGGGCTCCTACGTCGGACCCGACAAGCTGCGCTTCGACTTCTCCCACGGCGAGCGCATCGGCGCCGAGGACCTGCAGGCGATCGAGGACCGCGTCAACGAGCTCGTCCTGGGCAACGACGCCGTGCGCCCGATCACGACGACGCTCGAGGAGGCGCGCGCGCTGGGCGCGATGGCGCTGTTCGGCGAGAAGTACGGCGACGTGGTGCGGATGGTGCAGATCGGCGACGGGACGTACTCACGCGAGCTGTGCGGCGGCACGCACGTGCGCTCGACGGCCGAGATCGGCGTCTTCAAGCTGCTCGGCGAGAGCTCGAGCGCGGCGAACGTGCGCCGCATCGAAGCGGTCACCGGCCCGGCCGCGGTCGCCCAGCTGCGGGCCAGCGATGCGAGCGCCCGCGCGGCCGCGGCGGCGCTGAAGACGACCGTCGAGCAGCTGCCCGAGGCCGTCGTCGCGCTGCGCGACCGGGCGCGCCAGGCGGCGAGGACGGCCGCCGGCGACGGCGCGTCGGGCGCCGTCGACGTCGACGCCCTGGCGGACGCCGCGACGCAGATCGCGGGGGCCGACGTCGTCGCCGAGATCGTCGCCGGCGCGGTCGGCGCCAAGGAGCTCATGGACGTCGCCGACCGCGTCAAGGGCAGGCTCGGCGAGCAGTCGGCGACCGTGCTCGGCGCCGCGGTCGACGGGCGCGTGCACCTCGTCGCGGCCGTCACGCCGGCGCTCGTCAAGCGGGGCGTCAAGGCGGGCGCGATCGTCAAGGCCGCCGCCGCGCCGGCCGGCGGCGGAGGCGGGGGGCGCGACACGATGGCGCAGGCCGGCGGACGCGACCCCGGCAGGCTCCCCGAGGCGATCGCCGCCGCGCGTGCAGCGATCGAGGCGGCGCTCGCGTCCTAGTGGGTCATCCAGGAACGTTCACCCGGAAACCCGGGATGCCGGCGCCGGCTGGCAAGGACGCAGGACCGAAGGTGTGGCTCTGCCGCATCGAGCGTCCGAGGACGCCGCCAGGCGGTGATCGGCGCCCGGGGTTCCGGGTGAAACGCTTGTGGATGACCCACTAGATGGCCGGCGGACTCGGCGTGCGCGTGCTCGCCCTGGACTACGGCTCGGCTCGCTGCGGCTGCGCGCTGAGCGACCCGACGGGCACGCTCGCCAGCCCGATCGAGCCGGTCCTGCGGCCGGCGACGCGCAAGGGGCTCGCGCGGATCGGCGACCTCGTGCGCGAGCGCGAGGTCGGGCGCGTCGTCGTCGGGCTGCCGCTCACGCTGTCGGGCGCCGACTCCGCGCAGACCGAGGAGACGCGGGCGTGGGCGGCGCGGCTGGCCGAGCGCCTCGCGGTGCCGGTCGAGCTCTACGACGAGCGCTTCACGACGCTCATCGCCAGCCGCGACCCGGGCGATCCGGCGGCGTCGGAGGACTCGCGCGCCGCGGCCCACCTGCTGACCGGCTGGCTCGCGGCGCACGCCCGACGGGAGGCCGGGTAGCGTTCATGGCGAATCCCACGGCCAGATGAGCAGGTCACGCCGAGACGACCCCGGTGCAGGCCGCGAGCGGACGGCCGAGGAGCGCGAGCGTGCTCGCCTGGAGCGTGAAGCGCGCCGGGGCGGGCAAGCTGCGCCCGACGCCTCGCCCGCACCAGCCGATCACGCACCGGAGCCCCCGCATGCAGAGCAGATCTCGATTCGTCCGCCGTCCCGCCCGTCCGTCGCCGCCGGCGGCCGGCCGACCGCCGGCAGCCGTGGGCGTGCGCGCGGCGACCGCGCCGGCGAGCGCAGCGAGCGCACCGAGCGCACCGAGCGCACCGAGCGCCAGGGCCGCCGGATGCCCGGCGCTCCGCGCGCGCGGACGCCGGGGATCCGGCGCATCCAGCCCGATCCGCCCGCGCCACCGGCTGCGCCCGCCGGAGCGCTGCGCGACGAGACCGAGCGCCCGATCGGCATCCGGCGCGTCCGGCGGCCGGTCGTGACCCCGCCCGGCGACAAGCCCCGCGGCCCCGCCCGCCGGCGCCGGCCACCGGGCCAGCAGCTCGCCGGCCTGCTCGTGATCAGCGTCCTGGCGATGGCGGTCGTCGGCACGCTCATGGTCATGCAGCCCTTCGGCAGCGCCGAGGGGGCGCAGGTGCGCGTGACGATTCCCGCCGGAGCCAGCGCCGGCGACATCGGCGACCTGCTCGCAGAGCAGGGCATCGTCAGCTCGGGCTTTCTGTTCAGCGTGCGCGCGACCATCTCGGGCAAGCGCGACAGCCTGCGCTCGGGCCGGCACACGCTGAGGAAGGACATGACCTACGCCAACGCGATCGCGGCGCTGAGCCGCACGGACGCGAGCTCGGCGCTGGAGCTCATCAACGTGACGATCCCCGAGGGCCGCTCGCGGCGCGAGATCGTGCCGATCGCCAAGGCCGCCAAGCTCACGGGGGACTACCTCGAGGCCTCCAAGCGCTTCGCGGGCAAGCTCAGCCCGTTCAGCTACGGGGCCCCGCGCGGCACGCGCTCGCTGGAGGGGTTCCTCTACCCGGCGACCTACGAGCTCGAGAAGGGCGCCGCCGCCCGCGAGCTCGTCGAGCGCCAGCTCGCCGCGTTCAAGGCGAACTTCGCCAAGGTGGGCCTCGAGCGCGCGCGCCGCAAGAACCTCACCGGCTACGACGTGCTCATCATCGCCTCGATGGTCGAGCGCGAGGCGCAGCTGGACCGCGAGCGCAAGCTCATCGCGGCGGTCATCTACAACCGGCTCAAGGACGGCATGCCGCTCGGGATCGACGCGACGACCCGCTACGCGATCAACAAGCCCAGCGGCGCGCTCACGCAGTCCGAGCTGGAGGCCGACTCCCCGTACAACACGCGCAAGCGCGCCGGCCTGCCGCCGACGCCGATCGGCAACCCCGGCCTGGCCTCGATCCGCGCGGCCGCCGCGCCGGCCAACGTGAAGTACCGCTACTTCGTCGTCAAGCCCGGCACCTGCGGCGAGCACGCGTTCTCGCAGACCGACGCGGAGTTCCAGCGCGACGCGGCGCGCTACAACGCGGCGCGCGCGCAGGCCGGCGGACAGTCTCCGACGACGTGCTGAGCAACCGCTCGCCGGCGCAGCCGCGCTACGGCGTGCTGGGCTGGCCGGTGGGCCACAGCCGCTCGCCGGCGATGATGCGGGCCGCCGGGCTGGAGCGCTACCAGCGCCTGCCGGTCGCTCCCGCGGCGTTCGACGACACCGTGCGGGCTCTGCACGGCGCCGGATTTCATGGCGCGAACGTGACGATCCCGCACAAGGAGGCGGCGCTCGCGCTCGCCACGAGCGCCAGCGACGCCGCGCGCGAGATCGGGGCGGCGAACACCCTGACGTTCGGGCCCGGCGGCGAGATCGCCGCCGAGAACACCGACGCGCCCGGCCTGCTCGCGGCGATCGGCGACCGCCCGATCCGCTCGGCGCTCGTGCTGGGGGCCGGCGGCAGCGCCCGCGCGGCGGTCTGGGCGCTGCGCGGCGCCGGCGCCGACGTGTCGATCTGGAACCGCACCGCCGCGCGCGCGGAGGGTCTGGGCGCGCACGTCGTGCGCGAGGCGGTCGCGGCCGATATCGTCGTCAACTGCACGAGCGTCGGGCTCGACCGTTCGTCCAATCCCTTCAAGGATCTGCCCCTGGACGCCGATGCCCTGCACATCTACGCAATCGTCGTGGACCTGGTCTACGCGGCAGAGGGAACAAGCTTGATACGAGAGGCGCAGCAGCGCGGGATCGATACCGTCGACGGCCTCGAGGTTCTCGTCTGCCAGGGTGCGCTCAGCTTCGGCCTGTGGACCGGTCGCACCGCGCGGGTCGACGCGATGCGGGCCGCCGCCCGCGCGGCCGGGGCGGGCGCCTGATGTGGCCGATGGCCTCAGACCGCTCATTCGCCGGCGTGCAGGACGGCATCACCCGTCCGCGCCACCCGGGCGGGCCGGCGCGCTTTCTGACCGACGTCATCGCCGACCTGAAGCTCGTCGACCGCGACCGCATCGCCGCCGCCGTCGAGGAGGGACGCCGCGCGGGCAGGCCCCCGGAGGAGGTCCTGCTCGACCAGGGCGCGCTGACGCCCGAGGGGCTGTCGCGCGCGGTCGCCGAGCGCCACGGCCTGGATCACCTCGACCTCACGATCTTCCAGCCGGACATGGCGGCGGCCAACCTCATCTCGATCCCGGCCGCCAAGCGCTACGAGGCCGTCCCGGTGTCGTTCATCGACGAGCGCACCCTGCTCGTCGCGATGGCCGACCCGGCGAACGTGCTCGCCGTCGACGACATCGCGCTGCTCACGGGCAAGGAGATCCGGCCCGCCGTCACGAGCCGCGAGGACATCGCCGGCCTCATCCTGCGCCTCACGCGCCTGGAGAACGTCGTCTCCGACGAGCTCTTCGACGACGACGAGCCCGGGCCCGCCGAGGTCGTCGACCTGCGCGAGTCGGCGGACGACGCGCCGGTCATCAAGCTCGTCAACCAGATCATCGCCCAGGCCGTCGAGCAGGGCGCGTCGGACGTGCACATGGAGCCCACCGGCAAGGAGCTGCGGATCCGCTTCCGGATCGACGGCGTGCTCGTCGAGAGCATCACCGTCCAGCGCCGCATGGTGCTCGGCGTCATCAGCCGCATGAAGATCATGAGCGACCTCGACATCGCCGAGCGCCGCGTCCCGCAGGACGGGCGCGTCGGGCTGACGATCGACGGCCACCACATCGACCTGCGCGTCGTCACGCTGCCCACGGTGCACGGGGAGTCGGTCGTCGTGCGGATCCTCGACAAGAGCAACGTCGTCATGGACCTCGACAAGCTCGGCATGGCCGACCACGAGCGCATCCGCTTCGAGCGCGCGTTTCACCAGGCCTACGGCGCCGTCCTCGTGACCGGGCCGACCGGCTCGGGCAAGTCGACGACGCTCTACGCGGCGCTCGGCAACCTCAACACGATCGAGAAGAACATCATCACGATCGAGGACCCGGTCGAGTACCAGCTCGACGGCGTCACCCAGGTGCAGGTCAACCCGAAGGCGGGGCTGCACTTCCACACCGGCCTGCGCTCGATGATGCGCGCCGACCCCGACATCATCATGGTCGGCGAGATCCGCGATCGCGAGACCGCGCAGATCGCCGTCGAGTCCGCGCTGACCGGCCACCTCGTGCTCTCCACGCTGCACACCAACGACGCCGCGAGCGCGATCGCGCGGCTCATCGAGATGGGGATCGAGCCGTTTCTCGTCTCGTCGGCGATCGACTGCGTCGTCGCCCAGCGCCTGGCGCGCAAGCTCTGCCAGCACTGCAAGGTGCGCCAGATCATCAGCGCCCAGGAGCTGCGCAACAACGGCATCCGCAGCCAGTTCGACATGGAGGCCTACGGGCCGGCGGGCTGCTCGCGCTGCGGCCAGTCCGGCTACAAGGGCCGCATCGGCCTCTACGAGGTCATGACCGTCAGCGAGGAGATCCGCAAGCTCGCGCTGGCCCGCGCGCCCGCTCCGGAGATCGCCGAGCTCGCCGTGCGCCAGGGCATGCGCCTGCTGCGCGACGACGGCATCGAGAAGGTCCGCAACGGGCTGACGTCGATCGCCGAGGTCATGCGCGTGACGGGCAGCGGCGCGGTCGCGGTCGAGGCGGGCTAGCTCCGCGCCGCGTTCTCCGCGCTTCTGTGCGCCGCGGAAGACGCGGCGAGCGCCGCCAGCGGCGCCGGTCAGGCGCGCGCGGCGGCCGACAGCCACGACCGGGCCGCGTCGCGAACGTCCTCGCCGGGCGCGGCGTCGTCGGCAAGCCAGGCGATGACCGCGGTGCCGGCGGCGGCCATCGTGCGCGTCCGCGCGGCGTCGGGCTCGGTCCCGAGGTCCAGGCGGGCGCGCTGCTCGAGCAGGTGCCAGAGATCGCGCGCTCCGTGCATCTCGAGGACCTCGCGGTCGCCGAGCACGTCGAGCACGGCGCTGAGCTGCTCGTGCAGCGCCGGCGTCACGGCGAGCGTCGCCTCGTCGATGCGCGCCGTCAGCAGCGCGCGCACGAGCTCCGCGCGGCGCTCGAGCTCGGACGCCGGCACCGCGCGGCCGGCCCGCTCAGCCGCCAGCGCGTCGAGCAGCGCCGCCCAGGCGTCGTCGAAGCCCGCGTCGAAGACGCGCGCGTAGAGCGCGCGGCGCTCGTGCGCCGTCAGGCGCGCGTCACGCTGCAGCCAGAGGTCGTCGAGCGCCCGCGAGGCCCGCGTCGTCGCGCCGGTCGGCAGGCCGCCCTGCAGCCACAGCTCGGCGATGCGGTCGGCGATCGCGAACGGCCCCAGCTCCTCGAGCAGCGCCGCGCCGTACAGCGCTGCGGCGGCCTCGAGCTCGACGACGCCCACGGCGCTGCTAGGCCGAGGGCCGCGCGGGGGCCGCGGCGGCGCCGGGGGCGCCTCCGGGGTCGTCGCCGGCGCCGCGGGCGCCGGGGGCGCCCGCGGGGTCGTCTCCGGGAGCCTCGCCGGGCTCGAAGCCGGCGGCGTGATGCGCGTCGTCCTGGTCGAGCGTCTCGCACTCCAGCAGCCGGCGCGTGAGCGACTCCAGCCGCTCGCGGTTGGCGTCCAGCGTGCTGCGCGCGCGGTCGTAGCAGCCCTCGATGATCCGCCGGACCTCGCGATCGACGAGCTCGCGCGTGTCGTCGGAGACCGCCAGCGGCCCGAACGGGCCGCCCTGGTTCTCCTCGCCGGGCGGCGGCAGGACCGAGACGAGCCCGATCGCCTCCGACATGCCCCAGCGGCCGACCATCTGGCGCGCGATGTGCGTCACCTGCTCGAGGTCGGACTCGGCGCCCGTCGTGACGTTGCCGTAGATGAGCTCCTCGGCCGCGCGGCCGCCGAGCGCGCCGACGATGCGGCCCTCGAGGTAGCGCGCGTCGTAGCCGTAGCGGTCCGTCGACGGCGACTGGAACGTCACGCCGAGGGCCCGCCCGCGGGGGACGATCGAGACCTTGCGCACGGGGTCGGCGCCGGGCTCGAGCATGCCGAGGACCGCATGGCCGGCCTCGTGGTAGGCGGTGCGCTCGCGCTCCTGCTCCGACAGCGTGATCTTGCGCTCGGCGCCGAGCACGATCCGCTCCAGCGCATCGGCGAAGTCGGCCGCCGAGACCGCCGCGTGCCCGCGGCGCGCGGCGATCAGCGCCGCCTCGTTGACGAGGTTGCGCAGGTCGGCGCCGACCATGCCCGGCGTCGTGGCCGCCAGGCGCTCGAGGTTGGCGTCGCCGTCCAGCGGCACCGAGCGGGTGTGGATCTTCAGGATCTGCTCGCGGCCGTCCTTGTCGGGCGGGTTGACGGTCAGCCGGCGGTCGAAGCGCCCGGGGCGCAGCAGGGCGCTGTCGAGCACCTCGGGGCGGTTCGTCGCGGCGAGCACGATGACGCCCTCCGAGCCGGTGAAGCCGTCCATCTCGGTGAGGATCTGGTTGAGCGTCTGCTCGCGCTCGTCGTGGCCGCCGAAGCCGCCGCCCCCGCCGCGCGCGCGGCCGATCGCGTCGAGCTCGTCGATGAAGATGATCGACGGCGCGGCCTTCTTGGACTGCTCGAAGAGGTCGCGCACGCGCGACGCGCCGACGCCGACGACCATCTCGACGAACTCCGAGGCGCTGAGCGAGAAGAACGGCACGTCGGCCTCGCCCGCCACGGCGCGTGCCAGCAGCGTCTTGCCGGTGCCGGGCGGGCCCGACAGCAGCACGCCCTTGGGGAACGTCGCGCCGAGCTTGCGATAGCGCTCCGGGCGCTTGAGGAAGTCGACGATCTCCTTGAGCTCGTCCTCGACCTCGTCGATCCCCGCGACGTCGTCGAACGTCACGCGCTGCGCGTTGGCCTCGTAGCGCTTGGCCTTCGAGCGCCCGAGCGCGAGCGCGCCCCCGCCGGCCGCCGCGGCGCTGCGGCGCAGGAAGTAGACGAGCAGGCCGACGATGAGCAGCGTCGGGCCGAAGGAGATGATGAGCGTCGCCAGAAACGAGCGGCCCTCGTCGATCGGGCGCGCGTTGACCTCGACGTTCTCGTCGAGCAGCAGCTTGAGCAGCTCGTCGTCCTGGGCGAACGTCGGACGGACGGTCTCAAAGCTCTTCTCCGGGCCCTCCTTCTCGAACGTCGCGGCCTTCTTGAACTGCCCCTGGATGACGTCGTTGCGCGCGTTGACCTCGCTGACGTTGCCGGCGCTGACCTGGTCGCGAAAGAACGTGTAGGGCACGTCGATGCGACGGTCCTCGCTGGACGGGATGAGCTGGCCGAGGATGATGTTCAGGACGAGCAGCACGACGAGGAACTGCCAGAAGCGCCGCGAGCCGGGCGGGCGCGGCATGCGGCTCGCGCCGGTGCTCTCGGGCTTCTTGTCGCGCTCGCCCTCGACGCGCCACGGGCTGCGATCGGCTGGCTTGTCTTGGCGCGGTCGCGTGCGGGTCTCAGCCATCTGCTCCCGTGATCATACGGTCGTCCACTGCGTCGCCCCGGGACGCTGACGCCGCGCCGGGCGCGTCGATAGCCGGGCGTAATGAGCTTTGACTTCGCCGACCTACTGCTCGAGGTCATCGAGCGCAACGCCTCGGACCTGCACCTGACGGCGGGGGCACATCCGACGGTACGGGTCCGGGGAGCACTCCAGCCACTGGAGGACTACCCCGTCCTGACCCCCGAGCTGACGCGCGAGATCGTCTACTCGATCCTCACCAACGACCAGCGCCAGCGCCTGGAGACCGACTGGCAGCTCGACTTCGCCTACTCGATCCCCAAGCGCGCGCGCTTCCGCGTCAACGCCTACTTCCAGCGCTCGGCGATCGGCGCGGCGTTTCGCCTCATCCCGATGTCGATCAAGTCCGTCGACGAGCTCGGGCTGCCGTCGGTCATCCACGAGATGGCGCGCAAGCCGCGCGGCTTCGTCCTCGTCACCGGCCCGACGGGATCGGGCAAGTCGACCTCGCTGGCGGCCGTCATCGACGAGATCAACGCCACGCGCGAAGAGCACATCATGACCATCGAGGACCCGATCGAGTTCCTGCACGCGCACAAGAAGTGCATCGTCAACCAGCGCGAGGTGGGCGGCGACGCGCACTCCTTCGCCGCGGGCCTGAAGGCCGCGCTGCGCCAGGACCCCGACGTCATCCTCGTCGGCGAGATGCGCGACCTCGAGACGATCCACACGGCGCTGACCGCGGCGGAGACCGGGCATCTCGTCTTCGCGACGCTGCACACCCAGGACACGCCGCAGACGATCGACCGCATCATCGACGTGTTCCCGGCGACCCAGCAGCAGCAGGTGCGCGTCCAGCTCTCCGTGGCGCTGCAGGGGATCGTCACCCAGCAGCTGCTGCCGACCGCCGACGGCGCCGGCCGCGTCGCCGCCTGCGAGGTCCTGCTCGCCACGCCGGCGATCCGCAACCTCATCCGCGAGGGCAAGACGCACCAGATCTACTCCTCGCTGCAGACGGGCGCCAGCGTCGGGATGCAGACGATGGACGCCGCGCTGGCGACGCTCGTGCGCGAGGGCCGGATCACGTCCAAGCTCGCCGAATCGCGCTCCTCGACCCCGGAGGAGCTGCGCCGGCTGCTCGGCGCCGGCTCGTTCGCCTCGGTCCAGCCATGAGCACCTACGTCTTCAAGGCGATCGACCTCACCGGCCAGCAGGCCAAGGGCGAGGTCGAGGCCGAGTCCAAGCAGTCGGTCGCCGATCAGCTGAAGGCCAAGGGCCTGATCGTCCTGGACATCGCCGACAAGCGCACGTCCAAGGACATCGAGCTGCCGTGGTCGAACCGCATCAAGCTCGGCGACCTCTCGGTCATGACGCGCCAGCTGGCGACGATGGTCTCCAGCGGCATGACGATCCTGCGCGCGCTCTACGTGCTCGAGGCGCAGACCGAGAACCCCAAGCTCACCGCCGCGCTCGTCGCCGTGCGCAAGGACGTCGAGGCCGGCCTGCCGCTGTCGGACGCGCTCGAGCGCCACCCGAAGGTCTTCAACCCGCTCTACGTCGCGATGACGCGGGCGGGGGAGACCGGCGGCGTGCTCGAGGAGTCGATGCTGCGGATCGCCGACCAGCTCGAGAAGGAGGAGTCGCTGCGCCGCCAGGTGAAGTCGGCGATGGCCTATCCGATCGTCATCCTGACCTTCGCGCTCGTCGTCATGCTCGGCATGGTCGCCTTCATCGTGCCGGTCTTCGCCGGCGTGTTCGAGGAGATCGGCGGCGACGCGGAGCTGCCGAAGATGACCCAGTTCGTCATGGGCATCTCGGGCGTGATCACCGGCCAGTGGTACCTGCTCATCGCGGGCACGGTCGCGCTCGTGATCGGCTTTGCGAAGTTCAAGAAGACGCCCCGCGGCCGCGGGCTGTGGGAGCGCTTCCTGCTGCGGATCCCGTTCAAGATCGGCGACATCTTCCACAAGGTCGCGCTGGCCCGCTGGTCGCGCACGTTCTCCGCCCTGATGGGCGCCGGCGTCCCGCTGCTGCAGGCGATCGAGATCACGAAGCAGACGGCCGGCAACGTCGTCGTCGAGGAGGCGATGGACGGCGTGACCGCGAGCGTGAAGGCCGGCGGCACGATCGCCCAGCCGCTCATGGACTCGCCGGTCTTCCCGTCGATGGTCGGGCACATGGTCAAGGTCGGCGAGGAGACCGGCGCGCTGACGACGATGCTCTCGAAGATCGGCGACTTCTACGAGGACCAGGTCGCCGCGTCCGTCAAGGCGCTCACCTCGATCCTCGAGCCGGTCATGATCGTCTTCATCGGCGGCATCGTCGGGTTCATCGTCATCTCGATGTACCTCCCGCTCTTCAGCGTCTACGACCAGATCAAGTAGGGCCGCACCCGATAGCGTGCAGCGCGATGCACGACCGCCTGGGACGCGATCGCACGAACGGGCTGCTGCTCGTGGGGGCGCTCGTCGCGCTGATGTGGGTCGTCGAGGTCGTCGACCTCGTCGCCGGCGGCCGTCTGGACCGCTACGGCATCCACCCGCGCGACGTCGACGGGCTGCCGGAGATCCTCGCCGCGCCGTTTCTGCACGTCGGCTTCGGCCATCTCGTCTCCAACACGGTGCCGTTCGTCGTCATGGGCGCCGCGATCGCCCTCGGCGGGCTCGTACGGGTCGCGCTCGTGACGCTCGTCGTCGCGGTCGTCAGCGGCCTGGGCACGTGGCTCGTCGCGTCGTCGAACTCCGTCCACCTCGGCGCCAGCGGCGTCGTCTTCGGCTACGCCTCCTACCTCGTGACGCGCGGCCTGCTGAGCCGGCGGATCGTCGAGCTGGCGGTCGGCGCGCTCGTCGTCGTCGTGTGGGGCATCGGGCTGCTGCAGGGGCTGCTCCCGCAGGAGCGCATCTCCTGGCAGGCGCACCTGTTCGGCGCGGTCGGCGGCGTCGTCGCGGCCTCGCTGCTGGCCGACCGCGCGCGCTCGCGCTCCGCGAGCTGAGCCGGCTCGGGCCGGCGGCGGTCGGGGAGAGGCGACCGCCGCCGGCTCGTCAGCCGTGGCTGGGGTCAGCGGGGAGGGGTCCCGCGACCGGCGACAAGCGTTCCGTCACTCGACCGGACGGCTCCAGTGCGCTCGCCGGGATCAACCGTGATGGCGGTTGTCGGCCCCTCGGCAAAGCGGGAACTCACGTCTGGCTGCATGGGTGCAGGATCGCCCGCCGCCGCCGCGGCGTCGATGATGCCTGCACGTGTCCGGTGGTACGGGCAGCCGTACCCCGCCGCGCTCACCCCTGCAGGTAGCGCAGCACGGCGAGCACGCGGCGGTGGCCGTCGTCGACGGCCGAGACGTCGAGCTTGGCGAAGATGCCCGTCACGTGCTTCTCGATCGCCCGCTCGGTGACGACGAGCTCGCGCGCGATCGCCGCGTTGGAGCGTCCCTCGGCCATGAGGCCCAGCACCTCGCGCTCGCGCGGGGTGAGCCGCGCCACGGGGCTGTCGGTCCGCGGGCGGCCAAGCAGCTGGGCCACGACGAGCGGATCGAGCGCGGAGCCGCGCGCCGCCACGCGCCGCAGCGACTCGACGAACGCGTCGACGTCGGTGACGCGGTCCTTGAGCAGGTAGCCGACGCCCTCGGTGCTGTGGCGCAGCAGCTCCAGCGCGTGGCCCTCCTCGACGTCCTGCGAGAGCACCATGACGCCGATCGCCGGCAGGTCGCGCCGGATCTGCTGGGCCGCGCGCAGCCCCTCGTCGGTCTGCGTCGGCGGCATGCGGATGTCGGTGACCACGACGTCGGGCCGGTGCGCGCGCACCTTGCGCAGCAGATCCTCGGCGTCGGAGGCCTGGGCGACGACCTCGATCCCGGCGTCCTCGAGCAGCCGCGCAAGGCCGGTTCGCAGCAGGACCGAGTCGTCGGCGAGGACCACGCGCATGCGCGTAGCCTCGCAGCCGCGCAGGACCGGTCGCCGTCAGGCGACGATGCGGTCCAGCGCCGCGCCGCAGACGTCGTGCTTGGCGACGAAGCCGCGCGCGCCGCTCGCCGCCGCGCGCTTGGGATACAACGGGTCGTCCGAGCTCGACGTCACGACGATCGCGGCGGCGCAGCCGCTGGATGCGAGCCGGCCGGCGAGCTGGAACCCGTCGATGTCGGGGAGGCGCACGTCGATGAGCACGACGTCGGGCGCGAGCGCGACCGCGGCGTCGAGCCCGGCCTGTCCGGTGGGGGCCTCGCCGACGACCTCGTAGCCGTCGGCCTGCAGCAGCCGCCGCGCCAGAGCCCGGAACGCAGCGTGGTCGTCGACGATCAGGATGCTGGGGGACACGCGGAGATTGTCGGCAGGTGCAGCGGCCGTCTCGATGGGGACAGCCGTACCCCGGCGAGGGACAACCGTACCTCGGCGGGCGCTCCGGCGGACGCCCGGACCTCAAGTTCGGTGGCGGGGCCGTCGATGCAGAACTGGTGATCGCCCCCGACGCCGGCCCGCACGGGTTCCGTCAGATCGGCGCCGGCGGCGAAGATGAGCCGCCGCGGACGGCGGCCATGCGCCGCTCGGCGCTGGCCTGCGCTGCCGCCACGGCGTTCATCACGGTGCTCGTCCTGCTCGGCTGGGGGATCGGCTCGGATCCTCTGCGCAGCGTCATCGCGGCCGTCGTGCCGCTCGTCGTGGCGATGATCGTGGCGATCTTCGTCGCCACGACGTTCGTCACCCGCGCGCTGGACCGTGCGGACGCGACGCGCCTGGCAGCGGAGATCGAGCTGCGGCTGCGCTCGCAGATCGTCGACGAGCTCGCGGAGGGGGTCTGCGTGATCCGCTGGCGCGACTCGACGATCGTCTACGCCAACGCGCGCCTGGACGAGATCGTGCGCGTGGCGCCCGGCTCGCTGGTCGGGGGGCCGAGCAGCCAGCTGTGCAAGGCGCGCCGCGACGACGAGGAGCTCACGCGCGAGGTTCGCGAGGTGCTCAGCCGGGACGGACGCTGGAGCGGCGAGATCGAATGCCGGCGCGCCGACGGCGCGCACGGCCACGGCGCGGGCGACGCGCTGATCGTGCGCATCGCGCAGAGCCTGCGCTCGCGGCTGCGCGAGAGCGACGTCCTGGCCCGGCTGGGCGGCGACGAGTTCGCGGTGCTGCTGCCGCAGGCCGGCCGCGCGGGTGCCGAGGCGGTCGCCGGCGCCCTGCGTGACGCGCTGCGCCTCGGTCCGTCCGTCGGCGCGGAGGGCGAGCCCCGCCGGATCACGGCGAGCATCGGCATCGCCTGCTTCGAAGACGAGGAGTGCCGCGGGGCCGAGGAGATCATGGTCAACGCGGACCTCGCGATGTACGACGCCAAGGAGCACGGGCGCGACCGCGTCGCCGTCTACGACAGCGAGCCCGGCGGCCGCCCGGAGATCGAGCGTCGCATGAAGTGGGCGACCGAGATCCGCGAGGCGCTCCGCGAGGACCGCTTCGAGCTGCTCGCCCAGCCGATCGTGGCCCTCCACGCCGACGAGCCGCTGCAGTTCGAGCTGCTCATCCGCCTGCGCAACGGCGCCGGGGACCTCATCCCGCCGGGCTCGTTTCTCTATGTCGCCGAGCGCCTCGGGCTCGTCCAGGAGATCGACCGCTGGGTCGTCGCCCGCGCCATCGACCTGCTGGCCAGCTCGGGCGGCGACCTGCGCCTCGAGGTCAACCTGTCGGGCCACACGATCGGCGACCCGGAGATCCTCGAGCTCATCGAGCGCCGGCTCGCGCAGAGCGGCGTCTGCGCCGACCGGCTCATCCTCGAGGTCACCGAGACGGCGGCGGTCGCGAACATCGCCCGCGCGGCCGCGTTCGCCGAGCGCCTCTGCGAGCTCGGCTGCCGGTTTGCGCTCGACGACTTCGGAGCCGGCTTCGGCTCGTTCTACTACCTCAAGCACCTGCCGTTCGACTACCTGAAGATCGACGGGGAGTTCGTGCGCCAGTGCGCGACGAACGAGACCGATCGGATCCTGATCGCGGCGGTCGTGCAGATCGCGCGCGGGATGGGCAAGCTGACGATCGCCGAGTTCGTCGAGGGGCCGCAGACGGTCGCGGCGCTCACAGCGCTCGGCGTCGACTACGGCCAGGGCTTTCATCTCGGCAGGCCGGCGCCGCTGGCCGAGCATCTCGCCGCCGCCGATCGTCGCGCGCCGGCTGCGTAGCGGCGCCGGCCAGGCCGCTCGCATCGACCCGACGCGCCCGGGTAGAGTTCGGCAGGCCGCACGGGGAGGCGGCCGACCGTGTTGCGACGCAGCCTCAGAACCCAGATCACGGCGAGGGTGGTGGCGCTGAGCGCCGCCTCGGCGGTGCTGCTCGCGGCCACGCTCGTCCTGCTCATCGTCGCGGTCGCGGGCCAGCGCGAGGCCGCCGACGCCGCGTTTCGCTCGCAGGAGGCGCTGACCCTCGCAAACCAGCTCGAGAAGTCGCTGCTGTCGGTCGAGAGCGGCGTCATCCGCTTCATCACGACGGGCGAGAGGCCCTTTCTCACCGCCGCCAACCGCGAGCTGGCCCGCTACCCGCAGACGACGAGCCGGCTCGCGCGGCTCGTGTCCGACGACCCGGGCCAGCAGCGCCGGCTGGCCGCACTCGTCGTCGCCATCGAGGACTACGACGAGCTCTGGGTGAAGTCGCTGCTCGACGTCGCCGGAGACGACATCGGGAAGGGCCGCGACCAGGTGAGGAGCAACGGCGGCCGCGGCTACCTCGACCGGATCCGCAACGAGTTCGCCGACCTCTTCCAGCGCGAGCGCGCGCTTCTGCGCGAGCGCGAGCGCAGCGCCGAGCAGCGCTCCGCGATCGCCACCGCCGTCGGGTTCGGCGGACTCGCGCTCGTGCTCGCGATCGCCGTCGCGCTGACGCTGTACATGCGCCGCGCGGTGCTGCGCCCGGTGCGCGGCGTCGCGGAGGCGACCGGGCGGCTGGCGTCCGGCGACCTCTCGACGCGGGTGCCGACCGATCGCGAGGACGAGCTCGGCGCGCTGGCGCGGGGCTTCAACGCGATGGCCGACTCGCTGGAGCGCAGCCGCCTGCAGCTCGAGCACTCAAACGCCGAGCTGAGCCGCTCCAACGCCGAGCTCGAGCAGTTCGCGTCGGTCACCTCGCACGACCTCCAGGCGCCCCTGACGACGATCTCGATGTACACCGAGCTGCTCGAGCGCCAGCGCGCCGGCGCCGGCGGCGAGGAGGATCTCGTCGCCGGGATCCGTGCCGCCACGCACCACGCGCGCGTCCTGATCCGCGACCTCCTCGAGTACTCGCGCGCCGGCCGGGGCCAGCTGAGCGTCGAGGACGTGCCCGCCGCAGACGTCGTCGAGCAGGCGCTCGAGGCGCTCGCGGGGGCGATCGAGGAGAGCGGCGCCGAGATCTCGGTCGGCGAGCTGCCGGTCGTCAGGGTCGACCGCGCGAACCTCAGCCGCGTCGTCCAGAACCTCGTCGGCAACGCGGTGAAGTTCAGAGGCGAGGAGACTCCGCGTGTGCAGATCGACGCCGAGCGCGAGCAGGGGCACTGGCTGTTCACCGTGAGCGACAACGGGATCGGCATGGATCCGGCGCAGGCGACGCGGATCTTCGAGCCGTTCCAGCGCCTGCATGGCGAGGAGACCTACTCGGGCACCGGCATCGGCCTGGCCGTCTGCGAGCGGATCATCAGCCAGCTCGGCGGGCGCATCTGGGTGACGAGCAGCCCCGGCGAGGGCAGTGACTTTCGCTTCACCCTGCCGGCGGTCGTGCCGGCCGTCGGCGAGGCCGCGACCGTGGGCGCGAGCGCGTAGGCCATGCGACCGGCGCGGGCCATGCTCACGACCGCCGCCGCCGTCCTCGGCGCGGCGATCGCGGGCTGTGGGAGCGCCGACCGCGCCGATCGCACGAGCGGCGGCGAGCGCGTCGACGTCGACGACCGCGGCGCGATCCGGATCGGCACGAAGAACTTCACCGAGCAGGTCATCCTCGGCGAGCTCTACCGGCAGGCGCTGGAGGCCAAGGGCTACCGCATCGTGCTCAAGAGCTCGATCGGCAGCTCGGAGCTCATCCACAGCGCCCTGCGGCGCAAGGCGCTGGACATGTACCCCGAGTACGTCGGCGTGCTGCTCTCCGAGGTCGCCGAGCTGGTGCACCGGCCGCGCAGCGACACCGTCGCCTACGAGCGCGCCAAGGCGTTCGAGCGCCGCCACGGCTTCACCCTCCTGGCGCAGACGCCGCTCTCCAACCCCAACGCGCTCGGCGTCAAGCCGGAGTTCGCCAAGCGCCACCGGCTGCGCTCGATCGCCGATCTGCGCCGCCTCGGAAGCAAGGTGACGATCGGCGCGCTGCCGGAGTTCCGCGGGCGCTACGAGGGGCTCGAGGGGCTGCGCGCCGTCTACAAGCTCGACGCCGTGCGGTTCCACACGCTGCCGCCCGGGGCGCGCTACCAGGCCCTCGAGCGGGGCACGGTCGACGTGCTCTCGGTGTTCGGGACCGACGGCCAGCTGGCGGGCGGCAAGTACGTGCTGCTGGAGGATCCCAAGCACCTGTTCGCCTCGGGCCACGTGGCGCCGATCATCGACGACGCGGTGCTGGCGGCCCACGGCCCGGGGCTGAGACGGGCGATCGACGCGGTCTCCCGCGTCCTGACGACCTCCGCGATGCGGCGCATGAACGCTGCGGTGGACCTGCACGGCGAGCGCCACGACGCCGTCGCCCGCGCGTTCTTGCTCGAGCGCGGGCTCGTGAGCGCCGCCGCGTCGCCGACGCCCGACACGACCCGGTCAACCGGCTAGCCTGCGGCCGGATGGGGGAGACGATCCGGGTTGCGCTGTGTGACGACGCTCGTGCGGTGAAGTTCTTCCTGCGCCAAGTGCTCGAGGAGGACGGCGACATCGAGGTCGTCGGCGCGATGAGCACCGGCGGCGAGGCGATCGACCAGATCGCCGGCTGCGCGGCCGACGTCCTGCTGCTGGACCTCGTCCTGCCCGACGTTCCCGATCCGCTGGGGCTCGTGACGCAGATCCGGGAGCTCTCGCCGGGCACCGCGATCGTGCTCATCTCGAACATGCCGCCCGCCCGCCTCGAGCAGGAGGCCGAGCGCCTCGGCGCCGAGGGCTGGATGCAGAAGGCCGCCAAGCCGGCCGCGCTGCGCGAAGCGGTGCGCGATGCGACGCGTGCCGCCGCCGGCTGAGCGCCGGCGCGCGTGTGCGCCAACGGACGTTGGGGTTGACTCGCACCCCCCGGATCGGAGTAGATTGCCCCTGCCGGCCCGCAGTGGCGTCTGGGAACACCTCTCGCCATCTGACCCGCCGGCGCCGCCTCCCCGCATGGAAGCTGGACACCACATCCTCCACCGTCGCCGCCGCGTCCTTTTGTCCCTCTGCGGACTGCTGGTCGCCGTCCTGCTCGCGACGGGCGCCGCCGCTGCTCCCGCGCGGGCGGCGCACCTGGACTACCGCGATCTGAGCTCGCTCGGCGTGCGCGCCGACCGCGCGGTGCTCGAAGGCCGCCGGCTCAGCGTCCGCATCCGCGCCACGCAGACCGTGCGGCTGCGCTTCGCGATCGTCCGCAACGGCGGGACCCGGTCGTGGGCCAAGGCGACCGTCAAGCGCGGCACGACGACCGTCATCCGGCGGCTCAACCTCGCGCCGCTGCGCTTCAGCAACCTCGAGCTGCGCGTGACCGCCTACCGCGGGGACCGCCGCGCCCGCGCGCGGATCGCGCTGCGCGCCACGCCCTACGACCGGCTGCACGGCCTCGGCGTGTCCGCCAGCCGGGCCGTGCTGAGCGGTCAGACGATCCGGCTGCGCATCTCCAGCACGAACAACGCCCGGATCGCCCTCGCCGTCATCGGCGGCGGGCGCTCGCAGGCCTGGGTCAGCACGCGCGTCCAGCGCGGGACGCGCACGCTGATCCTGCGCCTGAACCGCGTGCCGCGCGACCTGCGCAACGCCGAGCTGCGCGTGACCGTCTACCGCGGGCGCCTGCGGGCGCGCGAGTTCATCGGCCTGCGGGTCATCGGCGCGCCGGCGCCGCCGCCCAACCTGCCGCCGACCGACATCGCGCTCTCGAGCGCGACCGTCGCCGAGAACCTGCCCGCCGGGACGACCGTCGGCACGCTCTCGGGCACCGACCCCAACCCCGGCGACGCGCTGAGCTTCGCGCTCGTCGCCGGCGCCGGGGACAGCGACAACGCCTCGTTCACCGTGAGCGGCACGACGCTGCGGACCGCGGCGGCCTTCGACTTCGAGGCGAAGGCCGCGTTCTCGATCCGCGTCCGCGTCACCGACGGCGCCGGCGCCGGCTTCGACAAGGTGTTCGCGATCGCCGTCACGAACGTCAACGACGCGCCCGTCGTGACGACGACCGCCGGGGCGACCGCCAACACGGAGAACGCCACCTCGACCGTCGACGCCGGACTGACGGTCTCCGACGCCGACGACGCGAACATCGACGGGGCCGTCGTGCGGATCTCCGCGGGCTTCCAGGTCGGCGACGAGCTGGTGTTCGTCGATCAGGGCGCGATCACGGGCTCCTACGCCGCCGGCACGGGCGTGCTCACGCTCACGGGCTCGGCGACGAAGGCCGACTACCAGGCGGCGCTGCGCTCGATCGGCTACCGCCACACCGGCGACGACCCCGGCGCGTCGAAGGCCGTCGCGTTCACGGTCAGCGACGGCAGCGCCGACAGCGCGCCCGCCACGAAGGCGATCGACGTCACGCCCGTCAACGACCCGCCCGTCGTCGGCACGACGCTCGCCGCCCTGGCCTACACGGAGAACGACGGCGCCGTGGCGGTCGACCCGGGCCTGACGGTCGCCGACCCCGACAGCCCCCAGCTGACGGGCGCGACCGTCGCGATCAGCGCGAACTTCGCCGCCGCGCAGGACGCGCTGGCGTTCGTCGACCAGCTCGGGATCACCGGCTCCTACGACGCCGGCACCGGCGTGCTGACCCTGACGGGCAGCGCGACCGCGGCCGAGTACCGCACGGCGCTTCGCTCCGTGACGTACGCCAACGGCTCGGAGGACCCGAGCGCCGCCACCCGAACCGTCTCCTTCTCGGTCACCGACGGCGCGGCGACGAGCAACGTCGCGACCCGCGACATCGCGATCACGGCGGTCAACGACCCGCCGATCGTCACGACGAGCGCCGGGTCGACCGCGTACACCGAGGGTGGCGCGACGGCGCCCGTCGATCCCACGGTGACGCCGAGCGACGTCGACGACGCCAACCTCGAGAGCGCCGTCGTGCGCCTGTCGGTCAACCGCCAGACCGGCGATCAGCTGCTGTTCGTCGACCAGGCCGGGATCACCGGGTCCTACGTCCCGGCCACCGGCGTGCTCACGCTGACGGGCTCGGCGAGCGTCGCCAGCTACCTCACCGCGCTGCGGTCGATCGGCTTCATGACCACCAACGACGACCCGGCGGCCGCCAAGACCGTCGAGTTCAAGGTCAACGACGGCAGCGCCGACTCGAACCTCGCGACGAAGCAGATCGCGGTCACGGGCGTCAACGACGCCCCCGTCGTGACCACGACGGCGGGCGCGCTCGCCTACGCCGAGAACTCGGGCCCGATCGCCGCCGACCCCGCCGTCGGCGTGAGCGATCCGGACTCCGCGCAGGCGCAGGGCGCGACCGTCCAGGTGACGTCGAACTTCGTCTCCGCGCAGGACGAGCTCGCGTTCGCCGACCAGCTCGGCATCACGGGCTCCTACGACGACACGACGGGCCTGCTGACGCTGACCGGGACGACGACGATCGCCAACTACCAGGCGGCGCTGCGCGCGGTGACCTACGAGAACGTCTCCAACGCCCCGGCGCCGCCGACGCGCACGCTGACCTTCACGGTGACCGACGCGCAGGGCGACACGAGCGCGCCGGCCGCGCGCGCCGTCACGCTCGGCGCCGCCAACGACGCCGCGACGATCACGACGAGCGCCGGCGCGCTGGCCTACACCGAGGGCGACCCGGCGACCGTCGTGGACGCCTCCCTGCTCGTCTCCGATCCCGACGACGCGTCGCTGGAGGGCGCGACCGTGCAGATCACCGCCGGGCTGCAGCCCGCCGACGAGCTGCTGTTCACCGACCAGCTCGGGATCACCGGCTCGTACAACGCCGCCAGCGGCCTGCTGACGCTGAGCGGCACGAGCGCGCTCGGCAACTACCAGACGGCGCTCAGCTCCGTGAGCTACCGCCACAACGGCGACGCGCCGGGGTCGCTGAAGACCGTCGCGTTCCGCGCCGACGACGGCGACGGCCTCGGCCCTGCCTCGACGCGCAACATCGCCGTCACGCCGGTCAACGACGGGCCGGTCGTCACGACGACCGCCGGCAGCCTCGCCTACACGGAGAACGCCGGCCCGCTCGCGATCGACCCCGGGCTGACGGTCGGCGACCCCGACTCGACGCAGCTCGCGGGCGCGACGGTCGCGATCTCGGCGAACTTCGCGCCCGCGCAGGACGACCTCGCCTTCACCGACCAGCTCGGCATCACCGGCGTCTACGACGACGTGACCGGCGTGCTGACGCTGACCGGCAACGCCTCGGTGGCCGCCTACGAGACCGCGCTGCGCACGGTGACGTACGTCAACGTCAGCGAGGGCCCGGCGCCGCCGACGCGCACGATCGCCTTCCAGGCCACCGACGACCAGGCGGCGGCCGGCAACACCGCCACGAAGAGCGTCGCGGTCACGTCGGTCAACGATCCGCCGACCGCGGTGAACGACAACGCGACGACCGACGAGGACACCGCGCTCAACGTGTCCGCCCCGGGCGTGCTCTCAAACGACACCGATCCCGATCCCGGCGACACGAAGACGGTCGTGCAGCTCAACGGCTCGGCGACGCTGACCGGCACGTCGGTCGCGGGCGCGGCGGTGACGATCAACGCCAACGGCTCGTTCACGTACGACCCGGGCGCGGTCTTCCAGGGCCTGTCGACCGGCGACTCGGACACCGACTCCTTCACGTACACGATGCAGGACGGCGCCGCCGCGCAGTCGACGGCGACGGTGAACCTCACGATCAACGGCGTCTCGGACGCGCCGGTGGCCGGTGACGACACGCTCAACGGCGCCAGCGCGGCGATCGGCAACACGACGCTCGTCGTCGACGATCCCAGCGACGGGCCGCCGGCCGCATCCGGGCCGAAGAAGTCGATCGGCGGCGACATCCTCGCCAACGACAGCGACCCCGACAGCCCCTCGATCTCCGTCACGCCGGGCACGTTCGCGTCCAACGACGGCGGCTCGGTGACGCTGCAGAGCGACGGCGACTTCGTCTACACGCCGGCGGCGGGCACGAGCTGCTCGGACACCGACGACTTCTTCACCTACACCGTCACCGACGGCGTGGCGTCCGACACCGGGCAGGTCGACATCTCGATCGCCGGCTGCGTCTGGTACGTCGACAACGCCGACCCCGGCAACGCCGGCACGTCGAGCGCGCCGTTCGACACGCTCGCGCAGGCCGAGGGCGCGTCGGGCGCCGGCGACACGATCTTCGTCCACGACGGCGACAACACGACGACCGGGCTCGGCGCCGGAATCGACCTCAAGCCCAACCAGCGCCTGCTCGGCGAGGCGGCGACGCTGCAGGTCGGCGCCGACGTCCTGCAGGCCGGCGATCCCGCCAAGCGCCCGACGGTCACCGACAGCGGCGCCGACGTCGTCGCGCTGGCCTCCGGCAACACGGTCCGCGGCCTGCAGATCGACCCGTCCGGCGCCGGCGGCGGGATCGCCGGCGGCGCGGGCGACGCCGGCGGCACGATCGACGACGTGCGGATCGTCGACACGGGCACGGCGGGCACGCAGCCCGGGATCGAGCTCGACGGCACCTCGGGCACGTTCACGTTCTCCGACGTCACGATCGACAACACCGCGGCCGGCGGCGCGACCGGCGTGCGGCTCAACAACGCCGGGACGGCGAACTTCGCGCCGGCGGGCACGATCTCCATCACGACGAGCGGCGCCAAGGGCCTGGAGGCCAGCGGCACGAGCCTGGGCGCGGGCAGCGTCTTCGACGCGATCACGGTGACGGGCTCGTCGGCCGGCGCGGTGAGCATGGTCAACACGACCGGCACGACGACGTTCGCCAACCTCGACCTGACGACGTCGTCCGGCGCGACGCCGGCGTTCCGGCTCAGCAACGCCGGCGACGTGACCGTCGCGGGAGGCGGCACCGCGAACGTCAGCGCGACCGGCGCGGCCGCGATCGACGTCTCCGCCACGCCCGGCCCGACGCTCGCCTTCGACAACGTCAGCGTCGTCTCCAGCGGCGCGAGCGGGATCATCCTCGACGGCCTCGGCTCGGGGACGTTCAGCGCGAGCGGCGGAACGCTCGCCGGCGTCGCCAGCGGCGTCGGCAGCGTGGCGTTCAACCTCAACGGCGGCTCCGGCGACGTCACCTACGGCGGCACCATCGCCGACGGATCGGGCGGCAGCGCCCTCGTCCGCAACCGGACCGGCGGCGTCGTCACGCTCAGCGGCACGATCACGGACGGCCCCGACGTCAACGGCGGGCCCGCCGTGCTGCTCAACTCGGGCGGATCGACGGTCTTCAGCGGCGCGACGAAGACCTTCTCGACCGGCGCGGGCAGCGGCGTCACGCTGCTGGCCAACACCGGGCACACCGTCTCGTTCACGAACGGCGGCCTGGACGTCGACACGACGAGCGGCACCGGGTTCAGCGCCTCCAACGGCGGCACGGTCAACGTCAGCGGCGCCGGCAACACGATCGACACCGCCACCGGCAACGGGCTGCTGATCGACAACACGACGATCGGTGCCAGCCACGTCACGATGCAGCGCGTCTCGACGAACGGCGCCGCCGTCGGCATCCGCGCCAACGCGACCGGCACCAGCGGACGGCTGATCGTGACCGGCGCCGGCGGCACGTGCACGCCCGCCGACACGAGCGGCTGCTCGGGCGGCGAGATCGCGAACTCGACCTTCCCCGACAGCTCGCTCACCACCCCCGGCGGCACCGGCGTCGTGCTCGTCGACACGCTGAACCCGTCGCTGACGCGGATGTGGCTGCACGACCACTCCAACTACGCGATCCGCGGCACGAACGTCGCCGGCTTCACGCTGGCCAACAGCGTCATCAACGGCGCCAACGGCACGAACGCGACGACGCCGTTCGACGATTCGAGCGTGTGGATCGACAACCTGACGGGCTCGGCGACCGTGTCGGACACGGCGATCAGCGGCGGGCGCGAGGACAACCTGCGGGTCGTCAACTCGGCCGGCTCGCTGAACCGCATCACGCTGTCGAGCGTCACGATCGGCGACAACCACCCGACCGACGGCAACGACGGCGTCCTGCTGGAGACCGAGTCGAGCGCCGGGCAGCTCCAGGCGACGGTCACCGGCAGCACGTTCACCGGCGCCGGCGGCGACCTGCTGCAGTTCAGCCACGGCGGCTCGGGCAGCGGCGACCTCGTCATGACCGGCAACGCCTTCTCCAACAGCCACGCGTCGATCGCGACCGGTGGCGGCGGGCTGTCGCTGATCCAGGGTGGCCAGGCGGGCAGCGACACGACGATGACGATCAACGGCAACTCGTTCCGCGACAGCGTCGGCCACGGCGTGCTGGCGGTCAACTCGATCGGGCCGGCGCCGCAGACGGGCACGTTCACGAACAACGTCATCGGCGTGTCGGGCACGGCCAACTCCGGCTCGGCGGAGGGCTCGGGGCTCAAGCTGCAGAGCGTCGACCAGGGCACGACCGCCTGGACCGTCAGCGCCAACACGATCCGCGGCTACAACAACTTCGGCATCGAGGTGCTGGCCGGCGGCCTCGGAGCGGCGACGCCCGGCACGATGAACACGACGATCACGGGCAACACGATCACGCAGCCGGGCACGACGCCGGGCACGATCACGATCCCCAAGCAGGGCATCCACTACAACGTCGGCACGACGCCCGGCGACTCCTTCCAGGTCTGCGCCGACATCCGCAACAACACGATCTCGACGAGCGGCGCCGACAGCACGCCGTCGACGATCGACGTCGACGTGCGCATGCGCCAGCGCCAGAGCACGACGATCCGCCTGCCCGGCTACCTCGGCGGCCCGACGGACACCGCGGCGGTGCAGGCGTTCATCGCCGCCAACAACGACGCCGGTACCTCGGTCCTGGCACAGGTCAACTCGCCGCCCGGCGGCGGCTACAGCGGGGGCGCTCCCGCGACCTGCCCGTAGGCCCTGCAACGAAAGGACGACGCCATGGCCGAGCCGTTCCTCTCCGAGATCAAGATCGTGTCGTTCGACTTCGCGCCGCGCGGCTGGGCGCAGTGCGACGGGCAGATCCTGCCGATCAGCCAAAACCAGGCGCTGTACTCCCTGCTGGGCACGACGTACGGCGGCGACGGGCGCGTCAACTTCGGGCTGCCCGACCTGCGCTCGCGCACGCCGCTCCACGTCGGTGGCGGCCACACGCTCGGCCAGCGCGGCGGCGAGCTGACGCACGCGCTGGCGATCGGCGAGATCCCCCAGCACGCGCACGCCGTCGCGGCGTCGAGCACCGCGAGCGGCGGCTCGGCGACGCCGAACGGGAACGTCCTCGGCGGCGCCAACAACGTCTACCACGCCGCCGGCGGGCCGACCACGACGCTGCGCCCCGACAGCGTGACCAGCGGCGGCGGAGGCCAGGCGCATCAGAACGCCCAGCCGTACCTCGGCCTGAACTTCTGCATCGCCCTGCAGGGCCTCTTCCCGTCCCGCAACTGAGGAGCGAGCTGCCATGTCACAACCATTCGTTGGCGAGATCAGGATGTTCGCCGGCAACTTCGCTCCGCAGGGGTGGGCGTTCTGCGACGGTCAGCTCCTCGCGGTCTCGGAGAACGACGCGCTCTTCGCGCTCATCGGCACGACCTACGGGGGCGACGGGCAGACGACGTTCGCCCTGCCGGATCTGCGCGGGCGGATCCCGGTCCATCGGGGCGACGGCGTCTCGTTGGGTCAGAAGACCGGCACCGAGGAGGTCACGCTGACGACGGCCCAGGTGCCCGCGCACACGCACGCGTTCGTCGCCGCCGACGCGGCCGGCAACGCGAGCAGCCCGGCGGGCAACCTCGCGGCGCACTCCTTCAACATCGCGCCCTACATCGCCGACAGTCCGACCGGGTCGATGAACGCCGCCGCGATCGCACCGTACGGCGTGAGCGGCCCACACGCCAACGTCCAGCCGTTTCAGTGCGTGCACTTCATCATCTCGCTGTTCGGCATCTTCCCCTCACGCAACTAGGAGCGGCGCATGTCCGATCCATTCATCGCCGAGATCCGCATCTTCCCGTTCAACTTCGCGCCCCGCGGCTGGGCGTTCTGCAACGGTCAACTGCTTCCCATCGCCCAGAACACGGCGCTCTTCTCGCTCGTGGGGACCACCTATGGCGGCAACGGGCAGACGACGTTCGGACTCCCCAACCTGGAGGGTCGCGCGCCAATGCACCCCGGCCGCGGGCCGGGCCTGTCGCAGCGCAACCTGGGCCAGACCGGCGGTGCCGAGACGGTGACGCTCAGCGAGGACAACAGCGCATCGCACAACCACGAGATGCGGGCCAACACGATCGACATCGGTGACACGAACATCCCGAGCCCCAGCACGGGCTTCGCGCAGTCCGGCGGCGGCACGCTGTACCAGCCGGCGTCCAACGCGCACCTCGCGACGCAGGCGCTCGCGCCGATGGGCGCCGGCGGGCCGCACAACAACATGCAGCCCTACCTCACGCTGAACTTCAACATCGCGCTCAGCGGCATCTACCCGCCGCGATCGTAGGGGCAGTGCGCGCCGTGGAGGTCGCGCTGCGCCCGGCGACCGCGGCCGACGAGGCGCTGCTGCGGCGCGTCTACGCCGGCACGCGTGAGGAGGAGCTCGCGCTGACGGGGTGGACCGACGCGGAGAAGGAGGCCTTCGTGGCGATGCAGTTCGCCGCCCAGAGCGCGCACTACGCCCAGCACTATCCCGCGATGAGCGCCGACGTCGTGCTCGTCGAGGGCGAGCCGGCGGGGCGGCTGCTCGTCGATCGCTGGGACGCGGAGATCCGGATCGTCGACATCGCGCTGCTGCCGCGGGCCCGCGGCCGCGGGGCGGGCGGCGCCCTGCTCGCCGATCTCGTCGCCGAGGCGGCCGCGGCGGCAAAGCGCCTGAGCATCCACGTCGAGCGCAACAACCGCGCGCTGGGCCTCTACGAGCGGCTCGGGTTCAAGCCGGTGGGCGAGGCCGGCATCTACCTGCGCATGGAGCTCGCGCCGCCGGTGGCGGCGGCCCGGGAGGTCAGCTGAAGATCGCCTCGTAGCTCGTACCGTCGGCGTCCTGCGCGACCGGCACGACGAAGATCTCCAGCGCGCCGAGCCCGCCGTGCTCCAAGCGGTAGATGGACTGCGGGAGCAGCGGCTCGGACGGCCCGCGGAAGACGAGCCGAAACGGCGCGCGCTCGGCGGCGGCGCGCTCGCCCGCGGGTGTCGCGGATTCGAGCGTCAGAGCGACGCCCTCGTGCGGGCCGTCCAGCGCGAACCGGCTGTCGACATGGGGCAGGAACGTCTCGAGGGTGGCGGCCGCGAGGTCCATCCGGCCGAGTGTAGCTAGCCCCGTGCTCCGCGGTTGGGCCGCAGGAAATGCGGCTAGTCGGCCCGGGTGCGCCGCGGATCGAGCAGGGCGCGCAGCGCGTCCGCGACGACCCCGGGCTCGCCGACGACCTGGCGCCACGTGAACCGGACGACGCGCCAGCCGAGCAGCATGAGCTGCTGATCGCGGCGCCGGTCATGCTCGAAGGCCATCCGCGTCGTGTGCGGATCGCGGCCGTCGACCTCGGCGACGAGGCGCGGTCCGAGCCAGGCGAAGTCGACCTCCGCGCCGGCGCCGCCGGGGAACGCGATCCACAGGTTGACGGCGTCCGGCGCCATCGCGCCGGCACGGCAGAGCGCGAGGAAGAGCTCCTCGAGGTCGTTGCGCGTGACCGTGCTTGCGGCGCGATGCTCGCGCAGGACGGCCCGCAGGAGCGGTGCGCCGCGGCAGCCCGCCGCCCGCTGCAGGGCGGCGTCGATCGCGGTGACGTCGAGCGTGCGCAGCAGGGCCGCCCGGTCGCAGGCCCGCTCGACGTCGCGCCGCGGCCCGCCGCCGGCGACGTCGAGCAGGGTGCGCGCCAGCGCGGTGCACGGGACGCCGTCGACGACGCTGCGGTCGTCCTCGTGCAGCTGCGCCGCCTGGTGCACGCGGATGCCCGGACGCCCGCGCCCCGTTCGAGACGGGGTGCTCACGTCGATGCTCGAGCCGCGACCGAGGCGCAGCTCGTGCAGCTGCGCGGCCGCGCGGTGCGAGGCCACGGCTCGCGGTCCGCACGCGAGCACCGCGGCCATCACGCGCCCGACCGGCGTCAACGGCGCGTGACCGGTCGCATACACGCCCTGATGGATCTTGCGCAGCCGCCCGCGCGACGCCCGGCTGCGGGCCCCGCTCGCCGAGAGCCCGAGCGGCTGCAGCTGCCAGGCCGCCACGAGGCCGTGCTGGGCGCGCGCGAGCCGCCCGATCGCGAGGTCGACCGGCTGCGCGGCCGGCTTGCGCGGCGTGAGCTGCTGGCGTGCGCTGGTCACGACTCATCAAGCGTCGGCGCCACCACCGTCACAGCGCAACGCCGATCGGCCACGATCCCGTGCGCAGAACGCCACAAACCAGCCAGCACGCGCCGGAGTCGGCCGACCGTGGCGGATTGCGTCCCAGGGTGGGACGCTTCTCGCCACGGCTCGCCCGGCGCGCGCAGATCGACCCCGGCGCGCGCAGATCGACCCCGGCGCGCGGTGTAACGCCGGGGCGCCGCGGCGGGACCACGGCTCGTGGAGGCAGCGGGGTTCAGCGGACTGCTCGTCGTCGTCGCGATCGCGTTCGCGGTCCCGTTCGTGCTCGGGCTCATGCCGCGGGTCGGGCTGCCGTCCGTCGTGCTCGAGATCGTGCTCGGGATCGTCGCGGGCCCGTCGGTGCTCGGCATCGTGGCGATCGACGCGACGATCGAGGTCGTGGCGCTCGTCGGGCTCGTCTTCCTGCTGTTCCTCGCGGGGCTGGAGATCGAGTTCGAGCACCTGCGCGGGCGCGTGCTCAGGCTCGCCGGCGGCGCCTGGGCCGCCTCGTTCGCGATCGCGGTCCTCGTCGCGCTCGCGCTCGCGGCCGGCGGCTTCGTGCAGACGCCGCTGCTCGTCGCCGTGATCCTGTCGGCGACGTCGCTCGGCGTCATCATCCCCGTGCTCAAGGACGCCGGCGAGATCGCCACGCCGTTCGGGCAGCTCGTCGTGGCGGCGGGGACGATCGCGGACTTCGGGGCGATCATCCTGCTGTCGGTCTTCTTCACCGGGCAGGGCGGCACGACCTCCACGCTGCTGCTGATCGGGGCGCTGCTCGGGCTCGCCGGGGCGCTCTACGTCGCGGTGGCCGGCGCCGAGCGCTCGCGCGCCGTCATGGCCGACCTCGTGGCGCTGCAGGACACGACGGCGCAGATCCGCGTCCGCGGGGCGATCGTCGTGCTCATCGCGTTCGCGGCCCTGGCCGAGCAGCTCGGCCTCGAGGTCATCCTCGGTGCGTTCGCAGCCGGCGCCGTGCTGACCCTGCTGGACCGCGACCGGCGCATGACGCATCCCGTCTTCAGGACGAAGCTCGAGGCGATCGGCTTCGGCGTCTTCATCCCCGTGTTCTTCGTCTCCAGCGGGGTGCGCTTCGACCTCGACGCGCTGCTGTCGTCATCCGACGCCGTGCTGACCGTCCCGCTGTTCCTCGCCGCGCTGCTGGTCATCCGCGGGCTGCCGGCGCTCGCCTACCGGGCCTTCGTCGGCACCCGGCGCGCCGTCGCCGCCGCGCTCTTCCAGGCGACCTCGCTGCCGTTCATCGTCGCGGCGACCGCGATCGGGGCGCAGCTCGGGCTGATCGGCGGCGCCGAGTCGGCCGCCCTCGTCGCGGCGGGGCTGCTCTCGCTCGTGATCTTCCCGCTCGCCGGCCTGACGATCCTGCGCGGCTGCGACGAGCCGCCGGCCGCGGCAGCAGCGCTCGCGCGCGCCGATCAGAGCTCGGCGACCGCCACGTGACGGTCGGCGCCGACGGTCAGCGCGCGCCGCCCGTCGAGCAGCTCGAGCAGCTCCTCGCCGACGACCTCGCGCCGCCAGCCGCGCAGGGTGCGCACGTCGGGCGGCGGGGCGCCGTCGCGTAGTGCCAGCACGATCCGCTGCAGGTCGGCGCGCGCGGCGATGAGCTCGTAGGCAAGCTCGCACTCCAGCGCGCGTGCGCGCACGAGCGCCTCGGCGAGCGCGATCACGGGCGCGTCGAGCGGGTCGGGCTGGGATGGGCGCTCGCCGTCGACGGGGATGGGGGACAGCGAGCGACCGCGCCGCACGGCGGCGAGGATCGCCTCGCCGCGCCGGCGCAGCGTCGCGTCGTTGATGCCGCGGATCTGCTCGAGCTGGCGCGTCTCGCCGGGGCGGCGCTTGGCGATCTCCACGAGGGCGGCGTCGGAGAGCACCGACGGAACCGGTCGGTCCTGCGCGCGCGCGGTCTCCTCGCGCCAGACGACGAGCTCGCGGGCGACCGCACGCAGCTTGGGGTCCAGCGAGTTGACGCGCGGGAGGCGGGCGAAGATCGCGTCGGGGTCGCGCTCGTCGGTCGTGCACGACAGCGCGACGCACTCCTCGCGCGCCCAGTCCAGGCGGCCGAGCCCGCGCAGGCGGTCCTGCAGCGCGGTCGTCGCCTGCAGGATGTGGCGCACGTCGTCGCGTGCGTACGCGACCTGCTCGTCGCTCAGGGGCCTGGCGTCCCAGCGGGTGAAGCTCGCGCTCTTCTTGAGGCGGATCCCGAGCAGGTCGTGCAGCAGCGGCTCGTAGCCGAGCTGGGCCCGCAGCCCGGCGAAGCCGGCGGCGAGCTGGGTGTCGAAGAGGTTCGTGATCTGCGTCTGCCACACGCGCCGCAGCAGCGCGACGTCCTGGCGCCCGGCGTGCATGACGATCTCGACGTCGGGGTCGGCGAGCACCGCGGCGAGCGGCGCCGGATCGACGGACTCGTCGAGCGGATCGATGACCTCGATCTGGATCGTGCCGTCGGGGCGCTCGGCCGCCACCTGCACGAGGCACAGCAGCGTCCGGTAGCGCCCCTCGCCCATGAACTCCGTGTCGATCCCGAGGCGGCCGGAGGCGTGCGCCATCTCGGCGAGCGCCTCGACGGCGCTGCTGCCGGCCAGCACGGTCAACGGGCTCTAGTCGTCGTGGCGTTCGCTCTCTGCGAGATAGAGCTGTCGCAACAGCCAGACGCAGCACGCGCCGACGATGACGATCAGTGCGAAGCCGACGCCGGCGAGGCTCGGGTTGAAGGCGATCGCGATGATCGCCACGATGACGAGCGCGCCGACGGCGAGGGAGACGAAGAGGCTGCTGTTCATGGGATGAGCACCGTCGGTTCGGTCGGAAGGGCGGAGGGGTCGAAGCGATCGAGCAGGTCGGCGAGCGAGGGTACCTCGTCCGGCTCGGCGAGGCCGACCGTCCGCCCGAGCTGGGCGCGGACGTCGTCGGGCCGGTCCCCGGCGGCCGCGCGATCGGCGAGCGTCACGGCTCCGTGGCGCTTGGCCAGCCGGGCTCCGTCGGCGCCGAGCACGAGCGGCACGTGCGCGTAGCGCGCCGCGGGCAGGCCGAGCCGCGCGGCGACGTGCAGCTGGCGCGGCGTCGTCTCGACGAGGTCTGCGCCGCGCACGATCTCGCCCACGCCCTGCGCTGTGTCGTCCACGACCACGGCGAGATTGTATGCCGGGGCGCCGTCGTTGCGGCGCACGACGAGGTCGTCGACGACGTCCTCGCGCCGTCCGAGCAGGCGATCGGTGAACGCGACGGCGACCGTCGTGCCGCGCAGGCGCAGCGCGGGCGGGCGACCGGCGCGCTCGTGCTCGGCCCGCTGAGCGGCCGTGAGCGCGCGACAGGTTCCCGGGTAGGCGCCTTCGGGCAGCGCGCCGTGCGGGGCCGATGCGGCCTGCCGGATCTCGGCCCGGGTGCAGTAGCAGGGGTACAGCTCGGCACCGTCGTCCAGCCGCGCGATCGCGGCGGCGTACAGGTCCATGCGCTCGGACTGGCGCACGACCGGCCCGTCCCAGTCCAGGCCGAGCGCAGCGAGGTCGGCGAGCTGCTGCTCGGCCACGCCGGGGCGGGCGCGGCCGGCGTCCAGGTCGTCGATGCGCACGAAAAAGCGCGCGCCCTGCGAGCGTGCGAAGAGCCAGGCGAGGAGCGCGGTGCGCAGGTTGCCGAGGTGCAGCGCGCCGGTCGGCGACGGGGCATAGCGGCCCGTGGCGTGCGGCGCGGCGCCCGGCGGCGGGCGTCGCGCGACGGCGGTCAGCGGGTGCGCGCGGCGGGCCGTGCGGCGGGCCGCGCAGCCGGCGTGGACGACTCGCCGATCGGGACGACGCGCACGGTCGTGGCCTCGCCGCACGTCACCTCGACGACGACGCCGCTCGTCCTGGCGAGCAGCTCGCTGACGACGCGGCCGGTGCTGCGGCGCTCCGTCTCGGGGACGCCGGCGGCCTCGAGGAAGCCGTCGAGGTCGGGCCCGTCGGTGTCGAGCACGTCGAGCTTGAGCTGCTCGACGCGCGTGGCGGGAGCCGCGGAGCCCGCCTGCGCGTGCAGCACGATCGCGGCGAGGTCGTCGGGCACGCGATCGGCGACGGCCACGATGCGGTCCAGCATCGCCCTGGCGCCGGCCTGCGGTCCGAGCTCCGTCAGCCAGTCGCGCAGCCGATCGGCTCCCAGCGGCATGCCGCCGATCCGTGTCTCGAGCAGCCCGTCGGAGTACAGCATCACCGAGCTGCCGCCGGGCAGGGGGAGCACCGTCTGGCGCTGGCCGGTGGAGAAGCCGGCGCCGATCGGCGGCGCCGAGGAGGCGGTGACGGGAGCGTGGCTCGATGGACCCACGACGATCGGGGGCGGGTGACCGGCGCTCGCGTAGGTCAGCGTTCCGGCGGCGGGATCGTGGATCGCGGCCATGACGGTCGCGAAGTCGTCCGCCAGCCGCCCGTCGAGCGAGCGCCCGGAGATCGCGAGCGCCTCGCGCGGCGAGAGCCCCGCCTCGAGGTGCGCGCGCACCGTGAAGCGCACGAGCGCGGTCTTGGCGAGCGCCTGGCGACCGTGGCCGGAGATGTCTCCCAGCAGCACGGCCGTGCGTCCGAGGGGGAGGGCGAACGCGTCGTAGAAGTCGCCGCCGGCGGCCGGCCCGTCCGCCGGACGGTAGGCGACCGATGCCCGCAGCGACCCCAGGCGCGCGGGGATCGCCGGCAGCAGCGCCTCCTGCAGGAGGCCGACGTCCTCGAGCAGGCGCTCGCGCTGGCGCTCGAGCCGACGCGTGCGGCCGGCGGCGAGGATCGCGTTGACGCCGAGGGCGAGCACGAGCAGCGCGAGGATCCCGAGCGCGTACGTCGCCCACGCGGTGAGGACCTGGGCGACCGACGAGTCGGTGCCGCCCGCGGCGGCGGCGCCCTGCAGCGCGCCGACCGAGTCGCCGACGGTCGGGCGCGGTCCCGAGCTGGCGCCCGGCCCGCCGGAGCGCACGCGCGTGATCGCCTCCGTGGCGGGCGTGACGAGCGTCGGCTCGAGGGATCTCGTGGGGGTCAGCTCAGGCGGCTGCGAGCGCGCGAGGGCGGCGGCGCCGGGCGCCGGCCGCGCCTGCGCGGACGGCGCGGCGGACGCACCGCTGGAGCCGGGGCGCGTGCGCCCGGCGCTCGGCGCATCGGGGATCGCGACGCGTCCGGTATCCGCTTCCTGCGTGCTCGGGACGGTTCCGGGAGCGCTCAGTGCGGGCGCGGTCGACGCACCCACCGCGGCGGCAGGGGCAGCCGCCGCGGCGGCGGGCGGCGCAGCCGGCGAGCCGGCGGGTGCGCCGACGGCCGACGCGGTCGAGCCTGCGCCGCGACCGCTCTGCTCCGACGGGGCCTCCTCGGGCGCGGGCGCGGGATCGGGCGTGGCGGCCGGCGGCGCGGGCTGCTCGGCGCCAACAGGTGGTGGCTGCGTCGCCGTCGAGGCGCCGGGGACGCCGTCCTCGGGTGGGGCACCGACGACCTCGGTGGGCTCCGAGCCACGGTTCGTCTCGCCGGCGACCGACGTCCCGTCGTCCTGCTGCGGCGTGTCCGGCCCGCTCGCCGTCTGCGCCGGAGCCGCGGCCGGCTCGCCCGATGCGTTGGCTTCGTCGGCCGATTCGGCGCGCCTCGCCGTCCGCCTGTGATGCTCGCTGCGCCCGCCATCGGGCCGGGCCGAGAGCGCTGCCCGCCGGTCGCCGTCCGGCGCCGCGCGCTGCCAGCCCCTGTGCCGGTCGCCGCCGAGGGCGGGTTGCACGACGAGGACCGCGAGGAGCAGCGCGCACACGATCATCTCGATCCGTGGTCGGCGACTCATCGACGACTCGAAGCGCGCGACATCGGTGCGGCGGTCTCCCCGTTGGCGTCCTTACCCCCCGGCATGCACGCATTCTGGCGCTCGCCCGGCCGCAAGTCCAGTCTTGTACCCCGGCTTCGCGCACGTGTGCGGTTCGTGACAACGCAGCCGTGGTGCACGATCGCGCACGTCCGTCGCAGGCGCCGTGCGGCGAGCGATCCTCTAGCTTGGGGGATGCGATGGCCAAGCACGACGACTCCTCCCCGGCCGGGATCCTCCCATGCGCGCCCTGCCGCGGCACGGGCCACGTGATCTCAAATCTCGGCGGCGAGGCGACGGACGTCACGTGCCCGTGGTGTGACGGCGGCGGCGTCAAGCTGCCCGGACACGACGCTCAGGCCGCGCGCCGCGCGGCGGCCTAGCCGCTGCGCGCCGCGACCCGGGCGGCGTCGGAACGCCCCGCCCTTCAACCGTCCGTCCAGTTGACCGGACGATCCTGATCGACGGGCGTCCGATCGACCGATGAGCGAGCCGTGCAGCCAACCACCACCACGCCAAGGGCAACGGCTCGTGAGGGCGGGAACGACACCCCTCGCCGAACACGAGCGCGACGCGCGATGGCGGGCGGCGGCACCACCAGCAACCACAGATCCAGGAGGGATCACATGCTGCAGAACCTGCGCAACCGCGCGTCCGACGAGTCGGGCTTCACGCTCATCGAGCTTCTCGTCGTCATCCTCATCATCGGCATCCTCGCCGCGATCGCACTGCCGACGTTCCTCGGCCAGCGCGCCAAGGCGCAGGACTCCGCCGCGAAGTCCGATGCTCGTAACGCCGTCTCCCAGATGGAGTCGTGCTTCACCGACAACGAGTCCTACGCCGCCGCGTACTGCACGGCCGCGAAGGTCGCCCCGGCCACGATCGTCGCGCAGACTGCGACGACGTACACCGTCCGCGGCACCTCGAAGTCCACGAACACGTTCGACATCGTCCGGGCGGCCGACGGCAGCTACTCGCGCACCTGCGTGGCGAACAAGGCCGACGCGGGCTGCGTCGGCAGCACCTGGTAGGCCTGCCGCGCCCGGCCCGCGGGCCGGGCGACACCCACGAGCCGTGACGCACAGGGGCGGGCCTTCAAGGCCCGCCCCTCCTGCGTCCATCTCAACGTCCGTCCAGCCGCGGCACGCGATGTGCTGCTCGAACGCGGTACGGCCGATCTGTGCGCCATGAACGAACGCGGCTTCACCCTCGTCGAGCTCCTCGTCGTGATCCTGATCATCGGGATCCTCGCCGCGATCGCGCTGCCGGCGTTCCTCAACCAGCGCAACAAGGCACGCGACGCGAACACGAAGGCCGACGTGCGCAACGCGGTCTCGCAGATGGAGTCGTGCTTTCGCAACCTCGACCAGTACACGGGCTGCCCGGACTCGCTGAGCCCGCTGGCGCCGGGCGTGACCGCGACCGTCACGAGCGGGGGCGCCAGCTACCACGTCAGCAAGACCTCGGGCACCGGAACGCTGTTCACGATCCGGCGCATGACCTACCAGTACGAGCGCACCTGCAGCGCCCCGTCGGTCGCCGGCTGCAACGCGGTCGGCAGCTGGTAGCGCCGCGGACCTCCCCGCCGCCACACGACGCCACCCGCCACCGACCGCCACCCCTTCCCGACCGAGGACACCCCAATGCCCATCGTCCTGCTTCCGGCCGTCGCCTTCGGGCTGCTGATCGGCTCCTTCCTCAACGTCGTGGCCTACCGCCTGCCGCGCCGCGAGTCGCTCGTCGCGCCGGGATCGCACTGCCCGTCGTGCGACGCGCCCGTCAAGCCCTGGGACAACATCCCGGTCCTGTCCTGGCTGCTGCTCGGCGGGCGCTGCCGCGGCTGCCACGAGCCGATCGCCGGGCGCTATCCCGCCGTCGAGGCGCTGACCGCGGTCCTGTTCGGCGCCGTCGTCCTCGTGCACATGCAGGACACCGCGCGCCTGGTGCTCGGCGTCGTGCTGATCGCGTTCCTCGTTCCGATCGCGCTCATCGACCTCGACCACAAGCTCATCCCCAACCGGCTCACCGCACCGGCGGCGGTCCTCGCGATCGTGCTCGGGACGGCGCTGGACCCCGGCGGCGAGATCGAGCGGCTCATCGCCGGCGCGGCCGCCGCGACGGCGCTCGCGCTGCCCTCGCTGCTGCATCCGAGCGGCATGGGGATGGGCGACGCGAAGCTGATCGGCGTCCTGGGCCTCTACCTCGGCGTGGCGGTCGTGCCGGCCTTCTTCGTCGCGTTCCTCGTCGGCACCGCGGCGGGCATCGCGGTCCTGGCGAGCAAGGGCATGTCGGAGGGGCGCCGCACGAAGATCCCGTTCGGCCCGTTCCTGGCGCTCGGCGGCGTCGTCGGCGTCCTGGCCGGAAACGAGCTCGTCTCGCTGTACCTCGGCACCTTCTAGGACCCGAGGCCGGCTCCGGGGACCATATGTCGAGCACGACGCCACCAGGTCACGCGCGGACCCGGCAGCGCCGATGGCTGCGCTGATGCCGTCCGCGCCGATGACCCGCGACGCCGCAGCCCGTCGCGGGCTGCGGCGGCTGGCCGACGAGACCGGCTCGTTTCTCGTCGAGGCGATGGTCAGCGCGGTCATCGTGCTCATCGTCGGCGCCGGCGCCCTGCAGATGACCGATCGCGGATCGCAGCTCAGCGCCCAGCAGAAGGCGCTGGCGATGGCCGGCAACCTCGCCCAGTCCGAGCAGGAGACGCTGCGCGCCAACCCGCTCACGAGCCTGTCGAACCTGCGCCGGACCACGACGCGCGCCACCGGCGGCAGGACGTTCACGATCGTCTCGCGCACCGACTGGGTCAACGAGGCCGGCGGCACGCCGAACTGCGCGACCGCCGGCTCGACGGCCGACTACATGCGCCTGCGCACGACCGTGTCGTCCCCGGCGATGCGCAAGCCGATCGTCGTCGACAGCCTCGTCGCCCCGCCCGCGCGCTCCTTTCAGCCCGACCAGGGCTCGCTCGCCGTGCAGGTCAACGACCGCGCCGCCGGGCCGATCGCCGGCCTGACGGTCACCCTCGCCGGCCCGGCGACCCTGTCGGACGCGACGAACGCGAACGGATGCGTGCTGTGGGGCTACCTCCCCGCGGGCAGCGGCTACACGGTCAGCGCGGCCAGCGCGGGCTACGTCAAGCCCGACGGCAGCGCGACGATCAACGAGCCCGCCAGCGTCGTCGGCGACCAGACCTCCAACGTCAACCTGCTCTACGACCGGGCGGGCGGCGTCCGCGCGACGTTCCAGACCAAGCGCCCGGGGGCCGCGACGAACATGAGCACGACGCCGCAGCACGCGATGGTCGAGAGCCCCAACGCGTCGTTCGTCCCGCGCTCGTTCGCGCTCGGCGGCGGGGTGCTCGCCACCGGCCTCGTGCTGTTCCCGTGGACCGCCCCGTACACGATCTACGCCGACAACTGCTCGACGTTCCGGCCGACCTCGAACCTCGGCTCCGCCAGCGCGCCGCAGGGCGCCACGAGCGCGACGGTCTCCGTGCTCATCCCGGCGCTCAACGTCAAGGTCACGAAGAACTCGGTCGCCGTCCCCAACGGCGTCGCGCAGGTCAAGAGCCCGTGCGGCGTGCTGTACACGCGCAGCACGCTGACCGACGGCACGATCGCCGACCCCGGCTTCCCGCCCGGCAACCTCACCGTCGTCTGCCTCGCCGACGCCACCGGCTCGCGCCACCTCCGCCCGAACGCGACCGTCGCCAACACGAACTACGCGGGGACGAACGTCACCTACGACATCGGCACGGGCAACGCGAGCAGCACGACCGGACCGTGCCCGTGAGGCGCCGCCTCGCCGACGAGGGCGGCTTCACGCTCGTCGAGCTGCTCACGGCGATGACGATCGGGCTCATCATTATCGGCACGGCGCTGGCGGTCATGGACGGAAGCTGGCGCCTGGAGGCGCGCACGACCGCGGCGATCGACGCGACGAACCGCGGCCGGCTGGCGATGGACCGCATCACGGGCAAGCTCGGCGAGCGCGTCTGCCTGCGCGCCGCGAGCGAGAGCCTCATCGGCCAGGGGCCGTTCGTCACCGCGACGGACGCCCAGGTCGAGTTCTTCGCGAGCGTCACGAGCGACAGCGCGCCGCGGCTCGTCGCCGAGCGCCGTCGTCTCACGTATCGCCCGACGACGAGCGACATCCTCTACGAGGCCTGGACGGGGACGGCGCCGCCGCCGACCGAGCCACCGGCGACCGCGGCGCCGCCGACGCGCTCGGTCGTCGTGGCAACGCGCGTGCAGCCGACGCCGGGGACCCCCGTCTTTCGCTACTACGCGCTCGACGGCACGCCGGCGCTGCCGACGCTCCAGCTCGCGACGCCGATCGCCGGCGGCGTCGATCGCGACCGGGTCGTGCTCGTCAAGGTCGGCTACACGGCCGTCGGCGAGAAGCCCGGCACGGGCGTCGACCTGCTCAACGACTCGCTGACACGGAGCCCGCGATGCATGTTCTGACGCTGAGAGGCTGCGGTGACGAGCGCGGCTTCACGCTTGCTCCGGTCCTCGTCGCGATGTTCGTCGTCATGGGCCTGGCGATCGCAGCCCTGGCGGTCGCGCAGGGCGACCTCGGGCCCGGCAAGCACGACAGCGACCGCAAGATCGCCTATGCGGCCGCGGAGGCGGGGGTGCAGAAGTACATGTACCACCTCGTCGACGACGCGAACTACTGGGCGAAGTGCACCGCGGTCAGCGCGCCCGTCAACGATCCGTGGGACGGCACCTCGACGCGCCGCTGGGAGTCGGTCCCGGGATCCAACGCGCGCTACACGATCGAGCTGCTGCCGGCCAACGGCAACCCGCGCTGCCTGGCCTCGGACCCCGACGCCACGATGATCGACAGCGCCACCGGGACCTTCCGCGTCCGCGTCACCGGCCAGGCGCTGCAGCTCGACGGCGTCACCGGCGTCAAGCGCACGATCGTCGTCAACTTCAAGCGCCAGAGCCTGCTGGACTACATCTACTTCACCGACAGGGAGAACCTCGATCCCAGCCTCTTCACGATCTACACCGGCGGCTACCAGACCGACGGCCTCGCGGGGACGCCGAGCATGGACGTCACGCAGTGGGGGCTTGCCAACTGCAACCGCTACTTCGGCGACGACCCGACGCTCGGCAACCGGGCGGCGCAGGCCTTCCCGGACCCCGGGGCGGAGAACACCGGCCTGCGCTACAACGCCACCTGGTACCGCTACGCGTCCGGCTACGTGCCCACGTGCATGGAGATCTCCTTCGCGACCGGCGACAGCGTGCGCGGCCCGCTGCACACCAACGACGAGATCAGGTGCCAGAGCACCGAGCCCGTCATCAAGTTCGGCCGCGAGCCGACGGACCGCATCGAGATCGTCAGCAGCGGCGAGACGGCCGCGGCGCCGCCCGGCTACCGCGCCTGCACGCCGTACGTGAACTTCGGGACCGCGACCGACAAGGCCGACGCCGGGACGTGGAAGCCCAAGGCGGACCCGAGCGTCGGCAAGCTCGAGCTGCCGCCGTCCAACCAGGCGCTCAAGCGCGACACCGCGCTGGCCTACCGCTTCGTCGGACCGACCTCGGTCGTCATGAGCGGCGCGTCGATGACGATCACGGGCACGCGCGAGGACGGGACGGTGCTCAGCAACGCGACCGTCGCGCTGCCGGCCGACGGGGTGCTCTACGTCGCCAACTCGCCGACGCTGCCGTGCACGGCGTACAACCCGATCGACCCGTACACGGTGCAGCCCGGCTGCGGCAACCTCGAGGTCAGGGGCAGCTACAGCGTCAACGTCACGCTCACGGCCGAGAACGACATCATCATCATGGGCAACACGACGCGCGCGGCCGGCGACCAGTCGCTGCTGGGGCTCATCTCCAACAACTTCATCCGCGTCTACCACCCGGTCACGAACCTCGTCTTCACGCCGTACATCAGCGGCGGCCGCGTCTACTACGTGTACTCGAGCTGCACGAACGCCCAGGCGCCCGCCTCGGTGCAGGTCGACGCCGCGATCCTGACGCTGACGCACTCGTTTCTCGTCGACAACTACTACTGCGGCGCGGGGATGGGCACGCTGACCGTCAACGGCGCGATCGCGCAGGCCTACCGCGGCGCCGTGGGGACGACGTCCGGCAACGGCTTCTTGAAGTCCTACACGTACGACGACCGGCTCAAGCACCGGCTGCCGCCGAAGTTCCTGGACCCGATCAAGGCGGGCTGGATCGTCAAGACCTACAACGAGCAGGTGCCGGCGCGCTGAGCGCACGCCGGTAGCCTCTCGCCGGCCCATGCGCCCGGCGCGTCCCGTCATCGTCGCGCCCGCGGCCGCCCTGCTGCTCGCGGCGGTCGTCGCGGTGCGCCACGACCAGCCGACCGAGCTCGTGCTCGGGCTCGTGCTCGTCGCGTTCCTCGTGCCGCTGGCGCTCGTCGACCTCGCCTCGCGCCGCCTGCCCAACGCGCTGACCGCTCCGGCGGCGCTCGCGGCCGTCGCGCTCGGGCTCGCGCTGGACCCGGCCGGCGAGCCCGAGCGGCTCGCGGCCGGCGCCGCCGCCGGCGCCTTCTTCTTGGTGGCCGCGCTCGTCAGCCCGCGCGGCATGGGCATGGGCGACGTCAAGCTCGCCGGCGTCCTCGGGCTCTACCTCGGCCGCGAGGTGGCCGCGGCGGTGCTCGTGGCGCTGCTCGCCGGCATCTGCGCCGGCGCGGTGATCATCGCCCGCAGGGGCGCCGCCGAGGGTCGCCGCACGGCGGTCGCGTTCGGACCGTTCCTCGCGCTCGGCGGGTTCGCCGCGGTGATCGCCGGGGACGTCCTCGTCGACGCGTACCTGACGACAGTCTGACCCGCGGTCCGGCCGTGCTGGACGGATGGAGGGTCGATCGATGGGCCGATTCAGGGTCCCGAGCCCACCGCCGATGAGGGTGGCGACCACCATGCGACGCTCTTCTCGACTCCTCTCACGCGGCCGCTCGATCGTCGGACTCGACATCGAGCCGGGCCGCGTCGCCGCCGCCGAAGTCTCCGTCAACGGAAGCATCCAGCTGGCGCGCGCAGCCACCGCCGAGCTTCCCGTCGGCGCGGTCCGCGACGGCGAGGTCATCGACGTCGACGCCGTCAGCACGGCGCTCAAGGAGCTCTGGGCCGGCCACGGCCTCGGGCGCGACGTGCGCATCGGGGTCGCCAACGCGAAGATCGTCGTGCGCACCGTCGACGTCCCGCCGGTCACCGACCCGGCCGAGATCGCCGCCGTCGTGCGCCAGGTCGCGGCCGAGGAGCTGCCGATGCCGATCGAGTCGGCCGTCCTGGACTTCCGCGCGCTCGGGATCGTCGTGACGCCGGCCGGTCCGCGCCAGCGGGTCGTGCTCATCGCGGCCCGCCGCGAGATGGTCGACGCGGTGCTCGCCGCCGTCCGCGGGGCGGGACTGAAGCCGCGCGGAATCGACCTGTCGGCCTTCGCCATGATCCGCGTCCTCGGAGGGGGCCGCCCGGAGTCCGGGCTCTACCTCTCGGTTGGCGGGATGGCCAACCTCGCCGTCGTCTTCGAGGGCATCTGCCAGTTCACGCGGGTCACCGGCGCCGGCCTGGAGGGCATGGCGATCGACCTCGCCGAGCGCTGCTCGCTGACGCTCGAGCATGCCCGCATGTGGCTGCGCCACGTCGGCCTCGAGCTGCCGGTCCAGCAGATCGACGGCGACGAGCAGATCGTGGCCCAGGCCCGCAAGGTCCTCGTCGACGGAACCCGCCGCCTCGCGACCGAGGTCCGCGCGTCGCTTGAGTTCCATCTCTCGCAGGCGCTGACGAGCCCCGACGTCGAGCGCGCGATCCTCACCGGCCCAGCGGTCGACGTGCCGGGCTTCGCCGACGCCCTGTCGGCCGGAATCGGGATGCCCGTGCAGGCGCGCAGCGTCGGCGCCACGCCGGAGTTCCGCGGCGACGCCCCGCTCGCCGGCGTCACGGTCGCCGCCGGGCTGGCCGGAGCGGAGGTGCCTGCGTGAAGGCCGTCAACCTCATCCCGCCCGACGACCGCTCGCGCGGATTGGGCGCCGGCACCGGCAGCGGCACCGGCGGCATGGTCTACGTCCTGCTCGGCGGCCTCGCCGTGCTCGTCGTGCTCGTCGGGCTGTCGGCCTACACGGGCCGGCAGGTCGCCACGAGCGAGGCCAAGCTCGAGCGCGTCAACCGCGAGGCGCAGGCCGTCGAGGCGCGCGCCGCCAAGATCGCCCCCTACGAGGCCTACGCGGCGCTCGCCAGCGCACGCGTCAGCACCGTCACCTCGCTCTCGGCGACGCGCTTTGACTGGGCCCACAGCCTGCGCGAGCTCAGCCGGGTGCTGCCCGGCGACGTCTGGCTCTCCACCCTGCAGGGCAGCTCGGGGGCCGGCAGCGAGCCGCCCGCGCCGAACGCGAACGCCGCGCCGGCACCGACGTTCGAGATGGTCGGCTGCACCCGCACGCAGGCGAAGGTCGCGCGGCTCATGGCCCGCCTGCGCGCCGTCGACGGCGTCCGCGACGTGCGGCTGAAAACGTCGGAGAAGCCCGACACCGACGGCGACAAGTCGTGCCCGGCGAACCGGCGCAGCGATCCGAAGTTCACGATCGTGATCGCCTTCAAGGCGCCGACGACCGGCAAGGAGTCCGTCGACGCAAGCGGACAGGTCGCAACCAAGCCGCCCGCGGCTGCGCCGCCCGGGGGCGCTCCGGCCGGCAGCACCCCGCCCCCGGCGGACTCGACCCCGCCCACCTCCACTCCGGCAACGAGCATCCGATGAAATCACGCGATCGACTGACCCTCGCAATCGTCGGCATCGCGGCGCTGGCCGGAGCCTTCTGGTTTCTGTCGCTGGCGCCCAAGCGCGAGGAGGCCGGATCGCTCAAGGACCAGGTCGCGCAGGCCGAGGCGCGGCGCGACCAGGCGCTCGCCCACGTGGCGAACGCCGAGCGGGCGCGGGCGAGCTACACCCGCGACTACGCCACGCTGGCCCGCCTCGGCAAGGCCGTGCCGGCGAAGACGGACGTCCCCTCGCTCGTCTACCAGCTGGCGACGGCCGCCCGCGCGGCGAAGGTCGACTTCCGCAAGGTCATGGTCACCGACACCGAGACGGCGGCGCCGCCGAGCATCGCCGCGGACGGCACCCCCGAGCCGGCGACGACCTCGCAGATCAGCCCGACGCCGTTCACCTTCACGTTCGAGGGCGACTTCTTCGCGCTGAACCGGATGCTGCGCGAGATCAGCCGCTTCTCGACGGTCAAGGGCGACAAGGTCTCGGTCCGGGGACGGCTGCTCACGATCGACCGCGTCGACCTGAGCGCCGGCGCGTCCGGACTGCCGAGCCTGAAGGCCGAGGTCACCGCCAACGCCTACGTCGCCCCCGTCGCGACGGTCGTCGCGGGCGCGCCGGCCGCCCAGACGACCGCGACGACGACCCCGACCAGCGCCCCGCGTCCCAGGTGACCTCATGAACTTCGCTCGCGAACTCCTCCGTGAACTCGTCGACAAGCGGCTGTGGCCGATCGCCGCCGTCCTCGTCGCCGCGCTCGTGGCGCTGCCGCTGCTGTTGGCCGGCGGCGGCGACGCGGGCGCGCCGCCGATCGGCGCGGGAGCCGCGGCGGGAGGCGCCGGCAAGCAGGTCACGGCACTGGAGCTGACCGCGCCGCCGTCGGCCCGCGCGCGGCCCGGCAAGGTCCGCAACCCCTTCCGCCGGCCCGCCGGCAAGGCCGCCGCGGCCGCGGCCGCGGCCCCCGCCGCCTCGACGCCGAGCGGCGCGGCGCCGTCGCAGCCGACGAACGCCCCGGGATCGCCCGCCCCGCCAGCGCCGCCGTCGGGCACGCCGGCCCCGCAGCCGACGACGACGACGCCCGCGCCCGCCGCCACCAAGCCGCAGAGCGCCTACCTGCGCACGACCGTGCGCTGGTATCGCGGCACGAAGCTCGGCCGAGCGCTGCCGATCTCGCGCCTCACCCCGCTGGGCGGGCTCACCGACCCCGGCGCGCTGTACCTGGGCAACGTCGCCACCGACGGGCTGTACGCCGTCTTCCTGCTCGGCCCGAGCGCGACCGCCGTCGGCAAGACGGGCTGCGTCGACGGCGGCTGCAGGCTGCTGGCGCTGAAGGCCGGCGAGAGGCAGAAGGTCGTCATCCGCCCGTTCGGCCGCCGCGCGGCACGCCGCTACACGCTGCAGGTCCTGCACATCGACCCGGTCGCGGCCGACAGCTCGACGGCGCGCCGGATGCGCCTGAAGGTGCACCCCGACGGCCGCGACGCGATGCGGGCGGCGTGGCAGGACTCCGCGACCGCCAAGCTGCTCGCGACGCTCGAGTACGACAGCACGCTCGGCCTGCTCAGCGCGAAGCCCTCGCGCGCCGCCGGCAAGACCTCGAAGTAGCGACACATACACTGCGCAGCGCCATGGCGCTGCGTCTCATCACCGCCGGGGAGTCCCACGGCCCCGGTCTGACCTGCATCGTCGAGGGCCTGCCCGCCGGGCTGGGCCTCGACGAGGAGACGCTCAACCGCGACATGGCCCGGCGTCAGCTGGGCCATGGCCGCGGCGGGCGGATGAAGATCGAGCGCGATCGCGCCGAGGTCACGGGCGGCGTGCGCCACGGGCGCACCCTCGGCGGACCGGTCGCGCTGCAGATCGCCAACCGCGACTACGCCAACTGGGAGGAGCGGATGAACCCCTGGCCGGTCGAGGCCGCGGTGCCCGAGGTGCACCTCCCGCGGCCCGGCCATGCCGACCTCGTCGGCACCCAGAAGTACGAGTTCGCCGACGTGCGCGACGTGCTCGAGCGGGCGAGCGCCCGCGAGACCGCGGCGCGCGTCGCGGGCGGCGCGCTGGCGCGGGCGTTTCTGCGCGCGCTCGGCGTCGAGGTCCGCTCGCACGTCATCCAGATCGGCAGCGTGAGCGCCCCCGCGCGCGACGAGCCGCTCACCGTCGCGGACTTCGACGGCGTCGACGACGACCCGGTGCGCTGCCTGGATCGGAAGTCCAGCCGCGCGATGGTGGGCCACATCAACGTGCAGCGCAAGGCCAACGAATCGCTTGGCGGGATCTTCGAGGTCATCGCCTTCGGGCTCGTGCCGGGCCTCGGCTCGCACGTCTCCTGGGAGGAGCGCCTCGACGGCCGGCTGGCGGGCGCGCTGTGCTCGATCCAGGCGATCAAGGGCGTCGGCCTGGGGGAGGGCTTCGACCTCGCCGGCAAGCCCGGCTCGCACGCGCACGACGAGATCTTCTGGACGGCCGAGCGCGGCTACTACCGCGAGACGAACCACGCCGGCGGCCTCGAGGGCGGCATGACGACGGGCGATCCGCTCTACGCGCGCGTCGCGATGAAGCCGCTGCCGACGCTGACCAAGCCGCTGCGCTCGGTCGACATCGCGACGAAGCAGCCCGCCCAGGCGCTGCGCGAGCGCACCGACTCCTGCACGGTGCCGGCGGCCGGCGTCGTGGGCGAGGCGATGGTCGCGTTCGTGCTCGCCGACGCGTACCGGGCGAAGTTCGGCGGCGACAGCGTGGGCGACGTCGTCGCCGCGGTCGACGCCTACCGCGCGCGGATCGACTGGCGCAAGCCCTCCTAGCGAGGCCGGCTTCGCGATGGCGCTCGTCTTCGTCGGGTTCATGGGCGCGGGGAAGTCCTCGGCGCTCGACGAGGTGCTCGACACCGACCGGCTCGTCGAGGACCAGCTCGGCATGAGCATCGCCTCGTTCTTCGCCGCCTACGGCGAGCGCAAGTTCCGCCGGCGCGAGGAGCCGATCGTCCTGCGCGCCCTGCGCTCGGGCGCCCCCGCGATCGCGCTCGGCGGCGGCAGCGTGCTGTCGGAGACCGTGCGCTCCGCGCTGAAGGACCACACCGTCGTCTGGATGGACATCTCCGACGAGACCGCCTGGGCGCGCGCCGCCGGCGACGACCGGCCGCTGGCCGCCGACCGCGCGGCGTTCGAGGCGCTGCACGCCGAGCGCCGGCCGCTGTACGAGGCGATCGCCGACGCGTTCCTCCCCGAGGGCGACCGGCTCGTGCGCCGCGCGGAGCCCGCGCTGCGGGCGCTCGCCGACGCGCCGGCCGGCACGAAGCTCGTCTGGGCCGCGGCCGGAGGCCGGGAGTACCCGGTCTTCGTCGGGCGCGGCCTCGTCGGCGGGCTGCCGCGGCCGGGCCGGCGCGCGTTCGTCGTGACCGACCGCAACGTCGGCGCGCTGTACGCCGGGGCGCTGCGCGACACGCACCACGCGATCACGATCGCGCCCGGCGAGGAGCACAAGACGCTCGCGGTCTGCGAGCGCGTCTGGCGCGAGCTGGCGACCCACGGGATGGGCCGCGACGACCACCTCGTCGCGCTCGGCGGCGGCGTCGTCGGCGACCTCGCCGGCTTCTGCGCCGCGACCTACCAGCGCGGGGTGCCGGTCGTGCAGGTGCCCACGACGGTCGTCGCGCAGGTCGACTCGGCCTACGGCGGCAAGACCGGCGTGGACCTGCCGGAGGCCAAGAACTACGTCGGCGCCTACCACCAGCCCGCGGCCGTCATCACCGACGTCGCCACGCTCGCCACGCTGGCGCCCGAGGAGCTCGCCGCCGGCTACGCGGAGGTCGTCAAGACCGCGCTGATCGCGGGCGGATCGCTCTGGGAGCGCGTCGCCGCGGGCGCGCCGGTCGACGCGCGCGTCGTGCTGGACTGCGCGCGCACGAAGATCGCGGTCGTCGCCGCCGACGAGCGCGACGGCGGCGCGCGCCAGCTGCTCAACCTCGGCCACACGGTCGGCCACGCGATCGAGACCGTCACCGGCTACCGCCGCTACCGCCACGGCGAGGCGGTCGCGCTCGGGCTGCTCGCCGCGCTGCGCCTGAGCGCGACCGAGCAGCTGCGCGCGCAGGTCGCCGAGCTGCTCGCGCGGGCCGGCCTGCCGACGACGCTTGACCGCGGCGTCGATGCCGCCGCGGTCGTCGAGGCGACGAAGCTCGACAAGAAGCGCGTCGGCACGCGCGTGCCGTTCGTGCTCGTCCGGGCGCCGGGCGACGTCGTCTTCGGTCAGCGGGTCGCGCCCGAGGACGTGCTCGCCGCGGTGCGCGAGCTGGCCGGCGACTGACCGCGTCCTGAGCCTCGGCGGGCGCGCGGGGCGCAGCGACGAGCGTCCGCCGGCTACCGCTTCGTGCCCACGAGCGCTTCGAGCGCCGCCGCGAGGTCGCGTCCCCTGGCGTAGCCGCGTCGCTCGATGTCGCGCACCGTCTCGCGTGCGCGCTCGAGGTCCTCGGGGGTCGCCGCCGCGCGCAGGGCGCGCAGGTCGCCGGCGTCCTGGGGGCGCGTCTCGTCGTCGCGCGCGAGCAGCTTCAGAGCGATGAGATCGCCGGTACGGGCGACGGGCACGACGAGATCGTCGAGCAGGTCCAGCGGCTCGGCGCGCGCGGCGATCTCGACCTCGACGCCGGACGACGCGAACAGCAGGTCGACGATCAGCTCGCTCTCGCGTGCGCCCGGTGACGCGAGGCGCGCCGTCGCCAGCCGCCCGGTCGCCGCCTGCTCGATCGCGGCGAGGACCGCGTATCCGCTCGCCGCGAGGTCCCGCAACAGCGACTCGGCGACGGCGTCGTCGGCCACCGCGACGACGAGGTCGACGTCGCGGGTGAAGCGTGGCTCGCTGCGCGCCGAGACCGCGAAGCCGCCGACGAGCGCGAACGGATGCCCGCTGGCGACCAGGCGGCGGACGATCTGTCGCAGCGCCTCCTCGAGGCGGTTCATCCGAACCGCTTGGACGGCGTCCCGACCGCGTCGCCGTGCTCGGCGCCGGGGCGGTCGCGCAGCCACGCGCCGATCTGCGACTCCAGCTCGGACGCGCTGATCTGCGGACGCTCGCGGCGCAGGCGCTGGCGCATCATCCGCTCTGCGAGCTCGTGCATCTCGATCGCAGCGCGCAGCCGCGCAGCAGCATCGCCGTCCACCGGGCCATCGTATCGCCGGCCGCGCCGTCCGGCGGCCGGGCCTGGCGCCGGGCGCAGGCCGCGCCCGCCGCCCCGCCATGCGAGAGTTGACGACCTCATGTCGACCGCTCGCAACCGCGTGCACGTCATGCACGGCGTCAACCTCGACCAGCTCGGCCGCCGCGACCCGGCGCACTACGGCGGGCTGACGTTCCTGCAGCTCGAGCAGGCGATCGACGCCTACGCCGGCGAGCTCGGGCTCGACGCGCGCTTCTTTCAGACCAACCACGAGGGCGAGTTCGTCGAGGAGCTGCACCGCGTCGCGGACCTCGCCGACGGCGCCATCGTCAACGCCGGCGCCTGGTCGCACTACTCGCGCGCGATCGGCGATGCGCTGCAGTTCGCCGGCGTGCCGGTCGTCGAGGTGCATCTCTCCGACGTCACGGCGCGCGAGCCGTGGCGCCACGTCTCGGTGCTCGCCGACGCCTGCGTCGCGACGGTCGCCGGCAAGGGGGTCGAGGGCTACCGCGAGGCGCTGGGCGCCCTGCGCGAGGTCCTGAGCGCATGAACGACCGCCTGCAGGCCCTGCGCGCGAGGATCGCCGAGCGCGAGCTCGACGCGCTGCTCGTCTCAAACGTCGTCAACCTGCGCTGGCTGACGGGCTTCACGGGCTCCAGCGGCGCCGCCGTCGTCGGCGCGACGCTGCAGCGCTTCATCACCGACTTTCGCTACCTCACGCAGGCGGGCGAGCAGCTCGACGAGGGCTGGGAGCTCGAGATCGACACGAAGCTGCTCGAGCGGACCGCCGCCGGCCTGCCCGCCGGCCCGCTGTCGCTCGGGTTCGACGACGCGCATCTCACGGTCTCCCAGCACGCCGCGCTGAGCCGCCTCGTCGCCGCGCGCGAGGTCGAGCTCGTCGCCGCCGGCGGCATCGTCGAGGCGCTGCGCGCGGTCAAGGACGCCGGCGAGATCGACCGCATCCGCGCCGCGGCGAAGCTCGCCGACGAGGCCTTCGAGGAGGTCGTCGGCGCGGGGCTCGTCGGACGGACCGAGCGCGACGTCGCGCTCGACCTCGAGATCGCGATGCGCCGCCGCGGGGCCGAGGCCGTCTCGTTCGAGCCGATCGTCGCCGCCGGCCCGCACGGTGCGCTGCCGCACGGCGTCCCGCGCGACGTCGCGATCCCCGCGGGCACGCTCGTCGTCATCGACTGGGGCGCCCGGCTGCACGGCTACGCCTCGGACTGCACGCGCACGGTCGCGACCGGCGAGCTCGATCCGCGCGACCGCGCCGTCTACACGACGGTGCTCGCCGCACAGCGGGCGGCGCTCGCGGCGATCCGGCCGGGCCCGCGGGGCAGGGAGATCGATGCGATCGCCCGCGCGATCATCGACGAGGCCGGACACGCCGAGCACTTCGGTCACGGCCTCGGCCACGGCGTCGGCATGGAGGTCCACGAGGGACCGCGCCTGAGCGCGCAGGGCGACGACGAGCTGGCGGCGGGCAACGTCGTGACGGTGGAGCCGGGGATCTACATGCCCGGCGCCGTCGGCGTGCGCATCGAGGATCTCGTGGCGGTCACCGCGGACGGCCACGAGGTGCTCAACGGGCTCTCCAAGGAGCTGCGCACCGTCGGCTGAGCCCGCGCGCCGGGCGGACCGTCCACGAAGGCCGCGTCGGCCTCACGCCGCCGCGCGCGTCCGCCGATCACACGCGCAGATGCGCGAACGGATCCGGCAGGACGGCGGTTGGTGGGGCGCGGCGCTCGCGGGCGTGCTCGTCATGAGCTGGCTCGGGCTGACCGGCTTCGCCTGGAACGACTACGACTACGAGGCGTCGGGCGCGTTCGCCGCGCTCATGGTCGGCGACGTCGGCGGCTTCCTCGGCCAGGTCCCCGGCTACGGCGGGTCGCTCGTCCTGCGCGCCCCGATCGCCGGCGTGACCGCGCTGCTGGGCGGCGGCGAGCTCGCGGTCTACCGCGCCGTCTCGGTCCCGGGGCTGCTGGCCGTCGCGCTGCTCGGCCTCGTGCTCGTGCGCCAGATGGGCCGCACGGGACGCTCGACGGCCGCGCGCGCGCTCGTGCTCGGCCTCTGCGTCGCCAACCCGATCAGCCTGCGCGCGCTCGACCTCGGACATCCCGAGGAGCTGCTCTGCGCGGCCCTCGCGATCGGCGCGGTGCTGGCGGCCAGCGACCGGCGCACGATCCTCGCCGCGCTCCTGCTGGGCCTCGCGATCGCCACGAAGGCGTGGGCGGTGCTGGCGATCGGCCCCGTCCTCCTCGCGCTGCCGGCCCGCCGCCTCCTGGCGCTCGGCATCGCGGGCGCGGTGACCGTCACCGTGATCGCGCCGATCTTCGTCGCGGGCTCGCATGAGACGTTCGTGCGCAGCGCGAGCACGACCGGTCAGATCTTCGTCCCGTGGCAGGCGCTGTGGTTCCTCGGCGAGTCCGGGCACGTCGTCATCGGCGGCAACGGGCTGCCCAAGCCGGCCGGCTACCGCGTGCCGCCGGAATGGCTCTCGCCGCTCACGCACCCGTTCATCGCCGCGCTCGTCGTCCCGCTGTCGCTGCTGTGGGCGCGGGTGCGCGGCGCCGCGCCGCGCGTCGAGGCCCACGAGGTGCTCGCGCTGCTGGCGCTGCTGCTCGCGCTGCGCTGCCTGCTGGACCCGTGGAACGTCGTCTACTACGGGCTTCCCTGCGTCCTGGCGCTGCTGACGTGGGAGACGCTGCGGCGTCCCGAGCGCCCGCCGGTCGCCGCGCTGACGATGACCTGCCTGCTCTGGGCGACCTTCGAGTGGGCGCCCGCGTGGTGCGGTCCCGACCTGCAGTCGCTGCTGTACGTCGCGTGGGCGCTGCCGTTCACCGCCTGGATCGCGCGCGCCGCCTTCACCGTCTCGGACGGGGCGCCGCAGCCGCGTCCGGCGCCCGACCGCGCGCACGGCCTGAAGGCAGCGACCCAGCCCGGCTGAGCCTCGACGGCGGGTGCCCGCACCGCATTGCGGTCGGCACGGGCATCGGTTATAGCTAGGCGCAGGAGGTCGGTGTGACAGCAACAGAACATTTCGACGCGGTCGTCGTGGGCTCGGGCTTCGGAGGATCCGTGACGGCCTATCGCCTTGCCGAGGCCGGCCACGAGGTCTGCCTGCTCGAGCGCGGCAAGCCGTTTCCCCCGAACTCGTTTCCTCGCTCGCCGCTGGGCATGAAGTCGCAGTTCTGGGACCCCAGCGAGGGCCTGCAGGGGATGTTCAACCTCTGGAGCTTCGACGACATCGACGCCATCTGCGCGAGCGGCCTGGGCGGCGGCTCGCTCATCTACGCCAACGTCCTGCTGCGCAAGGACGAGGAGTGGTTCGTGCGCGAGGAGCCGGGCAAGGGCTCCTGGAAGGACGGCTACGAGTACTGGCCGGTCACCCGCGCCGACCTCGACCCGCACTACGACCGCGTCGAGAAGATGATGAACGTCCAGCAGTACCCGCTGGACCAGGCACCCTTCGACAAGACGCTCAAGACGCTCGCCTTCCGCGACGCCGCGCGCAGGCTCGGCCTCGACTGGCGGCTCGTCAACCTCGCGGTGACGTTCGCCAACGACGGCGACCCGGCGCGCGTCGGCGAGCCGATCAGGGAGTCGCGCCCGAACATCCACGGCCAGACCCGGCTGACGTGCAAGCTGACCGGCGAGTGCGACCTGGGCTGCAACCACGGCTCCAAGAACTCGCTGGACTACACGTACCTCACGGCCGCCTGGCACGCCGGCGCCGACATCCGCACGCGCCACGAGGTGCGCTCCTTCGCGCCCCGCGAGGGCGGCGGCTACACCGTCGAGTACGTCGTCCACGACGCCGAGGCGGAGGGCCACAAGACCGACACGGGCGCGCTGCCCAAGCACACGATGACCTGCGACCGCCTGATCCTGTCGGCGGGCACGATGGGCACGACGTACCTCATGCTCAAGAACCGGGCCGCGTTCCCGGGGCTCAGCCCGGCGCTCGGCACGCGCTTCTGCGGCAACGGCGACCTGCTGACGTTCGCGCGCCAATGCATGACGGAGGTCGACGGCAAGCGCGTCCCCCACGTGCTCGACGCCTCGCACGCTCCGGTCATCACGAGCGCGATCCGCGTCGCCGACGAGATCGACGGCGGCAGCGGCCGCGGCTTCTACCTCGAGGACGCCGGCCAGCCCGAGTTCGTGGGCTGGATGCTGCAGCTGCTCGACGCGCCGCGCTCGATCTTCCACGACCTCCCAAAGCTCGTCAGGGCGGGCGGCAACTTCCTCACCCACAAGGACACCGACATCGGCGACGAGGTCTCCGAGCTGCTGGGCGACTGCGCCGAGTCGGCCGGCTTCATGCCGCTGCTCGGCATGGGCCGCGACATCCCCGAGGGCGTCATGCGCCTCGAGCACGGGGGCCTGCAGATCGACTGGCGCAAGAACGGCGCCTCGCGGCCCTACTTCGACCGCGTCCGCGCGGTCTCCAAGGACGTCGCCGAGGAGCTCGGCGGCGTGTTCCTCGACAACCCGATCTGGTTGCTGAGCCGGGTCGTCACCGTCCACGCGCTGGGCGGCTGCCCGATGGGCCGCGACGAGCGCGAGGGCGTCGTGGACGCGCTCGGGCGCGTCTTCAACCACCCCGGCCTGCACATCGCCGACGGCTCGGTCATGCCCGGCCCGGTCGGTGCCAACCCGAGCCTGACCATCGCCGGACTCGCCGATCGCTTCGCCGACGCGATCCTCGAGGAGATGAAGGGAGCCGCCGTGACCGCACCGCCGCCACCACCGCCGACCGAGGAGCCCGACGGGTCGCACCCGCCGGCCAGCGAGCACCCAGCGTCGCTCGAGTTCACCGAGAAGATGCGCGGCTTCGTCACCTTCGGCGAGGAGGACTACGACAAGGGCTTCCGCGCCGGCAAGAAGTCGCGCACCGCGCTCATGTTCCACGTCACCGTGCACATGCAGGACATCGAGCGCTTCGTCGCCGACGAGCAGCATCCGGGGACGATCACCGGCCATGTCCAGTGCGACGCGCTGGGCGGCCGCCTCGAGGTCCAGCAGGGCTGGTTCAACCTCTTCGTCGAGGCCGGCGAGCACGGTGAGCGCAAGCTCATGAAGTACCGCCTGTTCCTGCAGGACGGCGAGGGGCATCCGATCACGCTGCGCGGCTACAAGGACGTCGAGAACGGGCCCGGCCTGGACCTCTGGCCGGACACCTCGACGCTGTTTACGTACATCTACAAGGGACACGTCGAGCCCGAGGCCGACGACGGCGCCGAGATCGTCGCCGGCGGCATCCTGCACATCCGCCCGACCGACTTCGCCGTGCAGCTGACGACGCTGCGGGTGCAGCCGGCGCATCGCGTCGACGCGATCGCGCGCTTCGGCGCGCTGTTCGCCGGCGACCTCTGGGAGGTCTACGGGCCGCGCGCCAAGAAGGGCTGAGCGAGCGTTCGGCGGGCCGGTCGAGATTTCCATCGATCGCGCCGGTGAAGATGCGACGATGGTCGTCCATGCCCGACGCCACGCCAGCCGGCCGCCCAAGCCCAGTCGCTGCGCGCCCGCAACGGCCGCTCGCTGCCGGCGCGCGCGCGGACCGTGGCGCGCTTCGCCCGGGCCGTCCTGGCACGGTGACCGCGCCGACCGCGCAGCCGCCTGCGCGATGACGACCGCCGCCGCCCACACCGACGAGGTCGTCGCGCTCGACATCGCCGACGGGCAGCCCTGCAGCCTGACGCACGTGCGCGGCCCGCACCCCCCGACGAAGGGGCCGGTGATCCTCGTCCACGGCGTCGGGGTGCGCACCGAGATCTGGCGCCCGCCGACGCCGCGCACGCTCGTCGAGGCGCTCGTCGACGACGGCTACGACGTCTGGATGGAGACCTGGCGCGCGAGCATGGACGTGCCGAGCAACACGTGGACGCTCGACCAGGCGGCCGTGCTCGACCACCCGGCCGCGGTGCGCAAGGTCGTCGAGCTGACCGGCGCCGACTCGGTGCAGGCGATCGCGCATTGCCAGGGCTCGACGAGCTTTGTCATGTCCGCCTGCGCGGGGCTGCTGCCGCAGGTGCGCACGATCATCTCAAGCGCCGTCGCGCTGCATCCGGTGGTGTCCGGCATGAGCCGCTGGAAGCTCATGTACATCACGCCGCCCGTCTCGCGCCTGCTGGGCTACATGGACCCGCAGTGGGGCGTCACCGGCGCGCCGTGGGTGCTGCCGAAGCTCATCACGGCCTACGCGAAGGCGTCGCGGCGCCGGTGCGACAACGGCGTCTGCAAGGTCTCGAGCTTCATGTTCGGCGCCGGCGACCCGACGCTGTGGACGCACGAGCAGCTCAGCGCCGAGACGCACGAGTGGACGAAGGGCGAGTTCGGGCCCGCTCCGCTGACGTTCTGGAAGCAGATGCGCCGCTGCGTCAAGGCCGGCCACCTCGTCAGCGTCGAGCGCCGTCCCGAGCTGCCGGCGAGCTTCGTCGCCCAGGCGCCGCAGACCGACGCGCGCTTCTCGTTCATCACGGGCGGGGCGAACCACTGCTTCGCGCCCGAGAGCCAGCGGCGCACGTTTCGCTGGTTCGACGACCGCGAGCCGGGCCGCCACTCGCTGCACATCGTCCCCGGCTACGGCCACTTGGACGTGTTCATCGGCGAGCACGCCGGCCGCGACTGGCATCCGATCATCCTCGGCGAGCTGGCGAAGGGGTAGGGACGCGCATGCGACGAACGGGCAACAGCACACCGGCGCAGCTCGGCGGCCCGGACCGCGCCGATCGCCTCATGGGGCTCATGGAGCGAAACCTCGGCTTCGTGCCGGGCTTCCGGCGCGCCCACGGCCGCGGGGTCGCGCTGCGCGGGCACTTCACCGCGTCGCCGGAGGCCGCCGCGCTGACGGACGCCGAGCACATGCGGGGCGGCCCGATCGCGGTCGTGGCGCGGCTCTCCAACGGCGCCGGCAACCCGTACACCGTCGACCGGAGCTCGAAGACCAAGGGCAGCGTCCTGGGCTTCGGCATCCGCTTCGCGCTGCCCTCCGGCGGTCACGCCGCCTGGGCGTCGCTGAACATCGAGACGTTCCCGGCGCGCGTGCCCGACGACTTCCTCGGCCTGACCTCCGCGCGGCGCCAGGGGCTGCCGACCGGCCTGCCCAACCCGGCGCGCTTCGTGTCGTTCTTGGCCACCCACCCGCAGGTCTGGGGCGGCGTGCGCGCGATCCTCGGCGTCCCCACGACGCAGAGCTTCGCGACGGCGCGCTTCCACGGCCTGCACGCCTACTGGGCGGTCGACGCCGCGGGCGCCCGCCGCGCCTTTCGCTACCACTGGATCCCGGCGGCCGGCGAGCAGGGGATGAGCGAGGAGGACGACCGCCTGCTGCCGCCGCAGTACCTCGTCAGCGAGCTGAAGCTGCGCGTCGCGCGCGCGCCCGTGGCGTGGGACCTCGTCTTCGACCTCGCCGCGCCCGGCGACCCGACCGACGACCTCACCAAGCACTGGCCGCGCGATCGTCCCCGCATCACGGCCGGGCGGCTCGTGCTCGACCGCGTCCACGAGGACCAGGCCGAGGTCGACGCGCTCGTGTTCGACCCGACCGTCGTCCCGCCGGGCATCGAGCTGTCCGACGACCCCGTCCTGCACTTCCGCTCGGAGGCCTACAAGGCCTCGCACGAGCGGCGCAGCGCCGAGCGCAAGCCCGAGATCACGCCCGAGTGACGGTGGCGCGCGAGGCGCAGGCGTCCGTCCTCGCGGGTGCAGGACGCGCTGTCGCGCTCGTCCGCGCGGTGGCGGCGGCGTGCGGCTTCACTACCCTTCCCCGGTCGTGATCTCCACCAACCAGCTCAAGAACGGCAATCACATCGAGGTCGACGGGACGATCTTCAAGGTCCTCGACTTCCAGCACGTCAAGCCCGGCAAGGGCGGCGCGTTCGTGCGCACCAAGCTGCGTCGCGCGAGCGACGGCAACGTCATCGATCGCACCTTCCGCGCCGGCGAGAAGTTCCGCTCCGTCCACACCGAGGCGCGCAGGATGCAGTTTCTGTACTCCGACGGGACCGACGCGCACTTCATGGACAGCGAGACCTACGAGCAGATCGCCGTCGCCGAGTCGTCGCTCGCCGACGCGCTGCGCTGGACGAAGGCCAACGACAGCGTCGACGTCCTGTTCATCGACGGCACGCCGGCCGATCTGCAGCTGCCCTCCTCCGTCGAGCTCGAGGTCACCGACACCGAGCCCGGCCTGCGCGGAGACACCGCCTCGGGCGGGGGCGACAAGCCCGCCACGCTCGAGACCGGCGCCCAGGTCCGCGTGCCGCTGTTCGTCAACATCGGCGATCGCGTCAAGGTCCAGACGGCGACCGGCGACTACATGTCGCGCGCGTAGGACGCGCGGCGCGGTGTCGCGCAGAACCGATCAGCGCAGGGACGCCGTCTTTGCCCTGTACCAGGCGGAGGTCACGCAGCGCGAGCTCGAGGACGTGCTCGAGCGCAACGCGTCGCTGTTCACGCGCGCGCTCGCCTACGCCGCGCAGGACCGCAGCGAGGAGCTCGACGCCCACCTCGCGCGCCACTCCAAGGGCTGGGCGCTGGACCGCATCGCCCCGCTGGAGAAGGCGATCATGCGCATCGCCCTGCTGGAGATGCTGCACCCCGACGCCGCGCCGGCCGACGTCCCGATCCCGCCCGAGGGGGCGATCGACGAGGCCGTCGAGCTCGCCAAGACGTACTCCGGCGCTGACGCACCGAAGTTCGTCAACGGCATCCTCGCGGCCGTCCACCGCGAGATGAGCCACAATCCGTAGATGCCCGATCCCGACGCGAGCCTCGACGACCTCGTCGGGCGCCTCGAGCGCGCCGCCGAGCAGCTGCGCTCCGGCGATTTGAGCGCCGACGCCGCCGCGACGGTCGTGGAGGACTGCGCCGCGATCGCCTCCCAGGCCTCGGCGGAGCTCGAGCGCCGTGCCCGCGAGGCCGAGCGCGAGCCGCTGCCGGGCCAGGACTCGCTGCTGTAGCGCGACGGGCCGTTCGGAGCGCGCGGCCGCCGGTGACCCTTCAGTGCCCTATCCCGAACAGCTGCGCCAGGTCGTCGAGCAGGAGCTCGCGAGGCTGACGTTCACCGACGACCGCGCGACCGCGCGGCTCGTCGAGACGATGCGCTACAGCCTGCTGGCGGGCGGCAAGCGCATCCGGCCGGTGCTCGCGCTCGCGACCGCCCGCGCGATCGGCCGCGACGAGCACGACTTCCTGCCGCTCGCCGCCGCGCTGGAGCTCATCCACACGTACTCGCTCATCCACGACGACCTGCCCGCGATGGACGACGACGCGATGCGCCGCGGCCGGCCGACCGCGCACGTCGCCTTCGGCGAGGACGTCGCGATCCTCGCCGGCGACGCGCTCTACGCCGAGGCCTTCCGCCACGTGCTCAACCACCAGCGCGGCGAGCCCCGCGACATCCTCGACGCGATGGCCGAGCTCGCCGCGGCGACGGGCGTCGACGGCATGGTCGGCGGACAGTTCCTCGACGTCGCGGGCGGCGACCGGACCGCCGAGGGCCTGCGCCATCTGCACGGGCTGAAGACCGGACGGCTCATCTGCGCGTCGGTAGAGTGCGTACTGATCGTTGACGGCATGAGTCGCCCCGATACATCCGCGTACCGCGAGTTCGCCTCCGAGCTCGGCGTCCTGTTTCAGATCGTCGACGACATCCTCGACGTGACGGGCACCGACGACGCGCTCGGCAAGCCGCAGGGCAGCGACGAGCGTCATGGCAAGCGCACGTACGTCAGCGCGTTCGGGCTCGACGGAGCCCGTGAGCTGGCGATGCGTTCCCATCGCCAGGCGCGGGTATCGCTGGCGCTGGCGGCGCCCGCCGGAGCCGTCGAGCTCGCGCAGATCACCGACTTCATCGCGACCAGGACGTCCTGACCAATGAGCCTCCTCGAACACATCGACCGCCCCCAGGACCTCCACGGCCTCGGCGAGGACGAGCTCGCGCGCGTCGCGCAGGAGGTGCGCGAGCACATCATCGCCACCGTCGGCGAGATCGGCGGCCACTTCGGCGCGAACCTCGGCACCTGCGAGCTCGCCGTCGCGCTGCACTCGCTGATGGACTCGCCGCGCGACAAGATCGTCTGGGACGTCGGCCACCAGGCCTATCCGCACAAGGTGCTCACCGGGCGCCGCGACCAGCTCGCGACGATCCGCCAGTACGAGGGCCTCGCGCCGTTCTGCTCGATCGCCGAGTCCGAGCACGACATCATGGGCGCCGGCCACGCCTCGACGTCGATCGGCTACGCGGTCGGCCTCAAGGAGGCCATGCGCGCGCTCGACCCGCCCGATCCGGGGCATGTCGTCGCCGTCATCGGCGACGGCGCGATGACGGGCGGCGTGGCGTTCGAGGCGATCCACCAAGCCGGTGGAGCAGGCACCCCGATGGTCGTCGTGCTCAACGACAACGGCATGTCGATCTCGCCGAACGTCGGCGCGCTGTCGCGCTCGTTCAACCGGATGCGGCTGCACCCGAAGCTGTGGCACACGCGCGAGAGCGTCGAGACGCGCCTCAGCGAGCTGCCCGGCGTCGGTCGCCAGATCGAGCGCTTCGGGCCTCAGATGAAGGAGTCGATCAAGGCCTTCTGGGCGCCCGGCCTGCTCTGGGAGGAGCTCGGCTGGGCCTACACGGGCGTCATCGACGGGCACGACATGCGCGATCTGCGGATCGCGCTGCGCAGCGCGCTCGCCGCCGAGCGCCCCGTCGTCGTCCACATCGCGACGATCAAGGGCAAGGGCTTCGCGCCCGCCGAGGACGGCGGCCTGGAGGGCATGGAGCTCTGGCATGCGGCCAAGCCGAAGTCGATCGCCAACGGCATCGTCGCCGCGCCGGCCGCGCCGAAGCTCCCCAAGCCGGCGCCCGCGTACACGCAGGTCTTCGGCGAGGCGCTCGTGCGCGAATGCCGCCGCGACCGCCGCATCCTCGCGATCACCGCCGCGATGAACACCGGCACCGGCCTGAACATCCTGCAGCGCGAGATCCCCGACCGCTACTTCGACGTCGGCATCGCCGAGCAGCAGGCCGTCCTCTTCGCGGCCGGACTGGCGCTGCAGGGCGCCAAGCCCGTCGCCGCGATCTACTCGACGTTCTTGCAGCGCGCCTACGACCAGATCGTCCACGACATCTGCCTGCAGCGGCTCAACGTCGTCTTCGCCCTGGACCGCGCCGGCCTCGTCGGCGACGACGGCCCGACGCACCACGGCGTCTTCGACATCGCCTACATGCGCGCGCTGCCGAACATCGTGCTGATGGCGCCGCGCGACGAGGCGATGCTCGTGCACATGCTGCGCACCGCGCTGCTGCACGACGGGCCGATCGCGCTGCGCTACCCGCGCGGCGAGGGGCTCGGCGTCGCGCTGCCGACGATCCCCGAGCCGCTGGCGATCGGGACGGGCGAGATCCTGCGCGAGGGCGACGGCAAGGTCGCGATCATCGGCTACGGGACCGGCGTGCAGAAGGGCGTCGACGCGGCCGACCGGCTCGCCGGCGGCGGCATCGACGCGACGGTCGTCGACGCGCGCTTCGCCAAGCCGATCGACGTGGCGCTCATGGCGCAGCTCGCCGCCGGGCACGAGCTGCTCGTCACCATCGAGGAGGGCGTCCTCGCCGGCGGCTTCGGCAGCGCCGTCTGGGAGACCCTCAGCGAGGGCGGCGTGGCGGTGCCGCGCATCCTGCGCGTCGGGCTGCCCGACCGCTTCGTCACGCACGGCACCCCGGCGCTGCTGCACGCCGAGGTCGGCTTCACCGCCAAGCGGATCGCCGAGCGCATCGAGGCCGCGGTTGCGGAGCGCGCCGTCGCCGGCAGGTAGGAGCCGTCGCGGCCGGCGCCGGGAGGCGCCGCCCGCCAGGCCGCGCCGCACGCTGCCCGCGCCGCTCGCCGCCGCCGCCCTCGCGGCGCTGCTCGCGCCCGTGCTGGCCGGCTGCGGCGGCGGGCCCGGGATCGATCCCGTGCGCGTCCTGCGCTTGAACCCGGCGGCCCTCGTCTCCAAGGCGCCGGCGGCGCCGACGACCGTCCGCGCGACGCTCGTCGACCCGCGCGCCGGGCTGCCGGCGCCGATGCAGGTGCCGCAGGTCGGCTCGATCGCGATCGGGGCACCGAACGCGGGGAGCCTCATCAGCGGTCTGCAGCTGCCCGCGACCGGACCGGACTGGGTCACCTTCGACCCGGTCCTGCACGTGATCCCCAACCGGCCCGAGCGCCGCTGGGGCACCGACCGGCTGCTCGCCTACCTGCTCTTCGTCCTGCGCGACTACCGGCTCGCCAACCCCGGCGCGCCGCAGGTCGTCATCGGCGACCTCAGCCGCCCCTACGGCGGTCCGTTCGGCAACGACTACGGCGGCCTCGGGCACGCCTCGCACCAGAACGGCCTCGACGTCGACGTGTACTACCCGCGGGCCGATCGCAGCCTGCGGCCGCCCGGCGACGTCGGCGAGGTCGACCGCGCGCTCGCCCAGGACCTCGTCAGCCGCTTCGTCGGCGCCGGAGCGCAGTTCGCGTTCGTCGGCCTGCGCGTCGGGCTCGGCGGGCCGCCCGGGGTCGTGCAGGCGATCGAGCATCACGACGACCACGTCCACGTGCGGATCGCCAACCTGCTGGCGTAGCGCGCGGCGCCGCGACCCGCACGCAAAACGGCCCGCCGGGGAGGGCGGGCCGTTTCAGGGAGGAGAGACACTGCTATTTGGTTGTGGTCCAGCTGGCGGGAGCGGTGCTCATGGTTGGCGCTCTTCGGGTGAGGCCGGGGTGCTCGCCGCCCACGCACAGTGTGTTGGTTGACCGGCCAGTCATGGGTGAGAGGCGTCACACAAGCGGCGCGCAATCCGCGGGCGGGGCCAGGGGGTACCGTTGAGCCCGTGGCCCGCGTGCGCCTGGACACCCTGCTGGCCGAGCGAGGCCTGTTCTCGTCGCGCACGCGCGCGGCGGCCTCGGTGATGGCCGGCGAGGTGCGCCTCGGCGCCTACGGCGAGCGCGCGCAGAAGCCGGGCCAGCTCGTCGCGGCCGACGTCGTCGTCGCGGTCGACGAGGCGCCGCGGTTCGTCTCGCGCGGCGGCATCAAGCTCGCCAACGCCCTCGAGCGCCTGCGGATCGACGTCGGCGGGCGCCGCTGCCTCGACGTCGGCGCATCGACGGGCGGCTTCACCGACTGCCTGCTGCAGGCGGGCGCCGCCCGGGTCGTCGCGCTCGACGTCGCCTACGGGGAGCTGGACTGGCGGCTGCGCAACGACGAGCGGGTCGTCGTGCTCGAGCGCCGCAACGCCCGCGCGCTGAGGCCGGCCGACCTGCCCTACGCGCCCGACCTGCTCGTCGCGGACGTCTCGTTCATCTCGCTGACGAAGGTCCTGCCGGCCGCGCTGGCGTGCATGGCCCCGCGCTACGACGCGCTGGCGCTGGTCAAGCCGCAGTTCGAGGCCGGGCGCGGCAACGTCGGCAAGGGCGGCGTCGTCCGCGATCCGGCGCAGCGCCGGGCGGCGCTCGTGGCCGTCGCGCACCGCGCCCGCGAGCTCGGCGCCTGCGTCCTGGGCTTCGCCTCGTCGCAGCTGCCCGGCCCGAAGGGCAACCGCGAGACGTTCGTCTGGCTCGCCGAGGCGGGCCGCCAGGGCGGCGTCGGCGACGACCTGGACGGCGCGGCGCGCGCGGTCGAGGCCGACGAATGAGCGCCCGCCGGGCCGTGACCGTGCTCACGCACGGGCGCCCGCAGCAGGTCGCGACGATCCTCGCGCAGCTCGTGCAGGCCGCCCGCGAGCACGACGTCGTCCTGCGCTTCGACGCGCTGGAGAGCGAGAAGCACGGCCTCGCGGGCGACGCGGCGGGCCTCGTCGTGACCGATGCGCAGCGCAGCGACGACGTCGGGCTGTGCGTCGTGCTCGGCGGCGACGGCACGATCCTGCGGGGGCTGCGCCACTACGCCGGGACCGGCGTGCCGGTCTTCGCGGTCAACTTCGGCGAGGTCGGATTCCTCGCCACGGTCGAGCCCGAGGAGCTCGCGCAGTTCGGCTTCGCGCAGGCGTTCGCCGGCGAGTTCGAGGTCCTCCCGCTGCCCGCGATCGCGTTTCGCAACGGCTCGGGCGTCGTGCATCGCGCGATCAACGACATCTCCTTTCATCGCAAGGTCGGCGGCCGCGTCGCGCAGCTCGCCTACGGCGTGCAGGGCGAGGAGGTCGGCTCGGTGCGCTGCGACGGGCTCGTCGTCTGCACCCCGGCGGGCTCGACGGGCTACAACCTCGCCAACGGCGGCCCGGTGCTCGCCTGGGGGGTGGAGGGCTTCGGCGTGTCGTTCATCGCGCCGCACTCGCTGACCGCGCGCGCGCTCGTCGTCGCCCCCGGCGACACGCTCTCGGTCTCCAACCGCGGGCGCGAGGCGATCGACGTCCTCGTCGACGGCGCTCCCGCGTGCGAGATCGCGCCCGGCGAGGACATCCACGCGAGCTTCGAGCCCGACGCCACGGCGCTCGCGCAGCTTCCGGCCTCCTCGTTCTACAAGCGGTTGCGGCGAGCGGTCATCCAACGTTGACCCGGACCCGGCGCCGATCACCGCCTGGCGGCGTCCTCGACGCTCGATGTGGCAGAGCCACACCTTCGGTCCTGCGGCCAGTCGGCGCCGCATCGGTTTCCGGTCGAACGTTCCTGGATGACCACTAGCTGGCCACGCGCACGGCGAAGGCGCCGGTCCGTCGGGTCGCGCTGCTACACCGTGGCGATGCTCTGCGAGCTGCGCGTCGAGAACCTCCTGCTGATCGAGCGCGCCGAGCTGCGCCTGGCGCCGGGCCTGAACGTGCTGACCGGGGAGACGGGCGCCGGCAAGACCGTCCTCGCGCACGCGCTGGACCTGCTGCTCGGCGGGCGGGCGAAGCCCAACATCGTGCGTCCCGGAGCCTCGGAGGCCTACGTCGAGGGCGTCTTCGAGCTCCCGCAGGCGCTGCGCGCCGAGCTCGGGGAGCGCCTGCCGGCCGACGCCGAGGAGGTCGTCCTCGCGCGCCGGATCGGCGCCGACGGCCGCACGCGCGCGCTCGTCAACGGACGCTCGGCGACGGTCGGCGACCTGCGCGAGCTCGCCGAGCCGCTGCTCACGTTCTACGGCCAGCACGAGCACCGCCGGCTCACGCTCGCGGCCGCCCAGCTCGACGTCCTCGACGGCTTCTGCGGCGAGGCCCAGCTCGCGCGCCGGGCGAAGGTGGCGGCGGCGCACGCCGCCGTACGCGACGCCGAGGCCGCGCTGCACAAGCTGCGCGAGCGTGCCGGCGCCCGCGAGCGCGAGCTCGACCTGCTGGACTTCGAGCTGGCGGAGATCGAGGCCGCCGACCCCAGCGAGGAGGAGGCCCTGGCCCTGCGGGCCGAGCGCGCGCGCCTGCGTCACGTCGAGGCGCTGCGCGGCGCGGCGCTCGGCGCGGCCGAGGCCGCGGGGGCCGACGAGACGGGCATCGCGAGCCTGCTCGCGGCCGCCGGCCGCGGGCTGCTCGGGGCGCGCGACATCGACCCGGCGCTCGACGCGCTCGGCGAGCGCTGGCGCGCGCTGGCCGTCGAGGCGGGCGACCTCGCCCGCGAGCTGCGCGGCTACGCCGAGGGCCTGGATGCCGAGCCGGGCCGGCTGGACGGCGTCGAGGAGCGCCTGACCGTGCTCGAGCGCCTGGAGCGCAAGCACGGCGGCACGATCGCCGGCGTGCTGGCCCATGCCGAGACCTGCCGCGCCCAGCGCGCCGAGCTCGCCGGCGCCGAGCTCGCGATCGAGGCGGCGACGGCACGCCTTCAGCGCGCCGGCGCAGCCCTCGCCGACGGTGCGAGCGCGCTGCGCAAGGCGCGGACGGCCGCGGCGCCGAAGCTCGCCGAGGCCGTGCGCGCCCGGCTCGACGAGCTGGCGATGAAGGGCGCCGCCTTCGAGATCGACCTCTCCGCGCGCCCGCCGGGCCCGACCGGCGCCGACGCCGTCGAGTTCCTCATCGCGCCGAACCCGGGCGTGCCCGCCGGGCCGCTGCGCGAGACCGCCTCCGGGGGCGAGCTCTCGCGCGTCATGCTCGCGCTCATGGGCGTCGCGGCCGCCGGCGCCGGCGGCGGGCAGACGCTCGTCTTCGACGAGGTCGACGCCGGCATCGGCGGGCAGACGGCCCGCGCCGTGGGCGAGCAGCTGCGCGACCTCGCCGCCGCGCGCCAGGTCATCTGCATCACCCACCTGCCGCAGGTCGCCTCGCTCGCCGCGCGGCACTTCTCGATCGCCAAGGACCTCACGCGCGCGCCGGCCCGGACGACGGTGACCGAGCTGCGCGGCGACGAGGTCGTCGGCGAGCTCGCGCGGATGCTGGGCGCCGGCGGCGACGCCGACGAGGCGGCGCGCCGGCACGCCGAGGAGCTGCTGCGCGCCGCGTAGGCGCGCCCCTTCGCTACGCGCGGTCGGCCGCGACCTCGGGCGCGGGCTCGCCGCGGTGCCAGACGACCTGCTGCGGGAACGGGATCTCGATGCCGTGCTCGTCGAAGGCGTTCTTCAGGCGCTCGCGCAGCTCGCGGCTGACCGGGTACTGGTCGGCGGGCCGCGTCTTGACGACGAGGCGGATCGAGATCGCGTGCGAGCCGAGCTTCTCGACGCCCCACACCTCGGGCTCCTCGAGGATGTCCTCGCGCTCGCGCCACAGACCGTCGGCGACGGACTTGATGACCGCCCTGGCGTGGTCGATGCTCGTGTCGTAGGCGACCTCGATGTCCAGCAGCGCCCGCGACCAGTGCTGGCTCTTGTTGCCGACGCGGCGGATCTCGCCGTTGGGCACGTGCCAGACGGTGCCGTCGACGGCGCGCAGGCGCGTCGTGCGCAGCGAGACCGCCTCGACGGTGCCCGCCGTCTGCGAGTCGAGGTCGACGATGTCGCCGACGCCGAACTGGTCCTCGACGAGGATGAACAGCCCCGAGAGGAAGTCGCGCACGAGCGACTGGGCGCCGAAGCCGAGCGCGACGCCGATGATGCCGGCGCCGGCGAGCAGCGGCGCGAGGTTCAGGCCGACCTCGCCGAGGACGAGGAACGCGGCGATCGAGTAGATGACGGCGCTGGCGACGCTGCGCAGGACGCTCGTCAGAGCCGTGATGCGCTGCTCGCCGCGCAGGCTGATCTCCGCGGTCTCCAGCAGCGCGCTCGGCGTGCGCCGGCGCAGCGCGCCGAGGCGCTCGCGGACCGCGCCGGAGTGCAGCGTGCGCAGCGCGCGCTTGACCCCGCGACCGACGATCCGGTTGATGACGAGCGCGCCGACGAGGATCGCCACGATCGTCAGCGTCGTGCCGAGGAGGTTGTCTGCGAGCTCGGCGAGGGCACGGTCGTCCGTGCCGCCGAGCACCCACCGGCAGAAGAAGCCCGGGTCCTCGCCGCACACGTCCGTCAACCGCTGTTCCGAGACCGCCGCAAGCGGGAGGAACACAGTCCCGAACACGCTAGCAGCCGTCCCCGAAGGCTCTTCGCATGCCGTTAACACGCCCTTCTAGACTCCTGCGATGGCCATCGCCACCGCTCGCGAGGTGACCGGAAGCGTCCGCCTGGGTCGGCGTACGAAGCTCCTCGTCAAGACCCTCGACCCCGGGGCGATCGCCGTGCTCGACCATCGCGACCTGGACCGCGTCTCGGCCGAGGACCTCATCGCGGCCGGCGTCCAGGCGGTGCTCAACTGCAGCCCGTCCTCGACCGGGGCCTACCCGAACATGGGGCCGCTGCTGCTCGTCCAGGCCGGCATCCATCTCGTCGACCTTCCCGACGCGTCGATCTTCAAACGGCTGCGCGACGGCGACACGGTCACGGTCACCGGCGGCGACGTCGTGCGCGCCGGAAAGACGCTCGCCAGCGGCGCGGTGCAGGAGCCCGTCGCGGTGCGCGCCGCGACCGACGAGCGCCGGCGTGAGATCGGCGACGCGCTCGAGGCCTTCGCGAAGAACACGATCGAGCACATGCTCGAGGAGCGCGAGCTGCTCTCCGGCCGGATCGAGCTGCCGCGCTTCGACACCGACTTTCGCGACCGGCCCGCGCTCATCGTCGTGCGCGGGGTCGACCACCAGCAGGACCTGCGGATGCTGCGCCCGTACATCCGCGACGTGCGCCCGCGCATCATCGCCGTCGACGGCGGGGCCAACGCGCTCATCGCGGAGGGCTTCCGGCCGGACATGATCGTCGGCGACATGGACTCCGCCAGCGAGGAGTCGCTGCGCTGCGGGGCCGAGCTCGTCGTCCACGCCTACCCGGACGGCCGCGCCCCGGGGCGCGAGCACCTCGAGTCGCTGGACCTGCCGTTCAAGCTCGTGCCCGCGCCGGGCACGAGCCAGGACGTCGCGATGCTCATCGCCGCCGAGAAGGGCGCCGAGCTCATCGTCTCGGTCGGCTCGCAGTTCAACCTCGTCGAGTTCCTCGACAAGAACCGCCGCGGGATGGCGTCCACGTTCCTGACGCGGCTGCGGCTCGGCGAGATCCTCGTCGACGCCAAGGGCGTCAACCGGCTGTACCGCCCGCTGCCGGGGCGCCGGCCCGTCGTCATGGTCGCGCTCGCCGGCCTGCTGTGCCTGCTGGTCATCGTCGTGCTGACGCCGGGCCTGCGCGACGTCGCAGACCTCATGTGGCTCAAGCTCGAAGTCGTGCTCGGGTTCGAGTGAGCCGCCGACGCTGAATGTTCGACTTCCGCTACCACGCGCTGTCGCTGGCGGCCGTCTTCATCGCGCTCGTCGTCGGGCTGCTGCTCGGCGTGGCGATCGGCGACAAGGAGCTCGTGTCGACGGCGCGCCAGGATCTGCGCGACTCGCTGCGCTCCGACGTGCGCGAGGCCAACCAGGCGCGCGACGAGGCCACGTCGCTGCTGCGCGAGCAGCAGCGCTTCGCCGACGCCGCCTACCCGATCCTCACCGGCGGACAGCTGCGCGGACGGCGCATCGGGCTCGTGCTGCTGGGCAACGACGACGACGCGCCGGACGTCATCCGCGAGACGCTCGAGCCGACGGGCGCCGACCTCTCGCTCGTCGCGGTCGTCCGCGAGCGCTTCGACCTCGCGGCGATCGGCCAGCGCGCGCGCGGCACCCGCTACGCCAACCTCGCCCGCAATCCCAAGCTCGTCGGCGAGTTCGGCAAGCGGCTCGGCATCCAGATGGTGCAGGACGGCCGGCTCGTCGGCCGGGTGCGCAGCGCCGTCCTGCAGTCGCTGAGCGGGCGCTTCGGCGGGCTCGACGGGGTCGTCGTCATGCGCAGCGCGCGCGAGCCGGCCGACGAGACGGTGGCCAAGCGCCGCGCCGCGCTGTACGACGGCATCGTCCGCGGCCTCCTGCAGACCGACGTCAAGGTCGTCGGCGTCGAGCGGCGCGCCGCCGAGCCGTCGTCGATCGGCTGGTTTCGCGACCGCGAGCTGTCGACGGTCGACAACGTCGACGAGCGGGCGGGCGAGGCGGCGCTCGTCTTCGTCCTGGACGGCGCACAGGGCGCCTACGGACGCCGCGACAGCGCGCAGGCACTGCTTCCGCCGGTCGTCGGGCGCGCCCGGTGAGCGCACCCACCGCCGCCTTCGTCCGGCGTCCCCGCTAGGTTCCAGTCCCGGTGCAAGCCCTGCCGTTCGTCTTCTCGCTGCTCGCCGCCGTGGCCCTCACGCCGCTGGTGCTCAAGCGGCTCTCCGAAGCGGGGCTCAGCCGCGAGAACTACCGCGGGCGCACGCTGCCGGTCCCGCTCGGGCTCGTGCTCGTCCCGGCGGCGCTCATCGCGCTCATCCCCGTGATGCTGCTCGCGCGCCTGGCCGATCTGGACGTCTACCCCGACAACCTCGGCTTCGCGATCGTCTTCGTGCCCGGGATCGCGCTGCTGGGGCTCGTCGACGACGTCGTCGCGGGCTCGGGCCGCGGCTGGCGCGGGCACGGCAGGGACCTCCTCGGCGGCTCGTTGTCGACGGGCCTGCTGAAGGCCGGCGGCACGCTCGGCCTCGCGCTGCTCGTCGCCTCCTCGCTGCCCGGCTCGAAGGCCGACTTCCTGCTGGCGACCGCCGTCCTCGTGCTCGCCGCGAACGCGTTCAACCTGCTCGACCTGCGCCCGGGGCGCAGCGTCAAGACCTTCGTCCTGCTCGGCATCGGCCTGACCGCCGCGACGCAGAACACGGCGGCGCTCGCCGGCCTGGGCATCTTCGTGGCGCCGGTGCTCGTCGTCGGCTGGCTGGACCTGCGCGAGAAGGCGATGCTCGGCGACGCGGGATCCAACGCGATCGGCGGCCTCGCGGGGCTGTGGATCGTGCTCACGCTGGACCCGAGCGAGCAGCTCATCGCGCTCGCCATCCTCGTGGCACTGAATCTCTTCGGCGAGTTTCGGTCGATCTCCGCCGTGATCGAGAAGATTCCGGGGCTGCGCCACCTAGACTCGCTCGGGAGGCCCAAGTGACGATGCCGTCCCCAGACCAGCGCAAGACCCGCTTCATCTTCATCACCGGCGGCGTCGTCTCCTCCCTCGGCAAGGGCATCGCGGCGGCGTCGATCGGGCGCCTGCTCGTGGCACGGGGACTGAGCGTCGGCCTGCAGAAGTTCGACCCGTACATCAACGTCGACCCGGGCACGATGTCGCCCTACCAGCATGGCGAGGTCTTCGTCACCGAGGACGGCGCCGAGACCGATCTCGACCTCGGCCACTACGAGCGCTTCACGGACTCCAACACGTCGCGGGCGTCGAACGTCACCGCGGGCGGCATCTACAACTCGGTGATCCGCCGCGAGCGGCGCGGCGACTACCTCGGCGGCACCGTGCAGGTCGTCCCGCACATCACCGACGAGATCAAGCAGCGCGTGAGGCTGCTCGCCGAGACGCAGGATGCCGACATCGTGATCACGGAGATCGGCGGCACGGTGGGCGACATCGAGTCGCTGCCGTTCCTCGAGGCGATCCGCCAGTTCCAGGTCGACGTCGGCCGCCGCGACTGCATGTTCATCCACCTCACGCTCGTTCCCTACATCGGCCACGCCGGCGAGCTGAAGACCAAGCCCACGCAGCACTCGGTCAACGAGCTGCGCCGGATCGGCATCCAGCCCGACATGCTCCTGTGCCGCTCGGAGTCCGAGCTGGGCGCGGACATCCGCAAGAAGATCGCGCTCTTCGCGTCGCTGCCGGTGAGCGCGGTCATCAGCGCCAAGGACGTCGACAACATCTACAAGGTGCCGCTGTGGTTCGCCGACGAGGGCGTCGACGACCTCATCTGCGAGCACTTCTCGATCGAGGCGCCCCAGCCGGACCTCTCTGAGTGGGAGGAGATCACGCGCCGCGCCGCCGCGTCGCAGGGCAGCGTCAAGATCGCGCTCGTCGGCAAGTACGTCGCGCTGAAGGACGCCTACCTCTCGGTCTGCGAGGCGCTGCGCCATGCGGGCGTTCACCATGACGTCACGATCGACGTCGACTGGGTCGACTCGGAGGCGCTGGACGGCGACGCCACCGCGCTCGCGCGCCTCGGCGCCGCGGACGGGATCCTCATCCCCGGCGGCTTCGGCGGCCGCGGGATCGAGGGCAAGATCCGCGCCGCGCGCGTCGCCCGCGAGCAGCAGATCCCCTATCTGGGCGTGTGCCTGGGCATGCAGATCGCCGTCATGGAGTTCGCGCGCGACATCGTCGGCCTCGAGGGCGCCAACTCGACGGAGTTCGATCCCGAGACGCCGCACCCGGTCATCGACCTGCTGCCCGAGCAGAAGGAGATCTCCGACCTCGGCGGGACGATGCGCCTCGGCGCCGACCCGGTGAAGATCCATGCCGACACGCGCGCTCGCGAGCTCTACGGCGAGGCGGTCATCTACGAGCGCCATCGCCACCGCTACGAGGTCAACCTCTTCCTGCGCCGGCGCCTGGAGGCGGCGGGCCTCGTCGTGAGCGGCACCTCGCCCGACGAGCGGCTCGTCGAGATGATCGAGCTCGAGGAGCACCCGTTCTTCGTCGCCTCCCAGTTCCATCCCGAGTTCAAGTCGCGCCCCGAGCGGCCCGCGCCGCTGTTTCGCGAGTTCGTCGGCGCGGCGCTCGAGCGGTCCCGGGAGTGCCTCGCCGTACGGTCGCTGCCGACCGCGACCCAATAGCGGGTCATCCACGAACGTCTCACCCTGGATGACCCACGAGGCGACGCTCGGCGGCGTCGGGGCGGTCCCGGGGACCCGTGACGCCTCAGGGTCCGGTCAGGCCCTTCTGGACCTCGATGCGCTGCAGCCGATCGTCCTCGAAGACGAAACGCAGCAGCCACTTGCCGGCGACGAACCGCATGCGACTGCGCGCGGGCGCCGAGCAGTGGATGACGTCGTCGACGAGGTCAGAGCACTCAAGGCCGTTGGAGCGCGCGAACGCATGGACGTCGCCGGGCGTGGCATCGTCCGACAGCGCGTCGCGGAGCTCCTGCTCGATCTCCGAGGGATCGCTCTTCGCCGACCAGTCCATGGCGTCAGATCGGTGCGTGGCCCCAGCCCGGCGCAACCCACACCGGTTTGCCGAGCGGGATGTTGCAGTTGGCCAGGATCGTGGCCGCCGTCGTGTTCGAGTTCGGCCCCGTCGGGCGGTACGGCGTTGTGGTCGCGTCGATGCGGCGCAGCTCAGCGGTCAGGCAGGCGTCGTGACCGCAGGCGGCGGGTCCGGCCATGACGGTCCGCGACGGCGCGCCCGGTGACCAGTCGACCGTGCCGGGCACGTACGGGCCGTCGTTGGTGGTGATCGACCCATAGGTCGGGTCGCCGCCGGGCCCGCCCGGACCGCCGCGGTAGTAGCGTTCGACGCCGGCGCCATCGGTGGTGACGACGAAGAGATGCCAGATCGGGAGATTGGCGAGGATGCCGCCGATGTGCGTCGCGCGGACGTCGACCGAGCAGTTGGCCGCGACGATCGGAAGGATCGGACCGCCGCCGCCGCCTCCTCCGCCGCCTGCTCCGCTCGCACCGGGCGACCCGCTGACGCGCGCGACCACGGCGCGCGCCAGGAGCCGATCAAGTGGATCTCGACGCCGCTGAGCGTCCGCGAGCTCACCGCCGCGCGGCATCGCAGGCGGGCGCCGGACCGCCGGCTGCGTGGCGCCGTCGCCGCTGCAGCCGCCGCCGCAGGCGGTGCCGCACGCGAGGCAGCCCTGCTGTGGCGCCGGCGGCGCGTGCGGGCCGCCGGGGCGAGGTGCCGGGGGCGACTGGGCCCCGGCCGACTCGGGTCGCGCCGCGACGAGCATGCCAGTCACCGTAGTGCGCCCCCGAAGGCCGGTCAAGGTCGTGCCGCGCGTGCGCGCGCCCGGCCACGGCGTCGACCGATGGCCCGGCGCCGCCGCTGCCCGCTGCGTCAGACTGACGCCCATGCGCCCCGCCTCAGACGTCGAGCGCCGCCGCCTGAACGAGACGTTCGCCCGGCTGTGCGCGATCGCCAGCCCGTTCGGGCGGGAGCGGGCGATGGCCGAGGACGTCGCGCGCGAGCTCGCCGCGATGGGCGTGGACGTCGAGGAGGACGGGGTCGCCGCCGAGGTCGGCGCCGAGTGCGGCAACCTGCTCGCCCGGATCCCCGGGCGCGGCGCGCGCACGATCCTGCTCTGCGCGCACCTGGACACGGTGCCCGAGCCCGGCGTCATCGAGCCCGTCGTCGTCGACGGCGGCTGGGTGAGCGCCGGCGACACGATCCTCGGCGCCGACAACAAGGCGGCGGTCGCGGTCATCCTCGAGGTCGCCCGCCGCTGCGCGGTCGAGGGCGCGCCCGTCGGCCTCGAGCTGCTGTTCACGGTCGGCGAGGAGAACGGGCTCGCCGGCGCGAAGGCGTTCGACGTCGCGATCCTGCGCAGCGACTGGGGCTACGTCTTCGACCACGCATCGCCGATCGGGGAGATCATCGTCGCCTCGCCGACGTGCTACCGCTTCGAGGCCGACTTCCACGGGACGGCGGCCCATGCGGGCATCCGCCCGGAGGCCGGGCGCAGCGCGATCGAGGCCGCCGCGCGGGCGGTCACCGCGATGGCGCTGGGACGGATCGACGAGCAGACGACCGCGAACGTGTCGACGATCGAGGGCGGCCAGCGGGGCGGGACGAACATCGTCCCCGGCGGCTGCCGGATCGTGGGGGAGGCGCGCTCGCTGGACGCCGGCAGGGCCGGCGACGTCGTCGCCGAGATCATCGCCCACATCCACGACGCCGCGAACACGCCGGCGTGCTTCTGCGACGTCGACGTCACGACGCAGCGGGTGTTCGACGGCTACCGCCAGGCCGCCGGCGCGCCCGCGGTCGCCGCGGCCCAGCGGGCGCTGCGCGCCTGCGGCTACACGCCGGCGCTGCGCCCCACCGGCGGCGCGTCGGACGCCAACGCCCTCGAGGCGGCCGGCGTTCACTGCACGAACCTCGCCAACGGCACCGAGGCCAACCACGAGCCCGACGAGCGCGTGAGCGTCGCCGCGCTGGAGGGCATGCTCGACGTCGTGTACGCCCTGCTGGACGCATGCTCCGACTGAGGCGCGCCACCGTGCTGGCGGTCGGGCCCGCCGAGCCGATGCAGCAGCGCCTGGCGATCCAGGTCGGCGAGGAGCGCCGTACGGCGATCGCCGACGTCGGCCTCGTCGGGGCCGCGCAGCCGGGCGACGAGGTCGTCGTCAACGTCGAGGCCGTCGAGCTCGGCCTGGGCTCGGGCGGCTTCGACGTCGTCCACGTCAACCTCACCAGGGGCCTCGACGGCGAGGGCACGCCGCGCGCGCACGTCATGAAGCTCAACTACACGAGCCTGCAGCACGCCGTGCTGCCCGTCGAGGAGGGCGACGCCGAGGCGACCCCGCGGCAGGCGCAGCTGCCGCTGCGCCGGCCCGTCGCCGTGCTCGCCCTCCACGGCCAGCTTGCCCCGCTCGCCTGGGCCCATGCGCAGGCGGCGGGCTCGGGAGCGCGGCTCGGCTACGTGCAGACGGCGGGCGGCGCGCTGCCGGGCGGGCACTCGTGCGTCGTGCGCGAGCTGCGCGACGGCGGGCTGCTCGCCGGTCATCTGACGGCCGGGACCGCCTACGGGGGCGCCGACGGCGAGTCGATCACGACCGCCGCCGCGCTGCACCACGGGCTGACCGAGCTGGGCTGGGACGCCGCGGTCGCCGGCCCGGGTCCCGGGATCCTCGGCTCGGGATCGGCGTTCGGACACGGCGGCCTGGTCGCGCTGGACTCGGCGCACACCGCGCTGGCGCTCGGTTGCCCGACGCTCGTCGTGGCGCGGATGTCCTGCACGGACCTGCGCGCCCGCCACCGCGGCATCAGCCATCACACGCGGACGGTGCTCGACCTGCTCCTCGCGCCCGTCGTCGTGGGGCTGCCCGAGGGCGAGGACCCCGGCGACGAGCGCCACGACTGGCGCTCGTTCGCGACCGACCTCGACGGCTATGCCAGCAGCGGCCTGCCGACGCGCTCGATGGGGCGCGAGGACCCGCTCTTCTTCGCCGCCGCGCTGGCGGCCGGCGCCGCGCTGGAGCAGCTCGGATGAGCGCGGATCGCACGATCGAGCCGCTCGGCGGCGAGACCGTCTACGCGGGCAGCCAGTTCACCGTCCGCATCGAGCGCTTCCGCCACGGCGACGGCGACGAGGTGCAGCGCGAGATCGTCCGCCGCGACGACGCGGTCGCGATCGTCGCCGTCGACGACGAGCACGTCTGGCTCGTGCGTCAGCCCCGCGAGGCGGTGCTCGAGCACACCCTCGAGCTGCCCGCCGGCAAGATGGACGTCGACGGCGAGTCGCCGCTGCAGACCGCGCAGCGCGAGCTCGCCGAGGAGATCGGCCGCCGCGCCGAGCGCTGGGAGCACGTGCGCTCCTACCAGGCGTCCAGCGGCTACAGCGACGAGCTCGTGCATCTCTTCGCGGCGCGCGGCCTGCGCGGCGACGACACGCGGCCCGATCCCGACGAGCGCATCGAGATCGTGCGCTGGCCGCTGGCCGACCTCGACGCCGCGCTGGCGGCGACGGACGACGCGAAGACCGTCATCGGGCTGCAGTGGCTGCGCGCGCACCTCTGAGCGCGTAGCGCGAGCGCGGCGCACGGCGCGTTGCATCTGCATGGAGGACGCCGCCGACGGCGAATCCAGCTGCCATGGCCGTCGTCCACAGCGATCGCGTCACGCGCCCCTTCGAGCACCACGTGCTCGACTTCCTCGCCTACCTGGAGTTCGAGCGCGCGCTCTCGCGCAACACGCTGGAGGCATACCGCTCCGACCTGCTGCAGTTCGGGCACTTCCTCGCCCGCGACCGCCTGGACGTCACGACGGTCGGCCACGCCGAGCTCGCGCGGTTTCTCTGCGAGCTGAGCGCGGGCGGGCCGCAGCGCCCGCCGGTCGCGCCCGCGACGATCCAGCGCAAGACGGCCTGCCTGCGCTCGTTCTATCGCCACCTGCGGCGCGAGGAGATCATCTCCCACGACCCGACCGCCGACCTGCGCTCGCCGCGCAAGAGCCAGAGGCTCCCGCAGGTGCTGACCCGCGGCGAGGTCGCCGCGCTGCTGTCCGCGCCCCGCGGCGGCGCGCCCGCGGCGCTGCGCGACCGGGCGCTGCTCGAGGTCATGTACGCCTGCGGGCTGCGGGCCAGCGAGGCCGTCGACCTGACCGTCGCCGGCGTGGACCTGCGGGCGGGCGTGGTGCGCGCGCACGGCAAGGGCTCCAAGCAGCGCCTCATCCCGGTCGGCCGCCAGGCGATCATGGCCGCCCGCGCCTACCTCGAGCACGGGCGCCCCAAGCTCGTCGGCCTGCGCGACGAGCGCCACCTGTTCGTCAACCACCGCGGGCACGGGCTGACGCGGCAGGGCCTCTACAAGATCGTGCAGCGCCACGCGGCGAGCGCCGGGCTCGCCGGCCGCATGAGCCCGCACACGCTGCGCCACACGTTCGCGACGCACCTGCTGGCGGGCGGCTGCGACCTGCGCTCGCTGCAGGAGATGCTCGGGCACGCCGACGTGGCGACGACGCAGATCTACACGCACCTGTCGGCAGATCGCCTGAAGGACGTGTACTTCCGGGCCCATCCGCGCGCCGGCGCGGGGTCCGCGCCGGGCGCTTGACAGAATGCCGGGGTGCAACGCGCCCTGACGTCACTCGCCGTCGCCGTGCTGGCAGCCCTCGTGGCCGGCTGCGGCAACGAGCGCACCCCCGTCCCCGACATCGCGCTCGCGCCCGCGCCGAAGGCGTTTCGCACGGTCGGCTTCGAGCGCCAGAGCATCCGCTTCCGGGCGCCGACGAACTGGCGCGTGCTGCCCGGCGACGCGCCGCACGTCGCGACGGTCGTGATCGGCAGCGCCCAGGTCGCCATCTGGCGCTACCCCCGCACGGAGCCGCTGCCGCAGACGCGCGCGCAGCTCGATGCCGCCCGCCGGGCGCTCGTCGCGCAGATCGAGAGCCGCGACCCGACGTTCAAGCTCACCTCGACGCGGCTGGTCGTCAAGCGCGGCCTGCGCGCGGTCGAGGTCGTCGGGACCGGCACGAACCTCACGAACGCGACGGTCCAGCGCTCGATGCGCTCGCTGCACGCCTACGGGCACGGCGTGGAGGTCGTCATGGACGCCATCGCGCCGCCGAAGCAGTTCGCGCGCATCGACGAGCAGACGTTCGGGCCGATGACGCGCTCGCTGCAGCTGAGCACGCCGAAGGGCCCGTGACGCGGCGGGCGTTCGTCGTCGTGGCGGACGCGTGCGGCATCGGCGCGCTGCCCGACGCGGCCGACTACGGCGACGCGGGGTCCAACACGCTGGCGCACGTGGCGCTCGCCGTCGGCGGGCTGCGCCTGCCCGCGCTCGCCGCGCTCGGGCTGGGCTGCGTCGCGCCGCTGGCGGGCGTGCCGCCCGCGGAGCGCCCGGTCCTGCACGGCCGCCTCGCTGCGCGCGGCCCGGGCAAGGAGTCGACGACCGGCCACTGGGAGCTCATGGGCGCGATCGCTGCGGCGCCGCTTCCCACCTACCGCGACGGCTTCCCCGACGAGGTCCTGCGCGCGCTCGAGCAGGCGACCGGCCGGCGCTTCATCTGCAACCGGCCCTACAACGGCATCGCGGCGATCGACGACTTCGGCGCCGAGCACCTGACCGGCGGCGCGCTCATCCTCTACACCTCGCAGGACTCCGTGCTGCAGATCGCCGCGCACGTCGACCGGCTCAGCGAGGAGGAGCTGCACGCCGCGTGCGGCGCCGCGCGCGCCGTCATGACCGGCGAGCACGCGGTCGGGCGCGTCATCGCGCGCCCGTTTCGCGGCGAGCCGGGCGCGTTTCGCCGCACGGAGGGGCGCCACGACCTGTCGGTGCCGCCGCCGGGCCGGACCTATCTCGACGAGCTGCGCGCCAGGGGCGTGCCGGTGCACGCGGTCGGCAAGGTCTGCGACCTCTTCGCCGGCCGGGGCATCGACCACGCTCACCCGGGGGCCACGAACGAGCGCGCGCTGGCCGAGACCGCCGGGCTCGTGCGCGAGCTCGACGCGGGGCTCGTGTTCACGAACCTCGTCGAGACCGACCAGGTCTACGGCCACCGCAAGGACACGGCCGGCTTCCACGCGGCGCTGCAGGCGATCGACGCCGGCGTGGGGGAGTGGCTCGACGCGCTGGGGCCCGGCGACCTGCTCGTCGTCACGGCCGACCACGGCTGCGATCCGGCGGCGCCGCACAGCGACCACACGCGCGAGCACGTCCCGCTGCTGGCGCGCTTCGAAGGCCACGGCGGGCGCCGCCACGACGGCGCGCTCGCCGACGTCGGCGCGAGCGTGCTGCGCTGGCTGACGGGGGCCGACGCGCCGGGGCTGCCGGGACGCTCGTTTCTCTGAGTCCGACCCGGCGGGCGGGGCTCGCGGGTCGTCGACGCTACGAGTCCAGCTCGCCGCGCCGCCGCGCGGCGCCCAGCCCGCGGTCGCGCCGGCGCCGGCGCCGGCGGCCACGCCGCACGTCGCATCCGCCCATGATCGACACGAGACGAAGGCGGATGACCGGGGCGTCGGCCGGCAGCGGGGCGTCGCCGAGCCGGATGTCGTGACCACCCATGAGGGCGAAGCGGGACACCTCGACGCGGACCCCGTCGGGAACGCGGACGTCGCCTCCGCCCATGAGCGAGTAGACGTTCAGGTCGGTCGTCGCGGCGGAGAGCTCGACGTCGCAGAGGTCGATGTCGCTGCCGCCCATGACGTTGACGACGGTGCAGCGCGGCGCGATCCGCCAGAAACCGCGCCGCTCGCTGCCGCCCATGATCGAGACGATCCAGGCGTCGCCGCCCGGCCCCTCGCGCACGGCCACCGCTGCGGCGGCGGGCGGCTCGGCGCCGGACAGCGCCTCGGAGCTGACGTCGGCCACGAGCTGCTGCAGCTCGGCCCCCGTGCGCGCCGCGTAGACCCGGCCCAGGCGCTCCTCGAGCTCGTCGACGTCGAGGCGCCCTTCGCTCGTCGCGCGGCGCAGGACGCCCGCCGCGCGCTCGCGCTCGTCGTCGGAGGCGCGCAGGTCGGGGCTGTGATCGCTCATGGCCTCACAGTGAACCACCCGGTCGGCGGCCGTGCCGAGCCTTCGCGGCGATACTTGGGGGATGCCCGAGCTGCCCGAGGTCGAGACGATCCGCCGCCGCCTCGCGCCGCTCGTCGAGCGACGGACGCTGGCCGGGCTCGACGTGCGCGACGCCAAGTGGTGTGCGCCGCTGGCGCCGACGGAGCTGCGCCACGCGCTCGAGGGCCGCGCCGTGCAGCGCCTGGCGCGGCGCGGCAAGTACCTCATCTGGGAGGCGCAGGACGAGGTCTACCTGCTCATGCACCTGCGCATGACCGGGACCGTCCTCTACGACGCGCCGGCGGCGACCCCCTACGTGCGCGTCCGCCTCGAGCTCGACGACGGCCACGTCCTCAGCTTCTGTGACCCGCGCCGCTTCGGGACCGGCGAGCTCGTCCTCGGCGGCGACGCGCTCGACGAGTTCCTCGCCGCCCGGCTCGGCGTCGAGCCGCTCGGCCCCGAGTTCACGACAGAGCACCTGTACCTGCAGACGCGCAAGCGCCGCACCCCGATCAAGGCGCTGCTGCTCGACCAGCGCCGCGTCGCCGGCGTGGGCAACATCTACGCCAACGAGGCGCTCTTCCGCGCGCGGATCCATCCGCTGCGCAGCGCGGGGACGCTGAGGCGCACGCAGGTGGCGGCGCTGCGCGACGCCGTCATCGCGTCGCTGCAGGCCGGGCTCGGCGCCGGCGGCGCGTCGATCGACGACTTCCGCCACCCCGACGGCGTCAAGGGCGCGTTCCAGGACGAGTTCCTCGTCCACAGCCGCGAGGGCGAGCCGTGCACGGTCTGCGGCACCGCGGTGCGCAAGTTCGTCGCCGCCGGGCGCGGCACCTACGCCTGCGAGGTCTGCCAGGCGCGCCCACGCGCGCGCCGGGCGGTGTAGCCGGCGCAGCATCTTCGCGCCGGCCGCGGCGCGGCCGCGCGGGCGCCGCCGCGGCTACGTCGTCAGCAGGTCCGTCAGCAGGCCGGACTGGTCGGCGGCCGCGGTCTCCTGGTAGCCGCCGACGAGGATGCCGTCGACGACGACCTGCGGCAGCGTCATCATGCCGGTGCGCTCGGCGAGCTCGACGACCGCGTCGGGCCTGCCCGCCAGGTTCTCCTCGCGAAAGTCGATCTCGCGCGCGCGCAAGAGCATCTTCACGCGCGTGCAGTACGAGCAGGACTCGGTCGTGTAGACGACGACGTCGGGCATGGCCCAGCGAAGGGTAGCCGCGGCCGCTCAGTCGACGAGCAGGTCGGCGAGCATGCCCGCCTGGTCGGCGGCGAGCGTCTCCTGGTAGCCGCCGACGAGCAGGCTGCCGACGTAGACCTGCGGCAGCGAGCGCAGTCCGGAGCGCTCGGCGAGCTGCTCGTGCTCGTCCGAGCCCTCCGCGATCATGACCTTCTCGTATGGGATCTCGCGGACGTTGAGCAGGTTCTCCACCGAATGACAGAGCGTGCAGATCTCGTCGCTGTAGACGGTGACCTTGCGCATGCTCAGTCGACGAGCAGGTCGTCGAGCATGCCGTTGATCGATGCCGCCTGGACCTCCGCGGCGCTGCCCAGCGGGATGACGCCGATGAACGCCTGCGGGAGCTTCATCGATCCCGCGCGCTCGCCGAGCGCGTGGTGCTCGGGCGAGTCGAGCTTGATGAGCGTCTCCTCGTACGGGATCTCTCGCTCGTCGAGGAGCTCCCGGAGCTGGCCGCTGAACTTGCAGCCCTCTTTCGTGTAGATCTGCATCGTTCTCATGACGCCAACAGTGTAATGGCCGGCGCATCGAAGACCGAGGCCGTCGTGCTGCGCTCGATGCGCTACGGGGAGGCCGACCGGATCCTGCATCTCTACACCCCGCAGCGTGGCCGCATCAGCGCGATCGCCAAGGGCGTGCGGCGCACGAAGAGCCGCTTCGGGGGCCGTCTGGAGCCGTTCTTTCGCCTGCACCTCGTGCTCTATGAGGGTCGCGGCGAGCTGCTGACCGTGACGAGCGCGCAGACCGTCGACGGCCACCCGCGGCTGCGCGAGGACGGTCCCGCGCTCGACAGCGCCGCGCGCGCGTGCGACGCCGTCGCGCGGCTGTTCGAGACCGACGAGGCGCATCCTGGCGTCTACGCGCTGCTCTGCAACGAGCTCGGGCTGCTCGATGCCGGCGCGGGCCGGCCCGGTTCCCACGCGACGCATGCCAACCAGCTCGCGTTCCGGCTGAAGCTGCTGCTCGCCGCCGGCCTGGCGCCGCAGCTCGCCGCCTGCGCGTCGTGCGGCGAGGCCGACCACCTGGCCGCCTTCAGCGGGGCGGCCGGCGGCGTCGTCTGCACCGCCTGCGAGGCGACCGGGTTCGCGCTCGGCGAGGAGGCCCACGCCTTCATGACCGGCGCCCTCGGGTCGGCGCTGGCCGACGTGCCGTCCGCGGGCGAGCTCGCGCTGCGCCAGGCCGAGCGCGCGATCGCCGAGACGGTCGAGCATCACGCCCACGTCCGCTGGCGTCCGGCGTCCGCGGCGCCGACGCGTCGAGGGTAGGTCGCCCCGGGCAGGCCGCCGGCGTCGGGCGACCGTCCGGCGGCGGCCCTCGAGGCGACGCATCGCGCCGCGCAGCGGAGAGATAGGATCGCGCGCCATGGGAGTCGCTCGAGCAGGTACCAAGTGGGTGTACGACTTCGCCGAGGGCTCACGGGAGATGCGCAACCTCCTCGGCGGAAAGGGCGCGAACGTCGCCGAAATGACGCGCATCCTGGGCGCTGACCGCGTCCCCGCCGGGTTCACGATCACGACCGAGGCCTGCGTCTCCTACATGGAGGGCAGTCAGGCGGTCCCCGAGGGGATGGACGCCGAGGTCGACGAGGCGCTCGCCCGCCTCGAGCAGGCCGTGGGCAAGACGCTGGGCGACCCCGACGACCCCCTGCTCGTCTCCGTGCGCTCGGGCGCGCGCGAGTCGATGCCCGGCATGCTCGACACGGTGCTCAACCTCGGCCTCAACGACGAGTCCGTCGAGGGCCTGGCGAGCCGGACCGGCAACGCGCGCTTCGCGTGGGACTCCTACCGGCGCTTCGTGCAGATGTTCGGCAACGTCGTGCGCGGCATCGCCGGCGAGCGCTTCGAGTCCGCGATCGCGCAGGCCAAGCGCGACAACGACGTCACGCTGGACACCGAGCTCGACGTCGAGGCGCTCAAGGCGCTCACCGCGCGCTTCCGCGAGATCTTCGAGGAGCAGACCGGCGAGCAGTTCCCGCTGGCGCCGCGCGACCAGCTCGAGCAGGCGATCCGCGCGGTCTTCGACTCGTGGACGGGCGACCGCGCCGTCGCCTACCGGCGCATCAACCGCATCCCCGACGACTGGGGCACCGCGGTCAACGTCCAGCAGATGGTCTTCGGCAACAAGGGCGAGACGTCGGGCTCCGGCGTGGCGTTCAGCCGCGACGAGGTCACCGGCGAGCCCGAGCCGTCGGGCGACTTCCTGCTCAACGCCCAGGGCGAGGACGTCGTCTCGGGCGTGCGCAACACGCTCGACATCGCCGACCTGCAGTCCAAGCTGCCCGACGCCTACGACCAGCTCATGGACATCCTGCGCACGCTCGAGGCGCACTACAAGGACATGCAGGACATCGAGTTCACCGTCGAGGAGGGGCGCCTGTACATGCTGCAGACGCGCAACGCCAAGCGGCCCGCGCAGGCCGGCGTGCGCTTTGCCTGCGACGCCGTCGAGGAGGGCCTGCTGACGAAGGCCGAGGCGATCACGACGATCGACTGCGAGAAGCTCGACGCGCTGCTGCACCCGACGTTCGACCCGACCGTCGAGTACGCCGTGCTCGCCAAGGGCGTCGCCGCGTCGCCGGGCGCCGCGCAGGGCGAGATCGTCTTCAGCGCCCAGGACGCCGTCGACGCCGCCGCCGCCGGGCGCGACGTCATCCTCGTGCGCCCGTTCACCGAGGCCGAGGACGTCGCCGGCTTCCATGCCGCGAAGGGCATCCTCACCGCCGAGGGCGGCAAGGCCAGCCACGCGGCGCTCGTCGCGCGCGGCATGGGGCGCCCCGCGGTCACGGGTGCGAGCGACCTCGACATCGACCTCTCCACCAAGGAGCTGCGCGTCGGCGGCACGCTGCTGTGCGAGGGCGACCACATCGCGATCGACGGCACGACCGGCCAGATCACGGTCGACGACGTGCCGCTCGTCGAGCCGCAGATGAGCGAGCACTTCGAGCGCGTGCTGACGTGGTCCGACGAGCTGCGCCGGCTCGGGATCCGCACGAACGCCGACACCCCGCAGGACACCCGCAAGGCGCGCGAGTTCGGGGCCGAGGGGATCGGCCTGTGCCGCACCGAGCACATGTTCATGGCCGCCGACCGCCAGCCGAAGATGCGCGAGATGATCCTCTCCGACACGGTCGACGGACGTCGCACGGCGCTCGCGGAGCTGCTGCCGCTGCAGCAGCGCGACTTCGAGGAGATCCTCGAGGCGATGGACGGGCTGCCGGTCACGATCCGCCTGCTCGATCCGCCGCTGCACGAGTTCCTGCCGCCCGACGAGGACGACCCGCGCGCGCACGCGCTGCGCGAGGTCAACCCGATGCTCGGCACGCGCGGCTGCCGCCTGGCGATCCTGCACCCCGAGATCTACGAGATGCAGGTTCGCGCGATCATGCGCGCACAGTGCGCGGTGACGAAGAGCATGGGCCACCCGCCCAAGCTCGAGGTCATGGTCCCGCTGATCGACTACGAGCGCGAGCTCGAGCTCATCAAGGACATCATCCTGCGCGTCGCCGAGGAGGAGGGCGTCGCGCGCGAGCACTTCCTCGTCGGAACGATGATCGAGCTGCCGCGGGCGTGCTTTCTGGCGGACACGATCGCCGAGCACGCCGACTTCTTCTCGTTCGGGACCAACGACCTCACGCAGACGGCGCTCGGCTTCAGCCGCGACGACATCGAGGGCAAGATCCTCGCGCCGTACATCGAGTCCAAGATCTTCGACCGCTCGCCGTTCGAGACGCTCGACACGCCGGGCGTCGGACAGCTCGTGCGGATGGGCGCATGGCTGGGTCGCAAGGCGAAGGCCTCGCTGAAGCTCGGCGTCTGCGGCGAGCACGGCGGCGACCCCGACTCGATCGACTTCTTCCACAACTCGGGCCTGGACTACGTGTCCTGCTCGCCGTTTCGCGTGCCGGTCGCGCGGGTGGCGGCGGCGCAGGCGGCGATCCGGCGCGGCGACGACGGAGGCTGGTGACGCCCTCGCGCTGAGCGCGCGCGCACGACCTGGAGCGCCGACGATGCGTCGCGCTGTTCAGGTTCACGCGGCAAATCGGTGCAGAGCGTGTTGCGAACGCCCAGTTCTCTGGTAGCTTGCCGGGCGGTACACCGCCGTCGACCATGTCGCCGTCGCGGTCGGGGAACAACGATTGGGGAGTACATATGTTGCGCCGCGTGCGCGCACCGTTTCACGGTGCGCTAATGGCCTTCGTCGGAGCACTCTGCTGCTTGGCGCTGGTCCTCCTGCCAGGCACCGCCTTCGCGGGGATGGGTGCCGGCGCCGGCCCCACCTTCCCGACGTCGGTCAACGAAGGTGACACGGGCGTGCCCGTCAGCATCGAGGTCAACAACAACAACACGCCTCCACAGGTCTCGAGCGTCGTCTGCAACAACGGCGACCCGTTTCCCTGTCCGATCGGCGACCCCGGCATCACGCTGATCCCGTCCTGCGGACAGCTGGGCGCGTTCTCGGTCTGCGCCCCGGCCGGAGCCGATCCTGGCGTCATCGCGATCCCGCCGACGGGCACCGGCGCCCCGGGCACGGCGTGCGCCGGCATGGTCTTCGACATCACGCCGATCGACCCGACCTTCGGCCAGCTGCGATTCACGCCCCAGGGTGGCGCGCACGTGATCCTCCCCGCGCCGGGGACGGTCTGCCGGATCAACTTCACGATGGACGTGCTCAAGCTGCCGACGGTCGACCAGGACCCCGGCACGGCCGGCGCGCAGACCGTGCAGATCGTCGACGTCACGATGCGCTCGGGCGATCCGTCGAGCTTCCTGACCGCCTCGGCGCGCGGCACGTCGCTGGGCATGACCGTCAACCCGAAGTGCCAGGACTCCGGTGGCTGCAACCCGCTAACGGCGGCGCGCGCCTCGATCGTCGTGCAGGCCCCGAAGAAGGGCTGCCGCAAGAGCTCGTTCAACGTGTACGTCAAGGGCCGCTCGATCAGGAGCGTCACGTTCCGGATCGACGGCAGGCGCGTCGCCCGCCGCACGCGGGCCAACTACCGCGGCACGCGCTTCGCCGCGCGGATGCGGCCGAGCACGCTCAAGCGCGGGCGCCATCGCCTGACGACGCAGGTCCGCTTCCAGACCGCGTCGGGCAGCAAGACGAAGACGCTGAAGCGGACATTCTGGTCCTGTGCGTAGGCACGAGCCCAGCGCCGGGCTCACGATCCGACGGCCGGTCGGGCGGGCGCGGACGGGGCGCCGCGCGGTCACCCGCGCGGCGTTCGCCGCCGTCATCGTGTGTGCGAGCCTCGGCTTCGCCGCGACCGCGCAGGCGGGCGTCGTAGCGGGCGCCACGCCGACGTTTCCGGGCACGGTCGCGGTGGGCGACACGGGGACGGCCGCCACGATCGAGGTGCGCAACGACAACACCCCGCCCAACGACAGCTCGCCGAACACCGTGTGCAACGCCGGCGATCCGTTTCCTTGCCCCGCCGGCGATCCCGGCATCACGCTGATCCCCTCGTGCGGCCAGCTCGGCGCCTTCTCCGTCTGCACGCCGGCGGGTGCTGATCCCGGAGTGTTCGCGCTGACACCGACGGCGCAGGGGCAGATCGGCACTGCCTGCGCCGGGATGGTGTTCGACGTGACGCCGATCGACCCGACGTTCGGCACCCTGCGCTTCACGCCCCAGGGCGGGGCGCACGTCGTGCTGCCGAGCGCCGGCTCGCTGTGCCGGATCGGCTTCGGGTTCGACGTCCTCAAGCGGCCCGACATCGATCAGAACCCCGTCCAGCCCGGCACGCAGACCGTACAGATCCTCGACAACACGCAGCGCCAGGGGACGATCACCGCCTCGGCCCGCGGTACCTCCGACGGGACGACGGTCCTGCGGGCGCAGCCCACGATCGCGACGACCGCCTCGGCGGATGTCGCGTTGGGTGCGGGGTCGTTGACCGACACGGTGATCGTGTCCGGGCGGTCCAATCCGCAGCCGGGCGCGACGGTCGACTTCCGTCTCTATGGGCCGGGCGATGCGACGTGTAGCGGTGCGCCGGTGTTCAGCGATCTTGGTGTGAGCTATCCGGTGGCTGGTGGTCCGGTGACGTCGGCGGCGTTTACGCCGACCTCGGCGGGGACCTATCGCTGGGTGGTGTCCTATAGCGGTGATCAGAACAACGCGTCGATCTCGGGTGCGTGCAACGACGCCAACGAGAGCACGGTCGTGTCGCGTGCGACGCCGAGCATCGCGACGCAGGCGTCGCCGGACATCACGGTCGGTGCGGGGTCGTTGACCGACACGGTGATCGTGTCCGGGCGGTCTAATCCGCAGCCGGGCGCGACGGTCGACTTCCGTCTCTATGGGCCGGGCGACGCGACGTGTAGCGGTGCGCCGGTGTTCAGCGATCTTGGTGTGAGCTATCCGGTGGCTGGTGGTCCGGTGACGTCGGCGGCGTTTACGCCGACGACTCGGCGGGGACCTATCGCTGGGTGGTCTCCTATAGCGGCGATCAGAACAACGCGCCGATCTCGGGTGCGTGCAACGACGCCAACGAGAGCACGGTCGTGTCGCGTGCGACGCCGAGCATCGCGACGCAGGCGTCGCCGGACATCACGGTCGGTGCGGGGTCGTTGACCGACACGGTGATCGTGTCCGGGCGGTCTAATCCGCAGGCGGGCGCGACGGTCGACTTCCGTCTCTATGGGCCGGGCGACGCGACGTGCAGCGGTGCGCCGGTGTTCAGCGATCTTGGTGTGAGCTATCCGGTGGCTGGTGGTCCGGTGACGTCGGCGGCGTTTACGCCGACCTCGGCGGGGACCTATCGCTGGGTGGTGTCCTATAGCGGTGATCAGAACAACGCGCCGATCTCGGGTGCGTGCAACGACGCCAACGAGAGCACGGTCGTGTCGCGTGCGACGCCGAGCATCGCGACGCAGGCGTCGCCGGACATCACGGTCGGTGCGGGGTCGTTGACCGACACGGTGATCGTGTCCGGGCGGTCCAATCCGCAGCCGGGCGCGACCGTCGACTTCCGTCTCTATGGGCCGGCGGACGCGACGTGTAGCGGTGCGCCGGTGTTCAGCGATCTTGGTGTGAGCTATCCGGTGGCGGGTGGTCCGGTGACGTCGGCGGCGTTTACGCCGACCTCGGCGGGGACCTATCGCTGGGTGGTCTCCTATAGCGGTGATCAGAACAACGCGCCGATCTCGGGTGCGTGCAACGACGCCAACGAGAGCACGGTCGTGTCGCGTGCGACGCCGAGCATCGCGACGCAGGCGTCGCCGGACATCACGGTCGGTGCGGGGTCGTTGACCGACACGGTGATCGTGTCCGGGCGGTCCAATCCGCAGCCGGGCGCGACGGTCGACTTCCGTCTCTATGGGCCGGGCGGATGCGACGTGTAGCGGTGCGCCGGTGTTCAGCGATCTTGGTGTGAGCTATCCGGTGGCTGGTGGTCCGGTGACGTCGGCGGCGTTTACGCCGACCTCGGCGGGGACCTATCGCTGGGTGGTCTCCTATAGCGGCGATCAGAACAACGCGCCGATCTCGGGTGCGTGCAACGACGCCAACGAGAGCACGGTCGTGTCGCGTGCGACGCCGAGCATCGCGACGCAGGCGTCGCCGGACATCACGGTCGGTGCGGGGTCGTTGACCGACACGGTGATCGTGTCCGGGCGGTCTAATCCGCAGCCGGGCGCGACGGTCGACTTCCGTCTCTATGGGCCGGCGCGATGCGACGTGTAGCGGTGCGCCGGTGTTCAGCGATCTTGGTGTGAGCTATCCGGTGGCGGGTGGTCCGGTGACGTCGGCGGCGTTTACGCCGACCTCGGCGGGGACCTATCGCTGGGTGGTCTCCTATAGCGGTGATCAGAACAACGCGCCGATCTCGGGTGCGTGCAACGACGCCAACGAGAGCACGGTCGTGTCGCGTGCGACGCCGCAGATCACGACGCAGGCCACGAGCCCGGTCGCGCTGGGCGGGCAGATCACCGACACCGTGATCGTGTCCGGGCGGTCCAATCCGCAGCCGGGCGCGACCGTCGACTTCCGCCTCTACGGACCCACGGACTTGACGTGCAGCGGCACGCCGGTCTTCACCGATCTCGGTGTGAGCTATCCGGTGGCTGGTGGTCCGGTGACGTCGGCGGCGTTTACGCCGACCTCGACGGGGACCTATCGCTGGGTGGTCTCCTACAGCGGCGATCAGAACAACGCGCCGATCTCGGGTGCGTGCAACGACGCCAACGAGAGCAGCAGAGTCGTGTTCGCCACGCCGAGCATCGCGACGCAGGCCTCGCCGGACATCACGGTCGGTGCGGGGTCGTTGACCGACACGGTGATCGTGTCCGGGCGGTCCAATCCGCAGCCGGGCGCGACGGTCGACTTCCGTCTCTATGGGCCGGCGGATGCGACGTGCAGCGGTGCGCCGGTGTTCAGCGATCTTGGTGTGAGCTATCCGGTGGCTGGTGGTCCGGTGACGTCGGCGGCGTTTACGCCGACCTCGGCGGGGACCTATCGCTGGGTGGTCTCCTATAGCGGCGATCAGAACAACGCGCCGATCTCGGGTGCGTGCAACGACGCCAACGAGAGCAGCAGAGTCGTGTTCGCCACGCCGAGCATCGCGACGCAGGCGTCGCCGGACATCACGGTCGGTGCGGGGACGCTGACCGACACGGTGATCGTGTCCGGGCGGTCCAATCCGCAGCCGGGCGCGACGGTCGACTTCCGTCTCTATGGGCCGGCGGATGCGACGTGCAGCGGTGCGCCGGTGTTCAGCGATCTTGGTGTGAGCTATCCGGTGGCGGGTGGTCCGGTGACGTCGGCGGCGTTTACGCCGACCTCGGCGGGGACCTATCGCTGGGTGGTCTCCTATAGCGGTGATCAGAACAACGCGCCGATCTCGGGTGCGTGCAACGACGCCAACGAGAGCACGGTCGTGTCGCGTGCGACACCGCAGATCACGACGCAGGCCACGAGCCCGGTCGCGCTGGGCGGGCAGATCACCGACACCGTGATCGTGTCCGGGCGGTCCAATCCGCAGCCGGGCGCGACCGTCGACTTCCGCCTCTACGGACCCACGGACTTGACGTGCAGCGGTGCGCCGGTCTTCACCGATCTCGGTGTGAGCTATCCGGTGGCGGGTGGTCCGGTGACGTCGGCGCCGTTTACGCCGACCTCGACGGGGACCTATCGCTGGGTGGTCTCCTACAGCGGCGATCAGAACAACGCGCCGATCTCGGGTGCGTGCAACGACGCCAACGAGAGCAGCAGAGTCGTGCTCGCAACCCCGAGCATCGCGACGCAGGCCTCGCCGGACATCACGGTCGGTGCGGGGTCGTTGACCGACACGGTGATCGTGTCCGGGCGGTCCAATCCGCAGCCGGGCGCGACCGTCGACTTCCGTCTCTATGGGCCGGCGGATGCGACGTGCAGCGGCACGCCGGTCTTCAGCGATCTTGGTGTGAGCTATCCGGTGGCTGGTGGTCCGGTGACGTCGGCGGCGTTCACGCCGACCTCGACGGGGACCTATCGCTGGGTGGTCTCCTACAGCGGCGATCAGAACAACGCGCCGATCTCGGGTGCGTGCAACGACGCCAACGAGAGCACGGTCGTGTCGCGTGCGACGCCGCAGATCACGACGATCGCGTCGCCGGACATCGTCTTCGGTGCCGGTCAGCTGTCTGACCAGGCGACGGTGACCGGGCTCGTCAACCCCACCGGCCCGCAGACCGTGACGTTCACGCTGTACCGCGGCTCCGCGTGCAACGAGGCCACGCAGGTGCACAGCGAGCGTGCGACGCTGACGCTCGGCCAGGGGGGCGTGGGGACCGCCCAGTCGGCACCGTTCACCCCGCCGGGCCCCGGCGAGTATCGCTGGGTCGCAAGGTACAACGGCGACGTCAACAACAATCCCGTCCAGGGTGCCTGCGGCGAGGCGACGGAGACGCGAACCGTGACGTCGCCGCAGCCCCCGCCACCGCCGGCCCCACCACCACCACCGCCGCCTCCGCCGGTCGCGCCGCCGCCGCCGGTCGCCCCGCCGCCGCCCCCGGTGGTTCCCGTCGTGGAGTCTGAGAACCCCGTTGCCCCGGGAACGGCGCGTACGTCCGGGAGGACGGGCTGCCAGTCGAGGCCGTTCCGCGTCGAGGTTCGCGGCACGAGCATCCGAGTGGTCGTCTTCTATCTCGACGGCCGGCGTGTGGCGCGCCTGAGGGGGCCCAACCGAAACGGGCGGTTCAGCAAGTCGATCTATCCCTCGAGGCTCAAGCGCGGGCCACATCGCGTGATCACGCGGATCTACTTCCGCCGCGGCAGCGCGACGCGCGTCAAGACCCAGCGCGTGGTCTTCAGCCGCTGCGCACGCAGGGCGACGGGCCCCCAGTTCACGGGGTGAGCTGGTTTGCCGGCCCCGCAAAGGGGAGGTGCGGCGCGCCAAACGCGCACGCCCACGGGCGGACGCGTCTGGGCCGGGCAGGAACTCCCAATACTTGCGGTCACCGGAGTCGATCGGTAGTTTGCCGCGCGCGCCCATCAACGTGGCGAGGACCCTGGGGAGGGTGAGAACTTGCAGACCCAAGATGTGGCAGCGCAACTCGGCCGCCGCAGCAAGTACGGGGAAGGTCATCGACGTGACGGCGCCACACCAGCGGCGCTGCCCATCCGGCAGGCGCTCGGCGCCGCCGATCACCCGTCCCAGATCGTGATTTCGAGCCTGACGCAGACCCCGCGCGAGCCGGAAGGTATTCGCCGCGTGGACATGCAGCGCCTGCCACTGGGCGGTGGGACGGAGTCTCCTGCCCAAGCACATGACGATCGCCGGGTCGAAAGGCCCACCTACCGGAGCGAGGGACACAAGATGCCGAACGTGCAACGGAATCGATCGCGCGCGCTGCAGCGTGTCGCTGTACTGGCGATGGTCGCCCTCGGCTGCCTGTTCTGCGTGTCCAGCGCCCAGGCGGGTGTCGGAGCGAACGCGGCTCCAACGTTCCCGACGCTGGTCACCGTCGGCCAGACCGGCATCCCCGCGTCGATCGAGGTCGGCAACCAGAACACGCCGCCGAACGCCGGGGCGACGAACACCGTCTGCAACTTCGGCGATCCGTTCCCCTGCCCGGCGGGTGAGCCGGGCATCACGCTGATCCCGAGCTGCGGCCAGCTCGGCGCCTTCTCGGTCTGCTCTCCGGCCGGGGCCGACCCGGGAGCGTTCGTCATTCCCGCGGTGGCGCAGGGCCGAGCCGGAACGGCCTGCGCCGGCATGCTCTTCGACGTCACCCAGATCGACGCGACGTTCGGGACGCTGCGCTTCACGCCACAGGGCGGCGCGAACGTCCTGCTTCCGGGAAACGGCGCGCTGTGCATCATCGACTTCACGTTCGACGTCATCAAGCGCCCCGACATCGACCAGAACCCGGTCGCGCCTGAGACGCAGACCGTCCAGATCGTCGACAACACGCAGTACTCGGGCACGATCACGGGCTCGGCACGCGGAACCTCGCAGGGAACCACGGTGCTGCGCGCGACGCCGACGATCGCGACGACGGCGTCGCCGGACATCACGATCGGTGCCGGGACGCTGACCGACACGGTCGTCGTGAGCGGTCGCGTGAACCCGCAGCCGGGTGCGACGATCACGTGGCGGCTGTATGCGCCGGGTGACACCGCGTGCACGGGGACGCCGGTGTTCACGGCGTCGGGCTTCCCCTATCCGGTGGCGGGTGGGCCGCTGACGTCGCCGGCCTACACGCCGACGACGGCCGGCACGTATCGCTGGATCGCGTCCTACAGCGGCGACCAGAACAACGCGCCGATCGCCGGTGCCTGCAACGACGCCAACGAGAACGTCGTCGTCAACCAGGCGACGCCGACGATCGCGACGACGGCGTCGCCGGACATCACGATCGGTGCCGGGACGCTGACCGACACGGTCGTCGTGAGCGGTCGCGTGAACCCGCAGCCGGGTGCGACGATCACGTGGCGGCTGTATGCGCCGGGTGACACGACGTGCACGGGGACGCCGGTGTTCACGGCGTCGGGCTTCCCCTATCCGGTGGCGGGTGGGCCGCTGACGTCGCCGGCCTACACGCCGACGACGGCCGGCACGTATCGCTGGATCGCGTCCTACAGCGGCGACGTGAACAACGCGCCGATCGCCGGTGCCTGCAACGACGCCAACGAGAACGTCGTCGTCAACCAGGCGACGCCGACGATCGCGACGACGGCGTCGCCGGACATCACGATCGGTGCCGGGACGCTGACGGACACGGTCGTCGTGAGCGGTCGCGTGAACCCGCAGCCGGGTGCGACGATCACGTGGCGGCTGTATGCGCCGGGTGACACGACGTGCACGGGGACGCCGGTGTTCACGGCGTCGGGCTTCCCCTATCCGGTGGCGGGTGGGCCGGTGACGTCGCCGGCCTACACGCCGACGACGGCCGGCACGTATCGCTGGATCGCGTCCTACAGCGGCGACGTGAACAACGCGCCGATCGCCGGTGCCTGCAACGACGCCAACGAGAACGTCGTCGTCAACCAGGCGACGCCGACGATCGCGACGACGGCGTCGCCGGACATGGCGCTCGGTGCCGGGACGTTGACCGACACGGTCGTCGTGTCGGGGCGGTCCAACCCGCAGGCGGGTGCGACCGTCGACTTCCGGCTCTACGCGCCGGGCGACGCGACGTGCGCGGGAGCTCCGGTGTTCACGGACCTGGGCGTCGCGTACCCGGTCGCGGGCGGGCCGGTGACGTCGGCGGCGTACACGCCGACGGCGCCCGGCACGTATCGCTGGGTCGTCTCCTACAGCGGCGACGTCAACAACGCGCCGGTGACCGGTGCCTGCAACGACGCCAACGAGTCGACGGTGGTGTCGCGCGCTACGCCGACGATCACGACGACGGCGTCGCCGGACATGGCGCTCGGTGCCGGGACGCTGACCGACACGGTCGTCGTGTCGGGGCGGTCCAACCCGCAGCCGGGTGCGACCGTCGACTTCCGGCTCTACGCGCCGGGCGACGCGACGTGCGCGGGAGCTCCGGTGTTCACGGACCTCGGCGTCGCGTACCCGGTCGCGGGCGGGCCGGTGACGTCGGCGGCGTACACGCCGACGGCGCCCGGCACGTATCGCTGGGTCGTCTCCTACAGCGGCGACGCGAACAACGCGCCGGTGACCGGTGCCTGCAACGACGCCAACGAGTCGACGGTCGTCTCGCAGGCGACGCCGCAGATCGCCACGACCGCGTCGCCGAACATCACGCTCGGTGCCGGGACGCTGACCGACACCGTGGTGGTGTCGGGGCGGTCCAACCCGCAGCCGGGTGCGACCGTCGACTTCCGGCTCTACGCGCCGGGCGACACGACCTGTACGGGCAACCCGGTGTTCACGGACCTCGGCGTCGCGTACCCGGTCGCGGGTGGGCCGGTGACGTCGGCGGCGTACACGCCGACGATGGCGGGCACGTATCGCTGGGTGGTCTCCTACAGCGGCGACGCGAACAACGCGCCGGTGGCCGGAGCCTGCAACGACGCCAACGAGACCACCGAGGTCGGTCGCGTGACTCCGGCGATCACGACGCTCGCGTCACCGGACGTCGTGTTCGGTGCCGGTCAGCTCTCCGACCAGGCGACCGTGACCGGACTCGTCAATCCGACGGGGCCCCAGAGCGTGTCGTTCGAGCTCTTCCTGGGCTCGGCGTGCAACGCGTCGACGTACGTCGGGGGGCAGCGGGTGGCGTTGACGCTGAACGCGGCGGGGACCGGCGGGACGGCGCAGTCGTCGCCGTTCAGCCCACCCGCGCCCGGCGAGTACCGCTGGATCGCGACGTACAACGGCGATCCCAACAACGCGCCGATCGCGGGCACCTGTGGCGAGGCGACGGAGACGCGCAACGTGACGCGTCTGGCCGTGGTCGCCCCGCCGCCGCCACCACCGCCGCCGCCGCCGCCGGACGAGGTGGTGGCCGGCACCGCCGCCACGAAGGGCAAGACCGGCTGCCAGAGCAAGCCGTTCCGCGTCGAGGTGCGGGGCACGAAGATCAGGCTCGTCGTGTTCTACCTGGACGGCAAGCGCGTCGGGCGCCTGCGCGGGCCCAACCGGCTCGGCGGCTTCAGCAAGACGATCTACCCGGCCAAGCTCAAGCGGGGGACGCACCGCGTGATCACGCGGATCTACTTCCGCAAGAGCAGCAAGACGAAGACCAAGACCCAACGGGTCGTGTTCAGCGTCTGCAAGCGCAAGGCGACGCCGCGCTTCACCGGCTGATCCAGACGTAGGTAGGAGCGGGCGCCGCGGGGCGCCCGCTCGCCGGGAACGCAGGGTGCGCCCAGGCGGGCGCGCCCTGCGCTGCATGCCGCGCGACGCCGGATCGAGACGCAGCGCCGCCGGGCGCGGGCACTCGTGCGGAACGGCTCGGACCCACCGCTCTTCAGAGCGGTGATCAGCCAGACTTGCGGTAATCGGCCGAGGGCGGTACGTTGGCGCCCGTGCCACTCGGATGGTGGCCGACTTTCCTGGGAGGCAGCATGCATATCGATGTCCGCCGCGGCGCTCTGGTCGCCGCCGCTTGGCTGATTGGATTCGCCCTGTGCTGTACGACGGCGCAGGCAGGCGTGGGAGCGGGCGCGGCGCCGACGTTCCCGGCCTCGGTGACGGTCGGCGACAACGTGTCGCCGGGCGCGTCTGGTCCGTTCATCGAGATGAGCAACCAGAACACCACGCCGAACGCGGGGGACACGAACACGGTCTGCAACTTCGGCGACCCGCTGCCGTGCCCCGCGGGCGATCCGGGCATCACGATGACCCCGTCATGCGGCGCGCTCGGCGCCTTCTCGGTCTGCGCCCCCGGCGGTGCCGATCCGGGCGTGTTCCAGCTTCCGTCGACCGCACAGGGCCAGGTCGGCACCGTCTGCCAGGGGATGGTCTTCGACGTCGCGCTCATCGACGCGACGTTCGGTCAGTACCGCTTCACGCCGCAGGGCGGCGCGCACGTGACCCTGCCGGGCCGCGACGCCCTCTGCAGGATCGGTTTCAGCGTCAGCGTGATCAACGCCCCGACGGTCGACCAGGATGCGGGCGCCCCCGGCCTCCAGACCGTCCAGATCACGGACAACACGCAGTACCGCGGCAACATCACCGCATCCGCGCGCGGCACGTCGTCGCCCGCGATCACGGTGCAGCGCGGCACCCCGTCGATCGCGACGACGGCGTCGGCGGACATCACGCTGGGCGCCGGCACGCTGAGCGACACGGCGGTCGTCAGCGGCCGCCTCAACCCGCAGCCGGGCGCGACGGTCGACTTCAGGCTGTATGGCCCGAACGACGCGGCGTGCGCGGGGACGCCGGTGTTCCAGGCGCTCGGTGTCGCGTATCCGGTGGCGGGTGGTCCGGTGACGTCGCCGGCGTACACGCCGACGACGGCCGGGACCTACCGCTGGATCGCGTCCTACAGCGGCGATCGCAACAACGACCCCGTGGCGGGTGCGTGCAACGACGCCAACGAGAACGTCGTGGTCCGCCGGGCGGCGCCGTCGATCGCGACGACGGCGTCCGCGGACATCACGGTGGGCGCGGGTCAGCTGACGGACACGGTCGTCGTGTCCGGGCGGGTCAATCCGCAGCCGGGTGCGACGGTCGACTTCAGGCTGTATGGCCCGGACGACGCGGCGTGCGCGGGGACGCCGGTGTTCCAGGTGCTCGGTATTGCATATCCGGTGGCGGGTGGTCCGGTGACGTCGCCGGCGTACACGCCGACGATGGCGGGGACCTATCGCTGGATCGCGTCCTACAGCGGTGACGTCAACAACGCGCCGATCTCGGGTGCGTGCAACGACGCCAACGAGAGCACGGTCGTGTCGCGCGCGACGCCGCAGATCGCCACGACGGCGTCGGCGGACATCACGGTCGGCGCGGGTCAGCTGACCGACACGGTCGTCATCAGCGGGCGGGTCAATCCGCAGCCGGGCGCGACGGTCGCGTTCCGTCTCTACGCGCCGGGCGACGCGACGTGCTCGGGGACGCCGGTCTTCACGGCGACGGGCATCGCCTATCCGGTGGCTGGTGGTCCGGTGACGTCGCCGGCGTACACGCCGACGACGGCCGGGACCTATCGCTGGATCGCGTCCTACAGCGGCGATCAGAACAACGCGCCGATCTCCGGCGCGTGCAACGACGCCAACGAGAGCACGGTCGTCGGCAGGTCCACGCCGACCATCGCGACGACGGCGTCGGCGGACATCACGGTCGGTGCCGGTCAGCTGACCGACACGGTCGTCGTCGGTGGGCGGGTCAATCCGCAGCCGGGCGCGACCGTCGACTTCAGGCTGTATGGCCCGGGCGACACGACGTGCGCCGGGACGCCGGTCTTCACGGCGACGGGCATCGCCTATCCGGTGGCGGGTGGTCCGGTGACGTCGCCGTCCTACACGCCGACGACGGCGGGGACCTATCGCTGGATCGCGTCCTACAGCGGCGACGTCAACAACGCGCCGATCTCGGGCGCCTGCAACGACGCCAACGAGAGCACGGTCGTGTCGCGCGCGACGCCGCAGATCGCCACGACGGCGTCGGCGGACATCACGGTCGGCGCCGGTCAGCTGACCGACACGGTCGTCATCAGCGGGCGGGTCAATCCGCAGCCCGGCGCGACGGTCACGTTCCGTCTCTACGCCCCGGGCGACACGACGTGCGCCGGCACGCCGGTCTTCACGGCGACGGGCATCGCCTATCCGGTGGCGGGTGGTCCGGTGACGTCGCCGTCCTACACGCCGACGACGGCGGGGACCTATCGCTGGATCGCGTCCTACAGCGGCGACGTCAACAACGCGCCGATCTCGGGCGCCTGCAACGACGCCAACGAGAGCACGGTGGTGTCGCGCGCGACGCCGCAGATCGCGACGACGGCGTCGGCGGACATCACCGTGGGCGCGGGGCAGCTGACCGACACGGTCGTCGTGTCCGGGCGGGTCAATCCGCAGCCCGGCGCGACGGTCACGTTCCGCCTGTACGCCCCGGGCGACGCGACGTGCGCGGGCACGCCGGTCTTCTCGGCCACTGGTGTTCCCTATCCGGTGGCGGGTGGTCCGGTGACGTCGCCGTCCTACACGCCGACGATGGCCGGGACCTATCGCTGGGTGGCGTCCTACAGCGGCGACGTCAACAACGCGCCGATCTCGGGTGCCTGCAACGACGCCAACGAGAGCACGGTCGTGTCGCGCGCGACGCCGCAGATCGCGACGACGGCGTCGGCGGACATCACGGTCGGCGCGGGGCAGCTGACCGACACGGTCGTCATCAGCGGGCGGGTCAATCCGCAGCCCGGCGCGACCGTCGCGTTCCGTCTCTACGCGCCGGGCGACACGACGTGCGCGGGCACGCCGGTCTTCACGGCGACGGGCATCGCCTATCCGGTGGCGGGTGGTCCGGTGACGTCGCCGTCCTACACGCCGACGACGGCCGGGACCTATCGCTGGATCGCGTCCTACAGCGGCGATCAGAACAACGCGCCGATCGCGGGTGCGTGCAACGACGCCAACGAGAGCACGGTCGTCGGCAGGTCCACGCCGACCATCGCGACCGCCGCGACCGCCGGCGTCGCGCTCGGCGGGCAGCTGAAGGACACGGCGACGGTGAGCGGCCGCGTGAACCCCCAGCCGGGTGCGACGGTCGACTTCCGGCTGTACGGGCCGGGCGATGCGACCTGCACCGGCGCGCCGGTGTTCCAGGACCTCGGCGTGCCCTACCCGGTCGCCGGCGGCCCGGTCGACTCGGCGTCGTACACGCCCACCGCACCCGGCACGTACCGCTGGGTCGCGTCCTACAGCGGCGATCAGAACAACGTGGCCGTCGCGGGCGCCTGCAACGACGCCAACGAGACGAGCACGGTCACGCGCGCCGCGCCGAGGATCGCCACGACGGCGTCGCCCGATCTCGTGATCGGCGCGGGGACGCTCACCGACACGGCGGTGGTCAGCGATCGCGTCGCCCCGCAGCCGGGCGCGACGGTCGACTTCCGGCTGTACGGGCCGGGCGATGCGACCTGCACCGGCGCGCCGGTGTTCCAGGATCTCGGCGTGCCCTATCCGGTCGCCGGCGGCCCGGTGAGCTCGGCGTCGTACACGCCGACCGTGGTCGGCACGTACCGCTGGATCGCCACGTACAGCGGCGATCAGAACAACCAGTCGGTCGCCGGAGCGTGCAACGACGCCGACGAGGACACCGTGGTGCGCCGAGCTGCGCCGACGATCGCCACGACGGCGTCGCCGGACATCACGGCCGGCGCGGGGTCTCTGAGGGACACCGCCGTCGTGACGGGTCGCGTCGACCCGCAGCCGGGGGCGACGATCGACTTCCGCCTCTACGGGCCCGGCGATGGCACGTGCACGGCGGCCCCCGTGTTCACCGATCTCGGCGTCCCCTACCCGGTTGCCGGTGGGCCGGTGCAGTCCGCGCCGTTCACGCCCACCGCGGCGGGGACCTACCGCTGGGTGGCCTCCTACAGCGGCGACGCCAACAACGCGCCGGTGTCCGGCGCCTGCAACGACGCCAACGAGACGACGACCGTCGGCTCGCCGCAGCAGCCGCCACCGCCACCGCCGCCGCCGCCGCCACCACCGCCGCCGCCACCGGCGCAGATCGCGGTGGTCGCGCCGCCGCCGCCACCACCACCACCGCCGATCATCCCGATCGCCACGGCGAAGACGACCGGCAAGACCGGCTGTCAGACCAGGCCGTTTCGCGTCGAGGTCCGCGGCCAGCAGATCCGGCTCGTCGTCTTCTACCTGGACGGCAAGCGCATCGGGCGGCTGCGCAAGCGAAACCGCAACGGGCGCTTCAGCAAGACGATCTTCCCGGCGAAGCTGAAGCGCGGTCCGCACCGGGTGCATACGCGGATCTACTTCACGAAGCGCAGCCAGACGAAGACGCGCACCCAGCGCGTGGTCTTCAGCGTGTGCACGCGCAAGCCGCGCAAGCTGCGGTTCACCGGCTGAGCGACGGGCGGGCGGCGGGCACGCGGAGGCGCGCCCGCCGCCGCCCGGCGCCGGGTCGGACCTGCGCCGGCGGCGGGCCGCCGGCGGCTACGGGGCCGGCGCCGCCTGCTTGAGCTGCTCGACGTCCTTGGCGACGGCGTCGATGCGGCCCGAGAGCTCGTCGATCGCCTCCTGGGGATCGGCCGCTGGCCGGTCGGCGAGCTCCTTGACCGTCTCCTCGATCGAGCTGACGCGATCCTCGAGCCCGGCGGCGTCGCTGGCGCTGGAGCGCGCGTCCTGCACCTGACGGCTCAGCCGGTCGACGCGGTCGTCGAGCTGTGCGATCCGGTCGGCGCTCGCCGATCCGCCGGACGCGGCGCTGCCGTCGTCGCGCAGCAACCCGTAGAGCGCCGCCCCCAGGGCGGCGACGGCGATGACGCCGACGATCATCACGCCGGTGCGCAGCGAGCCGATCGCGTCCTCGAGCCGATAGAGCGCGTGGGGATCGACGTCCGGGACGACCGTGTGCTCCTCGACGCGGGCCGCGGGCTGACGAGGGGGGAGGCGCTCGGTCGGGCGATCGGGGGGCTCGGGCGTCATCGTGCCAGCGAAGTGTGCCCGTGTTCGCGCCCGATCAACCGTCGGCCGTGCCGGCGGCCGCGGTGGCGTGCGGCTCAGTCGACGAGCAGCACCGCCTTGCCGGCCACGCGCCGCTGCAGCAGCGCGTCGATCGCCGGGCCGGGGTCGCGCCAGGAGCCCTCGACGTCGATCTGCGTGTCGAGCGTGCCATCCGCGACGAGGGCGGCGAGGCGCGCGAGGTCGCTGCTCGCGGTCCCGGTGCGCTCGAGCTCCTCGAAGACGAAGAGCCCGTGCAGCGTCGCGCCCGGCGCGCCGCGGAACAGCGCCCGCGTCGGATAGCGCGTCTCGGCGTCGCTGGAGGCAAACGAGACGACGGTTCCCCGGGGCGCGACACGCTGCAGCGCGACCCCCAGCGTCGCCCCGCCCACGCCCTCGACGACCGCGTCGTAGCGCGTGTCCGCCGCGAGGTCGAAGACGACCTGCGCCGCGCCGAGCTCGCGCAGGCCGCGCGCCCGCTCGGCGTTGCGCGACAGCGCCGTCACGTGCGCGCCCGCGAGGGCGGCAAGCTGCACCGCGAAGCGCCCGACGCCCCCGCTGGCGCCGGTCACGAGCACCCGCCTGCCGAGCACGAAGCCGCAGATCTCGAGGGCGCGCAGCGCGGTGAGGCCGGCGACGGGGAGCGTGGAGGCCTGCGCGAACGTCACGGCCTCGGGCAGCTCGGCGAGATGCGAGGTCGGGACCCGCGCCTTCTGCGCCCAGGCGCCGTCGGGCAGGACGCCGACGACCCGGGCGCCCCGCGGCGGGCCGCTGCCGTCCGTCGCGGGGCGCTCGACGACGCCGGCGAGGTCCCAGCCCGGAACCGACCCGGGCGGACGGTCGGGGAGCTGGCGCGACTCGCCGCGGTTCAGCGAGAAGGCCTCGACGGCCACGAGCGCCTCGAAGGGCAGCGGGTCGGGGTCCGGGACCTCGGTCAGGGCGACATGCGGGGGGCCCTCGGTGACCGTCAGGGCGAGCATCGCGTCAGCCTACGCCAGACGCCGGCCCGCGCCGCGCGTGACGGGGGTTGCGGCTGCGAGAATCGAGCGATGGATGCCGCCACCGCCGCCGGTCCCGTCGCGGGCCGCTTCGCCGAGCGCCGCCGGGCGTGGGAGGACGCGCACCTGGCGCCGCAGGCGGCACGCTCCTACCCGGCCAGGCGCACGACCGCGGAGGAGGACTGCGCGCTGCGCACTCCGCTGCAGCGCGATCGCGACCGGATCGTGCACTGCAAGGCGTTCCGGCGCCTGAAGCACAAGACGCAGGTGTTCGTCGCCCCCGAGGGCGATCACTTCCGCACCCGGCTGACCCACACGCTCGAGGTCACGCAGATCGCGCGCACGGTCGCCCGCGCGCTCGCGCTCAACGAGGACCTCACCGAGGCGATCGGGCTCGGGCACGACCTCGGCCACCCGCCGTTCGGCCACATCGGCGAGGCGGTCCTCGACGGCTGCCTGCGCGAGCGCTTCGGCGGCGGCTTTCGCCATTACGAGCACTCCCTGCGCGTCGTCGACGTGCTGGAGCGCGGCGGCGCGGGGCTCAACCTCTGCGACGACGTGCGCGACGGGATCCTCTGTCACTCCGGGCGCGCCCCCCGGCCCGCGACGCTCGAGGGCCGGATCGTGCGGATCGTCGACCGGATCGCCTACATCAACCACGACATCGACGACGCCCTGCGGGCCGGCGTGCTCGACGAGTCCGAGCTGCCGGCCGAGCCGATCGCCGTGCTCGGGCCCGGCGGCTCGGCGCGTATCGACGCGCTCGTGCACGACCTCGTCGAGCACTCCGAGGCGGCGGGCGACATCGTCCAGGGGGCCGAGGCCGGCGCCGCCATGGGCGCGCTGCGGGCGTTCATGTTCGAGCGCGTGTACCTCGGGGCCGCCGCCCGCCAGGAGCACGCGAGGATCGAGCGGGTCCTGCGCACGCTCTTCGATCACTACGCCGGCGACCCGTCGCTGCTGCCCGACGGCGGCGGCGCGCCCGGCGCCGACCACGCCGGGCGCGTCACCGACTACCTCGCCGGGATGACCGATCGCTACGCCGTGCGGGCGTTCACCGCCCTCACCGTGCCGGCGTCGTTCACGCTGTAGCCGTGGCGCTCTACACCAACGACTCCAAGGAGCGCGTGCGCGACGCGGTCGACATGGTCGACCTCGTCTCCTCGCGCACCGAGCTGCGCCGCGCCGGCGTCAACCGGCTCACCGGCCTGTGCCCGTTTCACGACGAGCGCACGCCGTCGTTCGGCATCAACCCCGTCGAGAAGGTCTACCACTGCTTCGGCTGCCAGGCGTCGGGCGACGCGTTCACGTTCGTCATGGAGACCGAGGGCGTGGACTTCAAGGGCGCGCTGGAGCTGCTCGCCGACCGCTACAAGGTCGCGCTGGAGCTCGAGGACGAGGACCCGCGCGCCGCCGAGCAGCGCCGGCGCCGCGAGCACCTGCTCGAGCTGCTCGAACGCACGGCGACCTACTACGCGCGCCAGCTCTGGGAGTCCAACGAGGCGCTTCGCGCACGCGACTACCTCGTGGCGCGCGGGCTGCAGGAGGGGACGCTGCGCGCGTTTCGCGTCGGCTACGCGCCGAGCGCCTGGGACACGGTCCTCAACGCGTCGCGGCGCGCCGGGTTCGGCAACCGCGAGCTCTACGACGCCGGCCTGGCGACGCGCTCGGAGAAGAGCGGGCGCATCTACGACCGCTTCCGCTCGCAGATCATCTTCCCGCTGGCCGACACGCGCGGCCGCGTGCGCGGGTTCGCCGGGCGCAGCCTCGTGCCCGACGACGAGCGCCGCGGGCCGAAGTACGTCAACAGCCCCGAGTCCGACCTCTTTCACAAGCGCGGCCAGCTGTTCGCCGCCGACCTGGCCCGCGCGGCCGCGGCGAAGGCGGGCAGCGTCGTCGTCGCGGAGGGCTACACCGACGTGCTCGCGATGCACCAGGTCGGCATCGCCAACAGCGTCTGCATCATGGGAACGTCGCTGACCGAGGAGCAGGTCGCCGAGCTTGCCCGCCTCGCACCGGTCGTGCAGCTCGCCCTGGACTCCGACAGCGCCGGACAGGAGGCGATGCTGCGCGCCGCCAAGGTCGCGGCAGGGCGACGCCTGGAGCTGCGCGTCGTCCCGCTTCCCGCCGGCGAGGATCCGGCCGAGCTCGTGCAGCGCGCGGGCGGCGAGGAGCTGCAGCGGCGCATCGCGGCCTCCGTCCCGTTCGTGCGCTTCCGCGTCCTGCGCGCGCTCGACGCCGGGGATCTCAGCGACGCCGAGGGCAAGGACCGCGCGCTCGGGCAGCTGCACGGGATCTTCGCGACGATCGGGCCGAGCGTCATGCGCGACGACCTGCTGCGCATCGTGGCCGACCGGATGGACCTCTCGCACGAGCTGCTGGGATCGCTGCTCTCCCAGCGTGGACGGGGCCCGGTGCCGCCGGCCGAGGGCGCGCAGCCCGTCGAGCAGCGCGCGGTCTCCGCGGCGCTGGGTCGCCGCGAGAAGCAGGAGCGCACGTTCCTCGAGCTGTGCATCGCGCTGCCCGAGCTCGGCCGGCCCGCGCTCGCCGCGCTGGACCTCGAGGCCGATCTCGCGACGCCGACCGCGCGGCGCGCGGCGGCGCACCTGCGCGACCACCTGGCCGCTCCGACCGAGGGCGTCGACGACGACGAGGAGCTCGGCGCCATGCTCCGCGCGCTCGCCGTGCGGGCCGCGGGCATGGCGCGCGCGTCGCCGGCGCAGTTCCGCGTCGAGCGCCTGCAGCTGACGCTGCACCGCATCGAGCGCGAGATCCACGGCGCGCGCTCGCGGGGCGAGCCGGTCACCGATCTCGCCGAGCAGCGAAACACCGTCAAAGCGCAGATCGACAGCACGATGGCGCAGGTCATGCAGGAGGGAGCGGCTGGTGGATGAACCGCAACCTGCGCGCGAGGACCGGACCGGCGGCTAGCATCCGTTCGATGCTGAGGAGGGCAGTTCTCTTGACGGCCGCAACGCTCGCGGCCACGATCACACCGGCGGTCGCGTTCGCGCAGGCCCCCGGTGCACCCGCGGCGTCGCCGACGTCTGCGCCGGCCGAGGAGGCCAAGGACACGGCGAAGCCCTACCGCAGGACGGTCGTCCCTGCAAAGGTCCGCGAGCCCGTCGAGCTGCTGCAGAACCCCGGCGACAGGATCGTGCTGTCGGACGAGAAGAAGGTCTCGCGCTGGGCGCACGCGCAGGAGACCTCGAAGATCGGCCGCTTCATGCGCCGCGGCGGGCCGTCCGTCGGGCGCCTGCGCTTCTTGACGGAGGACCGGGTCGCGGAGGTCTACCTCGTGCTCGAGGCGCGCATGGACTCCAAGGCACGCAAGTGGCTGCGCATCCGCGTCCCGCGGCGCCCCAACGGCCGCCGCGGCTGGGTCCGCGAGGACGCGCTCAGCGCGCTGTACGTCGTGCGCACGCGGCTCGTCGTCAACCGCCGCACGCTGTGGGCGAAGCTGTACAAGAACGGGCGCAAGATCTGGAGCGCGCGGGTCGGCGTCGGCAAGAACGGCACGAAGACGCCGCGCGGGAACTTCTACATCCGCGAGCGCCTCAAGGGCCTGGGCAACAAGGACGTCTACGGACCCTGGGCGTTCGGCACGAGCGCCTACTCCAACCTCTCGGACTGGCCGGGCGGCGGTGTTGTGGGGATCCACGGGACCAACCAACCCAGGCTCATCCCGGGGCGTCCGTCGCACGGCTGCATCCGGGTGACGAACGCGAAGATCCGCAAGCTCGCGCGGCTGATGCCGGTCGGGACGCCGGTCAGGATCCTCTGAGACCCCAACCTTTGCACAGGAACTGTTGAGGGAACGGTGCACGAACCGCTACCTTGCTGGGGTCCATGGTTCAACGGTCGGGCTTCTAGAGGGGAAGGGCAATGGCTCCTGGTACGTGTAGAACGGAATCTCGAGGGCGCCGTGCACGCGCGCTGATCGGTACCGGCGTGGCCGTGATGACGGCCTGTCTGGCGCTCACGCCGGCGGCACAGGCAGGGCAGGGCAACTCGACGACGCCGACGTTCCCGACGAACGCGTCCGTGGGCGACACGAACCTCGACGCGTCGATCGAGATCTTCAACCAATCCACGGCACCGCAGAACGGTGGCACGAGCACGATCTGCAACTCCGGCGACGCGGGGCTGTGCACCGGCGACAAGGGCATCACGCTCGTGCCCTCGTGCGGCAGCCTCGACCCGGCGATCCTCAGCTGCACCGGTCCGGATCCCGGCGTCTTCTCCGTCACCTCGACGCCCGTCGGGGCCGCCGCATCGGGCTGCGCGGGCGTGCTGTTCGACGTCGCGGTCGTCGATGCGGCCACCGGCCAGCTGCGCTTCACGCCGCGGGGCGGAGTGCGCATCTCGCTCATCCCCGGCGCCGCCTGCGTCATCAACTTCAAGATCAGCGTGCTGAAGGTGCCGACGGTCGACGAGGACCCCAACACGGCCGGCGTGCAGACCAAGCAGCTTGCGAGCTCGCGGCTCGTCTCGACGCTGTCTCCCACCTCCGGGCAGGGCACGGGGACCTCGTTCGGGACGACGGTGAACCCGCCGCCGCCGCCGCCACCACCGCCGCCGCCGCCGGTGCCGCCGCCGCCGGTGCCGCCGCCGCCGGTGCCGCCGCCGCCGCCCGTCGCGCCGTCCGTCGTGACCCCGCCGAAGCCCGGAACGGCGCGCATCAGCGGGAAGTCCGGCTGCGCCGCGCAGAACTTCTGGGCCACCGTCACCGGTGCCCGGATCCGCAGCGTCACGTTCTACCTGGACGGCAAGAAGGTCCAGACGCTGCGCACGCGCAACTCGACGGCCGGCTTCCGCTACCGCGTCCGGCCCGCGAGGCTGACGAGCGGCGTGCATCGCATCCTCGTCACGACGCGCTTCACGAAGGCGAGCAAGACCCGCACGCGCCAGCTGCGGATCGTCTTCCAGCGCTGCGCGCGCAAGGCGAGCGCCCCCGTCTTCGTCGGCTGACGGCGCGGGGGACCCTGCCGGCGCCGGTCCGTCGCCTCGGCGACGGGCCGGCGGCGGCGCGCTACCCTTCGACCGCACGATCGGGGGTAGCTCAATCGGCAGAGCATTCGGCTGTTAACCGAAGGGTTGTGGGTTCGAGTCCCACCCCCCGAGCTTCGCGGGATCAGCGGATTGCGGTTGCCGGCGTCCGGCGCGGCGGATAGCTTCCCGCGTCATGGGGGGTCGGGGCGGGCGTCGGGGGGTCGTGGGCGCGCTCTGCGGGGCGCTGCTCGGCATGCTCGCGCCGGCGCTGAGCCCGCTCGCCGCGCAGGCCGCGATCACGATCGACGACGTCCAGGTCACCGAGTCCAGCGCAGCGGTCAGCGCGACGTTCACCATCGTGCGCAGCGCCGGCACGCTCGCGCCCGCGACGAGCGTGACGTTCGCCACCGCCGACGGCTCGGCGACCGCGCCCGCCGACTACGTCGCCGCGACGGGATCGGTCGCCTTCGCGGCCGCGCTGCTGGGCGGCACGCAGACCCAGCAGGTCGCGATCACCGTCCAGGGCGACCTGCTCGACGAGGACGACGAGAGCTTCGGCGTACGGATCACCGGCGCCGAGGTGACCGACGGCGAGGGCAGCGCCACGATCGTCGACGACGACCCGCTGCCGGTGCTCGACGTCGCCGACGCGCCGCCGGCGATCGAGGGCGGGCTCGCGGTCTTCAGGATCGGGCTGAGCGCGCCGAGCGGTCGCGACGTCCGCGTCGGCGTCCACACCGCGGACGGCAGCGCGGCCGCCGGCCAGGACTACGCGGCGCGGGCCGGCACGGTGGCGATTCCCGCGGGCGCGACGTCGGTGAGCCTCGCGGTCGCGCTGCTGGACGACGCCGTCCACGAGCCGACCGAGACCTTCGAGCTGCGGCTCGGCGCCGCGCAGGCGGCGCTCGTCGGCGACGGCGTCGGGGCCGCGACGGTGCTCGACGACGACGACCCGCCGCTGGCGCCGGGGCTCACGCCCGGGCAGGGCAGCGCCGCCGTCGCTGCGCCCGGGCTCGGCGGCGCGCGCGGCTCGCCGGCGCCCGCGGCGCCGGCGACGCGATCTCCGTCCTCCGGGCTCGGTGTGTCCGCGCCGCGCCTGCGCCGTCCGCGGACGATCGCGGTCACGCTCGCGTGCCCGCCCCAGGCCGGCCGCTGCAAGGGCCGGCTGACGATCTTCAGCCGCCCGAGCCGGCGTTCGAAGATCAAGCTGCTGCGCAGCGAGCGCCGCCTGGCGCGGCGCGCGTTCGAGCTCGCCGGCGGCCGCACGCGGACGCTGCTCATCGCGCTGGGAAGGCGCGATCAAAGCCTGCTGCGCCGCGTCGGCCGCATGAAGGTCCGCGCCTACGTGGTGACCCAGGACCGCGCCGGTCGGACCGTCGTGCGGCGGGTCAACGGGACGCTCGTCGCGCGCACCGCTCACTCCTCCTGACGCCCGCCGGCGCCCGAGGCGGCGAAGGACTCCACGAGGTCGGCCGCGCGCACCGCGCCGTCGTGCCGCGCGGCCCAGCGCTGCAGGCGGCGGGCGCCCGCGCGCAGATGCGGGCGCGCGAGGGCACGTCCGACGGCGAGCTCGAGGCCGCGCGGCCCGACGAGCCGGCGCGGCAGGCGCACGCCCACGCCCGCCCACTCGACGCGGGCGGCGGTCTCGTTCATGTCCCCGGCGGCGGGCACGACGACGACGACGCATCCGCTCGCCAGCGCCCGCGCGACGGTCCCGTGGCCGCCGTGGCAGACGACGATCTCGCAGCCCGGCATCGTGCGGGCGTAGGAGACCCAGTCGACGAGCCGCGCGTTGGCGGGCACCGTCGTCGACGGCGGCCGCCGGTTGGAGGAGGCGAGCACGCGGACGGGCATCGCCGCGAGCCCCTCGAGCGTCGCGCGCAGCAGCGTCTGATCTGCGTCCTGCGACGTCGACGGCGCCACGAGGACGAGCGGGTCCTCACCCGGCGGCGGCGCGACGTCGCCGCCCGGCGGCTCCCACATGAGCGGGCCGCAGACGTGCGCGCCCGGCGGCCAGCGGCGCGGATACTCGAGCTGTGGGAACGTCGCGGCGAGCGACAGCCCCTCGCTGATGCCGCCGTGGACGCGCTCCAGGGGCGCGAGGCCCAGCCGCCGGCGCGTCTCGTTGAGCTGGCTGCGCCCGAGCGCGAGCCCGTGCGACAGCAGCGGGTCCGCGCCGCGCCAGAGCGCGCGACCCACCCGCGTACGCGGCAGTCGCGCCCCGCACGAGTAGGGCGCGCTGCCGGGCGGCATGCGCGGGTCGAGGTGGGGGATGACCGTCGCGACGGGCACCCCCGCAAGCTCGCCCGCCAGCGCGGGGGCGAGCGTCAGGATGTCCGCGACGACGACGTCGGGCCTCACGGCGCCGACGAGCTCGACGGTGTCGCGCGTCGCGCGCTCGACGGCCTCGTAGGGCGTCAGCGGACGCTCGCGGGTGGGGAAGACGTGGTACTCGGGGGCCGCGGCGAACGTCATCCCCTCGCGCTGCACGTCGGCCTGCCAGCGCCGCCAGGTCTGCAGCGTCACGGCGTGCCCGCGCCCGGCGAGCTCGCGACCGAGCGCGATCATCGGAAAGGCGTGTCCCGGGTCCCCGAAGGCCCCGAGCAGGATCCTCCTGGTCAGGCCGCCAGCTCCGCGATCAGCCGCAGCTGCTGGAGGCGGTCGCCCTTCGTGAACGCCAGTGGGCTGACGCCGAGCGTCCCGACGCCGGCGTCGCGGAAGACGGCCAGCCGCTCGCGGACGTGGTCGCGGGGGCCGCACAGCGAGACGGCGTCGATGAGCTCGTCGGGCAGCGCGGCCATCGCCGCCTCGCGCTTTGCGTCGAGGTAGAGGTCCTGCACGGTGCGGGCCGCGTCCTCGAAGCCGTAGCGCCGCACGAGCGCGTTGTAGAAGTTCTTCTCGCGCGAGCCCATCCCGCCGATGTACAGCGCGAGGAACGGGCGCATCGCGTCGCGCGCGGACGCGAGGTCGTCGGTCACGAAGACGTTGACCTGCGGCGCGACGTCGAAGCCGTCCAGCGAGCGGCCGGTGCGCGCGGCGCCCTCCGCGAGCAGGGGCCGGAACTCGGCGACGTGCTCGGGCGAGAAGAGCGTCGGGATCCAGCCGTCGGCGATCTCGCCGGCGAGGCGCGTGTTGTTCGGGCCGATCGCGGCGAGGTAGACCGGGATCTGCTCCTGGACGGTGCCGATCGTGAGCTTCAGCGCCTTGCCGGGCCCGTCGGGCAGCGGCAGCGTCAGGGTCTCGCCGTCGTACTGCAGGCGCTCGCGGGCCAGCGCCTTGCGCACGACCGCGACGTACTCGCGCGTGCGCTGGATCTGGCGGCCGAAGCGCTGGCCGTGCCAGCCCTCGGCGACCTGCGGCCCCGAGGAGCCGATCCCCAGCAGCATGCGACCACCGGAGAGCTGGTCGATCGTCGCCGCGGTCATCGCGGTCATCGCCGGGCTGCGGCCCGGCATCTGGAAGATCGCCGATCCGAGCTTGATCGTCGTCGTCTGGCCCGCAAGCCAGCCCAGGACCGTCGCCGCGTCCGAGCCGTAGGCCTCGGCGGTCCAGACGGAGTCATAGCCCAGCCGCTCGGCCTCCTGGACGATCTGAAGCTGGTCCTCGCAGGACAGGCCGAGCCCCAAGTACCCTAGGTGGACGCCGAGCTTCATGGCTGCAAGATCCTTTTCACGGAGAGGAGTTCGGTTGCCGCGAACGACGGCCCCCATTAGGTTGGCGGAGCCCCGACGAACGGAGAGAGAACCCTATGGCAACGCCTCGCGAACAAGCGGTCGCAGAACTTCGACGGTCCATCGACGTGCTGCCCGAGCGCACCCGCAAGGCGATGCTGATCGGTCTGGGCAACAACACCGTCATCACGGGAGCCTTCACCGGCGCCGACGGCGTGTGCCCGATGATGGCCGCCCACCGCGCGGGCGGACGCACGAGCTGCGTCTCCTTCCCGGAGGCCTGGGACCGCTTCACGGGCGTCGCCGGCCGCCAGATCATCCGCGCTGCGACCGACTACGAGGTCGCGACGCTGCGCCGCGAGATCGAGGCCAGCCTCGAGCCGAAGGTCAACATGTTCGCCGAGGCGATCGCCGAGCATCAGGCCACGGTCGAGGCTCGACGCAGGCGCTCGCGCTTCGGTGCTCAGCCGGTCGACCTGACGCGGGCGATCGACGAGCACATGAGCACGGCGCGCGAGCGCCGCAGCCGCGAGGCCGAGCAAGTCGGCCTGGACTGGCTCTTCGAGGAGACGCTCGTGCTGCCCGAGGACTTCGGTCGCCAGCCCGTCGCCGAGCCCGAGCCCGAGTTCGACTTCGACGCCGCCGAGTCCGAGCTGCTGCGCCGGTAGCTAGTGGGTCATCCACAAACGTTTGACCCGGAACCCCGGGCGCCGATCACCGCCTGGCGGCGTCCTCGGACGCTCGATGTGGCAGAGCCACACCTTCGGTCCTGCGTCCTTGCCAGTCGGCGCCGGCATCCCGGGTTTCCGGTCGAACGTTCCTGGATGACCCACTAGTCGCCCGTCTGCAGCGGCCCGCCCTCGGGCCGCTGGAAGACGATCTCCTCGATCAGGCAGCCCGGGCTGAGGCCCAGCAGCATGCGCACGGCGGAGGCGATGTCCGACGTCTGGATCATCGCCTCCGGCGCGAGCTGCTGCTTGATGAAGTCGGTCATCGGCGTGTCGACGTAGCCCGGGCACAGCGCCGTCGAGCGGATGCCGAGCCCGCCGAGCTCCTTGTTCATCGCCTGCGTGAAGCCGATCACGCCGGCCTTCGTCGCCGAGTAGATGCTCAGCCATCCCTGACCGTGCTTGCCGGCGATCGACGCCGTGTTGACGACGATCGCGCCGCGATGCTCGGCGGCCGCCGCGGTCAGCAGCGGCACGCACTCGCGGTACAACAGCGCGATCGCGCGCAGGTTCGTCGCAAGCTGGATGTCGAGGTGGCGCGTCCTGAGCTCGGCGATCGGCCCGCCGATGCCCACGCCGGCGTTGTTGACGAGGACGTCCAGGCGCCCGAAGGCGTCGCGGTGCGCGGCGACGGCGCGCACGACCTCGTCCTCGCTGCCGACGTCGGCGGCGACGCGCTGCACCCGCAGTCCCTCGCCGCGCAGGCGCTCGTAGGCGGCCTCGAGCTTCTCGGGGCGGCGAGCGACGAGCGTCACCGCGTGACCCTCGCCGGCGAGCATGCGCGCGACCGCCAGGCCGATCCCGCTCGACGCTCCGGTGACGATCGCTGCACGGTCGGCCATCGGCGCAATCCAATCATGTGAGCGCCTAGAGTCCAGCCGCATGGTCCGCCTGCTTCTCTCGTTGCTCGCGGCGGCCGTGACGCTCGGGGCCTGCGGCTCGCAGTCCGCGGAGACGACGCCCGCCTCGCCGCAGCCGTCCGCCGCCGCTCCCGTCCGCTTTCCCGCGGCGAGCGGCAAGACGCTCGGCAAGCTCATCGCCGGCCTCCCGAAGGTCGCGGTGCTCACCGTCTCGAGCTTCTCCGGCCAGCGCGTCGGGCACAACCGGCTCGGCTTCGCGATCGTCGATCGCGCCAACAAGCAGATCGACGTCTCCGAGGTCGCGGTCTACACCGCCAAGCCGGACGGCACCGGGCTGCGGGGGCCGTTTCGCGCCCGCAAGGAGTCGCTCGACGTCGCTGCGCCGTACCGCAGCGCGCAGACCGCCTCGGACCTGGCGAGCGGCGACACCTTCTACGTGGCCGACGTCGTCTACGGCTCGCGCGGCTCGCACATCGCGCTCGGCCTCGTGCGGCTCGACGGCCGGCTCGTCGTCGCCGATCCCGTCGCCGCGCTGCCGGTCGGCAAGTCCGGCGGCCCGCCGAAGGTCGGCGACCGCGCCATCCGCGTGCACACGCAGACGGGCGACGACGTCGGCGGCGACCTCACGAAGCTCTCGACCCGGATCCCGCCGCCGCGCGACATGCTGCAAACCGACTTCGCCGACGTCGTCGGCAAGAAGCCCGTCGTGCTGCTCTTCGCCACGCCCGCGCTGTGCCAGTCGCGCACCTGCGGCCCGGTGGTCGACATCGCCGAGGAGGTCCGCGCACGCGCCGGCGACGGCGTGACCTTCATCCAGCAGGAGATCTACCAGGACAACGACCCCGGCAAGCCGTATCGCTCTCAGGTCCTCAAGTGGCGCCTGCCGACCGAGCCGTGGGCGTTCGTCATCGACCGCCACGGGAAGATCGCCGCGCGCTTCGAGGGGGTCTTCTCGGTGGCCGAGCTGACGCGCGCCGTGCGGCGGGTGCAGTAGCCGCGCGGCAGGCGCGCGGGCGCCCCCGCCGGCCGGGGGCGCGCCCGGCCGGGTTGATAGGCTGCGGGTCAAGAGTTCTGGTCGATCCGCCCGAAACATGTCCGACCACGACCCGCTGATCACAGACCTGTACTGCCTGACGATGGCGGCCGACCACGTCCACGAGGGTGCGGCGGACGACCTCGTCACCTTCGAGCTGGCGGTCCGCGGAGCCGACGCGATGACGGTCGCCGGCGTCGAGGAGTCGCTCGCCCACCTCGAGGGGATGCGGTTCGGCGACCCCGACCTGCGCTGGCTCGCCGCCCAGGACCCGGTCACCTTCGACGAGCCGGTGCTGCAGCGCCTGCGGGCCGTGCGCTTCGCGGGCTCGGTCTGGGCGCCGCGCGAGGGGACGATCGTGCCGGCCGGGACGCCGCTGCTGCGCGTCACCGCCGGGCGCCTGGAGGCGACGCTCGCAGAGACGGCGCTGCTGGCGATCGTCAACTACGCCGTGCGGGTCGCCACGAACGCGACGGCGATCGTCCGCGCCGCGGCCGGCCGCCCGGTCTGGGACTTCTCGATGCGCCGCCTCGACGGGCTCCGGGCGGGCCATGGCGCCGCCCGCGCCGCGTACCTCGCGGGCTTCGCCGGCACGGCGACGGCGGCCGCCGCGCGCGATCTGGCGATCCCGCTGACCGGCACGATGGCGCACGCCAAGGTGATGGCCCGCGGCCGCGAGCGCGAGCTGGAGGTCTTCTGCGATCAGCTGCGGGCGCGCCCGCGCGGCGCGACGCTGCTCGTCGACACGTACGACACCGACGCGGGCGTGCGCCGCGCGATCGAGGCGCAGCGCATGACCGGCGCGCGGCTCAACGCGATCCGGATCGACTCCGGCGACCTCGGCGCGCTGAGCACGCGCGCGCGGCGGATGCTCGACGAGGCCGGCCTCAGGGACACCCAGATCATCGTCAGCGGCGACCTCGACGCCGATCGCATCCGGGCCCTCGTCGCCACGGGCGCGCCGGTCGACGCGTTCGGCGTCGGGTCGCGGCTGCGCGGCGGCGAGCCGCTGGGCGGGGTCTACAAGCTCGTCGAGCAGCCCGAGCGCGACGAGCTGGCGCTGCGCTACACGATGAAGCTCTCCGACAACAAGGAGAGCGATCCGGGCGCCCATCAGGTCACCCGGCGCGCCGACGGCACGCACGTGCTGCACCTCGCGGGCGAGCGCCACGACGGCGTCGCGCTGCTCGTCGAGGCGATGCTGGGCGGGCGGCGCACCGCGCACGCCCCCGACCTCGCGGCCGACCGCGAGCACGCCGCCGCGGAGCGCGCCCGCACGGCGCGACAGCCGACCGAGCCGCTCACGCGCTCGCAGCGCCTGCTGGCGCTGCGCGCCCGGCTGACGGCCGCCCAGGCGGGCGATCGACCGCTGCCGCGCTTCGCGCTCGTCGCCGTCGACGTCCAGCACGACTTCCTGCCCGGCGGGGCGCTCGGCGTCGACGGCGGGGACGCGGTGCTCGCTGCGCTGCTTCGCGCCGCGGACGGCGTGGACGTCGTCGTCCGCACGCGGGACGCGCACCCGCCCGATCACAGCTCGTTCGCGGCGCAGGGCGGCCCCTGGCCGCCGCACTGCGTCGCCGGGACCCGCGGGGCGCAGCTGCATCCGGCGATCGCCGCGCTGCGCGGCCCGGTCGTCGACAAGGGCGCGCGCCGCGACGCGGACGCCTACTCGGGCTTCGACGGCACGCGGCTGGCCGAGCTGCTGCGCGCCGAGCAGATCACGCACGTGCTCGTCGGCGGCCTGGCGACCGACTACTGCGTGCGAGCGACCGTGCTCGACGCGCTGGCCGCGGGCTTTCACACGACGCTGCTCGCCGACGCGGTCGCGGCCGTCGACGTGCGGGAGGGCGACGGGACCCGCGCGATCGAGGAGATGGTCGCCGCCGGCGCTCAGATCGCGACGCGATGGGGCAGGGAGGACTCGAACCTCCGTCTAACCGATTATGAGTCGGCTGCTCTGACCAACTGAGCTACTGCCCCGGGGAAGGACCGTATCGCCACCACCCGGCATAATGCCCGGCCGACGGTGCACCCGAGCGACGGCAGGGGATTTGATGGGGTTCTTTCTGCGCAGGATGGTTGGAGACAAGGCCGATTCGATGACGGCCGAGCAGCTCACCGAGGTTGCGGAGGGGGCCCTCGCGATGCAGGAGCAGCTCGCGCGCGACGTCCTGTCGCTCGTCGAGATGACCGGGATGCCCGCCACGCACGCCGACAAGGACCAGCGCGTCGTCCGGGCCCGCGAGACCGTCAAGCGGCTGAGCATCTGATCGCGGGAGGACCGGTGGCGCTCGCGGCCGCGTGCCTGGCGGCGATCGCGGCGCTCGCCGGCTGCGGAGACCAGGCGAACCGCTCGCAGACCGCGGCGCCGGCAGCGCCGACGACCGCGAGCGCGCCGGCGCCGGCGCGCGCGCCCGCGCTGTGCGGCGGCCCGCTCACCGTCCGGGTGACCGGCCGCGTGCGCACCCGGGCCGCGACCGAGCTGTCGGGCCTCGTGTTCTCGCGCCGCCGCCGCGACCTGCTGTGGACCCACAACGACTCCGGCGACAGCCCGCGGCTGCTCGCGGTCACGACCGCGGGCGCGCTGTTCGCCGAGGTCGACCTGGCCGGTGCGCGCAACGTCGACTGGGAGGACATCGCCGGCGGGCCGCGCGGGTCGCTGCTCGTCGGCGACATCGGCGACAACCTCGAGCAGCGCCCGTCGGTCGTCGTGTACCGCCTGCCCGAGCCGCGCGCCTCGGGCAGCGCGGCGCCGTCGGCGCGCTACGAGCTGCGCTATGCCGACGGGCCGCGCGACGCCGAGGCGCTGCTGTGGGACGCCGCGCGCTCGACGCTGCTGGTCGTCGCCAAGAGCTACGACGGCAGGGCCGGCGTGTACGCCGCCAGGCGCCCGTCGGCGCGCGCCGTCACCGTCTTGCGCCGGGTCGCGACGGCCCGCCTCGGCGCGGGCGAGGCGGTCACCGCGGGCGACGTGTCGGCCGACGGCCGCACGATCATCCTGCGTACGTACGACAGCGCCTACGTCTGGCGCCGGCGCGCGGGGGAGACGGTCGCGGGCGCGCTGCGCCGGCGACCGTGCCGCGGCCGCGGGGACCTGCTGAGCGAGATCCAGGGCGAGGCGGTCGCGCTGACGCGCGACGGCCGCGCGTTCGCGACGGTGCCCGAAGGAGCCCGGCCGGCCCTGCGCCGGTATGCCGTGCGCGCCAAGTAGCGCCGAGCGCGCACGCGCGCACCGTTTGGCGCCCGGGGAGCGGGGAACAACGAAGGAGAACCCGCCGGGAAACACTGGTTCGGCCCATATCCCCCCGCCGCCCCTCCCCGTTCCCGGCTCGGCGCGCCCGGTGTGACCCCGCCGGGCGCGCTCGGTTCGCCCTTCTGAGCGACGCGCAAAGGAAACGGGAGGCCCGCCGTCGAAACAGGGTGTCGCCGATGAAGCGCTCCGCGACGCCAACGACGACCCCCGAGTCGCTCTCCACGTACATCCAAGCTCGCTTCGACGACTTCTCGCGTTCGCAGAAGGACGTCGCGCAGTACATCGTCGACCATCTCGACGAGGTGGCCTTCCAGACCGCCGAGGAGCTCGCCCGCCGCGCGAACACCTCGTCGAGCACCGTCGTGCGCTTCTCGCAGGCGCTGGGCTTCGAGGGCTATCCGGAGCTGCAGGCCTGCGCCCGCGAGGAGTATCGCCGCCGCCACGCGACGCCCGCGATGCCGACCGGCACGCCGGTCGTGGCGCCGCTGTTCTCGCTGGACCAGAGCGAGTTCGAGACGATGCTCGCCGCCGACCACCTCAACGTCGAGGACACCGCGCGCAAGGTGTCGCGCAGCGAGGTGTCGGCCGCCGTGGAGGCGATCGCCACGACGCCCCGCCTGCTCGTCGCCGGCACCGACCAGATGGCGTTCTTCGCCTCCTACCTGCGCCACCTGCTCATGCTGCTGGACCTGCGCGCCGAGATCGTCGCCAGCCCGTCGCAGGAGGCGCTCGGGCGCCTGAGCCGGATCGACGACGAGACGCTCGTCATCGGACTCTCGGCCGGACGCCCGCACCCGCTCGTCGTGCGCGCGATGAAGCTCGCCCGCCACCGCAAGGCACGCACGATCGCGATCACCGACGCGACGCTGTCGGAGGTCGCCAAGCTCGCGCAGATCCGGCTGTACTACTCGTCCAACAGCCCCGCCTACGTGCGCTCGCACACCGCGCTGCTGAGCATGGTGCAGGCACTCGCCTACGGCGTGTACGCGCGCGACATCGACGGCTACGCCGACCGCATCAAGGCCTTCAAGCTGAAGTAGCCGCGGGGCCGGGGGCGGCCGGCCGCCGGCCGGCCTCTAGTGCGGCGCGGGCTGCCCCGCGAGTTCGCCGAGCCAGCGGTCCAGCTGCTCGACCGCGGCGCCCGCGACGGCCGGCCAGCGGGCGGGCAGGTCCTGCCAGTCGCGTCGCCAGGCGGTCTGCGCCACGAGGGGCACCTCGCCCGCGAGCGGGCCGCCGCCGGCCGTCGCGGATGCGGCCGCGAGCAGGTGCAGCCGCGCCGACACGCTGGCCGCCCGCAGCAGGCAGCTCAGCTCCCACGCGTCGCGCGCCGCAGCGCGCTCGTCGCACAGCCGCGCCGCCGGCTCCAGCCGCCAGCGGCGAAAGGGGATCCGGCGCGTCAGCAGCGCGGTGCGCCAGCGCTCGAGCTCGCGGCGCGCCTCGGCGACGCGGCGCGGCGGCGCGCAGGAGGCCTCGGGCAGCACCGGCGCACCGCTCAGCACGAGCCCGCCGGCGAGTCGCCGCAGGCGGATCGCGCAGGACGTCCGCGCGATGCTCGCGCGGTCGTCGAGGACGAGGTGCAGCTGACGCGGGGCGCCGGCGCCCGGCCGCGGCTTGAACGGACCGTGGCGAAGCTCCAGCTGCCACGCGCACCCGTCGCGCGCGCCGGCGCGGCGTGCGGCGAGCGCCGCGGCGCCGGCGACGAGCTCGTAGACGCGCCGGTCGACGCGGTCGACCACGAGGTGGGCGTCGAGGTCGGCGCCGTGCTCGCCCGGGCCGGCCCGTGAGCCGAACGCGACGAGGCAGTCGACCGCGACGACGTCGGCGAGCGCGACGAGCGGCGCGAGCAGCGTCTCGGCCGGGGTGCCGGATGCACCGAAGGGATCGTTCACGGTGAGCGATGGTTGGCGTATATGATCGCCGCAGCCGGGGCCGATCCTATGGCACGCGTTCCGCTACCGCCAAGTCTGGCCGATCCCGTCAGGTTGACGCTGACACGGGTCCTGTTCGCGGTCGCCGACGACGAGCTCGCCGACCGGCGCGGGCGCCGCGCCAGCGCACCCCAGGGCGCCGGGCCGGGCGCGGCTCGCGGGGCGGGCGGCGACGCCGACGCAGAGGCACGACGGCTCGCGCGCGCGCTCGAGGAGCACCTCGCCGGGCTCGGCGACGGGGCGCTCGAGCGGCTGCACGGCGAGCTGGCGCGGGCGCTGCTGCTGGAGATCGACCGGCGCATCGCCGGCGCCGGGACTCCGCCGGGCGAGCGTCCCGACGTCTCGCGGATCGTCGCGGGGTCCGCGCCCGAGCGGGCCGGCGGCGTGGCGCTCGTCTCGCTGCCCTGGATGTCGCCGGCGATGCCGTCGATCCAGCTGGCGACGCTGGCGTCGGCGCTGGAGCGCGACGGCATCGGCTGCGACGTCCACGAGCTCTACGTCGACTACGCCGCGCGCATCGGACTCAACCTCTACAACTACCTCGGCAACCTGCTCGGCTACGTGCCGGAGTGGATCTTCTCGCGTCACTACTACGGCCCCGAGACGGGCGACGACCTCGCCGAGATGCTCGCGCAGCGCCCGTTGGACGAGATCCCCTGGCCTGAGCTCGCAGACCCGATGCTCGCGGCGCTGCAGCCCGTCACCCGCGCCTATCTCGACGACGCCGTGCGCGACCTCGACCCCGCCCGCTACGACATCGTCGGGTGCTCGCTGACGATCTCCCAGCTGGGCTCCTCGATGGCCTTCGCGCGGCGGGTGAAGCTGGCCAACCCGGCGGTGAAGATCGTCTTCGGGGGCTCGCAGTGCGCCGGCGCGATGGGCCGCGCGATCATGCGCCACTGCCCGTACGTCGATGCCGTCGTGCACGTCGAGGGCGAGCTCGTGCTGGCCGAGATCGTGCGGCGTCTGCGCGCGCGGCGCTCGCTGGCCGGCCTGGCGGGCGTCAGCCACCGCGCCGCCGACGGCGGGGTGCTCAGCAACGAGGGCACGCCGCTGCTGCGCCCCGACGCCGACAAGCTGCCCGTCGACTACGACGCCTACTTCCGGCGCCTCGTCGGCCACGGACTGCTCGGCAAGGTCAACCCCTGGCTGCCGTTCGAGAGCAGCCGCGGCTGCTGGTACGGGCAGAAGAACCAGTGCACGTTCTGCGGGCTGCACGAGATCATGGAGTTCCGCGCGTGGGATGGCGACCGCGTGCTCGACGAGCTCGAGCGCCTGCATGCGAAGTACGGCGTCGGGCGCTTCTACTCGATGGACCTGATCATGCCGCGCGAGTACCTGCACTCGATGCTGCCCGAGATCTCGCGCCGCGGCCACGACTGGATGTTCTTCTACGAGATGAAGGCCAACATGCGCTTCGGCGAGCTGCGCACGCTCGCCGACGCGGGGGTGCGCTGGGTGCAGCCCGGCATCGAGAGCCTCGACGGCGACCTGCTGCGGCTCATGCGCAAGGGGGTCTCCGCCGCGCAGAACATCCTGCTGCTGAAGTGGTGCCGGGAGCTGGGCATCTACTGCGGCTGGAACCTGCTCTACGGCCTGCCCGGAGAGACGCAGGCGCCGTATGACCGCATGGCGGCGATGATCCCCAAGCTCGCCCACCTGCAGCCGCCGTCGGGCGGCGGGGCCTTCCAGCTGCACCGCTTCAGCCCGTACTTCGACCATCCCGAGCGCTACGGGATCCGTTGGCTGGGCGCGCACGCGATGTTCCGCTACGCGTTCCCGCTCCCCAAGCGCGAGCTCGACGAGCTCGTCTACCTGCACGACTTCGAGCTCGACGACGCGACCGGCGCGCTCGCCGACACCTCCGCCGTCGATGCGGCCCTGTCGCACTGGCGGCGCGCCTACCGCGCCGGGGCCACGCTGCAGCTGCGCCTCGACGCCGGCGCCGGCGCCGGCGCGACGATCGTCGACGGGCGAGACGTCGAGCGCGCGCCGGTCGTGCACCGCCTCGACGCCGCGCACAGCGCCCTGTACCGCATGCTCGGCGACGGCGTCTTCGAGCGCAAGCTCGTGCCGACGCTCGCCGACCAGCATCCCGAGGCGCTCGCGCAGCTCGGCGAGGACGGCGTGCGGGCCGCGCTGCAGGGCTGGCAGCGCGACGGGCTCGCGCTGACCGTCGAGGGCCGCGTGCTGGCGCTCGCGCTCGACGCCGAGCGCATGGCGCTCCGACGGGCCGACGGCGACGGGCTCCCCGACGTGCAGGCCGCCGGCGCCCCCCGATGACCGCTCGAGCATGACCGTGTAGCCACGCCAACCAGCAACGAGGATCGGAGACGACCATGCAACCCGACGAGAAGCGCCGCGCCGAGACCGAGGAGGCGATGCTCGAGATCATCCGCTCGCTGCGCGAGAACCCCGACGCGTACGCCTCGGTCCGCAAGGCGCTGAGCGGCGCGAGATCCGACGAGGAGCGCGTCGGCACGCTCGTGAAGCTCGCCACCAGCGAGCGCGAGCTCGCCGCCCTGATGCCCGCCGGGCGCGGAGCCGAGGTCGCCGCGGCGTGGACGACCGTCACCGTCACGACGATCTTCATCCTCGAGGACTCCGCGTACTGACGGCGCCGAGCACAGCGGCGTGAGGCCCGTCCGCGGCGCTCCGGCCGGGGTCGCCGAGATCCCGCCCTGCGGCGAGCTCGTCTCGTCGCCCGCCTGCACGGCGACGGCGCACTGGTACGCATGCGGAGACCCGACGGCGCTCGCGCGCCAGGGGTTCAAGCTGTACGTGCCGCTGACGATGCTCAACGCGCGCGAGCTGATCGGCCGCCTCGCCCCGCTCGTCGCCCGCCACGGGCTCGCGTTCAAGTACGTCGCGAGCATCAAGCTGCTGCGCAAGCTCAACGCCGGCATCTTCGGCTACGAGCAGATCGGCAAGTGCTTCGTGATCTACCTGCCGGTCGCCGACCGCGAGTTCCTCGACGCGCTGATCGCGTGCCTGACGCCCTACCGGGACGCCTGCCCGGCGGTGCCGTGCGGGCTGGCGTTCGGTGACGGGCTGCCCCTGTACTACCGCTACGGCGCGTACGCCGGGACGACGCTCGAGCTCCAGCGGCGCACGGTCGACGACGACCGCTCCGCACGCGAGCGCGCGATCCCCAGCGGCGTGGTCGACGAGCTGGCGCCCTACGTCCGACCGGTGATCGAGCACCCGGCGGTCGCTGCCTTCCTGCGCCGCTACCCGATCTTCCGCGCGCTCGTGCAGCAGGGCAAGTGCGGGGTCTTCCACGCGATGAGGCTCGACAGCGCGACGCTCCAGGAGGTCGCGCTGAAGGTCGGCTACCACCGCGGTCAGGTCCAGCCGGACGGCAGCGACGGTTGCACGCTGATCCGCCACGAGCTGCGCTTCTACGAGCTGCTGCGACGGCGCGGCCTCGCCGAGCTCGCGCCGCGGCTCGTCGACGCGCTCGACGTCCCGGGCAAGGCGATCGCCGTGCTCGAGTACGTCGCGGGCGCCGACCTGCTCGTCCACAAGATCGCGGGCCGGCTCACGGTGGGCCAGCTCGACCGCGCCTGGGCCGTCATCGAGCGCTTCCACGCGGCGGGCCTGTACCTCGGCGACGCGAAGCTCGCGAACTTCCTGGCAACCGACGACGGCGACCTGCGGGTCGTCGACTTCGAGGCGGCGGGCATCGTCGGAGAGCAGCCCCGGCCGATCCAGACCTTCGTGCTGGACCCGCGCAGCGACGATCCTTGCGTCGCCGACAAGCAGCACTTCCTCGCCTCCGTGCTGTACGACTACGACGCCGGCCGCTACAGCTGGGCCGACCGGCACCTGCGGGTGTCGGAGCTGCTGGCGCGCGATCCGCGCGACGAGCCCGAGGCATGGGCGATCGCGCGCCTGCGTGCGCTGCGCGCCTGCCGGCGCCGCGCCGATCGCCGCGTCCAGGCAGGCTGAGCGCCGCCGGGGCGAGCGGGCGGGGGGCGCCGGAGCGGCGGGCAGGGCACCGATACAATCGCCAACGTGCGTGACGAAGCGACATTCCGCGTCAAGGCGGGCCTGGCCGAGATGCTCAAGGGCGGCGTCATCATGGACGTCGTGGACGCCGAGCAGGCGCGCATCGCGGAGGCCGCCGGCGCTGCCGCGGTCATGGCGCTCGAGCGCGTGCCGGCCGACATCCGCCGCGACGGCGGCGTCGCGCGGATGTCCGACCCGGCGATGATCCGCGGCATCCAGGCGGCCGTGACGATCCCGGTCATGGCGAAGGCGCGGATCGGGCACATCGCCGAGGCGCAGGTGCTGCAGTCGCTCGAGGTCGACTACATCGACGAGTCCGAGGTCCTGACCCCCGCCGACGAGCACAACCACATCGACAAGTGGGACTTCTCGATCCCGTTCGTCTGCGGCGCGACGAACCTCGGCGAGGCGCTGCGGCGCATCGGCGAGGGCGCCGCGATGATCCGCTCCAAGGGCGAGGCCGGCACCGGCGACATCGTCGAGGCGGTCCGCCACATGCGCTCGATCCGCTCGGAGATCCGGCGCCTGGGCACGCTCGACGAGACCGAGCTGCCGGCGGCCGCCAAGCAGCTCGGCGCGCCGCTGGAGCTCGTCCGCGCGATCGCGCACGAGGGCGGGCTGCCGGTCGTGCTGTTCTGCGCCGGCGGCATCGCGACGCCGGCCGACGCGTCGCTCATGATGCAGCTCGGCGCCGAGGGCCTGTTCGTCGGCTCGGGGATCTTCAAGTCCTCCGATCCGGAGCGTCGCGCGCGGGCGATCGTCGAGGCCTGCACGCACTTCGCCGATCCGGCGCGCGTCGCCCACGCGTCCGAGGGCCTCGGCGCCGCGATGGACTCCCTGCAGTCCCGCGGGCTCGGCGACGAGCAGCTGCTCGCCCAGCGCGGCTGGTAGTGCTCGTCGGAGTGCTGGCGCTGCAGGGCGGCTTCGCCGCCCACGCGCGGATGCTGCGCGGGCTGGGCGCCGACGTGCGCGACGTGCGCGTGCCGGCCGACCTCGACGCGATCGACGGCCTCGTCATCCCCGGCGGGGAGTCGACGACGATGACGCTCGGGATCGAGCGCGAGGGGCTCGCCGGACCGCTGCGCGAGCACGTCGCGGCGGGCGGCCCCGTGCTCGGGACGTGCGCGGGGCTCATCATGCTCGACCGCGCGCACCTCGCCGTCATGGACATCGAGGCCCGGCGCAACGCCTTCGGGCGCCAGGTGCGCTCCTTCGAGGCGGACCTCGACGTCGACGGGATCGGCGGTGGACCGCTGCGGGCGGTGTTCATCAGGGCGCCGTGGATCGCCGAGCACGGCGACGGGGTGCGAATCCTCGCGCGGGTCGACGGGCACGCGGTGGCGGCCGAGCAGGGCGGCATGCTGGCGGTCGCCTTCCATCCCGAGCTCGGCAGCGACACGCGGGTGCACGAGCGCTTCCTGGCGACCTGCCGCGAGCGCCGCTTGTAGGACGCCGCCGCCGGGGCCTGGTGGGTCATCCAGGAACGTTCGACCGGAAACCGGCGCCCGGGGTTCCGGGTCAAACGTTTGTGGATGACCCACTAGGATTGCCGATCGTGGCGTCCTGGAGCGCGATCGAGAGCCAGGCCCCGCAGCTGACCGCCGCGGCGCGGGGCTTTCTGGACGCGTTCGTGCACAAGACGCTCGCGACGCTGCGCCGCGACGGCTCGCCGCGGATCTCGGGCACCGAGGTGATCTTCGCCGAGGGCGAGCTGTGGCTGGGCAGCATGTGGCAGTCGCTGAAGGCACGCGACCTGCAGCGCGACCCGCGCTTCGCGCTGCACAGCGGCTCGCGCGATCCCGACGACGGCTGGAACGGCGACGCGAAGCTCGCCGGCCGCGTCGAGGAGCTGCACGACGAGGAGCTGCGCCTGCGCGTCTTCGACGGCAAGGGCGGTCCCGGACCGGCGCACCTGTTTCGCTGCGACGTCGGCGAGCTCGTCGTCGTCAGCCTGCCCGACCCGCCCGACTTCCTCGTCATCGAGTCCTGGCACGAGGGTCGCGGCGTGACGCGCGTCGAGCGACGCTGAGCTGCGTCGACAACCGTTTCACCGCGGCGTCACAGCGCGGTCACATCGCTGCGACGTCGAGCGCCGATCCTGCCGTGGCCGATGCTCGCCGACGATGGAGCGTGTGCAGTGAGGTCGACCGATCCACCCCTGGATAGCGAGCCGGCGGCCGGCCCCGGTCTGTCGCGCCGCACGATGCTCAACCGTTCGGCCCGCGGCCTGGGGATCGTGCTCGGCGGCGCGGTGCCCGGGCTGCTGGGCGGGGCAGACGCCGCTTCGGCGCAGGGCCGTCGTCACGGCCGTGACCGTGGCCGTGGCCACGGCGAGCACGCGGTCGGCTACGGCCCGCTCGTCGACGATCCGGCCGGGATGCTCTCGCTGCCCGAGGGCTTCGGCTACGACCTCGTCGCGCAGTCGGGCGTCTCGCGGCTCGAGAGCGGAGAGCTCATGCCCGACGACCCGGACGGCACGGCCGCGTTTCAGCGCCGCGGCGGCGGCAGCGTCCTCGTCGTCAACCACGAGATCGGCGGATCCGAGGCCCACAAGGTGCCCCAGCTCGACGGCCTCACGTTCGATGCGGCGGCGCACGGCGGCACGACGACGATCGAGGTCGACCGCCACGGCCGGGTGACGCGCCACTACGTGAGCCTCGCCGGGACGCTGAACAACTGCGCCGGCGGGCGCACGCCGTGGGAGACCTGGATCACGTGCGAGGAGACCGACAAGGTGCTGGCGGGCACCCCGCACGGCTACTGCTTCGAGGTCGATCCGCACGACGAGGCCGCCAACCGCGATCCGCGGCCGATCCGCTGCCTGGGCCGGTTCGCGCACGAGTCGGTCGTCGTGGACCCCGACCGCCACGCGATCTACCAGACCGAGGACGCGGGCAGCCCGAACGGGCTGCTGTACCGCTGGACGCCACCCGCCGACGCGCTGGCGCTGCGCAAGGGGTCGCTGCGCGCGCTGGCTCCCGAAGCCGGGACGCTGGAGGCGATGCGGGCGTACACGAAGCGCGGCGAGCTCGTCGCCGACCTGTCCGTGGCGACCGAGCCCGGGACGACGTACCGCGTGCGCTGGGCGAACGTCCCCGAGCGCGACGCAAAGGTCGTGCCGGTGCGCACGCAGATCGCCCGGATCACGCGTAGCCGCAAGCTCGAGGGCATGTGGTGGGGGGACGGCGGCGCGTACGTCGTGGCGTCGTTCGCGCGCGCGAGCGACGGCAGCCTCGCGCAGCACGACGGGCAGGTCTGGTTTCTCGATCCCGACCGCGACACGATCGAGCTGAAGCTGTGGTTCGCCTACACGCCGGCCGACCGCGATGGCGATCCCGACGGACCGGACACCATCACGGTCTCGGCCTACGGCGGGGTGATCATCGCCGAGGACGGCGAGGGCAAGCAGCACCTCGTCGGCGCGACGCAGCGCGGCGAGACGTTCTTCCTGGCCCGCAACGACGACCCCGCCGGCAACGAGTTCACAGGCCCGACCTTCTCGCGCGACAGGCGCACGCTGTTCGCCAACGTGCAGTCGCCGGGCCGCGTCTTCGCGATCACGGGGCCGTTTCGCAGGCAGCGCTGAGCGGCGGCCGCGGCCGCGCATCCGGACGAACCAGTGCGCGCGGACGCCTGGGCCCTCGTTGGCCGCCGGAGCCCTCGTTGGCCGCCCGGAGCCTCGTTTGGCGCCCCGACCCTCGTTGGCCACGCGACCCTCGTTAGCCTGGAGTCGATGAGTGTCGCCGCCCGTCCGCTGTTCGCCTTCGACAACTCGTTCGTCCGCGAGCTCGAGGGCCTCTACACGACCTGGAGCGCCGAGCCGGCCCGCGCGCCGCGCCTGCTTGCGCTCAACGAGGACCTCGCCGCCGAGCTGGGCCTCGATGCCGCCGCCCTGAGCGGACCCGCGGGCGTCGCCGTGCTCGCCGGCAACGCCGTGCCGGACGGCGCCCAGCCGGTGGCGCAGGCCTACGCCGGCCATCAGTTCGGCGGATACTCGCCGCGGCTGGGCGACGGCCGCGCGCTCCTGCTCGGCGAGGTGCTCGACGCCGCCGGCCGGCGCCGCGACCTGCACCTCAAGGGCTCGGGCCGCACGCCGTACGCGCGCGGCGGCGACGGCAAGGCCGCGGTCGGCCCGATGCTGCGCGAGTACGTCATCGGCGAGGCGATGCACGCGCTCGGCATCCCGACGAGCCGTGCGCTCGCGGTCGTGGCGACCGGCGAGGACGTCGTGCGCGAGTCCGTGCTGCCCGGCGCGGTGCTCGTCCGCGTCGCGTCGAGCCACATCCGCATCGGGACCTTCCAGTACGCCGCGCGCAACGGCGGTCCGGACCTCGTGCGGCGCCTTGCCGACCACTGCATCGCACGTCATCACCCCGCGGCCGGCGAGGCGCAGCGTCCGTACCTGGCGCTCTTTGAGGCGGTCGTCGAGGCGCAGGCGGCGCTGATCGCTCGATGGATGCACGTCGGCTTCATCCACGGCGTCATGAACACCGACAACATGACGATCTCGGGCGAGTCGATCGACTACGGCCCGTGCGCCTTCATGGACGCCTACGACCCCGCGACGGTGTTCAGCTCGATCGATCAGGCCGGCCGCTATGCCTACGCCAACCAGCCCCACATCGCCCAGTGGAACCTGGCGCGCCTGGCCGAGACGCTCCTGGCGCTGCTCGATCCGGACTCCGACGCCGCGGTCGCGGCCGCCACCGCGGCGCTCGACGCCTTCCCCGAGCGCTATCGCGCATGCTGGCTGGGCGGGATGCGCGCCAAGCTGGGCCTCGCCGAGTGCCGCGCCGAGGACGGCGAGCTCGCCGCGGACCTGCTGGCGCTCCTGCAGCGCCAGCGGGTCGACTACACCGGCGCGCTGCGCGCGCTCTCGACAACGCTGCGCGGCGACCCGCAGCCCGCGCGATCGCTCTTCGGCGAGCCGGGCGCGTTCGACGCGTGGTCGGAGCGCTGGCGGGCGCGGCTGGCGTTCGAGACGCCCGCGCCGGCGGCGATCGCCGACGCGATGCAGCGCGTCAACCCGATCTACGTCCCGCGCAACCATCTGGTCGAGGACGCGCTCGCGGCGGCGACCGGCGGCGACCTCTCCGCGTTGCGCCGGTTGATCGACGCGCTCGCCGCGCCGTTTGACGAACGGCCGGGCCTGGAGGCCTATGCGGCGCCGGCCCCGGCGAGCTTCGGCGACTACTGCACGTTCTGCGGGACCTGAGCGCGGCCGGGCGCGGCGCGGTCCTCGCCCGGCGGGGCTCTCAGACGGGCGCCGACGCAGCCCAGATGACGTGCAGCTCGGGAGGCTTGCGGAAGACGAGCCCGCGCGGCGCCGCCGGACGCTGCGGGTCCAGCCGCAGACCCGGCAGCCGCTTCAGCAGTCGCGCGACGGCGGTGTGGGCCTCCAGGCGGGCGAGGTGCATCGCGATGCACGCATGCGGGCCGTGCGCGAACGCGAGGTGCCGGCGCGCGTTGGACCGCTGCACGTCGAAGCGGTCGGGGTCCGCGAACACCGACGGGTCGCGGTTGGCGCCCGCGATCGAGACGCGCACGAGCTCTCCGCGCCCGATCGCCGCGCCGGCGAGCTCGGCGTCGGCCGTCGCGTAGCGGTCGACGATCGCCGCGGCCGGCTCCAGGCGCAGGGACTCCTCGATCGCGTTGCTCAGCAGCTCGGGGCGCGCGGCGACGCGGGCGAGCTCGCCGGGATGGCCCAGCAGATGCCAGAGCGCGTTGGCGATCATGCCCTCGGTCGTCTCGATGCCGCCGAACAGCAGCACGGCGGCGTTGGCGATCACGGCGCCGCGGTCCAGGCCGCCGGCGGCGCCGGCCGCGGCCGCGAGCAGCGAGGCGGACGGCTCGCGGTCAAGCGCCGGCTCGACGGCGGCGACGAGCGCCGCGTAGGCCTCGCGCCCGTCCGCGCCCGGTGGCCGGCCCGCCGTGATGTCGGTCACGGCCGCGACGATCCGCTCATACCAGCCGAGCACGGCGCCGGCGTCGGCGGACTCCAGGCCCAGGGCCCGTGCGACGACGGCGACGGCGAGCGGCCCGGCAAGGGCGCGTCGCAGCTCCGCTGCGCCGGCGGGCGCCAGCTCGTCGATCAGCCGATCGGTCTCCTGCGCGACGAGGTCGGCGAAGCGGGCGTGCACCGCGCGGGGGCGAAACGGCGCGGCGAACGGGCTGCGGTGGCGGTGATGCTCGGCGCCGTCGCGCGTGAGCATGCTCGGCCCGACGAGCTGCCCGGTGGAGAAGCGCGCGTCGTCGACGGTGAACGTGCGCGCGTCGCGCATGACCTGGGCGGCGAGGTCGAGGCTCGTGACGAGCCAGCCGTCGAGCACCGCCAGCCAGGACACCGGCTCGTGCTCGCGCAGACGGGCGAGCAGCGGGTGCGGATCGCGCTCGAGCTCCTCCAGCGTGGCCGAGGCGCCGATCGGGAAGTCCAGGCCGCGGGTCGTGGGACCTGCGCGCATCGCAGGACGATGACACGGTCGCGCGCGAGCCGCGCGCGGACCCGCTGCCGGACCGACCTCGACGGTCGCTGCCGGAGGCGGCTACGGCGCGTAGGTGCCGAAGCTCCAGAGGTTGCCCTCGGGATCGCGCACGGAGAACTCGCGCGAGCCGTACTCGGTGTCCTCGAGCTCGCGCGCCACCGTGGCGCCCGCCGCGAGGGCGCGCTCGTACAGCGCGTCGGGCTCGTCGGTCGACAGGTACAGCCAGCTCTGGCCGGCGTGCCGGCCCCAGCGCGGATCGCCGTCCTCGGGCTCGGTGCCGAGCATGACGATCCCGCCGAAGCCGCTGAGCTCGGCGTGAACGATGATGCCCTCGCCGTCGGCGTGAGCTTCCTTCTCGGCGAAGCCGAACGCCTCGGTCAGAAAGTCGATGCCCGCGCGGGCATCGCGGTAGCGCAGCGATGGGTAGATGGACATGCGCGCAGCGTACGCCGCGTGGCGGGGGCGTGGGGCGGGGCGGGCGCGGCGGGCGTTGGGCGCGGGCGTGGCGGGCGCCGCGTGCCGCGGGCGCGGGGCAGCGGGCGCGGGCGTGGCGGGCGCGAGCGCGGCGGGCGCCGCGTGCCGCGTGCCGCGTGCCTGGCGCAGAGCGCTGACCGGTGAGTCATGAGCTGACTGGGGTAGATCTGACGATGCCAGGTCACGCGCCCGTGCTGCGGTCCCGCCAGCTGAGCGGCGAAGGCGAAGCTGCCGCTCGCAGCACTGCATTGGCCGCCACGCCGTCCATGCTCGCCACCCGGCGTGCGGCCCGTCGTCGCTGGTGCCGCCGGCGCAGCCGGCGTCGGGTATCTCCGGGGCGCGCGGTCGCGCTTCGTGGTTTCACCGTGGATGGCACCCCTGCCGCGCCCGGCGCTGCAAACGTGCCAGGCGCTCCGCCGGGGCGCTGGTCGGTCGTCGATGCCCGGCGTCGCGCGTCGCGCGTGGCGCCGTTGCCGCGCCCGGCGCTGCAAACGTGCCAGGCGCTCCGTTGGGGCCTGGTCGGTCGTCGATGCCCGCGTCGCGCGTCGCGCGTGGCGCGTGGCGCCGTTGCCGCGCCCGGCGCTGCAAACGTGCCAGGCGCTCCGCCGGGGCGCTGGTCGGTCGTCGATGCCCGGCGCCGCGCGTCGCCCGTGGCGCGTGGCGCGTGGCGCCGTTGCCGCGCCCGGCGCTGCAAACGTGCCAGGCGCTCCGCCGGGGCGCTGGTCGGTCGTCGATGCCCGCGTCGCGCGTCGCGCGTGGCGCGTGGCGCCGTTGCCGCGCCCGGCGCTGCAAACGTGCCAGGCGCTCCGCCGGGGCGCTGGTCGGTCGTCGATGCCCGGCGTCGCGCGTCGCGCGTGGCGCGTGGCGCCGTTGCCGCGCCCGGCGCTGCAAACGTGCCAGGCGCTCCGCCGGGGCGCTGGTCGGTCGTCGATGCCCGGCGTCGCGCGTCGCGCGTCGCCCGTGGCGCCGTTGCCGCGCCCGGCGCTGCAAACGTGCCAGGCGCTCCGCGGGGGCGCTGGTCGGTCGTCGATGCCCGGCGCCGCGCGTCGCGCGTCGCCCGTGGCGCCGTTGCCGCGCCCGGCGCTGCAAACGTGCCAGGCGCTCCGCCCGGGGCCGCTGGTCGGTCGTGGTCCGACCGGCGCCGCGCGTCGCGCGTCGCGCCGATGCCGCGCATGGCGCTGCGAACCTGCCGGGCGCTCCGCCGGGCGCCGGTCGGCGAGCGCAGGATGTTCGGCGGGATCGTGTGGATGGTGCGGGGCAACATGGCCTGCGGGACGCTTGGCGACGGCCTCATGGCGCGGATCGGTCCCGAGGACGCCGAGGCCGCGCTGCGCGAGCCGCACGTCGGTGCGATGCAGTTCACGGGACGGCCGATGCGCGGGTTCGTCAAGGTGCAGCCGGAGGGGATCGCGGCGGACGCGGACCTCGCGCGCTGGATCGACGCGGGCGCCGCGTACGCCGCGTCGCTGCCGCCGAAGTGAGCATGCACTAGACGACGAGGCCGTGGCGGACCGTGTTCTCGGTCACGACGCGTGGCTCGACGAACTGCAGCAGGTAGTCATGGCCGCCGGCCTTCGTGCCGGTGCCCGACAGGCGGTTGCCGCCGAAGGGCTGGCGACCGACCATCGCGCCCGTCGTCGAGCGGTTGACGTAGAGGTTGCCGACCGGCGAGCGATCGACGACGCGCGCGATCGTGCGCGGATCGCGGCTGAACAGGCCGCCGGTGAGCGCGACCGGCAGGGCGTCGACGCGGTCGCACGCCTCCTCGACGTCGGCGACCGGCTCGACGGTGAGCAGGGGCCCGAAGACCTCCTCGCGCAGCACGCGCGAGCTCAGGGGCAGCCCGGTCACGACGATCGGGGCGACGTACCAGCCCTCCGCCGGCACGCGGCGGCTGGGGCCGACGAGCTCGCCGGTCTCCGAGGCGATCGCGGCGTAGCGCTCGACGCGCTCCTGCGCCGCGCGCTCGATCAGGGGCGGGACGTCGGTGGCGAACTCGTCGGCGGGTCCGACCTGCAGGCCGGCCACCGCGCCGGCCAGCCGCTCGACGAGTGCGTCGTGGCGCGCCTCGTGGACGAGCACGCGGGCCGCCGCCGAGCACTTCTGGCCGGCGTACGTGAAGGCGGAGTCGACGATCGCCGGGATCGCCTCGTCGAGGTCGGCGTCGGAGTCGACGACGATGCAGTTCTTGCCGCCCATCTCGGCGACGACGCGCGTGAGCTGGCGCGCGCCCGGACGGACCTGCGCCGCGGCGCCCAGCAGCTGCAGCCCGACCGCGCCCGACCCGGTGAACGCGATCGTCGCGACGTCCGGGTTGGATGCGAGCGCCGCGCCGGCCTCGCCCTCGCCGGGCAGCAGCGCGACCGCGCCGGCCGGGACGCCGCCCGCGCGCAGCGCCTCGACGACCCGCAGCCCGCAGCCCGGCGCCTGCTCGGCGGGCTTGAGGACGACCGTGTTGCCCGTCGCGAGCGCCGCGGCCGCCATCCCCATCGGGATCGCCAGCGGGAAGTTCCACGGCGCGATCACCGCGCAGACGCCGCGCGCGGCATAGCGCAGCGCGTTGCGCTCGCCGGGCACCTGCAGCAGCGCCCGGCGTTCGCCGTCCTGCAGCTCCAGGGCTCCACGGGCGTAGAACTCGAGGAAGTCGATCGCCTCGCAGACGTCCGCGTCGGCCTGCGACCACGGCTTGGCGCACTCCCGGACCGCGAGCGCGGCGAGCCCGGCTCGGCGGGCCCGCATCCAGGCGGCGGCGCGCAGCAGCGCGGCCGCCCGCTCCTGCACCGGCGTCGCCGACCAGGCCGGGAAGGCGGCGCGCGCGGCGGCGACGGCCGCGTCGGCCTCCTCGCCGGTCGCGCGCGCGGCGAGCGCGACGACGCGGTCCGGGCGGCCGGGATCGGTCGAGACGAGCTCCTCGCCCGGACGGCGCTCCTTGCCGATCCAGACGGGCACGCGCAGCGGCAGCCGCAGCTCGCCGAGGCCGACCGCGAGCTTCGAGCGCTCCGTCGCCCGCCGCAGCTCGAGGATCGGCTCGTTGGCGAACGCCGCCAGCTTCACGGCGCGGTCCCCGGCGCGGCCAGCAGCTGCTCGAGCGCGACGCCGTGCGCCTGGTCGGCGAGGAAGCTCTCGTTGGCCGTGTTCTCGAGCAGCCGGCGCACGAGGTAGGCCATGCCGGCGACGAGGTCGCCGACGGGGCAGTAGGCGCGCACGCGCAGGCCGCTGCTCGCGAGCGCCTGGCCGAGGTCGTCGCCGAGGCCGCGCAGGATCTGGAACTCGACGTCGCCCTCGGCGCCGCCGAGCAGGCGGTTGCGGGCGATCGCGTGCGCGACCGAGCGCAGGTTGTGCGAGGCGATCGCCACGCGGACGAGCGGGCGGGCGTCGAGCAGCCGTGTCGTCAGCGCCTCGAAGTTGGCGTCGCAGTCGGGCTTGTGCTCGAAGACCGGCACGCTCCAGCCGTGCTGGCGCGCTTCGACGACCTCGTGGTCCCAGTACGCGCCCTTGACGAGCCGCACGACGAGCGGCTGCGCCCGCGGCGTCGCGCCGGCCCACGCGAGGATCGTGTCGAGCGTCTGCGGCGAGTCGCGCAGGTAGGCCTGCAGCACGACGCCGGCGCTCGGGCCGGCGGCGAACTCCTGCTCGGCCAGCAGCTCGAGGACGAGCTCGAGCACCGCCTCGCGGGAGTCCAGCGACTCCATGTCGATATGCAGGTGCGCATCGAGGTCGCGCGCCCGGCGCAGGAGGCCGCGCAGGCGCGGCGCGGCGTCGCGCTGGCCGCGCTCGGGCGCCTCGGGCCGCAGCAGCGGCGTGAGCGCCGAGACCTTGACGGACAGGTTCGCGCGGGCGACCGGACCGACGCCGTCGCGCTCGAGCGCCGGCTGCTCGCCGAGCCGGGCGTAGTCGGCGGCCAGCGTCTGCAGCGCCTCGGCACAGCGCGCGGCGTAGCGCTCGGCCTCGTCGGAGGTGACGGTCGCCTCGCCGAGCAGGTCGACCGACGCGCCGATGCCGTCGCGCCAGAGGCGGCGCAGCGTCGGCAGCGCGGCGCGCGGATCCTCGCCCACGATGAAGCGGTGGGCCATGTGCCGCACCCCTGCGGCGCCCGCGGCGCCGAGCGCCTTGCGCCCGGCCCTCGTATCGCCCATCCGCATCGCGGCGCGCAGCGGCGGCGGCTGGTCGTCGACCTCGCCGAGCAGGCTCGTGAGGTGGGCGGCGAGGTCGTCGAGCGAGCGGCACGCGGGGACGACGTCGACGAAGCGAAACAGCGCCGCGCGCAGCTCGGCGTCCTGCGCCGCAAGGTCCATCGCGCGGTCGTCCAGCGCCTTGAGCGGATGGCCGCGACGTGACGGAAACGCGTCGAAGAGCACGCCGCCGACGCGCCGGATCTCGGACTCGAGCGTGGCGCGGTCGCCCACACCCACCGCTACGGCTGCGCGCCGGTCTCCGGCGGCGGCGCCAGGTCCGGCACGGTCGAGGGATCCTCGGCCGGCGGGATCTCCTCGGCGCCGGTGGCACCGTCGCCGGCGTCGATTCGCCGCGCTCCTCCGGTGCCGGTGTCGCGCGGCGCCGGGGTCGCGTCGCCCTGCGGAGCGGGCCGGGTGGTGGCGGCGGGCGCCGGCGGCCGCGTCGCCGGAACGCCCGTGCCCACCGGTGCCGGCGCGGCGGGCGCGGGCGTGGCGCCGGCGGCCTGGGCCTCGGCCTCGGCCTTGGCCCGCTCGCGCGCCTTGGCACGCTCGACCTCGGCGCCGCTCGCGGGCTTGACGCCGGGGACGACGACGACGTCGGCCGGCTTGACCGCGGAGGGAGCGGCGGGAGCCGACACGCTCGAGCTCGACGCCGGCTCGCTGCCGCCGAGCACGCCCGACACCGCGAGGGCGATCAGCAGCGCCACGAGGACGACGAGGACCGGCAGCACGATCTGCAGGGTGGGCGACCTGCGCGACCGCGCGCGGCCGCCGCCACGGCGCGATGGCGGCCGTCGCGTACGGTCGGAGGTCGCCGGCGCTGCCGAACGGTCGACCGCGGCGCCGGCACCGGCGGGCGGCGCACCGCCGGCCGCCGCGCTCGGACGGTGGGCGCGCCCGGCGGACGCGGCGGTGGCCGCGTCGCCGCGCGGGATGCGGCGCACCGTGCGGCTGCGCGGCTCGGGTGGCTCGGGCGGCTGCGCCGCGAAGCTCTCCGGACCCGGCGAGGAGCCCTGGCGCAGGCCGAGCGCGATGAGCGCGGCGGCGAGGATGCCCTGCCGGGCCGGCGGTGCGGCGGCCCGGCGCGAGGGACGCTGCCGTCCCGGCGCCTCGGCGGCCGGCGGCTCGTCGTCGATGACGTCGAGGACGCGGTACTCGCTCGTGGCCTCGCCGAGCGCATGGCCCTCGACCGGGTCGGTCGCCGTGCGCGGCAGGATGCCGGTCGCGGGATGGCGATGCTCGGTCCCGTTGAGCGCCGCCGGGTCCGGCGCGGGGGACGCCCGCTCGGCCGGTCCGGGAGCCGCCGCGACGAGCGCGGCGACGATCTGCTCGGCGGCGAGCGGGTCGATCGTCGGATCGGGGGGGTCGCGGTACGCGCGCTCGGCGGCCTGGAAGCGCGCGACGGGCGCGCGGCAGGACCAGCACGTCTCGAGGTGCTCCTCGAGACGCTCGAGGTCGCCGATCGAGATCGACTTGTCCGCCCGCGCGGCCAGCATCGCCGGAACGTCCGCGCACAGGCCGTGTCCGGCGCCGTGCGCGCGCAGCGCCGCCGCCCGGCGGGTCGCGTTGACGAGCAGCAACTCCGGTTTGAGGTCCGCCAGGTCCGCGGTGGCGACGACGGCGTGCCGGAAGCTCGCGAACGCCTCCGCCGCCGCCGCCGTGGCATCGGCGTCGCCCGCGACGTGGCGGCAGTACGCCAGGACCGACGGCCCGCGGACCGCGCACAGCCCCGCCAGCGCGGCCGGGTCCCCGTCGCGCACCCCGGACGGTGTGACAGCTGCGGACATTGGCCCTCAGGCTACCGCCACGGGCCGATCGCGGACACGGACGAATGATGCGATGCAGCGGCGGCCCGCGCAGCGGTCCCGACGGCCGCCGCGGACCGCGAACGCTCTACAGTCGGCCGACCGATGCGGCTGCTGTTCGTCCTGGATCACTGGCCGCAGCTGTCGGAGACCTTCGTCGTCAACGAGCTGCAGGCGCTGCGCCGGCTCGGCCACGAGGTGCGCGTGCAGGCGTCCGAGCCGGCGTCCCAGCCCAACCCGGAGGCGCCGGGCGACGTCGACCTCCACGTCCTGGCGCAGGACACCCGGCGAGCGGTCGCGCGCGACCTGTGCTGGCTGATGGCGCGGCGCCCGCTGGCGTGCGCGCGCGACGCGCTGGCGCGCCGGCGCTGGCGGCGGGAGGAGTGGGCGCGCCCGCTGCGCGCGCTCGCGCCCGCCGCGCGCCGCATCCTCGAGGGCGGCGACGAGCACCTGCACGCCCACTTCGCCGCGGGCGCGGCGCTCGACGCGCTGCGCCTGGCCGACCTCACCGGCCGGCCGTTCAGCGTCACCGCGCACGCCTACGAGATCTTCCGCACGCCCCGCAACCTGCGCGCGAAGCTCGAGCGCGCCGGCGCGGTCTTCACCGGCTGCGACTACAACGTGCGCCACCTGCGCCGCGTCGCGCCGGGCGCCGACGTGCACGAGGTCGTCATGGGCGTCGACCCGCAGGCCTTCTCGCGCCGCGCGCCGCTGCCGGGCGGCCGCGCGGTCCTGGCGGTCGGGCGCCTCGTCGAGAAGAAGGGCTTCGAGGTGCTCGTCGACGCCGTCGCCGACCTGGCGGACGTCCGCCTGCGGATCGTCGGCGACGGGCCGCTGCGAGCGCGGCTGGCCGCCCAGATCGCGCGGCGCGGGGTCGGCGACCGCGTCGAGCTGGCGGGCAGCATGGCGCCGGCCGGCGTGCGCGACGCGCTGGAGGGCGCCGACGTGCTCGCCATGCCCTGCGTCGTCGCCGGCGACGGCGATCGCGACTCGATGCCCGTCGTCGTCAAGGAGGCCATGGCGATGGGCGTCCTCGTCGTCGCCACCGACGAGGTGGGCCTGCCCGAATGCGTGCTGGCGCCCTGGGGGGTGCTCTGCCCGCCGCGCGACGCGCCCGCCCTGGCCGACGCGCTGCGCAGCGCCCTGGCCCTGGCGCCGGCGCAGCGCGCCGCCGCGGGCGACGCCGCGCGGGCGTGGGTCAAGGCGAACGCCGACGTCGACGTCGAGACGGCGCGGATGGCCGCGGCGATCGAAGCGCTCGTTCGCTAGCCGCCAACCGCGGAGAACGCGGCTAGCCGCTCGGACCGGCCGGGGGGACGAGCACGCGCAGGCGCCGCGTCAGCGCGATCGTGCGCCAGCCGGCGTCGATCGCCCAGCGCTGCTCGCGGGTGGGCTGCGGCGGGTAGAACCCGCGCCCGACGACGAGCACGTCGAAGCGCCCCCGTCGCAGCGCCGCCCGGAAGCGCGCCTCGTCGGGGTAGGGCGTGAGGAAGCCCTCGACGAAGCGGCCCAGGAACTCGACCTCGTTCTGCATGCGGGTTCCGAAGGCCGGCCAGATCGGCGTCAGGCCGCCGACCGTCCAGTCCGCCGCGAGCGCGATCCGGGCGTGCGGCGGCGCCGCGTCGAGCATCGCGTCGATCCCCGGGTCGATGCTGCGATAGCGCCCGTCGTTGATGCGGTCCTGCATCCGGTTCGCGGCGCCCAGACCGCCGAGCACGAGCAGGACGGCGGCGCCGGCGAGCAGGAGGCGGCGCCCGCGCGCCCGCCAGAGCGCCGCGGCGGCGGCGGCGAGTGCTGCGAGGCCGGCGGTCGCGAGCAGGATGTCGCCCGCCCCGCGGACCTCGTAGCCATGCAGAGCGCCGAGCAGCGCGCCGGCGGCGAGCGCGAGCTCCAGCGCGCGGCCGGCGAGCCGCGGCAGGCGCCCGGCCGCCCACGCGACGGCCGGCATCGCGAGCAGCAGCGCCGGCACCGCGTAGCGCGTGTTCGCGTTGGCCAGCGACGGATCGCCGGGTAGGCCGAGCGCCGTCGCCGGGGTGACGACGTAGAGCAGCGCCAGCGCCACCGACCCCGCCGCGAGCAGCAGCACGCGAGCGTCGGGCGCGCGCCCGCGGGCACGGGCGAGGGCGACCGCGAGCAGGAGCCCGATCGCGCACGCGGCGGGCGCGCTGCCGAGACCCTCGACGACCTCGCCCGCGAGCCGCCCGAGCACGGCCGGATCGCCCGCGTAGTCGGCGATCGAGAAGCCGACCTGGTCGCGGATCACGTCGGGCGGTGCGCCGAAGATCGTCACGCCGAGCGGCGCGACGTCGACCGGGAAGAAGGGGTTGCCGGAGAACACGGCGTTGCGGACGAGCCAGACGATCGTGCCGGTCAGCGCGAGCGCGCCGACGAGGACGGCGTCCGCGAGCACCGGCGCGACGCCTCCGCGCGCCGTCGACGACGGACCCGTCGCCGCCGGACCGGCCACCGTCGCCGCCGGACCGTCCGCCGCCGTCGCCGGACCGGCCGCCGCCGTCCCCGGACCGTCCGCCGCCGTCGCCGGACCGGGCGCAGCCGTCGCCGCGCCGGCTGCCGTCGCCGCCGGACCGTCCGCCGCCGCGCCGGCGCGCCGCGCGGCCAGCAGCCTCGCGGCCAGCCACACGGCCAGGAGGACCGGCACCGAGCTCACGCCGTACCACTTCGTGCCGCAGGCGATCGCGAGGGCGACGCCCGCCACGACGAGATCCGAGCGCCGGCTCGTGCGCGCGTGGCGCAGCAAGAACAGCACGCCGCAGACGTACGTCGACCACATGAGCGAGTCGGGCAGCGCCCGCGGGATCGTCGCCAGCCCGGCGACCGGCAGGGAGACGACCGCCGCGGCGACGAGCACCGCCGCGGCGCTGGATGCGCGCAGCTCGCGAGCGGCGGCGAAGACCGCGACCGCCAGCACGACGAGGTAGAACGTGATCGGCAGCCGGACGAGGAAGTCGTTGTGCCACGGCAGGACGGCGCTCAGCAGCAGCACGTCGCCGTTCTGCGGGTAGTAGCCCTGCGCCAGCAGCGGCGTGAACTGGTCGATCTGCCAGACGGTCCCGTGCTGGATCCAGCGCGCGACGTTCGGCAGGTGAAACGTCAGCGGGTCGACGCCGACGAGCTCGTCGCCCGCCCAGCGGGCCAGGTCGGCGAGCGCCGCGGCGGCCGCGAAGAGCGCCGCGAGCGCCGCGGCGGCCCACGTGAGCGGGCCGCTCGCGGGCGCCGGCGGGCGCTCCTCGTCCCCGGCGCGCCCGGCGCGCCCGGCGCCCCCGGCCGCGGGGCGCACGAGCGCGGCGAGCCCCACGGCCAGCGCCGCGGCGGCGAGCACCGTCGCGCGCGAGAGCACCCCGAGCACGAGCGGCAGCAGATGGACGGCGATCAGGACCGCGGAGCCGACGACGACGCCCGCCAGCCCGAGCTCGAGCGCGGCGAGGTGGCGCAGGCGCCGGCGCACGAGGATCGCGGTCGCCGAGCCGACGCCGAGCAGCATCGCCGCGAACAGCGCTGCGCCGGCGAGGAAGTCCGCTGGGGGCATGACCGCGCGCAGGCTAGTCGGTCACCCACCGGTGGGCCGCGGCGGCGCAGCCGGGCCGTATCGTGACGCCCGTGAGCACCGGACGCCCAGAGGCCGGCACGGGCCTGCGCATCCGCGCGGCCCGCGGCACGATCGTCAACGCCGCCTTCCTCGTCGGCGTCAACACGCTGAACCTCATCCGCGGCTTCCTCGTCGCCGCCTTCCTGACGACGGCCGAGTACGGGGTCTGGGGCGTCGTCCTCGTCGTGCTGTTCACGCTCATGTTCCTGCGCCAGATCGGGATCGGCGAGAAGTTCATCCAGCAGGACGAGCCCGACCAGGAGCTCGCGTTTCGCAAGGCGATGACGTTCGAGCTCGCGCTCGCCGGCGTCGTGCTCGTCGCCGGTCTGGCGATGGTTCCCGCGCTGGCGCTCGTCTTCGGCAACGACGCGATCATCGCGCCGGCGCTCGCCGCGCTGCTGATCGTCCCGGCGCAGGCGCTGCAGGCGCCGCTGTGGATCTTCTACCGCGAGATGAACTTCGTGCGCCAGCGCAAGCTGCAGACCGTCGAGCCGGTCGCGGGCTTCGTCATCGCCGTCGCGCTGCTCGCCGCGGGCTGGAACTACTGGTCGCTCATCGTCGGTGCGATCGTCGGCGCCTGGCTCGGGGCGCTCGTCTCGCTGCGCGCGTCGCCGTACCGCTTCGCCTGGACGTGGGACTTCGCGACGCTGCGCTCCTACGCGTCGTTCTCGTGGCCGCTCTTCCTCGCCGGCATGTCGGGGATCGTCGTCGGCCAGGGGCTGCTCATCGTCGGCGAGGCCAAGCTCGGGCTAGCCGGCGTCGGGATCATCGCGCTCGCCTCGACGATCTCGCAGTACTCCGATCGCGCCGGCCAGGCGATCACGCAGACGATCTACCCGACGATCTGCGCCGTGAAGGACCGCGGCGAGCTGCTCTACGAGGCGTTCGTGAAGTCCAACCGGCTGGCGCTCATGTGGGGCGCCCCGTTCGGCCTCGGGCTCGCGGTCTTCGCCGAGGATCTCGTCCGATTCGGCATCGGCGAGCGCTGGCGGCCGGGCGTCGCGCTCATGCAGGCGATCGGCGTGGCGGTCGCCGTGCACCAGATCGGCTTCAACTGGGACGCGTTCTATCGCGCGCGCGCGCAGACGCGGCCGATCGCCGTCGCCTCGACGATCGCGATCGTCGCGTTCCTGGCGATCGGCCTGCCGCTGCTGGCGACGGACGGCCTGGCCGGGCTGGCGCTCGCCACGCTGCTCATCGAGGGCGTGAACTTCGCGGTGCGGATGGTCTACCTGCGCCGCCTGTTTCCCGACTTTCGCTTCCTGCGCCACGCCGGCCGCGCGCTGCTGCCGAGCCTGCCCGCGGTGGCCGTCGTCCTCGGCCTGCGCGCCGCGGTCGGCGCCGAGCAGACGCTGCTCGCGGCGCTCGCGATGCTCACGCTCTACGTCGTCACGACGCTCGCCGCGACGGCGCTCGTCGAGCGCCGGCTGCTGCGCGAGATCCTCGCCTACCTGCGCCGGCGCCCGGCGGCCGGGGTCGCCGGCTCGACCGGGTAGGCATCCGCCGGTGCTCGGCGCTCACGCCGCCGCCGCCAGCAGCAGCGCCAGCAGCGAGAGATGGACCTCGCGCTCGATCTTCGGATAGATCGCCGGCACCGGCTGAAAGCCGCCCTCGCCGTCGGTGTCGTTGCCGCACTCCAGCGTGTAGGAGATGACGCGCGGCGCCGGCGGGTCGGGCCCGAACTGCACGCTGAAGGCGAAGTCGCTGGCCGTGCCGGTCGTCGGGTACAGCGCGAGCCCGGGCTCGACGTCGTACTGCGAGCGCGCGCGGGCGCGCGGATCGGAGCCCGCGCCCTGGACGATCGCGTCGTGCATCGCCTGACCGATGCGCAGATGCTCGTCGCGCAGGTCGGCCGGGATGAACTCCCCGTAGGCGCCGCCGGGGGCGCCGTCGCGACGGCCGTCCCAGACCGGGTTGCGGTAGTTCTGGCCGGGGTCGCGGGTCTGGTTGTCGTCCATGCCCCAGGGGTAGAGGATCTTGCGGCTGAAGGAATGCACGTCGACGTAGAACGCGACGCGACGCTCGCGCAGCACGAGCTCGACGTTGCGCGTCTCGGGCTCGGACGCGGTCGACGGGCCGATGTAGACCTGGAAGTCGCAGGGGTCCTTCGAGGCCGATACGGCGACGTCGCCGGCATCGTTGTAGTAGCGCTCGAAGTCCCACGCGATCTCGTGGTTGCGGTTGAGGTCGACGCCGATGCAGGTCGTCCGGGGCGGGGCCGGGCGGCGATTCTTGCGCCACAGCGCCGTCGCGCTGGAGGACTGCGAGAAGGCGCGTCCGTCGGGGTTGATGAGCGCCAGGACGTGCAGCTCGACGCGCTCGACGATGCGCCGCACGTCGGCGGCGGAGGTCGTGACCGCCGGGTACGTGACGCGCGGCCCGGCGTTGAAGGTGTCGGTGAACGCCGGCACGACGAGGTCCGCGCCGGCCTCGTAGGCGCCAAGCAGCCGGTCCAGCAGCGTGAGGAGGGCATCGGGCGGGACCCACTCGCGCGCATGGGCGCCGCCGGTGAGCAGCACCGGTCGCCCTCCGGGCGCCGCGCTGACGGTCACGTAGGAGACGCTGCGCCCCTCGTGCGTGCGCTCGGGCAGCACGGTGCGCGTCGCGATCGCCGGGTGGTCGGCGGCGAGCCGAGCGAGCTCGGCCTCGATGGCGCGGACGGTCGACGGGTAGGCCATCAGGCGCCCTCCCCGCCGTCATCCGGTGGCGCGGGCTCGGCGTCGTCGGCGGGCACCTCGGCGACCGCGAGGCGGGAGAACAGCGTCCGGCGCTGCTCGGCGAGCTCCTCGGCCGCGAGCACCAGCTCGACGTCCAGGCCGCGCTCGTCCAGCGCGGCGAGCGCGTCGTCGCTGGCGTACCCGGAGACCTGCCAGCGGTCCTCGTCGAGCCGGCGCGCGCTCGTGCGCTCGAAGTCCAGGCCGTCCACCTCGCCGAGGCGGCGCATCGGCTCCGTCGGTCCGCTGATCCGGATGAGCTGCACGCGTGTGCCCTCCTTCGCGCTGTGGTGGGCGCAGTGTCACAGATCTGCGCGCAGGCGTCGACACTCCCGGGGTCGCCTAGATTGAACGGATGAACGCGCTCAGATGGACCGCCGCCGACATGCCCTCGCTACAGGGACGCACCGCCGTCGTGACGGGGGCCAACGGCGGCCTGGGCCTCGTCGCCGCGCGAGCGCTCGCGCGGGCCGGGGCGACGGTCGTGCTCGCCGTTCGCGACATCGCCAAGGGCGAGCGGGCCGCGGCCACGATTGGCGGGGCGACCGACGTGCGCCGCCTGGACCTCGCCGATCTCGCGTCGATCCGCGCGTTCGCCGCCGCGTGGCGCGGCGACATCGACATCCTCGTCAACAACGCCGGCGTCATGGCGGTCCCGCTGCGGCGCACGGTCGACGGCTTCGAGCTGCAGCTGGGCACGAACCACCTCGGCCACTTCGCGCTGACGAACCTGTTGCTCGACCATGTCACCGACCGCGTCGTGACGATCTCCTCGACGATGCACCAGATCGGCTCGATCAAGCACGACGACCTCAACTGGGAGCGCCGGCGCTACCGCCGCTGGAGCGCCTACGGGCAGTCCAAGCTCGCCAACCTGCTGTTCACGCTCGAGCTCCAGCGCCTGCTCGACGAGGCCGGCTCGCCGGTTCGCTCGGTCGCCGCCCACCCGGGCTACGCGAAGACGAACCTCGGAGGGCACACCGGCAGCAGGCTCATGGGGGGCCTCATGGCCGCCGGCGGCCGGCTGCTGGCGCAGAGCGACGAGATGGGCGCGCTGCCCACGCTGTACGCGGCCACGCAGGAGATGCCCGGAGGCGGCCACGTCGGCCCCGGTGGGCGCCAGGAGATGCGCGGCCACCCGGCTCCCGCGTCGCGCTCCGCGGCCGCGCTCGACGGCGAGAGCGCGCGGCTGCTGTGGGAGCGCTCCGCAGAGCTGACCGGCGTCGACTTCCCGCTCGGCGGCGGCGTCGCGGTCGCCGGCTGAGCGGCGGGCGTCGCGCCGGGCGCGGGGTCGGCGCCCCGAGGCCCTGGCAGGCGCCCCGCCGGGCGCGGGCTCAGCGCCCGACCGCCTCCGGCGCGCGCAGCAGCGCCGCGATCTCGGCGGGCCGGGCGGTGACGGCGGCCTGGATCGCGCGGCGCTCGCGCAGCACGCGGGGCAGCCCGGCGAGCGCGGCGATCCGGCCGGCCACGTCGGCGGCCGCGTAGCGGCGCGGGCGGTTCGTGCGCAGCTCGACCGCCCAGCGGCGCAGGAGCGCGCGCGGGGCCGCGTCGGGCAGGCAGCGCACGGCGCACCACGCGCTGTTGCGCGCGACGTAGAAGCGCGCGCGGGACATCATCGAGCGCGTCGTCGCGCCGAGGCGGTGGGTGACGCGGGCCGTCGGCACGAGCAGCGCGTGGTAGCCGGCGAGCACCGCGCGGAAGGCGAGGTCGACGTCCTCGTAGTACAGAAAGAAGCGCTCCTCGTAGCCGCCGAGTGCATCGAAGACGTCACGCCGGAAGACCGGCGCGGCGCCGGGCGCCGCGAAGACGCGGTAGGGCTCGGCGGGCAGGTCGTCCAGCGGTCGCTCGCGCAGGAGCTTGTGCGCGAAGCCCGCCGGGTCGTACTGGTCGCCGGCGCTCTCGATGCGGCCGGTCGCCGCGCTCACGAGCACGCTGCCCAGCGCCCAGGTGCGCTCGCCGCGGGGCGCCGCAATCAGCTCGGCAAGCCAGTCCGGCGCGGGCTCGGCGTCGGAGTTCAGGACGCAGACCCAGGGCGCCGTGGTCGCGCGGACCCCGCGGTTGGCGCCGCCCGCGAAGCCGTGGTTGCGGCCCAGCGCGAGCACGCGAACGCCGGGGTGATGCGCGTGCAGGAGCGCCAGCGAGCCGTCGCGCGAGCCGTTGTCGGCGACGACGACCTCGTCGGGCGCGACGGTCTGGCCGCGCAGCGCGGCGAGGCAGTCGGGCAGCAGCCGCTCGCCGTCGTAGTTGACGATGACGATCGCGACGCCGCAGCTCACGGCGCGCCGCCGCCGCAGGCGGGATCGAACCGCGCGATGAACGCGTCGACGTCCGGACCGCAGAGCAGCTCGATGTGCTGGGAGACCTTCTCCGTCGGCCAGTCCCACCAGCGGATCCGCAGCAGCGCGTCGACCTGCTCGTCGCTGAAGCGCCGCCGGATCTCCCGTGCGGGGTTGCCGACGACGACCGCATAGGGCCGCACGTCCCTGGCCACGACGGCCTTCGTCCCGACGACGGCGCCGTCGCCGATCGTCACGCCCGACATGACGGTCACGCCGTTGGTGACCCAGGTGTCGCTGCCGACGACGATGTCGCCGCGGCCGTGCGTGAAGCCGTCCTCACCCGCGCCGGGCAGCCCGAGCATCGCCCGCAGCCCGTACTGCGACACCCACTCGGTGCGGTGCAGGCCACCGACGTAGAAGTCCGCGTCGGGCGCGACCGAGGCGAAGTTGCCGATGAGGACGCGGCCCGTGTCGCCGGCGTACTTGACGACGTTCGGGGCGTAGTAGCTCATGTTGCCCATCACGAGCGTGCCGTCGGCGATGTGCCGCTGGGCCTTCTCCTGCAGCGCGACGGAGCTCTCGGCGTGGTTGAGCGAGCGGTGCAGGCGGCGGGCGGCGTCGACCCGCGCCTTGACCCGGCGCGCGTGCTGGGCGACCCGCCTGGCCTGCTGGGCGGCGCGTCGGACCGGGCTCGGCATCGCGGGCAGTGTAGATGGCCGGGGTCGGGTCGGGATCGCCCGCCGCGCGGCGGGCCGCCCCGCCTCTCCCGCCGCGCGGCGGGGCGGGCCGGGAGTACCCTCGCGGACGTGGCTGGCGATCCCGCGCTCGCGGAGCACTACGAGGCCAAGGCCCAGACGTACGCGACGTTCGGCAACCGGGCGATCGCTGCGCACGCGCTGCGCCTGCTGCCGTCGGGCGGGCGCGTGCTCGACGTCGGCTGCGCGTCCGGCGGCCTGCTCGCGCTGCTGCGCGGCAGGGCCGGCCACCTCGCCGGACTCGAGCTGTCGAGCACGGCGGCCGGCGCGGCCGCCGCGGCCGGCGACGAGGTCGTCTGCGGCGCGATCGAGGATCCCGGGCTGCCCTTCGAGCCCGACTCGTTTGACCTCGTCGTGCTCGCCGACGTGCTCGAGCACCTGACCGACCCGGCGGCGGGCCTGGCCCGCGCGACGGCGTGGTGCCGGCCCGGCGGCGCGGTCCTCGTCAGCGTGCCGAACGTCGCGCACTGGCAGGCGCGGATGACGCTGCTGCGCGGGCGCTGGCCGCGACACGAGAGCGGCACGTTCGACGCGGGGCACCTGCACTGGTACACCCGCGAGTCGCTGCGCGCGCTGCTCGTCGACGGGGGCCTGCGGCAGGTGGCGCTCGACGCGATCGTCCCGGCGCTGCGCAACCACCTGCGGCCCGGACGGGTCGCCGACCGCGCCGAGCCGGCCTGGCAGGCGCTCGGCAGGCGGGCGCCGGGGCTGCTGGGCTACCAGCTCATCGGCGCCGGACGCCGGGGCAGGCGAAGTAGGCTAGGCGCCGCGGAAGGCCGGACCGCGCGGCGCTCGCCGGCCGGCGAGCGGCTCGGCCCCACTAGTCTGCCGCGTCCATGGGACTGCGCGAAGTTCGATACGACATCAACCACGGCGCGTCGCGACGACTGCTCATGCCGACGCTCGAGCGCTGGGCGGCCTCGCACGCGCCGGACGCCGAGGTGCTCGAGGTCGGCGCCGGCCACTACGACCACCGGCCCCTCTTTCGCTGCACGCTGACGAAGTTCGACGCCGACGACGCGCAGCGCCCCGACATCGTCGGCGACGCCCACGCGATGCCGATGGACGACGACCGCTTCGACGCGGCGCTGGCGATCAGCGTCCTCGAGCACGTCGACGATCCCTACCAGGTCGTGCGCGAGATGTTCCGCGTGCTCAAGCCCGGCGCGCCGGTGCTCGCCTGGATCCCGTTCACGTTCGGCGTGCACGGCTTCCCCGAGGACGTCAGCCGCTTCACGACGTTCGGCATGCGCCAGCTCTTCGAGCGCGCCGGCTTCGAGGTCACCCGGATCGACGAGAGGCCCTACTCGGGCGCGTTCCTGCAGCTCTCGAACCTCGTCCACTTCCTGCTGCCGCGCACCGACCATCGCCGCTGGGTGCGGCCGCTCAACAAGACGCTGTTCTTCGTGGCGCGGATGGGCTATCCGCTCGACGAGCGCTTCTCCAAGCTCAAGCTCAAGACGCTCTACACGGGCGCGGAGATCGAGGCGCGCAAGCCCGGCGCGTGACGGCGCTGGGCCGCTCGGCCTCGTCCTCAGCGGTACAGGCGGCGGATCTTGTCCAGCAGAAACGGGCCGAGCGTCGTCGCGAACAGCGGCGTGAGGTGCGTCGTGTCCTTGTGGACGAGGACGCCGCCGATCACCGGAAAGCAGCGCTTCGTGCTGCACATCAGCGGCGTGAGGTCGATGACGTGGACGCGCTTGGACCGCGTCCGGCGCGCCGCGATGACGGCGGGATCGGTCTTGACCGCCCGCGAGCGCGACACCGAGCAGGAGTTGTCCGGCGGCCGGCCGTCGACGACGGCCTGCTGCACGCAGAGGCTCGCGGTCTCGGTCGTGGCGGGCGTGTCGCGCAGCACGATGATCTGGCGCACGGTGCGCGGCAACCGGTTCCAGGCACGCATGAAGCCCCGGATCTGGTACTCGCGCTCGCTCGTGCCGCGCGGGGCGCGCACGTCGGCACCGGCGATCTGCGAGACGAACACGGTCCTCACCTTCGGATGCGCGCGCAGCCAGCGCAGCACCGCCGTGCGCCAGCGCGCACAGCTCGCCCGGCGCGCGCGATCGAAGGCCGGCGACGCGGTCGACAGCGGGCAGCCGGCCCGCGTGATCGACAGCCCGCGCCAGCGGCGCGCCTGCGCGACGACCTCGAGCGCGCCGCGCCAGTGTGCCGCGTGGCTGTCGCCGATGAGGGCCACGCTGCGCTCGGCGATCTGGTAGCGCACGCCGAACTGGCAGGTGTAGGGCAGCGACGTCGAGACGACGGTGCAGCGCGCGTTGGGCGACAGCACGGCCTCCTCGGGCGCGGGCACGACGGCCCGGCGCAGGATCGGGTTCACGCAGCGGTAGCGCGGGTTGCGGCTGGCGGCGCCGAAGCAGCGCGGCTCGGCGAGCGGCCGCAGCCGGGCGATCACGTTGCCGAAGCTGGGCACGAGATCGCTGCACGCCGCCGGCTGGCCGCAGGCCCACGTCGACACCGCCTGCCAGGAGTAGCGGCCCTGGTTGAGGTTGATCGACGACGGCGTGAACTCAGCCTCCAGCGAGCGCTTGTCGGCGCGGTACAGGCTGGCCGGCACGATGCGGTTGTAGACCGTTCCCCCGAACGGATCCAGGCGTGCGTAGGCCAACCCCGGCTTGTCGGCGCCGCGGTCGAACACGCAGATCTGCGAGCGCGGGTTGGGCAGGCTGCCGTAGTAGAGCTTGACGCACAGCGCTCCGGGCGCGCCCTGGGAGACGTCCTTGGGCGTCCACTCGCCCGCGGTCTGCAGCTTGAGGAACAGCTCGGTGCCGCGCTGGCCGAAGGAGACCGAGCGCAGGTCGAGCGGACTGCCGGCCGCGTCGGCGCCGTCGAGGTGCGGCTTGGGGTCGCGATTCAGGCCGGCGGCGTGGCCGGCGCTGGGCAGGATCAGCGCCAGGCACGCGAATGAGAAGATCTTGAGGAAGCGGACGGTCAGGTTCACGGTGCGGAATCATGGCCGTTCGGGACGACGACTGTCGCACAAGCGGTTTTCCCAATGACTCTCGCGAAGGAGAATGTATGACGCTGCCCAGCCCTTCCCGCACCATCGGTGCGGTCGCCCTTGCTCTGTGCCTCGCGTTCGGGGGCCTCTCGATCGCCGGGGTGGGCGGCGCCGAGAGCGCGTCCAAGAAGTCCTCCAAGAAGTCCTCCAAGCCCAAGACGAAGGTCTGCAAGTCGGCGACCTATCCCAACAAGAACCCCGGCGGCTACTTCACGTCGCTGAAGGTCCGCGGCACAAGCTGCTCGCAGGGTCGCAAGATGCAGAAGGCCTACTACAAGTGCCGCGTGCGCAACGGCGGGCGCAAGGGCCGCTGCAAGGCCAGCCGCGTGCTGAAGTACAAGTGCAAGGAGTCGCGTCCGTCGCGCAGCCAGAGCGACGAGCAGCTCAACGCGAAGGTCACGTGCCGTCGCGGCAAGTACGGCCTGATCATCCACACCTACCAGCAGAACCTGCGCTAGCAGGCCAGCCTCACGCGACGGCGGCGAAGCGCACGAGGCCGCCGTCGCGCCGCTCGACGACCGTCCCGTCGGCGATCAGCAGGTCGACGTGGCCGAGCACCTCCGACAGCGTCAGATACGCCTGCGTGACCGCGACGTTGCCCCACAGCGACTGCGCGATCTCGTAGGCGGTGCTCGGCCGCGCGGCGATGAGCCCGCGGATCTTCTCGGCCCGGCGCGCGTGCATCCGCAGCCGCTCGTCGATGAGGGCGACCGGCTCGGTGACCGGCTCGCCGTGGCCCGCGAGCACGACGTCGACGTTCTGCATCGCCCGCGTCGCGCGCAGCGAGCGCATGTAGATCTGCAGCGCGTGCGGGCGCTCGGGCGGGCCGTTCTCGTCGCCGGCGCTGCCGGCGTCCAGCGGCCGCGCGATCAACGGGTTCGACGAGATGTGCTTGATGAGGTGGTCGGCGCCGAGCACGATCCCGCGCCGCTCGTCGTGGAAGATCGTGTCCGACGGCGAGTGGCCGGGGCGGTGCAGCACGCGCAGGGTGCGGTCGCGCAGCACGAGCTGCGAGCCGGGGACGAGCCGCTCGTCGACGGTCGCCGCGGCGCCCCACGCACGGAAGCTCTGGGAGACCGCCAGCAGCGCGAAGCGCACGTCCTGCGGGATGCCGTGCTCGGACATGACGCGCTCGGCGAACGCGTCGTCGGCGTCCATGCCCTCCTTCCAGTGCTCGATGCGCGGCGCGAGCAGGTCCAGCGCGGCGACGCGCGCGCCCGAGCGGCGGGCGAGGATCGACACGAGCCCGAGGTGGTCGATGTGCTGGTGGGAGACGACGATGAGCTCGAGATCCTCGACGCGGCGCCCGTGCGCGGCGAGCGCGCGCTCGAGCTCGTCGAGCGAAGTGCCGGAGTTCGGTCCGCTGTCGAGCAGCGTCAGCGGGTCGTCGTCGATGAGGTACGTGTTCACGCGCCCGACCTGAAACGGCGTCGGGATCGGCAGGCAGTGGATGCCCGCGTCGGCGGCGCGGGCCAGCGCCGCCGCGGCGTCGGTCATCGTGAGCGCTCGGACGAGCGCGCGAGCCGCGCCGGCCCCGGGCGGCGGCGGACGCTCATGAGCGGATGATGGCGAGCACCTCGTCGCGGCGGCGCTCCATGTCCTGCACGGACACGAGCGACTCCAGGCACAGGCGCATGAGCGGCTCGGTGTTGGAGGTGCGCACGTTGAAGTGCCAGTCGTCGTAGTCGACCGACACGCCGTCGAGGTGCCCGACGCGCGCGTCGGCGTAGCGCTGCTCGATCTCGGCGAGCTTCGCGGCGCCGTCCTGCACGGTCGAGTTGATCTCGCCGGAGATGAAGTACGTCGCGTGGTAGCGGTCCAGCAGCTCGGAGAGCCTGGTGCCCTCGACGCTCAGCAGCTCGAGGATGAGCAGCGCGGGGATCGTCCCGCTGTCGGCGCAGTAGAAGTCGCGGAAGTAGTAGTGGCCGGAGACCTCGCCGCCGAACATCGCGCCCTCGTCGCGCATGCGCGTCTTGAAGAACGCGTGCCCGACGCGGTTGGGGTGGGCGCTGCCGCCCGCCCGGCGCACGGTGTCGGCGACCGCGCGGCTGGCGCGCACGTCGTAGAGGATCGCCTCGCCGGGAGACTTGCGCAGCAGCGACTCGGCGAGCAGCGCCGTCAGGAAGTCGCCGTCGACGAAGCGGCCGCGGTCGTCGATGACGAAGCAGCGGTCCGCGTCGCCGTCCCAGGCGATGCCGAGGTCGGCCTGCTCCTCGACGACCTTGGCCATGATGAACGCGCGGTTCTCGGGCAGCAGCGGGTTGGGCTCGTGGTCGGGGAACTCGCCGTCGGGCGTCCAGTACGCCGTGACGAGGTCGAGGCCGAGACGCTCCAGCAGCGGGCCGACCATCGGCCCCGCCATCCCGTTGGCGCCGTCGACGACGACGCGCAGCGCCTTCACCGCGGACGGGTCGACGAACGTCAGCGCCGCGGCCTGGAAGTCGGCGTAGATCTCGACCTCCTCGACGCTGCCGCCGCCCGGCGGATCGTCGTCCAGCCCGGCCGCGATGCGGCGGCGCACGTCCTGGATGCCGGCGTCCCCGCTCAGCGCGATCGCGCCCTCGCGCACGAGCTTGGCGCCCGTGTACGCCTTCGGGTTGTGCGACGCGGTGCACATGAGCCCGCCGTCGAGCTCGCGCGCGCCCACGAGCCAGTAGAGCATCTCGCTGCCGATCATCCCGGCGTCGACGACGGCGGCGCCCTCGGCGACCATCCCGTCGCGGTAGCGCGCGGCAAGCTCCGGCGCCGACAGGCGCATGTCGCGGCCCAGGCCGATGCGCAGCGTGCCCGCGGGCTTGCCGCCGAGGTCGGACAGGACGTGGACGAAGGCGCGGCCGATCGCCTCGGCGACGTCGCCGTCGATCTGCTCGCCGTACAGGCCGCGGATGTCGTAGGCCTTGAAGATCTCGTCTGGAACGGTGGCTGGCATCGGCCGGGATCGTAGGGGATGGGGGGTGCGGCGCCGCGGCGTCCGGGGGCGTACCCGCGCGGGCGCTCTACAATCGGCGCCATGTCCGGGCACTCCAAGTGGGCGTCGATCAAGCACAAGAAGGCGGTCGTCGACCAGCGGCGCGGCAAGCTCTTCACGAAGCTCGCCCGCGCGATCACGACCGCCGCGCGCGACGGCGGGGGAGACCTGGAGGGCAATCCGGCGCTGCAGCTCGCCGTGCAGAAGGCCAAGGACGCCTCGATGCCCAAGGACAACATCGAGCGCGCGATCGCCAAGGGCACCGGTGCCGGCGCGGACACCGACGCGATCCAGGACGTCATGTACGAGGGCTACGGGCCCGGCGGCGTGGCGATCCTCATCGAGGCGATGACCGAGAACCGCAACCGCACCGGCGCCGACGTGCGCCACCTGCTGGGCAAGCACGGCGGCAGCCTCGGCGAGCCGGGGTCGGTCGCCTACCTGTTCGACAAGCGCGGCCTCGTCGTCGTCGACGCCGAGCGCTACGGCGAGGACGACCTCATGCCGGCGATCGAGGCCGGCGCCGAGGACATCTCCGAGGACGGCGGCGTCTTCGAGATCACGACCGAGCCGTCGGACCTGACCGCCGTCCGCGCCGCGCTCGAGGCGGCGCAGGTGCAGATCCAGTCGGCCGACCTCGCCTGGCTGCCCAAGGCGCGCGTGCCGGTGCAGGAGGACGACGCCGCGAAGGTCCTGCGCCTCATCGACGCGCTGGAGGACAACGACGACGTCGACGCGGTGCACGCGAACCTCGACGTCGACGCCGACGTGCTCGAGCGCATCGCCGGCTGACCCGCCGCACGTCCGGCCGACCCGCCAGCGGCCGCTGCCCCACGTCCACGCCGGGGCGCCGCTGCAGATCACGCGGCGGCAGCGCCCTGCGGCGGCGGCGGCGGAGGCCTGCGCGCGCGGAAGAGCGGGACCTCGCGCGCGATGCGCTCGCGGGCCTCGCCGGAGGCGATGCCGGCCCGCAGCCGCGGAAAGCCCGCGGCCCCGGCCTCCAGCGACGCCGCCTCGACGAGCCCGAGCAGGGTCCGCACGAGCGCGACGGGATCGGTGCAGACGAGGTCGGCGAACGCGACGCTCAGCGGCCCGTCGGCGGTCAGGTCGCCGCGGCGCAGGACGGCCGCGTTGATCGCGTCGCCGCGCAGCAGCTCGCGCAGGTGCAGCGCGAAGGCGTGCTCGAGCGTCGGACCGAGCGACGGCATCAGCGTGCGCGCCGCCGTCGCCAGGCGCGCGGCGACGACGTCCTCGGTGTCCCCGGGCGACATGAACGCCTCGGCGACGAGCAGGCGCATCGCGGCGGCGACCTGCGCCATCGCCCGCCCGACGACGCGGTTGACGTCGATGATGCGCTCGCCGGGCAGCCCTGCCTCGAGCGCGTCGCGCATGCGGCGGGCGGCCGCGAGGTCGACCTCGCTGAGGCGCGGCTCGTCCGGGTCGACCGCGGCGAGCCCGAACGCGGCGAGCGCGCGGGTCAGCAGGTCGAGGTCGATGCCCGCCTCGGCGGCGACCGCGCGCGCGGTCAGGCGCGGCTCGCCGCGCAGCAGCCGATCCAGCGACACCAGCGCGAGCCGCTCGTCGGCGACGGCCGCGCGCAGCTCGCCGAGCGCGACGCCCGCGTCGGCGAGCCGCCCAAGCAGCGCCAGCCGCGCGTCGCGCGCGTCGCCCTGGAGCCCGTCGAGGAGGCCCTCGGCCTCGAAGTCGACGGGCTCGGGCACGATGCCGATCAGGCCGCTTCGAGCTGCCCGGTCTTCGCCAGCCAGCGATCGACGACGAAGCCGCCGAACGGCAGGACGGCGCCGACGAGCACGCCGAGCGTCGCGCGCGCGCTCCAGCCCGCGCCGGCGCGCACGCCGAGCGCGATCGCCACGTAGGCGAGGAAGAGCAGCCCGTGGATCGGCCCCATCACCTCGACGCCGCCCGGCGCGTCCTGGGTGTGCTTGATGAACGTCGCGACGAGCAGCACGAGGAAGCTCGTGGCCTCGGCGAGCGCCACGTAGCGGAAGGTCTTGATCGTGAACACCTGCGGCTCCTTTCGACGGCGACGGGCCATCGTAGTTGCGCGACGCAGGAGCGGTCTCGCCGGGAGGCATCCGACGCCACGCGCAGAATCCCAAGCGATGATCGTCCTCGGCATCGACCCAGGTACTGCGAACACCGGCTACGGGGTGGTCGAACGCCGCGGCAGCCGTCTCATCGCCCACGACGGCGGCGTCATCGTCACCCGTCCTGAGGCGCCCATGCAAATCCGGCTGTCGAACATCCACCGCCGCGTCTGCGAGCTGCTCGACGAGCACAAGGTCACGGTCGTCTCGATGGAGGACATCTACTTCGGTCGCAACGCCAACAGCGCGTTCGCGGTCGGTCAGGCGCGCGGCGTCGTCATGCTCGCGGCCGGCCAGCGGCGGCTGCCCTGCGTGAGCTACACGCCACAGCAGATCAAGTACGCCGTCTGCGGCTCCGGCCGGGCCGACAAGGACCAGGTCGGGCGCATGGTGCAGGTGCTGCTGGCGCTCGACGCCGCGCCGCGGCCCGACCACGCCGCCGACGCGCTGGCGATCGCGATCTGCCACGCCAACGGCGCGCCGCACGCCGCGGCGGTCGCCGAGAGCGCGGCGATCCCGCGCGCGCAGGAGCCCGCGGAACCCGACGGGCCCGCGGAGTTCGACGGCGACGTCGGGGATCGCGACATCCACGCCTACCGGGGGCTCGGGTGATCGCGCTGCTGCGCGGCGAGGTCGCCGTGCGCCGCGCCGACCACGTCGTCGTCCTGGCGGCCGGCGTCGGCTACCGGCTGGCGGTCTCGGCCGAGACGCTGCGCAAGGTCCCGGCGGTCGGCAAGCAGGTCACGCTGCACAGCCATCTCGTCGTGCGCGACGACGCGCTGGCGCTCTACGGCTTCGCCAGCGAGGAGGAGCGCGATCTCTTCCTCGCGCTGATCGGCGTGCAGTCGGTCGGCCCGAAGGTCGCGCTCGCCGTGCTCAGCGGCGGCACGCCGCGCGAGCTCGTCGCCGCGCTCGTGTCGCGCGACGTGGCGCGGCTGCAGGCGGTGCCCGGCATCGGCAAGCGCACCGCGGAGCGGATCGTCGCCGAGCTGCGCGAGAAGGTCGGCGGGATCGAGGCCGAGCAGGAGATCGTCGTCTCGCGCGGCGACAGCCCGCGCCGCCTTGCGCGTGACGGGCTCGTCGAGCTCGGCTTCAGCCTCGTCGAGGCCGACGAGCTGCTGCGCGACGCCCCCGGCGAGGTGCCCGAGGAGCTCATCGCGCACGCGCTGCGCGCCGCGCACCACGCGCGCAGCTCGGCCGGCGGCGCCGCTGGACCGCCGTCATGAGCTCCGCGCCGCGGATCCAGACCCCCGTCGCGCTCGTCGAGGAGGACGAGCTCGATCGCTCGCTGCGCCCGCGGCGCCTGCAGGAGTTCGTCGGCCAGCCGTCGCTGAAGGAGCAGCTGCAGATCTCGATCGAGGCGGCGCGGGCGCGCGACGAGCCGCTGGACCACGTGCTGCTCGCGGGCCCGCCCGGCCTCGGCAAGACGACGCTGGCGCAGATCGTCGCCGCCGAGCTCGACGTGCCGTTCGTGCAGACGGCCGGCCCGGCGCTGGAGCGCAAGGCGGACATCGCGGCGTTCCTCACCGCGCTCGAGCCGCGCAGCGTCTTCTTCGTCGACGAGATCCATCGCCTGCCGCGCGCGCTGGAGGAGACGTTCTATCCCGCGATGGAGGACCGCCAGCTGCCGATCACCGTCGGCGTCGGTGCCGGCGCGCGCGTCGTCACGCTCGACCTTCCGCCCTTCACGCTCATCGGCGCGACGACGCGGACGGGCCTGCTCACGGCACCGCTGCGCGACCGCTTCGGCCTGCAGCACCGCCTCGAGCACTACGGGGTCGACGACCTGGCGACGATCGTGACGCGCTCGGCGCAGATCCTCGACGTCGCCCTGGATCCCGACGGCGCGCTGGCGATCGCCGGGCGCAGCCGCGGGACGCCGCGCATCGCCAACCGGCTGCTCAAGCGCGTGCGCGACTACGCCGAGGTGCGCGCCAGCGGCGTCGTGACCGCCGCCGCCGCCGACGCGGCGCTCGCCATGCTGGAGATCGACGAGCTCGGCCTGGACCGGCTGGACCGCGAGCTGCTGCGCGCGCTGTGCGAGAAGTTCGAGGGCGGCCCGGTCGGACTGTCGACGCTGGCGGTCACCGTCGGCGAGGAGCAGGACACCGTCGAGGACGTCTACGAGCCCTATCTGCTGCAGTGCGGGCTGCTCAAGCGCACGCCGCGCGGGCGGGCCGCGACGCGGCGCGCGTTCGAGCACATCGGCGTGCAGCCGCCCGCGAGCGCGCTCGACAGCCTCTTCTGATCTCGTCGGGCAGCGTGCGCGCCGGGTCCTCCGGGAGCGGCGCGGGCCGGCCCGTCCCCGCCTTCATTTGGCCTTTACAAGCGCTTCTCTAGGCTTACCGACGCAATGGCCCACCTGTTCATCTGCCCCAGCTGCGGGACCCGCAGCTCCGAGTCCGATCGCACCGCCGGCTTCTCGCGCCAGGCCAAGGGCTGCTCGAAGTGCGGCTTCGGCTTCCTCTTCGAGCTGCTCGACGACTACTACCCCGCCCCCAACGCCGCCTTCTTCGTCTGCGATCAGCAGGGACGCGTGATCGGCTGCGGCCGCGGCTCGTTCGAGCTCACCGGCCTCAACGACGAGCGCGTCATCGGCCGCCAGGCCAACGAGGTGCTCGGACTGCAGTTCGACGACGGCAGCGACCACGTCGCGACGGTCCTGGAGTGGGGCGTGCGCGCGCTCGGCAAGCCGGTCTCGGTCAACGCCGAGGGCGACCTGCCCGCGACCGCGACGGCCGACCTCTTCCCGGCCTACGACGACGACGGCGGGCTGCTCCTCGTCCTCACGCCCGGCAAGTAACCTGACGCCAGGGACATCGTGAGCGACCGCCAGCGCAACCTCTTCGTCCTGCTGCTCGTCGCCGGGCTGCTGATCGCCTCGGCGGTGGCGCTCACGACGAAGCCGACGAAGCTCGGCCTCGACCTGCAGGGCGGCGTCGAGCTCGTCTACCAGGTCAAGCCGCGCGCCGGCCAGGCGCCGCCCACGCCGGACACGATCCAGCGCACGATCGAGGTCATGCGCGAGCGCGTCGACAACCTCGGCGTCGCCGAGCCGGAGATCCAGCAGTCCGGCAACGACCAGGTCAGCGTCGCGCTGCCGGACGTCTCCAACCTCGAGGAGGCGGTCAAGCAGGTCGGCACCGTCGCCCAGCTGGCGTTCTATGACTGGGAGCCCAACGTCATCGGGTCCGACGGCAAGCCCGATCCCTCCAACCCCGCGGTCACCGGCGGCGGGGGCGGCGGCGACGCGTCGAGCGGCGCCGCGCTGTCGCTGTATCAGGCGCTCGCCCGCGCCGAGAAGCGCCCCGCCAAGGCCGAGGCGAACAACTCGCGCGACGGCAGCCTGTTCTACGCCGTCGAGCGCAAGACGAAGAAGACGTTCGGGCTCGGCGAGGAGACGCGCGCCGAGGCGCTGGCCAACGTGCCCGCGGCGCAGCGCGACACGGCGGAGGTCATCGAGGTCAAGCCCGACACGGTCGTCGTGCGGGCCGACAACCGCGACAGCGCGGCGAAGGCCGACAAGTGGTTCGTGCTCAAGGACGACGTCGCGCTCGAGGGCAAGGAGCTCAAGGACCCCGAGCAGAACTTCAACAGCGGGCCCGGCGGCGACAACTCGCCGATCGTGACGTTCCGCTTCACCGACAAGGGCCGCAAGATCTGGGAGCAGGTCACCAAGCGGATCGCCGAGCGCGGCGCCGCCAGCGTCGGCATCCTGCCGGGCCAGTCGGCCCAGGACGTCGTGCAGCACTTCGCGATCGTGCTCGACAACGAGCTCGTCTCGACGCCGTTCATCGACTTCCAGCAGAACCCCGAGGGGATCGACGCGCGCAACGGCTCGCAGATCGAGGGCGGCTTCACGATCCAGAGCGCCCAGGAGCTCGCCAACGTCCTGAAGACCGGCGCGCTGCCCGTCCAGCTGGACCTCATCTCGAGCTCGCAGGTCTCCGCGACGCTCGGCAAGCAGGCGCTCAACCAGGGCCTCGTGGCCGGCGTCGCCGGGTTCATCGTCGTCGCGCTGTTCTTGCTGACCTTCTACCGCCTGCTCGGCGTCATCGCCGTCGTCGCCCTGGCGATCTACGGCGTCTACTTCTTCGCGCTCATCAAGGCGATCCCGGTCGTCCTCACGCTGCCGGGCATCGCCGGCCTCATCCTGACGCTGGGGGTGGCCGCCGACGCGAACATCGTCATCTTCGAGCGCGTCAAGGAGGAGATCCGCGGCGGGCGCTCGATCGTGGCCGGCATCGCGACCGGCTACAAGAAGGGCCTGACCGCGATCATCGACGCCAACGTCGTCATCGTCATGGTCGCCTTCATCCTCTTCGTGCTCGCCACGGCGGGGGTCCAGGGCTTCGCGCTGACGCTCGGGCTCGGCGTCATCGTCTCGCTGTTCACCGCGGTGCTCGCGACGCAGGCGATCCTCGGCACGATGAGCAAGTCCCCGCTGCTCGCGCGGCCCTCGGCGCTCGGCGCGAGCAAGCCGAAGGGCACGCGCCTGCGGCTGGACTACATGGGCTACTCGAAGTGGTTCTTCAGCGCCTCGGGCGTGATCCTGCTCGTCTGCGCGCTCGCGCTCGGCTCCAAGGGCATCAACTTCGGCATCGACTTCGAATCGGGCACCCGGATCGACGTGTCGCTCAAGCAGGACGTCGACGAGCGGGCGATCCGCGGCGTGCTGGCCAAGGAGGGTCTCGCCGACGCGAAGATCCAGCGCATCACCGACAACTCCAACGACGAGGGCGTCAAGGGCGCCAGCCACTTCCAGATCAAGACCGACAACCTCAGGCCGGCCGAGGTCACGAACGTCACGAACGCGCTCGAGCAGGCGTACGACCTCGCGGACACGCCGAGCTCGACGTCGATCGGCCCGACGTTCGGCCAGTCGGTCGCCAACTCGGCGGTCATCGCGATCATCGCGTCGCTCATCGTCATCTCGGCGTACATCGCGCTTCGCTTCGAGCCGAAGTACGCGGTGCCGGTGCTCATCGCGCTGACCCACGACATCCTCATCACCGCGGGCGTGTACGCGTTCGTCGGCCAGGAGGTGACGACGGCGACGGTCGCGGCGTTGCTGACCATCCTGGGCTACTCGCTCTACGACACGATCATCGTGTTCGACCGCATCCGCGAGAACGTGCCGCGGATGCCGCGCGCGACGTTCGCCCAGATCGTCAACCGCTCGATGTCCGAGGTCATCGTCCGGTCGCTGGCGACGACGTTCTCGACGGCGCTGCCGGTGCTCGCGCTGCTGCTGTTCGGCGGCGAGACGCTGCAGGCGTTCGCCTTCGCGCTGCTCGTCGGCACGATCTCGGGCACGTACTCGTCGATCTTCATCGCCGGTCCGGTGCTGACCGCGTGGAAGGAGCGCGAGGTCGTCTACCGCCGCCGCCACGCGAGCATCGCCGCCGAGCACGGCGGCGTCGTGCCCGCCTACGCGACCGGCGCGGCGGGCGAGCAGGTCGAGGTCAACAAGGCCCGCCGACTGAAGCAGGGCGCCCGCCTGACGATGCCCGACGAGCCCGAGAGCGTCTCGCGCGAGGAGTTCGAGGAGATGAAGCGCAACCTCGACGTCGACGCCAGGGCAGCCAGCCGCAGCGCGGTTGCCGCGCCGCAGCGAGCGCCCAAGCCGCCCAAGCCCGCCGCGCCGCCGCTCGACGAGAGCGCCGACGCGAGGCCGGAGGACACGACGATGCCGCGACGCCCCGACGGCGACTCGGCGCCGAAGCCCAAGCGCTCGTCCTCGGCGGCCGCCAAGCGCCGCGGCAAGCATGGCAGGCCACGCTGATGGGCGCGCTCGCCTGGACCATGATGGGCCTGGCCCTCTGGCACTTCACGATCTTCTTGCCCGACCGCTGCTGGGGCGGCATCATCGGCGCGTTCTTGGGCTGCATCATCGGCGCGATCCTGTTCGGCCTGGCGATCCACGGCTTCTCCGTGCCCGGCCAGAGCGCCACGAACCTCCTCACGACGCTCGAAGCGGTGCCGGGCGCCCTGCTCGGCTACGGGTTCTTCTACTGGCTGGGCATGCGCCAGGAGGCCGCCGCCGCCGAGGAGCTCGCGGCGGCGTAGCCCGCGCGCGCTGCGCTGCGCGGCGATGCGGCAAGTCCCCGTGCGCGGCGAGGAGTTCGGGGCCGGGGGGCGTATCTCGCAGGGGTGGCCAGCGAAGGAGCCGGATCGCAGCGCATCGTCGTCGTCGGGCGGTCCACAGCGCACGCGCCCGCGCCTCGGGCCGCCGCTGCCCCGACCCGGCCGGCGACGCCGGCGGCGGCGATGACGGGCCAGCGTGGCTGGACGACCGGCAGGCTCGCGGTCGCCGGCGGGCTCGCAGCGGCCGCGGCGCTCGCCGGCGGGCTGCTGTTCATCTCGCGGTTCGGCGCGCAGGGCGGAGCCGCGAGCCCCGCCATGGCGGTCGGCTTCGGGCTCTTCGTCATCGGGATGGTCGTCTTCTGCGCCGCGCTCGTCGCGCTGCTCGGGATCGGGCTGGGGGAGGCGGTCGCGCGCCACGGCTGGCCGCCGGTGACGGTCGCGATCTGTGCGCCGCTCGTCGCCGCCTGGGGGCTGTGGGGCATCGGGGCGGTCGGCTACGCCGTTCCCGCGGTGGTCTCGCTCGTGCTCATCGGCGGCGTCGTCGCCGCGCTGCGCTGACGCCCGCGCGCCGAGCGCACGCCGTTCCGTCGGGCGCCGGCCATAGCGTGCGGTCCGTGACGCCACCGCCCGCCCGCCTGCAGATCGCCCCCTACGAGACGGCCGCCGCCTTCGCGCTCGAGCGCGACCTCGGCGTCAGCGCGGCGCTCGCCCAGGTGCTCGTGCGCCGCGGGCTGGCCGACCGCGCCGCCGCCGCCGCGTGGCTGGCCGCCGACGAGCGCCACGACCCGTCGGCGTTCGACGGGATCGACGCGGCGACGGCGCTCGTGCTCGAGCACGCCCGCGCCGGGTCCCGGATCACGATCCACGGCGACTACGACGTCGACGGGGTGGCCTCGACGGCGATCCTCGTCGGCGTGCTGCGCCGGCTCGGCGCCGACGTCGACTGGTTTCTGCCCAGCCGCATGCAGGACGGCTACGGGCTGTCGGCCGCCACCGTCGCGCGGCTCGCGCGGCGCGGCACCCGGCTGCTCGTCACCGCCGACTGCGCGATCACCGCGGTCGACGAGGTCGCCGCCGCGCGCGCGGCGGGGATCGACGTGCTCGTCACCGACCATCACGCGCCGCGCGCGGACGGCCGGCTGCCCGACGCGCCGATCGTGCACCCGGCGATCTGCGGCTATCCGTGCGTCGATCTCTGCGCGGCCGGCGTCGCCTACAAGCTCTCGTCCGCGCTGCTGAGCGCCGCCGGGCTGGACCCCGCGCTCGCCGACGCCGACCTCGACCTCGTCGCCCTGGCGACGATCGCCGACTGCGTGCCCCTGCGCGGCGAGAACCGCCGGCTCGTGCGAGCCGGGCTGCGCGCGCTGGCCGTCACGACGCGCCCCGGCCTGCGGGCGCTCATGCGCGTCGCGCGTGCCGATCCCGCCCGGATCGACGCGCGGGCCGTCGGCTTTCGCCTCGCTCCGCGCATCAACGCCGCCGGCCGCCTGCAGCGTGCCGACGCCGGCCTGGAGCTGCTGCTCAGCGCCGACGAGATCCGCGCCGCGCAGATCGCCGACGAGCTGGACCGCCTCAACAGCGAGCGCCGCCACACCGAGCAGCGGATCCTCTTCGAGGCCGAGGCGCTCGTCGCGCAGGCCGGCGAACGACCGGCCTACGTGCTGGCCGGCGAGGGCTGGCACAAGGGCGTGATCGGGATCGTCGCCGCGCGGATCGCCGAGCGCCATCATCGCCCCGCGGTCCTCGTCGCGCTCGACGGCGAGCACGGCACCGGCTCCGGGCGCTCGATCGCCGGCTATGACCTGCTCGCCGGCCTGGACGCCGCGAGCGCCCACCTGCTGCGCCACGGCGGCCATCGCGCCGCGGCCGGCTGCGAGGTGCAGGCCGCGCAGGTCGACGCCTTCCGCGCGGCGTTCGAGGCGCACGCCGCGGCGACGCTCACGCCCGACGACCTCGTTGCCGTCGAGCGCGTCGACGCCGTCGTCTCCGGCGACGAGCTGGGCACCGCCCTCGCCGAGGAGCTCGAGCGCCTGGCGCCGTTCGGGATCGGCAACCCCGGCGTCTCGCTGCTGCTGCCGGCCGCGCGCTGCAGCGACCCCAGGACGATGGGGGAGGACGGCAAGCACGTGCGCTTCACGGTCGCCGCGGGCGGTGCCACCGCCCGTGCCGTCGCCTTCGGGACGTCGAAGGTCGACTGCGACGGACCGCTCGACGCGACGTTCTCGCTGCAGCTCAACGAGTACAACGGGACGGTCGAGCCGCGCCTCGTGCTGCGCGCCGCCCGGCCCTGCCTCAGCGCGCCGATCGAGCTCGTCGGCGAGCCGGCGGACTTCCTCGGCGCCGCCCTCGCCGAGCTCGAGCGCCCGCTCGTCCAGCCGCAGGCGCCGGCGCGCGGTCCGCGCGGCCGGCCGCGCGACCGGCGCGGCAGCGGGATCGCCGGCGCGCTCGCCGCGCTCGTGCACTCCGGCGAGCCGGTGCTCGTCGTCGCCGCCGACGCGGTGCTGCGCCTGCGCCACCTGGAGCCGATCCTCGGCGGCTTCGCGCTGTGCTCGCACGAGGCGCTCGAGCGCGACCCGGCGCTCGCCTCGCCCTACGCGCACGTCGTCATGCTCGATCCGCCGGCCGGACCGCTGCACGCGGCGGGCGCGACCACCCACCTGATCTGGGGCCGCGCTGAGCTACGCTTCGCTGAGCAGATCCATGAGCGGCAGTACGCACTTCGTGCTTCACTCACCGCCACGTATCGCGCCCTGCGGGACGCGGGCGGGGCGGCGGGCGAGGAGCTCGAGAGGCTGCTTCGCGGCGATGCGAAGACGCCACGGCCGGCGGCACTGGCCGGGCGCGTCCTCCGGGTCCTCGCGGAGCTGCAGCTCGTCAGCCTCGACCCGGACGGGCGGACCGTCACGGTCCCGACGAGCGAGCGCACCGCGCTCGAGCGCTCGGCGGCGTTTCGGGCATATCAACAGCGCTACGAGGACGGTTGCAGATTCCTGAGCGAGGTGACAGCAAGGGCGGCGTGAGGGCACCGGCCCGCCAGCGGGTCGCCGAGGCCACGCGCCGCGCGCCGATCGACGCGGTCAGCGCCGGCAACCACCCCGCGGTCGACCGGGCCGATCTGACGAGCCTCGAGAGCAGCCTGCTCTCCGACGTCTTCGCGATCGTCGAGGAGCACGCCGAGGCGTCGGCGGTCGCGATCGATCGCAAGCAGGTCGAGGCCGCCTTCGTCTTCTCGTGCGAGCACCATGCCGACCAGCGGCGCCGGTCGGGCGAGGAGTTCATCGTCCATCCGGTCGGCGTGGCGAAGATCTGCGCGGGGATGCGCCTGGACACCGAGACGCTCTGCGCGGCGCTGCTGCACGACACCGTCGAGGACACGTCCGCTTCGCTCGTCGAGGTGCGCCACGTCTTCGGCGACGAGGTCGCCAACCTCGTCGACGGCGTCACGAAGCTGACCGGGATCACGTTTCAGTCGCGCGACGAGGCGCAGGCCGAGAACTACCGCAAGATGATGGTCGCGATGGCCAACGACGTGCGGGTCATCCTCATCAAGCTCGCCGACCGCCTGCACAACATGCGCACGATCGGCGCGATGCCCAAGCAGAAGCAGATCGACAAGGCCAAGGAGACGCTGGAGATCTACGCGCCGATCGCGCACCGGCTGGGCATCCACGCGATCAAGTGGGAGCTCGAGGACCTCGCGTTCGCCTCGCTGCATCCGCGCAAGTACCAGGAGATCAAGGGCCTCGTCAACCAGCAGCGCGACGAGCGCGAGGCCTACGTCGAGAAGGCCGGCACCTACCTGCGCCGCGAGCTCGAGGCGCTCGGCATCGAGGCGCACATCTCCGGGCGCGCCAAGCACTTCTACTCGATCTACTCGAAGATGACGAAGAAGGGCCGCGAGTTCAACGAGATCTACGACCTCACCGCGATGCGCGTGATCGTCGGCTCGGTGAAGGACTGCTACGGCGCGGTCGGCGTCGTGCACTCGCTGTGGAAGCCGCTGCCGGGGCGCTTCAAGGACTTCATCGCGATGCCGAAGTTCAACATGTACCAGTCGCTGCACACGACGGTGATCGGCCCCGAGGGCCTGCCGCTGGAGATCCAGATCCGCACGCGCGAGATGCAGGACATGGCCGAGTTCGGCGTCGCCGCGCACTGGATCTACAAGTCCGACGGCGACGCCAAGGCGCCGCCGAGCGGCCCGGCGGCCGACGGCGACGCCAAGCTGCACTGGCTGCGCTCGATGCTCGAGTGGCAGCAGGAGACCTCCGATCCCAAGGAGTTCATGGACGCCCTGCGCGTCGACCTGCTCGAGGACGAGGTCTACGTCTTCACGCCCAAGGGCGAGGTCAAGTCGCTGACGGCGGGGGCGACGCCGCTGGACTTCGCCTACGAGGTCCACACCGACGTCGGCCATCGCTGCGTCGGCGCGAAGGTCAACGGCAAGCTCGTGCCGCTGCACTACGAGCTGAAGTCCGGCGAGATCGTCGAGGTCATGACCTCCAACCGCGAGCGCGGCCCGTCGCGCGACTGGCTGGCGGTCGTGCGCACGACCCGGGCGCGCAACAAGATCAAGCAGTGGTTCAAGGCCGAGTCGCGCGACGACACCGAGCACGCCGGCCGCGACATCCTGCACGAGCAGCTCAAGAAGCAGGGCCTGCCGGCGCAGAAGATCGTCTCCTCGCCGCTGCTGGCCGACGTCATCCGCGAGATGGGCTTCAAGAAGGCCGACGACTTCTACATCGCCCTCGGGGGCGCGAAGGTCTCCGCCAAGGTCGTCGTCAACAAGATCATGCAGCGCCTCAAGCAGGGCGAGGCCGCCGAGGGCGAGACGCGCACGATGGCCGACGACCTGCTCTCCACGCGCCGCCAGCGCCGCCAGCCGACGAGCAGCTCGACGCAGTACGGGATCGCCGTCGAGGGCGTGCAGGACGTCATGCTGCGCCTGGCGAAGTGCTGTCGCCCCGTCCCCGGCGATCAGATCGTCGGCTACATCTCGCTCGGCCGCGGGATCACGATCCACCGCGAGGACTGCCCCAACGCGGTCGCGCTGCGCAAGGACCCCGACCGCTTCACCGCGGTGCACTGGGAGGGCGACCACGAGACGTCGTTCAAGGTCGAGCTGCAGGTCGACGCGTGGGACCGCCACCGCCTGCTCGAGGACCTCTCGCGGACGTTCGCCGAGGCGGGCATCAACATCGTCGAGGCGCGCTGCGTCGTCTCGCACCCGATGGTGCAGAACTGGTTCGTCGTCGAGGTCGGCGACCTGCAGGTCCTCAAGTCGGCGATCAGCCGCCTGCGCAACATCGAATCGGTCTTCGACGCCTATCGGGTCACGCCGGGCGGCGGCGGCTGAGCCGCCGCGCCGCCGTCAGCGCCCGACGTTGCGGGCGGCCTCGCGGCCGCTGGCGCAGCGCACGTGCACGCTCGTGCCGTAGATGCTCGTGACCCGCTGCCCGGCGCGGATCGGTCCTCCGCAGCAGGGACAGCGGCGCGTGCCGGCGCCCGGACTCGTCGTGATCTCGTCCTGGATGCGGGTCAGCAGCGCGCTCCTGCGCCCGGTCGGGCGACCCGGCACGGTCGCGCTGCGGGGTTGCTCCACCATCGTGTGTCTCCTGTCCTGCGTCGAGTCGATCGCGCGGGCGTTCCGGGCGCGACCTCCGCGCACATCGTTACCCGGATCGGCCGCGAAAGATCCTCATATTTCGTAGCCTGGCGCCGTGAGTCAGCGCGAGAATCCGAACGGTCCGCTCAGGAGACGACGCCGAGCGCGCCGGGCCGGACGCCGAAGACCGCCTCGGTGACGTCGCCGAGGTGATCGCCGTCGACGTGCAGCGCGATCGGGCGTCCGTCGGCCGACACGCAGCGCAGCTCGACGACGTCGCGAACGTCGAGAATCTGGCGGTGCCCGACGATCGAGCGCTTCTGCGACAGCAGCCGCAGCGCGATGCCGGGGATGTCGTGGGGCCGCACGCCGCGCAGCGCGACCCCGGCGAGCGTCCCGCCGTCCAGCGCGGCGCCCTCGGCGATGTAGATCGGCTTGTCGTCGAGGTACGTGAACTGCTCGCCGTTCTGCACGATGGTCGTGATCGCGCGGTCGACGCGCCCGTCGACGTGCACCTCCATGCGCGGCGGGCGGATGACGTACTCGCGCAGCACCGTCTCGACGGCCGCGTAGACGAAGAAGACCTCGCGCAGGCGGTGGCGCTTGAGCTTGGGCGACTGCTCGATGCGCTTGCAGACGCTGGCGTCCAGGCCGAACCCGCTGGAGTACGTGAACGCCCGGCCGTTGGCGGTGCCGAGGTCGATCCGGCGGGGCTTCCACTCGTCGGCCATCGCGAGCAGGTGCTCGGTGGCGTCGACGATGTCGCCGGGGATCCCGAGCATCTTGCACAGGACGTTCGTCGCGCCGCCGGGCAGGCAGGTCAGCGGGGTCTCGCAGCCGGCGAGGCCGTTGGCGACCTCGTTGACGGTCCCGTCGCCGCCGTAGGAGACGACGACGTCGTAGCCCTCCCGGGCCGCCTCGCCGCACAGCTCGGTGGCGTGCCCGCGCGACTGCGTGTCGACCGTCTCGACCTCGTAGCGACCGTGCAGCGCGGCGACGACGAGGTTGCGCGTGCGCTGGGAGATCGTCGTCGCCACGGGGTTGACGACGACGAGCATCCGCCGGCGCCGGGTGCCGGGCCTGCGGCTCGCGGCGTCCGCGAGCCGCTCCAGCGATTCGAGCGACATCAAAGCCAGCCGCGCTTGCGAAAGAACCACAGCATGGCCGCGAGCAGCGCGACCATCGTGCCCACGACGAGCCAGAACGCATGCAGCGAGTTCTCGCCCGGGACGCCGACGTTCATGCCCCAGATGCTCGCGACGAGCGTCAGCGGAAGCACGACGACGCTGATCGCGGTGAGCGCCTTGAGGATGTCGTTGACGCGATGCGAGAGCACCGACTCGTTCGTGGACTCCAGGCCCTCGACGACCTCCTTGAAGTTCTCCAGCATGTCCCAGATCCGCTCGGATGCGTCGTTGATGTCGTCGAAGTAGATGTCGAGCCCCTCGGGGATGTAGCGCTTCGTGCGCTCCAGGTCCCGCAGGGCGGCGCGCTGCGGTCGCACGATCTTGCGGAAGTTGATGATCTCCTGCTTGACGTTGGAGATGTCGCGGACGATCTCCGCCGAGCGGCCCTCGAAGATCTCGTCCTCGAGCACCTCGAGCTTGTTGCCCATCTTGGCGAGCATCGGAAACGAGGCGTCGACGCAGTCGTCGACGATCTTGTAGAGCAGGTAGCCCGGGCCCTTCGTGAAGATCGACGCGCGGGTGTCCTCGCGCGTGCGGCAGCGCTCGAAGAGATACTCCAGCGGCTGGATCGGCCCGTTGGGCAGGGTGATGACGAAGTCCGGCCCGACGAACATGTCCAGCTCGGCGGCATTCAGCCGCCCGACGGCCTTGTCGAAGCGCGGGAAGTGCAGCACGACGAAGAGGTAGTCGTCGTACTCGTCGACCTTCGGGCGCTGGTTGCGCGAGTACACGTCCTCGTAGTCCAGCGGGTGAAACGCGAAGTGCTCCTCCAGCCACGTGCGGTCCGCCGGGCGGGGGCGCTCGATGTGGATCCAGCGCAGCCCCTCGGCCTCGACGATCTCGACGTTGGGGGTCTCGGACTCGACCTCGGCGGGTCCGGCGCCGCGCCCGCGCCCGCGCACTGGGCGTCCGAACCGGGGCTTCGGGAGGCTGGGCATGGTTGATATTGTGGCGCCCCAGAGCTGGACACATCCAGAGGGGTGGAGGGACAGGCCCTACGAAGCCCCGGCAACCAACCCGCCGTTCGCGGGAAACGGTGCCAATTCCTGTCAGATGTGGCACGGGCCGCAGGCCTCGCCACAAGACATAACGGCGAAGGGTTTTCCATGGCGGCAACGCAGCTGAAGTGCAGGGAATGCGGCACCGAGTACGCGCTGGAGGCACGCTACGTGTGCTCGAAGTGCTTCGGCCCGCTGGAGGTCAAGTACGACCACTCGCGCCTGGACGACGTCGGCGAGGTGCGTCGCCGCATCCAGGGCGGCCCGCAGAACATGTGGCGCTACCACGACTTCCTCCCGCTGGAGGGGCCGCAGCCGACCACGCGCACGGGGCTGCCGGCGGGCTGCACGCCGCTCATCCGGGCCGACCGGCTGGCGCAGCGCCTCGGCCTGCGCGAGGTGTGGGTCAAAAACGACGCCGCCAACCCGACGCACTCCTTCAAGGACCGCGTCGTCTCGGTCGCGGCCACGCGGGCGCGCGAGCTGGGCTTCGACACGCTCGCGTGCGCCTCGACCGGCAACCTCGCCAACTCGGTCGCCGCGCACGGCGCCGCGCTGGGGATGGACTCCTACGTGCTCATCCCGGCCGACCTCGAGGAGCAGAAGGTGCTCGCGACCGGCGTCTACGGGACGAACCTCGTCAAGGTCCGCGGCAACTACGACGACGTCAACCGCCTCTGCACCGAGCTGTCGGGCGACCGCGAGAACTGGGCGTTCGTGAACATCAACATGCGCCCGTACTACGCCGAGGGTTCGAAGACCGTCGCCTTCGAGGTCGCCGAGCAGCTCGGCTGGGAGCTGCCCGACCGCGTCGTCGTGCCGATCGCCTCGGGCTCGCTGTACACGAAGATCGCCAAGGGCTTTGGCGAGTTCATCGAGATCGGCCTCATCGAGGGCGACGTCCCGACGATGAACGGAGCGCAGGCGACGGGCTGCTCGCCGGTCGCGGCCGCGTTTCGCGAGGGCAAGGACTTCTGCCGCCCGGTCAAGCCCGACACGATCGCCAAGTCGCTGGCGATCGGCAACCCGGCCGACGGCCCCTACGCGCTCGACCTGGCCCGCTCGTCGGGCGGCTCGATCGACGCGGTCGACGACGACGAGATCCGCGCCGGCATCCGGCTGCTGGCGGAGACGACCGGCATCTTCACCGAGACCGCCGGCGGCGTCACGACGGCGGTGCTGCGCAAGCTCGCCGAGGCGGGGACGATCGGTCCGCAGGAGCGCGTCGTCCTCGTCATCACAGGCGAGGGGCTCAAGACGCTGGACGCCGTGCGCGACTCGTTCACCGCCCACGAGGTCGACCCGACGATCGAGTCCTTCGAGGCGGCGTTCGCCGATTCGGTCCATGTCTAAGATGCGGTCCTGATGGCGGTCACCGTCAAGCTCCCCACCCAGCTGCGCGATGCCGCCGGCGGCGCCGCCAGCGTCTCGGCCGACGGCGCGACCGTCGGCGAGGCGCTCGAGTCGGTCTTCACGTCGCACGGCGAGCTGCGCGAGCGCCTCTACCAGGACGGCGACCTGCGCCGCTTCGTCAACGTCTACCTCGGCGGAGAGGACATCCGCTTCCTCGACGGGCTTCAGACCGAGCTGCCCGACGGCGCCGAGCTGACGATCCTGCCGGCCGTCGCCGGCGGCTGACGGACCGCGGCGGCGCGCGTCGAGCCGCGCAGGACCCGCGTCGCGATCGCGGGCGTCATGAGATGCGCCGGCCGCCGCAGCATCGACAGGACCTCGACGAACGCCCGCGACACGTCCTGGTCGTCCTCGGCGACGGTCAGCAGGCGCTCGAGGTAGCGGTTGACGACGCGGTCGGGCAGCGGCGCGCGGCCCTCGACCTCCGGCAGCGCGAGATCGGCGCCGGTGGCGAGCTTCCAGGCGTCGCCGATCGGGCCGGCGGCCGCCTTGAAGAAGCGGCGCGCCAGGCGGTGGTCGCCCTCGAGCAGGCAGCGCTCCAGCGCGGCGGCCTCGAGCGCCGCGACGGTCATGCCCTGGCCGTAGATCGGGTTGAAGCTGCAGCTCGCGTCGCCGGTGACGACGAGGCCCTCGGGGAACCGGCGCAGGCGGTCGTAGCGGCGTCGCAGGCTCGCGGGGAAGGCGTGCGTCGCGATCTCGTCGAGCGGCTGTGCCTGCTCGAGCGCGGCGGCGACGTCGGGCTCGGCGACCGTGGCCGCGAACGCGAGGAAGCCGGCGTCGTCGGTGGGCGGGCGCTGCTCGCGGCCGTAGCCGTACAGGGTGACGTTCCAGCGGTCGCCCTCTTCGATGATCATCGCGATGCCGCGCGGGCGCCCGGGCCGCGGCCCGTCGATGACCGCCTTGGCGTCGCGCAGCGCGCCGGCGGGCAGGCGCACGTGCCGGCTGGCGTAGTGGATGTCGACCGCGACGCGCTCCTCGGCCGGCGCCTCGTAGCCGAGCGCCCGCAGCCAGCCCGCCAGGCGCGACCCGCGGCCCGAGGCGGCGACGACGAGGTCGGCGCGCAGCACCGCGGGGTCGCCGAGGTCGCCGCGCGAACGCGCCCGGACGCCGGTCACGCGGCCGCCCTCGGCCTCGAGCCCGAGCACCTCCCAGCGCTCGCGCAGGCCGACGTTCGCCAGCGCGCGAACGCGCCGGCGCACGAGCCCCTCCAGCAGCGGGCGGCTCGTGACGGCCGCCGCGCCGCCCAGCGCGGCGCGTGCCAGCAGATGCCCGCCGGCGCGGAAGCGCCAGTCCACGCCGGGGCGGTAGGGGGCGCCGCCGGCCTGGAGCGCCTCGTCGATCAGCCCGGGGAACAGGCGCTCGAGCGTCTGTTGGCCGGCGGGCTGCAGGGCGTGGGCGTGGCGGCCCTGCGGGACCGCCCGGCGCGCGCCGGACAGGCCCTCGGGCAGGACGTCGCGGTCGAGCACGAGGACCTCGTCGTAGAAGTCGGCGAGGACGCGCGCCGCGAGCAGGCCCGCCATGCTGGCGCCGACGACGATCGCGCGCGCGCCGGCTCCGGGTCCGGCGGGGCCGTCGGGGCGACGGCGCGGGGATGAGTTGGCGATGGCGCAGCGCATGGGGTCTCCTGGGTGACGTAGCCGTGGGGACAACCATCTCCGCACGGCGATCGCATGCCGATGGGGCTGCCCCGTGCGTCACGGTGCGGTTTGCCGCACGGTGTGGGAGCTGTCCACCTTGGTGGCCCGCCGATCGCGCCGCCGGCCCGCACGATGGCGACATGTCACCCCTTCGCAGCTCCCTCATCGGCGTAACGATCGCCGGGGCGCTCCTCGCGCCCGCCGCCGCCCAGGCGGCTTCCACCACGCTGTCCATCGAGCTGGCGCCCACGCGGGTCGCCGCCTGGGAGGGCACGGTCATGTGGTCGCGCTACGACGCCGCCGCGCGGCGCTACACGCTCGTGAAGTCCGTCGACGGCGGGCCGCCCGTGGCGGTCGGCGTGCCGTCGCGGGCGGGCTCACCGTTCGACGTCGACCTCGGGACCAACCGCGCCGGTTCGACGTACGCGGTCTACACCCGCGACGGCGACATCTACCGGCTCGGCGTCGCGTCCGGGCGCGAGCGGCGCATCGGCGAGCTCAGCTCGCCCGACGCCGCCGAGCGCGACCCGACGATCCAGCGCGGCGAGATCGCGTTCATCCGCCGCTACCAGGGGCGCGACCAGCTGCGGATCGGCAACACGACGAGCGGCTCGCGCGGCAGCCGGCTGCTCGTCGCGCGCCGGCACATCCTCGGCGTCGAGCTTGGCATCGGCCATGTCGCCTACGTCGAGCAGGTGCCGTCGGACTGGCGCGAGGTGCACGTGCGGGTGCGCAACATCCGCACCGGCGCCGACCGGCGCGTCTACCGCGCGGCGTCCGGCGGCGCGAACGTCGCCGACGTCACGCGGCCGACGTACGTCGCCACGCCGGCGGGCTTTGTGTGGGCGCGCACGAACCTCGGCTCCGGCCGCGGCAACAGGCTCGTGCGCTACACGCTGCGCGGGTCGCGGCTGGACTACGCGCAGGGCTCGCCGTTTCACACCTCGACGGCATGGGCGGGCGCCCGGCTCGGCGCCGCGACGTCGGGCTCGCTGCCCGGCAGCGGTCCGGGCGCGTGCGCGGACGCGGGCACGAACTACTGCGTCGTCGGGCTCACCGGTCCGCCGCGGTTCGGGCTGCGGCCCTAGCGGGTCATCCACAAACGTTTGACCCGGAACCCCGGGATACGTTCCTGGATGACCCACTAGCGATCGGCAGGCGCCGCCCGCTGCGCGGGCGGCGTCTCACCGTCTCTGCCGCGGCCGAGGGCAATCCGCATGACCGGCGACGTTGAGGCGCAGGCGGGCGCCGTGATAGAACCGTCCGGCGGAGAGACGCGAACAGGCAACGTCTGAGAGGAGCCGCATCGTCATGGCAGACAAGGAGACCGAGGAGCGCTTCGAGCTCACCGGCAAGTTCACGGCAGCCGCGCTGACCAAGCAGAACATCGCCGAGATCAGCGACGGCATCGCCAAGCAGCTCGCGGCGGAGGCCGCGAAGCTCGGCGACGACATCGACACGGCGTTCCACGTCCGGCTCGGCGGCGGTCACAGCCGCAGCTTCAGCAGGACGTCGGACCACAGGAACGTCATCCACAGCCGCGTCGTCGTCAGCGGCTCCGGCGACGTCTAGACACCCGCGGCCATCCGCGAGCGCGCTGACGGCCTCCCGGCGGCGGGAGGTCGCCCGTGCCCTGCGGCGGAGGCCGACCCTCTGCCGAAAGGTGTGCGATGTCGGACAGCATGCAGGTCATCGTCAAGGTCGCCGAGCGCTGCAACCTCAACTGCGAGTACTGCTACATGTACTCGGGCGCCGATCAGAGCTGGCGCCGGCGCCCGGCCCGGCTCGCCGCCGGGCTGCGCGCCAAGCTCGTCGAGCGCTGCGCGGAGTACCTCGCGGCGCGCCCGAACGCGACCGTGACGCTCGAGTTCCACGGCGGCGAGCCGCTGCTGCTGGGCAAGGAGGCCTTCGAGGCGCTGCTGGGCGACGTGCGCCGCGAGCTGGGCTACGAGCGCGCGGTCTGCTGCATCCAGACCAACGGCACGCTGCTGGACGCCGAGTGGTGCGAGCTGTTCGAGCGCTACGGCGTCAGCTGGGCGATCTCCTGCGACGGTCCGCCGGAGATCCACGACCGCTTCCGGGTCTCGCACGGGGGCCGGCCGAGCTCGGCGGCGGTGCAGCGCGCTTTGGCGCTGTCGGTCGGGCGCGCGTCGCCGAACTTCGGCGGCGCGCTGGCGGTCGTCGACCCGGCGACCGACGGCGCCCGCGTCGTGCGCTACTTCCACGAGCTCGGCCTCAGGCAGCTCGACCTGCTGCTGCCCGACGCCAACCACGTCTCGCGGCCCGCGCACCTCGACGGACCGTACGACGAGCTGCTGCTGGACTACCTGCGCGCCGCCTTCGACGCGTGGATCGCCTGTGCGGACCCCGGCTTCCGGATCCGCCTGTTCGAGGAGATCATGAAGGGCATCTTCGGGCGCCGCAGCCGCCTGGACGCCTTCGGCGGAGACCTCTGGGGCATGATGGTCCTCGAGAGCGACGGCAGCTACCAGCTGCTCGACGTCCTGCGGCTGGGCGGGGAGGCCGAGGTCGCGACGGGCCTGAACGTCGAGCAGCACGCCTTCGACGACTACCTCGAAGCGACGCGCGACAGCTTCTCGGAGCCCTGCGAGACGTGCCGCAGCTGCCCGGTCTTCACGGTCTGCCGCGGCGGCTACCAGCCCCATCGCTTCGACGGCGTCGGCTATGACCACCCGAGCGTCTACTGCGAGGTGCTCTACGGGCTCATCGATCACATCCATCGCTTCGTGCGCGAGGTGACGCCCGCGGCGATGTGGGACGGCGCCGCCGAGCCGGCCCGCGCCTGAGCGGGCGCCGACGCCCGCGGCTCGGCCCGCTGGACCGGGCCGGCGCGCCACACTGTGCCGATGGCCGCGGGCGACCGCCTCGACGAGTACCGGCGCAAGCGCGACCCGCGCCGTTCGCCCGAGCCGGCCGCAGAGCCCGGCGGCCACCCGGGAGCCGGCGGCGAGCGCTTCGTCGTCCAGGAGCACCACGCCACCCGCCTGCACTGGGACCTGCGCCTGGAGCGCGACGGCGTCGCCGCGTCGTGGGCGATCCCCAACGCGATCCCCGACGATCCCGGCGAGAACCGCCTCGCCGTCCGCACCGAGGATCACCCGCTGGAGTACCTCGAGTTCGAGGGCGACATCCCGAAGGGGGAGTACGGCGCCGGCACGATGCGCATCTGGGATCGCGGCACCTACGAGACGCACAAGTTCGACGACGACAAGGTCGAGGTGACGTTCCACGGCGAGCGCCTGAGCGGCCGCTACGGCCTCTTTCCGCTCAAGAAGGTCAAGGGCGAGCCCGCCGGCAAGGACTGGATGATCCACCGCATGGATCCGCCCGCCGATCCCGATCGCCAGCCGATGCCCGAGCGGATCGCGCCGATGCTCGCCACCGCCGCCAAGGGGCTGCCGCCCGACGACGCGCGCTGGGCCTACGAGATCAAGTGGGACGGCGTGCGGGCGATCGTGCACTCCGAGCCCGGCCGGCTGCGCCTGGAGAGCCGCAACCACAACGACATCACGGCCTCCTATCCCGAGCTCAAGGCGCTCAACCGCGCGCTGAGCTCGCACCGCGCGATCCTCGACGGCGAGATCGTCGCCTTCGACGAGGACGGCAAGCCGAGCTTCGGGCTGCTGCAGGGCAGGATGCACGTCAGCTCCGAGGCGGCCGCCCGGCGGCGCGCGAAGGACTGCCCGGTCGCGCTGCTGCTCTTCGACCTGCTGTGGCTGGACGGCCACCCGCTCCTGGAGCTGCCCTACGAGGAGCGCCGCGCGCGGCTGCGCGAGCTCGCGCTCGACGGGCCGAACTGGAAGACGCCCGACCACGTCGTCGGCGACGGCGCGGCCGTGCTCGAGGCGGCGTGCTCCACCGGCCTGGAGGGGGTGGTGGCCAAGCGCCTGGACAGCCCCTACGTGCCCGGCCGGCGCTCGACGCGCTGGCTGAAGGTCAAGAACGTGCGCCGCGAGGACGTCGTCGTCGGCGGCTGGCTGCCCGGGGAGGGGCGCCGCCGCGAGCGGATCGGCGCGCTGCTCGTCGGCGTCGCGCAGGACGGCCGGCTGCGCTATGCCGGCCGCGTCGGCACCGGCTTCACCGACGCCGAGCTGAGCCGCCTGGCGGCGACGCTCGAGCCGCGCGCGGACTCGCCCTTCCAGGGCGATCCGCAGCCGCCGCGCGGCGCGATCTGGGTGCAGCCCACGCGCGTCGCCGAGGTCGAGTTCACCGAGTGGACGGCCGACGGGATGCTGCGCCATCCCTCCTACAAGGGGCTGCGCGAGGAGGCCCCGGGCGCGGTGTTCCTCGATGCCGGCACGCCGGTGCGCGACGGGGTGCAGGTGCGCGTCGGCGGGCGCACCCTGAAGGTCACGAACCTCGACAAGGTGCTCTATCCGCAGGCCGGGCTGACCAAGCGCGACGTCATCGACTACTACGTCGCGATCGCGCCCGCGATCCTGCCGCACCTGCACGCGCGGCCGCTGACGCGCGTGCGCTTCCCCAACGGGATCGACGACAAGAGCTTCTTCGAGAAGCAGTGCCCAGCGCACCGGCCCGCCTGGGTCGCGACGGCCGCCGTGCACCTCTCCCGCAAGACCGTCGACTTCTGCGTCTGCGAGGACCTCGCGACGCTCGTCTGGCTGGCGAACCTCGCGGCGCTGGAGCTGCATACCTCGATGCATCGCGCCGAGGCGCAGGGATGCCCGACGACGATGGTCTTCGATCTCGATCCGGGGCCGCCGGCCACGATCGTCGAGTGCTGCCGGGTCGGCCTGTGGCTGCAGGGCATGTTCGAGAACCTCGGGCTGCAGGCGTTCGCCAAGACCTCGGGCTCGAAGGGCATGCAGGTCTACGTGCCGCTGAACGCGCCGGGCGCGACGTACGAGCAGACGAAGGGCTTCGCCCGCGCGGTCGCCGAGCTGCTGGAGTCCTCCGAGCCGGGGCTCGTCGTGGCGCGGATGAGCAAGTCCGCGCGCACCGGCAAGGTCTTCATCGACTACAGCCAGAACGACGAGCACAAGACGACCGTCTGCGTGTACTCGCTGCGCGCGCGCGAGCGGGCGACCGCCTCGACCCCGGTGACCTGGGAGGAGGTCCGCGCGTGCCTGGAGGGCGGCGATCCGGGCCGGCTGGCGTTCGAGCCCGGCGACGTCGTACGCCGCTACGCAGAGCACGGCGACCTCTACGCCCCGGTCCTGTCGGTCGTCCAGGAGGTGCCGTCACTCGGCTAGATTCCCGCGCCATGGACCCTGAGCGCCTCCGAGCGATCCCCGTCTTCGCGTCGCTGGACGAGCAGACCCTCAAGGGGGTCGCGGCGTTCGCGACCGAGTCGTCTGTGCCGGCGGGCAAGCACCTCGTCAAGGAGGGCAACTACGCGTATGAGTTCATGGCGATCGAGGAGGGCGAGGCCGACGTCGTCCGCGCCGACGAGATCGTCGCCACGCTCGGGCCGGGCGACTTCTTCGGGGAGGTGGCGCTGCTGGAGAAGACGCTGCGCACCGCGTCGGTCGTCGCGCGGACGCCGATGCGCCTCGTGACGCTCTCGCACTGGGACCTCAAGCGCGTCGGCGACGCGATGGATGACATCCACGCGAAGGTGCGGGAGCGCAGGCCGCCGCGGTGAGTTGGTGCGGGCCGCGCGCTCGGGTAGCCTGCGCGGCCAGTGGCCCAGCCCGACATGCCCACGCTCGCAGGGGTCGAGCACCACTTCGTCGACGTGCGCGGCGCACGGCTGCACGTCGCCGAGCTCGGCACGGGGCCGCCGGTCCTGCTGCTGCACGGATGGCCTCAGCACTGGTGGTCCTGGCGCTCGGTCATGCCGCTGCTCGCCGATCGCCACCGCGTGCTCGCGATGGACATGCGCGGCTTCGGATGGAGCGAGCCGACGCGGCGCGGCTATCGCAAGGCGCAGCTCGCCGACGACGTGGCGGGCGTGCTCGACGCCCTCGAGCTCGAGCAGGTCGACCTCGTCGGCCACGACTGGGGCGGCGTCGTCGGGTTTCTCGTCTGCCTGAACCACACCGAGCGCGTGCAGCGCTTCGTGCCGATCAACACCGGCCACGTCTGGCCGACGCTGTCGCTGAAGGGCGTGCCCAAGCAGCTCGGCGCGATGGCCTACCAGGGCCTGCTCGCCAGCCCCGGGGTCGGCCGGAAGATCAACCAGTCGCCGAAGCTCGTCGGCAAGGTCATGGGCGCGATCTCGGCGCAGACCGACGCGGTCCTGCCGCAGTACGTGGAGCACTTCGCGCCGCGGATGGCCGACCGCGCCCGCGCCCGGGCGGCCGCGCAGCTCTACCGCACGTTTCAGCTCTACGAGTACCCGAGGTGGGTCCGCGGCCTGTACCGCGACCGCCGGCTGACGACGCCGACGCTGTGGCTGCACGGCCTCGAGGACCCGTTCTTCAAGCCCGGCATGTTCAAGGACATCGTCGAGCACGCCGACGACGTGCGGATCGAGTACCTGGAGGGGTGCGGGCACTTCCCCGCCGAGGAATGCCCGCAGGCCGTCGCGGAGCATCTGGCCGGCTTCTTCGTGTAGTGCCGTCGAACGCCGGCGGATGAGCGCGCCCGGCAGGATTTGAACCTGCGACCTCTCGCTCCGGAGGCGAGCGCTCTATCCACTGAGCTACGGGCGCGTGCCGACGCAGGCTACAACGCCCGCGGCCCGATCACAGCGCGTCCGGACGCGCGGTCGACCGGCCCGCCGGCCGTCGTCGACGACGCCGGCCCCGGCATCCCCGCCGCGCAGCGCGAGGCGCTCTTCGCTCCCGGTCAGACGGGCAGCGGCGGCGACGGCGCGGACCGGGCCTCGCGCTCACGCCGCCTGGCCCGCGCGCGGGCGGGCCGGCGCCGGCGGCGCGCGGCTCACCGTCCGGCTGCCGAGCCGCAGGCGGGGGGCGGCCGCCTCGCTCAGGCCGGCGGCCGGACGGTCGTCGTGCAGAACGCGCAGCGCGTCGCGGCGACCGGGATGTCGCTCAGGCACTCCGGGCAGCCGCGCGTCTGCACGTCGGTCGCGGTGTCGGGCTGGCGCCGCGCCATGAGCGAATTCACCGGTTTGATGACGAAGAAGAAGATCACCGCGGCGACGATGATGAACGCGAGCAGCGCGTTGATGAAGTCGCCGTAGAGGAACTTGCTGCCGTTGATGGTGAACGTCAGCGCCGAGAAGTCCGGTTGACCTCCGAAGGCGCCGATCAGCGGCGTGATGAGGTCCTTGACCAGCGCGGCGATCACGACGCCGAACGCCGTGCCGAGCACGACCGCGACAGCAAGGTCGACGAGGTTTCCCCGCAGGATGAACTCCTTGAACTCCTTGACCACCCGAACCCCTCCTCGTAACGGAAGTTGCAACGTCCCGGGGACCGTACAAGCTTCGCAGTACTCTCGCCGCAATGGACCTGTCGCTCTTCTTCGCCGGCACGGCGGGCTCGGTGCCCTCCGCGCGCAGGGGGCTGCCCGCGCTGCTCGTCCGGCGCGGCGCCGAGCGGATCCTCATCGACTGCGGTGAGGGCACCCAGCGCCAGCTCGTGCGCTCCGTCGGGCTGGCCGATCTCACCGACGTGTTCCTCACGCACCTGCACGCCGACCACTGGCTCGGCCTGCCGGGCATGCTGAAGTCCTTCGAGCTGCGCGATCGCGACAGGCCGCTGACCGTCCACGGGCCGCCCGGGACGAGGGCGCTGCTGGAGCGCATGCGCCCGGTCTACGGACGCCCGCGCTACGGGCTGACGATCCGCGAGCTCGAGCCCGACGAGGCGGTCCGGCGCGACGACCTCGAGATCGTCGCGTTCAACGTGCGCCACCGCGCGCAGGCGTTCGGCTACGTCCTCGTCGAGGACGAACGCCCCGGCCGCTTCGACGCCGCGCTCGCCGAGCAGCTCGGGGTGACGGCCGGCCCGGACTTCGGGCGCCTGCAGCGCGGCGAGGTCGTCGCGGGCGTGCGGCCCGAGCAGGTCGTGGGGGAGGCGCGGCACGGGCGCAAGGTCGTCGTCACCGGCGACACCGCGCCGACCGACGCCGTCGTCGTCGCGGCGCACCGGGCCGACGTGCTCGTGCACGAGGCGACGTTCGCCCACGAGGATGCCGAGCGGGCGGCCGCGACGGGACACAGCACCGCGCGCCAGGCCGCGCAGGTCGCCGCCGACGCGGAGGTCGGGCTGCTCGCGCTGACGCACCTCTCGACGCGCTACGCCGGCCACGAGATCCGCGACGAGGCCCTCGCGGTCTTCGCCGACACGGTCGTGCCGCGCGACTTCGACACGATCGAGGTCCCGCTGCCCGAGCGCGGCGCGCCCGAGCTGCTGCGCTGGGACCCCGGCCGCAACGCGCCGCGGCGCGACGAGCCGCTGCGGGCGCCCGCATAGTCGTGCTGCCTCGTGCGCGCCGGAGCGGGCGGCCTGCGCCCTCAGATCTCGCGGCGCGTGGCGATGCGCGCGAGCGCGACGTAGCCCAGCACCGCCCAGACGGCGATCACGACCCATGAGAGCAGCCCCGCGTGAAACGGCGTCTGCTCCGATAGCCCGTCGCCGAGGAGCCTGGCCGCTTGGCTGAACGGCAGCACGTCGAGGATCGTCAGCAGGACGCCTGATCGCGCGAAGAAGACGGCAGCGGCGAGCCCCACGAACGGGAAGAGCAGGAACGCGCCGTAGGTGTTGATCGCGTTGGAGTTCTGCACGAGCAGCCCCAGCAGCAGGCCGAAGCCGACGAGGCTTGCGATGAGCGCGAACGTGGCGCCGAAGAACAGCACGGGGTGGGCCACGTCGAGGTTCGTGAGCAGCACCGTCAGGGCCACGCCCGCGAGCCCGTAGATGAAGCCGGCCACCGCCTTGGCGGCAAGGATCTCCGTGCCCGTGGCAGCCAGTCGCAGCGCGCTGAACGTCCCCGTCTCGAGCTCTTCGGCGGTCTGCATCGGCACGACCATCATCGCGACGAAGGCCACGAGCAGGATCATCACGATGAGCACGGTCAGCGCCCGCGGCTCGAGCAGCTCGTAGGGCCTCCGGTCGGCGGGCGCGACGCTTGCGACCGTCGTCTGGGCGGTGGGCGTGCGCCCGGCCGCGCGGGTCAACGCGTCGGGCACGAGCGCAACCACGGACTGCGCTTGCGGCGACGCGTCCTCCGACACGAGCACGAGCGCGCTCGGCGTCGTGGAGGCCTCGCGCGCCATGACGGCGACGTCGACCTCCCCGTCGGCGACGAGCTTGCGCGCGGACGCGGCGCTCGCGGCATCGACGAACCGCAGCTTGACGCTCTTGCCGGTTGCGGAGCGCAGCTCGCGCGCGACCGTGCCGCCGGCGCGTTCGACGACGGCGACCGTCGTCTCGGGCAGTTCGTCGTCGTCGCCGATCGTCGCGTTGTAGAAGACCGCCATGCCGATCGGCAGCGCCAGCAGGACGAGGATGCGGCCGTCGCGGACGCCGTCGCGCAGGTCTTTGAGGAGCATCGCGAAGATGCGGCGCAGGCTCATGGGCAAAGCTCGTCGCGATCGTCTTGCAGGCTGCGCCCGGCGAGGTGGATGAAGACGTCGGCGAGCGTCGGCTCGAGCGAGTGCAGCGAGCGCACGCGCCGCTCGCCGACGAGCTCCTGCAGGCGGGCGGCGTCGCGCTCGTCGTGCAGGCGCAGGCGCAAACCCGAGCCGTCCTCGAGCACGACGTCGACCTCCGGCGCCTGCGTGCGGAGGCTGAGCTTCAGCGCGCGCGGCGTGTCGAGCGCGACGATCTTGCCCTCGGCGAGGAAGGCCACGCGCGCGCAGAGCTCCTCGGCCTCGTGCATGTCGTGCGTCGTGAGGAAGATCGTCGCGCCGCTTCGGGCCAGCCGCTTGACGGTCTCGCGCAGGTCGCGCGCGGACTGCGGGTCCAGGCCGCGCGTGGGCTCGTCCATGAACAGCACCCGCGGCCCGTTGAGCAGCGCGCGCGCGAGCAGCAGGCGCTGGCGCATGCCGGTCGAGAACGTCTTGACCTTGCGCTTGGCGACCGCGGTCAGGCGGACCTCCTCGAGGACCTCGTCGGCCCGGCCGCGCGGCAGGCCATACAGCGTGCAGAACAGCTCGAGGTTCTCCCTGGCCGTCGCGCGCTGGTAGACGTTCGGCGTCTCGGCGACGAGGTTGATCTCGCCGCGGACGGCCTCGAGCTCGCGCGGCATCTCGTGCCCGAGGACCGTCGCGCTGCCGCTCGTCGGCTTCGCCCGGCCCGTCAGGACGCGGATCATCGTCGACTTCCCGGCGCCGTTGTGGCCCAGGAGCCCGAAGATCTCCCCGGCCTCGGCGCGCAGGCTCACGCCGTCGAGCGCGCGGACGTCGCCGTAGTGCTTGGCGAGGTCCGTGACCTGCACCGCGGCGCCGGTGCAAGGGCCGCGACGTCCGTCGGCGGCGGGGTGCTCAGGAAGCGATTCGAGCATGCGGGCTCGACGGTACTGCCCGGCCCGCACGATGCGCACGCCCGCGGTTGCGCGAGCCAGGACACGCCGCAGCTGCGGGCCATGAGACGGAGGCCCGCGCGCCGCATGTCATGCCGAAGTCCGTTCGACGTTCCAGGCGCTCGTCGCCGGTCCGCGTGCGGAGGATGTCCGGCGCGCCGCGGCCGACTGCCGGATGACCGATTCATCACCCTCGGAGGCCGAGCATGCGACCACACGGTGAACGCAGAGCGCAGCGGCGATCGGCGAGTCCGCCGCCGGACCCGCTGCTAGTCTCGACGGGACCGCACCAGCTCCTTAACCCGGTCCCGTGAGGCCAGGAAGGACGGACATGCCAGACCCGAAGGTCGTCCTCGACGGCGAGGACATGCGCCGCACGCTGACGCGCATCGCCCACGAGATCGTCGAGAACGGCGGCGATCCGCAGCGGCTCGCGCTCGTCGGCATCCATCGCCGCGGCGCCGTGCTCGCGGCGCGCCTGCAGGTGCTCGTCGGGCAGCTGCACGGCGCCGACGTGCCGCTCGGCGAGATCGACATCGCGTTCTACCGCGACGACGTCACGACGCGCGGCGGCACCCCGGTCGTGCACTCCACGCAGCTGGACTTCGACGTCGACGGGCGCACCGTCGTCGTCGTCGACGACGTCCTGTTCACCGGGCGCACGGCGCGCGCGGCGATCGAGGCGCTGTTCGACTACGGCCGGCCGGCGCGCGTGCAGCTGGCGGTCCTCGCCGACCGCGGGCACCGCGAGCTTCCGATCAGGCCCGACTACGTCGGCAAGAACCTGCCGACGGCGCGCAGCGAGCGCGTCTACGTCCGCGTCGCGGAGATCGACGGCGACGACGGCGTGACGATCGAGCGCTACGCGGGGGCGCCGGCATGAAGCACCTGCTCTCGATCGAGGACCTCACGCGCAAGGACATCGAGCGGATCCTCGACCGCGCGGCCGCCTTCGAGGAGGTCTCGCACCGCGACATCAAGAAGGTGCCGGCGCTGCGCGGCCGGACGGTGCTGAACCTCTTCTACGAGGCCTCGACGCGCACGCGCTCGTCCTTCGAGCTCGCCGCCAAGCGGCTGAGCGCCGACGTGGTGAACTTCGCCGCCAGCGGGTCGAGCGTCGAGAAGGGCGAGTCGCTGAAGGACACCGTGCTGACGCTGACGGCGCACTCGCCCGACGCGATCGTCATCCGCACGCCGTACGCGGGCGCCGCCGCGCTCGTCGCCGGCTGGACGACGGCGTCGATCGTCAACGCCGGCGACGGCAAGCACGAGCACCCGACGCAGGCCCTGCTCGACGTGCACACGCTGCGCCGCAAGCTCGGCTCGCTGGAGGGCGCGAACATCTGGATCGTCGGCGACGTGGCGCACTCGCGCGTCGCGCGCTCGAACATCCTCGCCTTCCGCACGATGGGCGCCGACGTCACCGTCTGCGGCCCGCCGACGCTCATCCCGCGCGGGATCGAGGCGCTCGGCTGCAGCGTGCGCTACGACCTGCACGACCTGCGCGAGGCCGACGTCGTCTACGCGCTGCGGATGCAGCGCGAGCGGATGGACCAGAACTTCGTGCCGAGCCTGCGCGAGTACGCCGCCAACTACCAGATCAACGGCCGCCGGCTCGGATCGCGCCAGGTGCTCATGCACCCCGGCCCGGTCAACCGCGGCGTCGAGCTGTCGGGCGAGGTCGTCGACTCGCCGCAGGCCGTCATCACGATGCAGGTCAAGTCCGGCGTCGTCGTGCGGATGGCCGTGCTCTACGAGGTCCTCGCCGGCGCGCGCGACGAGCGCAACGCGCCGCGGCCGATCGAGCCGCAGCTCGCATGATCGCGCACGAGCCACCGCGCCGGGGCGCCGGATCCGGCGTCCGCCTCGTCAGCGCGCCGCTGAAGGCCGCCGAGCTGCTGGTCTGCGACGTCCACGTGCTCGACCCGCGCGCCGGCCTCGACGGGCGCCGCGACGTCCTCGTGCGCGCCGGCGAGATCGTCGAGATCGCCGCCGCCGGCACGCTCACCGCGCCGCCGGGGACCGAGACGGTCGCCGGCGCCGGCCGCCACCTCTTCCCGGCGTTCGTCGACCCGCACGTGCACCTGCGCACGCCGGGCCAGGAGCACAAGGAGGATCTCGAGACCGGCACGCGCGCCGCCGCCGCCGGCGGCTACTGCGCGGTCATCGCGATGCCGAACACCGCGCCGGTGCTCGACAGCGGCCCGCTGCTCGGCGCCCTGCTCGACGCGGCCGCCCGCGAGGCGCGCGTCCCCGTCGGCTTCATGCCCGCGATCACGCGCGGCCTCGCCGGCGCGGAGCTCACCGAGATGGCCGAGCTGCGCGGGCTCGGCGCGGCCGGCTTCACCGACGACGGCCGCCCGGTCGCCGACGCCGGCGTCGTCCGCCGCGCGCTGCAGTACCAGCGCCTCTGCGGCGGGGTGCTCGCGCTGCACGAGGAGGACCCGTCGCTGTCGGGCGCGGGGGCGATGCACGAGGGCGTCGTCAGCGCGCAGCTCGGCGTCGCCGGGATCCCGAGCGTGAGCGAGTCGACGATGATCGCCCGCGACTGCGCGCTGGCCGAGTACGAGGGCGCCCGCATCCACATCCAGCACCTGTCCGCCCGCGAGTCGGTCGCGGTCGTCGCGGCCGCCAGGCAGCGCGGCGTGGCGGTCACATGCGAGGCCAGCCCGCATCACCTCACGATGACCGACGAGGACGTGCGCGGCCTGGACACGCGGCGCAAGATGAACCCGCCGCTGCGCGGCGAGGAGGACCGCCAGGCGCTCGTCGAGGGCCTGCGCAGCGGCGTCATCGACTGCATCGCGACCGACCACGCGCCGCACGCGCGCGACGAGAAGGAGGTCCCGTTCGAGCGTGCGCCGATGGGCACGACCGGCCTGGAGACGGCGTTCGCGGCGGTCTTCACCGACCTCGTGCTGCCCGGCCACCTGCCGCTCGCGCTCGTCGTCGAGAAGCTCACCGCGGGCCTGGGCCTGCTGGACCTGCTCGTGCCGGCGGTGGCCGTCGGCGCGCAGGCCAACCTCGTGCTCGTCGACCTCGACGCGGAGTGGGTCGTCGGCGAGAACGGCTACGAGAGCCGCTCGGAGAACTGCTGCTTCGCCGGACGCTCGCTGCGCGGGCGCGTCCTGCTGACGGTCGCCGCCGGCGCGGTCGCCTACCGCGAGCGCTCGACGATCCTCAGCGTCCCGCCGGCGAGCGGGCGCGGATGAGCGCCGCCGCCTACGTCCTGCTCGAGGACGGCACCCGCTTCGACGGCGTCGCCGTCGGCGCCGAGGGCGCCGTCACCGGCGAGATCGTCTTCACGACCGGCATGTCCGGCTACCAGGAGTCGGTGACCGATCCGAGCTTCGCCGGCCAGATCATCACGTTCACGTACCCGCACATCGGCAACTACGGCGTCTGCGAGGACGCGATGGAGTCCGAGCGCATCTGGGCGCGCGCGGTGATCATGCGCAGCGCCATGAACACCGAGGACGCGCCGACCGCCGAGCGCGGCTGGCTGGACTGGCTCGTGGACTGCGCGATCCCGGCGATCTCGCAGGTCGACACGCGCGCGCTCGTGCGCCACATCCGCGAGGCCGGCTCGATGCGCGGCGGCGTGTTCCCGGCGGCGATGAGCGAACCCGAGGCCCGCGCGCTGATCGGCGCCGAGCCGCCGATGGCGGGCGCGGACCTCGCGCGGCTCGTCACGCCGGCGGCGATGAGCGTGCACGGCGGCGGTCGCGGGCCGCGGATCGCGGCGATCGACACCGGCATCAAGAGCTCGATCGTGCGCAACCTCGTCCAGCGCGGCGCCGTCGTCGAGCTGCATCCGTGCACGGCCGACGCGCGCACGCTGCTGGCCGGCGGCGCCGACGCCGTCTTTCTCGCCAACGGACCGGGCGATCCGGCGGCGCTGGACTACGTCGTCGACACGCTGCGCGAGCTCGTCGGGCGCAAGCCGGTCTTCGGCATCTGCCTCGGCCATCAGCTGCTGTGCCGCGCGGTCGGCCTGACGACGTTCAAGCTCCCGTTCGGCCACCGCGGCGCCAACCACCCCGTCAAGGACCTGCAGACCGGCACGATCGAGATCACGTCGCAGAACCACGGCTTCGCGGTGCTCGGCCCGGGCGGCGAGCGCACGATCGCCGGCGACGACCCGCTGCGCTGGGAGACGGACTTCGGCGCCGCCCAGCTCAGCCACATCAACCTCTACGACCGGACGGTCGAGGGCCTGACGCTGCTCGACGTCGCGGGGGCGACGGTCCAGTACCACCCCGAGGCCGGGCCCGGCCCGAACGACAGCCTCTACCTCTTCGACCGCTTCCTGCAGCAGATCGGAGCGGCGGTCTGATGCCGCGCCGCGACGACCTCAAGCGCATCCTCATCCTCGGCTCGGGGCCGATCGTCATCGGCCAGGCCGCCGAGTTCGACTACTCCGGCGTGCAGGCCTGCAAGGTCCTCAAGGAGGAGGGCTACGAGGTCGTGCTCGTCAACTCCAACCCCGCGACGATCATGACCGACCCCGAGTTCGCCGACGCGACGTACGTCGAGCCGCTGCTCGCCGGCCCGGTCAGGCAGGTCATCGCCCGCGAGCGGCCCGACGCGCTGCTGCCGACGCTCGGCGGCCAGACCGCGCTGAACCTCGCCAAGGAGCTGCACGAGAACGGCACGCTCGCCGAGTTCGGCGTCGAGCTCATCGGCGCCGACTACGACGCGATCTGCCGCGCCGAGGACCGCGACCTGTTTCGCATCGCGATGGAGCGGGCCGGCCTGCGGATGCCGCGCAGCGCGATCGCGACGACGCTCGCCGAGGCGCAGGACGCGATGATCGACATCGGCCTGCCGGTCATCGTCCGGCCGGCCTACACGCTCGGCGGCCGCGGCGGCGGCATCGCGCGCACCCCGGAGGAGTTCCGCGCGATCGTCCGCGGCGGCATCGACGCCTCCCCGATCGGCCAGGTCCTGCTCGACGAGTCGGTGCTCGGCTGGGGCGAGTTCGAGCTCGAGGTCATGCGCGACCACAACGACAACTGCGTGATCGTGTGCTCGATCGAGAACATCGACCCGATGGGCGTCCACACGGGCGACAGCGTCACGGTCGCCCCGCAGCAGACGCTGACCGACCGCCTCTACCAGCGGCTGCGCGACCAGGCGTTCGTCGTCATGCGCGCCGTCGGCGTCGAGACGGGCGGCTCGAACGTGCAGTTCGCGGTCAATCCCGAGACCGAGGAGATCATGGTCATCGAGATGAACCCGCGCGTCTCGCGGTCCAGCGCGCTGGCGTCCAAGGCGACGGGCTTCCCGATCGCGAAGATCGCCGCGCGGCTCGCCGTCGGCTACGCGCTCGAGGAGATCGACAACGACATCACGAAGGCGACGCCGGCCTCCTTCGAGCCGACGATCGACTACGTCGTCGTGAAGATCCCGCGCTTTGCGTTCGAGAAGTTCTCCGGCGTCGACGAGCGCCTGAGCACGCACATGAAGTCCGTCGGCGAGGTCATGGCGATCGGCGGCACGTTCCAGCAGGCCTTCGCGAAGGCGATGCGCAGCCGCGAGCTGGACGCGATCCCGCCGACGGGGGGCCCGCTGCACGCCCTGCTTGACCGCCTCGAGCGCCCCGGGCCCGATCGCTACGACGTGCTGCTCGCCGCCCTGCGCGCCGGCGCCACGCCCGAGGAGGTCCAGCGGCGCACGAGCATCGACCTCTGGTTTGTGCGCGAGCTCGCGCTCCTCGCCGCCGACCCGGAGGCGCCGTTCGCCGGGCTGCGGACGTTCAGGTCCGTCGACACCTGCGCCGCCGAGTTCGCGGCCGAGACGCCGTACTTCTACTCGACCTGGGAGCGTCCCGGCCCCGCCGCAGCCGGCCACGAGGTGCGCCGCGGCGACAGGCCGAGCGTCGTCATCCTCGGCGCCGGACCGAACCGCATCGGCCAGGGCATCGAGTTCGACTACTGCTGCGTGCACGCGGCGATGACCGTCCGCGCCTCCGGCCGCGACGCGGTCATGGTCAACTGCAACCCCGAGACGGTCTCGACGGACTACGACACCTCCGACCGCCTGTACTTCGAGCCGCTGACGCTCGCCGACGTGCTCGGCGTCGTCGAGGTCGAGCGCCCCGCGGGCGTCATCGTGCAGTTCGGCGGGCAGACGCCGCTCAAGCTCGCCGCCGGGCTGCAGGACGCCGGCGTGCCGATCCTCGGCACGAGCGTCGACGCGATCGACCTCGCCGAGGACCGCGGCCGCTTCGGCGCGCTGCTGGACCGGCTCGGCTACCAGGCGCCCCCGTACGCGACCGCCCACCGCGTCGGCGAGGCGCTCGACGCCAGCGACGACGTCGGCTTCCCGCTGCTCGTGCGGCCCAGCTACGTGCTCGGCGGACGCGCGATGGAGATCGTCTACTCGCGCGAGGACCTCGCCGACTACCTGCAGCGCACCGGCGGCGGCAACGGGGGCGGCGAGCGCGAGATCTTCCTCGACCGCTTCCTCGAGAACGCCATCGAGGTCGACGTCGACGCGCTGTCCGACGGCGCGTCGGTCTGGATCGGCGGGATCATGCAGCACGTCGAGGAGGCCGGCATCCACTCCGGCGACAGCGCCTGCGTGCTGCCGCCGCACTCGCTGGGGCCCGAGATGCTCGACGAGATCCGCGAGCACACGCGCGGCATCGCGCTGGGCCTGGACACCGTCGGCCTCATCAACATCCAGTACGCGGTCACGCTCGACGGGCGCCTGTTCGTCATCGAGGCCAACCCGCGCGCCTCGCGGACCGTGCCGTTCGTCTCCAAGGCGATCGGCGTGCCGCTGGCGAAGATGGCCTGCCGCCTCATGCTCGGCGAGCGCATCGAGGACCTCGGGCTGCCGTCCGAGGCGATGCCGACCGGCCACGTCTGCGTCAAGGAGGCCGTGCTGCCGTTTGACCGCTTCGCCGGGTCCGACGCCCTGCTGAGCCCGGAGATGCGCTCGACGGGCGAGGTGATGGGCGTCGCGCACGACTTCCCGACGGCCTTCGCCAAGGCCCAGGCCGCGGCCGGCGCGCGGCTGCCCGAGCAGGGGACCGTCTTCATCACCGTGACCGACGGCGACAAGCCGGGCGCCTACGCGATCGCCTCCCGGCTGGAGGACCTCGGCTTCCGGATCGTGGCCACCGCGGGCACCGCGCGGGCGATCCGCGGGATGGGGGCGCGCGTCGACGAGGTCCTCAAGAAGGTGGGGGAGGGCTCCCCGAACGTCGTCGACCGCATCGAGGCCGGCGACATCGACCTCGTCATCAACACGCCGACCGGCTCCGGCGCGCGCGCCGACGGCTGGGAGATCCGCCGCGCGGCGGTCGCGCGCGGGATCGCCTGCATCACGACGCTGTCGGGCGGCCACGCGGCGGCACGGGCGATCTCCGCGGCGCGCAGCGGCGAGCCGACGGTCGTCTCGCTGCAGGAGCTTCACCGCGACCGCCTGCGCGTCGGATGAGGACGATCGCCCCGCTCGGGCGCCGCCGCGTCAACGTGACCGCCACCGAGGACGCCGGCGCCTACCGGGTCCTGCACGCCGCCGACTTCGGCGGGCCGCCGCCCGCCGCGGGCCAGTTCTACATGCTCGCCGCGGCCGACCGCTGGGGCGCCGGCGCGGACGAGCGGCCCTACCTGCCGCGGGCGTTCTCGTTTCTGCGCGCGGCCGACGGCCAGCTGAGCTTCATGTTCGAGGACGTCGGCCCGGGGACTCACCGGCTCGCCCAGCTCGCAGAGGGCGACGGGCTGTGGCTGACCGGGCCGCTGGGGGAGGGCTTCCGGGCGCCGCACGACGGGCGCCGCGCGCTGCTCGCCGGCGGCGGCATCGGGATCCCGCCGCTCGCCGCCTGGGCGACCGCGCTGGGCGGCTCGGCGACCGCGCTGCTCGGCTTCCGCGACGCGCATCACGCGGCCGGCGCCGGCCTGCTGACCGACGCGACGGTGACGGTCGCCACCGACGACGGCTCGGTCGGCCGGCGCGGCCTCGTCACCGATCTGCTCGCCGAGGAGCTCGCCCGCGACCCCCACGCCGTCGTGTACGCCTGCGGCCCGCCGGCGATGCTCGAGGCCGTCCGCGCGCTCTGCGCCGAGCGAGCCGTTCCCGCCCAGCTCGCGCTCGAGGCCGGCATGGCCTGCGGCTTCGGCGCCTGCTATGGCTGCGTCGTCGCGCTGCGCGACGGCGGCTACGCGCGGGTCTGCGTCGACGGGCCCGTGCTCGACGCCGACCGCCTCGATGCGGTGCCGGCGCAGTGACCGCGCGCCGCCGCCCGCGCGCCGTGCCAGCGCGGCCCGCCGCGCGATGATCGAGTTCTGCGGGCTGCGCCTCGAGCACCCGGTCGTCAACGGCTCGGGGACCTTCGACGCGATCGCCGCGCGCCGCGTCTTCGGCGACGCGCTGCTGGCGCACTTCCCGTTCAGCGCCTTCGTCTCCAAGACGATCACGCTGGCGCCGCGCGCCGGCAACCCGCCGCCGCGCCTGTGGGAGGCGCAGGCCGGGATGATCAACTCGATCGGGCTGCCCAACCGCGGCCTGGATGGCTACCTCCAGCACGACCTGCCCGAGCTCGCCCGGCTGCCCGTCCCGCTCGTCACGAACGTCATGGGCTCCACCGAGGACGAGGTCGCACAGCTCGTCGAGGCCGTCGACGCGCGCCGCGAGATCGCCGCGATCGAGCTCAACGTGTCCTGCCCGAACGTCCGCACCGGCCTCGACATCGGCGCCGACCCGGCCTCGCTGGCGTCGCTGCTGCGCGCCGTGCGCCCACGTTCGCGCAAGCCGCTCATCGTCAAGCTCACCCCGAACACCTCCGACGTCGCGGCGGTCGCGGCGGCCGCCGAGAGCGAGGGCGCCGACGCGGTCTCGCTCATCAACACCCTGCGCGCGATGGCGCTCGCGCCCGGCACGGGCAGCCCCTGGCTGGGCGGGCGGACGGGCGGCCTGTCGGGGCCCGCGATCCGCGACATCGCGCTCGCGCAGGTCTGGGCCGTGGCGCAGCGGGTCGCCATCCCGGTGGTCGGGATGGGCGGAGTCGCCCATGGCCGGCATGCGCTTGCCCTGCTGTCGGCGGGGGCGTCGCTCGTCGCGGTCGGCACCGAGTCCTTCCGCGACCCATGTGCGGGATCACGCATAGTCAATGAGCTGAAAGCCCTGCAAATAGAGAAAACTCCATGAATTGGCACAAACAGCGCTGGACCTCGACCTGAGGTCGATGTGAATTCGGATGTTTCCCGGCGATCGGGCTTGCCAGCCAGTTGTGAAGATGCGAGGATCGGCGCGTCGATGCCGCCGGCACAGAACACCGCTACGAAGCAGTCGGCGGCGCCCGAACGTTCGCTGACGCAGCGACTCGAAGCGCTGAACCGAGCCAACGAGGTCCGCACGCGCCGTGCGACCCTCAAGAAGGACCTCAAGGCCGGACGCTGCTCGATCCACACCCTGCTGCTCAAGCCGCCGCCGTACGTCGAGACCGCGAAGGTGTTCGACATGCTGCTCGCGGTGCCGAAGTACGGCCGCGTCAAGGTCAACAAGGTCCTGACGCAGTGCCGGATCTCCCCGAGCAAGACGATCGGCGGACTGTCCGAGCGTCAGCGCGACGAGCTCGTCAGGCTCCTGCGCCGCTAGCGACCCGGCCGTGCCGCGCGCGGTCGTGATCACCGGTCCCTCGGGGGTCGGCAAGGGGACGCTCATCCGCTCGCTGCGCACCCGCATGCCCGAGCTGCAGCTCTCGGTCTCGGCGACGACGCGGCGCCCGCGCGCGGGCGAGACCCAGGGCGTCGACTACCACTTCATGTCGCCCGAGGAGTTCGAGCAGCACGTCGTCGCCGGCGATTTCGTCGAGCACGCCGACTACGCGGGCGCGCGCTACGGCACGCTGCGCTCGGAGCTGCGCACGCGCGCCGCCGGCGGCGCGCCGGTCGTGCTCGAGATCGAGCTGCAGGGCGCGCGCCAGGTGCGCGAGACGATGCCCGAGGCCGTCCAGGTGTTCATCGCGCCGCCGTCGGTCCAGGCGCTGCGCGCGCGGCTCGTCGGCCGCGGGACCGATCCCGAGGACCAGATCGAGGCGCGCCTGCGCAGCGCGCGCGAGGAGCTCGCGGCACAGGACGAGTTTCCGCGCGTCGTCGTCAACGATCGTCTCGAGGACGCCGTCGACGCGCTCGTCGCGATCGTGCTCGAGGCCGTGCGCGACGACGCGCCCGGCGCCGCGCCCTGATCGGGCGGCCGGCCGCACGTGCCGCTACCCTTGGGCGCATGATCTCTCCCCGCATCGACCGTCTCCTCGAGAACGTCGACTCCAACTACGCCTCCGTTCTCGTCGCGGCGAAGCGCGCCCGACAGATCAACTCCTATTACCACAACCTCGGCGAGGGGACGTTCGACGAGTTCCCGCCGCCGATGGTCGACACCGGCTCGAAGAACTACCTCACGATCGCGCTCGAGGAAGTCGCCGCCGGCAAGATCAAGTACCAGTACCGCTAGGCCGGCCCGAGCGCTGACATGGCCCGGATCCTGCTCGGCGTCAGCGGCGGGATCGCCGCCTACAAGGCGCTCGAGCTCGTCCGCCTGGCGACGGCCGGCGGTCATTCGGTGCGGGCGATCCAGACGGCCTCCAGCCAGCGCTTCGTCGGCGGCGCCTCGTTCGCGGCGCTGACCGGGGCGCCGGTCCTGACCGACGAGTTCGAGCGCGACCCCGCCCGCGGAGCCTTCCCCGGCGAGGCGGCGCCGGCGCACGATCCGCTCAGCCACCTCGAGCTCGTCGCCAACGCCGACATCCTCGTCGTCGCCCCGGCCTCGGCGAACACGATCGCCAAGCTCGCCGCCGGCCTGGCCGACAACCTGCTCACGAGCGCGGCGCTGGCGGCCGACTGCCCGCTGCTCGTCGCTCCCGCGATGAACGACCGCATGTGGGAGCACCCGGCGACGCGGGCCAACGTCGCGCTGCTGCGCAGCCGCGGCGCGACGGTGCTCGAGCCCGGCCGCGGCCGGCTGGCCTCCAAGGGCGAGGAGGGCACGGGCCGCCTGCCCGAGCCGGCGGCGCTGCTCGAGGCGATCGAGCTGCTCACCGGCCAGGAGGAGGCGCCGCCGCCGGCGCTCGTCGGGCTGCGCGTGCTCGTCACGGCCGGCGGCACGCGCGAGCCGATCGACGCGGTGCGCTACGTCGGCAACCGCTCCTCGGGACGCATGGGCTTCGCCCTGGCCAGCGCGGCCGCGCGGCTCGGGGCGAGCGTCACCGTCGTGGCCGCCAACGTCACGCTGGCGCGCGACGCGCGCGTGACGTACGTCGACGTCGAGACCGCCGCGCAGCTGCAGGAGGCCTGCGCCGCCGCCTTCGAGGGCGCCGACGTGCTGCTCATGGCGGCCGCCGTCGCCGACTTCCGGCCCGCGCGCAGCTTCGCCGGCAAGCTCAAGAAGGCCGGCGACGAGCGCATGCGCGTCGAGCTGGAGCGCACGCCCGACATCCTCGCCGGCCTGGCGGCCGACCGCCGCGGCGACCAGACGCTCGTCGGATTCGCCGCCGAGCATGGCGCCGAGGCGATCGCGCACGGCCGCGAGAAGCTCGCCCGCAAGCGCGTCGACGCCGTCGTCGTCAACGACGTCTCGCGCTCCGACATCGGCTTCGACGCCCCCGACAACGAGGTGACGATCCTCACCGCCGGCGGCGAGAGGCAGATCGCGCGCGCCGCCAAGGAGGACGTGGCGCGCGCGATCCTCGAGGTCGTCGTCGCGCTGCGCAGCGCGGCGGGCGAGCCCGAGCCCGCCGCCTGAGTGGGTCGTCCAGGAACGTTCGACCGGAAACCCGGGATGCCGGCGCCGGCTGGCAAGGACGCAGGACCGAAGGTGTGGCTCTGCCACATCGAGCGTCCGAGGACGCCGCCAGGCGGTGATCGGCGCCCGGGGTTCCGGGTCAAACGCTTGTGGATGACCCACTAGCACGAGACCGTCGCACCCGCCGCCCGCGGAGTGCGACGATGGCGGCGATGGATCACGCCGGCACCGAGCGTCGACTGACCGAGGCGGAGGTCGCGTTCGCGGTCGCCCTCGCCCACCGCGTGGGCGACAACGTCAGGCTCGCCGCCGAGGTCCGCGCCGAGGTCCTGGAGGATCTCGTCGTCGCCGTCCTCGCCGAGGGCCACGCGCTCGTCGAGGACCTGCCCGGCGTCGGCAAGACGACGCTCGCCCGCGCGCTCGCGCGCTCGCTGCAGCTCGAGTTCGCGCGCGTCCAGTGCACCGCCGACCTGCTGCCCGCCGACGTCGTCGGCACGAACGTCTTCAACCAGCGCGAGAGCCGCTTCGAGTTCCGACCCGGCCCGATCTTCGCCAACGTCGTGCTCGTCGACGAGATCAACCGCGCCTCGCCCAAGACGCAGTCCGGGCTGCTGGAGTGCATGCAGGAGCGGCGCGTCACCGTCGACGTCCACACCCACGAGCTCGCGCGCCCGTTTCTCGTGCTCGCCACGCAGAACCCGATCGAGTACGAGGGCACGTACCCGCTGCCCGAGGCACAGGTCGACCGCTTCATGGTGCGCCTGTCGCTCGGCTATCCCGACCCGGCCGGCGAGGCCGGGATGCTCGCCGCCCACGAGACCGGCGATCGCGTGGCGCAGCTGGAGCCCGTCGCGACCGCGGCGGACCTGCTCGAGGCGCAGGACGCGGTCGCGCGCGTGCGCGCGACCGAGCCGCTGCGGCGCTATGTCGTCGCGCTGCTCGGCCAGACGCGCCGCGATCGGCGCGTCGAGCTCGGGGCGAGCCCGCGCGCCGGTCTGCTGCTGCTGCGCGCCGCGAAGGCCCACGCCCTGCTGCGGGGGCGCGACCACGCGACGCCCGACGACGTGCAGCGGATGGCCGGGTCGGTGCTCGCGCACCGCATCGTGCTCGCGCCCGACGCCTTCGAGACGACCGCCGAGCGGATCGTCGCCGACGCCGTGGCGGCGACCCCGGCGCTGTAGCCGCATGCGCGGAGCGTGGGTCACCGGCCTGCTCGCGCTCACCCTCGGCCTCGCGGCCGCGCTCTTTGACAGCGAGCCGCTCTGGGTGCCCGCCGCGACGCTCGCGCTGCTGGGCACGGCGGCCGCCGGCTGGGTGACGCTCGCGGCGCGCGGCGTGCACGTGCGGCGCACGCTCGGCGCCCGCCGCGTCGTCGAGGACGAGCCGCTGACGATCGTGCTCGACGTGCGCGGCGGCCCGCTGCGCCTGCCGCCGGCACAGGTCGTCGACGCGCTGCTGCCCGCTCCCGCACCGCTGCCCGCCGGGGCGCGCGCCGCTCGCGTGCGCATCGAGGCGCGCTTCGCCCGGCGCGGGCGGCGCATGCTCGCGCTGCCGCACGTGCTGCTCGCCGACCCCCTCGGACTCGCCGCGCGACGGATCGACGCGCTGCCGTCCGCCGGCCACGACGAGGTGCTCGTCCTGCCCCGCGTCGAGCCGGTCGTCGCCGCGCCCGGCGGCGGCCCGACCGGCCGGCTGGCGCGCCGCGGCCGAGCGGCGATCGGCGCCGAGAGCGAGCTCGACGGCGTCCGGCCGCTGCGCGACGGCACGCCGGCGACGCGCATCTTCTGGCCGTCGATCGCGCGCGGCGCGCAGGCGCAGGAGCGGGCGCTCGCCGCCCCCGGCGAGAGCCGGCCGCTCGTCGTGCTCGATCCCCGCGGCGCGGCGAGCGAGCCCGAGCTCGACGCCGCGGTGCGGGCCGCGGCGTCGATCGCGCGGATGCTCGCCGGCAACGGCGGCTGCAGCGTCCTGCTGCCCGGCGACCGGCGCCCGACCGACCTCGACGCGACGCTGGCGGGCTGGCCGCACGTCCACGCCCGGCTCGCGCTCGTCGGGCCCGCCGCGGGGCCGTCGCTGGCGATCGCCGGCCGGCACCGCGGGACCGTCGTCTTCGTCTCGGCGCGGCGGCGCGCGCGGATCCCGCCGGCGCTCGGGCCTTCGCGCGCCGCCGCGCGCGTGCTCGTCGTGCCGGGGACGCTGCCGGCGCGGCGCGCCGCGTTCACCGTCGCCGGCTGCAGCGGCTATGGCGTGGACCGCGGCGCGCGGCGGGCCGCAGCGCTCGAGGGGCGCCACGACCAGCCGAGCGCGGCGTGATCGCCCCGCCCGCACCGGCCCCGCCCGCACCGGCGCCGCCCGCCGGCGGGCCCGCGCCGCGCGCGCCGGCCCGGCTGCTGCCCGCGCACGCCGCGCGCGCGGCCGGCTTCGCGGGGCTCGCCGGGCTCGGCGGGCTGCACTGGGCGCGGATGGTGCAGCCGGCGGCGGACGCGGCCCTGCTCGGCTGCGTGCTGGCGGGCACGCTCGCCGGGCTCGCGCTGAGCTCCGCCGGGCGCCGCGCGCGCGGGCGGCGCGACCGCGTCGCAGCGACGGCGCTGGCGGGCCTGCTGCTGGCGCTCCTCGCGCTGGCCGCCGCCGCGATCCCGGCCGGGCTGCTGGCGCCGCGCGGCTGGAGCGAGCTCGCGGCCGGCGTCGGCCAGGGCATCGGCGCGGTCTCGACGGTCCGCACGCCGTACGCAGGCCTCGACGAGTGGACGCGGATCGTGATGGTCCTCGGCGGCTGCGCGCTGACCGCGACGGCGGCCCTGCTGGCGTTCACGCCGCGCCGCGCCGGCGCGCTCGGGTTCCCGCTCGCCGCCGCGGTCGCGCTCGGCGTCCTGTACACCGTGCCCGTCATGCAGCACGATCTCGCCCACCCGTACGCGGCGGGGCTGGCGTTCACGCTGCTGCTCGCGGCGTTTCTGTGGCTCGAGCGCGTCGAGCGCCGCAGCGCGGGGCTCGCCGCGGCCGTCTTCGGCGCGGCGGCGCTCGCCGGGCTGCTCGCCGCGCCGGCGCTGGACCGCGACCGCGCGCTGCTGGACTACGAGGAGCTCGCGCAGTCGCTGACGGCGACGGCGACGACGCGCTACAGCTGGGAGCACAGCTACGGACCGCTGAGCTGGCCGCGCGACGGCCGCGAGCTGCTGCGCGTGCGGGCCGCGCACCGCGCCTACTGGAAGGTCGTCAACCTCGTGCAGTTCGACGGCCGGCGCTGGACGCAGGGCCCCGCGCTGCCCGGCGACCAAACCGAGACGCGGGTCTACGACCGGCGCTGGGTGCAGTCGATCCGGGTGACGCTGCGCGCCCTGCGCACCTCGCAGTTCGTGACCGCGGGCTCGGCGCTGGCCATCCAGCGCAGCCCGCGGGCGCCGACGCGCAGGACCGCCGGGGTCTACGAGACCGCCGAGCGGCCGCTGCGCCGCGGCAGCGCCTACCGCGCGACGGTCTACACGCCGCGGCCGTCGAGCCCGGTGCAGAGCGCGTCCGGCGATCGCTACCCGCCCGGGCTGCCGCGCGCCTACGGCTCGCTGTCGCTGCCGGCCTTCGAGGGCCGGGCGGGCAGCGTGCCGATCGTCGTCCCGTGGTGGGGCGAACGCGGCGGCCCGGCGCTGGGCGCCACCGGCGGCCCCGGCGCCGTGGAGCTGCTGCGGCGCTCGCCCTACGCGGGCGTCTACGCGCTCGCGACGCGGCTGCGCGCCGGCGCCGCGACCCCCTGGGAGTACGTGCGCGCGATCGAGCGCCATCTCGCCGAGGGCTTTCGCTACACGGAGAAGCCGCCGCCAGCGCGCGTCGCGCTGGCGGACTTCCTGCTGCGCGACCGGGCGGGCTACTGCCAGCAGTTCTCCGGGGCGATGGCGCTGCTGCTGCGCATGGGCGGGGTGCCCGCGCGGGTGGCCGGCGGCTTCGCGCCCGGCAGCCTCGACGGCGACCGCGCCGAGTACGTCGTGCGCGACGTCGACGCGCACTCGTGGGTCGAGGTCTTCCTGCCGGGCATCGGCTGGGTGACCCGCGACCCGACCCCGGCGGCCGCGCCGGCGCGCTCGCAGCTGGCCGACGTCGCGTTCGCCGGCCCGGACGCGACCTCGATCGCCGGCGCCGGCGAGCGCGCGCTGGAGCCCACGCCGCGGCGCGGGCCGGCCGACCCGGCGGGCGCCGGCGCGGGCGCCGGCGCGGCCGGGCTCGGGACCGGCGCGATCCTCGGCGGCGGACTCGCGCTCGCGCTCGCCGCCGGGGCCTGCATCGCCGTCCTGCGCCGGCGGCGACGCCCCGGCCCGAGCGGCGACGGCGCCGACGGGCGCGACGGCGAGCTTGCGGAGCTGCGCCGCGCGCTGGCGCGCAGCGGGCGCGCCGCGCCCGCGCAGATGACGCTCGAGGGGCTCGCCTCGCGCCTGGCGAGCGCGCCCGCGCAGGCCTACGTGCGCACGCTCGCCGGCGCCCGCTTCGGCTTCGGCGACGCGCGGCCCAGCGCGGCCCAGCGCGCCGGCCTGCGCCGCGCGCTCGGCGACGGCCTCGGCCGGCGCGGGCGCATCAGGGCGTGGTGGGCGCTGCCGCCGCGGCCGTCGCTTGGCGCCGCGCGGCTGCGCGCGCACGTCCGCCGCATGCGGGCGGCGCGCCGCGCGCGCCGCTGATCGCGCGGTCCGGCGCCCGCGTATCCTCGATCGGGATGGGTCCGGACGACGTCTACGAGCTCTTCCAGAACGGCACCCGGCTGCTCGAGGAGCGCGACTTCCACGCGGCCGCGGTGCCCCTGCGCCGCGCCCGCGACCTCGAGCCCGACAAGAGCTCGATCCGCGAGGCGCTCGGGCGTGCGCTGTTCGGCTCGCAGCGCTACCGCGAGGCGGCGGCCGAGTTCGCGGCCGTCGTCGAGCGCGCGCCGACCAACGACTACGCGCTGTTCTGCCTGGGCCGCTCGCTGCAGCAGCTGGGCCGCCACGCGGAGGCGCGCAAGCCGCTCGCCCTCGCCTGCTGCCTGCGCCCCGAGCGCAGCGACTATCGCCTCTACCGCGACCGTTCGCGCGGTCACGCGGGATAGCCCGCGCGGCGCCGCGCGCCCACCGGTCGACACGGGGGGCGGTGCTAGACTCGAATCACAGCTTTCGCTCCGGCTTCGGGCCGGAGGCCGTACCGGAAGTGGGCGCTCGCCCGCTTTTTTTGTGGCCGTGAGGAGGTCTTCAGTGCGCACGATCCAGACAGATATCGAGGCCCGGCTCGCAGCCAGCGAGCCCGATGTCGAGGTCCTGCTCGCGGAGATCGTCGGCGGCTCGACCGTGCGGCTGTACATCGATCACCCCGACGGCGTCTCGCTGGGCCTCTGCGAGCGCGTCACGCATGCGCTGCCCGAGATCCGCGAGCGCTACGCGCTCGAGGTCTCCTCGCCGGGCACCGAGCGCCCGCTCTCCAAGCCACAGCACTTCAGCCGCTTCCTCGGGCGCCGCGCGCGCGTGCGCACCCGCGACGCGGTCGACGGGCACAAGTCGTTCACGGGTGAGCTCGTCGGCGCGTCCGAGGACGCGGTGACGATCGCAGCCGACAATGGCGTCGTAGCGATTCCGTACGCCGAGATCCAGCGTTCCAACCTCATCGAGGAGTAGTCCATGTCACGCGAGATCCTTGAGGCGATGACCGTCCTGGGCCGGGAGAAGGGCATCGCGCCCGAGAAGCTGAGGCTGGCGCTGGAGGACGCGCTGCTGTCGGCCTACAAGAAGCAGCCGAGCAGCGCGAAGTACGCGCGCGTCGAGCTCGACCCCGAGACGGCGGACTTCCGCGTCATCGAGCTCATCATCCCCGAGCGCCTGGAGGCGCACCTCATCGTCGAGACGATCGACGAGGGCACGACGTACGACCCCGAGACCGGCGACATGGTCGAGCCGACCGACCCGGAGATCGATCCGGCGAAGTTCGAGGAGTACAAGGACCAGATCGACGAGCGCGACGTGACGCCCGGCGACTTCGGCCGGATCGCCGCGCAGACCGCCAAGCAGGTCATCCTGCAGCGCATCCGCGAGGCCGAGCGCGACATGATGTTCGAGGAGTACCGCGACCGCGTCGGCGAGCTCATCACGGGGATCGTGCAGCAGTCCGACAGCCGCTACACGCTCGTCCAGCTGCGCGAGCGCGTCGAGGCGCTGCTGCCGAAGTCCGAGCAGGTCGACGGCGAGCGCTACGACCACTCGCAGCGCATCAAGGCCGTCATCAAGGAGGTCTCGCCCTCCACGAAGGGACCCTCGATCATCGTCTCGCGCCGCGACCCCGAGCTCATCAAGAAGCTCTTCGAGCTCGAGGTGCCCGAGATCGCCGACGGCCTCGTCGAGATCGCCAACGTCGCCCGCGAGCCCGGCTACCGCTCGAAGATCGCCGTCGTCTCGCACGCCGACGGCGTCGACCCGGTCGGCGCCTGCGTCGGACCGCGCGGCTCGCGCGTGCGGATGGTCGTCTCCGAGCTGCGCGGCGAGAAGATCGACATCATCCCGTACAACGACGAGCCCGCCCGCTTCGTCGCCAAGGCGCTCTCGCCCGCCCGCGTGCGCGAGGTGCTCGTCGACGACGACGGCAAGCAGGCGACGGTCATCGTGCCCGACGACCAGCTCTCGCTGGCGATCGGCCGCGAGGGCCAGAACGCGCGCCTCGCCGCGCGCCTGACCGGCTGGCGGATCGACATCAAGTCCGAGACCGAGTTCGCCGCCGAGGAGCACGAGTCCGGCTACGAGGAGGAGGAGACGCAGGGCCGCTGCGCGGCGGTCATGTCGACCGGCCGGCGCTGCCCGAACGCCGCCCTGCCGGGCTCGCGCTACTGCGGCCTGGACTCCCATCAGGCGCTTGCCGGCCAGCCGACCGACGAGGTCCCGGCGGGCGTGCCCGATGCGATCCCCGCGCCCGTCGAGGTGCCCGCCGAGGACGCCCTCGACGACGTCGTGGAGGAGACGTCATAGCGGCGCCTGCGCGCCGCTGCGTCGGCTGCGGGGCACGCTCGGACAAGGCCCGCCTGCAGCGCTTCGTGCTCGTCGCCGGAACGCTCGAGCATGACCCCGATCAGCGCCGCGAGGGACGCGGCGCGTACGCCTGCGGCGAGGCGTGCGCGCGGCGCGCGGCGACGCGCGGCGGCTTCGCGCGCTCGTTCCGGCGGGCGGTCAGCAGCGATCCCGACCTTCTACACTCACGCTGATGGCCAAAGTCCGCGTACACGAGCTCGCCAGGACGCATGACATGTCCTCCCAGGACGTGCTCGACAAGCTGCGCAAGGCCGGAATCAAGGTCAAGGCGCCCGCCTCCGCCGTCGACGAGGACGCCGCCAAGGCGGCCATCGAGGGGCGCCCGCTGCCGACGAACGGCAAGGCCGACAAGCCCGCCGCCAAGCCGGCCAAGCCCGCGCCGAAGCCGCCGCAGGTGCGCCGCGCGCCGCCCGCGCCGCCCGCCGCCTCGGACCGCGCCGCGGCCGCCGCGCGCGCCAAGCGCGAGGCCGACCGGCCCGCGCCGCCCGCCAAGCCCGCGGCCAAGCCGGCGGCCGGCGGCACTGCGCCGCCCGCCGACGCGCCCGCGCCCGCGCCCGCCCAGGGCGCCGCCGACGGCGAGCCCGCCAAGCACCGCCCGACGCGCTCCTCGCTGGCCGGCGAGCGCGCGCCCGGCGCGGCCGGTCCGGGCGGCCGGCGCCGCGTCGTCATCGACTCGCAGGCATCGCGCCGCACGCCCGGCCAGCAGCAGCAGCCGCCGCGCCGCCAGCGCCGCGGACGGCGCCGCCGCGGCACGTACGACGACACCGTCGCGCCGCTCAACGCCGCCGCCGCGTCGCACACCGATCTCGTCCGCATCAACTCCGGCTCGACGGTGAAGGACATCGCCGAGTCGATGGGCGTGCCCGTCCCGGACATCATCAAGAAGCTGATGATGCTCGGCGAGATGGCGACGCTCACGCAGACGCTCTCCGACGAGGCCGTCGGCGTCCTGGCCGAGGAGTTCGGCAAGGAGGTCGAGATCGTCCACGCGGCCGACGAGGTCGAGGCCGAGCCCGTCTACGAGGACGCCGCCGAGGACCTGACCGATCGCCCGCCCGTCGTGACGATCATGGGCCACGTCGACCACGGCAAGACGTCGCTGCTGGACGCGATCCGGCTGACCGAGGTCGTCGCCGGCGAGGCCGGCGGGATCACCCAGCACATCGGCGCCTACCAGGTCCATCACAACGGCAAGCTCGTCACCTTCCTCGACACGCCCGGCCACGAGGCGTTCACCGCCATGCGCGCCCGCGGCGCCCGCGTGACCGACATCGCGGTCATCGTCGTGGCCGCCGACGACGGCGTCAAGCCGCAGACCGACGAGGCGATCGACCACGCGAAGGCCGCGGACGTGCCGATCGTCGTGGCGGTCAACAAGATCGACAAGGAGGGCGCGGACCCGACCCGCGTGCGCACCGAGATGACCACGCGCGGGCTGCAGCCCGTCGAGTGGGGCGGCGAGACCGAGTTCGTCGACGTCTCGGCGAAGACGAAGTCCGGCCTCGACAACCTGCTCGACACGCTGCAGGTCGTCGCCGAGGTCGAGGAGCTCAAGGCCAACGCGGGCGCGCCGGCGTCCGGCGTCGTCGTGGAGTCCAAGCTCGATCCGGGCCGCGGCCCCGTCGTCACGACGCTCATCCAGCGCGGCACCCTGCGCGTCGGCGACGCGATCGTCGCGGGCGCCAACTGGGGCCGCGTGCGCGCGCTGAACGACTTCACCGGCCTGCGCGTCAAGGAGGCCCTGCCCGGCGACCCGATCGAGGTGCTCGGCTTCGACGGCGTGCCCGAGGCCGGCGAGTACGTCCGCGTGGTCGAGAACGACCGCCGCGCCCGCCAGATCGCGCACGAGCGCGAGCAGCGCCTCAAGCAGGAGCAGCACGCGCGCCGCTCGGGCCGCAAGCGCTCGCTGGAGGACGTCTTCAGGGAGATCCAGGCCGGCGAGCTCAAGGAGCTCAACCTGCTCGTCAAAGCCGACGTCGCCGGCTCCGCCGAGGCGCTGCAGGACGAGATCGCCAAGCTGCCGCAGGACGAGGTGTCGGTCAACGTCATCCGCAGCGGCGTCGGCGGCATCAACGAGTCCGACGTCATGCTCGCCGCCGCCTCCGACGCGATCATCATCGGCTTCAACGTGCGCCCCGTCGGCGACGCCCGCGCCGTCGCCGAGCGCGAGGGCGTCGAGGTGCGCAACTACTCCGTCATCTACAAGGTGCTCGACGAGCTGCGCGCCGCGATGGAGGGCATGCTCGAGCCCGACGAGGTCGAGGACGCGCTCGGACACGTCGAGGTGCGCCAGATCTTCCGCGCCTCGAAGATCGGCGTCATCGCGGGCTCCTACGTCACCGACGGCAAGATCACGCGCGGAGCCAAGACGCGCATCGTCCGCGACGGCACGATCGTCTACGACGGCGAGATCGCCTCGCTGCGGCGCGTCAGCGAGGACGTGCGCGAGGTCGCCGCCGGCTTCGAGTGCGGCATCGTGCTGCGCAACTACCAGGACGTCAAGGAGGGCGACGTCCTCGAGGTCTACGAGACGCGCAAGGTCGACCGCGCGCTGGCATAGGCCGTGGCCGACGACGCCTACGTCGCGCTGCTGCTCATCCATCTGCACTTCCCGCACGCCGGATCGCTGAAGGCCAAGCGCAAGGATGTCGCTTCCGTCAAAGCCCAGCTGCACGGTCGCATGGGCGTGACCGTGGCCGAGGTCGGACAGCAGGATCTGTGGCAGCGCTCGACGCTCGCCGCGGCGCTCACCGGCGGGTCGCCGTCGCGCCTGGACGGCGCCACCGACCGCGTCGAGCGGTTCCTGCTCGAGCGCTTCCCGGAGAGCTGCCGCGTGGACCGCACGGTCAGGTCCTTTGCCGAGGTTTGGGATTAGTATGGGCGCCGACCGGATGAGGCGGGTCGACGAGGCGGTGAGGCAGGTGCTGTCTGATGCGGTCGCGCAGGATCTGCAGGACCCGAGAATCGGTTTCGTCACGATGACGAGCGTCAAGACCTCCCCAGATCTCCGCCATGCCCGCGTGTACGTCAGCGTGCTCGGAGACGACGTGCAGCGCGCCGCCACGCTCGCCGGCCTGCAGTCGGCGCACGGCGCGCTGCAACGCAGGATCGCCCGCGAGCTGCGCCTGAAGCGCACGCCCGCGCTGGAGTTCCGCTACGACGAGACCACCGACCGCGCCATGCACCTCGAGGAGATCCTGCGGCGCCAGGCGCAGGAGACGTGACCATCGCCGAGATGACCGAGAGCACGCGCGCCCGGGTCCTGGGGGCGCTGCGGGAGGGCGAGCGCTTCCTGCTCGTCACGCACGAGAACCCCGACGGCGACGCGCTCGGCTCGCTGGTCGCGATGCAGGCCGTCCTGCGCGGCCTCGGCAAGGACTCGGTGATGTTCATCGGCGAGCAGGAGTTCCCGCTGCCCTACGAGTACGGGTTCTTCGAGTTCGACCGCCTCGTGACCGCGGTGCCCGACGACGTCGCGACCCGCACGATCGTCTACCTGGACTGCGGCAACATCGACCGCAACGCCGTCGAGCTCGGCGACGCGCTGATCCTCAACCTCGATCACCACCACGACAACACGCACTTCGGGACGATCGACCATGTCGTGCCCGGCGCCTCCTGCACCGCGGAGATCGTCTGGGACCTCATGGGCGCGCTCGACGTGGCGCTGACGACGCAGATCGCCGAGGCGCTGTACGTCGGGCTCGTGACGGACACCGGGCGCTTCATGTACGAGAACACGGGTCCCGCCGCCCACCTCATGGCCGCCGACCTCATCGAGGCGGGCGTCGAGACGCACGAGATCTACCGCCGCCTCTACGAGGGCGTGCCCGAGTCCAAGCTGACGCTCATGACGCGCGCGCTGAGCCAGATCCAGCGCTTCGACGACGGCCGCCTGACGCTCGCGCGGCTGACGCGCGAGGACTTCGCGCAGACCGGCGCCAAGGAGTCCTACACCGAGGGGATCATCGACCACCTGCGCGCGATCGAGGGCACGAAGGTCGCCGCGCTGGCGCGCGAGCTCACCGGCGACGCCCGGCCGGGCGCGTCGAAGGTGTCCCTGCGGGCGACCGACGGCGCGGTCGACGTCTCGCTCATCGCGCGCACGCAGAACGGCGGCGGCCACCGCCAGGCCGCCGGCTTCGCCACGGACATGGCGCCCGCCGAGCTCGTCGTGTTCCTGCGCCACGAGGTGGCCGCCCAGCTGGATGGGTAGTGATCGCTGACAGCCAGAACCGTCGTCAGATCGGAAGGGAAGGATTCGATGGAGGCATCACCGCAGGAACCGCTGCCGGGCAAGTGCCGGGACTGGATGGCGCTGCAGGGACCGGGCGTCGTCGTCGTCGACGTCTGGGCGACGTTCCCGTCGGGGGGCTGGAACATGGAGCTGCGCAAGGCCGAGGAGCAGGGCGACGATCCGAAGAGGCTCATCCTCGAGCGCGTCGTGACGTTCCCCGAGGGCTATCAGCCCCCCGTCATCCGGGGCATCGAGGTGCACTGGGAGGAGAAGACCGACGTCGAGTACGCGACGGTCACGATCCTGCCGGACGGCCCGACGCTCGACGTCGTCGACGCGCGCCAGACGCCGCCGAGCTGACCGGCGGGCGCGCGGGACGCGCGCAGGCGGGCCGCCGCAGCGGGGGCGACTGGTGGATGACCCACTTGTGGGGTCCTGCGTCCTTGCCAGCCGGCAGCCGGCATCCCGGGTTTCCGGTCGAACGTTCCTGGATGACCCACTAGCCTGAGGACGCGTGTCCGACGGCGTCCTGCTCATCGACAAGCCCGCCGGCAAGACGTCGCACGACGTCGTCGCGGCGGTCCGGCGCGGCTTCGGCGCCGGCCCGCGCCGCCGCGTCGGCCACGCCGGCACGCTCGATCCGTTCGCCACCGGGCTGCTGCTCGTGCTCGTCGGCCGGGCGACCCGCGTCCAGCGCTACCTCATGGCGCTGCCCAAGACCTACGAGACCGTCGCGCGCCTGGGCTACCTCTCGAGCACCGGCGACCCCGAGGGCACGGTCACCGCGACCGGTACCGTGCCGCCCGACCCGCCGCCGCTGCCGACCGGCGAGCTGCTGCAGCGCCCGCCGGCGTACAGCGCGGTGAAGGTCGGCGGCAGGCGCGCGTACGAACGCGCCCGCGCCGGCGAGGAGGTCGTCCTCGACGCCCGTCCCGTGACGGTCCACCGCTTCGAGCAGCTCTGGCGCGAGGCGGACCGCGCCGCGTTCGCGATCGAGTGCTCGGCCGGCACCTACGTGCGCACGCTCGTCGCCGAGCTCGGCGACGCGTACTGCGAGCAGCTGCGGCGCACCGCGATCGGGCCCTTCCAGCTGTGCGACGCGGACCCGCAGCAGCTCGTGCCGCTCGCCGACGTGCTCGCCCGCATCCTGCCGTCGGTCCGCCTAGGGGCCGACGACGCGCGCCGCGCCGGCCACGGGGTCGCGGTCGCCGCGGCGTGTCCGGACGGCGCCACCGACGTGCTGCTGCTCGACGACGACGGCCCGATCGCGATCGCCCAGCCGCGGGACGGCGCCCTGAAGCCCGTCGTAGGCTTCCGCGGGTGAGGGTGACCCGCCTCTCAGACGCCGAGCGGCGTCCGCGGCGCGTCGCCGTCGGGACGTTCGACGGCGTCCACCTCGGTCACCGCGAGGTCATCGCCGGCGCCGACACGGTGCTGACGTTCGACCCGCATCCGACGGCGGTCGTCCGGCCCGCGGCGGCGCCCCGCCTGCTCACCGACCCCGAGCGCAAGGCGCGGCTCATCGCGTCGCTCGGGGTGCAGGAGCTCGTCGTCATCCCGTTCGACGCCGAGTTCGCCGCGCGCTCGGCGCAGGACTTCCTCGACGACGTGCTCGGCGGCGCGCTCGCGGCGACGCACGTCTCGGTCGGCGAGAACTTCCGCTTCGGGCACAAGGCGCGCGGCGACACCGAGCTGCTGCTGAGCGACGCGCGCTTCGCCACGCGGGTCGTCCAGCTGCTGGAGATCGACGGCGAGATCGTGTCCTCGAGCCACATCCGCGGCCTCGTGCTCGGCGGCGCCGTCGAGTACGCGGGGCGCCTGCTCGGCGATCCGTTCACCGTGACCGGCGTCGTCGCGCACGGCGACGAGCGCGGCCGCGAGCTCGGCTACCCGACCGCGAACCTCGTGCCCGATGGCGCCTACGTCACGCCCGGGCACGGCGTCTACGCGGCGCGCGCGACGACGAGCGCGGGGCAGACGTACCCCGCGGCCGTCAGCATCGGCGTGCGCCCGACGTTCGTCACCGGCCGCGGGGAGCTCATCGAGGCCTACCTGCTGGACTTCGACGGCGACCTCTACGACAGCCGCCTGCAGATCGCGTTCCTCAAGCGCCTGCGGGGCGAGAAGCGCTTTGACTCCGTCGACGCGCTCGTCGAGCAGATGGCGCTCGACGTCGCGACGGCGCGCGCGCTCTACGACCAGGCACGCTGACGCGTGAGCGCCGGCCCGCCGAGCGCGGCGCGGACCCGAGGACGGGTGCTCGCCGACCGGGGGCGGCGGTGACCGCCGCGACGAAGTTGCTACCTTTGCCCGCGCATGGCACTGACCCAAGAACGCAAGCAGGAGCTCGTCAGCCAGTTCGGTGACAACGACCAGGACACCGGCAGCACGCGTGTGCAGGTCGCGCTGCTCACCGAGCGCATCAACCAGCTGACCGACCATCTTCGCTCCAACCAGAAGGACCACCACTCGCGCCGCGGGCTGCTCATGCTCGTCGGTCGGCGCCGCAGGCTGCTGAACTACTTTCAGAAGCACGACCTCGACGGCTACCGGGCGCTCATCAAGGAGCTCGGGCTGCGCCGATGAGCGTGCTCGCGGCGGGCTCGGACGTTCCGGAGTTCACGTTGCGACGTGAGGACGGCGAGCCGTTCACGCGCGACGACCTCGCCGGCACGACGACGGTGCTCGTGTTCTACCCCGCGGCGTTCAGCTCGGTCTGCACCGACCAGTTCCAGATCTACGAGGAGGTCCTCGAGGACTTCGCCGCCCAGGGCGCGACCCTCTACGGCGTCTCGATCGACCAGACCGACAGCCAGGTCGCGTTTCGCGAGTCGCTCGGCGTGACGATCCAGATGCTCTCCGACGCGCATCCGCAGGGTGCCGCGACGCGCGCCTTCGGCGCGCTCTTCGAGCCGGCCGGCATCGCCAACCGCGCACTCGTCATCGTCGGCCCCGACCAGCGGGTCACGTGGTCCTGGGAGGGCGAGCATCCCGGCGTCCTGCCGGGCGCGAACGTCATCTTCGACGGGCTCGCCGAAGCGCAGAGCAACTAGTGGGTCATCCAGGAACGTTCGACCGGAAACCCGGGATGCCGGCGCCGACTGGCAAGGACGCAGGACCGAAGGTGTGGCTCTGCCACATCGAGCGTCCGAGGACGCCGCCAGGCGGTGATCGGCGCCCGGGGTTCCGGGTCAAACGTTTGTGGATGACCCACTAGAGCAGCGCCGGCACGCGCTCGGCCCTGTAGTCGAAGATCGCCTCGACGTCGCGCCGGACGAGCAGCCGGTCGGCGAGCGTCCCCAACGGCCCGCAGCCGATCCGGTAGCGCACGACGTCGCGCATGATCGTGGCGTCGCCGTCGGCCTCGAAGGTGTGCGTGTGGTGCCACAGCGCGTAGGGGCCGCGGATCTGCTCGTCGACGAAGCGGTGCGGCGGCTCCCAGGCGGTGATCTGCGTCAGCCAGCCGACCGGCAGGCGGTGCACGCGCAGCCGGTAGCGGATCAGCGCCCCGCGCCCCATGCGGATCGGCTCCGGGGTGACGACGCGCAAGCGCAGCAGCGGCGGCGTGATCTGCTCGAGGTTGCCCGCGTCGGCGAAGAACGCGAAGACGTCGGCCGGGGCGCCGGGAAGGCGCTGCTCGCGCGTCAGCGTGTGCGTCTGCATACGGGGGATACGCTGACAGGTCGATGGAGGATCTCCGCACGGCTGCGCCGCCCGCGCTGCGCGACGACGACCACGCCCGCGGCGACCCCGCCGGCGCGCTGGTCGTCATGTACGCCGACTTCACCTGCCCGCGCTGCGCGCTGGCGCACGAGCGCCTGACCGCGGCCGGCGCGCGCGTCGCGTTTCGCCACATGGCGCTGCGCGCCAAGCACGAGCGCGCGGTGCCGGTCGCCCTGGCCGCCGAGGCGGCCGCCGCGCAGGGGTGCTTCTGGCCGTTCGCGGACGCGCTGTACGCCGATCAGGGGCGCCTCGACGACCCCCACCTCTGGGAGCGCGTGCGGTCCCTGGACCTCGATCTGAAGCGCTTCGAGCGCGATCGCCGCGAGCCGGCGGCCGCCGCTCGGGTGCAGCGCGACACGCGCGCGGCGCTGGCCGCGGGCGCGACCACGACGCCGGCGCTGTTCGTCGCCGGCACCCTGCGGGCGGGCGTTCCCGATCGCGACTGGCTCACGGGACTGGGCTACGATGCTCAGGTTCGGATACCGAAGCCACGATAAGACGCTGGTGCACCGACCGACGGGTGCACCCGAACAAAAAGGACAACTTCATATGAGTACTGCCGAGACCCGTGTCTCCGTTGAGATCGCAGGATCCGAGATCTCCTTCGAGACCGGCAAGATGGCCAAGCAGGCCTCCGGCGCCGTCGTCGTCCGCCAGGGCGACACCATGGTTCTGAGCACAGCGACCGCGGGCAGCCTCCGCGACGTCGACTTCCTCCCGCTGACGGTGGACGTCGAGGAGCGCATGTATGCCGCGGGCAAGATCCCCGGCTCGTTCTTCAAGCGCGAGGGCCGCAGCACCGAGAAGGGCACCCTCGTCGCCCGCATGATCGACCGCCCGCTGCGGCCGCTGTTTCCGAAGGGCTGGCGCCGCGAGACGCAGCTCGTCTCGCTGACGCTGAGCGTCGATCACGTGCACCCGTTCGACATCCTCGCGATGAACGGCGCGTCCGCGGCGCTGATGATCTCCGACATCCCGTTCCCGATGCCCGTCGCGGCGGTCCGGATCGGCAAGGTCGACGGCAACTTCGTCGTCAACCCCAACGAGGAGGACACGTTCGAGAACTCAGACCTCGACCTCGTCGTCGCGGGGACCGAGGAGGCCATCCTCATGGTCGAGGCGGGCGCCGACGAGGTCTCCGAGGCGGAGATCCTCGATGCGCTGGACATCGCGCACGGCGAGATCCGCAAGCTCTGCGCCGCCCAGCACGAGCTGCGCGAGAAGGCCGGCAAGGCGAAGCTGCAGATCGAGGTCCCGACGGTCGACGAGGGGCTCTACGCCGCGGTGTCGCAGTCCCACGGCGCGGCGCTCGACGAGGCCACGCAGATCTTCGACAAGCTCGAGCGCCAGAGCGAGTGCGCGCGGGTCATGGACGAGGCCGTCGCCGCGCACTCCGGCGATCCCGACGACGCCGAGCACGGCGCCCGCAAGGCCGCCGCGCAGATGGCCGTCGACAAGCTCGAGAAGACGACGATCCGCCAGCGCATCGCCGTCCACAAGAAGCGCCCGGACGGCCGATCGGAGGACGAGATCCGTCCGATCTCGATCGAGGCCGGCCTGCTGCCCCGGGCGCACGGCTCGGCGCTCTTCACGCGCGGCCAGACGCAGGCGATCTCGGTCGCCTCGCTGGGCACGCTGAAGGAGGAGATGCGCCTGGACACGCTCGGCCTGGAGACGAAGAAGTACTACTTCCACCACTACAACTTCCCGCCGTTCTCGGTCGGGGAGGCCGGCTTCATGCGCGGTCCCAAGCGCCGCGACATCGGCCATGGCGCGCTCGCCGAGCGCGCGCTGACGGCGATGGTGCCGTCGATCGAGCAGTTCCCGTACACGATCCGCGTCGTGTCGGACATCCTGGAGTCCAACGGCTCGTCGTCGATGGCGTCGGTCTGCGGCTCCTCGCTGTCGCTCATGGACGCCGGCGTGCCGCTCAAGCGGCCCGTCGCCGGCATCGCGATGGGGCTCATCAAGGAGGGCGACGACTACGTCGTCCTGACGGACATCGCCGGCGTCGAGGATCACCTCGGCGACATGGACTTCAAGGTCGCCGGCACGTCTGAGGGCATCACCGCCCTGCAGATGGACATCAAGATCACCGGCGTCACGTTCGACATCCTGCGCGACGCGCTGACGCAGGCGCTGGCGGCCCGCACGTTCATCCTCGCCGAGATGGCCAAGGTCATCGCCGAGCCGCGCGCCGAGCTCAGCGAGCACGCGCCGCGGATCATGACCGTGCAGATCGACACCGACAAGATCGGCCTGCTGATCGGCAAGGGCGGCGAGACGATCCGCGGCCTGGCCGAGGAGTTCGAGTCCCAGATCGACGTCAACGACGAGGGCCAGGTGCTCGTGTACTCGGCCAACGGCGCGCTCGGCGAGGCGCTCGCCGACCGCATCCGGTCGATGACCAAGGAGGTCGAGGTCGGCGACGAGTACCCGGCCGCGAAGGTCGTCAAGACGACGACGTTCGGCGCGTTCATCGAGCTGTCCAAGGGCACCGACGGCCTGCTGCACATCTCCAACGTCAAGCCGGGCGAGCGCGTCGACACCGTCGAGGACGTCCTCAACAAGGGCGACGAGATCCACGTCAAGGTCGTCGAGGTCGACCGCGAGCGGGGCCGCATCGGCCTGCGCCTGGCGCAGGACCCCGACATCGTCGGCAAGACGAAGGAAGAGCTCGCGGCCGTCGGCAACGGCGGCGGCGGCTCACGCCCGCCGCGCGACCGCGACCGTCCGCCGCGCGGCGGCGGCGGCGACCGCGGACGCCGCGGCTCGGGCCGCCCGCGTCACGGCGACCGCGATCCCGAGCGGGGCTGACCCGCTGGCTGACCGTCAACTGACGGTCCTGGACTCCGGCGTCCGGGTCGTGACGGAGGCGATGCCCACCGTCCGATCCGTGACGCTCGGGTTCTGGATCGCGACCGGGTCGGCCTCGGAGTCGGCGGCCGACGCCGGTCTGTCGCACCTCGTCGAGCACATGCTCTTCCGGGGCACGCAGCGGTTCGGCTCCCTGGAGATCGACCAGATCTTCGACCACATGGGCGCCGAGCTGAACGCCGGGACGAGCAAGGAGAGCACGTCGGTCTACGCCCGCGTGCTCGACGAGCACCTCCCGCGCGCCTTCGACGTCGTCTCGGACATGGTCTGGAACCCGCGCTTCGACGGCGCCGACCTCGCCAACGAGCGCGAGATCGTGCTCGAGGAGATCGCGATGTACGAGGACGAGCCGCAGGACCGCGTCTTCGACGTGCTCGGCGAGGCGATCTTCGGCGACCATCCGCTCGGCCGTCCGGTGATCGGGCGGGCCGACGTCATCGCCGCGACGACGTCCGAGGTCCTCGCCGGCTTCCACGGCCGTCACTACGCGCCCGGCGACGTCGTCATCGCGGCGGCGGGCTCGCTGCAGCACGACGCGATCGTCGAGCTCGCGCGCGCGGTCACGGTCCCCGAGCGCGGCGCGGCGCCGCTCGTGCCGCCGGTGCCGGCCGACCTGCCGCCGCGCCTGCGCTTCCTGCGCAAGGAGACCGAGCAGTATCACCTGACCCTCGGCGCGCCCGCGATGGCGCGCGACGACGAACGGCGCTTCGCGCTGCGCGTCCTGGACGGGATCCTCGGCGGCACGTCGTCCTCGCGGCTGTTTCAGGAGGTGCGCGAGGCGCGCGGCCTGGCCTACAACGTCTTCTCCTTCCAGGCGCTGAACGCCGGCACCGGCCAGATCGGCATCTACCTCGGCACGCGGCCGGACAACATCGCGCCCGCGCTGCAGATCGTCGCCGACGAGCTGGACCGCATCCGCGCCGACGGGGTGACGAGCGAGGAGCTCGACCGCTCCAAGGAGAACGTCAAGGGCCGCATCGTGCTCTCGCTCGAGTCCACGGCGGCCCGCATGAACCGGCTCGGCTCGGCGGTCCTCGCCGGCCTTCCGGTGCTTTCGATCGACGAGCTCGTGGAGCGCATCGAGGCGGTCGCGCTCGACGACGTCGACGGGCTCGTGCGTGAGCTGCTGGCGCCCGAGCGGCTCAGCGCCGCAGCGATCGGCGCCGACGAGGACGCGTTTCGCGAGGCGCTGCAGCCGCTTGCGCCGCAGCTCGCCGCGGGCGTCGCGGCCTCATGATCGCCGTCGCCGTGGCCGGCGCCGCGGGGCGCATGGGGCAGGCCGTCGTCGCGGCCGTGCAGGGCGCCGGCGACATGCGGCTCAGCGGCCGTGCCGACCCCGCGCTGGGCACGACGCTCGCCGACGTCCTGCCCGAGGCCGACGTCGTGGTCGACTTCACCCGGCCCGACACCGCGCTGGCCAACGCCCTGCAGTGCGTGCGGGCGGGCGTGCACGCGGTCGTCGGCACGACCGGCTTCGACCTCGACGCGCTGCGCGCGCAGCTCGGCGCCGAGGCGCCGGCGAACGTCTTCGTCGCGCCGAACTTCGCGATCAGCGCGGTGCTCATGATGCGCTTCGCGGCGGAGGCCTCGCAGCACATGGCGAAGGCCGAGATCGTCGAGCTGCACCACGACGCCAAGCTCGACGCCCCGTCGGGCACGGCGGCGCGCACCGCCGAGCTCATGGAGGGCGACGTGCCGATCCACTCCGTCCGGCTGCCCGGCCTCGTCGCCCACCAGGAGGTCATCCTCGGCGACGTCGGCCAGTCGCTGACGATCCGCCAGGACTCCTACGCCCGCGAGTCGTTCATGCCCGGCGTGCTGCTCGCGGTGCGCGAGGTCGGCGCGCTCGCCGAGCCGATCGTCGTCGGCCTGGAGCACCTGCTGTTCGCCGAGCCTCGGTGAGCGGCCGGCGAACCCGGGTCGTCGGCGCGTGACGGGCGGCGTCACCGTCGCCGTCACCGATCACGCGGTCGAGCGCTTCCGCCAGCGCGTCGGGACGCGCCGCGGCGGCTTGGACCCGCGCCCGGAGATCGCCGCCCGCGTCAGCGCCGCGTGGGCCGAGGGACGCTGGAGCGAGGAGCCGCCGCCCGGCACCTCGCAGCCGGCGCCGCGCGGCTCGGTCTACGTGCGCGACCTCGTCGACCGCGGCGTCGTCTTCGTCTGCCGCCACGACCGGACCGCGCGCGAGCTGCTCGTGATCACGCTCTGGGAGGACGAGCGCTTCGGCCGGCCGCGCGTCGAGCGGCGCTTCACCGATGCGCTGAAGCAGGACGACGACGCGCTCGTCGATCCGGGACGGCGCTGGCGCACGCGACGCGACGGCGGCTGAGCGGGCGCCGGACGGGCGGTGGCGCATCAGCTCGGGCCGGCGCCGTAGCCTGCCAGGGACCGTCAACGATCCGCCATTGGAGGATGTGCATGCCGCAGTACACGAACGACGACGTCGAGGTGACCTACGACCCGGGCGTCTGCATCCACGCGGGCAACTGCGTGAAGTCGCTACCGAGCGTCTTCGACCTCGATCGCGACCCGTGGATCGACCCCTCCGGCGCCTCCGCCGACGAGGTCGAGGCGACGGTGAAGGCCTGCCCGTCGGGCGCCCTGGGCTTCCGCCGCCTGTAGCGCAGCGCGCCAGCGCGCCGCGCGGCTCGTCAGGCCGTCCCGACGAGCTCGCGCAGGCGCGTGTGGCGCAGCCGTGCGTCCGCGCGGCGCACCGCGAGCCGGAGGGCCGACCGCTCCCCGACGACGACGCAGACGTCCTGCGCGCGCGTCACGGCCGTGTAGACGAGGTTGCGCGTGAGCATGATCTGATGGCCGCGGTGGATCGGCACGACGATCGCCCGCGCCTGCGAGCCCTGGGCCTTGTGGACCGTCGCCGCGTAGGCGAGCCGCAGCGTGTCCAGCGCGTCGACCGGCAGCCGCACGCGCCGTCCGTCCTCGCCGGCGAACAGGACCCGGTCGCGCTCGGCGTCGTGGAGGACGAGCACGCCGCGCTCGCCGTTGAAGAGGTCGTGCTCGTAGGAGTTGCGCGTCTGCATGACCTTGTCGCCGACGCGCAGCCCCGTGGCGCCGATCGCCGCGCCGTCGGGGTTCAGGCGCGAGCGCAGCTCGGCGTTCAGGGCGTCGATCCCGAGCGGGCCCTTGTGCATCGGTGCGAGGACCTGCACGTCGGCGGCGGGATCGAGCTCGTAGTGCGCCGCCAGGCGCTCGGACGCGAGCTCGCAGACCTCTTCGAAGATCGCCTGCGCGCCGTCGCGGGCGATGAGGAAGAAGTCGCGGACGTCGTCGTCGGCGACGGCGAGGTCGGGCAGCTCGCCGGCGTTGATCGCGTGGGCCGCGCGCACGATGAGCGACCGCGCCGCCTGGCGGAAGACCTCGGTGAGGCGCGTCGCCGGAACGTGGGCGGGGGGCCGCAGGTCGAGGAGGTCGTCGAGCACGCGGCCCGGGCCGACGGGGGCGAGCTGGTCGACGTCGCCCACGAGCAGGACGTGCGTCTGCGGCCCGACCGCCGCCAGCAGCGCTTCGGCGAGATGCACCGACAGCATCGACGCCTCGTCGACGATGAGCATGTCGCAGCCGTCGATCGGGTGTGACGCGTCGCGCGTGAAGCCCTCGTCGGGAACCCACTCCAGGAGGCGGTGGATCGTCGTCGCCTCGGCGCCCGTCAGCTCGCCGAGCCGGCGCGCGGCCTTGCCGGTCGGAGCGCACAGCCGCGCCCGCCGTCGCTGCGCCTTGAGGATGTCGACGAGCGCGCGCATCGTCGCGCTCTTGCCGGTGCCGGGGCCGCCGGTGAGGATCGACATGCGGTGCTCAAGCGCCTGCGTCACCCCGAGCCACTGGTCGTCGCTGGGCACGAACGGTCCGTCCGCCGGGCGACGGACGGCCTTGAGGTCGAGCGCCGGCTCGGCGCAAAGCAGCCGCCGGACGTGCGCCGCGAGGCGCTGCTCGACCGCGTGCAGGCGCGCCTCGGCCACGCGGCCCGCGTCGTCGACGACGACCCGGCCGCGGGCGGCGAGCGCGTCGATCGCGTCCTCGACGTCGCCGCCGCCGAGCAGCCGGCCGGCGCGCTGGGCGAGCTCGCCGCGGGGGAGGTGGCAGTGCCCGTCGCCCTGCGCCTGGTCGAGCGCGTGCAGCACCCCCGCGGCGAGCCGGTCGGGAGCGTCGAGCGGGGTGTCGAGCGCCCGCGCGAGCGCGTCGGCGGTCGCGAAGCCGATGCCGTCGAGCTCGCAGATGGCGTACGGCTCGCGCTGCAGGCGCGCGATCGAGCCGGCGCCGAAGCGGCGCGCGATGCGCCCCGCGGACGCCGCGTCGACGCCGTGGGTGTCGAGGAACAGGCGCAGCTCGCGCAGCCCGCGCTGGTCGCGCCACGAGCCCACGGCGCCGGCGATCCGCCGCGCGCCGATGCCGGGCACGCCGCCGAGGACGCCCTCGGGGTCGCGGTCGATCGCGGCGAGCACCTCGCCGGCGCCGTAGCGCCCGACGAGCAGCGCCGCGCCGCGCGGGCCGACGTGCTTGACGGACTCCAGGTAGGCCGTCACCGCCGCGTCGCTGACGGGCTCCTGGATGCGCACGCGCTCGACGGCGAACTGCCAGCCGTGGCGCGGGTGGCAGCGAAAGCCGCCGCTGACGGCGACGGACTCGCCCTCGCGGACATGTCCGAGCGCGCCCACGAGGACGACCTGATCGCCGTCGTCGGTCACGGCGTCGAGCACCGCGAAGTCGCCGTCGGGCAGGCTCCAGCGCACGTTCATGACCTCGGCGGCCAGCTCGCTCGCCGCGGTGTCGCTCGGCGCGTCGCGCGTCTGCGGCATCGAGCCCAGTGTGGCACGGGCACTTGACGGCGCGCCATGTCCCGTGTATCCACACCGAATGAACTACCTCACGGATGAGGAGCTCCAGCTCTGCTCGGAGATCCGCGCGTCGTGCGCGTGCAACAAGCTGCGGATGGGCGCGCGCGGCCTGACCCAGCTCTACGAGGCGACCATGGCACAGAGCGGGTTGAAGGTCACGCAGTTGCCGGTGCTCGTCGCGCTGGCCTCGGTCGGCGACGTCCCGATCACGACCCTGTCGAACATCCTGCGGATCGACCGCACGACCCTGACGCGCAACCTCAAGGTGCTCGAGGACCGCGGCCTCGTCACCACGTACGAGAGCGAGGACGACGCGCGCGTGCGGATGGTCTCCTTCACGCTCGAGGGCTCGCGCGCGCTCGCCGGAGCGCTCGACAGCTGGGAGCGCGCCCAGGGGATGGTCGAGGCGCGCTTCGGCCGCGAGCGCCTGCAGGCGCTCTACGCCGAGCTCGAGGCGCTGGCGGAGGCCGTCGGCGCCTGAGCCGCCGCGGGGGCGTCGGCGAACGCCGCGCCGCCGCCGATCTGCTCGATCGGCAGCTCCCGGCGCAGGCGGTTGCCCGGCCAGGCGCTGCGGTAGCCGACGAGCGAGATGACCGCCGGCACGAGCATGGTCCGAACGAGGAACGCGTCGAGCAGCAGGCCGACCGCCATGACGAACGCGAGCTCGCGGAAGGCGTTGATCGGGACGAGCCCCATCGCGCCGAAGGAGAGCGCGAGCACGATCCCGGCGGCCGAGATGGCCCGCGCCGCGCCGGCGCCGGCAACCACGATCGCCTCCTCGAGCGGTCGCCGCCGCGCCTCGTTCCAGACGCGTCCCACGAGGAAGATGTTGTAGTCAGACCCCAGCGCGACGAGCAGCACGCCGGCGGCGACGGGCACGTAGTACGTCAGCTCGCCGTGGCCGAGGATGCCCTGGAAGAACACGACGGCGAGCCCCAGCGCCGCGAGCGGCGCCAGCGCCGCGGCGGCGATGAGGTACAGCGGCGCGACGAGGCCGCGCAGGAAGGCGAGCAGGACGAGCAGCACCGCCAGCAGCACCGCGGGGACGACGCGCCACAGGTCGTCGACCGTGTCGTCGATCGTCTCCTGCGAGAGCGCCGTGTCGCCCGCGAAGCTCGCGGTCGCCGCCGGCAGCCCGGCGCGCGCCAGCAGCCCGCCGACGTCGGCATGCAGGCGGCGGAAGCGCTCGATCGCCCCGGCGCCGAGCGGGTCGGCCTTCAGCACGATGACGTAGCGCGCGGCGTTGGCGTTGCGCGCCAGGACGGCGCCGAGCGGCAGGTTGGTCGGGTTCGACGCCGGGCCGACGACCTCCGCGATGCCCGGCTGCGCGGCGAGCAGGCGCTGCAGCTGCGCGAGCTCGAGCTGGCGCGTGGCGATCAGCGGCTGCTCGACGACGAGCACCGTCGGCGACAGGATCCCCGGCACGAAGCCCTTCGACGCCTGCGCGTAGGCCACGCGCGCGTTGGCGTCGGGAGGAAGCCCGCGGATGATCGGGTTGCCGAGCTGCACCCAGCCGATGCCACCCGCCATCGCGACGAGCGCGAGCAGGCAGACGGCGATCGTCCGCCGCGGCGCGCGGACCGCGAGCGCGACGAGGCGATAGGACGCGCTCGGCCGCCGGCGGGCATGGCCGGCGCGGCTCGCCGGGCTGGGCACGTGCGGCCAGAACAGCCGCCCGCCGAGCAGCGCGAGGGTGGCGGGGATGAACGTCATCGAGACCGCGAGCGCGATGAGCACCGCCATCGCCATGCCGGGCCCGAACGCCTGCAGGAACCCGAGGTCGGCGACGATCAGCGCCGCGCACGCGGCGGCGACGGCCAGGCCGCAGGTGAGGATGATCGACGACAGCTCCGCGGTCGTGCGGCGCGCGGCCTCCGCCGGCGCGTCGCCCTCGCCGAGCCGGCGGCGAAAGCGCGACAAGAAGAACAGCGAGTAGTCGGTGACGATGCCGAACAGCAGCGCCACGACGATCGGCTGCACCTCGCTGGGAACGGACACGCCGACGGCCTGACCGAACGTCGCCATGAGGCGAATCGCGATGAGATAGGCCAGCGCGACGGTGACGAGGTTGACGAGCGGCGCCATGAAGGCGCGGAAGTAGAGGCCGACCGCCGCGAGCACGAACAGCAGGGTCGCCAGCTCGACGAGCGGAAGGTGGTCGCCGATGACGTCGGCCTGCTCGCCGCGCGCGGCGATCGCGCCGGTGACGCCGACGAACGCGCCCGGTGCCGCGGGCCCGATGTAGTCGTCGGCGAAGCGCCGAGCGGCGCTCGTGCGCCCGTTCTGGCCGATGCTCGACGGAAACAGCATCGGCACGAGGACCGTCGTCGAGCGCTCGCGCACCAGCGGCGCGACCCCGAAGACGTTGCTGATCGGGTAGCCGCGCGTCTCGCGCAGCAGCGGGAGGTTGCCCTCGTCGAGCTCGAGGACGCTGCGGGCGATGAGCCCCTGCGCTCCGAGCGGGATGCGGTCGGCGTCGCGGGCGACCACGATCGTGCGGCTCAGCAGCGGGAAGCTGAAGAGCTCCGCCGAGCGCACCTCGGTCGCGATCGCCTCCGCTCCGGCCGGCACGAGGTCGCCCAGCGCGCCGACCTGCGCCTCGCGGATCGACGGCAGGCCGAACGTGACGACCGCGGCGACGACGATCCAGCCGACGACGATCAGCCAGCGCGCGCGCACGACGACGTCGGCGAAGCGCTCGGCCGGCGACCGGGGCCCGCGGTCGGCTGCCGGCCCCGGCGCGGCCGGCTGCGGCGCCGGGGGGAGGGGGGTGCGGCCGGGGGCGACGGCTGGATCGCCGGCGCGGCCGGCGGCGCCGGCGTGGCCGCGGCCGGCGCGGGGGACGACACGCCACGCGGCGGCGCCGTCAGGTCGCGGTCCGCGGGCAGATCGCCGCGGAGCGGTGCTCGCCGCGCGACGAACGCGACGAGGGCGGCACCGACCGACCCCAACAGTCCGGCGGCGATCCCACCCAGAAGGCCGAACCGCCGGCGCACGACGAGCACGACGCGCAGCAGTCCACCGAGGATCAGGCCGGCGAGAGCGGGGCCGCGCACCGGCGGGATCCTACGGTGCGCCGAGCGCCGCGCCCAGCGCGTCGAGCGGGCCGCCGCCGCCGCGCAGCAGGTCGAGCACCCGGCTGCCGCTGCGGGCGGCCTCGATCAGCGCCTCGACCGGCATGCGCTGGATCGCCGCGCGGGCGACCGCCGCCGGCAGCGCCGGCACCGCACCGGCCTCGGCGGCCTCGGAGATCGCGCGCAGCAGGCCGCCGCGCAGCGCCTCGGCGAGCACCTCGTCGCCGATGCCGCGCTCGCGCATGAAGCGCGTGCGCGCCTTCGTGGTCGCGAGCGCGAGGGCCAGCTCCTCGCGCGTGACGCGCAGACGGCAGGCGGCGCCGTTGAGCGACGCCAGGCTGATCTGCTCGGCGATCGCCTCGGAGCCGCGGACGTCGCGCCAGGGACGCGGGTCGCAGGGGTCGCGGACCTCCAGCGGCTTGTAGGTGCCGCCGCCCTGCGCGACGTAGAAGCCCAGCAGCGCCGACGACGCCGCGGCCGCGGCGAGCAGGGACAGGCCGCCGGCGACCGAGCGCCCGGCGATCGCGATCGGCACGAGCGCCAGCAGCGCGAGCGCGGCGGCGAGCAGGAAGGCGCGGCTGAAGGCGTGCGTGGCGGCGCGCTGCAGCTCGTCGGTGAGGCGCGCCTGCAGGCGCGCCAGGGCCGGGCGCTGCGCGGGCGGGGCATCCACCTCGTCGAAGGCGGGGCGCAGGTCGGGCAGCTGCCCGCCGGCCCGGTCCACGCGCTCCGTGATCGCCTCGGCCAGGCTGACCTTCAGCCCGGGTGGCAGGGGAGCGTCGAGCAGCGCGGCGCTGCCGGCGCGCTCGGCGGCGATCTGCTCGTCTTTGAGGTCGGCGGTGAAGACGGGCGTCAGCAGCGCGAGCCCGAGCACGACGCCGGCGTGGCGCGCGGCGATCGTCCAGGCACCGCCGCCCAGGTGCGCCCCGTCGCGCCCGAGCGCACGCGTCGTCAGGGCGTACAACGTCAGCCCGAGCCCGACGCCGACGAGGATCTGCGGCCCCAGCGTCCAGCCGGCGCTCGCGCCGGGGATCAGGCCAAGCGCCGCCAGGCCGCCGGCGAGCGCGACGGCGCCGGCCGCCGCGCGTTGCAGGCCGCGCTCGATCAGCCGGCCGACGGGCGCCGCTGCGACCGCCGCCAGCGCGATGACCGAGACGATCGCGGCGGCCGCCAGCGGCGTGCGGCCCCAGCCCTCGGTGAGCAGCAGCACGAAGAGAAACAGCGCCGCCGTCAGCGCCGCCGAGACGAGCGCGAGCGCGGCCGACAGCGCGAGCGGCGGCCTGCCGGCGGCGGCGGCGGAGGCACCGGCGGCGGCGACCGGCCTGCCGGCGGCGGCGGCGGGCGCACCGGCGCCGGCGACCGGCTTGACGAGGACGGCGAGCAGCAGCGGGACCTGCACGACGAAGATCGCCTCCCACGAGAACAGCTGCGTCAGCGCGCCGCCGCAGGCGGGTCCGAGCGCCGCCCCGATGACCCCCGCCGCGCCCCAGATGCGCACGCCGTGCCGCGGCCCGCGGGCGGCCACGAGCATCGCGAGGGCGGCGAGCACGACGGCGGCGCCGCCGGCGGCCTGCACGCCGCGCGCCGCGACGAGCCCGTCGAGCGTCGGCGTCAGCGCGCAGCCCAGCGATCCCGCCGCGAAGACGGCGAGCCCCGCGCGCCACACGACCGACGGGCCGACCCGGCGCACGAGCGCCGCGGCGGGGAGCGCCGCGAGCGCGAGCACGAGGTTGAACGAGATGAGCACCCACGCGACGTCGGAGACGCCGGCGCCGAAGTCGCGCAGCACGGCGGGCAGGCCGAGCGTGACGACCGACGAGTCGCCGAGCACGACGGCCACCGCCAGGGCGGCGAGCACCACGCTCGGTCCGGCCGCGCGCGCGCTCGGTGATCGCGGCGTCATCGGCGCGATCCTGTCAGATCGCAGGCCGCGGCCCGGCGCTGGCACAACGCCATGACGGCCGGTAATGTCCGCCGCGCGACACCGTCCGGTGGCGCGTCGACGACAGGGGAACCAACGATTCACATGCTTCGCCGCTCGCTCGTCCCACTCACGGTCGCAGCCATCGCCATCGGTGGTTGTGGCACCGACAGCACGCCTTCGGGCGGAGACCTCTCCGAGGCGGCGTCGAAGGCTTCGGCCCAGGCCCGCGCCCTCGCCAAGCGGACGCGCGCGCTGCAGGAGGAGGTCGCCACGACCGCGCGGCGGCTCGTCCAGGAGCCGGCGACGCGCGACGCGGCGCAGAAGACGCTCGAGGACCAGGCCGACCGCGCGCGCGAGCTCGTCGACGAGGCCGAGCAGCTGCCCGCCGAGGACAGCGCGCGCGAGGACCTCATCGCCGCCAACGAGCGCACGGCCGAGGCGGCCGGCGACCTGCAGCGCTACGCCGAGTCCAACCAGGAGGAGGCGCTCGAGGAGGCCCGCAAGGCGCTCGACGTCGGTCGCGAGCAGCTCAGCGAGGCCAGCGACAACCTGCTGGACACCGCGCCGGCCAGCGCGCGCAAGGCGCTCGAGGACGCCCGCAAGGAGCTTCCCGACATCCCCAGCCCGTCCGACCTGCGCTGAGCGGCGGACGCCGGGCACCGTCCCGCAGCCGAACCGCTGCCCTCAGCCCGGCTGCGATACTGGGGCGGTGCCTGAGCTGGGAGCCATCCTGACGGCCATCGTCACGCCGTTCGCGCAGGACGGCGCCGTCGACGAGCAGGCGTTCGTGGACCTCATGCGCCATCTGGCCGCCAACGGCTCCGACGGCTTCGTCGTCTGCGGGACGACGGGCGAGGCGGCGACGCTCGACGACGAGGAGCACCTGCGGGTCATCGAGCTCGCCGTCGCCGAGAAGCCGCCGGGCACGACGGTCACCGCCGGCGTCGGATCCAACGACACGCGACACGCGATCTTCCTGACGTCGCGCGCGTGCGAGCTGGGCGCCGACGCGCTGCTGTCGGTCAACCCGTACTACAACCGTCCCAGCCGGCGCGGGATCGTGGCCCACTACACTGAGGTCAGCCGCGCGGCGGACCGGCCGATCGTGCTCTACAACATCCCGCAGCGCACCGGCTCGGACATGCCCAACGACCTGCTCGCCGAGCTCGCCCAGCTCGATCACGTCGAAGCGGTCAAGCAGGCCAACAACGACAACCTCGCCCCGATCGACGGGCTGCGGGTCTACGCCGGCAACGACGAGATCCTCGCAAGCGTGCTCGACATGGGGGAGCCGGGAGGAATCTTGACCGCCAGCCACATCGTCGGACCCGAGCTGCGCCGCATGGTCGACGAGCCACAGCGGCGCGGCGAGATCCACGACAGCCTGCTGCCCGTGTTCGCCGCCATGAGCGTCGCGCCCGCGGCCGTCGCCAACAAGGCCGCCCTGAACCTGCTCGGCCACCGCGTCGGCACGCCGCGGCTGCCGTACGTCGAGGCCGACGAGCACGAGACCTCCACGATCCGCGCGATGCTCGTCCAGCGCGGCCTGCTCGTCGGAGCGCCGGTTTGAGCGGGCCGCTGCGCGTCCTGCCCCTCGGCGGCCTGGGGGAAATCGGCAAGAACATGACCGTCATCGAGTACGAGGACCGGATCGTGCTCGTCGACGTCGGGCTGCGCTTCCCGACCGCCGAGATGATGGGCATCGACCTCGTCCTGCCCGACTTCGCCTACCTGCGCGGCCGCGTCAGCGACATCGAGGCGATCGTCGTCACGCACGGCCACGAGGACCATCTCGGCTGCCTGCCGTTCTTGCTGCGCGAGCTCGGCGTCGAGGACGCCCCGCCGGTCTACGGCGGGCCGCTCACGATGGCGATGGCGCGCTCCAAGCTCGACGAGCACCGCCTGGCGCGCGACGTCCACGTCGAGGACGTCAAGTGCGGAGAGATCATCGAGGCCGGCCCGTTCGACGTCGAGCTCATCCACATGACCCACTCGATCCCGGACGCGAGCGCGGTCGCGATCAAGACCGACCTCGGCACCGTCCTCGTCACGGGCGACTACAAGTTCGACCAGACGCCGGTCGACGGGGTCCCCGCGGACGTCTCGCGGCTCGCCGAGCTCGGCCGCGACGGCCTGCTGCTGCTCTGCGGCGACTCGACGAACGCCGACCGGCCGGGCTTCGCGCCGAGCGAGCGGGTCGCCGGGCCCAACCTGCTCGACGTCTTCAGCCGCTGCAGGGGGCGCATCGTCGTCACGTCGTTCGCCTCGAACATCCATCGCGTCCAGCAGGTCGTCGACGCGGCGGGAGCCTTGGACCGCAAGGTCTGCCTCATCGGGCGCTCGATGAAGAAGAACTCGAACATCGGCCGCTCGCTCGGGCACATCAAGATCCCCGACGGGATGCTCATCGGGCCGCGCGAGGTCTCCAACTTCCCCGACCACCGCGTCGTGATCATCTCGACCGGATCGCAGGGCGAGCCGCTCAGCGCGCTGCGCCGGATGGCGCATCGCGACCACCCGCAGATCGAGCTGCACGCCGGCGACACGGTCGTCTTCAGCGCGACGCCGATCCCCGGCAACGAGCGCGCCGTCAACGAGACGATCGACCGCCTGTACCACATCGGCTGCGACGTCATCACGACGAAGGACGCCCCGATCCACGCCTCCGGCCACGGCTATCAGGAGGAGATCAAGCTCATGCTCAACCTCACCAAGCCGCGGTACGTCATGCCGTTTCACGGCGACCACAAGCGCATCCACCTGCACGGCCAGCTCGCCGAGGCGGTCGGGATCGACCCGGCGAACATCTTCAAGGGCGAGAACGGCCTGCCGCTGGAGCTGACGGCCAAGGGCGCGGCGTTCGCGGCCAAGGAGCAGTCGGGCATGATCTTCGTCGACGGCGTCGACATCGGCGACGTCACCGACGTCGCGCTGCGCGACCGCCGGATGCTGTCGGCGGACGGCATCTTCGTCGTCGTCGCGACGATCTCCGAGCAGGACGGCTCGTCGGTCGCCGAGCCCGAGGTCATCTTCCGCGGCGTCCCGTACGCGGCCGACGCCGACAAGCTCATCGGCCAGCTGCGCCACTGCGTCGAGGCGTCGCTCGATCGTGCCGCCGGGGAGGAGATCCGCGAGATCGACCTGCTCCAGGAGATCCTGCACGACGACCTCGCCGCGTTCGTCTACGACAAGATCAAGCGCCGGCCGATGGTGCTGCCGGTCGTCGTCGAGGTGTAGGCCCGCTCAGCCTGCGACGGTCGCCAGCGCCTGCTGGGCGGTGCGCGAGAGCGGCAGCGTCACCGCGAAGCGGGTGCCGCGCGCGCGGCCGCTGCCGTTCGTCGTCGGCGACTCGATCGTGACGCTGCCGCCGTGGGACTGCGCCACGGCGTGGACGATCGACAGCCCGAGGCCCGACGACCCGCCGCGGTCGCCCGCGCCGCGCACGAAGCGCTCGAAGGCGCGCGCGCGCAGCTCCGGCGGGATCCCGGGGCCGTCGTCCTCGACGGTGAGGCGCACGTGGCCGTCGACGCGCTCGACGGCGGCCCGCACGTGGGTGCCGCGCGGCGTGTGGCGGATCGCGTTCTCCATGAGGTTCAGCGTCAGGCGGTGCAGCTCGTCGCGGGCGCCGTCGACGATCGCCCGGTTGGCCTCGATCGACACCTCGTGGCCGTCGGCGATGACGCCGAGCTCGCCGGCCGCCTCGACGAGCACCTGGCCGATGTCCGTCGGCGCGTGCGGCGCCTGGCGGGCCGCGTCATGGCGGGCGAGCAGCAGCAGGTCGGCGACGAGCCGGCGCATGCGCCGCGACGAGCGCAGCGCGGAGTGGGCCGCCTCGCGCTGCTCGCCGACGAGGCTCTCGGCGAGCAGCTCGAGGTTCGCGAGCACGCTCGTCAGCGGCGTGCGCAGCTCGTGCGACGCGTCGGCGACGAACTCGCGCTGGCGGCGCAGCGCGTCCTCGGTCTCCGCTCGCGACGTGTCCAGCGCGTGCAGCATGCCGTCCAGCGTGCGCGCGAGCTCGGCGACCTCGTCGTCGGCCTCGACGGCGGGGATCTTCTCGGCCGGGTCGCGCGTCTTCTCGATCTTGCGCGCGGTCGCCGTGAGGTCGGCGATCGGGGCCATCGCGCGGCGCGCGACCATGAGCCCGGCGAGCAGCGCGAGCCCGGCGCCGCTCAAGACGCCGATGATGAGAAAGAAGCGCAGCCCCGCGATCGTCGCGTTCACCGTGGCCAGCGGACGGCCGTACTGCAAGAACAGCGGCAGCGAGACGATCTCCGAGGCCGGGCGCGGGATCTCGCGGGTCTCGACGAGGTAGCCGTCCTCCTGCATCGAGCGCCGGTAGCCGCTGTCCGCCGACGGGTCGAAGCGCGGCGGCCCGAAGTCCTTCGTGAAGGCGGTGCTCTTGTAGAGCACGCCCTCGCTGCCGATGATCCGCACGACGGTCGAGCCGTCCTCGTAGTAGGCGAGGTCGGGCTCGAGGCCCTCGAGGTCATAGCCCCCGACCGGAGTCCGCACGGGCGCCGTGAAGCGGACCTTCGCCTGCAGCAGGTCGGCCGCGTCGGACACCTCGCGATCGAAGTCCGCGTGCAGGCGCTGGGTGATGAGGCCGCCGACGGCGCCGGCGAAGCCGCACAGGATCACGAGCGTCAACAGGGCCGAGCCGCCGGCGAGCCGCCAGCGGATCGGAACCTGCCTAGGCGCGGAGAACGTAGCCTGCGCCGCGGATCGTATGAAGGAGACGCGGCTCATCGCCGGCTTCCAGCTTCCGTCTCAGGTTGGATACGAAGACCTCGATGGTGTTCGTCGTCGCGAAGGGATCGTAGCCCCAGACCTCCTCGAGCAGCCGCTGGCGCGGGACGACGATCCGCTCGTTGCGCATGAGGTACTCGAGCAGCTCGAACTCGCGCTGGGTGAGATCGACGTCGCGCTCGGAGCGGCGCACCTCGTGCGTGTCGGGGTTGAGCTGCAGGTCGCCGACGACGAGCGACGCGCTGCCGCGCGGCGGCCGGCGGCGCAGCAGCGCGCGCAGCCGCGCGAGCAGCTCCTGGCGCTCGAACGGCTTGACGAGGTAGTCGTCGGCGCCGGCGTCGAGGCCCTCGACGCGCGCGTCGACGGCGTCGCGCGCGGTCAGCATGAGGATCGGCACGTCGCCGCCGTCCTTGCGCAGCGCGCGCGCGACGTCGATGCCGTCGAGCTTGGGCAGCCCGAGGTCCAGGACGACGAGATCGGGGGTGAACTCGCGCGCGTCGACGAGCGCCGCCTCGCCGTCGTTGCTGGCGCGCGCCTCGTAGCCCTCCATCCGCAGCGAGCGCAGCAGCACCTGCGCGATCTCCTGGTCGTCCTCGACGACGAGGACGCGTGGCGGGCGCTCCGACATGGCCTCACCAGGGTAGGGACGGCGCTCAACGCACGCTAAGTGGGTGCGGCCGGGCGAGCCGGCCTGCACGGGCGCGTGCAGGAGCGCCGGTCCCCGGCGTCGAACATGGTCGGCGGCGCAACCATGGCCGCAGCCCGTAAGCCCGCACCCCGCCGCCCGCCGGCCAAGAGCAAGCCGCGCGCTCGCGCGCGGCGCTCGTCGCCGGGCGCGCTCGGGCTTCCCGTCGTCGAGCAGCGCCAGCTCGACCTGCTGGGCCTCGGGCTCGTCGCGCTCGGCGTGTTCCTCGCGTTTCCGCTCTATCTCGGCTGGGACGGCGGCGCCCTCGGGCAGGCCGCCGCGGGCGGGCTGGCCTACGCCGTCGGGCAGGTCGCCCAGGCGGTCCCGGCGGCGATCGTCGCGGCCGGCGCGCTGCTCGTGCTGCGCCCGGTCCTGCCGGCGCTGCGGCCGTTTCGCGCGGGCGCGCTGTGCCTGTTCGCCGCGCTGACGCTCATGCTCGCCGCGGGCACGTTCGGACTCGGGCCCGACGGCGTGCGCGGCGGCTACTGGCACGCGCCCTTCTTCGAGCTCCGCGGCGGGATCGTCGGCGAGGCGCTCCTGTACGCGGCGGCGAGCGCCGTGTCGACGATCGGCGCCCACATCCTCGCGCTGTTCCTGCTCGTCGCCGGCGTCCTGCTGCTCACCGGGGCGACGGTCGCCGGGGTGCTGCGCACGACGGGCAGCGGCCTGGCCGACACGACGCGCGCGCTCGGGCGCGCGGTGCCGGCGCGGCGAGCGGCGCCGGACGCGGGCGACGCGCCGGACGCGCCGGACGGCGAGCCCGCCGGGCCGCCGCTCGATCGCCCCGAGGTCGAGCGCTATCACCCGCCCGAGCCCGCCGGCAGCGAGGTCGTCGTGCGCGCGACGCACGTCGAGGCACCGGCGCCGGGCCCGCGCGAGCGCACCGTCGGGCGCGCCGGCTTCTGGTCGGGCGCCGCACGCTTCCCGGACATCTACGGCGAGCCCGAGCCGGCCGGCGAGGCGCCGGGCGACCTCCCCGACGAGCCCGATCCCGAGCCCGACCCGGAGCCGGACGAGGACGACGAGCCCTACCTCGGCGGGGTGCGCGACGACGAGGACGCCACCGTGGTCCTGCCGCGGACCCGCGCCGCGCGGCCGGCGCGGGACCTGACGCCGCAGGGGCGGCTGCGCGGCTCGGTGACCGACGATCCCGCGTTTGAGTGGCGCCTGCCGAGCCCGACCCTGCTCAGGCGCTCCTCCGCCGAGCAGTCGCGCCCCGACACCGCCGGCCAGGAGAAGACCGCCAGGGCGCTCGTCGAGGGACTGGGCCACTTCGGCGTCGAGGCGAAGGTCGTCGGCACGGTCGCCGGGCCGCACATCACCCGCTTCGAGCTGCGCCTCGCGCCGGGCATCAAGATGAGCAAGGTCGCCCAGCTCAAGGACGACCTCGCCTACGCGCTCGCCGCGACGGACATCCGCATCCTCGCCCCGATCCCGGGCAAGACGGCGGTCGGCGTCGAGGTGCCAAACCAGCGCCGGCGCATCGTGCAGCTCGGCGACGTCTACCAGCAGGCGCCCGCCGGCTGGTCGCCGCTGACGGTCTGGCTGGGCAAGGACGTCGGCGGCAAGGCGATCGGCGCCGACCTCGCCAAGATGCCGCACCTGCTCGTGGCGGGGACGACCGGAGCCGGCAAGTCGGGCGCGATCAACGCGATGCTGTCCAGCGTCCTGCTGCGCGCCACGCCGCACGACCTGCGCCTCGTGCTCATCGACCCCAAGCAGGTCGAGCTCAACCACTACGAGTCGATCCCGCACCTGCTCACGCCGGTCATCACGAGCCCGCGGATGGCCGCCAACGCGCTGCAGAACCTCGTGCGCGAGATGGAGCAGCGCTACTCGATCATGTCGCTGGCCAAGACGCGCTCGCTCGTCGAGCTCAACCGCTCGCGCGTCAAGCGCGGCGACCCCGAGCTGCCCTACATCCTCTGCGTCATCGACGAGCTCGCGGACCTCATGATGGTCGCGCCGGCCGACGTCGAGGACTCGATCATCCGGCTCGCGCAGAAGGCGCGCGCGGTCGGCATCCACCTCGTGCTCGCGACGCAGTCCCCGCGCGTGGACGTCATCACGGGCATGATCAAGGCCAACGTGCCGTCGCGGATCGCCTTCTCGGTCTCCTCGCAGACCGACTCGCGCGTGATCCTGGACTGCAACGGCGCCGAGACGCTGCTCGGCCAGGGCGACATGCTCTTCTCGCCCGTCGGCTCGTCGCGGCTGCAGCGCATCCAGGGCGCCTACATCGACGAGCCGCAGATCGAGGCGCTGACGACGTTCTGGCGCCGCCAGGGCGAGCCCGAGCTGCGCGAGGACCTGCTCGACGAGGTCGAGCACGACGAGGAGACCGCCGCCGGCGTCGCCGACGACGGCTTCAGCCCCGACGAGGACGCCCTGCTCGAGGACGCGATCCGCCTCTGCGTCGAGATGGGCACGGCGTCGACGTCGATGCTCCAGCGCCGCCTGCGCCTGGGCTACACGCGCGCCGGGCGGCTCATCGACATGCTCGAGCGGCGCGCCGTGATCAGCGGCTACGAGGGCTCCAAGCCGCGCCAGGTGCTCGTCGGCGCGGGCGACGTGGACCGCTTCGTCGCCAACCTGCGTGAGCGCGATGCGGGCCCCTCGGCGCCGCGCGAGGGCGACCCCGGGCCGGAGCTCGCCGAGCCCGAGCCGGTGCGCGAGTAGCCTCTCGGCCATGCCGGACATCGGGGCATCTCTGCGCGAGGCACGGATGCGCGCGCGGATCGACGTCTCCGAGATCGAGGCAAAGACGAAGATCCGCGCGAAGTACCTGCGCGCGCTCGAGAACGAGGAGTGGGAGCTGCTGCCCGGTCCGACGTACATCAAGAGCTTCCTGCGCACCTACGCCGAGGCGCTCGACCTCGACGCCAAGCTGCTCGTCGACGAGTACAAGCTGCGCCACGAGCACCTCAGCGACGTCGAGCTGCAGCCGATCAGCGCCGCGGCGCCGGGTCGCGAACGGCGCCGCCAGACGCCGACGCTGCCCCCCTGGGTCTTCCTCGCGCTCATCTTCGCCGGGCTCGTGTTCGCGCTGTACCTGCTCGGGACGACGGGCCGCAACGCCGACGAGCCGGCGCCGGTCGCGCCAGCGCCGCCGCCCGTCGTCGCGACGACGCCGCGCGCGGTCGCGCCGCCGCCGGCGGCGCCCGCGCGGCCCACGACCGTGAAGCTGCGCATCGACGCCACCGGGCCGGTCTACGTGTGCCTGAAGGCGGGCGATCGCACGCTCGTCGACGGCGAGACGCTGCAGGCCGGCGACACGACGGCGACCTATCGCTCCAAGCGCTTCCGGCTGACGCTGGGCAACAACGCCGTCGTGCTGCGCGTCAACGACCGGCGGCGCACGGTCGCCGCGTCGGCGAGGCCGATCGGGATCGAGATCACGCCCGAGCGCGGCCGCCAGCCGCTGTCGGCGTCCAAGCGCCCGGTCTGCACGTGACCGCGGCGCGGACGCCGGCGCCCTGGCGCCCGGGCCGCCGCGGCCCCAGTTTTCGGACCGCGCGGCGATGAGCGTCCGCGCGGGGATCGTCGTCACCGGCACCGAGGTGCTGACGGGCCGCGTCTCGGATCGCAACGGCCCGTGGCTCGCCGAGCGGCTGCTCGAGCTCGGCGCCGACCCGCTGGCGATCTGCGTCGTCGGCGACCGCCCGCAGGAGATCCTGCGCGCCCTGCGCTTCCTCGCCGCCGAGGGCTGCGAGCTCGTGCTGACGACCGGCGGCCTCGGCCCGACGGCCGACGACCTCACCGCCGACGTCGTCGGCCGCTTCCAGGGCCGGGAGATGGTGCTCGACGAGCCGCTGGAGGAGCGCATCGCCGCGATCCTGGGCGTGCTGCTGGCGCGCCGGCCGGAGCTCGACCCCGAGGCGATCCGGATCTCCAACCGCAAGCAGGCCGTCGTCCCGGACGGAGCGGAGATCCTCGAGCCGGTCGGCACGGCGCCGGGCCTCGTCGTGACCCCCGCGGCGGGCGCAGCGCCGACCGTCGTCGTGCTGCCCGGCCCGCCACGCGAGCTGCAGCCGATGTGGCGCACCGCGGTCGCGACGAGCCCCGCCCTGAGCGCCGCGCTCGCGGGCGCGGTCGACTACCGGCGCGACATGCTGCGCCTGTACGGCATCCCCGAGTCCGAGATCGCGGCGACGCTGCGCGCGGCGACGCAGGACGGCATCGACCTCGGCCGCCTGGAGATCACGACCTGCCTGCGCCGCGGCGAGGTCGAGGTCGTCACGCGCTACGAGCCCGCCGACGCCCCGGTCTACGACGCGTTCGCGGCGCTCGTGCGCGCGCGCCACGCCGGCACGCTCTTCTCCGACGACGGCACGACGGTCGACGAGCAGGTCCTCGCGGCGCTGCGCGGCGACGGCACGGCGCCGCCGCAGTCGATCGCCGTGGCCGAGTCGTGCACCGGCGGACTGCTCGCCGCGCGGCTGACCGAGCGGCCCGGCTCCTCCGACGTCGTGCGCGGCGGCCTCGTCGTCTACGGCAACGCGGCGAAGGTCGCGCTGGCCGGCGTCCCGCAGCGCGTCATCGCAGACCACGGCGCGGTCTCCGAGCAGGTCGCCGAGGCGCTCGCCGACGGTGCGCGGGCCGCGTTGCAGGCCGACGTGGGGGTCGGCGTCACCGGGATCGCCGGGCCCGGCGGCGGCAGCCACGCGAAGCCGGTCGGGCTCGTCTGGCTGTCGGCCGGCCATGCGGACGGCCGGCGGATCACGCGCTCGGTGACGCTCCCCGGCGGCCGCGCCGACGTCCGCGACCGCGCGACGACGGTCGCGCTGCATCTCGTGCGCCGCCTACTGCTCGACGACGGTGGCGGCTGAGCGCGCCGGCGTCCAGGGCGGCGCGATGCGGCTCTTCGTCGCGCTCGACCTGCCCGCCGCCGCGCGCGCGGCGCTCGCCGGCTGGGCCGAGGCCGCCGCGCCGGCCGGCGTGCGGCGGGTGCCCGAGGAGAACCTGCACCTGACGCTCGCGTTCCTGGGCGCGCGCTCCGCGCAGGAGGCGGTCGCCGTCGAGGCGCTGCTCGGCTCGCTCGAGGGACGCGCCCCCGGCACGCTGAGCAGCGCCGGCGCGCTGTGGCTGCCGCGCCGGCGACCGCGCGTCCTGGCGGTCGCGCTGCGGGCCGGCGAGGAGCTCTGCGGGCTGCGCGACGAGCTGCTGGCGGGCCTGCGGGCGGCGATCGCCTTCGCGCCCGAGGCGCGCCCGTTTGGCCCGCACGTCACGGTCGCCCGCGTGCCGCGCGGGCTGCGCGTCGACGCCCGCGCCGAGCTGTGCCCGCCGGCGCCCGAGCTGACGTTCGCGGCCCCGGCGCTGACGCTGTACCGCTCGCACACGGGGGCGGGCGGGTCGCGCTACGAGCCGCTGCGGAGCGTCCCGACGGGCTGAGCCGGCGCGGACGTGCCGATCTCCCAGCCGCGGCGCGTCGCGGCGGCGGGCAGCTCGTCCCGCGGGCCGTCGGCGACGAGCCGGCCGTGGTCGGCGATGGCGACGCGGTCGCAGATCAGCGGCGATCGCGTTCGGACCACGTGCTTTTGCGCGTCGCCGTCCGCAGTGCTCGGCAGACGCTGCGCGGTGACGCGTCAAACGCGTGTTGTGCTGTCACAGGCGCCCGGCGTAGCCTGCGATTCCGTCCGATCCAGCCCGTAGCGTGCGCCGTTCTTCCCGTGCAGAAAGGCTTCTGAGTACCCATGGCTCTCACCGATACCGAGAAGGCCGCGAAGGCCCGCAACGACGCTCTGCAGGGCGCCCTCACGCAGATCGAGCGCGAGTTCGGCAAGGGAACGATCATGCGCATGGGCGACGAGGGGGCGCAGGTGAAGGTCAACGCGATCCCGACCGGCGCGCTCTCGCTCGACCTCGCGCTCGGCATCGGCGGCATGCCGCGCGGGCGCATCGTCGAGGTCTTCGGCCCGGAGTCCTCGGGCAAGACGACGCTCGTCTACCACGTCCTCGCGGAGGCCCAGAAGCTCGGCGGGATCTGCGCGTTCATCGACGCCGAGCACGCGATGGACCCGCTCTACGCGCGCGAGATCGGCGTCGACATCGACGAGCTGCTCGTCTCCCAGCCCGACCACGGCGAGCAGGCCCTCGAGGTCTGCGACATGCTCGTGCGCTCCGGCGCCGTCGACCTCGTCGCGATCGACTCCGTCGCCGCGCTGACGCCGCGCGCCGAGCTCGAGGGGCAGATGGGCGATCAGACCGTCGGCCTGCAGGCGCGCATGATGAGCCAGGCGATGCGCAAGCTCGCCGGCAACCTCAACCGCACGCAGACGCTGTGTCTCTTCACGAACCAGATCCGCGAGAAGGTCGGCGTCATGTTCGGCTCGCCCGAGACCCAGCCGGGCGGTCGCGCGCTGAAGTTCTACTCCTCCCAGCGCCTGGACATCCGCCGCATCGAGACGCTCAAGGACGGCACCGAGGCGGTCGGCAACCGCGTCCGCGTGAAGGTCGTCAAGAACAAGGTCGCGGCCCCGTTTCGCCAGGCCGAGTTCGACATCGAGTTCGGCAAGGGCATCTCGACCTCGGGCTGCCTGCTGGACCTCGGCATCGAGCACAACATCGTCACGAAGTCCGGCTCGTTCTTCTCCTACGGCTCGGACCGGCTCGGCCAGGGACGCAACAACGCCAAGGGCTTTCTCGACGAGCACCAGGAGATCGCCAAGGAGATCGAGGCGAAGGTCTACGCGGCGCTCGGCATCGGCCAGGATCTCGTCGCGCCGATCGAGCGTGACGACGAGGTCGCGCTGCCCCCGATTCCCGCCGCGGTCGAGGCGGCGTAGGGTCCGGGCGTGACCGGCGCGCAGCGCGCGCTCGAGCTCGCGGTCTCCTACCTCGATCGCCGGGATCGCACCGAGGCCGAGGTGCGCCGCCACCTCGCCGGCAAGGACGTCGGCGAGCCGCAGGCCGAGCACGCGATCGCGGAGATCACGCGCCTGGGCTATCTCGACGACGCGCGCTACGCGCGCGCCTTCGCCGAGGACCGGCGGGCGCTCGACGGTTGGGGGTCCGAGCGCATCGAACGGCGGCTGCTGGAGCTGGGCGTCGGTCGCGATCAGGTCGCGGCCGCGCTGGAGGATCGCGCCGGCGCGGGCGAGCTGGAGGCCGCGGTCGAGGTCCTGCGCCGCCGCTGCCGGTCGGCGCCGACGAGCGAGCGCGAGCGCGAGCGCGCGCTCGGGGTGCTCGTGCGCAAGGGCTACGAGCTCGAGCTCGCCTACGACGCGGTCCGTGCGTTCGAGCGGGCGAGCGCCGCCTGACCGCACTCCAGTTGCCGGTCGTTTGCAGCGGTCCTATGATCAGACAGGTCAGACCGAGCCCGCACAGGGCGACTCCAGCGGCAATACCCGAGCAGCACCGAACACGACGTCCAGTACCAACGACGAGGCATCACACCAGGGCGGCCATCCGCCCGCAGCCGCACCTTCAACCCAACGCCTTCCCACGTAGGTCGTGGCGCCCTCACCGGTCGCCGCGTGCCGCCTGACGCCAGCTCGGTCTGACCCCTGACATCGACGGCACCGCGCGCCCGGGACCCCACCCCGAGCGCCTGGAGAGGAAGGCAGTGAGCGCGAGATGGAACTGATCGTTGCGGCCGCGATTCTGGGGACGGCGATGATCGTGGCGGTCGGCCTGCGCCACCGCCAGCCGCCTCAGGCCGCTGCGACGCCGGCCGCGCGCGACGAGCTCGCCCGCCTCGAGGAGCGCGTCAGCGGGCGTGCCGAGGAGCTCGACCGCCGCGCCCGCGAGCTCGACGACCAGACGCGCGCGCTCGAGGCCGAGCGCGAGCAGCTCGACCGCCGCCGTCGCGAGCACGAGGCGGCGCTCGAGCGGATCGCCGGCATGAGCGCGTCGCAGGCCAAGGAACGCCTCATGTCCGACATCGTCGACCAGGTGCGCCAGGAGTCCGCGCGCCACGTCCGCGAGATCGAGGAGGAGACCAAGCGCGACGCCGAGCGGCGCGTGCGGTCGATCCTCTCCGTCGCGATGCAGCGGCTCGCCGGCCGCCACGCGGCCGAGACGACGGTCTCCGTCGTCCAGCTGCCGTCCGACGACATGAAGGGGCGCGTCATCGGGCGCGAGGGGCGCAACATCCGCGCGCTGGAGACCCTCACCGGCGTGGACTTCATCATCGACGACACGCCGAGCGCGGTCGTGCTGTCGGCCTTCGACGGCGTGCGCCGCGAGGTCGCGCGCATGACGCTCGAGAAGCTGCTCGCCGACGGGCGGATCCATCCGGCGCGCATCGAGGAGGCCTACTACCAGGCGAAGTCCGAGCTCGACGCCCACATCGTCGAGGCCGGCGAGAACGCCGCCTACGAGTCCAACGTGCAGGGCCTCGACGGCGAGATCATCCGCATCCTCGGCCGCCTGAAGTTCCGCACGAGCTACGGGCAGAACGTGCTCGCGCACTCCGTCGAGTGCGCGCAGCTGGCCGCGATCATGGCCGGCGAGCTCGGCGCCTCGCCCAAGACGGCGGCGCGCGCGGCGCTGCTGCACGACATCGGCAAGGCCGTCACGCACGAGATCGAGGGACCGCACGCGCTCGTCGGCGGCGACCTCGCGCGGCGCCACGGCGAGGCCGAGGCCGTCGCCCACGCGATGGAGGCCCACCACAACGAGGTCGAGCCCCAGACGATCGAGGCGATCATCGTCCAATCCGCCGACGCGCTGTCGGGCGCGCGCCCCGGCGCCCGCGGCGAGTCGCTGGAGTCCTACGTCAAGCGCCTGCGGGCGCTCGAGCAGATCGCCGCGCGCCACGACGGCGTCGAGAAGGCCTACGCGATGCAGGCCGGCCGCGAGGTCCGCGTCATCGTCACGCCGACGAGCATCGACGACGACGCGGCGATGCTGCTCTCGCGCGAGATCGCCCGCGAGATCGAGCGCGAGCTCGAGTACCCCGGGCAGGTCAAGGTGACCGTCATCCGGGAGTCGCGGGCGGTCGAGTACGCGAAGTGACGGCGGCCGGCGGCCCGCGCCGGGCTACCCTTGGGCGAGCATGAAGCGCTACCACGTCACGACCTTCGGCTGCCAGATGAACGAGCACGACTCCGAGCGCATGAAGGGCATGCTCGAGTCGCTCGGCTACGCCGAGGCGAGCGCCGCCGACGAGGCCGACGTCATCCTCTTCAACACCTGCTCGATCCGCGAGAAGGCCGACAGCCGCTTCGTCGCGCACCTCCAGCAGGCCAAGGGCCTCAAGCGCAGCGACCCCGCGCGGATCATCGGCGTCGGGGGCTGCTGGGCGCAGTCGGTCAAGGACGAGGTCTTCGAGCGCTTCCCGTTCGTCGACGTCGCCTTCGGCCCCGGCCAGGTCCACAAGCTCGCCGAGTTCCTCACCTCGGACTCGCTGACGGCGCAGGGCTTCTTCGAGTTCGAGGGCTTCACCGGCCACCTGCCGCGCAAGCGGGCGCGCGACGTCCAGGCCTGGGTGCAGATCTCCGCCGGCTGCAACATGGTCTGCTCGTACTGCATCGTGCCGTCCACGCGCGGGCGCGAGGTGTCACGCCCGCTCGACGAGCTCGTCGCCGAGGTGCGCGCGCTCGCCGCCGACGGCGTGCGCGAGGTGACGCTGCTCGGCCAGAACGTCAACTCGTGGGGAAGGGGGCTGCGCCCGCGGCCGCGCGCCTTCGCCGAGCTGCTGCACGCCGTCGACGCGATCGACGGCATCGACCGCGTGCGCTACACGAGCCCGCACCCGTCGGACATGAAGGAGGACGTCGTCCGCGCGCACGCCGAGCTTGCCAGCGTCTGCGAGCACATCCACCTGCCGCTGCAGTCGGGCTCCTCGCGCGTGCTCAAGGCGATGCGCCGCACGTACACCCGCGAGCGCTACCTCGACCGCGTCGCGCTCATCCGCGAGCACGTGCCCGACGCGGCGATCACGACCGACGTCATCGTCGGCTTCCCCGGCGAGACCGAGGACGACTTCGCCCAGACGCTCGAGGTCTGCGAGCAGGTCGGCTACGACGGCGCGTTCACGTTCATCTTCTCACCGCGTCGCGGCACGCAGGCGGGTGCAATCACCGACGGGCTCGTCGCGCACGACGTCAAGGTGCAGCGCATGCAGCGCCTCGTCGAGGTCGTCCAGCGCCGTGCCGCGCAGCGCGCGCAGCGCTTCGTCGGACGCGAGCTCGACGTGCTCGTCGAGGGCACCTCGCGCACCGACCCGTCGCGCCTGCGCGGCCGCTCGCGCCACAACAAGGCCGTGAACTTCAGCGGGCTCGCGTCGCCCGGGGAGATCGTCGCGGTGCAGATCACCGGCGCGACGAGCCAGACGCTGACCGGCGAGCTGTCGTTGCTCGCGGCGGCGTCGCGCGTCGCCTGAGCCGCGCGCCACTCGTCCTCCAGCCACGAAGACGAGCGCACCCGCCGGGCCGTAGGCTCTCAGCGGGGCGTCAGCCGATGACGAGCGTGACATCCGGGGGACGCGATCCAGCGCCGCCGCGTCTGCTCGCGCGCAGACGCAAGGTCGCTTGGTGGGACGCTGGTAGCCTCGCGTCCGCCAGTCGCGGTCGTCGGCTCGTGTTGTACTCGCGGCGCCCTGCCGATCACGACAAGCCAATGCGTCTGAAGGGAGCACCCGCATGACCGATCTCGAAGAGTTCTGCGCCACGAAGGCAGATGGCAACTACGCGCATCCGGACGACCCGACGAAGTTCATCTCCTGCGTCGCGCAAACGCACGGGTATGAACGCAGATGCCCCCAGGGGTACACCTACGACGAGGCATCTGACAGCTGCGTTGCACCCGACGGCAGCGTGGCCCCGGCTCGGTAACCAGCCAGGTCACGGCTCGCGGTCATCGAGCGGCGACATCCGTCCCGCGCACGGTCCTCCACGAGTCCAGGGTGATCTTCAAGATCACGAGCGTGATGGCGAGGCCGATGAGCGGGTCTGCGACCTCGGCGCCCGCGGCCACCGCGCCGGCGCTTGCGACGACCGCGAGGCTCACGTAGGCGTCGGCACGGGCATGCGCGCCGTCTGCGACGAGCGCCGGGCTGGCGAGCCGGCGACCGGCTCGGCTGCGGATGAGCGCGGCCCACCAGTTGCCGGCGAACCCGACGACGCCGGCGAGCGCGAGCGCCGCGAGGTACTCCGGCCGGTGCGGATTGATGAGCCGGTCGACGGCCTCGTAGCCGGCGACGCAGGCGCTGACGAAGATCGCGAGCACGACCGCGAGTCCGGCCAGGCGCTCGGCGCGGGCGCTGCGCAGCGCGAAGGCGATCGCGAGCGGGATCGCGGTGGCGGCGTCGCCGAAGTTGTGGATGAGGTCGGCGAGCAGCGCGACGCTGCCCGAGGCGACGAAGACGAGCAGCTGCGCCACCGCCGTGGCGCCGAGGACGACGAGTGCGAGCCCGACCGCCCGCAGCCCCTCGCGGGAGCGCTTGATCGAGTGGTGGACGAGGCCGTGCGAGTGACCGTGTCCGTGCGCGAGAGCGCCTCCGTGCGAGTGGTCGTGTCCGTGAGCGTGACCGTCGCCGTGCGCGTGACCATGGTCGTGCGCGTGACCGTCGCCGTGCGCGAGAGCGGGGTCGTCAGCGCGGGAGTGACCGTCGTCGTGGCCGCCCTCGTCACGCTGCCGGTGGCCGCCGGCGCTGGCGCGTGGATCGCTCATGTCACGGACCGACCCGCGTTCTCCAGGTTTTCGGCGAAGCCGTGGAAGGACGGGCGATTCCGGCACGTTATACGGCTAGGGGTAGGGTCGCCGAGGATGTGGCGCCGAGGGCATCTAGAACTCAGACGGAGGGGGCCACGGCCTATGACCCGTTTCACGCGCACCGTCAACGGCATGCATCCGGCAGCCACGGCGGTGGACGGTTCTCGACGAGACCGGCCCGTGACACGCCAGCGCGCGACGAACGGCGGTATCGAGGCGGCCGGTGTGCCGCGCCGCCCGCGCGCCGTCACGGTGAGCGTCGTGATCCCGACGCTCAACGAGGAGCGCAACCTGCCCCACGTGCTGCCCCGGATCCCGGCATGGGTCGACGAGGTCCTGCTCGTCGACGGCGGCTCGGTCGACGCGACGATCGAGACCGCCCTGGAGCTCATGCCGAGCATCCGCGTGATCGTCGAGCACCGGCCCGGCAAGGGAGCGGCGCTGCAGGCCGGCTTTCGCGCCTGCACCGGCGACATCATCGTCACGCTGGACGCCGACGGCTCGACCGATCCGGCGGAGCTGCCGGCGTTCGTCGGGTGTTTGCTCGGCGGCGCGGACTTCGTCAAGGGCTCGCGCTTCGCGCAGGGCGGCGGGACCGCGGACATGGGCTTCGTGCGCTTCGCCGGCAACTGGTGCCTGCGCGCGGTCGTGCGGATCGCCTTCGGCGGGCGCTACTCGGACCTGTGCTACGGCTACACCGCGTTCTGGCGCCGGGTGCTGCCCGTCCTGGAAGGCGACGCGACGGGCTTTGAGATCGAGACGCTCATGAACATCCGTGCGCTGTCGGCGGGGCTGCGGGTCGTCGAGGTGCCCAGCTACGAGGCCGAGCGCGTGCACGGGCTCAGCAACCTCAGCCCGTGGCGCGACGGCTGGCGGATCGTGCGCACGATCGCGCGCGAGCGCGCCGCCGTGCGCCTGCGCCGCCGCGGCTCGCCGGCGCTCAGCCATGCCTCCGGCCACTGGCCGGCGGTCGACGTCCCGGTCGTCCCCGCGACCGCCGACGCCATGGTGCAGTCGCTCGTCGATGCCGACCGCTGACGCAGCGCCGGCGCCGGCGATCTGCGTGATCGTGTGCGCCTACACGCAGGACCGTGCGCCGCGGCTCGCCGCGGCGCTCGACTCGCTCGCGGCGCAGTCGGCGGCGCCGTGTCAGATCGTCGTCGTCGTCGACCACAACCCGGCGCTGCTGGCGTGGGCGCGCGGGCGCTTTCCGGATTGCAGCGTGGTGCACAGCGACGGGCCGCCGGGGCTCTCGGGCGCGCGCAACAGCGGGCTGCGCGCCGCCCGCGGCGACGTCATCGCCTTCCTCGACGACGACGCGGTCGCGGCGCCCGACTGGCTCGCGCGGCTGGCCGCGGCGTACGGCGATCGGCGGGTCATCGGCGTCGGCGGCGCGGTCACGCCCGACTGGGAGGCGCGGGCGCCGCGCTGGCTGCCCGAGGAGTTCTTGTGGGTCGTCGGCTGCAGCTACCGGGGCATGCCGACGCAGCGGTCGGCCGTGCGCAACGTCATCGGCGCGAACATGTCCTTCCGCCGCGAGGCGTTCGCCGCCGCCGGCGGCTTCACGACGAGCCTCGGTCGCGTCGGCGCGCGCCCGCTGGGCTGCGAGGAGACCGAGCTGTGCATCCGCGTCGGACGCCTCGCGCCCGGCCGCACGCTCGTGTACGAACCGGCCGCGTCCGTGCGCCACCACGTCCCACGCTCGCGCGCGAGCTGGCGCTACTTCGTGCGCCGCTGCTTCTCCGAGGGTCGCTCGAAGGCCGAGGTGGCCCGCCTCTGCGGCCGCCGGCGCGGGCTCTCCAGCGAGCGCGCGTACACCCTGCGAACGCTCCCCGCCGGGTTCTGGCGTGAGCTGCGCAGCGCGCGGCCGTCGCGCGCCGCGGCGATCGCGACCGGCCTCGTCGTGACGGCGGCCGGCTACGCGGCCGGCCGCGCATCGGAGTCGACGGCTCGCGCGGCACGGCCCGAGCCCGATCCCGCGACCGCGACCGCGCCATGACCGCGATCGATGTCGTCATCGCGACGTGCAACCGGCCCGACGAGCTCTCCGAGTGCCTGCGGTCGATCGCCGAGCAGACGCTCCCGGCGCGCCTGATCGTCGTCGTCGACGACGCCCCGGGCGGCGCGCGGACGCCCGCCGTCGTGGAGCGGTGGGCCGCGCACGTCCCGCTGCGCTACGTCGCGGGGCGCCGCGCAGGCCTCGCGGCCGCGCACAACCGCGGGCTGCGCGAGGTCGGCGCCGAGCTCGTCGCGTTCACCGACGACGACGTCGTCGCCGAGCCGGACTGGCTTCAGCGCATCGTCGACGCCTTCGTCGCGGTGCCGGGCGCCGGCTGCGTGACGGGCCTCATCAGGCCGCTCGAGCTCGCCACCCGCGAGCAGCGCTGGCTGGAGGGCTACGCGCGCTTCGGCAAGGGCGCGCAGCGGCGCGTCGTCGACCTGCGCGACAACCGTCCGCCCGATCCGCTGTTTCCGTTCACCGCGGGGTCGCTCGGCTCGGGGGCGAACATGGCGTTCGCCAGCGCGGCGCTGCGCGGCATGGGCGGCTTCGATCCGGCCCTCGGCGCCGGGACGCTGGCCCGCGGCGGCGACGACCTGGCGGCGTTCTTCGAGGTGCTCCAGCACGGTCACGCGCTCGTCTACGAACCGGCCGCCGTCGTCAACCACCGCCACCGCAGCGGCTACGACGCGCTGCGCCGCCAGGTCTACGGCTACGGGATCGGGCTCACCGCCTACCTCACGAAGAGCTTCCTCGACCGGCCCCGCCTGCTGGCCTCGGCGCTGCGCCGCCTGCCCCGGGCGGCCGCCCATGCCGTCGGCCCCCGATCGGCGCGCAACGCCGGGCGCGCGCCGGACTTCCCGGCCGAGCTCGTCCGTCTCGAGCTGCTCGGCATGCTCGTCGGCCCGGTCGCCTACGCGGCGAGCCGCCGGCGCAGCCGCCGGCTGTCGAGGAGCGCGGCGTGACGAGGCGGCCGCTGCGCATGCTGCTCTACCACGCCGTCTGCGAGCGGCCCGACCCGCGCTTCGCGCAGTGGGCGGTGACCCCGGAGCTGTTCGGCGTCCACATGGACCACCTCGCCGCGCGCGGGTACCGCACGCTGACGGTGAGCGAGCTCACCGACGAGGCGTTCAGCGGGCGGCCGCTGGATCCGCGCGCGATCGCGATCACGTTCGACGACGCGCTCGCCGACGTCCACACGAGCGCCATGGCGCACCTGCGCCGCCACGCGATGACGGCGACCGTCTACGTGACGACGGGCTGCATCGGACGCACGAGCGCCTGGCTGGCGCGACATGGCCACGGCGAGCATCCCGTCATGGACCGCGACCAGCTGCGCGAGGCCGCCGCCGACGGCATCGAGCTCGGGGCGCACGGGCACACCCATCGCCAGCTCGACACGCTGCCGGCCGCGGCGGTCGGCGAGGAGGTGCGGCGCAGCCGCGACATCCTCGCCGGGCTCGGGCCGGCACCGAGGTCGTTCTCCTATCCGCACGGCTACCACTCGCGCCGGGCTCGCCGCGCGGTCGCCGACGCGGGCTTTGACTCGGCCTGCGCGGTCGACGACGTGATCGGGACCGCCGACGACGACCGCTACGCCCTCGCGCGCGTCGTCGTGCGCTGGGGCACGTCGGTCGACGAGCTCGACGCGCTGCTCGCCGCGCCGCCGCGAACGGCGGCGCAGCGCAGGCGCCACGTCAGCCGCGCCGCCTGGCGGGTGGTGCGGCGCGCCGGGGCCGAGCCGCTCGCCGAGCGCGTGCGCACGGCGCGAGCGCCGGTCACGCCGGGGCGGACATGAGCGTCCGGCCGACCGCAGCCCGCCCGGCGGCCCGCGCGTCGCGTCCCAGCCGCGCGGCGCGCAGCACGGCGCCGGCGCCGGCGCCGCGCGGGCTGTGGCGCGAGGTGCTCGCCGCCGATCCCTACGCGCTGGCCTCGCAGTCGCCGGAGTGGATCGACGCCCTCTGCGCGACCGGCCGGTACGCGGACGCAAGCCGCGTCTACGAGAGCGCCGCCGGCGCGCCGATGATCCTCCCGCTCGTGCGCCGCACCGGCCCGTGGCCGTCGGCGACGGCGCCACGGGCCTCGATGCCGCCGGCCTGGGGGATGGGCGGGCTGCTGTGCGGATCGCCGGTCGAGCGTCGCGACGTCGAGGCGGTCGTCTGCGACCTCACCGGCCAGCCCGCCCTGCGCACGACGATCCGGCCCAACCCGCTGCACGCGGCGCCCTGGTCGCAGGCGGCGGGGCCGGACGCGATCGCGCTCCCGCGGCGCGCCCACGTGCTCGACCTCGCCGCGGGGGCCGACGGCGTCTGGGCGCGCGCGCCCAAGCTGCGCCGCGGCGTGCGCAAGGCCGAGCGGTCGGGCCTGGAGGTGCGCTGCGGCCACGACGACGAGCTCGTCGACGCGTTCCACATGCTGCTCGGGCTGTCGGTCGAACGCTGGGCCGCGATGCAGCACGAACCGCTCGCGCTCGCGCGCCGGCGCGCGCTACGGCGCGACCCGCGGTCGAAGTTCGCGCGGATCGCCGCGGCGCTCGGGCCGGCGATGCGCATCTGGGTCGCCTTCCGCGAGGGCGAGCCCGTCGCCGCGATCGTCGTGCTCGTCGGGCGCGACGCGAGCTACACCCGCGGCGCGATGGACAAGCGGCCCGCCGCTGCGACGCACGCCAACGACCTCCTGCACTGGCTGGCGATCCGCGATGCCTGCGAGGCCGGCTGCCGGCGCTACCAGATGGGCGAGACCGGTCGATCGGCGTCGCTCGCCGCCTACAAGGAGCGCCTCGGCGCCCGCTCCGTGGACTACGCGGAGTACCGCTTCGAGCGACTGCCGCTGACCCGCGCCGACGCCCTCGCGCGTCGCGCGGTCAAGCGCGCGCTGCGATTCACAGATGCGTAGCCGGCCGCGCCCGTTGCTCGCGCTGCTCGCCGTGATCGCGGCCGCCGCCGCGGCGGCAGCGGTCGCGCTCGGCGGCCGCGCCGGCACGCCCGCGAGCGAGTCGCGCGCGACGGGCCGCGCGTTCACCGAGCCCTTCTCCGGCGCGCGGCTCAGCCGCTCGCGCTGGAACACGTGCCACTGGTGGGCCGAACGCGGCTGCACGATCGCCAGCAACAACGAGCTCGAGTGGTACCTCCCCGAGCAGGTGCGGGTGCGCGGCGGCCATCTGCGGCTCGTCGCCGAGCGACGCCGGGTCCGTGCCTCCGACGGCCGGACGTATCGCTACGCGTCGGGCATGATCAGCACGGGCCCGGGCTACGAGTCAAGCCGGCCGCGGTTCGCGTTTCGCTACGGCCGCGCCGAGATCCGCGCGCGGGTGCCCGCGGGCAGGGGCCTCTGGTCGGCGTTCTGGCTGCTGCCCGCCGACCGCGAGTCCAAGCCCGAGATCGACGTCATGGAGATCCTCGGCCACGACCCCGACAACGTCCTCATGCACCTGCATCCGGGCAACGGGAAGGCGTCGCTTGGCAGCGAGTGGCGCGGCAGGGCGATCGCGACGGGCTGGCACACGTTCGCGATCGACTGGCGCCCGGGGCGGTTGACGTGGCTCGTCGACGGCGTGCAGCGCTGGCGCGTGCGCGGCGACAGCGTGCCCGACGAGCCGATGTACCTCGTCGTCAACCTCGCCGTCGGCGGCGACTACCCGGGTCCGCCGGCCGCCACCACGCCGTTTCCCAGCGAGCTCGCGGTCGACTACGTGCGCGTCCGCCCATGAGCGTGCAGGCGCGGCCGGCGCCGCCGCGACCCGCCGGCCGGGTCCGGGGACGCGACGCGGTCCGCGAGCGCCTGCGCGCCCCGCTGTATCGCAACGGCTATGCGCTCGTCGCGAGCTCGGGGCTGACCTCGGCGCTGGGCCTGCTGTTCTGGGTGGTCGCGGCGCGCCTGTACGCCCCGGCGGCCGTCGGCGTCAGCGCGGCGCTGATCGCCGCGATGACGCTGCTGGCGAACATCTCCCAGCTCAACCTCAAGAGCGCGCTGAACCGCTTTTTGCCGGCGGCGGGCGCGGGCACGAGCCGCTTCGTGAGCCGCTCCTACGGCCTGGCGCTGGCGGTGACGGCGATCGCCAGCGTCGTCTTCCTCGCCGGGCTGGGGCTGTGGGCGCCGAAGCTCGGCTTCCTGACGGCGCGCCCGGAGCTCGCCCTGTGGTTCGTGTTCGGCACCCTGGCCTGGACGATCTTCGTGCTGCAGGACAGCGTCCTGGCCGGCATCCGCCAGGCCGGCTGGGTGCCGATCGAGAACGGCGTCTTCTCGGTGGCGAAGATCATCCTGCTGGTCCCGCTCGCGCAGGTCGCGCCGACGATCGGCGTCTTCCTCGCATGGACGGCGCCGCTGCTGGCGCTCATCGTGCCGGTCAACCTGCTGCTGTTCGGCCGGCTCATCCCGCGCCACGTGCACGAGACCCGGGACCGCCCGCCGGGCCGGCCGGCGGGCCGGATCGCCGGCTACGTCGCCGCCGACTACCTCGCCTACATGATGTGGGCCGCGACGATCGGGGCGCTGCCGATCATCGTGCTGAGCGTCGCCGGGGCCGAGGCCAACGCGCACTTCTTCGTCGCGTGGTCGATCGCCTACGCGCTGTACCTCGTCAGCAGCGGCATGAGCATGTCGCTGCTCGCCGAGGCCTCGCTGGATCCGCCGCGCCTCGCCGACCATGCCCGGCGCACCGCGATCGAGACGGCGCGCCTCGTCGTCCCGGCGGTCGCCGCGGTCGTGCTCGCCGCGCCGCTGCTGCCGCTGCTGCTCGGCTCGAGCTACGCCGACGCCGTCACGCTGCTGCAGCTGCTGGCGCTGTCGGCGATCCCGCACGTCGTCGTGGAGGTCTACGTCACCTCGGCCCGGGTGCGGCGCCAGATGCGCGCGGTCGTCGTCACGTACGGGGCGCTCTGCGCGATCGTGCTCGGACTCGGGCTGGTGCTGCTGTCGCGCCACGGGATCGAGGGGCTTGGCGTCGCCTGGCTGGCGGCGCAGGTTGCCGTCGCGCTGGCGATCCTGGCCGGACGCTGCGCGCGCGGGCTGCGCGGGCGCGCCGGCGACATCGTCCAGACGCTGTCGCGCGCCGCGGGGCGGACGCGCAGCCGCTGCCGGTCGACCGCGGCGCGGCGCTGGCTGCGCCCCGTGCTGCGAGCGCTCGAGCACGGCCACGGTGACGGTGGCGCCCGGTGGCGGCTGGCGCGCGAGCTGCCGACGACGGGCGACGTCGGCGTCAGCGCGGTCGGGCGCGCCGGGGCGGCGCCGGTCGCGATCGTCAAGCGCGCGCGCAGCAGCGAGGGAGCCGGCGCGGTGCGCCGCGAGCGCGACGCGCTGCTCGCCCTGCACGGCGACGACGCCTACGAGGCGCTGCGCCCGCTCATACCGCGCGTGCTCGCCGACGGCAACCTCGGCGGGCGCGAGTTCGTCGCCCAGACGGCCGTCGACGGCGTGTCCGCCGACCGGCTCCTCGGCCGCGGGCTGCAGCCGGGCGCGCTGCTGCAGGTCACCGAGCGGGCGATCCGGCCGCTGCACCGCGCGCAGCGCTCGTCGACGACGGTCGGCGAGGACGTCATCGGGGCGTGGGTCGACGAGCCGATCGCGACGCTGGCGCGAGCGGCCGGCCCGGGCCGCCGGGACGCGATCGAGCAGCTCGCGGCGCAGCTGCGCGAGGGCTTGGCCGGCCGCACGCTGACGACCGGCTGGACGCACGGGGACCTGTGGGCCGGCAACGTCCTCCTCGCTGCCGACGGCCGCACGGTGACGGGCGTCGTGGACTGGGAGCAGGCCCGCAGCGTGGGCCTCGCGCGGGTCGACCTGCTGCACCTGCTCGTCACCACGCGCGCCGTCACCGAGCGCCGCGCGATCGGCGCCGTGGTCGCCGAGCTGGTCGGCGCCACGGCGCGCGAGGAGCCCCACGCCGACCGGATCGGGCAGCGCACGGCGCTGCTGCTGGCGTGGCTGTACCACGTCGCCGGCAACCTCGCCAAGTCCGCGCGCTACCGGCGCAGCCCGCTGTGGATGCGCCGCAACGTCGATCCGGTGCTCGCGGTCGTCGCTTCGGCGAGCATCGCCCGCGCGCCGGCGCGCGCCGCCGTCGCCGCGCTCGCCGCGGGTGCGCTGCTGTGGGCCGTCGCGCTCGCGCGAGCCGACGTGGGCGCGATGTCGGACTTCGGACTGCTGTCGGTGCTGCCGTGGACGTTCTACGCGGCGCTCGCGCTGCTGACGTGGAGCTTCGCGGCGCTCGCCGCACGGGGGCGCGCCCACGGCGCGCTGCTCGGCGCGCACCTCGTCGCGCTCGTCGCGCTGCTGCACGCGACGCCGGTCCTGCTCTACGGGACGCTGCGCTACTCGTGGGCGTGGAAGCACGTCGGCGTCGTCGACTACATCCAGCGCCACGGGGCCGTCGACACCGGGATCGAGTCCCTGACCGTCTACCACAACTGGCCCGGGTTCTTCGGCCTCGACGCGCTCGCGACGCAGCTGGCGGGGCTCGGCGGCGCGCTGGGCCAGGCGCTCTGGGGACCGGTGTTCTTCAACCTGCTCAACCTGGCCGCGCTCGTCTTTTTGTTCTCGGGCATGACCCGCGACCGGCGCATCGTCTGGCTGGCGACCTGGCTGTTCTTCGTGACGAGCTGGGTGGGGCAGGACTACTACTCGCCGCAGGCGTTCGCGTTCACCCTCTACCTCGTCCTGCTCGGCCTCGTCGTGCGGGGGCTGCGCGGCAGGCCGGCCTGGCTGGCGGCGGCCGTCGCGCTCATCGCCGTCATCGCCGTCAGCCATCCGCTGACCGCGGTGATGACCGTCGTCGCGCTCGCGGCGCTCGTCGTCGCGCGCGGCTGCGACGTTCGCAGCCTGCCGCTCGTGGCCGGCGCGATGACGATCGGATGGAACGTCACCTTCGCCGCGCAGTACGTCGGCCAGGGGCTGGGCGCGACGATCAAGGCGATCCACCTGCCGTGGCGCACGACGGCGTCGAACCTGACGTCGATCAGCGATCTCAGCGCGGCGCAGGCGCTCGTCGCGCTCGTCTCGCGCGGGCTCGTCGTGGCGATCTGCCTGCTCGCGCTCGTCGGATTGGTGCGCTGGATGCGGTCCGGCGACCGGCGCGGCATGGCAACGGCGCTGGCGCTGGCGGTCGCGCCGGTCGTGCTCTTCGGCAGCGGCGACTACGACGGCGAGCTCATCTTCCGCGTCTACCTGTTCGGGCTGCCGTTCGTCGCCTTCGTCGCGGCGCGCGCGTTCCTGCCGGCAGCCGGTCGCCGGCGCGCCTGGAGCCCGCCGGCGGTCGCGTTCGCCGCCGCGGCGACCGTGCTGCTGGCGGCGTTCCTGTTTCCCTACTACGGCAACGAACGCCAGTTCTACTTCACGCCCGACGAGGTCGCCGCGGCGACGTGGGTCTACACGCGGGCGCCGCCGGGGTCGCTGCTCGTCGAGGGCACCCGCAACTACCCGGGCCAGTTTCGCAACTACGAGCGCTTCACGTACGTCCCGATCGCGCGCGAGCCGGCCGACTCGCAGCGGCGCCTGCTCGCGCACCCGGCCGCGGTGCTCGCCGAGTGGATGCGCTACGGCCCGCATGCGGACGCCTTCGTCATCATCACCCGCGCGCAGAAGGCCGAGGTCGACGAGCTCGGCGCGATGCCGCGCGGAAGCCTCGACCGCATCGAGCGGGCGCTGCTTGGCTCACGGCAGTTCACGGCGGTCGTCCACAACCGCGACGCGGTCGTGTTCAGGCTCGCCGAGGCGCGCGCGCGATGAGCCCGCACCCGCGCTGGGCGACGCTCGTGGCGGTCTCGACCGCCGTGCTCGTGGGCCTCGTGCTCGCCGGCGGCGGCGGGCCGCTGCGCGTCGCCGCGACGATGTGGTTCCTGCTCGCCTGCCCGGGCGTCGCGCTCGTGCCGCTGCTGCGCCCGCGGGGAGCGGGCGAGGCGCTCGCGCTCGTGCCCGCGGTCAGCCTCGCCGCCGGCACGCTCGTCGCGACCGGCATGCTCGTGCTCGGCGCGTACTCCAGCGGGCGGGGGCTCGCGGTGCTCGTGGCCGTCTGCGCCGCCGGCTGCGCGCTTCAGCTGCGTGGCTGGGCGCGCGCGCGGCCGTACGCGCGCCTGCGGGTGTTCGCGCCCTGAGCGTCGGCGAGGATTGCCGGGCCGGCAGCGCGCGGTCGTCGGGCAGGCCTACCGACGCGGGGTGGACCTCGAGACCGCAGAGCCGGGCGGCGCGGCGCCGTCGGCGGCACGCGAGGGCAGGTCGCCGCAGGCCGGCCGCGTCGACTCCTCGCTGCGCGCGAGCCTGAGCAGCTCGCGTGCGATGACCATGCGGTGCACTTCGCTGGGGCCGTCGGAGATCCGCGCGGCGCGGGCCTGCGCCCACCAGCCGGCGATCGGCTCGTCGGTCGCGATGGCGTGCGAGCCGTAGATCTGGACGGCGCGGTCGGTGATGCGTCCGAAGGCCTCCGAGACGAACGTCTTGGCCATCGCGATCTCCTGGCGGTGAGGCAGGCCGTGCTCGAGCTTCCAGGCGCCGTGCAGGACCATCAGGCGGCTGGCGTACAGGTCGATCGCGCTGTCGGCGAGGAAGTGCTGGATGGCCTGGTGGTCGGCGAGCGCGCGGCCGAACGCACGGCGCTCGGTGACGCGCCGGGCGGCGAGGTCCAGCGCGTGCTGGGCAAGGCCGATCCAGCGCATGGCGTGCATGAGCCGTCCCCGCGCGAGGCGCTGCTGGGCGACGGCGAAGCCGTCGCCCTCGCCGCCGAGCAGGTTCGCGGCGGGGACGCGCACGTCGCGCAGCCGGATGTGGGCGTGGCCGCCGGGGAGGTGCTCGGCCAGCAGCGCGGGCTGGTGGACGATCTCCCAGCCGGGCGTGTCGGTCGGGACGAGCAGGAGGGAGAAGTCGCCGTGCGTGGCCGGATCGTCGTCGCCGGTCCTGGCGACGACGATCGCGAACGTCGCGTGGGCGGCGCCCGTGATCATCCACTTGTCGCCCTCGACGATCCAGTGCCCGCCGTCGCGGATCGCGCGCGTGGCGATCGTCGTCGGATCGCTGCCGGCGCGGTCGGGCTCGGTCATCGCAAAGCACGAGCGCGCGCGCCCGGCGATGAGCGGCCGCAAGAAGCGTTCGTGCTGGTCGGCGGAGCCTGCGTCCAGCAGGGTCTGCATCGTGGCGTCGTCGGGTGCCATGGCGTGCAGGCCGAGCAGCGCCAGCGGGCAGGCGCCGCACTGCTCGTTGACGAGCGCCATCCCGATCGGGCCGATGCCCAGGCCTCCCCAGGCCGCCGGCAGCTGGGGCGCGTACAGTCCCCGCGCGCGGGCGCCGTCGCGCAACCGCGCGATGGTCTGGCGCTGCGCCGCGGGGTCGCCGGCGCCGTCGAGCGCCGCCTCGGCCGGCAGTGCTTCCTCGTCGACGTAGCTGCGCACGTCGTCGAGCAGCTGCGCGAGCTGCGCCGTCATGCGGAAGTCGACCGTCGGCGGGGTGCTCATGCGCGGCTCCGTGTCGTTGGGGCTCATAGCGCGAGGGGGTCCAGGCGCCCGGTCGTGATCGCCAGCGCCTGGGCGAGGAAGTAGCTGCCCCAGATGAGCTCGTGCGCGGTCGCCGTCGCCGTGCGCGGGTCGTAGCAGCCGTCGAGCAGGATCCCCGCCGGCCGTCCGTCGCCGGGCCCGGTCGGCGTGAGGTGCGCGCAGATCAGCGTCGCGATCGTCTGCAGCGCGGCGGCGCGGTAGCGCTGCGCCGCGCCGGCGGCGAGCGCGTGCAGGCGCAGCAGCGCGACGGCGGCGATCGCGGCGGCCGAGCTGTCGGGCGGGCTGGACGGGTCGTCGAGGTCGCAGCGTGGAAGGCCCGCGCGGGGCGTGTGCTCAAGCCACCAGTCGGCGGTCCGGATCGCGGCCTCGGCGTAGCCGTCCGGCAGCCACTGGGCGGCCTGCGTGAGCGCGAGCATGCCCCACGCCTGCCCGCGCGCCCAGTGCGCGGGCTGCCCGCAGTCGCCGCACGAGCCGCCGGCGGGGTCGGCCTGCGCGCGGATCGACCCGTCGCCGCGAAGGCAGAGGCGCAGGTGTGCGTCGGCGTGGCGGCGCGCGATCTCGCGCAGCCCGGCGTCGCCGCTGCGATCGGCGGCCCAGGCGAGCAGCGCCACGAGTCCGACGACGCCGTCGATCGTCGCGGCCGGCGCGCCGGCGCCGAACGCGGCTCCGTTGGGGATCAGGCCGAGGTCGGGGTCGTAGGCGTCGGCGAGGCGGCGCGCGCCGTGCGCGGCGATGTCGCCGGCGTCCGCGTCGCCGGCGAGCCGCTCGCCGGCGACCGCCCCGTACCAGTACGTCATGCCGCGCGTGACGGTGTCGGTGTCGGCGTGTCGCAGCAGCCCGCGCGTCCGTCCTGCGGCGGCCGCGCGGTCCTCGCCGCGATCGTCGAGGGCCGCCAGCAGCCACAGCAGCCCGACCCAGTAGCCGCCGGTCCACGAGCCGCGCCGCGTCGTCGTCCATGCCGCGCCGCCGGGATCGGCGTACAGTGGGAAGCGGTCGCCGACGCTCGCGCGCGTCTGGCGCGTCCGCGCCAGCAGCCTGGCCAGGGCCGCGGCCGGATCGGCGCCGCCGGTCAGCATCGCGCCGTGACGACGACGGTCTGGGCGGCCCGTCCGATCGGGCCGGCGGCGTCGTAGAGCAGCGCGTGGGCGATCGCATGGCCGGCGGTGCTCAGCTCGGTGGCGGCGCGCAGCGCGATCCACTCGCCCGCCGGCCGGCGGTGCAGGTGCAGCGCCAGGTCGGCGTTGACGCAGTCGTAGCGATCGCCGGGCAGGGCGGCCGCGATCCCGCCGGCGAGGTCGGCGACGGCCGCGGCGCGCGTCGCCGGCGTCGGCTCGTGGCCGTGCAGGACCGGTGCGCGCAGGCGCACCCAGGCGGCCGCGCCGAGCGCGTCGTCGGGGGCGTGGCGCAGCTCGATCGCGTCGGTGTTGAAGGCCGTCCAGGCGCACGCCTCGCGGTGCGCGAGGCCGCCCTCGGGCCCCGCCGGCGGCGCGCCGGCCACCGCGGCCGCGGGCAGCTCGAGTGCGGCCGGCTGCACGTGCAGCGCGGTCGCGCGCGCGACGAGCTCGCCCGCCGCCCGCAGGCTGACGTCGCGGCGGACGACGCGGCGCCCCGCGCGCAGCGTCGCCATTTCGATGCGCAGCGGCGCACGGGGAACGGGCGCCAGGAGGTCGACCGTGAGGCGCGCGAGCCGGCCGCCGGCCGTGCCGGCGCGCGCCTCGGCGAGCGCGCCGGCAAGCGCCGCGACGGCGCCGCCGTGCAGCGTGTCCGGCGACCACGGTCCGCACGCAAGCTGGCCGGGATGCGCGGTCTTGCCGTCGAGGATGAACAGCGCGGGCTGCGCGGATGGCGCCATCATCGCGCCGGCGCCCCTTCCTGCGACCATCCCCAGAGCGCGGCGCCGGCGGCGAGCTGGCCGGCCACGAGCAGCCACGCCGACGGGTAGCCCGCGGCGTCGCTGAGGGCACCGAACAGCGGCGGGCTCACGGCGAATCCGGCGAAGAACCCGAGCGACACGAGCGCCGAGCGCCGCCCGGCCTGGGCGGCGGTGCTGCGCCGCACGACGACGAGCATCGAGACCGCGTTGGCGGCCGAGGCGGTCAACCCGAGCCCGACCGCTGCCAGCCACAACAGCCATGCACCGCCGGTCGCGGCCTGCCCGGCGGCGAGGGCGAAGACCGCCGCCGAGGCCGCGAGTGCGGTCAGCGCGCGCGCCGGGTCGTCGAGCTTGTCGACGGCGTGCGTGAGCGCGACGCGCGAGATCAGGCCGCTGACGGCGAACGCGACGAGCAGGCCGCCGGCCGCGACCGGCGCCACGTCGAGCGCCTGGTGGGCGTACAGCGGCAGGTAGGTGGCGACGGCCGCGATCGCGCCCCCGACGGCCAGCGAGTAGAGCATGAGGCGCCGCAGCCAGCTCGGCGCACGATCGCCGGCGGGCGCGCCTTGGACGCGCGCCGCGCGCGTGGCGGCGGGCACGGCACGGACGGCCGCGGCCATGACGGCGAGTGGGACGAGCGCGGTGAGCCGAACCGCGTCGCGCCACCCGATCGAGGTCGCCGCGTAGGGGAGCACGGCGCCGGCGAGCAGCGAGCCGAGCTGCACGCCGGACTGCTTGACGCCGATCACGATCGCGCGCCGTCGCGGCTGGACGAGCTCGGCGATGAGCGCGTTCGTGGCGGGGTTGGCGAGCGCCTGCGCGACCCCGGCCAGCGCCGCGGCGCCCAGCAGCCAGCCGTAGGTCGGGGCGGCGGCGACGAGCAGCAGCCCGGCGGCGGCGACGGCGAGCAGCGCGAGCAGCGCGCGGCGCGCGCCCGCGCCGTCGACGAGCTGCCCGGCGCGCAGCGAGCACCCGCAGGCGACGGCGTACGCGGTCGTGACGATCGCGCCCAGCTGCGCCCGCGACAGCCCGAGCTCGGCGACGATCGCCGGCGCCAGCGCGCCGACGACGAACAGCAGCAGCATCGAGGACGCCATCGCACCCGTCAGCACCGCGACGAAGCCGCGCGGCAGGGTGTCCGCCGCGCGGGCTTCGGCGATGGCGGTCATGCGGCCTGCGGCTGGCCGGTCGTGGCCAGCCAGCGTCGCAGGGCGTGCTTGGAGACCTTGCCGGCAGGGCTGATCGGCAGGTCGTCGAGCAGCTGCAGGCGCTCGGGGAGCTTCTTCGGCTCCAGGCCGCGGGCCTCGAGGAACGCCGTCAGCTCCTGCAGGCACGGCGGTCGCCGGGGGTCGCGCGGCACGACGCACGCGCAGACGCGCTCACCGAGCTCGCCGTCGGCGACGCCGACGCAGGCGACCTGCAGCACGCCCGGGTGCTCGTGCAGCAGCTGCTCGATCTCGACCGGGCTGACGTTCAGGCCACCGCGGACGATGATCTCCTTCAGGCGCCCGACGACGAACAGCCGCCCGGTCTCGTCGAAGCGCCCGCGGTCCCCGGTCCGGACCCAGCCGGTGGCGGTGCGGTAGCGGTCGTCCAGCGCCGGCGCGTTGACGTAGCACAGCGGCGACATCGGGCCGCGGCTGAGGATCTCGCCGTCGTGCCCGGCGGGGAGGTCGTCGCCGTCCTCGTCGACGACGCGGATCGTCGTGACCGCCGGGTCGGGATGCCCGACGCTGTCGCTCGTCAGCTGCGGGGCGTCGTCGGGCTCGGTCATGCACGCGACCCCGTCGGCGGACCCGTAGAGATTGACGAACGCGCAGCCGAACCGCTCCCGGCACGCCGCGACGGTCGCCACGTCGATCCTCGATCCGCCGGCGACGAGCGCCCGCAGCGAGCGCGTGTCGATGCTCGCGCAGCGCTCGTCGGCGAGCAGCCGCTGGTACATCGCGCCCACCCCGAAGACGTGCGTCGGCCCGTGCTCGTCGATGAGCCGCAGTGCGCCCGCTGCGTCGAAGCACGGCTGCAGCAGCAGCGTCCCGCCATGGCGGGCGAGCGTGACCGGCGTGGCGTTGGACCCGAACGACGAGCCCAGCGGGATCAGGAACAGGTTGCGCAGCGGCTCCGCGCCGCTGCGCAGGCCGCCGATCAGCGCGCCGCGTCCGCCGGTCAGCGCGTTGTGGGAGTACAGCACCATCTTCGGCTCGCCCTCCGAGCCCGACGAGACGAGGATCCGCAGCGGCCCGTCGGGATCGATCGCGCCGGGCGCCTCCCACGCCTGCGGCTCGTCGCCGTCCAGCGCCGCGTCGAGCGGCTCGCCGGCGGCGCGCCCGCCGCCGACGACGAGCAGGCGCCGCAGCTGCGGCAGCTCGCCGCGGCGCAGCAGCGCGCGAACCGCGCGCGACGCGTCCAGCTCGCCCGCCGGCGCGGCGAGCACGGCGACGGCCGCGCCCGAGCGTCCCAGCAGCGCACGCGCGTCGCGCTCGCCGCGGCCGACGGGGTAGGGCAGCGCGATCGCGCCGAGCGCCGCCACGGCAAGCTCGACCGCGCAGGCGCGCCAGCCGTTGGGCAGCTGGATCGCGACGACCTCGCCCGAGCACGTCCCGGCCGCTGCGAGCACCGCCGCGACCCGCGACGCCGCGGCGTGCAGCGTCGCGTAGTCGACGATCGCGCCGGGCTCGATCACGGCCGGTCGCGACGGGTGCGCCGCCGCGTGCGCGCAGAACAGCGAGAACACGTCGCGGCCCGGATAGAGCCCGTCGCGGGCCCAGCGGGCGCGCATGTCCGCCGGCACGAGGTCGCGGTAGGCCAGGGCGCTCATCGCGACCACCGCCACGGCGCGCGCACGAACGCGCACCCGTCGAAGGACAGCGCCGACAGAAACGGCGCGTCGTCGGCGAGCTGCGCGAGGTCCTCGCAAACCGCCGCGCTGGCCACGCCGGCGCCCCGCAGCGCGATCCGCAGCTCGCGCACCGTGCGCGCCCGGGCGCGGGCGAGGATCGCCCGCTCGACGCCGGCGTCGCCGTCCGCCGCCAGCCCCAGCGCGCGCGCGAGGCGCAGCGCGTCGTCGTGATCGCCAAGCGTGGCCCACACGAGCCCGTCGGACGCGCGCAGCGGGCGGTCAAACCACCGCGAGCGCGGGCGGCCGCCGTGGCGTCGGTCCTCGCGCCCGGCGGCGGCCGCCTCGAGCACGTCGGCCTGCAGCACGGTCGCGGCGGACAGCAGCGACGTGTCGACGCGCTGTCCGTGCAGGCTCTGATCGCGCCGCAGCAGCCCGGCGAGGATGCCCTCGACCGCGATCAGGCCGCCCATGACGTCGAGCGCGGTCAGCAGCGTCGGGGTCGGCTCCTCGTCAGCCGGCGTCAGCGTGTCGGCGAGGCCGGCGTGGGCCTGGACCATGAAGTCCGTGCCCAGCGGTGGGTGCTCGCCGAGCGCGTCGCCCCACGCCGACGCGTAGGCATAGACGATCGCCGGGTTGCGGTCGGCGACGTCGCCGGCGTCGAGCCCGAGCTGCGCGGCCTTGCCCGGCGCCCAGTTGTGCAGGAACACGTCGGCCCGCGTGGCGAGGTCCAGCAGCTCGTCGCGCTGGCGCGCGTCCTTGAGGTCGACCTCGACGACCTCCTTGCCGTCGTTGAGCGCCCGGAAGCGCGCGGACGTCCGGCCCGCCAGCGGCGCCATCCAGCGCAGCGGGTCGCCTCCCGGCGGCTCGACGCGCGTCACGCGCGCTCCGAGCAGCCGCAGCAGATGCCCGGCCAGCGGCGCCTGGATGCGGCGACCCGCCTCGATCACGCGCACTCCCGTCAGCGGCAGCACGGCTGCGGGGTCGCCGTCGGGGTCGGCGTCGGCGTTGGCGTCGCCGTCGGCGTCGGCGGGCCCGTCGCCGGCGCTGCCCAGCTCGGCGAGCGCCCACACCGGCTCGACGGTGGCGCCGGCGTCGATGCCGAGCTCGCGAGCGCGATCGGCGTGCGTGCGCAGCACGCAGATGCTCGCGCCGCTGTCGCCGGCCGCCGCGAGGATCGCCTCCAGCGCGAACGACCGGGTCGTCTGGTGCAGCTCGGCGGGCAGCACGCAGTCCGCGGTCGCGTAGCGAAACACGAAGGACCGCCAGGCCCGACCGACGATCGCGCCGGTCACGCCCAGCTGCGCCCAGAACCGCGCCCACACCGCGCCGTCGAGCGCCTCGAGCTCGAACGCGAGGTTCTCCAGGGATCGAAACGGCGGCGGCTGCCCGCGGTCCGGCGGCGCCGGCGGCTCCTCGTCCTGCGGCGCGGTCGCGTTGGCCAGGTACTGCGACACGGCGAGCAGCGCGGCGTCCGCCACCGACGTGCGCGCAGCGGCCACGCGCATGCCGCGGCGCCGTGCGATCAGGGCGGCGAGCACGGCCTGCACCGCGAGGACCCCGGCTGCGATCGACGCGTAGTCCACGCCGACCGGGCGGGCGACGCCGCCCCGGCGCCCGCAGACGTGCATGAGCCCGCACGCCGCCTGGACGGTCCCCTCGTCGACGAGCCCGGCGCCGATCGCGCCGCCCCAGCCGACCGTGACGACGAGTGGGCGCTCCGCGCGCCCCGCCAAAGGCGGTCGTACCACGATCCGCGCCGCCAGATCATCGGCGGCGCCGGCATCGACGACCTCGGCGCCGAGGTCGACGAGATGCCGAGCGGCGACGCGCGCGGCGGCGGAGCGCCCCGCCACGACCGCGTCGTAGCCGCGCAGGACGTCGAGCGGGCCGCGCCGGCGCGCACCGGCGCCGCGGACAGGATGCTCGGCGACGACTGGACGATGCTGCATCCCAACCTCCTCGGACGGTGCGAGCACGTGCGTGACCGGCGCGCGCTGGCGTAGCGGGCCGCCGCTCATCGTGCGGCTGCCTGGATCGCGGTGGCGTTGTGGCGAAAGACCTGCAGCAGGTCCAGCCCGACGGGGTAGTTGACGAGCGCGGCCTTCGCGATCCCCGGGCCCTCGAGGCCGGCGCCCTGCGGCAGGTGGCCGTTCTCCAGCAGCAGTGCCGCCGTCGCGGCCTTGAGCTCGGCCAGCAGGCTCGGCGTCATCGGCTTGGGCCCGTAGGTGCCGACGAGCCGGACGCCGGCGAACGCGGCCCAGGGCGCCATGAACTGCTGGGCGATCGCGGTCTTGCCGGCCGCGACGGCCTTCGTCCGGGCGCTGAGCGCGGCGTACTCGGCGTCGAACGTCCTGATCCAGGCGCTGGCGGCGACGGAGGTCCCGAAGGTCCTGCCCAGCGCGGTGACGTCCGCTCGGACCTTCGCGGGCGAGTTCTCGGGCGTGAGGCCGACGACCTTCGCCTTGCTCGCGGTGGCGTCGCGCAGGCTCGTGGCGAAGCCGTCGTAGTCGGCGAGGACGACGAAGTCGGCGCCGGCGACCGCGGTGAGATCCGAGGGCTTGGGCTCGTAGTCGGAGGGGTGCTGCACGTTGGCGGGTGCGATCAACGTGACCGCGCCGGCGCCGGCGGCCTTCGCGAGCGCGCCCGTCCAGGTGGTCGAGGCGACGACGCGCGGCCCGGCGGGCGCGGCCACGGCCTTGCCCGCCGCAGGCGTGCGGGCGCTATCCGATCCGCACGCGGCGATCATGGTCGTGGTCAGGGCGAGCAGCAGCGGCGTGGCGCAGCGGCGGTTCATCGTGGTGGTCCTTTCGTCTGAGGTACGTCAGCAGGGTCACGGCGCCGCCGACGAGCACGAGCACCGGGCCCGGCGGCTGGTCGAGGGCGAGCGCGAGGACGAATCCGGTCGTGTTGGAGACGACGGCGATCGCGATCGCCCACGCGACCATCGATCGAAACGACCGCGCGATGTTGCGCGCGGCCAGCGCGGGCAGCAGCGTCACGGTGTCGACGAGCAGCGCGCCGGTGAGCTTGATCGCCGCGGCGATCGCGACCGCCACGAGGACGAGCGTGACGACGGTCAGGCGGTCGACGTCGACGCCCGACACCTGCGCGATCTCGCGATCGAAGAACATCAGCCCGAGCTGCTCGCGATTGCGCAGGTAGAACGCGATCACGGCGAGCGCGACGCAGCAGATCACGGCGAGGTCCGCCGGGCGGGTCGCGAGGATCGAGCCCCACAGCAGCTCGAAGGCCCCCGACGCGTTGACGCCCGAGATCGAGAAGATCAGCAGCGCCCCGGCGATCCCCAGCGACATGAGCAGGCTCATCGGTCCCGCGAGGCCGCCCGGGCGGTTGGCGAGCGGCGCCAGCGACGCGCCGGTCGCGCCGCACAGCACGAGCGCGCACGCGAACGGGTCGACGCTGATGAGGATCCCGAGCGCGAGCCCGAACAGCGCGACGTGCATCATCGCGAAGCGGGCCATGATCACGTCCAGTCCGATGACGAACACGCCGACCACCGGCAGCGCCACGCTCGCGACGAGCAGCGCCACCGCCGAGCGCTGCACGACGGGCAGACCCATCAGCTCGCTGACGGTCGCAAGCGCGGTCACGCGAGCTCCCGCAGCTCACCGGCGGCCATCTCCAGCCGGCGGTCGCAGAGCTCGGCGACCGCCGGGTCGTGGGTGACGACGACGACGGTCACGGGCAGGCTCGCGAGCAGCTGCGCGACCTGGGTCTTGGCGTCGAAGTCCAGCGCCGCGGTCGGCTCGTCGGCCAGCAGGACGGTCGCGCCGCCGTGCACCGCGCCGACCGCGCGGGCCAGGAAGGCGCGCTGCAGCTGACCGCCCGAGAGCGTGTCGAGCGGTCGATCCAGCAGCTCGTCCAAGCCCAGCCGGCGCGCGCTGGCCGCGGCCTGCTCGGGCGCGCTGCTGGAGGCCAGCAGCTCCCCGACGAGCAGCGGGAAGCGGCCCGTCGCCTGGCGCTGGGGCATCCACGCGACCGAGCGCCGTCGGGCCGTCCACTCGCGGCGCGAGCGTGCCTCGCGGCCCCCGACCACGATCGCTCCGCCCGCCGCCGGGTGCAGCCCGAGCGCGGCGCGCAGCAGCGTGCTCTTGCCCGAGCCGTTCGCGCCGACGAGCGCGACGTGCTCGCCGCCGCGCACGCGCAGGCAGACGTCGTGCACGACGGTGCGCCGGCCGTAGCGGCAGCTGACATGCGCGAAGACGAGCTCTGCGCCCGACGGCGTGCCCGCGCCGGTCACGAGGGCCTCCGGCCGGCGCCACCGCGGCTCGCCCGCGCGCGATCCGCGGGGCCGCGGGCCTCGGGATCGGCCGGCGCGGTGCTGCTTGGCGTCGTCGTCGTCTTCACGGTGTCCTCGTGTTCGTCGCTCGTCGAGCGGGGTGGGCCTGTCCCGGCGGCGCGCGTGTGGCGACGCCGCCGGGACGGCACGGACGGCGGCGCGCGCAACGCGCGCCGCCCAGGGGCCGGGTCGATCACAGCGCGGCCCGGGCTCGGGGACGTTCTCTGCCCGGGCGTCGTCTGTCGTCGTGCCGGCGATCAGCCGCAACGCGCGCCACGCCGAGCGCGGCGGGCGTTGCGACGCTTCGTGCACCGTCGCGCCCGCCATCGCGCGCGTCTCAGGTGCTGACGAGCTCAGACGGGAGGCGCGCGGCCCGCCGACGCGCCGGCCATCGGCGCCGGCCGCCCGAGGACCACGACGTGACGGCGAGCACGCGCCGCAGGCGTGCCTCGCCGGGCGCGACGGGGTCGCCCGCGGCCCAGCCGCGCCGCTCGAGCGACCAGCGCCGATCCACCGCGCACGAGCACGGCGAGCAGCCCGCCGACGACGATCGACGCCGCCAGCGCCCACGGGGCGCCGTCGTCGAGGACGCCCCCCAGGCCGTGCGGATGACCGGTTGCCAGCAGCCCCTCGAGGAGCTCCTGGCCGGCGTGGATCGCCAGCAGACCCGCGCAGGCCAGCGCCCACAGCGACGCGAGCCGCCGCTCGCGCTGCTCGGTGCGATCACCGCAGCGCCGGGCTCGCGCCAGACGCCCGAGCAGGCTGCCGAGTCCGACGACGACCGCGAGCATGATCAACGGCGTCAGCGCATGCAGGTATCCGTGCCCGCGCCCGGCCAGCTCGTTCGCCGCGTCCGGCCCGAACGCCAGCGCGTAGCGCACCTCGTGCACCACGAGTGCGCCGAGCGGTAGCAGCGACATGCCCAGCCACTGCCGATATCGATCCTGCTGCACCACCAGGCGATCCTGCTTCTCGATCGTTGACCACTCGACGACGCTCCGCGCGTCACCCCGCATACCGGCCCACCGGCGATGAGCGCACGATGGCCGACCCTGTCGTCCGCGCGAACGGGCAGCCCGACCGCGGACCGCGGTCTCACCGACCGCGCCCGGCCGCCCCGCGGGGCGGCGTCAGGCGTGAAGCGGCGGCGGTGGCCGGTTGGCCAGCGAGAAGCAGATCAGCAGCCGGCTCGCGCGCCGCGCCACGGGCGCTCGCGCGACGAGCCGCGAGCGCAGGCGGCGCGGGCGATGCCCGGCACGACGATCGCGCAGCCGCGCGATCGCTGCCTCCCCGGGGAACCACCCGAACGCAAGCGCGAGCGCGAGCAGCAGGACGGGTGCCGCCCCGAGCACGAAGGCGGGCGCGAGCAGCGCGAGCGCGACGACGCCCGCGACAAGGCCGGCGACACGACGACGGCGTGCGGGAAGCGCCTCCACGCCGCGCACCCTAGACCATGGCGGACGCCGGGGTCGTCCGTGTGGTGTGCGAACATGCGTTCGTGCGGTGGCAGAACCTGACGGTGGGCGAGGAGGAGGCGGCGCGTCTGCCCGGCCACCGCGACCCGGCGGTGATCCGGCGCTTCGACGCCCCGGAGGCGCTCGACGTGCGCTTCTACGAGGTCCATGCACGGTCAGCGCTCAACCGGGTTCCGGCGGCCTCGCGGATGCCGTTTCGCTGGACGATCAACCCGTACCGCGGATGCACGCACGCCTGCGTGTACTGCTTCGCGCGGCCGACGCACACGTACCTTGACTTCGACGCGGGCCGGGACTTCGAGCGCGAGATCGTCGTCAAGGTCAACGCGCCGGAGGTGGTGCGCGCCGAGCTCGGGCGGCCGTCCTGGAAGGGCGAGCACGTGGCGCTCGGGACGAACACCGACCCCTACCAGTGGGTCGAGTCGCGTTACCGCCTCATGCCGGGGATCTGGGAGGCGCTGCGCGACGCGCGCAACCCGTGCTCGATCCTGACGAAGTCGCCGCTGCTGCTGCGCGACCTGGATCTCATGCTGCAGATCGCGGCGGTGGCGGACGTCCACGCCAACCTGTCGATCCCCACGCTCGATGCGCGGGCCTGGCGCGCCACGGAGCCCCACACGCCGCATCCGCAGGCGCGCCTGGAGGCCGTCGCCGAGCTCAACCGCGCGGGGATCCCGACCGGCGTGCTCGTCGCGCCGCTCATGCCCGGGATCAACGACGCGCCCGAACAGGTGCAGGCGCTGCTTGAGGCCGCGGCGGATGCGGGGGCGACCGGGATCGGCGGGATCGCGCTGCACCTGCGCGGCGCGGTCAGGGGGATCTACATGGACTGGCTGCGGCAGTACAGGCCCGACCTCGTGGCGCTCTACGAGCAGCTCTACGCCCGCGGGGCGTACGCACCGCCGGCCGAGCGCCGGCGGCTCGCGGCGCTGCTGCACCATCCCGGGGTGCCGCCGCCGAGCCGGTTTGGCGGGCGCGCGCAGGGCGGGGACGACCGGGCGAGGGCGCCCGGCGCCTCGTCAGGGCCGGCGCGCGCCGAGGACGTTCAGGCGACGCTCTTCTGATCGTGCGCGCGACCGTCCGGCCGGGCGCGACCGGCGCTGCCTCAGCGCTTGTCGAGCTGGCCGGTCTCGAACTGCATGGCGATGTCGTCGCCCCCGGACCTGCGCGTCACGCGCGCCGCGGTCTCGGGCGCGACCCCGCCGAGCAGCGTGCCGACCTTCAGGCCGACGGGCGCGACGTCGATCTCGCCGCGGTTGCGCTCGATCGCCCGCAGCGTGGCCTCGGCGACCTGCTCGGGGGTCTTCGTGCCGACGCCGAACGGCAGCTTGACGTGCGCGTCGGCGAACATCCCGGCGTCGCGGATGAAACCGGGGAAGATCGTCGACACGCCGACGCCGGTGCCGTGCAGCTCGGCGCGCATCGCGCCGGCGAAGCCGCGCAGGCCGAACTTCGTCGCGTTGTACAGCGAGCTGCCGGCGGTCGCCGTCTTGCCGGCGAGCGAGGACATGAACACGATGTGGCCGCTGCCGCGGTCGACCATGTGCGGCGCCAGCGCGTGGGTGAGGATGATCGGCGCGAGCAGGTTGACGTCGAGCGCGCGCTCGATCTGGTCGTCCGCATACGTCTGCAGCCGGCCGGACGCCGGGACGCCCGCGTTGGCGACGAGGATGTCGACGTGCGTGTGGGCGGCGGCCAGGGCCCGCACCGCGTCGACGTCGGAGAGATCGGCCGGCGCGACCTCGCCGCCGATCTCGCCGGCCAGCGCCACGAGCACGTCGCCCCGGCGGCCGGACAGCACGACGCGCGCGCCCGCGGCCGCGAGGCGGCGGGCGATCGCGTGACCGAGGCCACCCGACGCCCCGGTGATCAGGACCGTCCTTGCGCCGACGTTCATGCGCGCAAGACTACGACGCCGCGCCGCCGCGAGTCGTCCGCCGCGAGCCCCGACCCGCTAGGAGGCGAAGACGGCGACGGTCGCCGTGAAGCCGTGCAGGAAGTTCTCCCCGCCGACCGGGCCGATCTCGCCCGCCGCGAAGAAGCCGGCGGTCGGGACGTTGCCCAACGCCCCGGCGAGCGCCGTCGCGTCGTGGTCGGGCACGCCGAACATGCCGCGGCCGCGCCCGTTGCACGTGAACATGAGCGCGCCGGCGGGCGCGTCGGAGCCGAGCGCCTCGCGGCGCAGGGCAAGCGCGTCGAGCAGGTCGCGGTCGGCGGAGGCCGCGTCGCGGGCATGCACGCGCACGCGCTGGCCCTCGCGGATCGTCGCGCCGACGGCGATCGTGCCGGTCTCCGGGTCGCCGCCGAGCACGCTGCGCACGAGGAAGTCGCCGTGCTGCGTGTCGCCCAGCCCGCCCTCGACGACGATGCCCAGCAGCATGCCCTCGGACAGCATCTCGCGCTCGGCGTCGTCCATCCGGTCGAGCACCGCGCGCAGCGCGCCGAGCGCCGGGCGCCCGGCGAGCTCGCGGATGAGCCGCCCCTCGCCGGAGGTGATCTCGAGCTCGGGGCCGATCGGCGTCGCGCCCTGCGAGACGCAGGGCAGCAGCTCGACGCCGTCGAAGCGCACCCCGACCGCGCCTCCGGAGACGACGCGCTCGCCGAGGAACAGCGCCGCCTGGCCGCGCAGCGTCCGGACGCTTGAGATCCCGCCGAGGACCGGCACGCCCGGCGAGCGCTCGGCGAGCTCGGAGAGCACCGCGTCGGTCGGGAACGAGTAGGGGTCGGGCAGCAGGATCGCCCCGCCGGCGCCCTGCAGGTCGGGCACGCCGGCGATCGCCACGCCGTCCTCGACCTCGGTCACCTCGGCGTGGAACGTCGACACGATCCCGTTCTCGAACGCCGCCGCCCAGACGGTCACGGCGGTGCCGTCCTCGATCTCGCGGCCGTCGCCGACGACGCCGCCCGCCCCGCAGCCGATGAGCACGTCGGGCTGCAGCGTGTCGTGGACGCCCTCGAGCGTCGCCTCGGGCGCCGCGAGATGCGCGCCGGACGCGAAGACCACGGCCAGGTCGATGCTGCGCCCCGCCAGCTCGCCCGCGACCTTCGTGGCTGCCTCGACCGCCCCGGCCCGTGGATCCGACGAGGTCGACAGCCCGCACGCGATGCGAACGCTCATCGCCCTCGGACGATACTCGCACGGCGGCGGCCGCCCATACTGCGTTCGTGGTGCACCAGGTGCTCGCGCTCTTCGGCCCGACGGCCGTCGGCAAGACCGACGTCGCGATCGCCCTCGCCGAGCGCCTGCGCGCCGGCGGCGCGCAGCCGGTCGCCGTCTGTGCCGACGCGCTGCAGGTCTACCGCGGGCTGGAGATCCTCACCGGGGCTCCCGACCGCGCCCAGCGCGCGCGCCTGGAGCACCGCCTCGTCTCGATCCTGCCGGTCGACGCGCGCTTCTCCGTCGCCGAGTACGCCGAGCTCGCCCACGCCGAGATCGACGGGCTGCTCGCCGCCGGCGCCGTCCCGATCGTCGTCGGCGGCACGGGCCTGTACCTGCGCGCCGCGCTCGCCGAGCTGACGCTGCGCCCGCCGCCCCCCGAGGGCGCGCGCGAGCGCTGGCAGGCCGAGCTGCGCGCCCGCGGGCCCGAGGCGCTGCACGCGCAGCTCGCCGGCGTGGCCCCCTGGGCGGCGGAGGCGATCGCGCCGCGCGACCGCCACCGGATCGTCCGCGCGCTCGAGCTGCACGACCAGGGAGCGCTCGAGCCGCCGAGCGCCGACAGCCAGCTGTGGACGCGCGAGACGCGCCACCCGACGCGGCTCGTCGGCCTCGTGCGCGGCCGCGACGAGCTGTACGCGCGCATCGAGGCGCGCGTGGACGCGATGGTCGCCGCCGGCGCCGTCGACGAGGTGCGCCGCGCACATGCCGCCGGCGCGTCGCCGACGGCCCGGGTGGCGCTCGGCTTCGAGGAGCTGCTGACCGGCGACGTCGAGGCGATGAAGCGCCGCACCCGCAACTTCGCGCGCCGCCAGCTGACGTGGATGCGCAAGCTCGCGGGCGTGGAGGTCGTCGAGATCGGCGATCGCGGCGCCGACGAGGTCGCCGCGGCGCTGCTCGCGGGCGGTCCTTAGACTCCGCGCCCGCATGGCCTCCATCGCATTCGAGAAGTGGCAGGCGCTCGGCAACGACTACCTCATCTTCGAGCAGCGGGCGCTTGGGTTCGAGCTGACGCCCGCGCGCATCGAGCGCATCTGCGACGTCCACACGGGCGTCGGGTCGGACGGCATCCTGCTGCTGTCGGCGCCCGACGAGGCCGGCTTCGTCGCGCGCCTGCGCATCTTCAACCCCGATGGCTCGGAGTCCGGGCTGTCGGGCAACGGCGCCCGCGAGGCCGTCATGTACCTGCGCCGCCACGGCCTGGCGGACGCCGACCGCTTCTCGATCCAGACCGCGGCGGGGGAGATCCGCCCGCACATCACGGGCCCGGACACCTGCACGCTGGACATGGGCCGGGCGCGCACGCGCTCGGAGGACTACCCGAGCGGCAGCGACGACGGGGCGGGCGAGCTGCAGGCCGGCGGGCGGACCTGGCGCTTCCAGCACGTCGCGGTCGGCAACCCGCAGTGCGCGATCCACCATCCCGACGTCGCCGACCTCGACGCGCTCGACCTGGCCGCGATCGGCCCGGCGATCGAGCATCACGAGCTGTTTCCCAACCGCACCAACGTCTCCTGGTACGCCGAGATCGAGCCGGGCGTCATCCGCGCCCGGATCTTCGAGCGCGGCGTGGGGGAGACGATGTCCTCCGGGACCGGGGCCAGCGGCGCCGCGGTCGCCTACGCGCTGAGCGGCGGCGACGCGCCCGTCACGGTGCGCCTCGACGGCGGCGAGCTGCTCGTCGGCGTCGCCGAGGACCTGCACTTCGACCTCACGGGATGGGCCCGGCCCGTGTACCGCGGCGAGCTCGCCGACGACTTCTGCACCGAACTGGAGAACCTGTGAAGCCCAGCACCCGCCTCGACCTCATCCCGCCCTACCTCTTCGCCGAGCTCGAGCGCAAGATCGCCGCCAAGAAGGCGCAGGGCGTCGACGTCATCTCGCTCGGCATCGGCGACCCCGACCGGCCGACGCCCGCGCTCGTCGTCGACGCGATGGCACAGGCCGTCACCGAGCCGGGCACGCACCGCTATCCCTCCAACCGCGGGCGCCCCGAGTTCCGCGAGGCGGTCGCCGACTTCTACATGCGCCGCTTCGACGTCGAGCTGGACCCGGCGACGGAGATCATGCCGGCGATCGGCGCCAAGGAGTGCATCTTCAACCTCAACCTGGCGTTCGCCGACCCCGGCGACGCGGTGCTCAGCGCCGACCCGGGGTACCCCGTCTACACCGGCGGTCCGCTCATGGCCGGCGCCGACCCGGTGCTCATGGCGCTGCTGCCCGAGCACGGCTTCACGCCCGACCTCATGGCGATCTCCGACGCCGACCGGGCGCGGGCGAAGCTCATGTTCTTCAACTACCCCAACAACCCGACCGGCGCCGTCGTGCGCGAGGGCTTCTTCGAGCAGGTCGTCGACTACGTCGGCGCGACCGACATCCTGGCGGTCCACGACAACGCGTACTCCGAGACGACGTACGACGGCTACCGCGCGCCCTCGTTCCTCGCGACGCCCGGCGCCAAGGAGGTCGGGGTCGAGGTCTTCTCGCTGTCCAAGGGCTACAACATGACCGGCTGGCGCTGCGCGGCGATCGTCGGCAACGCGGAGGCGATCGAGCACTACTGGCGGCTGAAGACGAACATCGACTCCGGGCTCTTCGAGGCCGTCCAGCTCGCCGGCGTCGCCGCGCTGAGCCCGGACGCCGACGGCGACAAGGCCGAGATGAACGCGCTGTACCTGCGCCGCCGCGACCTCGTCGTCGACGCGCTGCGCGCGATCGGCGTCGACGTCACCCCGCCGAAGGGCACGATCTACATCTGGGCGCCGATCCCGGCCGGCTTCGAGACCGCCGCGGCGTACTGCGAGCACGTGCTCGACGAGGCGGGCGTCGTGATCTCGCCGGGCGGGGCCTACGGGCCCAACGGCGAGGGCTTCTTTCGCATCTCGCTGACGACGCCCGACGACCGGCTGGTGCAGGCCGTCCAGCGACTGGGTCAGCTTGCGGGCTGAGCGCAGCACCCCGATGCGCTCGACCGCTGCGACGCTGCTGCTCCTGCTCGGCGCCGCCGCGGCGCTGGCGGCGTGCGGCGTCTCGGAGGAGACGAAGGTGCGGGCGGTCGCCCAGGAGTTTCGCCGCGCCATCGACGCGGGCGACGGCGAGCGCGCCTGCCGCCTGCTGACGGCGCGCGCGCGCGACGCCATCCGGGACTGCCCGGCGAACGTCGCCAGCGTCGACTCGGGCGTCGCCGGCAGCGGCGCGATCACGATCTCCGCAGATCGCGCGACGATCGCGATCCGCCCCGGCGCCGAGCGCGGAGCCGCCGCCGGATCCGAGCCGGCGACGACGCTCGTGAAGGTCGACGGCGCGTGGCGCGTCGACGCCGTCGCCCGGCGCGACGAGAGCACGACGAGCGCGCGGGCGAGCGCCTACGCACGCTGCTGGCGCGCTGCCGGGGCGCGGATCGCGACGAGCGCGCGCGACCTCACGTTCGCCGCCGCCGACATGCCGGTCATCGCCGTGCGCGAGGACCGCGTGTCGGCCAAGGGCGGCGACTGGCGGATCTTCTACGCGCTCCCGGAGGGCGGGCGCGACCCGGGCCTCGAGGAGGTCATCGCCAACCCCGGCGCCGCCGCCGCGGTCGCCTACGTCCGGGACGCCGCGCGCAAGCCCGCCGTCGTCGCGCGTGCGCGCTCGTGCACGAGCGGCGCGTGACCCGCGTGCGAGGCTGAGCCGCATGCGCTACTGCGGCATCGACGTCTCCGCCACCGCCGCCAACCAGCAGCTCTGCACGCTGCACGAGCGCCGCGGCGTCAACGGCGGCGAGGTCGAGCTCGTCGCCACGTTCTACGTGCCGGGCACCGTCGAGGCGGTCGCGCGGACCGTGCTCGGCTTCGGCGGCGAGGCGGTCGCGGCCGTCGATGCGCCGTCGGGCCATCGCCTCGACCTGCTCGCCCCCGGCGCAGCGCTGCGCGCCGAGCTCGGCCTGCCCGACGGGCGCTTCGAGCGCCACCGCGTCTGCGATGCGCTGCTGTTTCGCCGGCGCCTGCCGCTGTACCCCGTGCCGTCGGCCAGCCAGGCGCTCGCCAACTGGGAGCGCTGGATCGGGGTCGGCTTCGAGCTCTTCGACGCGCTCGCGCCGCTGACCGTCTTCCGGCCCGACGCCGGCGGCACCGTGGCCGGGCGCATCGACACCGGTGCGCTGCGCTTCGGGCGCCTCTGCGAGACCTATCCCGATGCCGTGTTCTGCTCGATGATCGGCCACCGGCCGCCGCCGAAGCGCACGCCCTGGGGCCTGCAGCAGCGGATCGCGGCCCTGCGGCTGCGCGGCGTCGTCGACGCCGACGGCGGCCTCTGGCACCGCACGCTCGACGAGCTCGACGCCTGCGCGGCGGCCTATGCGGCCTACGTGCTCGCCAACGGCGGCGGCTGCTGGGTCGGCGACCCGCGCGAGGGCGTCATCGTGCTCCCGGTCGAGGAGCTGCTGGCGCGCTATGACCCGCTGCCGCCGCCGTCGCGCTCGCCGCTGGCCTGAGCGGCGCGCTCGCCGCTGCCGCCGCCGTCGCGCTCGCCGCTGGCCTGAGCACCCCCGTTTCCGCACCCCTGGGCCGGGTAGGCGCGTAGGACCCGTCCGAAAGGAGGTGGGCCTTCGTGCTCACCATTTCGCCGACCGCCTCCGAGGCCATCGCAATGCTCGCGCAGGGCACCGCCGCGCCGGACGCCGCGGGCGTGCGCATCGCCGCCGGCGAGCCGACCGCGGAGGGCACGCCGCTGG
>CAVRMD010000020.1:0-100124 GCA_963722455.1 uncultured Solirubrobacteraceae bacterium
CTCCTTCCCCCACAACGCGCACGGGGGTCTCTGTCCTCATGGCACCTGAGCGAGGCCCCGGCTCGCCCGCCGCCTACTGGACGAACCCCTCTTCGCTGAGGTAGTCGCCGGCGACCTTCTTCGCCGACTGCTTCTCGAGCTCGACGCGGCGGTTGAGCTCGCGCATGACCTCCTCGGTCATCGGCTTCTGTACCGCCTCGAGGGTCTTGATCGTGTCCGGACCGAGCTCCTCGACGGTCGAGTCGCGGATGCCCAGCGTGATGTGGTACGGCGGGAAGAAGCTCTTGTCGTCCTCGTAGTCGACGTAGGTGTCCAGCGCCAGCTGGGGGTCGGTCCCGAAGGCGAGCGTCAGGTCCGACTGGCCGTTGTCGAGGTCGTTGAACTTGCCGTCGGAGGAGACGAACTTGCCCTGAAAGCCGTACGTCGAGCGCAGGCCGAGCAGGCAGTCCTGGCGCTGGCGGCACTCCGGGAAGCCCGAGATCGAGAGCTTCGGGTTGTTCGCGAACAGCTCGGAGACGGTCTTCGGGTTGCCGGCCTTGTCGGCGGTCGCCTTCGTCGAGGCGATCACGAACGTGTTCTGAAACGGCGTGCGCTCGAGCGCCGTGATGTCGTTCTTGGCGTAGTCGGCCTTGGCCTGCTCGTAGGCCGCGTCTGCGTCCTTGGGGACGTCCTTCGTCTTGACCTCGAAGAACGAGGTCAGCGCCGTGCCCGTGTACTCGGGGTACATGTCGACGCTGCCGCCCTTCAGGGCCTTGAAGGCGACCTGCTCGGAGCCGAGGTTCAGGCGCCGCTTGACCTTGTAGCCCAGCGCTTCGAGCGTCTGCGCGTAGACCTCGCCGAGGATGAACTGCTCGGTGAAGTTCTTGGACCCGACCGTGACCGTCGGCTTGGAGGCGTTCGCCGGATCGCTCTTGATCGCGGTCTCGGCGGCGCCGCTGCCGCCGCCGGCGTCCGTCGTCTGGGCGTCGTCGCCGCACGCGGCGAGGGCGACGCCGGCGCTGAGGACTGCCAGCGCGGCGATCATCCTGCGGTAGGTCGAGGTCATGTGGAGGGAACTCTCCTTCTGGTCGGGAGTGCGAACCACCGGCGCCGGGCCGGCTTCGGGGGCCTGAGGCCCTCGGGCGTGACGGCCCGCTGCAGGCGGGCAAAGGCGAAGTCGACGGCGATCGTGATCGCCGCGACGAGGATCGCGGCGCCGAGCTGACCGACGAAGCCGTAGGTCTGCGGCGTGACGATCGGCTCGCCGAGCGTCTGGACGTTGGCGAGCGGCGCGATCGTCGCGGTGGCGACGACGTTGACCGCCGACGTGCGCAGCCCGCCGAAGATCGTCGGCAGCGCGAGCGGCAGCTCGACCTTGCGCACGATCTCCATGCCGGTCATCCCCTGCCCGCGCGCGGCGTCGACGGTGTCGCGGTCGACCTGGCGCACGCCGACGTACGTGTTCGTGATCAGCGGCGGGATCGCGAGCAGGACGAGCACCGTGATGACGTTCGTGTAGCCCAGGCCGATGAACGCGTAGAAGAAGGCCAGCAGCGCCAGCGACGGGACCGCGCGCCCGACGTTCGACGTCGCGGTCGCGACGAAGTCGCCACGGCCGATGTGGCCGAGCCAGAGCGCGAGCGGGATCGCCAGCGCGGCGGCGATCGCGACGGCCACGATCGAGACGAACATGTGCGTCGCGCCGAAGCCGGCAAGCTCGGAGATGCCGCCGATCTGCACGCCGCCGGAGACCGACTCGCGCTCGCGGAAGATGAACTCGATCGCCTGGCCGAAGTCGCCGAGGATCGCCAGCGGCGCCGCCGTCGTCATGCGCGGCGCCAGGGCGTGATCAGGCGCTGCAGCGCGAGGATGAGCAGGTCGAACGCGGCCGCCAGCAGCACGGCGAGGCCTCCGGCGACGGCGACGTTGGACTTGAAGAACTTGTCGCTGCCGCGCAGGATCTCGGCGCCGAGCCCGCCCGCACCGGCGAACACGGCGAGCGCCGCGAGCCCGACGGTCGTCGAGGTCGCGATGCGCAGCCCGGCCATGATCTCCGGCACCGCCAGCGGCAGCTCGACGCGGAGGAGCACCTGGCGGTCGGTCATGCCCTGCCCGATCGCGGCGTCGACGGTCTCCGGCGGCACGTTGCGCAGCCCCGTCGTGATGTTGCGAAAGATGATCAGCAGCGTGTAGGAGACGAGCGCGACGATCGCCGTCGTGTAGCCCAGCCCGGTGAGCGGCTGCAGCAGAAAGAACGCGGCGATGCTCGGGATCGCGAAGAAGATGCCGGTCACGGTGATGATCGGCGCCGTCAGCCACTGCCTGCGATGCGCCATGATCGCGAGCACGAGCGAGATCGCGAAGCCGATCGCGACGGGCACGATCGTCAGGTAGACGTGCTCGAGCAGCGGCGTCCAGTAGCGGTCCAGGTGCGTGACGATCCACTCCGGGCAGAAGCCGTTGGACGCCACGCAGGTGTCGGTGCCGCCCGGCTTCTGGATCTGCAGCTGGGCGAGCGGGGGCAGGATCATTCGGCGAGCAGGTCGGCGCCCGAGGCCGCCTCGCGCGGGGGGGCCTGCAGGAAGTGCTGGATGACCTCGAGCGAGAGGATCCCGGCCAGCGCGCCGCGCGAGTCGACGACCGCGCCGTAGCGCGTCTCGCTGGACAGCAGGTCGGCGAGCGCGTCGCGCAGGATGTCGTCGAGATCGAGCATCGGATGCGCCCTGGAGCGCAGGTCCTCGGTGACGCGCTCGCCGGCGAGCGCGCGCTCGCTGAGCCAGCCCTTCGGCCTGCCGGCCTCGTCGACGAGCATGCCGATCGGAACGTCGGCGTCGTCGATCGCCGCCCGAGCCTCGCCGCAGGCGGTCCCGATCCGGATCGCCGCCGCCGACCACAGGTCGATGTCGCGCACGCGCTGCAGCGCGAGGCGCTTCAGGGCGCGGTCCGAGCCGACGAAGTCCTCGACGAAGCGGCTGGCGGGGTACATGAGCAGCTCGGCGGGCGCGGCGTACTGCGCGAGCTTGCCGCCGTCTTGGAGGATCGCGATGCGGTCGCCCATCTTGATCGCCTCGTCGATGTCGTGCGTCACGAAGACGATCGTCTTGCGCAGCTCGGCCTGCAGGCGCAGGAACTCGTTCTGCAGGCGCTCGCGGTTGATCGGGTCGATCGCGCCGAACGGCTCGTCCATGAGCATGACCGGCGGGTCGATCGCCAGCGCGCGGGCGACGCCGACGCGCTGGCGCTGGCCGCCCGAGAGCTGGCCCGGATAGCGCGAGCGCGTGTCGGCCGGCAGGCCGATGAGCTCCAGCAGCTCGTCGACGCGCGCCTCGATGCGGGCCTTGTCCCAGCCCGCGAGCTTCGGCACCGTCGCGATGTTGTCGGCGATCGTCCAGTGCGGGAACAGCCCGACGTGCTGGATGACGTAGCCGATGTCGCGCCGCAGGTCGGCCGGCTTGCGCTGCTTGACGCTGTGGCCGCCGAGCAGGATGTCGCCCGACGTGATGTCGATCATGCGGTTGACCATCCGCATCGCGGTCGTCTTGCCGCAGCCCGACGGGCCGACGAAGACGCAGATCTCGCCGGCGGGGATCTCCAGCGACAGCCCGTCGACGGCGGCCGACGCGCTTCCGGGGTAGCGCTTCGTGACGTCGTCGAACTCCAGCGGCTGCGCCGTGGAACCGTCGGGCTGACCCTGCACGGGCGCGATACTACCCGCGCGGTGCGGGCCGAAGCGCGATTTCTCGGTCAGTCGGCGGCGTTCGGGGTCCGACCGCCGGGGCTCGGGGCGGGCGGCGCCGCCAGCCGCCGTAGCTGGCGGTGCGAGATCGGTCCTCGGGACGACCACCTCGACCAGCGTGGGCCCCTCCGCATCCTCCCAGGCCTCCGACATCGCCTTGCGCAGCTGTGCGACGGTCGCGACACGGCGGCCCCTGGCGCCGAGCGCGGCGGCCAGCGCCTGGTAGTCCCGGGGCGCGAGCTCGTCGAAGCCCGCGAAGCGCCCGCTCGTGAACGCCCCCAGCTCGACGAAGGCCTGCGCGATCGCGTACACGTCGTTTGCTGATGACGAACACGTCGGCGCCGACGTTCTCGGCCGCGAGGCTGGACAGCTCCTGGCAGGCCATCCGGAAGCCCCCGTCGCCCGCGACGACGACGGGACGCTTGGCGCTGCCGAGCGCGACGCCGAGCGCGCAGCCCGTCTCCTGCCCGAGCGAGCCCCACGCCGCCTGCGCGACGAAGCTGTCGCGCGGCAGGCCCGGGAGGTTGCCAATGACGTACAGCGAGGTGCTCTCGCCGAGCACGAGCACGACGTCCTCGAGCAGCTCACGGGTGCGCAGGAAGCTGGCGAGCTCGTCGTAGAAGCGCACGTAGGTCAGCGTGTCCGCGGCATCCGGGGCCGGCGCGTGCCCGGGTTGGCCGCGGGGCGGCTGCAAGGGCCGGCGCCGCGCGGGCTCGCGCTGACCACCACACCTTGACCAACCGACCCAACCACCGTTACCGTCACATCAAGCGCCTACACAGTTAGTCTGACACCCTCAGTTCGCGATCGAGTTCGCCGACGAGGACGCCGGAGAAGATCATCCGCGTCAGCGACGCCATCGCATACATCGAGCAGCGCACGGGCTAACCCGGCGAAGCTTTCGTGCAACCCTGTGCGTCAAGTGTCAAGCTGACGGCACAGCACCCGCAGCGCTGCGTGACAGCCGGGTGTGAACGGCAGACTCGAGCGCGTGACATCGAGCACCGGCGCCCGCGACGAGATCTCGCCGTCAGCGGCGAGATCTCGCGCGAGGCGCGGACTTCGACCGGCCCCGACGAGCGCGCGACGACGACGGCGTCGGATCACTGACCCGCGCATCGACGATCTTGTTGTTCTGCACGCCTACGGCCGCCCTGACGTTTTCGTTGCTGTTCGCATCCCTCGGACCGACTCGCGCGTCGACCGAGACGCCCAAAACGTTCACGTTGCTTATGACGTTGGCGTTGTTGAGCGACCCGTCGAGGATGCCTGCCTGGGCGACCGCCGGCGCGGACCCGAACGCAAGGACTCCCCAAACGACGACCGCCGTGCGCTGTGCCTTCTGCATGTCTTGCTTTCCCCCTGATCGCGTGCCGGCTTGACCGCCGAGGCTCCCTGCGGTCGTAGTCAAGTCGACTGACGCAGATCTGTCCAGGTGTGACGGCTGCGCGATCTTCATCCTCCACGCGTGAGCGGTCCGACGCGCAAGCGCTTGCCGGGCGTCGACGGGCAACGTGGTCAAGCGTCGTTTCCTACTGGGCGCAGGGCTCGACGCACGGCTGGCACCTTGATGACCCGCCGTACGCGTTGGTCGTCGTGCTCGAGGCGCCGGCGCCGGGATGCGGCGGCGAGCACTCGAGGTCATCCCGGGGTGGGCCGGCATATGCGAGCGATTGGGATTCGACCCGGGCGGCCCCGTCGACGAGGCCGTGTCGTTCGCGCGTGCCGCCGGCCTGGTGAGGAGGATCGAGCCCGCCTGCGACGGGGCGTACCTGCTGCGCGCCGATCGCTGCCTGCATCGCGTGGCGGCGCTGCGCCACCCCGGCACGCGTCGCGTCGCGCTGAACTTCGCCGACGAAGGCGCTGTCCCGGCGGTGTACGCGAACTCCGCGACATCGCTGTACTGTCGATCATCTCTACCGCCAGCTGGGCCTCGGGCTCGCGAACGTGCGCCGCGAGTCGCTGCCCGTCGCGGCGCCGCGGGCGCTGTCGCGTTACGAGCAGCGCGTGCTGCTGCGCGCGGCCGAGCGCGCCGGCGCGCGCGACCGGGCGCTCGTCGTGTTGATGCTGTTCGGTGGGCTGCGGATCGGCGAGACCGTCGCGCTGGACATCGACGACGTGACGATCTCGGCGCGCAAGGGCACCGCGACGATCCGAACCGTGCTGATGTGGGGCAGCCCCGGGAGGGTCACCGAGTACAGCCGCCCTCCGATGCGGTCGCTGTACTCGAACAGGCCGATGCTGCCGGCGGCGCCCATCGCCTGCTGCAGGCGACACGCGCAGTAGGTCCCCGACACTCCGGCTCCGACGACGGCGAGGTCGAGCTTGTGGTCCAGGTCCATGGGCCGCCTCACATGTCACTTAAACGAGCGTCGACGACGCTACAGCAGCCATGCCGCGAACGGTGACGCTTCGTCGCGACATTCGTGCACTGCTGTCGTGCGGGTGATCGCTGTCAGTCCACGCGTCAGTGGTCGATCGCCGCGCCGGCGACGCGGCGCGTCGCTCAGATCCCCGCGGCGCGCCGCGCCTCGGCGTGCGCGGCGTCCTCCAGCGCGTCGTCGAGCGCGGCGAGCGCGCCGGGCTCGACGCCCAGCGCGCGCGCGATGAGCCAGTCGGCGAACCAGGCGTTCTTGGGCAGCAGCGGGCCGTGCAGGTACGTGCCGAGGACGCCGCCGCGCCGCACGCCCTCGGCGCCGCTTGAGCCCGTGTTGCCGTGGCCCTTCAGCACGCGCCCGAGCGGGCGCTCGCCGGCGCCGAGCTCGGTGCGCCCGGCGTGGTTCTCGAAGCCGGCGAGGACGCGGCGCTCGCCGTCGCCGTCGAGGTCGACCTCGATCGCGACGTTGCCGATCAGGCGCGGCCCGTCGGAGCGGACCGTCTCGAGGTCGACGAGCGCGAGGCCGGGGATCTCCTCGTCGCCGAGCGCGTAGCGGTGGCCGAGCAGCTGGTAGCCGCCGCAGACGCCGAGCACGACGGCGCCGCGCGCGGCGGCCGCGTGCAGGGCGTCGCGCTTGCTCTGGACGAGGTCCAGCGCGCACAGGCGCTGGTCGCGGTCCTGGCCGCCGCCGAGGTAGTAGAGGTCGTGCGCGCCGGGGTCGACGGCCTCGCCGAGCCCGGCGGGCGTCACCTGAAAGCCGATGCCGCGCCAGCGGCAGCGGCGCTCGAGCATGAGCAGGTTGCCGCGGTCGGCGTAGATGTTCATGAGGTCGGGGTACAGCGCGCAGACGCGCACCGTGGCGCCGGGCCGCTCAGCCACGCAGCATCACGACGCTCGTGGCGACGTGCTCCTCGGTGGCGTCGACGAGCCGTGCCGGCAGCGCCGTCAGCCCGGCCGCGCGGCCCTCGGCCTCGACCTCGGCGATCGAGACGCGGTCGAGGTGCAGGACGTTGTCGCTCGCCGTGCGCCGGCCGTCGGCCGTGAGGACCTGGCGGATGCGCTCGATCGCGACCGTGTCGCCGTGGTCGCGCAGCGCGACGGGCTGGCTGCAGTACAGCGCGCCGTCGACGATGAGCTGGTCGGGCAGCGGCAGCAGGACGTGGCGGGCGTCGAAGGTCTCCAGGGCGTCGGCGAGCGCGATCGCGACGAGGCCGCCGGGCGCGACGTGCGCGCGCGCCGAGCGCAGGAAGCCGAGCCGGCCCTCGCGGCCGAGCAGCTGCACGGTCTGCATCGGCGCCATGACGATCGCGAAGTCGTGGCGCTCGAGGTCAAACGCGCCCGCGTCGCCGATGACGGTCGCGATCTCCAGCCGCTCGGCCGCGGCGCGCTCGCGCAGCACGGCGAGCAGCTCGCCGTCGATGTCCAGCGCGACGACCTCGTGGCCCCGGCGGGCGAGGTCGAGGCTCACGCGGCCCGTTCCGGCGCCGACGTCGAGGATCGGCCCGTAGGACGCCGCGGCGAGATCGCGCCACAGCGGCACGTCGGCGTCGTAGCGCGAGCACTCGACGTCGTGCCAGATCGCGTCGCTCATCGGGCCCGCCCACCCGCGCCGCGACGGCCCGCCGCGCTCATGCAAACGACCCCCCGCGCCACGCCGCGGCGGCCCGCCGCGCTCATGCGAACGACCCCCCGCGCCGCGCCGCGACGGCCCGCCGCGCTCATGCGAACGACCCCCGCGCCACGCCGCGCGCGACGAGCAGCTCGCGCAGGGCGAGCATCGCCGTGTACGTCGGCAGCGCGACGAGCCGGCCCTCGCCGTCGGCGAGCGCCGCGTCGAGGCCGCGCTCGAGCGCCGGCACGACGCGCATGCGCTCGGGCTCCACGCCCGCGTACTTCAGCCGCACGGCCAGCTCGGCGGCGCGCGTCCCGCTGCACGTCACACGCCGCACCCGCGGGGCGATGAGCTCGAAGTCGGCGTCCCACACCCACGACACGTCGCGCCCGTCGGCGGTGTTGTCGTTGAGCACGGCGAAGACGTCGTGCTCGCCCTCGTCGAGCGCGAGCGTGCGCAGCACCTCGTTGGCGCCCGCCGGGTTCTTCACGAGCAGGATCGCGAGCTCGCGGCCGCCCACGGACACCGTCTCGGCGCGCCCGAACGCCGCCCGCGTCGCCTCCAGGCCGGCGACGACGTCGGCGAAGCTCGCGCCGAGCGTGCGCGCGAGCGCCGCGGCGCCGAGCGCGTTGTAGACGTTGTAGAGGCCGGGGAGGGGCAGCGCGACGGCCGCGTGCTCGCCCCCCGCGTGCAGCTCGAAGCGCGCGCCGCGCGTGCCGTCGAGCACGACCGCGTCGGCGAAGACCGCCGGCCGCGGCCGGCGCGAGTCGCCGTTGGGGCAGTGGTAGCGCCCGAGATGGCCCATGTAGACCGCGTCGTAGACGTACGGGGCGCCGCAGCGGCGGCAGTGCTTGGAGTCCGAGGCATGCGCCATGCCGCGCAGCGCGACGCCGTCGTCCTGCACGCCGAAGTAGACGGCGTCCTCGCGCTCGCGCCCGAGGTCGGCGACGAGCGGGTCGTCGGCGTTGAGCACGAGCCGCGTGCCGGGCGCGGCCGCGATCGTCGCCGCCCAGCGGTCGGCGATCGCCTCGAGCTCGCCGTAGCGGTCGAGCTGGTCGCGAAAGAGGTTGCACAGCAGCAGCGCCCGCGGCGCGAGGTCGGGAACGACGCGGTCCAGCCAGAACTCGTCGACCTCGAAGAGCCCGGCGTCGCCGTCGATGCCGCCCCCGCGCGCCGCGCCGAGCAGCACGCTGGCGACGCCGCCGGCCATGTTCGCGCCGGCGCGGTTGTGGACGAGGCGCGTGCCCGAGCGCTCGAGGATCGAGGCCGCCATCGCGGCCGTCGTCGTCTTGCCGTTCGTCGCCGAGATGACGGCGCTGCCGTGGCGCAGCCGCGCCGCCAGCCGGGCGATCGCATGCGGCTCCAGCCGCATGAGCAGCTTGCCGGGCAGGCTCGTCGCGCCGCGTCCCGTCCGCCGCGACAGCGCTCCGGCGGCGCGCGCGACGGAGATCTTCGTGCGCAGCATCACGCCGGGACCAGGACCCGCAGCGCGCGCGGGACGGCGCGGATCGTGCTCGGCGTCTCGCCGATCGGGTCGCCGTCGGCGTAGACGGTGAACGGGCGGTCGGCATCGACGCGCAGCTCGCGGCCGCGCACGACGCGCACCGCCGGGCTGTCGACGTGCGCGCCGCTGAACGCCCTTGGCAGCGTGGCGAGGAAGCGGCGCTTGGAGAGCTGCGCGATGAGCACGACGTCGAGCAGGCCGTCGTCGACCTCGGCGCCCGGCGCGAGGCGCATCCCGCCGCCGTAGCAGCACGTGTTGCAGGCCGCGACCGAGTAGCCGGTGATGGCGAGCGGCTCCCCGTCGAGCAGCAGCTCGAAGCGGGCGGGGCGCCAGGCGGCCAGCGCGCGCAGCGCGCCGTAGACGTACACGAGCCGGCCCAGCCGCGAGGGCGCGGCGTTGGCGATGCGGTTGGCGTCGGAGTCGAAGCCCAGCGAGGCGATGCCGATGAACGAGCGCCCGTCGACGTCGCCGATGTCGAGGTCGCGCTCGGCGCCGCGGGCGACGACCGCGCACGCCGCCTCGATCTGCGACGGGATGCCCAGCGCGCGCGCCGTGTCGTTGCCGCGACCGCCCGGCAGGACGCCCAGCAGCGCCCCGGGGACGTCGCGCAGCGCACCGACGACGCAGCCGACGAGGCCGTCGCCGCTGAGCGTGACGACCGCCTCGCCGGCGCGCGCGGCCCGGTTCGCCAGGTCGCAGCCGTGCGCGAGGTCGCGCGTGACCGCGCTGTGCGATCGCACGCCGAGGTCGCGCAGCGCGGTCTCGGCGCGCGGCAGCAGGCGGCCGGCCCGCCCCCCGCCGGCCGACGGGTTGCAGATGAGGGCGACGTCGCGGTCCACGGGGGCCAACTATCGCAAGGGCCGGGCGCCGCGGGGCGGTGGGTGGGCCGGCCCGGTTGGCGCCAAGACGCCCCGAACAGCCGGAAGGCCGGGCCCCCGGCGGGGTAGGGTGCCCCCGTGGGATCGGCACGGTTCACGGCCACCCTGCAGCCGCGCGGCCAGGCGGCCGCGATCGTCCTCGACGACGAGCAGGTCGCCGCGGTCGGCGAGGGCGCCAGGCGCTTCCCCGTCCGCGCCACCGTCGAGGGCCACACGTGGCGCACGACGGTCAGCCGGATGGGCGGCGAGTCGCTGCTGGGCCTGAGTCGCGCCGTCCGCCAGGCGGCCGGCGTCGAGGCGGGCGACGAGGTCACGGTCCTGCTCGAGCTCGACTGCGCCCCGCGCGAGGTGGACATTCCCGCCGAGCTCGCCGCTGCGCTCTCGGACGATCCGGCCGCGCGCGCCGCGTTCGAGGGACTGGCGTACTCGCATCGCAAGGAGTACGCGCGCTGGATCGACGAGGCCAAGCGAGACGAGACGCGCCGGCGCCGCGCGGCGCAGGCCGTCGAGCTGCTCAGGCAGGGGCGGACGCGCACCTGAGCCGGACGCACCGGGCCGGCGCACCGCTCGTGGCCGCCGCGCGCAGCGCGAACTCGCCGCGCCGCGCTCAGCCGCCGAGCACGAGCGTGCGCAGCGACTCGGCGATCGCCACCGGGCTCGGCTCGCGCGCGGCCTCGGCGGTCTCGCGATCCGACGCGCCGGTCAGGACGACCGCGCCGTCGATGCCCGCCGCATGCGCGGCGCCGAGGTCGGCGTCGACGCGGTCGCCGACCATCAGCGCGCGGCCGGGGCCGAGCCGGTCCAGCGCCGTCTGCACGAGCGTCGGCTCCGGCTTGCCGACGGCCTCGACGGTGCGCCCGCTCGCCGTCTCGACCGCCGCGATGATCGCGCCCGAGCCGGGCCATGGCCCGTCGGCGGCCGGGAACGTCGCGTCGCGGTTGGAGCCCAGCAGCGCGGCGCCGCGCAGCGCCGCCTGCGTCGCCTCGCGCAGCTCGTCGTAGCCAAACCCGGGGTGAAAGGCGACGACGACGACGTCGGCGCGGCTGGCGAACGTCGTGTTGTTGACGATCCGCAGGCCGGCCGCCTCGACGTGACGGTGCAGGGCGGGGGAGCCGATGACGACCGCGGCCCGACCGGCGAACCGCTCGGCGAGCACGAACTGCAGCGCGCCGCCGACGGTGACGACCTCCTCCAGCGACGCCTGGAAGCCCAGGCGCCAGAGCTTGCGCACGTACTCCTCGGTTCCCAGCTGCGAGTCGTTCGTGACGAACGCGACGCTCTTGCCGGCAGCGCGCAGCGCCGCGATCGCGTCGACGGCACCGGGCGTCGGCTCCTCGCCGACCCAGACGCAGCCGTCGAGGTCGAGCAGGAGGTGGTCGTAGCGCGCGACGAGCGGGGTGAGCGGCACACCGGCAGTGTGACCGCTGACCGCCGGCGGCGGGCGGGCTCGCCGAGGGACGCTCCGCCGCCGGCGAGCCATTACGCTCTGCGACCGTGCGACGCGCGCTCATCCTGACCGCGATCTTGCTCGCCGCCGCGATCTTCGCCGCCTGCGGCAAGGACGGCGAGCTCAAGCGCCCGGCGACGACCGCCGCCGGCGCGCCGCCGGACACGACCGCGACCGCCACCGAGACGACGCCCGGCGTCGCCGCGCGGCGCACGAACGACGGCTGCAAGGCGGTCCCGACGCCCGAGCCTTCGGCGAACCCCAACCGCCGGCGGTCCAAGCAGCGCCTGAGCGCCAAGCTGCGCCACACGGCCGTCGTCAAGACCAACTGCGGCACGATCTCGATCCGCCTCGACGTCGCCCGCGCCCCCAAGACGACGTCCTCGTTCGCGGGACTGGCGCGCAACCGCTTCTACGACGGGCTGACCTTCCATCGCATCGCCAAGCCCGGCGGCAACGACTACGTCATCCAGGGCGGCGACCCGCTGGGCACCGGCAACGGCGGGCCGGGCTACACGGTCGTCGAGCCGCCGCCGAAGACGCTCAAATACACGAAGTACGTCGTCGCGATGGCCAAGACGCAGACCGAGCAGCCCGGCACGTCGGGCAGCCAGTTCTTCGTCGTCACCGCCGACGAGGCGCCGCTGCCGCCCGACTACGCGCTGCTCGGCACGGTCGTCGGCGGACGCGAGGTCGTCCGGCGGATCGCCGCGCTCGCCACCGATCCCGCGAGCGAGATGCCGATCGACCCGGTCGTCATCGCGTCGATCAGGATCCGGTCGGCGAAGACCGGCTGACCGCGTCGGGCTCAGAACAGCGAGGGCTGCTCGGGCGGGTCCAGGCAGTCGGGCGCGTCGTGGCGCGCGTCGTTGACGGCGCGGCTCACGGGGCGGGCATCGAGCGCGGGGGCGCGGTCGGGCGAAAGCACGGCATGCAGCGCCTCGGCCGGCGCCGCGGGGTCGATCCACAGCTCCTCCTGCGACGGGTCCAGGATGACCGGCATGCGGTCGTGCAGGTCGCGCACGGCTCCGGCCGAGGCCGTCGTGACGATGGCGCACGAGCGCAGCGGCTCGATCTCGCGATCGGCGCCCCGCGGGCGCCACGAGGCCCACAGCGCCGCGAATGCGAACGGCGCGCCGTCGGCGCGCGTGATCCAGTGCGGCACGCCGCCGGACCACTCGTAGAAGCCGTCGGCGACGAGCAGGCAGCGGCGGCGGGCGAACGCGTCGCGGTAGGCGGGGCGCTCGGCGATGGTCTCCGCGCGCGCGTTGATCGTCTTGACGCCGAGCTGCGCTGGGTCGGCGGCCCAGTGGGGCACGAGCCCCCAGCGCAGCAGCGCGCCCTGCGGCTCGGCGTCGTCGCGCAGCCGCAGCACGGCGGGCACGTCGTCGCCGGGCGCGACGTTGAAGCGCCGGCGCAGCTGCAGGCGCTCGCCGAGCGCGAAGCGCGCCCGCAGCTGAGCGGGGTCCGGCGTCGCGAGCGTGTAGCGCCCGCACATCGCGGCTAGCCGCCGGCGCGGGCCGCCCGGGCCTTCGCACGGGCGGCGGTCTGCTTGCGCTTGCCGAGGAGCGCCAGGACCGACAGCGCGACGATGACGACGAGCAGGCCGAACAGCGACGTGCCGAGGACCGAGCCGCCGCCGAAGGGCAGCAGCAGGAGCGTCGCCAGCCCGAAGCCGACGACGAGCAGCACGACGATGATCGCGAGCACGATGAGGACGCTGCGGATGCGGATCGCGAGGCTCGCCCCCTTCGGCGGCGACAGCACGCCCATCAGCCGCAGGATGAAGAGCTGGCGGTTGGACGGCGCCTGCTGGCCGAGCTTCTCGACGGCGGCCTTGAGGTCGTCCGGGCGGCGCTCGGCGAGCGCCAGCGACGCCTCGGCCATGCGGCGCAGCTGCATGCGCTCCTGCGGGCGCGCGGCGGCGATCGCCTTGCGGAAGTGCTCGCGCGCGGTCTGCGCGTCGTAGCGCTCCGCCGCGCGGGCGCCGAGGATCGCCTGCGCCGCGGCGCGAAAGCGGGTCTCGGCGTGCAGCTCGTCATCCGAGCGTTCCTCGAGCTGGCTCATGGCACCCAGGGCGCTCTTCTGCTCGACGCGGACCTGCCGCTGCTTGGCCATGGGCGGCAGTGTATGCGGGTCGGCGGAGAGACCGCCGGGCATTGCGCGTAATCTCGCGCACCATGCATCGGCTCGGCGTAGTGCTCACCATCCTGCTGCTCGTCCTGGCCGCGGCCCCGGCCGCCCGGGCGCAGCTCGGCCCGAACGTTCCCGCCCCGTTGCGCGAGCCGCCGCCCGCTCCGCCGGTTCCCGACAGCGACGACGACCGCGGCCTGAGCACCCTGCAGCAGCTGCTCATCCTCGGTGCGGCCGTGGTCGTGCTCGGCGGGATCGCGTTTCTCATCGTGCGCGACGCGCGCCGCGCCGCGCCGCCCGACGAGCGCCCGCGGGGATCGAGCGCAGGGTCGCGCACCGCCGACGCGAAGGGCGGCGGGTCCGGCGCCGCGCGCGCGGCCCGCGAGCGCGAGCGCCAGCGGCGCGCCAAGCGCGACAAGGCCCGGCAGGCGCGCCGGCAGCGCAAGCGCAACCGCTGATCGGTTCCGGCGCGGTCGACTCGGGTAAGCACGCGGGACGATGCAACTCGACCTCGACACGCCACCCGCGGCGCTCGCCCGTCTGCTCGACAGCGCCGAGGAGAGCGGCTGCGTCAACCTCTCCGAGCTCGACCAGATCGCCCGCCGGCTGGACGTCGCCGAGGACGACCTGCCGGCCCTGCACGAGGCCTTCGAGGCCCGCGGGATCGACGTCACCGACGACTGCGGCCGCAGCGACATCCCGGCGACGAGCTATCCGAACGCCGGCCTCGCCGGTGCGACGACCGACGCGCTCGGCCTGTTTCTCAACGAGATCCGCCGCCATCCGCTGCTCGGCGCCGACGAGGAGATCGAGCTCGCCAAGCGCATCGAGCAGGGCGACGGGGCCGCGAAGGAGCGCATGATCAACTCCAACCTCGCGCTCGTCGTCTCGATCGCCAAGCGCTACCCGCAGAACGAGCTGCCGCTGCTGGACCTCATCCAGGAGGGCATCTTCGGCCTCATCCGCGCGGCCGAGAAGTTCGACTGGCGGCGCGGCTTCAAGTTCTCGACGTACGCGACGTACTGGATCCGCCAGGCGATCCAGCGCGGCCTGGAGAACAAGGCGCGCACGATCCGCCTGCCGACGAACATCGCCCAGCGCGAGCGCAAGATCCAGCGCAAGCGCCGCGAGCTGTCGACGCGGCTCGGGCGCGACCCGACCGACGAGGAGATCGCGGCGGCGGCCGAGCTCACGCTCGACGAGGTCGTCGCGATGGCCGACCTGTCGCGGACCGTCACGAGCCTGGACCGTCCCGTCGGGGAGGAGGGCGACACCGCCCTCGGCGACCTCGTCGGCGACGAGCGCGCCGGCCCGCACGAGGAGCTCGAGGTCGCGCTGCGCGAGGAGACGCTGCGCCGCGCGCTCGACGAGCTGCCCGATCAGGAGCGCGCGGTCGTCGCGCTGCGCTACGGCGTCAACGGGGCCGAGGGCCCGGTCGGGCTGCGCGAGGCCAGCCGGCGGCTGGGCCTGACGCAGCCCGAGACGCGCAAGCTCGAGCAGCGCGCGCTCGAGCGTCTCGCCGGGCTGCGCGAGCTTGAGGCACTTCGCGAGGCGGCGTAGTCCGACCGCCACCTCGCGTGCCGCAGGCCCAGTACCCGGCGCCCGCGCGACCGTAACGCGTGCTTCGCCGCGACCCCGGTCAGTAGGCGGGGGAGACCTGCCGGAACGTGCCGGTGACGACCGCCGAGTCGCCGAACGTCGTGGCCGCCGCGACCGTCGCGGCGTCATAGGTGATCGCCGGCAGCGACGGGTCGAGCTGGGACTGCATCGCGCCGGCGAGCGTCGACGGGCTGATCCCGAGCGTCGCGATGACGGTGTCCAGCGAGGCGCCCAGCAGCGTCGTCAGGTTGCAGGCGATCGGCCCGACGATCGGGATCTGGCAGAGCGGCAGGGTGCTCGTGATCGACGTCAGCACCGCGCTCATGTTGATCGCCGGGGGCACGACCGTGACGACGCCGTGCTTGGCGCTCGCGCCGAGGCTCGGGTTGTTGTCGGCGAACACGCCGCCGACGACCTTCGACCCGCCGCTGAGCATGACGTCGGGCGCGCCGCCGGCGAGCGCGGTGCGGTGCAGCGCGTAGACGACGCCGGTGAACGTGCCGCCGCCCTGGATGCGCACGCCGCCGGCGCCGACGACGAGCGCGCGGGCCGACGGGTTGGCTGCCGTGTCGAGGATGCACGAGCCCGTCCCGTCGCCGACCTGCTCGATGAAGACGTACTTGCCGGCGCTGCCCGCGGGCAGGCAGGGGGCTCCGTCGGCGACGCTGCCGGCGCCGGCGCTCGTCTTGGCGTAGTACGTCCCCGTCGACTGCGCCTGCTGGCGCAGCAGCGCGAGGCGCTCGGCGCTGAGCGCGGTGTCCGAGCGGAAGTTGACGAACTCGTTGGCCTGCAGCAGCGGGGCGACCGTCGTCATCGAGGTCGCCTTGAAGATGCCGCTGAGGCAGTCGGGCAGCAGCCCCTGGTCGAGCACCGAGCAGCGCAGGCCGACGGGCCCCTCGATGACCGGCTTCGAGCCGCCCGTGAGGCTGCCGAGCAGCGGCCCGACGGCCCCGCCGCCGACGATCTGCCCGCTCGTGGTCGTGAGGTCCGCGCCCAGCTTGCCGGTGACGACGGCGAGGTTCGCGGGGAACGCCGGCGCCTGGCCGGCCTGGACGAGCGCGACGACGGCGCGCTTGCGCCCGTCGAGGTGGGCCTCGGCGCGCACCCACATGCGCCGCGGCTTCGGCGCGGGGCTCGCGGCGACCGACGGGTCGTAGGCCAGCCCGTCGAGCAGGCTCGCGTCCCAGGCGTTGCGGGCGCCCTCTTCGCACGCGGTCACCCACCACGCCGCCGTGCTCGCGCCGGACATGGCGCCGGACGTCTGCGCGAGCATCGCCTGCAGCTGGTCCTTGAGGCCGGGCGCCGGGTTGGCCGCCGGGACGGCGAGCGTGCCGGTCATCGTCTGCCCGCTGCACGGCGCCGCCGGGGCGCCGCCGTCGGGCACCTGCGCGGCGCTGTAGGGCCAGTTGCGGCCCAGCAGGAAGGCCTGCGCGTTGAGCGTCGCCTCGGCGAGGTTGAAGGCCGCCTCGCTGGAGCGCTCCTGGCGCGTCTGGTCAGACTGCGCGTCGACGACCGAGAGCAGCGCGAAGCCGAGGCCGAGCATGATCGCGATGACGAGGATCGTCGTGATGAGGGCCGTGCCCTCCTCGCGGCGCAGGGCGCTCATGGGCAGCTCACCTGCTTGAGCAGCAGCGTCTGCAGGCCGAGCACGTTCGTGACGGTCAGCGCGACCTCGACCGGCGAGCTCGTGGCGTCGACGAGGATCTTGCCCGGCCCCACGGCGATCGCCTGCGACGCGGCGAGCTTGACGCCGTCGACGCTCGTCCCGCCGGCCCCGGCGGTCAGCGTCAGCAGCGCCTTGCCGGCCTCGCACGGCCCGACCGTCACGTCGCCCGCGGTGACCTGCGGCGCGAGGGCGCCGCGCAGCGTCCCGCCGGACTTCAGCGCGAGCGGGCGCGGCGTGGCGCTCGTGCCGCCGTCCAGGCGCAGCGCGAGCCCGACCGAGCGCACCGGGTTCGTCGAGCCGTACTGAAAGAGCGGCTGCGCGGCGCTGTTGACGACGCGCGTGGCCATCTGGCGATGCGTCCAGCCGGTCGCCGTCGAGGGGCAGGCGGCGCCCGGGTCCGTCGGGCCGCTCGTTGCGGCATGCAGGCCGTCGAACCAGACGGTCCTGCTCGCGGTGTCCAGGCACAGGCGCGCGACGTGCGTCGTCGCCGTGCCCGTCGCGCTCTCGCCGGGCCAGGCGGTCGACACGAAGACGAGGTCGTTGTCGAGCGCGCGCAGCACGGTCGCCGGCTGCGCGCCGCTCACCGGCGCCGGCGCCCCGGCGTTGCGAAGGATCGCGACGATGCGGCTCGCGCTGCGCCGCGCGGAGTCCTCGGCGCCGGCCTGCAGGCTCGTGCTCGCCGCGCTGCGGTTGAAGGCGTCCAGCGACCCCAGCGCCGCGAACAGCAGCACGACCATGATCGTCGAGGCGACGATGAGCTCCACGATCGTGAAGCCGTCCTCGGCTGCGAGCCGGCGCGTCACGTCGTCACCCGCGGTCCGCTGACGACGGCGTGCTGGGTCACGCGGCCGGCCCGTCCCGGCTGGCCGGCGTAGGTCCACGTCACCTCGGTCTTCACCGACGTCGCATCGGCCGCCTGGCGGTCGAACGCGACGTTGCCCTTGCCGGCGCAGTACGTCGTGTCGGCGCCCGCCGAGACGAGCCCGCTCAGCGCGCCGCCCGAGCCGAGCAGCCCGTCGAGCGTCGAGCCGCGCGTGCCGAGCAGGGCGCAGACCGCCTCGACGAGCTGGCCGCCGCCGGTGATCTGGATGCCGAGGATGTTCAGGCTCAGGCCCGAGGAGCCGCTGCCCGAGCCGGACGAGCCGCCGCCGCCGTTACCGGTCGGCAGGGGCGTGCAGGGCGCGCCCTGCACGACGCCGATCCCGTCGGAGGGATCGTCGACGACGCACGACGAGATCGTCGTCGTGTACGTGGTCCCCCGCCGGATCGTCGTGAACGTCGCGCCGCTGGCCGCGCTGGACCCGCTGACGAGCGGGCTCAGCTGGGCGGCGACCGTCGCCGGGTCGGCCAGGCCGGCGTAGGGCAGCGTGCGGACGCGCTCGAGCTCGTCGCGGGCCAGCCCCGTGGCGCTGTCGCGGCTGAGGTTCTCGCTCGTCACGCGGCTGCCGACGTCGAGCAGGCCGATGACGCCCAGCACGCCGACGAGCAGGATCACCATCGCGACCATGACCTCGACGAGCGTCATGCCGTCCTCGCCGCCGGCTCGCTGCTGTCCTGCCCGGACCCGCATCGACGTGCCCGTTCAGCTCGGGCAGGCGTCGCTGGCAAGCGGCGGGTCGAGGATGCTCACCTTGAGCAGCTTGTCGAGCAGGCACGAGCCGTCGCGCGGGGCGGCGCGCGTGAAGGCGGTGGCCGGCCTGAGCGCGGTGCGCAGGACGTCCAGGCGGCGGCGCACGAGCTTGCCGCTCGCGGTCCTCGTGGTCAGGCTGACGTGCTTGCCGGCCGCGACGTCGACGTAGCGGCAGACGCCATGCTTGCGCCGGCAGGACACGCCCTGGACGAGCGTGTGGGGACCGACGGCGAACACGGCCTTGCGGCGGTTGGGCGAGTACTTCACGAAGATCGCCAGGACGCGGCCACCGGCGACGAACGTCTGGCGGCGCGGGATCCCGCGGTAGGCGCGTCCGGGGAGCGTCTTGCCGAAGCGCACGTCGACGGCCGTCATCCGGGCCTTCGTGCGCGCGCCGATCTCGCCGCCGATCGGGGCGCCGGCGCGTACGCGAGGGGTGGAGGTCGTGCGCGGCGCGGGCCTGCTGGCCTGGCTGGCGGGCGTCGAGCCGTCGGCGTTCGTGATGACGACGGGGACGGGCTTCATCGTCGAGGCGGCGGGCGACGGCTTGACGGCCGCGGACGGCGCGGCCGACCCCTGGGGCGCGGCCGCGCCGGCCGGCGTCGCGACGCTGCGGCGCGAGGCGGGCGGCAGGAACGGATCGCCCGCGCGGCGCGCCGGGCGGCGCGCCGAGGACGGCGTCGCGTCGCTGCTGGCCAGCAGGCGGCGAGCGCGCTCGGGCAGCTGGGCGGCCTGCGGCGACGCCGGCGCCGACGTGGCGGCGAGCGGCGCCTCCGACGGTCCGGAGCTCAGCAGCAGCACGGGTGCGACGACCGCGACGACGACGGCGAGGGCGGGAACCGGCCAGAGGCGGCGCCGGCGGATCTCGCCGATGAGCTTGCTGATCATCAGGAGCCTTCCTTGTCAGGTGCTTGCGCGGCGGGCGCCGCCGCAGGGGACGCGGCCTCGGCGGCGATGTAGGCCGTGGCGTTCACGACGGCCTTCGTCAGCCGGCTGGCGTCGTCGACGTGCTTGAAGGCGACGCCGTCGATCGTCAGCAGGCGCCCGTCGATCGTGAGGTCGGCGCCCTTGACGCGCACGGAGCGGCGCACCGTGCGCAGGATCGCGACGAGATCGAGGTACTTGCCGGTGTACTCGAACGTGAAGGGCAGCAAGGCCACGCCGCCGGGGCCGGCGACGGCGCCGGGGGCCGCGGGCTTGGCCGAACCGGCGCTCGCCGCCGGGGCGGCGCCGTGCTTGAGCGCGACGAGGCGCAGCGCGCTGCCGCGGGCGCGGGCGCGGCGCTGCAGCTCGCGCAGCATCGACGAGACGGCTCCGCGAGCGGGGACGGCCTTGTCGAGCCGGCGCAGCTGCGCCAGCTGCGCCGGGAACTGCGTGCGCGAACCGGTGTAGGCGGCGACCTGGCTGCGGGCCGCGTCGAGGCGCACCTGCTGGGCGGCGACGTCGTCGCGGACCTGGGCGCGCTCGGCGCGCTTGGGGGCGACGGCGAGCACCCAGATCGTCACGAGCACGGCGATGCCGCCAACGGCCGTCGCCACGAGGGTTGTCGTCGGGCGCGTCATCGCGACACCGCGGCGGTCGCGTCGGCGCTGGCGGTCGCTGAGGGGGCGCCGGAGCCCGGCGGCGCCGCGGCCGTCGCCGGCTTGTCCGCCGGCTTGGCCGCGGGCTTGGCCGCGGGTGCGCCGGGTGCGCCGGGTGCCGGCTTGAAGTACGCGACGAGCGCGAACTGCGCTGCGCGCGCGTCGCCGTTGCGGCAGTCGCCGGCGCCGCCGCCGGACCCGGCGGCCTTCGTCAGCCGCTCGCTGCGGCTGAAGCCGACCTCCGTCACGCCGGTGATCGCGTGCAGGCGGTCGATGTAGGTCGGCACGAGCCCGTCGCGCTCGGCGCAGCCCGAGAGCTCCAGGGCGGGCACGGACAGCGCGCCGCGCAGGGTTCCGGTCGTCCCGTCGCCCGGGCCGCCGTCGATCGCGGTCGACGGCGTCAGCGTGCCCTTGGCCGACGTCAGCCAGACGCCGCCCGGCGCGACCTGGGAGAGCTGGGTGAGCGCGCGGTCCCAGTTGAAGCGCCCGTCGGCGACCGAGACGACGGCCGCGCGCCGGGCCTTCGTCGCGGTCGCGAAGTCGTGGTAGGGCTTCAGGGCGGCGGCTTGGCCCTCGGCGGCCACGAGCTCGCCCGACAGCGTGCCGAGCTCCTCGCGCCCGGAACCGATCTGGTTGGCGATGACCACGAGGTAGACGACGAGCGCGGCGAGCAGCGCGACGAGCGCGCATGCCGCCTGCGCAACGGGGCTGAGCGGGGCCGACGACGACGCCCCGGCGCGGGCCGGACGCAGGTCCGGGCGCTCGCCGGGAGGCATCGCCGCGAGGCCCATGACGACATCGAGGCGCTCGGGCGCGGCCTGGAGCGCGCCACCCTGCGGCCAGCTGCGGCGGTCGGAGGTCAGGACGGGGAGGCCGAGGTCGCGCTCGAGCGCGGCGGCGACCCCGGGCCAGGCGGTCATCGAGCCGGTGAGGACGACGGCCCCGATCGGGCAGGCGTCCGGGCGCGTCTCGTAGACCCCGCGCGAGGACTGCACCTCGGCGACGACGCGGCGCAGCCCCTCGCGCACCTGCTTGGTGACCGTCGCCTGCAGCTTCTCGGAGATCGGGGCGGGCGAGCCGTGGAACGGCGCCGGTCCGAGGCCGAGCGACGAGACGTGCCGGCGCGCATCCTCGTGGCTGATCGCGGCCCGCTCGGCGAGCCCCATCGCGATCGACTCCGAGCCTGCCGACGCGGCGCGCACGAGCAGCGGCTGGCGCTGCTCGGCGATGACGACGTTCGTGATCGCGCCGGCCTGTACGTAGACGACGGCCTCGCCGGGCCGCTCGTCGTGCTCGAGCGCGGCGAGCATCGCGAGGCCCGACAGCGCGATGCCCTGCAGCTCGAGGCCGGCGCCGTCGAGGGCGGCGATGAGGCTGTCGATGCTGTCGACGCGGACGGCCGCCATGAGGATCCGCTGCAGCCGGTCGGCCGGCGCGCGGCCGACGCGGCGGTAGTCGACGACGAGCTGGTCCAGGCCGACCGGCAGCAGGTCCGTCGCGAGGTGACGCACCGCGCTGTCGAGCTCGCTGCCCGACACGGTCGACGGCAGCTCGACGAGGCGGACCATCAACCGCGGATGGGCAAGCCCGATCCGGACGACGCGCGGCAGCTTGTGCTCGGTGAAGAGCGCCTGCAGCTCGGTCGCGAGGCCGGCGGGGTCGACGACCTCGCCGTCGACGACGAGGCCGGCCGGCAGGGGATGGACGATCGCGCGGCGGATCCTGTCGCCTTCGGCGGCGGGCTGCAGCGCAACCACGGCGTCCGCGCCGATCTCGAGCGCGACGGCCGCAGCGGCACGGTGTTGGCGCAGGCGCAACACCTCTCGGCTGGGCAGTTGGGGGAGTCTCACGGTGCGTTCCTCGACATGTGCCACGACAGCGTGCATCGCCGCGTCCGGCCGATGGACAGATGGATGAGGACGGCCGCCTGCGCCTTCGCGCGCTGCGCGGGCGCCATTCGGCCAGAGCGGTCAAGGTCGCCCTTCGCGCGGCCGATGACAGCGACATGAACCGCGGCCTCTCAGCGCTCGCAGTCGCGCTGGCCGCCGTCCTCGGCGCCTTCGCGCTGCAGCTCGAAGCCGCGCAGCGCGACCGCCACGATGCCGCCGAGCAGCGCTTCGAGGAGCGCGCGCAGGTCTCGGCCGCCCTGACGTACTCGGTCTTCAGCGCGCTCGGCGGGGCTTCGTCACAGGCCCTGCGGCGCCGCTACGACACGTCCGACGCCAAGCGGCGAGAGCAGCTCGCCGAGCTCGTGCGCGATGGCACCCTGACGTACGCCGCGATCGCTCACGGCGGCGGCCGCATCCTCGTGCGCGACGGGGCGGTCGAGCCGCCGCCCCGCGGCAGCGCCCCGCTGCGCGTGCTGTCCGACGTGCGGCTCACGACCGCCGGGCCGGTCGTCGAGTACCGCGTGCCGTTCCCGACCAGGGCCGGCGAGCGCGTGCTCCTGCAGGGCATCCCGCTGTCGACGCTGCGTCCCTTCCTGGAGAGCTTCCTGCGGCGCCTGCCCAATCCCGAGCGCGCGGCGGTCAAGCTCGTCGACGGGACCGGGACGACCCTCGCCAGCATCGCGCCGCGCGCGGGCCGGACGCCCGCAGGCGACGGCCTGACGGTCGCCGGATCGGTGCCCCAGACCTCCTGGCGCCTGTCGCTTCGGGCGGCGCGCTCGAGCGTGCTCGCCGGCGCGGGCGGCGAGACCGCGCTGGGATGGCTGCTGCTCGGCGGGCTGGCGATCGCCCTCCTCGCCGCCCTCGTCCTGTGCGCGCGCATCGTCGCGGTCTCACGGCGCAGGGGCGACGCCAACCGCGCGCTGCGCGAGAGCGAGGGCAAGCTGCGCGCGCTCGTCGGCGCGCTCGAGGAGGCCGTCTTCCTGCTGTACGCCGACGGCTCGGTCGAGCTGCTCAACGCGTCGGCCCGGCAGCTGGCCGAGGTCGAAACCGACTACCTGCCCGAGCATCTGCCCGACTGGCTGCCCTTCAGCGACGACGGCGCCCCGCTCACCGATGCCGAGACGCCGGCCGGCGCCTGCCTTGCGACCGGCGAGCCGCAGCGCCGGATCATCGGCCTGGACCGCCCCGGCCGCGGGCGCCTGTGGCTTGACATCAAGGCCCACCCGCTGCGGCGGCCCGGCGAGACCGCCCCGTACGCCGCGGTCTGCTCCTGCGCCGACGTGACCGACCGCCAGAGCCTCGAAGCGCACCTGCTCGACCTCGCCGACCGCGACCCGCTGACCGCCCTGTGGAACCGGCGGCGCTTCGAGCAGGACCTCGCCGACCAGCTGGACCGCTGCCGGCGCTACGGCGAGCGCGCCGCGCTCGTGCTCATGGACCTCGACGGCTTCAAGCAGGTCAACGACGTCCTCGGTCACCTCGCGGGGGACGAGGTGCTCTGCGCGCTCGGCGAGTCGCTGACGGCCCGCCTGCGCTCCAGCGATCGCGCGGCCCGCCTCGGCGGCGACGAGTTCGCCGTCCTGCTGCGCAACATCGAGCCGCCGGACGTCGCTCGCGTCGCCGCTGCGCTCACCGCGGAGAGCCACGCCGCGATCGCGCTCGTCCAGGATCGGGTCGCGCTCTCGATCAGCGCCGGCACCGCGCTGCTCGACGCGTCCGCCGGCGGCGTGCAGGACGCGCTCGAGGCGGCCGACCGGGCCATGTACGCGGAGAAGCAGGGCCGCGAGCAGCTGCCCTCCGGGACCGCGGTGCGCGGGCACGGCGAGGCGAGCGCGGAGATGGCGAGCCTGCGTGCGCTCCTCGCCGCGGTCAACGCACGCGACAGCTACACCGCGATGCACTCGCGCGTGGTCGTCACGCTCGCGCGGGGCGTCGCCCGGCGGTTGGGCCTCGACGACGCCGCCACGAGCGAGGTCGAGCACATCGCGCTGCTGCACGACCTCGGCAAGATCGCGATCCCCGACGCGATCCTGCGCAAGCCCGGCCCGCTCACGGCGCACGAGCAGACGCTCATGCGCCAGCACCCCGTCGTCGGCGCCCAGATCCTCGCATCGATGCCCGAGCTGGCGCATCTGGCCGGCGCCGTGCGCGCCGAGCACGAGCGCTGGGACGGCGGCGGCTACCCCGACGGCCTCGCGGGGGAGGAGATCCCGGTGGCCAGCCGGATCGCGCTCGTCTGCGACGCCTACCACGCCATGACGTCGAACCGCCCGTATCGGCTGGCGATGTCCGCCGGCGCGGCGCGGGAGGAGATCGGCCGCGAGGCGGGGGCGCAGTTCTGCCCGCATGCCGCGGCCGCGCTGCTGGAGGTGCTCGCGGGCTCGGCCGTCCACGCCTGAGCGGGCCCCGGCGCCCGGCGAGCCCGGAGGTTTCGCCCGCTCGGGGCGCCGGAGGAGTACGGTAGCCGCCGTCGCATCTGCGCGTCCCACGAGCACACAGAGGTCCGGATCATGCACATGCCCCGATCGCGCGCCACGCTGGTCATCGGTGCCTGGATGCTGCTCGGCGCGGCACCCGCGACCGTCGCGGCCGCCAGCGACGAGGACCGCATCCGCACCTACCGCGTCGAGAACGTGCGGACCGCACACGATCGCGCCGCGGTGGCGCGGTCGGGCGTGAAGATCGTCGACTCCGACCACGGCGCGCTCGTGGTGCGCGCCTCGCGGAAGCGCGCCGCGGCGCTGCGCCGCCTGCGCTTTCGCGTCATCGGCGGCTCGCGGCCGCGCCTGGCGCCGCGCCTGCTGCTGCGCCCGGGCGGTCGCGCGGCGGCGTTTCCGTCCGCCGACGCCAACTATCACGACTACGCGGAGATGGTCGCCGAGCTGCAGCAGATCCAGAGCGATCATTCGGCGATCGCCAAGCTCCAGAGCATCGGCACGAGCTACGAGGGGCGCACGATCTGGGCGCTGAAGATCTCCGACAACGCGGCGACCGACGAGACCGAGCCGGAGATCCTCTTCACGGCCAACCAGCACGCCCGCGAGCACCTCACCGTCGAGATGGCGCTGTACCTGGCCAACGAGCTCACGAACGGGTACGCGACCGACCAGCGCGTCAAGGGCATGGTCGACGCGCGCGAGATCTGGATACTGCCGAGCGTCAACCCCGACGGCGCCGAGTACGACGTCGCGTCGGGCACGTACCGCATGTGGCGCAAGAACCGCCAGCCCAACGCCGGGTCGAGCAACGTCGGGACCGACCTCAACCGCAACTGGGCTTGGCAGTGGGGCTGCTGCGGCGGGTCCAGCGGCTCGTTCTCCTCGGAGACCTACCGCGGCAGCGCACCGTTCTCGGCGCCCGAGACGAGCGTCCTCGCCGGCTTCGTCAACAGCCGCGTCGTCGGCGGCCACCAGCAGATCACGACCGGGATCGACTTCCACACGTACTCCGAGCTCGTCCTGTGGCCCTACGGCTACACGACCGCCGACACGACGACGACGATGAGCGCCGACGACCGCAACACGTTCGCGACGATCGGCACCGACATGGCGTCGACGAACGGCTTCACGCCCGAGCAGGCCAGCGACCTCTACATCGCCGACGGGACGATCGACGACTGGCTGTGGGGCCAGCACGGGATCTTCGGCTTCACCTTCGAGCTGTACCCGCGGACCTCGAACCCCGGCTTCTACCCGCCCGACGAGGTCATCCAGGCCGAGACGCAGCGCAACCGCGAGGCCGTGCTGCGCCTGCTGGAGATCTCCGACTGCCCGTACGCGGCGATCGGCAAGCAGGTGCTCTGCGGGCAGTCGAGCACGACGATCTTCGCCGACGACTTCGAGGCCGAGCGGGGCTGGACGCGCAACGCCGCGGGCACCGACAGCGCGACGCTCGGCCTCTTCGAGCGCGGCGATCCGCAGGCGACGACGTCCGGCGGCGCCAAGCAGCTCGGCACGACGGTCAACGGCGCCAACGACCTCGTCACCGGCCCGCTCGCGGGCTCCTCCGCCGGCGCGCACGACGTCGACGGCGGGGTGACGTCGATGACGTCGCCGGCGATCACGCTCACCGGGGGGTCGGACTACCGGCTGACGTTCTCCTACTACCTCGCGCACGGCTCGAACTCGTCGTCGGCCGACTACCTGCGCGTGCGGGTCGTCGACGGCGCGACGTCCACGAAGCTCTTCGAGGAGCTCGGCGCGGCGAACAACGACAACGGCGCGTGGGCGTCGCGCAGCGTGAGCCTCAACGACTACGCCGGGCGGACCGTCCGGATCGTCGTCGAGGCGGCGGACGCCGCGGGCGCCAGCCTCGTCGAGGCCGCGCTCGACGACGTGCGGGTGACCGGCTGACTGCCACACTGTTCGCTCGTTCGCGCCGGACCGTCCCGCCCAGCCGCGGCCGGCGACTCACCTGACCGAGGGGATTCGTGTGAGCAGTCGTGAGCAGGCCAAGGCGCAGGCGCGCGCCGAGCGCGAGGCGCGCGAGCAGGCGCAGGCGCGGGCGCAGCGGCGCCGCCGGCAGCTGTCTCGGCTCGGCGCGGCGGTCGGCGTGGCCGCGGTCGTCGTCGTCGTCCTCGTCGTCGTCAGCCAGGGCTCGAAGCCCGCGCCCAAGGCCGGCGGCGCAGCCGGCGTCGCCGGCGTCGCCGACGTGCGCGAGATGCTGGCCGGCATTCCCCAGGACGGCACGGCGCTGGGCGACCCGAAGGCACCGGTCGTCATGACCGAGTTCGCCGACCTGCAGTGCCCGTTCTGCCGCGACTACACGCTCGAGGTCATGCCCCACATCCTCGAGCGCTACGTGCGCACCGGCAAGCTGCGCCTGGAGCTTCGCCTGCTGCGCTTCGTCGGCCCGGACTCCGGGACGGCCGCCCGCGTCGCCCAGGCGGCAGCCGCGCGCGATCGCATGTGGACCTTCGTGGATCTCTTCTACCGCAACCAGGGCCAGGAGAACTCGGGCTACGTCACCGACGCGTTCCTGCGGCGCCTGGCGGACGCCGCCGGCCTGCCGGCCTCGCTCGTCAGCGCATCCGCCGCCGACGCGGCGGCCGAGCGCGGGCTGAAGCGGGCCGAGACCGAGGCTGCCGCGGCCGGCGTGACGTCGACGCCCTCGTTTCTCATCGGGCCGAAGGCGGGGCAAGGCAAGGCGCTCGACATCGCCCGCATCGACGTCGATGCCTTCGCGGCGGCGATCGAGCCCGAGCTGAAGCGGTGAGCGGGCGCCGGCTGCGCGTCGCGGCGCTCACGGTCGCGCTGCTCGGCGCCGGCGTCGCCGCCTACCTCACGTACGTGCACTACGCCGGGCTGGCGCCGTTCTGCGCCGGGGGCGGCCACGGCTGCGAGCGGGTGCAGTCCTCGGTCTACGCGAAGCTCGGGGGCGTCCCGGTCGCGGTGCTCGGCCTCGCCGGGTACCTGGCGATCGCGGCCGCGCTCGCCGCGCCGGGCGAGCGCGCCCGGCTCGCCGCCGCCGCGCTGGCGATCGCCGGCTTCGGCTTCAGCGCCTACCTGACGTACCTGGAGCTGTTCGTCATCGACGCGATCTGCCAGTGGTGCGTCGTAAGCGCCGTGCTCATGACGCTGCTCGCGGGGCTCTGCGTCGGGCACCTGCTGGCCGACGGCGATCCCCCGCCAGCGGCCCCCGCGGACGCGCCCGGGTGACGGCGAGACGCTCGCGCCGCCCGCCCCGCGGCGTCCGGGGAGCCGCGCGACCGCGCGGCCGCGTCAGAACGTGACCGTCCAGCCCTCGAGCGCGGCGTCGGCCGCGGTGTAGGCCACGCCGCTGACCTTCAGGCCGGCGGCGTCGAGCAGGGTGATCGTGCCGCCGCCGTTGCCGAGGGCGACGCGCTCGGTGATCGCGACGCGGCGCGTCTCGCCCGGCGCCAGCGCGCCGCCGGGGACCGGGCAGGTCTGCTTCGCGCGGTCGGCGAGCCGCCAGCCGGTCAGGTCGACGGCGTCCGGCGAGGCGTTGACGAGCAGCACGCTCTCCGCCTCGGGCGCCGGTCCGGCCGGGTTGACCATCGCGGCGATCACCCGCACGGCCGCGCGCCCGGCGCCGGCGCCGGCCACGGCGCCGCCGGCTGCCGCGGGCGCGGCGAGCGGCTGACCCGTGACGTCGTCGGTGTGCAGCGCCTGGCTTTGGAACGCCAGGAAGATCGCCACCCAGCGCGCGTCGGCCGGAAGGTGGAAGACGAGCCCGCCGTCCTGGCGCACGCCGTTGTCGCGGCTGAAGCGCCCGGCGGAGCCCTGGTTCATGTGGATGTCGTGCACGCCGTTGGCGGGCTCGAAGCCGAAGACCTTGTCGCGGTTGCCGGGCTCGGGGCCGAAGCGCTCGCCGTAGGCGAAGACGGTCGCCTGCGGGTCGGACATCGCCCGCCGCGACCAGTGCTCCAGCAGGTCCGCGAGGTCGTTGTCGGGCCCCGCGAGCGCCGGCGGCAGCAGCCGCATCCGCGCCACGTCGAAGAGGTTGCCGCGGATGTAGTCGAGGTTCGGGCCGCCGGCGGCGCGGTCGAGCCGATGCCAGCCCGACGCCAGCTGCGCGAGCTGCGTCGTGATCGGGTGACGGAAGTCGACCTCGACGAGGTACAGCAGCTCCGACGGCGGCTGCTGGGACTCGACGTTCACGGCGATCCGCCAGTCCTCGCCGGACTCGTCGCGCAGGTGCAGCTGGTAGTGCGGGGTGTCGGTTCCGTCCTCGCGGCGGGCGTCGAGCGGGCGCGCCGCGAGCACGCCGTAGGACTTCAGCGCCATCGTGTTCGTATCCTGCCGCGCGGCGCGGCGGCGCGGGCGAAGAATGTGCGCCGGTCCTCAGGCGCGCCCCGCGGCGCCCGGCGCGGGCGCCGCGGGCGCGTCGAGCCGCTGCACGACCCGCCAGCGCGCGATGACCACGAGCGGCAGGACGAGCGCGGCGGCCAGCACCGCCCCGCGCGTGCCGAGGCTCGCGACCAGCGGCACCGTCAGCGCTGCTCCGAGCGCGACCGCCGCCTGCGATCCGCGCTGGGCGACCGCGCTGGCCGCTGCCACGAGCTCGGCGGACGGCGCGTGCTGCACGGCCATCCGGCCGGCGGCGAGCGCGAGCGCGCAGCCGATCCCGGCGGCGACGAGGCCGAGCGCCGCGGCGGCGGCGCTCGCCAGCAGGGCGACGAGCGCGAGCGCGACGGCGACGAGCGCGACCGCGAGGTCGGTCGCCGACGAGGCGCGCAGGCGCCCGAGCACCGCCAGCGCGACGACCCCTCCGCCGAGCAGTCCGGCTGCCCAGGCCGCGTACAGCAGTCCGGCGCCCGTCGTGCCCAGCCCGACGAGATCGAGCGCGACGACGACGACGAGCACGTCGAGCAGGCCGATCACGACGCCCGTCGACGCCAGCACGAGCAGTGCCGCGCGCAGCTCGGGAGCGTCGCGCACCGCGCGCAGGCCGGCGGCGGTTCGCGCCGCGGCGCCGCTGCCCGGCGCCCCGCGGCCGGCCGGCTGCGCGCGCTGCGCTCGCCCGCCGCGCGCGATGACGGCGAGCGCCACGAGCGCCGCGGCCGAGCCCGCCGCCGCGACGCCGAAGCCCGCGGCCAGCGAGCTGCCGGCCGCCGCCGCGCCGGCGAGCGCGCCGGCGCAGCAGGCGAGGTCGGCGACGTGCTGGCGGACGCTGCCGGCGTGCTCGCGCGCCCGCGGGTTGCGGGCGAGGTCGACGAGCGCCGTCACCTGGCCGTGCTGCTGGCCGCTCGCGAGGATCGACATGGCGGCGGCCAGGGCGAGCAGCAGCGCGGTCGAGCTGTCGGGGGCCGTCGTGAGGGCCAGCGCGGCGAGCACGGCCGTGGCGGCGCCCGCGAGCGCGACGAGGACCCGCTGCCGGCGCTCACCGCCGGCGCGCTCGTCGACGAACGGCCCGGCGAGCGCCCCGGGCAGCACGCGCGCGACGACGGCGAGCGCCACGGTCGCCGCTCCGCCGGCGCGGTAGGCGGCGAGCGCGAGCACGACGCCGAACGCCCACAGCGCGAACCCGCTGCCGGCCGCCGCGAGCGTGAGCAGGCGCAGGTCGCGCGTGCCCAGCCGCTCTCCCGGTGGCTCCCCGCCGCGCACCGGGCGACCCTAGCGCGCGGCGCGCCGGCCCCGCCGCTCAGCCGAGGCTCACCATGACGTGCTTGAGCTCGGTGTAGTCCTGCAGCGCGTACGCGCTCATGTCCTTGCCATAGCCGGACTGCTTGAAGCCGCCGTGCGGCATCTCCGAGACGAGCGGGATGTGGTCGTTGATCCAGACCGTGCCGAAGCGCAGGGCGCGCGCGGCGCGCATCGCACGGCCGACGTCGCGCGTCCAGACGCTCGCGGCGAGGCCGTAGTCGACGCCGTTGGCCCAGGCCAGCGCCTGCTCGTCGGAGGCGAAGCGCTGCACGGTGACGACCGGGCCGAAGACCTCGCGCTGGACGATCTCGTCGTCCTGCGCGACGCCCGCCACGACGGTCGGCGCGTAGAACGCACCCGGTCCGTCGAGCGGCGCGCCGCCGGTCACGAGCTCGGCGTGCCCCGCCAGGCGCTCGACGAAGCCGCTCACGCGGGAGCGCTGCGCCTGCGAGACGAGCGGGCCGAGCTCGGTCTGCTCGGCGGACGGGTCGCCGACCGCGAGCCCCTCGACGGCCGTCGCGAGCTGCGCGACGAAGTCGTCGTAGGCCCGCGGACCGGCGAGCACGCGCGCCGCCGACGTGCAGTCCTGGCCGGCGTTGAAGTACCCAGCGACCTTCACGCCCTCGACCGCGGCGGCGACGTCCGCGTCGTCGAAGACGAGCACGGGCGCCTTGCCGCCGAGCTCGAGGTGCACGCGCTTGAGCGAGTCCGCGGCCGCGCGCGCGATCTCCCGGCCGGTCGCGACGTCGCCCGTGAGCGAGACCATCGCGACGTCGCGGTGGCGCACGAGCGGGGCGCCGGCCTGCTCGCCGTGCCCGAACACGACGTTCAGCACGCCCGGCGGGAGGTGCTCGGCGCAGATCTGCGCGAGCAGCGCGGCGGTCATCGGCGTCTGCTCGCTGGGCTTCAGCACGACGGTGTTGCCCGCCGCGAGCGCGGGCCCGATCTTCCAGACCGCCATCATGAGCGGGTAGTTCCAGGGCGCGATCTGGCCGACGACGCCGACGGCCTCGCGGCGCAGCATCGACGTGTAGCCGTCCATGTACTCGCCCGCCGCGCGACCCTCCATGCAGCGCGCCGCGCCGGCGAAGAAGCGCAGGTTGTCGACGATGAACGGGATCTCGTCGCGCATCGCGGCGATCGGCTTGCCGACGTTGCGCGACTCGACCCGGCTGAGCGCCTCGCCGCGCTCCTCGATCGCGTCGGCGATGCGCAGCAGGGCGAGCGCGCGCTCGCCCGGGGTCGTCGACGACCAGGCGTCGAACGCGCCCGCCGCCGCCGCGACCGCCGCGTCGACGTCGGCGGCGCCGGACAGCGGCGCGCTCGCGATGACCTCGCCCGTCGCGGGGTCGGCGATGTCCTCGCACGCGGCGTCGCGCGCCGCCGCGAACGCGCCGCCGATGAAGTTCTCGATGCCCGTGACGGTGCTGCTCATGGCGTCGGTGCTCCTTGTTGCGTTGCCGCGCCGAGCGCCTCGGCGACGGCGGGGTGGGTGATCCGTCCCGCGGCGACGTTGACGCCGCCGCGCAGCTCGGGGCAGTCGGCCAGCGCGCGCCGCACGCCGAGGCCCGCCAGCTTGAGGACGTAGGGGAGCGTCGCGTTCGTCAGCGCGTACGTGGCGGTGACGGGCACGGCGCCCGGCATGTTCGTCACGCAGTAGTGCGTGACGTCGTCGACCTGGAACGTCGGGTCGGAGTGCGTCGTGGGGCGCGAGGTCTCAAAGCAGCCGCCCTGGTCGATCGAGACGTCGACGAGCACCGCGCGCGACTTCATGAGCGCGAGCTGCTCGCGCGTGACGACGTGCGGGGCGCGCGCGCCGTGGATGAGCACGGCGCCGATGACGAGGTCGGCGCTGGGCAGCATCTGCTCGACCGCGAGCGTCGAGGAGTGCACGGTCGACGCGCGGCCGCCGAAGAGCAGGTCCAGCTCGCGCAGGCGGTCGATCGAGCGATCGAAGACGTAGACCTCGGCCTGCATGCCGATCGCGATGAGCGCGGCGTTCGTGCCGACGACGCCGCCGCCGATGACGAGCACGGTCGCCGCCGCGACGCCGGGCACGCCGCCGAGCAGCACGCCGCGCCCGCCGAGCGGCTTCTCGAGCATGAAGGCGCCGGCCTGCGTCGCGATCTTGCCGGCGACCTCGCTCATCGGCGCCAGCAGGGGCAGCCGTCCGCGCGCGTCCTCGACGGTCTCGTAGGCGATGCAGGTCGCGCCCGACGCGCACAGCCCGTCGGCCAGCGCGGGTGCCGCGGCGAGGTGCAGGTAGGTGAACAGCGTCTGCTCGGCGCGCAGCAGCGCGACCTCGTCGGCCTGCGGCTCCTTGACCTTCAAGACGAGCTCGGCCCCGGCCCAGACGTCCGCGGCCGCCGGCACGATGCGCGCGCCCTGCGCGACGTAGTCGGCGTCCTCGATCGCGCTGCCGATCCCGGCACCGGCCTGGATGAGCACCTCGTGCCCGTGGCGCGTCAGCTCGCGCACGCCCGCCGGCGTGATCGCGACGCGGAACTCGTCGGTCTTGATCTCGGTCGGGACGCCCACTCTCATGCGGTCACCTCTGGCGCCGTCCGGGCGCCGGTCGCGGGGGACAAGTCGCAGTCGCGGCGGAGCCGGTCACGCCGCCAGCTCCCGGCCGCGCAGCGCGAGCCAGAACTCGATGCGGTCGCGCGGGCTGGCCAGCGAGCGCCCGGTCAGCTGCTCGATGCGCCGCACGCGGTAGCGCAGCGTGTGGCGGTGGCATGCGAGCTGGGCGGCGGCGCGCTCCCAGTGGCCGTTGTGCTCGAGGAAGGCGTCCAGCGAGCGCAGCAGCTCGCCGGCGTAGCCGGGGTCGCCCTGCAGCACCCCCGCGAGCACACCGTCGCAGTAGGAGCGCAGCGCGTCGTCGTCCTGCAACGCGAGCAGGAGGCGATACGAGCCCAGGTCGCGGTGCGTCGCGACGTCGGGCGCGCCGCCGTCGCCCGGCGCGACGGCCTGCAGCGCGCAGCGCGCCTCGTGGAAGGCGCGCCGCAGCAGTCGCGCGGGCGCGGGCCGGCTGGCGGCGGCGCGGACGTCGGGGTGCGCGCCCGCGAGCACGCCGCGCAGCCGCCGCGCGAGCTCGACCGCGTCGCCGCCGGCGGCGTCGACGACGGCGCACAGCAGCGCCCCGCGGATGCCGACCATCGCGCGCACGCCGGCATCGGCGAGCGCGTCGTCGAGCAGCGCCTCGGCGCCGACCGGGTCGGCGGTCGCGAACGCGAGCACGGCGACCTCGTCTCCCAGGCCGAACGGGCGCAGCCGCGCCGCGAGCTCGTCGGGCTCCAGATGCCCGCCGAGCGCCTCGGCGAAGACGTCGACCGCGAGCCGGCGCTCGGTGTCGCGCGCGATCCGCAGCCGCATGAGCTCGAGCGCGACGACGGTCGCCGCCTGCTGCAGGATGAGGCGCTCGAAGTCGCCGAGCCCGCCGCGGCGCAGGCCGGCGATCCAGGCCCGCGCCGGCGCGTCCTCGCGCCCGACGACCGGCAGGACGAGCGCGCGGTCGCCGAGCGTCGCCCCGCCGCCGCCGGTCGCCGCGACGCCGGCGAGCGCCTCGCGGTCGGCCCGCGACAGCGCGGCGCTGGCGGCGATGACGTCGCCGCGCGCGCTCAGGACCGCCGCGTCGCCGCCGATCGCGCCGGCGACCATCGCGACGACCTCGTCGAGGCCGCGCTCCTGCAGCACGAGCCGCTCCAGGCGCGCGCCGATCTGCGTGCTGCGCCGAAGCGCCGCGTACTGGTCGTCGACGAGGTGGGCGTACGCCCGCTCGGCGAGCGCGATGAACGGGACCTCGTAGGGGACCTCGAAGACCGGCAGGGCGTGCTCGCGCGCGGCGTCCAGCAGCGCGGGGGGGAGGGCGTCGTGCTCGAAGCCGACGCCGAGACCGACGCCGGCGATCCTGTGCTCGCTGAGCCGCCGCACGTACGCGCGCTGGACCTCCTCGCCGTTCAGGCGGCTGCCCGTCGTGAGCAGCAGCTCGCCGCCGGCGAGCCACGGCGTCGGGTCCAGCAGCTCGCTGCTGTGCACCGCCCGCAGCGGGGCGCCGGCCGCGTCGTGCCCGGCGGCGAGCGCCAGCCCGGCCTCCTCCAGCAGCCCGCGGACGGTCAGCATGCGCCCCGGCGCACCCGTGCGGCCGCCTCGGTCAGCGCGGGGCGCAGGATCGCCTCGATCTCCTCGAACTCGGGCGGGCCGGCGACGAGCGGCGGCGCGAGCTGGATGACCGGGGCGCCGCGGTCGTCGGTGCGGCAGATGAGCCCGCGCCGGAACAGCTGCGGGGCGAGGAAGCCGCGCAGCAGGCGCTGCCCCTCGTCGCGCCCGAACGGGCGCTTGGCGTCGCGGTCGCAGACGAGCTCGATCGCCTGGAAGTAGCCGGCGCCCCGCACGTCGCCGACGATCGCGATGTCGCGCAGGCTGTCGAGCATGGCGCGCAGCGCGCCCTCGTTGGCGCGCACGTGCCCGCAGAGGTCCTCGCGCTCGATGACGTCGATGTTCGCCAGGGCGACCGCGGCCGCGACGGGGTGCCCGCCGAACGTGAAGCCGTGCGCGAACGACGCCCCGTCCTGCATGAACGGCGCCGCGACGTGGTCGGCGACGATCATCGCGCCCATCGGCACGTAGGCCGACGTGAGCCCCTTCGCGGTCGTGATGACGTCGGGCACGTAGCCGAAGCGCTCGCAGCCGAAGACGTGCCCGATCCGGCCCCACGAGCAGATGACCTCGTCGGAGACGAGCAGGACGCCGTGGCGGTCGCAGATCTCGCGCACCCGCTCGAAGTAGCCCGGCTGGGGCGCGAAGCAGCCGCCCGCGTTCTGCACCGGCTCGAGGATGACCGCTGCGACCGTCGCGGGTCCCTCGGCGACGATCCGCGCCTCGATCGCATCGGCCGCCCACAGCGGGTCGCGGTCGGCCGGCCAGCGGTAGCCGTTCGTGTTGGGCACGTGGCAGGCACCGGGGGCGACCGGCTCGAAGGGCTCCTTGAGCGCCGGCAGGCCGGTGGCGGCGAGCGCGCCGAGCGTCGTGCCGTGGTAGGCGAGCTCGCGGGCGACGAGCTTCGTGCGCCGCGGCTCGCCGCGCAGCCGGTGATAGGCGCGCACGAGCTTCCACGCCGACTCGACGGCCTCCGATCCGCCGGAGGTGAAGAACACCCGTTCCAGGCCGGGCGGCGCGAGACGCGCGATCCGCGCGGCGAGCTCGATCGCGCGGGGATGGGCGTAGCTCCAGTTCGTGAAGAAGGCCAGCTCGCGCAGCTGCGCGGCCGCGGCGTCGGCGAGCTCGGTCCGGCCGTGGCCGACGTTGACGCAGAACAGCGCCGACAGCCCGTCGAGGTAGCGCCGGCCGCGGTCGTCGAAGACGTGGCAGCCCTCGCCGCGGGCGATGACGGGGAACTCGTCGCGCGGCCCGTAGGCGCCCATGCGCGTGAAGTGCATCCAGAGATGGCGCCGGCCGAGCTCCTGCAGCTGGGCCCGTTCGATCGCGTCCGGCGCGCCGCGCTGGGTGGCCGTCGCGCGGCGCTCCAGATCCTCGGTTCCCAGGCCATCGTGGCTATCCACTTCGGATAACGGTACTGCCGGATGCGGTGCTCTGCAACCGTGGTGGCGATGAGTGAGCGGTCGCTGGGTTGTACGTTTCGGCGTGCTAACCGGACGACTCCGAACTTCATGTTCGACGATCACGCGCCGGTCACCGACGCGCAGCCGCGACTCCGAGCGCCCGGCCAGCTTGCGCAGCCCGGCGCCGTGCGGGTCGCTGGCGAGCCGCTCGATCGCCGTGAACACGCGTTAGGCGGACCGGCGGATCGAGCCGCTCAAGATCCTTGGCGGCGCGACGCTCAACCTCAACCGACCACGGCTCGGCGCTCACGCCTGGCCGTGGCTGCGCTTGATCTCCTCAAGCGAGATCCGCGCGACGCCGGCGTCACGATCGCCGTGCACCTCGGCGAGCGCCTGCTCGTCCGCACTCGTCACCGGCTCGTCGTCGACGGGCGCGTCGCGAAACGCCGCCACGACGGGGTCTGAGCGGCGCTGGGCGATGTAGCGCAGCGCATCGTCGGCCTCGCCGTCTGAGAGCTCGTCAGCCGTCCTGTGGCTGTGATCGGACACCGCTCGCGCGTGTGATCGTGACGGCGAGCGTCATCGCAGGCTCGTCACCTTCGCACGTCTCGCGGCCGAGCGCCCAGCGCGCCGGGCGACCTGCTCGTGGCGACCGCGCGCGAGCTGCTGACGAACGCCGCCAAGCACGCCGGGCGCGGCCTGACCGGCGCCTGACCGGCGCGAAGTACCGTGTAGAGGACAGACCATGCCCGCCGGCCAGCCCCCGATCGCCACCGTCCTGTTCGACGAGTCCCACGGCGAGGCCTGGACGATCCGTCCCGACGTCGCGCGCGCGATCCAGCCCTCGCACCCGGAGGACTCCTCGTACGCGCGCGCCGCCGAGCTGCTGCGCGCGCGCGGCCTCGCGGTCGTCGCCAACGTCGCGCAGCCGCTCGACGGCGCAGCGCTCGACGAAGCCGACGTGCTCGTGCTCGCGCACCCCTCCGATCCACGCTGGGAGCGCACGGTGCCCGGCGGCTCGCAGCGTCTCAGCGCCGCCGAGCTCGACGCCATCGACGCGTTCGTGCGCGCCGGCGGCGGCCTCGTCGTCCTGGGCGAGGAGGAGCAGGACAAGTACGACAACAACCTCAACGTCCTGCTCGATCGCTTCGGCATCCGCATCGCCAACGCCGCCGTCTCGGACTACGAGCACCACGACGGCGCCCCCCACTGGGTGCAGGCCGAGCTGTGCGCTGCGAGCGCATCGGGCGGCATCGACCTGCTCGCGCGGGTGCGCAGCGCCTGCTTCTACCGCGCCGGCCATCTGCAGCTGCGCAACGGCGCCCGCGCGCTGGCGCGGGCATCGACGAGTGCCTCGGCGCCCGGCGCGACGCTCCTCGCGGCCGCCGAGCACGGCGCCGGACGGGTCGTCGTCGCCGCCGACTCCGACCTCTTCGGCGACGACTGCCTCGACCAGCACGACCACGAGGAGCTGTGGTGCAACCTCGTCTGCTGGGCGGCCGGAGGGGCCTTCCGGCGCCCCGCCGCCACGCGCGCGTCGGCGGCCCTCGAGCACCCGAGCTGGAGCCTGCTGCGCGACACGGTGGCCCGCCTGCGGCTGTGCCAGCGCGCCGACGGCTCGGTCGACGCCGCCGCCCACGACGCCGACGAGCTGCGCCGCGACGTCGAGCTCATCGCCGGGGCCGTCGCCGGCCTCGCGCCGCTGTTCGCCCACCAGGCCGACTACCTGACGGCGGTCGTCGCCGACCTGCGCGCCTGGGCGCAGTCGGGCTACGGCCGGCCCGACTTCGGCGCGTCGCTGGAGCGCTTCCGCCCCGAGCGCGACCGCGTGGACGGGATCGAGCACCTCGTGCTGTTCCCGATGCGCAAGCAGAACGGGCCTGCCGAGAGCACGTTCGAGGCGCTCGTCGTGCGCGTCCCGTGGCCCGACTGGCTGGCCGAGCTGGAGGCCACCCGCTACGACAACCCGAAGTTCGTGCCCGTCACGCTGCTGGACCACACCGCCGGCTACGACAGCGAGTGCGCGGTGCTGTTCCCCGAGACCGTCTCCGTCGCGGGCCGGCCCGCCCACCACTTCGGAGCGATCTTCTGCGACCGCGAGGCCGAGCGCCTGCGCCGCACGATCGGCGCCGCCGCGACGCTGCTGCAGATCAACCTGCCGCCCGACGGCGCCGGCCTCGTCGCCTCCGAGCCGCTCTCCGAGCAGACCTACGCGCTGTGGGACCTCGTCCACGACCGCGCCCACAGCCACGGCGACCTGCCGTTCGATCCGTTCATGATCCGCAAGCGCATGCCGTTCTGGATGTACGCGCTCGAGGAGCTGCGCTGCGACCTGGCGGCGTACGACGAGGCGGTCGCGCTGGAGCGCGACGGCTTCGGCTTCGCGCGCTACGTGCAGTACGCGATCGTCCTGGATCGCATGCTGCGCTTCCCCGTCACCGGCAGCCGCACGCGCAACTACGACGGCCTCGCCGGCCAGCTGCTGTTCGCCTTTCTGCACAGGACCGGCCGCGTGCGGTGGACCGACAACCGCCTGACGATCGACTGGAACGCGCTGGCGGAGGGGATGGCCGAGCTGCGCGCGCTCGTCGGCGAGCTGTACCGCAGCGGGATCGACCGCCCGCAGCTGCAGCACTGGGCGGCCGCGCACGACCTCGTGGCCGCCTACGTCCCGCCGGCCGCCGGCTCGCGCTGGGCCGCCGGCTCGCGCGCGTTCGCCGACACCGACGAGCCGCGCGCCTGCATCGACCTCGTGCTCGACGACGAGTTCCCGCTGTCGATCTTCTTCAGCTCGCTGCGCACGGCGATGTCCGACGCGCTCGTGCGGCCTCTACGCTGACGCGCGTGAAGGGCTTCGCCTCCGACAACTACGCCGGCGCGCACCCCGAGGTGCTCGCCGCGGTCGCCGAGGCCAACGCCGGCCACGCCGCCGCGTATGGCGCCGATCCCTGGTCCGAGCGCGCCGAAGAGCTGCTGCGCGCGCACTTCGGCGAGGAGACCGCCGCCTTTCTCGTCTTCAACGGCAGCGCGGCGAACGTCCTGTGCCTGCGGGCCCTGTGCCGCCCGTGGGAGTCGGTCATCTGCGCCGCGCAGGCCCACGTCAACGTCGACGAGGGCGGCGCGCCCGAGGCGATCGCGGGCCTCAAGCTGCAGGCGATCCCGACGCGCGACGCCAAGCTGACGCCCGAGGACGTCGAGTGGCAGCTCGGCCGCGTCGGCGACGAGCACGCCGTCCAGCCGCGCGTCGTGAGCATCACGCAGAGCACGGAGCTCGGCACGCGCTACACCCCCTACGAGCTCTCGGCGCTCGCCCACTTCGCTCATGCCCGCGGCCTGCTGCTGCACGTCGACGGCGCGCGGCTGGCGAACGCCGCCGCCGGCCTCGACGTCTCGCTGCGCGAGATCACGACCGACGCGGGCGTCGACGCCGTCTCGTTCGGCGGCACGAAGAACGGGCTGCTGCTCGGCGAGGCCGTCGTGTTCTGCGACCCCGCGCACGCCGAGGGCTTTGCGTACCTGCGCAAGCAGACGCTGCAGCTCGCCTCGAAGGCGCGCTTCCTCGCCGCGCAGTTCGTCGCGCTGCTCGAGGGCGACCTCTGGCGGCGCAACGCGACCCACGCGAACACGATGGCCGCCCACCTCGGCGAGGTGCTCGGCGGGATCCCCGGCGTGCGGCTCACGCAGCCGGTCCAGGCCAACGCGGTCTTCGCGGTGCTGCCGCCGAGCGTCGACGACAAGCTGCGGCGCGACTGGCCGTTCTACACGTGGGACGAGGCGACCGGCGAGGTACGCCTCGTCTGCTCGTGGGACACGACGCCCGAGGAGGTCGACGCGTTCGCGGCGGCCGCCGCCCGGGCTTGCGCAGCGGTGCCGGCGGCGTAGGCGCGAGCTTGCCCTCCCGGCGCCGGCTGATCTAGGGTCGACGCGGCGAACGAGACAGGGTGGGGGGACGCGATGGGACCGGACGAGGAGCCCGGCTTCGCCGCCGGGACGATCTTGGATGACGGCTCGATCGAGCTCGTGGCGGACGACGACGACGACGTCGAGGTCGCCGACCCCGGATCGGACCCGTTGGGCCCAGCGCTGCTCGACGAGCTCGACGAGCTCGCTGCCCGAGCCGCGCTGCCCGACCTGCGACGGCTCATCCAACAGGTTCCGGCGGGGCGCTCCGGCGCGCAGTCCGGGGCGCGGTTTCAGTGCCGCGACAGCACCGGAAGCTCGCTCGACGCGCTGGACATCATCGCCAACCCGGACGTCCGCGGCGCCTATCTGGGCGTCTACCACAGCAACCTCGGCGGCGGCCGGTTCGCGCTCAGCCTCGCGTCGTCGCGGGACCTCGCGAGCTGGAGCAAGATCACCGCCCTGCACGCCAACGGCGGGTCGATGGGCACGCTGCGCGCGCTGCCGGGCGGCGCGTTCCTGCTCGCGTACGAGTCGCAGGGCGCGACCGCGGCCGACCGCAGGACCCCGACGAACGTGCGCCTGTGCCACTACCGCGACGCCGCCGCCCTGCTGGCCGGCCGCGCGACCGAGCACAAGACGCTGCCGCGACGGCTGAGCCCCACCAACGAGGGCACGCCGCACGTGCGATCGATCGCCTGGCGCGGAAGCCTCGCCTCGTCGGTGATCAAGCTCGGCTTTCACTACCTCGACTACGGACCCAAGAGCAAGCCGTTCCGGCTGGCCGTCGATCGCGAGGCGCACGGGACGCTCTCGAGCGGCAGGTGGTCGGTCCAGCGCCACACGGGCATCGACCGCGCCCTGTCGCGGATGGGGTTTCACGGCAACCACGGCGGCCGGCGCCAGTTTCGCTTCCCGCCCGGCGCCAAGCAGTGGCGCATCTACGAGGCGCAGAAGTTCGTCAACGTGACGGGGTCGTGGCGCACGCTGCTGTACGACATGCGCGCCCGGCGCCTGCACCAGCTGCGCATCGCGACGCCCGGCGGATCGCGCTCGTTCGCCAACCCGACCGTGTCCGTGCTGCCCTCGCCGCGCGACGCCGGCGCCGACGCGCTCGTCGTCACGATGTTCATCTTCGGCGCCGGGGCCGGCAACGGCGAGGCGGGGGAGCTCGTCCACTACAGCGAGCTGTGATCGGGCCGCGCGGGGCGAGACGCACCTACAGTGGCCTGCTCGTTCATCCATCTCGCCTCAAGGACACAGCCTTCATGCACCGACTCATCCGCCTCGCCGCGGTCGCGGCGATCGCCAGCGCCGTTTTGTGCGCCACCGCCGCGGCCCACGTCACCCTGCAGCCCAAGGAGGTCGCGGCCGGCGCGTTCGAGCGCCTCGACGTGCGCGTTCCCAACGAGCGCGACAACGCGTCCACGACGAAGGTCGAGGTGCGGTTCCCCGCAGGCTTCATCTTCGCCTCCTACGAGCCCGTCCCGGGCTGGACGACGAAGGTCGCGATGGTCAAGCTCGCGACGCCCGTCGAGGCGTTCGGAGAGCAGCGCACCGAGCAGGTCGGCACGATCACGTTCACGGCCACCGGCAAGGGGATCAGGCCGGGCCAGTTCCAGGACTTCGGCCTCTCGCTCGGACTGCCCGACAAGGCCGGCACGACGCTGACGTTCAAGTCCGTCCAGACGTACTCCAACGGCGAGGTCGTGCGCTGGATCGGCCTGCCCGACGCCGACAGGCCCGCCCCGCAGGTCAAGCTGCTGGCGGCCGCCGCGGAGGGAGCTTCCGGCGGCGCCGCGCAGGCGAGACCGGCCGGCACGGACGACGACGAAAGCGAGGACGGTGACGGCAACGCGCTCGCCATCGTCGCGCTCGTCGTCGGCGGACTCGGCCTCGCGGCCGGCGGCGCGGCGCTCGCCGCGTCCCGGCGCGGCGCGGGCTCCGAGGCGTGAGCCGCCCGCTCGCCGCGTTTTGGCGCGGCGCGGGCTGCGCGGCGTGAGCGACGCGCTCGCCGGCACCGGCCCGTCCGCGCGATGACGACGGCGAGCGCAGCGAGGTGGCGGGCCGCGGCCCGCCACCTGCCGGCGGCGCTCGTCGTCGCCGCCGTGGCGCTGGCGGCAGCGACGCCCGGCCAGGCGCTGGCCCATGCCGTCCTGCAGCACACCGCTCCGCACCAGGACGCGACCGTCGAGCACGCCCCGGCGCAGGTCCGGCTTGACTTCAACGAGCCCGTCGAGGTCGCCTTCGGCGCGGTGCGCGTCTACGACGCCAACGGCGCCCGCGTCGACGCCGGGCGCGTCGAGCACCCCGATGGACGGCCGAACAGCGTGGCCGTCGCGCTGCGCGGCGGGCTCGGCCGAGGGATCTACACGACGGCGTACCGCGTCGTCTCCGCCGACGGCCACCCGGTCGCCGGCGGCTTCGCGTTCGGCGTCGGAGCGCAGCCGGCGGCGACGCGCGGCACGCCGCAGGTCGCCGACCTCCTGCAGCGATCGGCGGCGAGCCCCGCCCTCGAGGCGACGTACGGCGCCGCTCGCGCCCTGCACTACGCGGCGCTGCTGCTGCTCGTCGGCGCGGTCTTCTTCATGCTGCGCGTCGCGGATCCCGACCCGCGCCGCCTGCGCCGGGCCCTGCTCGCGGCTGCGGCCGTCGGCCTGCTGTGCTCGCTCGCCGCCGTCGTGCTGCAGGGGGCGCTGGCCGCCGGCGTCTCGCTGGATCGCGCGCTCGACCCGCAGTTGCTGCGCGGGTCGCTCGACACGCGCACGGGTCACGCCTGGCTGCTGCGCGCGGGCCTGTGGCTGGTGCTGGCGGCCGTCGTGGCGCCGCGCCGCGCAGGGCCGGCGCCGGCGCTCGCGCTGGCCCTGCCGGTCGCCGCGCTCGTGGGCACGCTCCCGTACGCGGGGCACGCATGGACGCAGTCGCCGCGCGCGGTGCTCGTCGCCGCCGACGTGCTGCACGTCCTGGCGGCCGGCGCCTGGCTCGGCGGGCTCGCACTGCTGCTGATCTGCTTCTGGCCGCGCGGCGAGCGCTCCGGCGGCGCCGGGGCCGCGCAGGCCACGGCACGCTTCTCGCACCTCGCGCTGCCGGCGATCGTCGTGCTGGCCGCGGCTGGAGCGGCGCAGGCGTGGTTCTACCTCGGGTCGGTCGGGGCGCTCGTGCACAGCACCTACGGCTGGGCGCTCGTCGCCAAGACGGCGCTGCTGGCCGTCGTCGTCGTGCTCGGGGCCGGCAACCGCCGCCGCGCGGCCCGCCTCGGCGACGGCGACGGCGAGGACGCGCCACGGCTGCGCCGCCACATGCGCGCGGAGGTCGCGCTCGCGCTGCTCGTGCTCGCCGCGACCGCGACGCTCGTGCGGGCCGCGCCGCCGGCGACGATCGCCGCGGGGCCGGTCGTGCGCGAGCTCGACCTCGGCCCGCTGCGCCTGCAGATCGAGGTCGAGCCGGCGACCGTCGGCTCCAACGACCTGCATCTGTACCTCTTCGATCGGCGCACGGGCGCCCAGGTCGACCGCGTCGAGCAGCTGACGGTCTCGCTCGTGCAGCGCGAACGCGCGATCGGGCCCATCGCGCTCGACATCCCGCGCAAGGGTCCCGCCCACTACGAGCTGCGCGGCGCGACGCTCGGCGTACCGGGAACCTGGGAGGCCGTCGTCACGGCGCGCGTCTCGAAGTTCGACGAGTACTCCGCCGGGACGGCCTTCGAGGTCCGCAAGCCCTGAGGGCGAGCTGCCATCCGGGCCAGCGTCATCCGCCGATCCTGTCCCTCCGTAGGTAACGTGGAGCACCGCCGAGGTCGATCATGGGGAAATGGGTATGAGCGCATTCATGGATCGAAGCTTTCGCATCGCAGCGGATGGGCGCAGCGTCGTCTGCGACGCCCTGGTCGGCCACGACGCCAACGAGGCCCTCGGTGAGGCGCTCGCCTGGCGCCGCGACGAGATCGGCCGCGACGAGTTGCACGACGCCGAGGCGGTCGTCGAGCTGCGCGCCCTCATGACCCTCGACGACGTGCTCGCGAGCGGCCGTGAGCACGGACCCGACGCGGCGCTCGAGCTCACGCGCGAGCAGGCCGGCATGGCCTGCCAGATCGCCGGCGCCTACGTGACCGAGCGCGACAGCGAGCGCTACCAGCCGCCCGAGGAGCGCGAGCGGATCGCGCGCCTGCGCGGCCTCGCCGGCCCGCTCATGGACCTCTGCTGCGACTTCGCCGCCGCCGAGGACGAGGCGCGCGAGCGCCTGCCCACGCGCTGACGCACGCCGCCGCCGGCGCACTGGGCCCGGCCGCGGGCGCGCCCGTCGCTAGATTTCTCCTGGAGACGTGCAGGCGAGGAGGACGATCGACGTGAGCCGAGGAAAGAAAGTCAAGCGGAGGGTCGTCGCACGCGAGCGCGGGGCGCGGACGCCGGACGACCAGGCCCCCGAGTCGGGCGCCGGCGACGCCGCCGCGACGCCCGGCGACCGCGAGCCGGAGGCGGCGGGCGCCGGCGACGCCGCCGCACAGCCCGCCGACGCCGCGCCGGAGGCGGCCGCCGCCGTCGCGGCGCCCCTGGCCGGCGTCCCCGAGACCGACGGCGACGGCGCCGCGACCGGCGCGCCCGCCGCGGACTGGACGTCGCCCGCTCCGGCGCAGCCCTTCACGCAGCCGATCTTCGGCGAGGAGGACCGCGTCCTGCCCGACCCGAAGGTGACGGCGGCGGAGATCAAGGCCGCCAAGCAGGAGGAGTTCGAGCTCGCCCTCGCCGACCTGCGCCGCATCTTCGCCGGCAGCCTGGAGCAGCGCGGCCCCGACCACCCCGGCACGCTGCAGGCTCGCGCCGACATCGCGATGGCGCTCTGGCAGGGCGGCCACCACGACGAGGCGATCGAGATCGAGCAGGAGCTCGTCGAGGACACCGCCCGCGTCCACGGCGAGGAGCACCCCGAGGCCCTGACGGCACGGCTGAACCTCGCCTCCACGCTCTGGACCGCCGGGCGCGTCGAGGAGGCGATCGGGATCGAGGAGACCGTGCTCGCCGACGCCGAGCGCATCCTCGGCGTCGACCACCTCACGACGCTGACGGCCCGCGCGAACCTCGCCTTCTCGTACTCGACGGCCGGCCGCAAGGACGACGCCGTCGAGCTGCAGCGCCAGGTCGTCGCCGATCGCGAGCGCGTCCTGGAACCCGACGACCCCGACACGCTCGACGCGCGCGCGAACCTCGCGTCGGCGCTGTGGAACGCCGACCGCATCGAGGAGGCCGTCGCCGCCGAGGAGCGCATCCTCAAGGAGACCGAGCGCATCAACGGCCTCGACCACATCGACACGCTGCAGGCGCGGGCCGCGCTCGCGTCGTCCTACCGGCTGGCGGGCCGCTCGAAGGACGGTACGAAGCTGCAGGAGCGCGTCGTCGAGGACAGCGAGCGCCTGCTGGGCAGCGAGCACCCCGCGACCGTCGCCGCCAAGAAGACCCGCCAGCTGAACTGAGCCGCCGGCGCGGCGCGGTCAGCCGGTCCCGCAGAAGCACTGCATGTCGCCGGTGACGGCGACGACGCCGAGCAGGCGCCCGTCGGCGCCGACGACCGGGACGCGGCGAGCGTCGGTCAGCAGCGCGAGGTCGCGGCCCCTCGCGGCCGGCTCCTCGGGTGCGACGGTCGGCCCGCTGCGCGCGACCTCGATCGCCGGCCGGCCGGGATCGACGCCTTCGGCGACGGCCTCGGGCGTCAGCGAGCCCGCGTAGCGCTCGCCGTCGGCGACGAACGCCAGGCGGCGCGAGGTGCTGGCGGCGAACCAGGCGCGCACGTCGCCGACGGTGGCGCTCACGGGCAGGGCGGAGAACTTCGTGTGCGTGACGTCGGCGACCGTCAGGCCGTCGGCTTCGTCGATCCTCGTTCTTGGCATCGACGCATCTTCGCAAGCGGGGACAATGGGCCCGTGCACCCCTTCGCAGCGCTGGCAGGCGATCCCGACGCGTCGCTCGGCGACCTCGCGCTGGCGCTGGCCGCGGAGTTTCGCGACGTCGAGGCGGCTGACGCGCTCGAGCGCCTGGAGGCACTCAGCGGGGAGGTCGCCCGGCTGGCCGCCGGGTCCGACGGACTGGACGCCCTGACGGAGGTGCTCGGCAGGCGCCACGGCTTCGGCGGGGCGCAACGCGAGTACGACCATCCGGACAACTCGATGCTCGATCTCGTGCTGCAGCGTGCCGGCGGCCTGCCGATCGCGCTGTCGGTCGTGTACCTCGAGACGGCGCGGCGCGCGGGGATCGCGCTGGCCGGCGTCGGACTGCCCGGCCACTTCGTCGTCGGACGTTTCCAGGACGGCGCGGCGCCCGTCCTGCTCGATCCGTTCGCCGGCGGCGCAGTGCTCGCGCCGCGCGCGGTCGCCGCGGCGGGCGCGCAGGCGCGCCAGTGGGGTCCGCACGAAACGGCGCTGCGCATGCTCAACAACCTCGTCGGCTCCTACGAGCGCCGCAACGACCTCGGCCGCGCGATCCGCGCGGCCGAGATGCGTCTGGAGCTTCCGCTGGCAGCGCCGCTGGAGCGCGCGATGCGCGCCGACGTCCAGCGCGTGCGCGCGCGGCTGAACTAGCTGGCAGCCCGGCCGGCTCTCAGTGGCCGGCGACCTCGTCGGTCTGCGAGGCGAGCTTCTGCTGGTCGACGCGCGAGACGGGCTTGCCCTCCTCGAGCGCCTCGACGTCGGCCTGCGCGTCGCCGTGCGTCGTGGCGTCGGCCTGGTCGCCGCCGTGGGGATCGATCGCGTCGTCGGTCGGGTCGCGGTCGGTGATCCCGCCCTGCACGGCGTCGCCGAGCGCCTGCTCGTCGGTGGCGCGCTCGGGCGGCGGTGGGCCCGGATCGTCGAGCATCTCGCGCGGGACGATGCCCTCGTTGTCGGCCTCGCCGCCCTTGGCGTCGGCGGGCTCGTGCACGCCGCCGCGGTAGTCCCTGGGGTCGTCTGTCGCCATGTGCATGTCCTCCTCGTCGGATGTGCTGCCTGGGGGTGGCCGTACCCGGCGGTGGCGACCGGCATGAGCCGCTACGGTGGCGCAGATGGATGCCCGCGAACGCTGGAACGAGCGCTACCGCGGCGCGACGCTCGTCGCGCTGCCCGACGAGCCGCCGCCGTGGCTCGCCGAGCATCGCGAGCTGCTCGGCGGCGGCGGACGCGCGCTCGACGTCGCCTGCGGCGACGGGCGCGCGGCCCGATTTCTTGCCGAGCTCGGCCACGACGTGCTCGCGGTCGACGTCTCCGACGTGGTCGTCGACGCGGTGAACCGCGCCGCGGGCGAGCGCGGGCTGGCGATCGCGGCGCGCGCCCTCGACCTCGAGCGCGAGCCGCTGCCGCCGGGGCCGTTCGACGTCGTCGTCGCGCTGAACTTCCTGCAGCGCGATCTCGCCGACGCGCTGCAGGACGCGCTCGCCCCGGGCGGCCTGCTGTTCCTTGAGACCTTCGGGGCGGCGCACGTCGAGGAGCTGGGACGCACCTGCAACCCGGCCTACGTCCTGGAGCGCGACGAGCTGCTGCACGCATTCGAGCGACTCGACGTCGTGGCGCACCGGGACGGCGTCGTCGAGCGCGAGGGCGGTCCGCGCGGGCTTGCGAGCCTCGTCGCGCGGCGCCCGGCCGCGGAGCGCTAGCGTGTCCGACATGCCAAGCGCAGCGCCGCGCGAGCCGATCCAGCTGACCGTCATCGGTGGGTTTCTCGGGGCCGGCAAGACGACGCTGCTCAACCGCCTGCTGCGCGACGCCGGCGACCGCCGCCTGGCCGTGCTCGTCAACGACTTCGGAGCGATCAACGTCGACGCCGAGCTCGTCGAGGCGCAGGCCGGCGAGATGGTGACCCTGACGAACGGCTGCATCTGCTGCAGCGTCGGCGGTGACTTCATCGGCGAGCTCGCGCTGCTGCGCGAGCGCCGCGACCCGCCGCGGCACGTCGTCGTGGAGGCCAGCGGCGTGGCCGACCCCGGGGCGATCGTCGCGCTCGGCGGCCTGCCGGGCTACCGCAAGGACGCCGCGGTCGTCGTCGTGGATGCCGAGACGGTGCGCGACAACGCCGCCCACGAGGTCATCGGACACCAGATCGTCGGGCAGCTGCGCGCCGCCGACCTGCTCGTGCTCAACAAGACCGACCTCGTCGATGCCGAGCGACTCGCGGGGACGCGCGCGTGGCTGCGCGAGCTCTGCGGCCCGTCGACGGCGATCATCGACGCGGCGTTCGGCGAAGTGCCCGTCGACGTCGTGCTCGGCAGCGACACCGGCGCGCGGGCCGGCGGGCCGACCGGCGTGCGGAGCACCTCCCACAGCCGCGGCGCGGACGGCGGCGGCGAGCACGTGGCCCCCGCCCGCGGCCCTAACGACGCCCACGAGGGCCACGAGGGCCACGACCACGGCGGTGAGGCCCACGACGCGCACGAACGGCATCCGTCGTTTCAGACCTGGAGCTGGACGAGCCCGCATCCCGTCAGCGGCGCGGGGCTCGTCGAGGCGCTCGAGGCGCTCCCCGACGGGATCGTCCGCGCCAAGGGCTTTCTGCACCTGCGCGAGGACGCGGCCACGCGCTACGTCCTGCAGGTCGTCGGCCGGCGCTACAGCATCGAGGCCGATCGCGCCTGGGGGGCGCAGCAGCCGGCGTCGCGGATCGTCGTCATCGGGCTCCCCGGGACGATCGACGAGCACGCGCTCGACGCGACGCTGGCGCGCCTGAGCGCCCCCGCGGCCGCGGTCTGAGCGCGGGCCACCGGCGCGCCGCGGCGACGCGGTCTGGGACGATCACACCCGATGAAGCGCCTCCTTCGCATCGCCGTCGCCGCGCTCGCCGCATGCGCGCCGGCGACGCCCGCCTTCGCCGCCGAGCGCGGCGCGTACACGACGTGCGCGCCCGCCGGCGACGCGCGCCTCGTCATGGTCGTCCGCGCGTCGTGCAGCGACGCCACGAGCGTCGCCGCGATCCTCGCGACCGCGCGCAGCGACGACAGCGCCGCGGTCCTGCGGGCGGCCGGCTGGTCACCGCTGCGCGCGGTCGCCGACGACGCGGGGCAGTTCTACGACCTCCTCGCCACGCGCGGGTGGGCTGCGCTGCGCATCCGCCGCCCGGGCTCGGCACCCGACCTCGACGGCTGGGAGGCCGGCCGGGAGCTGCTCTTCTCGCGGCGCGTGCTCGTCGGCGGCAGGCCGGTGCCAAACGACGCGGTCGTCTGCTCGTCGGGCTTCCTCGTCCGCCTCGGGCGCCACACCGGCGGTCTCACCGCGGCGCACTGCGGCGGGCTGCGGCGAAGCGGCGTGACCGACCGGCGCAACGCCGCGCTGCGGCGCCCGCCGCAGCCGGGCATCGTGCTCGGGCGCGTGCAGCGCAACGTCGCGCGCAGCCGCGGGCTCGACGCGCTCGTCGTGCCCGTGCCGTCGGGCGGCGACCGCTCGCGGACCGCCGTCGTCGACCGCGGCGTGGAGCGCCCGCCGTGGTTCGTCGCCGGCGTCGCGCGGCCGCTGCGCGGGCGCAAGGTGTGCTTCTCGGGGCGCACGAGCGGCGTCGACCAGTGCGGCACGATCACCCGCTCCCCGCGCGCGACGCGGCTGCCGTGCACGTCGATCACCGCGCGCGAGGGCGACAGCGGCGGGCCCGTGTACTCGGCCCCGCGCCGCAACGGCTCCGTCTACGCGATCGGCATCACGACGCTCGTCTACGGGCTGCTGCAGAAGATGTGCTTCACGCCGATCAAGCCGGTGCTCAAGGCCCTCAAGGGCAGGCTCGTGACCGCCGGGCGCTGAGCACGGCACCGACCGTCGCGCCGTAGGCGAGGTGGTCGAGGACCTGCGGCGCCGGCGCGAGCGCGCGGACGCGCGCAACGCGCCGGCCGACGACCCCGAGGTCGAGCGCCGCGATCGCCAGGCCCGCAAGCCCGCCCCAGGCGGCCGTCCGCCGGCGCGGCAGCAGCGCGGCGAGGACGACCGCCCAGCCGAGCGACAGCGCGCCGTGCACGAGCGCGGCGGCCGCCAGCAGCGCCGCCGCCCGCCGCTCGCGCGGGAGCAGCAGGCTGCCCGCCGCGAGCGTCGCCTCGAGCGGGTCGCGGCGGGTCGCAAGCGCATGCACGGTCGACGGCGCGCCGCTCAGCAGCGCCGCGACGGCGCCCGCGACGACGGCGTCCTCGATGGCCGCGCGATTCATCCCGCGAGCGTAGTGCGGCCGGCCGCCGGGCGGCACAGATGACCCAGGTTGCGCCGGCGATGGTGGCGCAAGGTACGATTCGCGCCTTCGGTCACGCACAGCGGGGAGCAGCCTTGCGTATCAAGATGGTGTCGCTGGAGGATGGAATCACCTCCTGCGGCTTTCGAAAGATGGCGGCGTTCGTAGCGCGCATCAACGCGGACACCGAGTCCTGCTACGTCTCGACGAACCGGTATCGCAACATCCGCAACGGTCTGCGCGGGACGCTCGGCAGCGCCGGGTCGCTCGAGGACGAGGACATCGACCTCGCCGCGCGCCACCTCATCGAGGCCGACGTCGTCGGCTTCTCGTCGATGACGGGCTACGCCGAGCTGACGCGGCGCCTCATCACGCGCGTCAAGCAGCTCGATCCGTCGACCTTCGTCATCTGGGGCGGGATCCACGCGATCATCCAGCCCGAGGACGCGATCCTCGCCGACGTGGACGCCATCTGCACCGGCGAGGGCGAGTTCGCCTTCGAGGAGCTGCACCAGCTGTTGGGCGAGGGGCGCGACCACACCGACGTCAAGAACTTCTGGTTCAAGCAGCCCGGCGGCGGCGTCATCAAGAACCACTTCCTGCCGCTCATGAGCGTCGAGCAGATGGAGTCGCTGCCCTTCCCGCAGTACGGCGACGGCGAGACGATCTACGAGACCGGCGAGGGCTTTCGCCCGATGGGCGCCCAGCACTACATCGAGAACGACGGCCTGAGCTACACGACGCTGTGGTCGATCGGCTGCCCGTTTCACTGCACGTACTGCGGCAACACGAAGTTCATCTCAAACGACGCGAAGTACAAGCGCATCCGCCACCCGAGCGCGCGCTACATCGTCGACGAGGTCAAGACCGCCCGCGCGCGCTTCCCGCACCTCAGCCACGTCTCCTTTCACGACGACAGCTTCATGGCGATCCCCTACCGCGAGATCGAGGAGTTCGCCGAGCTGTGGAAGGCCGAGCTCGACCTCCCGTTCGCCGTCTACGGCGTCATCCCCAACTACGTCAAGCGCGACAAGTTCGAGCTGCTCACCTGGGCGGGGATGAACCGCATCCGCATGGGCATCCAGTCGGGCAGCCGCAAGACGCTGGAGTTCTACAAGCGCCCGTCGCCGCCGGAGAAGATCCTCGCCGCGGGCGAGGTCAACGCGTCGTTCGCGCCGAAGTACCACATCCCACCGGCCTACGACATCATCACCGACAACCCGATCGAGACCCGCGAGGACATCAAGCAGACGCTGCAGCTGCTGTACGACATGCAGCGTCCGTACACGCTGTTCATCTACTCGCTGAAGGTCATCCCGAACACGGAGCTCGAGAAGGCGATGAAGGAGCGCGGCGTCGACATCGAGGAGATCTCGGCGACGTTCATGGCGATCCCTCCGCGCCTGAACAACCTCATGCTCTACATGCTCACGATGTGGCACCCGCCCGAGTGGCTGTGGAACGCCATGCTCAAGCACGTCAAGGCGAGCACCGAGGAGCAGCGCATGTATCCGCGCCTCGGGCGGCTGCTGCGCGGGATGTACCTCTCGCGCCGCGCGCTGAGCCATCTCGTCAAGCTCGACTTCTCGGCGATCCCGGGCAGGACGGGCTACTACTTCTGGCGCCTGGGCCTGATCGGGATGTGGCGCAAGCACCTCACGCGCCGCCTGCCGCGCCCGCCGCGGCCCGAGAAGGAGATCGCGCGCGAGAAGCGCCTGGAGAAGATCGCCGCCTGAGGGCCGATCGCCCGGGGGCCGGTCGCCGCTCAGCGCTCGTCGGTGAGCGCCGCGACGCCCGGCAGGACGCGTCCCTCGAGCAGCTCCAGCGACGCGCCGCCGCCGGTCGACAGGTGCGTGACGCTGTCCTGCAGGCCGAAGCGTCGCAGCGCGGCCCCCGAGTCGCCGCCGCCGACGACGGTGATCGCGCCGGTCTCGGCGACGGCGCGCGCGATCGCGTGCGTGCCCGCCGCGAACGGCTCGATCTCGAAGGCGCCGACGGGGCCGTTCCAGAACACGGTCCCGGCCCGCGCGATCTCGCCGGTGTAGAGCGCTCGCGTCCGGGGGCCGATGTCGATCGCCTCCCACGCGTCGTCGACGTCGACGGGGTCGCTCACGCGCAGCTCGGCGTCCGCCGCGAACCGATCGGCGACGACGAGGTCGACGGGCAGCCGCAAGCGCTCCGCGGCACCCTCGCGGGCGAGCACCGCGCGGGCCGCGGCGAGCCCCTCGGCGTCGCACAGCGAGCGCCCGATCCGGCGCCCGCCGGCCGCGTGGAACGGGTAGCTCATCCCGCCGCCGAGCAGGACGAGGTCGGCCGACCGCAACAGGCTCGTGAGCACGCCGATCTTGCCGGCGGCCTTGGCGCCGCCGAGGACCGCCACGAACGGGCGCGCCGGCGCGTCGAGCAGGCGCGCGAGCGTCGTCACCTCACGGGCGAACAGCAGGCCGGCCGCCGATCGCCCGACGTGGTGGACGATCCCCTCCGTCGAGGCGTGCGCGCGGTGCGCCGAGCCGAACGCGTCGTTGACGTAGACGTCGGCGAGGGCGGCCAGGCGCCTGGCGAGCTGCGCGTCGTTCGCGGTCTCGCCGGGCTCGAAGCGGATGTTCTCGAGCATGACGAGCTCGCCGTCGCCGATCTCGTCCAGACCGGGCGCGAGCACGACCCGCTCGCCGAGGAGCGCCGACAGGTGCTCGGCGACCGGTCGCAGCGAGCAGGCCGGATCGGGCCCCGCGGGCCGGCCGAGGTGCGAGACGAGCAGCAGCCGCGCGCCGCGCTCGCGCAGCAGCCGCAGGGTGGGCAGGGCGAGGCGGATGCGGGTGTCGTCGGTGATCGCGGCGCCGTCGAGCGGCACGTTGAAGTCGACGCGGACGAGGACGCGCAGGCCGTCGACGTCGCCGATGCCGGCGAGCGTCCTCAGGCCTGCGGTCGGGAGGTCAGTCGCACGCGTGATGAGGGCCACAGTAGCCACCTGCCCGGCGTTCGGGCCAGGACGGCCGCGCAGCGGCGCGTCCTAGCCGCGCAGCAGCGCCCCGGCGGCGATCGCGACGCCGCCGCCCAGCAGCAACGGCGTGCCGGGTCCGACGGAGCTGCTCAGCAGCGCGTCGGCGGCGGCGCGCGCCAGCGGGGCGTCGCCGCGCGTGGCCACGTCGACCGCGTTGGACATGTAGATCACGAGCAGCACGCCGGCCGCCGTGACGACGAGCCCGACGACGAGCAGCAGGCGGCGGGCGATGCCGAGCAGCGCGAGCAGCGCGACGAGCACGCCGATGCCGACGAGCAGCGGCCACAGCGTCGTGTCGATGCCGGCGACCGTGCGGTCGCCGGCACCCGCCCGCGCACCGATGAGGCCGAAGTCCAGCGAGCTGGCGAGTCGGCCGCGGACCGTCACCCAGGGCAGCAGCGAGGAACCGGCCGTCGAGGCGGCGCCACCGAGCAGCAGCAGGCGGGCGAGCACCGCCCCAGGCTACCCGGCGAGCCGGTCGCCCCGCGCCGGCCGAGCCATAGTGTCGACGCACGGCATCGGCTTGGACCTATAACGTGCAAGCGCGCAATCGGTGGGTCGGCGGTCCCGTGTCCCGGGGCTCGTCGCGTCCCGATTCGCGGCAGCGGCCCGAGCGGGCCGGATCACCTGTTGTGCGACGCAAACGCACGATTTCGTCGGTCAGCGGGTAGGTCCAGTGACACCCGACCAATGGAGACGAGCCATGCAAGAGGAGCATCAAGAGACCACGATCGACGCGCCGGACGCGCCCGACGCGGACGATTCGGCGCTCGCCGACGCGGTCGACCAGCAGGCTGCGGCGTCATCCGGTGCTGACGCCGAGCAGGCCCCAGAGGTTCCCGACGGTGCGAGCGCAGCGATCGCACGCGCCGAGGAGCACATCGCCAAGCTCAACATGGAAAAGGAGCGCGAGGCGGCCAAGCGGGCGATGTAGCACGCCCGGCCGGCCGCCGCGCGGGCCGGGACGAGGATCCCGGCCCGCGTCGAGCCGTCGCCAGCCGGCGCAGCCGCGCGACGGCGGCTCTCTAGAGCCGCGCGACGGCGGTCAGGAGTCCGCGTCGCCGGCGACGAAGCGCACGCTGAGGCGGACGTCGTCGCCGTCGTCGGCGGTGAGGAAGGTCAGCAGGCGCATGCCCTCCTCCGACAGCGCCACGCGGTCCTCGCGCGCGATCGCGGCCAACGGCGTGATCTCCAGCGCGACGACGGTGCGACCGCGGATGAGCCGCCACGACGCGCGGACGAACCCGTCGACGAGCACCGTGCGCGGCGAGAGGCTGCGGCGCTGCGTGAGGCCGGCATCGATGCGCGTGCGGTCGGCATGGGCGAGCGCCGCGTTGTCGAAGTCGGCGAGGAAGCGCGGCGCAGCCGGAGTCTCGGGGTCGGGCAGCGGCCCGTCGGGGACGTCGAGCAGCTCGCGCCCGTGCTCGTCGCGGAAGCGCCGCAGCTCGGGGCGCAGGCGCTCGATCACGGGGCCGAGGCCGGTCAGGCCCGACCAGGCCTTCATGTCGGCAGCGGTCGCCGGCCCGTAGGCGCCGAGGTAGCGCAGGATGAGCGCGTCGGCCTCGCAGTCGCGCCCGAGGGACCTGCCCAGCCAGCGCTGAGCGGTGGTCTGGACCGCGCGGCCGTTGCGACCCCAGATGCCGCGCGGCGGCACGTGGACGAGCGGCTCCAGCGCGGTGAGGGCGTTGGCCAGCGCGCGCGGCTCGTGCCGCGGCCAGTGCACGCTCAGCAGCGCGCCGACGTCGCCCAGCGAGCGCGGCTCCTGCTCGACGAGCTCGCGTCCGACCTCGGCGAGCCGCCGCAGGTCGACGCCGTCGAGGTGACGTCCGAAGCAGGCGTGCATGCGGCGATCCATGACCTGCTGCAGGACCGGCCGCAGCGTGATGCAGTCGCGGGCGGTCACGGTGTGCAGCGTCCAGCGCATGAGCGCGATCCGCACGACCTTGCGCGCCTCGACGAGACCCGCGAGGTCGTCGGGATGGAAGTCCAGGATCCGTGACCAGAGCCCGATGTAGGGCGCGATCGGGTTGGGCGACGGCATGCCGACGAGCTGCTCGAGCGCGTCGCCGGCGGACATGTCGCGCCGCGCCAGCAGGCTCTGGCGCTCCAGCAGCGCGCGGTTCAGAGCGCGCGCTCCGAGCACGGCGCCCGCCAGCGGGCGCGCGCACCTGCGGTCCTCCTGCGTGTGGACGGCGTCGGACACCTGCCTTCACCAGCCTAGTACGAGCGCGCGCGCAGTCGCGATCGTCGTGTGCGCCGGCGCGGCGGCGCGCGCCGCCGCGGCGGACCTAGACTGGCCGTCGATGTCCCAGGAGCCCACGAACGGGATCGACCCGGCGCAGCTCGAAACCTGCCTGCGCGTGCTCGCCCAGCTCGACGGGCTGGCGGTCGAGCATCCCGACGCCGTCGCCGTGCGCCGCGCGACCGCGTCGCTGTACAAGACCGTCCGGCTGCGCCGCCGCGAGGAGCGCCGGGCCGCGATCCTCGCCAACGACGCGGCCGTCACCGCCGCGACGGCGACCGGCGCACCGGGCCGGATCGACGACGAGACCCGCGGCCTGCCGCTGGGGTCCGCCACGAGCGGCGCCAGCGCGGGCACCCTGCGACGCGCGCGCGGATGCTACGTCTGCAAGCGCCGCTACGAGGTCGTCGACGCCTTCTATCACCAGCTCTGCCCGGACTGCGCGGCGCGCAACGCGGCGCGGCGCGACGCTCGCACCGATCTGCGCGGCCGCCGCGCGCTGCTGACCGGAGGGCGCGCGAAGATCGGGATGTACATCGCCCTGCGGCTGCTGCGCGACGGCGCGCACACGACGATCACGACCCGCTTCCCGCGCGATGCGGCACGCCGCTTCGCGACGATGCCCGACAGCGCCGACTGGCTCGAGCGCCTGCGCATCGTCGGCACCGACCTGCGCGATCCCGCCCAGGTCGTCGCGCTCGCCGACGACGTCTGCGCCCGCGGTCCGCTGGACATCCTCGTCAACAACGCCGCCCAGACCGTGCGCCGCTCGGCCGCCGCATACGCGCTGCTGGCCAACGCCGAGGCGGCGCCGCTGCCGGCCGGCCCGCTGCCCGAGCTCGCCACGACCGCTGCCGCGACCGGCGCGGTCAGGCCGCCGGCGGTCACGGTCGACGGCGAGCACCCGCGCCCGCACTGGACGCCGACGCCGCAGGCGCTCAGCGTCCTCGCGCTGAGCGCCGGGTCCGCCTCGCCGCAGCGGATCGCCGCGGGCGGCGCGATCGACGCCGGCGGCCTCGTCCCGGACCCCGACCACGTCAACAGCTGGACGCAGTCCGTCGACGAGGTCGACCCGGTCGAGCTGCTCGAGGTCCAGCTGTGCAACGTCACGGCGCCGTTCATCCTCGTCGGGCGCCTGCGGCCGGCGCTGGCCGCCTCGAGCGCGCGGCGCACCTACGTCGTCAACGTGTCGGCGATGGAGGGCCAGTTCAGCCGCGGCTACAAGGGCCCCGGGCATCCGCACACGAACATGGCCAAGGCGGCGCTGAACATGCTGACGCGCACGAGCGCGCACGAGCTGCTGCGCGACGGGATCCTCATGACGAGCGTCGACACGGGCTGGATCACCGACGAGCGCCCGCAACCGACGCGGGCGCGGCTGGCGGGGGAGGGCTTCCACGCACCGCTGGACCTCGTCGACGGTGCCGCCCGGGTCTACGACCCGATCGTGCGCGGCGAGGCCGGCGAGGACCTCTACGGCTGCTTTCTGAAGGACTACGAGCCCGCGCCCTGGTGAGCCGGCCGGCGACGTACAGTGCGCCCGTGGCGTCGCCCGACATCCAGCGAGCCGCGATCCAGTTCCCGGATCGCTCGCACGGACCGATACGCAACATCGTCCTGCGGATCGGGATCGCGCTCGGCCTCGTGACGTTCGTCGCGCTGCTGACCTACCTCGGCCGCGACGGCTACCTCGATCCCGAGGACGGCCACGTCAGCCTGCTGGACTCCTTCTACTACTCGACGGTCAGCATCACGACGACCGGCTACGGCGACGTCCGCCCGGTCACCGACTCGACGCGGCTGCTGACGACCCTGCTCGTCACGCCGGCGCGGATCTTCTTCCTCATCCTGCTCGTCGGGACGACGCTTGAGATCCTCGCCCAGCGCAGCCGCGACGCCTACCGCCGCACACGCTGGAGGAGAACCTTGAACGATCACGTCGTCATCTGCGGATTCGGTGTCAAGGGGCGCAGCGTCCTGCGCACGCTCCTGGCGCAGGGACTCGCGCCCGGCCAGATCGTCGTCATCGACGACGACGCCGACGCGCTGCGCCGCGCGGGCACGGAGGGGCTGACCGCGGTCACGGGCAGCTCGGCGTCGGCGGAGGTCCTGCAGGAGGCCGGCGTGCCGACCGCGCGCTCGATCGTCGTCGCGGTCAACCGCGACGACACGGCCGTGCTGACGACGCTGACGGCCCGCGCGCTGAACGCGCAGGCGACGATCGTGGCGGCCGTGCGCGAGGAGGAGAACGTCGCGCTGCTGCGACAGAGCGGGGCGACGTCCGTCATCACCTCCTCGGAGGCGGCGGGCAGGCTGCTCGGCTTCGCCGTGCGCCAGCCGCAGGTCGCCGAGGTCCTGGAGGACCTCATCACGCTCGGTCAGGGCCTGGACATCGCCGAGCGGCCGGTGAAGTCCGGCGAGGCGGGCCCGCGCGCCGCGCTGACGATCCAGGGACCCGTCGTCGCGGTGATCCGCGGCGACGAGATCATGCGCTTCGACGAGGCGCAGGCCGCCACCGTGCAGGCGGGCGACCGCATCGTGTACCTGCGCAGCCACCGGCGCTGAGCCGGCGTCGCGCCGCCCTCAGGGGTGGCTGAGGACGTTGACGACGCGGCCGTCGGGGGCGCGAACGAAGAAGCGCCGCACGCCCCACGGCTCGTCGGTCAGCGGGTGGACGATCTCGCAGCCGCGCCGCAGCGCGGCCGCGTGCGCGGCGTCCACGTCGTCGACCTCGATCGAGGCGTCCGGGCGCTGCGGCGCCGTCGCGTCCTCGCTCATGAGGCTGATCTGCGCGGCACGGTTGCCGGGCGCGGCGAGCGTGACGATCCAGCCGTGGTCCATGACGACCTCGAGCCCGAGCAGCGCGGCGTAGAACTCGCCGCTGGCCGCCGGGTCGGGCGCATGGAAGACCGGGACGATGCGCGTGGCGGTGGTCATCGTCGCATCGGCCTCGGCGTCTGGACGGCCGCGCGGGCGTCGACGATGCCGTAGCCGTAGACCGGGTCGTAGACGCCGCGCTGCGTCGTGGCGGGCTTGCGGGCGGTCGTCTCGATCGCGCCGAGCACGTCCTGCACCGTCCGGCCCTGGGCGGCGAGCAGCGCGGCGACGCCGGCGACGTGCGGGGTCGCCATCGAGGTGCCGGCGTACTCGTCGTAGTCGCTGGCGTAGCCGCATGCCTCGGCCTTGCCCTGGCCCAGCGGCACCGTCGAGACGATGTCCTCGCCGCAGAGCGGCCCGGCCGAGCCGCCGGGCGCCGCGACGGCGTCAAGCCCGGGCTTCAGCGCGAAGTTCGAGAAGGCCGAGCGCGCCTCGCGCCTGTCGGTCGAGGCCACGCACAGCGCCCCGTCGTCGAATGCGGGGGTGCCGCAGATCGAGACGAAGTCGTTGCCGGCCGCCGCGACCGTGAGGGCCCCCTTGCCGCGGGCGTAGGCGATCGCCTGCTTCATGGCCGTGTCCTGGCCGGAGATGACGAGGGCCTGGGCTCCGGGCAGCGCGCCGAGCGAGAGGTTGATGACGTCGGCGCCGTGATCGGCGGCCCAGCGGATGCCCAGCGCGATGTCCTGCGACGTGCCGCCGTCGCCGTCGAGGACCTTGACGGGGAGGATGTCGGCGTCGGGCGCGACGCCCGCGATCCCGGTCGAGTTGTCGGTGAGCGCGGCGGCGATGCCGGCCACGTGCGTGCCGTGCGGATGGTCGAACTGGCGCCGCTGCGCCGGACCCGACCGCCAGTCGCCGTTGCCGCACGAGATGCTGCCGCAGCCGAGGAACGTCGCGCCCTGCAGCAGCTTCGCGGCAAGCTCGGGATGGCCGAAGTCGACGCCGCTGTCGACGACGGCGATCGTCGTCCCGGCGCCCGTCGAGATCGGCCAGGCGTCGGCGGCACGCACCTGCTGCGGGCCCCACTGCGTGGCGTAGAGCGGATCGTTCGGGACCTGCGCCAGCGCGGCCGGGGCCGCCAGGAGCGCGATCACGCCGGCGACCATGCCGGCCAGCGAGCGTGTCGTGTTCGGGCGCACGGCGCCCAGGGTGAGACCGTTCATCTGAGCCTCCTACCCGCTCGCCGCCGCGCCATGCCCGAGCGTCGCGCGCGCACCGATCACGCTCGGCCGCGCGGCGAGCGCCGCCGACCGGGCGAGCGCAGGTTGCACCGGGCACCCCGACCCGGAGAGACTGGCCCCGGACGGGCGGTGCGCACACGGCGCATCGACGACGAGCCTGCACGCAGCGACAGAGAGGAAGTCAGCCAATGTGCGTCCCAGGTACAGCCGAGATCGTCCGGGCACGGCTCGAGGCCGATCCACCGGCGCCCGTCGAGAGCCTACGGCTGAGCCGCCGCGCGGCCCTGCTCGCGGGTGCCGGCACGGCGCTCGCGGCGGCCACGGCACCGAGCCCGGCGCTCGCCTGGCGGGGCGGCCGGCGGCGCCGCGGGCTCGCCGACCTCACCCACACGTTCAGAGACGACTTCCCCCTCTATCCCGCGCTCCCGGGCGCGGGGATCGAGCGGACGACGCTTGCCACCGTTCCCGTCGAAGGCTTCTACGCGCAGCGCTGGAGCTTCATCGAGCACAGCTGCACGCACATGGACGCGCCCGCGCACTTCGCCGCCGGCGGGCGCACCACGCCCGAGCTCACGCTGCGCGAGCTCATCGCCCCGGTCGTCGTCGTCGACATCTCCGAGCGCGCCCGTCGCGAGCCCGACACGACCGTCGAGCCCGACGACCTGCTGCGCTTCGAGCGCCGGCACGGCCGGATCCCGCGGGGCGCCGTCGTCTGCATGGACTCGGGCTGGGCCGAGCGCGCGTCGAGCGCGGAGGCGTACCTCAACCGCGACGCCGCCGGGACGATGCGCTTCCCCGGGTTCGGCGTGCCCGCGGTGCGCTGGCTGCTCGAAGAGCGCGACATCCACGGCATCGGGGTCGACACGCTGTCGCTGGACCACGGCTCCTCGGCGACCTTCGAGGTGCACTACACCCTGCTGCCGGCCGATCGCTACGGCATCGAGAACCTGCGCGGGCTGGGCGCGCTGCCGCCGCGCGGGGCGACGATCAACGTGGGCGTGATCCCGTGGCAGGACGGCTCGGGCGGGCCGTGCCGGGTGTTCGCGACGTGGTAGGCCGCACGGATGTGCCGCCGCGCCACCCGGGGGAGGGCGGCGCGGCCGGCGGGTCGTCCGATGGGCTCGCGTCAGCGGTGCCGCTCGACGACCTCGTGGGGGAACTCGTTCGGGAGACCGTGAGCGGTCTCGCCCTCGGGCGACGGCCCGAGGTATTGGAGCGTGCCGGGCGTGTGCATGATGTCCCGCGACGTGTCGAAGCTCGGGTCGTCCCAGTGGTACAGGCCCTCGCTTGCCGCGGACCCGCGGCGCTCCTCGGTGTGGACTGCAGCCATCTTGCATCCTCCTGCTCGTTCAGGGGCCGGGGCCCCTGGCACCTGCGATCCGCTCGTGCCGCCGCCGGGCGATCATCCGAGCCGGACCTCGCATAGCCTCCTCTCGATTCGGGAGCGCGCCCCGACCGGCGCGCCCGGATGAGCGATCTCACCGTCCGGAGGACAGGTACCGTGGCCGGGCGGCCTCCTGGCGATGACGAGACCGGCGCGGCGGCAATGATCGTGAGCTCGTGCCGCGGCAGTCGGCTCACCGCTCGACGTTACTCCCCTGAAATCCCCTGCGCAAGCGGGTCGCGAGCGTCGATCGACGCCCCGAGATCCTCTGCGTAGCGGGTCCGACGAGATCACTGCGAGTGCCGTCGCCGCGTGGGCAGCTCGGCCACCGGCGCGCGCTCGGGCATCGCCTGCGAGCCGCCGGCGATCCGCCGCCCGAGACGGCTCGCCCAGGGGCTCGCCGTCAGGCCGTGGGCGTAGACGCTGAGCAGCACGGTCCAGGTCGCGACGAGGAAGACCTCGTCGGCGGCGGGGCCCTGCAGCTCCTCGAAGACGAGCAGCGCGAAGAGGATCGAGGCGAGCCCGCGCGGTCCGAACCAGCCGGCGAAGAGGCGCGTCTCGAGCAGCATCCCGGAGCGCCAGAGCGCGACGAGCACCGCCACGACGCGCACCACCGTCAGGCTGAGCACGGCGTACAGCGCCACGCGCCACGTCAGGTCGCCGAGCAGCGGCCCGGCGAGCGCGGCGCCGAAGACCGTGAACGTCAGGACGGTGAGCAGCTCGCCCTCGTCCTCGGTGAAGTCCTGGATGCCGCGGCAGTGGTCGCGGGCGATCTGGCCGAACGCCAGGCCCGCCGTGAAGGCCGCGATGAAGCCGTTGCCGTCGAGCACCGACGCGAACGCGAACGCCACCACGGCGATCGCGACCGTGCCGAGCTGGCGATAGACGCCCTCGACGTGACCGGCCTGGCTGCGGCGCTCGAGCGCCAGGGCGCCGCCGACGCCGGCGACGAGGCCCGCGAGGACGCCGAAGCCGACCTGCTGGGCGACGAGCGCGCCCCACTCGCCCAGGCCGCCGGCGTCGGTCTCGACCGCGGCCCAGGCGAGGCAGACGGTGACGACCGGCACCATGATGCCGTCGTTGAGCCCGCTCTCGACGTTCAGCCCCTGACGCAGGCGCACCGGCAGGCGCCGGTCGCTGACGACCGCCTGGCCCAGCGCCGCGTCGGTCGGCGCGAGCACGGCCGCGACGAGCGCCGCCTCGGCGAGGCTGAGGCCCGGCAGGAGGACGAGGGCGGCGACCGTCCCGAGCACGAGCGTCAGCGGCAGGCCGATGCCGAGCAGGCGGCCGGGCAGCCACCACTGCGGCCGCAGCGCGCGCAGGTCGATCCGGATCGCGTCGGTGAACAGGACGAGGACGAGCGTCGCCTCGACGACGAGGCTGACGGCCTCGCCCTCGATCCCGAGGTCAAACCAGCCCAGACCGCCCGTGCCGACGACGAGGCCGACCGTGACGAACACCATCGGGGCCGTGATCGGGGAGGCCGCGAGCCGCTGCGAGATCAGCGCATAGGCGAAGACCGACGTGGCGAGGATCAGCAGTTCGACCACGGGCCGATCCTGCCACAGGGGCGGCAGCAGCCACGAGCTCGTGCTCGGGCCCGACGGCAACGTGTGGGTGACCCAGCGAGACGCCTACCGGCCCGACGGCGGGTCCCCGGCGGCGCGCTCCAGCTGAGCGACCACGCCTGGTCCCGTGAGCGGTCCGAGATGTCCGGGCGCGACGACGCGCGGCCGCAGGGCGGCGAGCGCCCGGATGCTCGCCCGCGCGAGCGTGGAATCGAGGTTGTAGGCGTCCAGCGGCGGGTGCGGCGCGGTCGGCCTGCCGAGCATCGTCGTCATGTAGAAGCAGTCGCTGACGAGCGCGACCCGGTCGGCTTCGCGCCACAGGCCGATCTGGCCCGGAGCGTGCCCCGGCAGCTCGATGACCCGAAAGCCCGCGATCTCGTCGCCGGCGCGCACCGTCGCGGAGATCCGCACCGGGCCGCCGTCCCAGACCCAGCGATGCAGCGCGGCGTGCAGCAGCCTGATCGCGGGCGGCAGCTTCGACGGCTGCCAGTAGCTGCGTCCGCCGGCGCCCTGCGCCTGCGCCACGGCGTCGGGGTGGCAGACGACCGGTGCGATCGCGCTCAGCGCCGGGGCGCTGCCGCGGTGGTCGGTGTCGGCATGTCCGAGGACGACCTGCTTCAGACCGCCCATCCGCGCGCACGCCGCCGCGATCGCGCCGGCCATGCCCTTCTCGCCGGTGTCGTAGACGACGACGCCGTCACCGTCCTCGATGAGATAGGCGTTCATCGCGCGCGTCAACCCGCCGCGCAGCAGCCACACGCGCGGCGCGATCGGCTCGAGCGCGGGCACGGCGGCCACGGCGTCAGTCTGCCAGCTCCCGAGCCCCTCGAGGCCGGATGCGCGGCCCGGCTCGTTCGCGGCGCGACGCGGTCCAGACGACGAGCCGCCGACTTCGCCGCAGAGCACCTCCGCCTCGATGCCGTCGAGGTCGCCGTTGCGGGCGGCCCGGGCGCCGCGCGTGGCTCGAGCCCTACTTGTACTTCGGGACGTACGTCGTGTTGACGCCGTTGCCGATCTTCGAGACCGTGATCTCGCCCTGCGTCCGGGCGATCCACTTGCGCGCCTCGCCGTAGGAGAGCTCGTCCTCGTCGACGACGCGCTCGCGCGTGTCGGGGTACTTCAGCGCGATCAGCGTGCGCACGTCCCGCGGCGGCATCCAGCGCGGGAACATGGTGCTCATCTTCGCGGTGCCGGCGTCCTGGCCGGCCCAGTGCCACGTGATCTCGTGGATCGCGTTGACCGACCCCGTGCGGCTGGCGACGACGACGCCGCCCGGAAGCCGCTCGTCGGTATACGCGTGCAGGCCCTTGGGTGAGCTTCTGTCGATCGGGCTTGCGTCCAGCGGGACGCCCTCGAACATGTGGTCGTCGACGTGCTGCTTGAGGTTGTCGCCCAGCAGCGCGACCGTCTCCTTGGCCTTCGTGCGCAGCCGCGCCTTCGCGCCGCGCTCCTGCTCGCTCTTCAGGCGCTGCAGGGTCGGCCGATCCGCGCCGAGGGGCGCCGCGACCCCGGGCGACGCACCCATCGCCGCCAGCCGCTGCGCGCGCGCGGGCATGGCGCGCATCAGCATCGAAGCGAGCCGGTCGTCGCGGCTCCCCGCCGTGGAGCGCACGATCGTGGCGGACGCGTCCACCGGCGCGGCCCGTTGGGCGGCGCGGGCGGACTGCGACGAGCGCCCGCTCGGGCGGGCGCGGACCGGATGCGGTGAAGGGGCCGGCGTCGGCACGTGGGCGAGAACGTAGCGCGCCCGTCCGCGGAGGTCCACAGCGACATCCGTCGGTGCCGGCGGGCCGCCGCATCGGCGCCTCGTCCGCGGCGACGCGGCGCGAGGCGCGACCCTCGGCTACGCGCCCCCCGGCACCTCGTCCAGCACCTCGGCATGCCGCCCCGCGATCTCCGCGGCCAGCAGCGTCGCGCCCATCGCCTGCGAGCGCTCCAGCGCCGACGCGGCGTGCCGGCGGCGCGCGTCCCGATCGCCGCGCACCTGCGCGAGCAGGGCCAAATAGCGCTCGACCGGTCCCCAGCACGACGCGTACACGACCATGACCTGCCGGCGGGCGTACGGCTGCAGACCTTCGTACAGGACGCGCGCGCCCGCCGCGTCGCCGATCCGCACGCACAGCTCGGTGAGCATCGCCATGTTCGTCAGCCAGAAGTGCGGCAGGGCGTCGGGGAAGCCGGCGAGCTCCTCGTCGTAGATCGCGCGGGCCGCGGCCTCCTGGCCGGTCTCGAGCAAGATCAGGCCATAGGCGCTGCGCATCCCCGTGCGGCGCTGGTCGGCGCGGTCGACGAGCTGCTCGACGACCCCGATCAGCTCGGCGATCCGGCCCTCGCGGTAGCGCAGCATGAGCAGCCGCGCGGCCCACGTGCTCAGCGCGTGCTTCATCACCGCGCGCCGCCCGTGGCGAAGGCACTCGTCGGCGCAGCGCTCGGCGAGCTCGACGTCGCCGGCGAGCTCGGCCCACATGCCGCGCCAGCCCGCCGCGATGCTCTCCCACAGCGGCTGGCGCATCCCCGCCGCCAGCGCGTCGAGCTGGGGCTGCTCGCGCCGCGCGGCCTCGACCTCGTCGGCCTCCATGAGGTCGTAGATGCGCCACTGGTGGCGCTCGGCGAGCAGCTCGCGACGACCGACCTGAAGGCCCATGAACTCCTCGCCCAGCCGCAGGCGCTCGTCGAGGTCGCGGACGTGCAGCAGCGTCGCGTGCCGGGCCATGAGCGCCGTGAGGAGCACGTTCTCGTCGCCCAGGCGCCTGGCCATCGCGAGCGCCTGAGCGCTGAGGCGAGGCGCCGGCTCGCGCTCGTGCGTCGCGAATGCGACGTGCTCGGCCAGCCGGCTCAGCAGCAGCGCGCGGCGCGCGCTGTCGCCGTCCTCGAGCGCGGCCAGCGCCTGCTCGAGCAGCTCGCGCCCGCCCGATCCCGCGTGCCAGGACTCGTGGTAGCGCGCGCTGTGGCCCAGCGCCGCGCGAGCGAGCTGGTCGGCGTCCCCGCGCGCGGCCGCCGCGCGTGCCGCGGCTTCGAAGGTCGCCTGCGATGCCTCGCCGCCCGCCCGCATCTGCGCACGGCCGAGCGCCAGCAGCAGCTCGCAGCGCTCCTCGTCCTCGTCGTCGCCGAAGAGCTCGGCCGCCTGGCTGTAGTGCTCGACCGCCTCCTCGTATGCGAGCAGCCCGAGCGCGTGGTCGCCCGCCAGGATCGCGTAGCCGCGGGCGCGCGCGTCGCCGGTGAAGTGGCGCGCCAGCAGGAAGTGGTGGGCCAGCTCGCTGGGATTGATTCGCTCGGTGTCCGCCGCCTCCTCGAGCGCCCCGGCGATGAGGTGGTGCAGCCGGACGCGCCGGCTCACGCCCAGCCCCTCGTAGAGGACCTCGCGCACGAGCGCGTGCGAGAAGGCGTACACGTCGATGCTGCCGGCGTCCTCGACGACGAGTCCCGCCGCGACGCTCTCCTCGAGCGCTCCCATGACGACGTCGACCGGCTCGTCGACGATCTGCGCCACGACGCCGAGACGAAACTCGCGGCCCACGACCGAGGCCGCGGTCAGGACCTGCTGGGCATGCGCCGACAGGCGGCGCAGGCGCCGCTCGACGATGTCCGCGACGCCCGCGGGCACGCCGAGCCGGTCAAGCGCCGCCTCCGTCACCGCAACGCCGGGGTCCAGCCCGCCGTCGACGAGCGCGCGGACCAGCTCCTCCAAGAAGAACGCGTTGCCCTTCGTCAGCTCGCACAGGCGGCGCACGAAGCCCTCGCTGGCCTCGCGCCCGAGCCGGTCGGCGACGAGCTCACGCGTCGCGCGCTCGTCGAGGCCGTCGAGGTCCAGGCGGTCGACGCGATGCTCGCGCCGCAGATCGCCGACGACGTCGCGCAGCGGATGGTCCTCGCCGGCGGCGAGCGCGCGCGCGGTTGCGAGCACGAGCACGTTGGCCAGTCGCGGGGAGCGCAGCAGGTGGCGCATGAGCAGCAGCGACGGCTTGTCGGCCCAGTGCAGGTCGTCGAGCACGAGCAGCACGGGCGCACGGCGGCTCGCGCACGCCAGCAGCGCCGCGACCGCCTCGAAGAGCCGGTAGCGCAGCGTCTGGTCATCGCCCGTCGCGCCGGCGATGCCCCCGACGCTCGCCGCGAGGTCCGGCAGGAGGTGCGGCAGCATCGCGCGATCGTGCGCCGACAAGAGCTGCACGGTCTGCGGGTCGCCGGCGACGAGCCCGCGCAGCGCCTCGACGAACGGCTGGTGGGGCAGCAGCGTCTCCTCGTCGGCGCGCCCGTAGAGCACGGTCGCGCCCGCGGCGCGCACCCGCTCGGCGAACTCCGCGCACAGCCGGGTCTTTCCGATGCCCGGCTCGCCGACGAGCAGGACGAGGCAGCTGCGGTCGGTCAGGCACTCCTGCCAGCGCTGCTGCAGTCGCTCGCAGACCTCCGCGCGACCGACGAACGCCCCGTCGTTCGCGGGCACCGGCGCGGCGAGCGGCGGGTACGGCGCCGGCACCGGCGCCGCGAGCGGCGGGGACGGCGCCGGCGCCGGCGCCGGTAGCGGCGGGGGCGGCTGCGCGACGGTGCCCGCGTCGTCGCGCAGCAGGCTCTCGTGCAGCGCCAGGAGCGCCGCCGACGGCGGCGCGCCGAGCTCGTCGCGCAGCAGCACGCGCAGCTGCTCGAACGTCCGCAGCGCCTCCGCCGCGTTTCCCTGCTGCGCCTGGGCCTGCATGAGCAGCGCGTAGCCGGCCTCGCGAAACGGCTCGCGCGCGACGAGCGCGGCCGCGGCCCGCTCGACCGCAGGCAGCTGGTGGGCGCCGAGCGCCAGCCCCGCCCGCGCCGCGATCTCCAGTCCGCGCGGGATGAGCTCGTCGAACTCGGCCCGCCGGCGCTCGAGCCAGTCGCCGTCCAGATCGGGCAGCAGCGGCTGCCTGAGCGTCGCCAGCGCGCTCTGCGACGCCTCGATCGCGGTGGCGGCGTCGCCGGCCGCGAACACCGCCTCGGCGCGCTCGATCGCCCGCGCCGCGACCCACGCGTCGATGACGGGCTGGGCGGCGGCGTCGAGCCTCAGCGTCCCGCGGCCGGTGACGACGCCCGGGCCGAGCGTTCGCCTGACCTTCGCCAGCACGCTGGCGAGCGCGGCATCCGGATCGGCGGGCGGCTGGACGCGCCACAGCACGTCGAGCAGCTCGTCGCGGCTGACGGCGCGCTCGGCGTTCAGCGCGAGGAAGGCCAGCAGCGCGCGCCCCTTGCGGCCGGGCAGCTGCGCGGTCACGTCGCGGCCGTCGACCGACACGTGCAGCTGCCCGAACAGCTCCATCGCCAGTCGCATGGCACTCCGACCTTTCAACGCTGGTGTCGACGCAGGCTCGATCACGCACCCGCCCACGGGAGCGCCTGTCCCTCGGTGAGCATCTTACGAGTCGGCCGATCGCCGTTCGCCACCAGCCGGCTGCCACATGGGGCTGCAATGTTCTTGCAATCGGGTCGCAAGGTCCGCGCGCAACAGTGCGCTCGTGCCCATTCCGAACCACACCCACCTCCTGCGTCCCCGCACCGCCTGATCGCCGGCGCCCGCCGCGGTCAGCGCCGTCCGCTCCCCGGTTGCGATGCGCTCGCCACCGTGCGACGGTTGACGAAAAGGAGGCCCCCATGTGCGCTGCCCATCCCGAGGATCCGCTCTCCCCGCTCTCCGACGCGATGCGCGAGAGCCGCGAACGCACGCGCCAGGCGGCGCTGGCGCAGTTCACCGAGGCGATGTCCTCGACGGCCTGCGTCGACGGTCGCGCCGGGCCGTTCGGGTGCCGCGCCGTCACGCTGGAGAGCTTCCTGCCGCTCGCCGACATCGGCGGCGGCGAGGGCAACGACATCTGGGGCTGGACGGATAGCCAGACCAGCCGCGAGTACGCGCTCATGGGCAAGACGACCGGCACCGCGTTCGTCGACGTCACCGTCGCCGACCGGCCCGTCTACCTGGGCGACCTGCCCTCCCACCAGACCGACGGCGAGTTCTCCGTCTGGCGCGACATCAAGGTCTACGCCGATCACGCGTTCGTCGTCAGCGAGAAGCCCGGCCACGGGATGCAGGTCTTCGACCTCACCCGCCTGCGCGGCGTCACCGCGCCGCAGACCTGGAGCGAGGACGCCCACTACGACGCCTTCAGCACCGCGCACAACATCGCGATCGACGAGCAGACGGGCTTCGCCTACGCGGTCGGCAGCGACACCTGCGAGGGCGGGCCGCACATGATCGACATCCGCACGCCCAAGCGCCCCGTGTTCGCGGGCTGCGTGTCCCAGGACGGCTACACCCACGACACGCAGGCGGTCGTCTACCGCGGCCCGGACGCGCGCTTCACCGGCCGCGAGATCCTCGTCAGCTCCAACGAGGACACCGTGACGATCGTCGACGTCACCGACAAGCGCGCGCCGCGCCAGCTCTCGCGCACCGGCTACGACGGCGCCGAGTACACCCACCAGGGCTGGCTGACCGAGGACCATCGCTACTTCCTGCTCGGCGACGAGCTCGACGAGTCGCGGCGCGCGATCCGCACGACGACGTACATCTTCGACGTCGGCGACCTCACGGCCCCGCGCGTCATCGGCACGTTCGTCAACGCGACGACGTCGATCGACCACAACATCTACGTCAAGGGGGAGCGCGTCTTCCAGGCCAACTACCGCTCCGGCCTGCGGATCCTGGACGCGTCGAACGTCGCGGCCGGCGAGCTGCGCGAGGTCGGCTACTTCGACATCTTCCCCGACGACGACGCGGCCGAGTTCAACGGCGCCTGGAGCAACTACCCGTACTTCGACTCGGGCATCGTCGTCGTCAGCGGGATCGAGCAGGGACTGTTCGTGCTGCGGCCCGCGTGACGCCCGCGGCGGGGCGACCCCCGGCGCGGTCGCCGGCCAGCCGCGGGCACCGCCCGGCACCATCGGGGCGGCGGGCGCCTTGGCGCGGCGGCGTACAGTTGCAGGCATGGCGAACACCGACCAGCGCACCGCACGGGGCCTCGGCATCGACGAGTCGATCCTCGACGCGATCGGCCGCGCACCGCTCGTGCGCCTGTCGCGGATCGGCGCGGGGCTGACGCCGCAGCTCCTCGCCAAGGTCGAGTCGCTGAACCCCGGCGGGTCGATCAAGGACAAGGTCGCGGTGGCGCTCATCGAGGCCGCCGAGCGCGACGGTCTGCTCAAGCCGGGCGGGACGCTCATCGAGCCGACCTCGGGCAACACCGGCACCGGCCTCGCGATCGCGGCGCGCCTGAAGGGCTACCGCGTCATCGCGGTCATGCCCGACAAGCAGTCGCGCGAGAAGGTCGACCTCCTGCGCGCCTACGGCGCCGAGGTCGTCATGACGCCGACGGACGTCGCGCCGGAGTCGCCGCAGTCCTACTACAAGGTCGCCGAGCGCCTGGCCGCCGAGACGCCGGGCGGCTTTCGCCCCAACCAGTACGCCAACGCCGCCAACCCCGAGGCGCACTACCGCACGACGGGGCCCGAGCTGTGGGAGCAGACCGGCGGGCGCATCACGCACCTCGTCGTCGGCGTCGGGACCGGCGGCACGGTCACCGGCACCGGGCGCTACCTCAGGGAGCGCAACCCGCAGATCTCGATCATCGGCGCCGACCCCGAGGGCTCGATCTACTCCTGCGGCGCCGACGGCGTGCGGCCCTACCTCGTCGAGGGCGTCGGGGAGGACTTCTGGCCGCAGACCTTCGACCCGTCGATCGTGGACCGCTACATCACGGTCTCCGACAAGGACTCGTTTCTCATGACCCGCCGGCTGGCCCAGCGCGAGGGGATCCTCGCCGGCGGATCGTCGGGCCTCGCGCTCGTCGCGGCGCTGCGCGTGGCGCAGGAGATCGACGACCCCGAGGCGCTCGTCGTCGTGATCCTGCCCGACGGCGGGCGCAGCTACCTGTCGAAGATCTTCAACGACGCCTGGATGCAGCAGTACGGCTTCCTCGAGCGCGCGTCGACCCAGACGGCGGGCGACGTGCTGCGCCACAAGCAGGAGGGCGCCGAGACGCCGCAGCTCGTCACCGTGACGACGCACGACCACGTGCGCGACGCGATCGCGCTCATGCACGAGCACGGCGTCTCGCAGCTGCCGGTCGTCTCCGCGCACGACGACTCGGCGGTCGTCGGCTCGATCGGCGAGAAGGGCCTGCTGCGGCGGATCATCGAGGACGCGGCGCTGCTCGCCGAGCCGGTCGTCGAGGTCATGGAGGCGCCGTTTCCGGCGATCGCCGCGGGCGACGAGATGCAGGAGGCGCTCGCCCTGCTGGCCTCCGAGCGCCAGGCGCTGCTCGTCACGGTCGACGGGCGCCCGTCGGGCATCCTCACGCGCGCCGACCTCGTCGGGGCGCTCGCACGATGAGCCGCGTCCCCGACGACGCCGCGTTCGCGACGCGCGCCGTCCACGCCGGCCTCGAGCCCGACCCGCACTACGGCTCGGTCATCCCGGCGATCCACCAGACCTCGACGTACGCCCAGCGCGCGCCCGGCGAGTTCGTCGAGGACTACGACTACTCGCGCTCGGCGAACCCGACGCGCTCGGCGCTCGAGCGCGCGCTCGGCGAGCTCGAGGGCGGGCTCGGCAGCGCGTTCTCCAGCGGCATGGCCGCGACGCACGCGCTCATCACCGCCGTCGCGCAGACCGGCGGGCACATCGTGCTGCCGTCGGACCTCTACGGCGGGACGTACCGGCTCGTCGACAAGGTGCTCACGCGCTGGGGCCTGGACTACACGCTCGTCGACCAGACCGACCTCGACGCCGTCGCCGCGGCGGTGCGCGACGACACGCGCCTCATCTGGGTCGAGACGCCGACGAACCCCCTGCTGAACGTCGTCGACGTCGAGGGGGTCGTCGCCCGCAGGGGCCGGGCGCTCGTCGCCGTCGACAACACGTTCGCCACGCCCGTCAACCAGCGACCGCTCGAGCTCGGCGCCGACGCCGTCGTGCACTCGACGACGAAGTACCTCAGCGGGCACTCCGACACCGTCGGCGGCGCGGTCGTCGTGGGCGACGCCGACCTGCACGAGCGCGTGCGCTTCGTGCAGAACGCCGTCGGCGCGGTGCCCGGGCCGCTGGACTGCTTCCTCGCGCACCGCGGCCTGCGCACGCTGCATCTGCGGATGGCGGCGCACGCCGAGAACGCGCGCGCCGTCAGCGACGTCCTGCGCGACGTCGAGGGCGCCTACGACGTGCGCTGGCCGGGCTTCAGCGGGATGGTCTGCTTCCGGCACCCCGACGCGGTGCGGATCGCGGGCGCGACGTCGATCTTCACGCTCGCCGAGTCGCTCGGCGGCGTCGAGTCGCTCATCGAGGTGCCCCAGGCGATGACCCATCAGTCCGTCGAGGGCTCGGCCGCCGCCGTGCCGGCGGACCTCGTGCGGCTGTCGTGCGGCGTCGAGGCGGCCGCCGACCTCGTGGCCGACCTCGAGCGCGCGATCGGCGCGCGCTCGTGACCGCGCCGCGCTAGCCGTCGGGTCAGGCGGCGAGCGCCAGCGCCGGGAGCGCGGCGGCGTCGTCGACGACGAGGTGTGCGACGGGGAGGCCGAAGCGCGCGCAGGCACGGCCGACGAGATCGTGGGCCAGCCAGTTGGAGCGCTGTTCGGGGTGCGTCGCGACGAGCAGCTCGTCGGCGTCGAAGAAGACGAGGGCGTCGGCGATCGCCTGCATCGGGTCGGCGTCGCCGACGTGGCCGCGCGCGTCGACGCCGGCGTCCCGCAGCGCGGCGACGCAGTCCTCCAGGCGCGCGGCGGCCTCGCTGCGCGCCCGGTCCTCGTCCGACGTCCAGTGCCGGATGCGGCTGTTGAGCGCCGGCGCGACGACGACGACCTCGGCGCCGTGCTGGCCGACGATGACGTCGTGCAGGACCGCGCCGGCGATCGTCTCGTTGGCGACGACGAGGACGCGGCGGGTCGCGCTGGCCGGGGCGGGGGAGGAGAAGCGGCGTGTCCGCGGTGGACCGATCGATGGGCTGACCTGCTGGTTCATGTCGTACCGATGCGTCGGGGGGAGCGTCTCATGCCCTGATGAGGGCCCGCGATGCCCGCGCGATACACGCGTGTGCGCAGCGTCACTGCGCCGGCGCCGGCGCCGGCGGAGCGCGCGGGCGCCGGCGGGCGCCGCGCGGAGCGCGCGATCGCCTCGGAGCGCGGTCGGAGCGGCGCGCGATCACCGGGCGCGGGCGCGGGCCGGCGCACGGCGTGCGGCCACCGTGATCCGCCTGACGGCGCGGCCCCGCCCGCCGGCGGCGTCGATCGCGGTGACGCGCAGCGTGTAGCGACGCCTCGCGCCGGGTCGCCAGCGGTAGCGCAGGCGGCGCGAACGCGTGGTCTTGACGAGCCGGCCGCCGACGCGAAGCTCCATGCGGCGAACCCGGCCGCGCGCGGAGGCGGTCGCGACGATCGTGACGGGACGCCGCTGGACGACCTTGGACGGCCGGACGATCCGCACCGAAGGGGTCGGCGCCGGCCGCCAGGCGCGAACGTAGTCGACGAGCATCGTGGCCGGAAACGCCGTGCTGTCCGCCGGCGCGCCGGGCCACTCGCCGCCGACGGCGAGGTTGAGGATGACGTACATCCGCACGCCGGGGTCCGGCACGCCGGGACCGGCGTACCTCCATGTGCGCCGCCCGTCGACGTACCAGGTGAGCCGGCCGCGCTCGCGGTGCAGGCCGATCGTGTGCCAGCCCGCCGCCGAGCTCGGACCGGGCGCCGCGTGCCCCTCGTCGACGCCGTCGAAGTGGACGTGGTGCTGCCAGACGTCCGGCGCGTGACCGACGACCTCGAAGGCGTCGATCTCCGGTCGCGACGGATAGCGCCGCTTGCCATCGCCGTCGCGCCGCGTCGAGAGCAGCCACATCGCCGGCCACAGCCCCCTGCCGGCCGGCAGCCGGACCCGGGCCTCGACGAACCCGGTGCTCATCGTGAACCCGGGCTGCACCAGCGAGCCGTCGCTGGCCCGCGCGCCGCCGGTCTGCACCCAGCCCGACGTGTACGTGCCGCGGCCCGCCCAGCTCGCCTCCCCGCAGGTGAAGAACGGCTCGCGGCGCGCGACGAGCCGCAGGGCGCCGGCGCCGACCGAGACGTTGCTCGGACGGCCCGTGTAGTAGGCGAGCTCGCCGTGCGTGGCGCCCCGCGCGCACGAGGCCGCAAACCAGCGGTTGGGGTACCAGCGGGAGGCGTCGAGGGCGCTGCCGTCGAACTCGTCGGCGAAGATCGGCGACCACGCGCCGCGCTGCCCGGTCGGCGCGCTCGCCGACGCCGCAGCCGAGGCCGACGCCGACCCCGACGCCGAGGCCGCAGCCGACCCCGACGTCGCGGGAACCGACGCCGCCGCGACGAGCGCGACGATCGCGGCAAGCGCTCGCCCGGGTCGTCGCGCGATGGTGGGACGCGGCATCACTTCGATCCTTGTCGGCCTGATGGCGGGGCGGCTCAAGCCCCTCTGACCGTGGCGCGGTGCTTCGTGCGCCCGGCGCCGCCGATCGCCCTCAGATATTCGCACGCGGGAACTCGAGCGCGGCCGCGCGCTGGTCGGCCGCCGCGAGCAGAGCCCCGTCGGCGAGCACGACGAGCTGCTCGCACGCGGTGGCCGGCGGGCCGGCGCTACGCCGCCCCGCCGTCACCGTTGCTCGGCGAGCTACTTGCCGCCCCGCAGCTTCACCGTCTGCTCGGAGTAGCTCTCCCTGCATTCGAACGCGCCGCAGGCGAACCCGAACGCAAACGCCGCGCTCTTGCCGCCCGCGAACTTGCCGCCCTCGGGCCTGATCTGCGAGCTCCAGCGCTGCGCGGTGCCGTCACACGCCGTTGCGTCGGCGAACATGCTCCCGAAGCCCGACACGATCGCCCGCACGCCGATCCGCTGGCTCAGCGACGTGAAGATCGCCGCGAAGTCGGCGTTCGTGCACGTCACCGTGCCGCCGACGTAGGCGATGCCGGTCTTCCCGTCGACGCGGCCCGTCGGATCGAGCGTCACGTCGAGCGTCGGCGGCGGCGGTGCCGCGTCGACGGAGATGTCGAGCGTCCCGCCGTTGCCGGCGCCGTCGAACTGGTCGTCGAAGGCGAGGACGTAGTAGCGGGTGCCGGCCGACGCGAGAAATGCCACCGCACCGGGCCCGCAGGTGACGACGCTCAGCGCCCCCGGCATGCCGGTCGCGACGATGACGCCCGCGCTGTAGTTCGACTCGGAGACGCCGACGACCACGCCGCCGTCCTGCGCCGCCGTGTAGGCGTACCAGACGCTGGCGTCGGTCGCCGGCGCCCCGCAGCCCGCGTTGACGGCGGCGTCCTCGGCGTCGGTCGTCGCCTGCGTCGTGTCGAGTTGCTCGCCGAAGCCGAGCCCGACGGGGGTCGCCCCGCCGATCGTGTCGTTGCCCGGAGGGGCCGCCGAGGCGGACGAGAGTCCGAACGTCAGCGAGACCAGGCCGGCCGTCAGCGCCGCCACGCACGCAGCCCTTGTGATTCCCATCGTTCCCCACCTTTCATCACGGATGAACTTGGTGCGACAGCTCGTCAACGACGGGCCGCGCGGAAGGTTGCGAACACCGGCCCGATCCCCACCGGCTCGACCCTGGCGCCATCGCAGTCGGTCGCGGCGCGTTCGCCTGCGCCGCCCGTGTCGTAGCCTGGGAGCGATGTCCGACGACCCAGCCGACCAGCTCCAGCCGGCCGCGGTGCAGGCCGCCGTCGCGGCGCTCGCCGCGCGCAACGAGCATCACCTTGCGTCGATGTCCGAGGCCGAGCAGGCCGACGCCGTGCGCCACTGGCACGAGCTCGCGGTCGCGGTCCTCACCGCGGCGAGCGCGACGTCCGGCCTGGGGTCCTCGCCCGCGGAGGCCGACGGCCCCGGCCGCGCCGTCATCGTGCTCGAGGACGTCGGCGACAACGACGTCTCGGTCCATGCGAGCTTCCATCCCGAGCTCGAGGACCGCGGCAACGGCGAGGTTGCCGGCACCCCCGCGCAGATCGCCGCGCTGGAGCTGCTCGACGCCCTCGGCGGCGAGCCCGAGACGTAGGCGCCGGCCGCAGCGTCCTTGCCCTGCGCGCGCGGATCTGCGAACGTCGCCCGCGCCGTGTCGTCGTGGACCGGGGAGGGTCCGGGTGAGCGAGGGGTTCGCCGGTTCGGCCGCCGGCGCAGGCAGCGGGGGAGATCGTGAGGCGCGCGGGACGCCGCCGCCGCTGCTGCTCGCTGCGCTCGGCGCGGCCGCGCTCATCGCGATCATCCTCGCCGCCACGCTGTGGAGCTCGGCGGGAGGCGGCGACCCCGGGCCGGCCGCAAACGCCGCGGTCGCCACCCCGGTCGCCAGCGTCGAGCGCGCCGGCCTGACGGTCTCCTTCGAGGGCACCGGTCGCGGGACCCTGCGCATCGCGCCGGGCGATCTCTCCTGCACCCGGGCCTGCGAGCACCGCTTCGAGCCAGGCACCCGCGTCACGGCGACCGCCGATCCCGCCGCCGGCTCGACCTTCGCCGGCTGGGAGGACTCGTGCCGGGGGACGGGTCGCTGCTCGTTCGTGATCGACGCCGAGCGCTCGATCAGCGTCGTCTTCGATCGGGCCGGCGCGGCGCCGAGCTGCGACGGCGCGGACGCGGACGCGGATGCGGCCTGCGGCGACGACGGCGCGCCCGCCGACGATCTCGCCCTCGACGACCCGGCGGCGGCCGACGCGCCGGCGCCCGCCGACGAGGCGCTCGTCCCGGACTGCGACGACGGGGTCGACAACGACGGCGACGGGCTCACCGACGCCGCCCAGGACGACGGCTGCACGGAGAACGGCACCGAGGCGGGCAAGGACGCCGCTGGCGTCCCGGTCGGCTCCGGCGAGTGCGCCGACGGGCGCGACAACGACGGCGACGGCCTCACCGACCGCGCCCAGGATCCCGACTGCGTGACGGGCACGACCGAGAGCAAGCCCGCCAAGGCGAAGGCCAAGGCGAAGGCGAAGGCCCGGCCCCGGTCCGATTGCGCGGACGGCCGCGACAACGACCGCGACGGGCTCACCGACGCCGCCCAGGATCCGGGCTGCGTCGCCGACGACACGGAGGCCGGCTGACGGACGCGCCGGCCGCGCCGGCGCGGTGGCCGGGCGCGACCGGGCCGCCGGCGGGTCGCCGCGACGACCCGGAATCCGGTAGGCCGCCGCGATGCTGTGCGAGGATCACGCGATGGGCGGCGGTGCACCAGGGCCGGCGTTGCGCGAGCGCGAAGCGGAGCTCGCCGCACTGTCGCGTGCGCTCGACGGGGCATCGGCGGCGGGCGGCGGATCGCTCGTGCTCGTCGAGGGGCCGGCGGGCATCGGCAAGACGCGCCTGCTCGACGAGACGGTGGCGCGCGCCGCCGCCCGCGGATGGCTCGTGCTCTGCGGTCGCGGCGGCGAGCTCGAGCGCAGCGATCCGTACGGGGTCGTGCGCCAGCTGCTCGAGCGCGAGCTCGCCGCGGCGCCGCCCGCCCGCCGCCGGCAGCTGCTCGACGGGGCCGCCGCGCGGGCCGGGCGCGCGCTCGGGCTCGCCGGGGCGCCGGCCGCCGACGAGTTCGCGATCCTGCACGGGCTGTACTGGCTGGTGGCCGGGCTGACGGCGCAGCGTGCCCTGCTGCTGGCCGTCGACGACCTGCACTGGGCCGACGCGGCGTCGGTGCGCTTCGTGGCGTACCTCGCGCGGCGCCTCGCCGACCTCCCCGTCGTGCTGGTCGTCGCCGTGCGCCCACGCGAGCTCGAGGACCACATCGCGGTCCGCACGCTGCTCGCGGCGCCGGCGACGCCCGACGCGATCGTCCTGCGACCCGCGCCGCTCAGCTCGCAGGCCACGTCCGCGCTGCTCGGCGAGCTGCTCGCGACGGCGCCGGACGCGAAGCTCTGCGCGACCTGCCTGGAGGTCACCGGCGGGATCCCGTTCTTCGTGCGCGAGCTGGCGGCCGCACTGGCCTGCGACGCCGCCTCGCTGCGACCCGGCGGTGCCCGCCGGGTCGCCGGCCTGACGACCGAGGCGGTCGCGCGCTCGATCATGCTGCGCCTCGCCGGCGAGCGCCTGCCGGTCGTCGAGCTCGCCGCGAGCGTCGCGGTCCTCGGCGACGGCGCGACCGTGCGCGACGCCGCCGAGCTCGCGGAGATCGAGCTCGCGACCGCCCAGCGTGCCGTCACGGCGCTCGTGCGCCGCGAGGTGCTCGCGGCGCGGCTGCCGCTGTCCTTCGCCCATCCGATCGTGCGCAACGCGGTGCTCGAGGACCTGCCCGCCGTCCGCCACGCGACGCTGCACGCGCGCGCCGCCGAGCTGTGCGCGCGCCGCGCCGCGCCGCCGGAGCGCACCGCCGGCCACCTGCTGCACGTCGAGCCCGCCGGCGACGCGGCGCGCGCCGCGACCCTGCTGGCGGCGGGGGAGACCGCGCTGGACCGGGGAGCGCCCGGCGAGGCCGTGCGCTTCCTGCGCCGCGCGCTGGACGAGCCACCCGGCGACGAGCTTCGCGGCGCCGTCCTCGCGCGGCTCGGGGCCGCCGAGTTCCTCGTCGATCCGGGCGCTCGGGCGGCGCTCGTGCACCTGCGCGCGGCGATCGGGGCGACCAGCGACGCGACCGCCCGCGCCACGCTGTGGCTCGTGCTCGCGCGGGCCGCCCAGATGTCCTCGGTGCAGGCCTGCGTGGACGTGCTCCAAGAGGCGCTCGCCGCGTTGCCCGACCTGCGCGGCGAGCCGCTCGAGCGCCTGCGCGGCGAGCTCGTCTGGCATGCGGCGACGCACCCGCGGACGGCCGCGGTCTGCGACCGCCTGGCCGCCGCGATCGACGAGCCCGCCGGATCCGGCCCGGCCGATCGCCTGCAGCTCATCTCGCTCGCCCTGCGCGAGGTGCGCAGCGTCGGCAGCGCCGAGCGCACGATCGCGCTGTGCCGCCGAGCGCTCGACGGCGGGGCGCTGCTCGCCCACGAGGGCGCGGACTCGACGGCGCTCTACCAGATGGCCTACCACCTCACGTTCGCCGACGCCTACGACGAGGCGTCGGCGACGATGACGGCCGCGCTGGCCGCCGCGCAGGCGCGCGGATCGACGTGGGGGATGGCTGCTGCCTGCGGCACGCGGGCCTGGATCGCCTACCGCGCCGGCGATCTGCCGGGCGCCGAGGCGGATGCGCGCCGGCCGTTCGCGGCCGCCTCCCTGCCTGCCCTGGCACAGGCGTTCGTCCGCAGCTGCCTCGCGCTCGTGCTCGTCGAGCGCGAGGAGCTCGAGGAGGCCGAGGCGGTCCTCGCCGGCGTCCCGGGGGGCGTCGACGCGACCGTCGTGATCCACGCGTCGCACGCGTTCGTCGCCCGCGGGATGCTGCGGCGCGCGCAGCTGCGCCACGAGGAGGCGCTGGCGGACTTCCTGACGTACGGCGCGCGCGCGGCGGCCGTCGGCTGGGACGGTCCCGCGATCGCCTGGCGCGCGGAGGCCGCCGAGCTGCTCGCGCCGCTGGGCCGCGGCGAGGAGGCGCGGCGCCTCGTCGCCGAGCAGCTGACCCTCGCGCGGCGCTGGGGAGCGCCGACCGGGCTGGGCATCGGGCTGCGCGCCGCCGGCGTCGTGCAGGGCGGCGCCGGCGGCGTGCGACTGCTGCGCGAGGCGGTCGACGTCCTCGCGCGATCGCCGTCACGCCTGGAGCACGTGCGCGCGCTGCTCGCCCTGGGAGCGGCGCTGCGCAGGGCGGGGTCGCGGCGCGAGTCCTGCGACGTCCTGCGCCGCGCCATCGAGCTGGCCCGGGCCTGCGGCGCGCTGCGCCTGGCGCGGCTCGGCCGCGAGGAGCTGCTGTCGTCGGGAGCGCGCCCGCGGCGCGCGCACTTCTCCGGCGTCGAGTCGCTGACCGCTGCCGAGCGGCGCGTCTGCGAGCTCGCGGCGGAAGGGCTCTCCAACCGCGAGATCGCGCAGGCGCTCTACGTCAGCGCGAAGACCGTCGAGAACCAGCTCGGCCACGCGTACGCCAAGCTCGCGATCCGGTCGCGCAGCGCGCTCGCCTGTGCCCTCTCCGGCGCGCGCGGCTCGAGCGCTGAGCCGCCGCGCCGCGGGACATCGGGTCAGTCCAGCGCGTTGACGTAGGCCGTGCGCAGGATCGTCTTCGGTGCCAGGCCGGAAGCGTTGCCGCTCGAGTTGTACGTCACGTACGCGGCGACGTGGTCGGGCAGCACGATGAGCTGGCTTCCGCACCCCCCGCAACCGCCGTTCTTGTCCCAGTACTCGCCGAGCCCGCCGCCGGTGAACTCCGGCGCGCCGATGAGGTCAAAGCCGAGGTAGCCGGACTTCATCTGCGCGTAGGCCGCGCGGCTGACGATCTTGGCGCTGTCGATCGCGCCGAGGAACTCGCCGTACTCGCGTGCGCTCGTGCGCACCGATCCCGAGCCCGCCCTCAGGTAGGAGTCGTCGGCGGGCAGCGCCTTGCGTGCCGAGGTCGAGAACTCGTACCACCACGCGTAGTTGCTCGTCCTGTAGCGGAAGTCCGCCCGGATGCCCACGTTGGCGAGCGTCGAGACCATGTAGTCGCGAAAGACCTTCGAGAACCCGGCGTTGCGCTTCGCCGTGTTCTTCTCGGTCGCGAAGAGCTTCGTCATCTTCGCCTTCTCGACGAGGAACGCCAGGACCACCCGCAGCGCCGCGTAGTGGATGTTGTGGTACGGATCCCTGCCGGGGTTCGCAGGCCGCGTGCGGCCCTTCTCGAAGGCCTGCTTCAGGCAGTCGTACGGATCGTTGCTGCACGTCGTCTTGCCGGCGTAGAACAGCCTCGCGGTGTGGTCGAGCAGCTGGCGGAACGTGAGCGTGTCGACCCCCGGGCCGCGCTTCCACGTCTTGGGCAGATAGGGCCAGACGCGGTAGCCGACGTGCTTTCCGCGCAGCTCGAGCGCGCGCATGACGAGCGCCGCGGTCACGAGCTTGCCGGTGCTGCCGCCGTCGTTCTCCGTCGTGGACGTGAACGGCCGGCGCGCCTGCTTGCCCACCCGCAGCCGCCGCCATCCGCCGCCGCCCTCGCGCACGACCTTGCCGTCCTTGACGATCGAGAACCCGAAGCCGGTGACGTTGCCGAGGAACGCCTGCCTGATCGAGGCCGCCATCTCGTCGAGGTCGACACGGTAGTCGGGGTCGAGGATGCGGTCGTGGCTCGGTCCGCCGCCGAAGACGATCTGCTTGACGAACGTGCGGCGCGCGTTCGCCACGGAGGCGGCGCCGAAGATGCCGACCTGCTCGCGCGTTCCCTTCGGCACGTCCCACCAGTCGCCCTGGATCCCGCCGTTGCCGGTGCGACTGCCGACGAAGACCGTCACCCAGAGCGGCCGCTGGCCGGGCGCGCTGACCGCCTCCGTCACCCAGACGACGCTGCCGGCGGTCTCGCGGACGTACGTGCGGCTCAGCTCGCTGCCGTCGAACGCGCCGTCGAGGTCGGTCGCCGAGGTCGCCTGGAAGCCGGCCTGGCGCGGGCCGGGCCAGGGCACGTTGGCCGCCGGGAACGACTCGAGCGTCGTCGGGCCGATCGGTCCGCCGCCGACGACGGTCAGCCGCGTCCCTCCCTGCGAGGCGGCGAGGGCGAGCGAGCCGGTGGTGGCGCGGCCGCCCTTGGCGACGTCCCAGAACGTCCCGGCGATGCTCGTGCCGTCGGCCGAGCGCTCGCCGCGGAAGACGTAGGCGTAGTCCTTGCCCTGGCCCGGGTGCTCGCCGAACCCGACGACCGTCGTGCCGAAGACGCGCTGGTAGTAGACCGACCCGTCGTCGCCGCGATAGATGCCCTGCAGCGCGCCGGGCGGGATGGCGGCCGGTGGCGCCTCGACGGGCGGGGGCGGCGGGGGGCCGCCGACCTGGGCGCCGGCGGGTGCCGCGAGCGCGAGGATGACGACGATTGCGATGGCGCTGCTGCGAAGCATGTGGGCCCCCTGTCGTGCCTTGACGCACGCCATGCTGCGCTACGCGCGGCCGCCGCGCATGAGGGACCGTCCCTCATCTTCGGCCGTTCGTTGCCGTCCACCTCGCGGCGTAGCGTTCGCGCCGATGCTTCGCACGTTGACCCTCGTCGCGCAGAGCGACGTCGCCGACGCCTCGAAGTCCGTCGTCGAGGACTCGGGGATCGGCGCGGTCAGCTCGGAGCAGTGGATCCTCGCCGGCGCGCTCGTCGTCGCGTTCGTGATCCTCGCGATCGTCGCGCGCAGGCTGATCAGCGCGGGCCTGCAGCGCACCGCCGTGCCGCCCGCGGTCGCGCGCCTGCTCGGGCGCTTCGCGGGATACCTGACCGTCATCATCGGCTTCGTCTACGCGCTGACGACGATCGACGTGCGCGTCGGGCCCCTGCTCGGCGCGCTCGGCGTCGGCGGCATCGCGCTGGCCTTCGCCCTGCAGGAGATCCTCTCCAACTTCGTCTCCGGGATCCTGCTGCAGCTGCGCCGCCCGTTCGTCGCCGGCGACCAGATCGTCAGCGGCGATCACCAGGGCACGGTCGAGGATGTCAACCTGCGCGTCGTGCGGCTGCGCACGTTCGACGGCGAGACGGTCTTCATCCCCAACTCCCAGGTTCTGCAGAACCCGATCACGAACTGGACCGCCACGCCGACGCGGCGCACCACGCTGCTCGTCGGCGTCGCCTACGACGACGACTTGGCGGGCGCGCAGCGATCGCTCCTCGCGGCCGTCGGCTCGGTCGCGGAGATCCAGGCCGACCCGGAGCCGGAGGCGTTCGTCTTCGAGTTCGGCGACAACTCGGTGAACTTCGCGGTGCGCTACTGGCACGACGCGCCGATCGTCGACATGTGGCGCGCCCGCGACGCCGTCGCGCAGGCGATCAAGCGCAGGCTCGACGAGGACGGCTTCTCGATCCCGTTCCCCCAGCGCACGCTGTGGTTCGGCCCGGGCGACAGCACGCTCGAGCTGCGCGGGGAGGCCCCGGCAGGCGATCGCGGCGGTTGAGCGAGCGCCCTCGGCGACGGCGGCGGCGCGCCACGGTCGGCGCGTCCCGTCGCGGCGGCGATCGACGTCAGGCCGCTGCGAGCGCCGGCGCCGGCGCGTCACGCAGGCAGGCGCGGTCGCGCTGCGCGCGCGCTGCGGCGCACGCCGCGCCGTCCGGGTGCCACGCGCTGCGGGCGCCGTCCGAACCGCGCATGCGCTGGATCGCCAGACGCAGCCGTCCCTTGACCGTGCCCAGCGGCGCGCCCGTCCGCGCCGCGATCTGGGCGTTCGTCAGGCCCGCGAAGTAGGCCAGGTAGACGGTCTCGCGCTGCTCGAGGGGCAGCTCGGCGAGCAGCGCCAGGATCGTCGCGCGGTCGATCAGCGCGTCCGCAGCGTCAGCGGTCGCCGCGGCGCCCGGTTCGTCGGGCAGGGTCGGCACCTCGACGGGCCGGCTGGCCGCGCGCCGCCAGGCGTCGGTCAGGCGGTTTCGCGCGATGCCCGCCAGCCATGCGTTGACCGAGCCGAGCTCCGGCCGGTAGCCGGCGGCACCGCGCCAGATGGCGAGAAACGCCTCCTGCGTGACCTCCTCGGCGAGCTGCGGGCTGGCGCCGAGCTTGCGAATCCGCAGGCGCGCAGCGCGGTCGTGTCGCCGGTAGATCTCCTCGAACGCCTGCGCGTCTTGTTGCGCGACGTGGCGCATCAGGGTGCGATCCGAGGCGGTGGCGAGGTCGAGCGTTGTGGTGGTGTGGCGCGGGGGGGAGCCGGTGGTCGACATGACCGCAGCGTATAAGGCTTGTCTAGAGTTTGTCAAATGTTCGTCTAGCTGCCATACTGCCGGCCGTGTCCGACAACGGCGATCGCTGGCGCATCAAGGAGTTCTCGGCCATCGTCGGCGTGCAGGAGGCGACGCTGCGTGCCTGGGAGCGGCGCTACGGGCTGCTGCGCCCCGAGCGCACGAGCGGCGGCTTTCGCCTCTACACGCCGGCCGACGAGCGCCGGATCGCGGCGATGCGCACGCACCTCGAGCGCGGGCTGGCCGCCGCCCAGGCCGCGCGGCTGGCGCTCCGCGAGATCGACGACGACCGGCCGTCCCAGCCGCAGGCGCTCGTCGATGCGATGGTTGGTGCCGCACAGGCCTTCGATGCGCCCCGCCTGGAGGCCCTGCTGGACGCAGCCTTCGCCCTCGGGCGCGCCGCAGCGATCCGCGACGTCGTCCTTCCGGTGCTCAGGGAGGTCGGCCGGCGCTGGGAGCGCGACGTGCTGACCGTCGGGCAGGAGCACTACGCCAGTCACGTCATCGAGCGCCGCCTGCTCACGCTCGCGGCGGGCTGGAACGCCGGTACGGGGCCGCTGGCCGTGCTCGCCTGCCCGCCCGGGGAGCGCCACGCGCTGGCGCTGCTGTGCTTCGGCCTGGCACTCGCCGACCTCGGCTGGCGGATCTGCTACCTCGGCGAGGACACGCCGGTCGGCGAGATCGCGGCGACGAGCAGCTCGCTCGCGGCCGACGCCGTCGTGCTGTGCTCGATCGACGCTGCGTGCTTCAGCCAGGTCGCGGACGAGATCGCCGCGCTCGGCAGATCGCACCCGACCCTGATCGCCGGCCGCGGAGCATCCGCGCAGCTGGCGGCGCGGCTCGGCGTGGAGCATGCCGCCGGCGACCCCGTGTCCACCGCGGCAGCGCTCGCGTCCCGCCTGGCGGACCTGTGACCGGCGAGCCCGTGTCCACCGCCGCGGCGGCCGCGTCCAGCCCCACGGGCGACCCGCCTATCCTGCCCGCCGTGGCCGCCTCCCCGACCCCGTCTTCGGATGCAGGCCCCGACGGCGTTCGCGGCTACGTCGTGGTGCTGTCGGCGCTGGCGGGCATCGCGGGCCTGATCCATCTCGTCGTGACGCTCGACCACCTCGACGAGGACCGTCTCGAAGGCGCCTTCTTCGCGATCGTCGGCGCCTGCCAGATCATCGTCGCGCAGCGGATCTACCGCCGGCCCGCCCACGCGGCCACGCTGAAGGCGGCGGCCCTCGGGAGCGTCGTCGTCGCCCTGCTGTGGATCGTCTCGCGCACGGTCGGGCTGCCGGTCGGCCCCGAGGCGGGCACGGTCGCGAAGGTCGGCTTCGCCGACTCGATCGCGACGCTGCTGGAGCTCGCGCTCGCCGCGATCGTCGCCGGCGCGCTGCGCGGCGCGCGCTGGCTGGGCTGGTTTGAGACCGCGCTCGCCACCCGCGTCGTGACGGCGCTGCTGTCGGCCGCCCTGATGGCGGCCGCGGTCGGCGGGCACGAGCACTGAGCCGCCGCGCCGCGGGAGCGCAGGCGGATCTCTACAGGCTCATCCGAGATTTCGCTGTGTCACAATCATGGCTATGCCTCCGCTTACTCGCCGTCGGCTGATCGCGACCGGAGTCCCCGCCCTGGGGCTCGGGGCAGCCTCGCTGCACGCCGCGGTCCCGCACTCGCACGGCAGCGCTGCGGCGCAGACCGGGGCGTCCGACGCCCCGCCCCACGGGGGGCACGGCGGCGCTCAGCACGGCGGCTTCCGCGGGGGGCAGGTCGACCACAGGGCCAACGGCTTCGATCCGCACACGCTCGTGCGCGCCTTCGACCGGGGCAAGACGAGCCGCCTGCCCGGCGGCCGGACGCTGCGCGAGTGGACGCTCGTGGCCTCCGAGCGCGAGATCGAGATCGCGCCGGGCGTGCGCTTCGCCGCGTGGGTCTACAACGACAGCATCCCCGGGCCCACGCTGCGGGCGACCGAGGGCGACCGGCTGCGGATCCGCTTCGTCAACGCCGCCCGGCACCCGCACACGATCCACTTCCACGGCATCCACGCCGCCGCGATGGACGGGATCGAGGAGATCGCGCCGGGCGGCGAGACCGTCTACGAGTTCGACGCCGCCCCCGCCGGGCTGCACCTGTACCACTGCCACGTGCGCCCGCTGGCCGAGCACATCGCCAAGGGCCTGTACGGCACGTTCATCATCGATCCCAAGGACGCCCGGCCGGACGCCGACGAGCTCGTCATGGTCATGGCCGGCTTCGACACGAACTTCGATCGCGGCAACGAGCTCTACGCCGTCAACACGATCGGCTTCGCCTACGTCGAGCGGCCGATCGTCGTGCGCCGCGACGAGCTCGTGCGCGTCTACCTCGTCAACGTGCTCGAGTACGACCTCGTCAACTCGTTTCACCTGCACGGCAACTTCTTTGAGTACTTCCCGGTCGGGACCTCGAAGACCCCGACGGAGGTCACGGACACCGTGATGATGTGCCAGGGCCAGCGCGGGATCCTCGAGATGCGCTTCCCGTACACCGGCAAGTACATGTTCCACGCGCACCAGTCGGAGTTCACCGAGCTCGGCTGGATGGGCTTCTTTGAGGTCGTGGACTGATGGAGGCCCACGACGCGGCCGTCGACGCCCGCCGCAGGGGTGCCGGCCTCACGCGCGGCCTGCCCGGCTGGGTGCTCGGCCTCGCGCCGCTGCTGCTCATCGTCGCAGCGATCGGCTCGTTCGCGGCGCTCGGCGGCCCCGGTCTCGGCGAGCGGCGCGGACCGCCCGCCGAGGAGCTCGCGGTCGAGCGCACGACGCTGCAGCCCGGCACGATCGCGCTGACTGTCCGCAACGACGGCCCCGACCCGGTGTCGATCGCGCAGGTCGCGGTCAACGACGCGTTCGCCTCCTTCACGGGCGCCGAGCAGCCGATCGGGCGCCTGCAGACCGCCACGCTGACGGTCCGCCAGCCGTGGATCGAGGGGGAGGCCTACGAGGTCTCGCTGCTGACGTCCAGCGGCGCGACGATCCCCCACGAGATCCCGGTCGCCGTGCTGACGCCGGACGCGGGCATCGGGTTCTTCGGGCTCATGGCGCTGCTCGGCATCTACGTCGGCGTCATCCCGATCGCGATGGGGATGCTGTGGCTGCCGTGGATCCGGCGCATCCCGCCCTCCTGGCTGCGCGTCATCATGGCGCTCACCGTCGGGCTGCTGGCGTTCTTGGCGATCGACGCCACGCTGGAAGGGCTCGACCTCGCGGGGGAGGGCTCACAGGCGTTCGGCGGGGCGGCGCTCGTCATCCTCGGCGCCGCGGTCGCGTTCCTCACGCTGACCGGCGTGAGCTCGTGGCTGTCGGCGCGGCGGCGGCGCAGCGCCGCGGCGGGCGCGAGCGCCTCGTCGCTGGCGCTGCTCGTCGCCGTCGGGATCGGCCTGCACAACCTCGGCGAGGGCCTGGCGATCGGCACGGCGTACACGACCGGAGCGCTCGCGCTGGGAGCGTTTCTCGTCGTCGGGTTCGCGCTGCACAACACGACCGAGGGGCTGGCGATCGTCGCCCCGCTGGCGAACCTGCAGCCGTCGCTGCGCCGCCTGGCGCTGCTGGGCCTCATCGCCGGCGCCCCCGCGGTGCTCGGCGCCTGGATCGGGGCGCTGGCGTTCAACACGTCGCTCGCCGCGTTTCTCTTCGGGGCCGGCGCCGGCGCGATCGTCCAGGTCATCGTGCAGCTCGCGCCGACGCTCAGGACCGACGACGAGCGCGGGCTGCACCCGCGCGTCGTCGGCGGCCTGCTCGGCGGGCTGGCGCTCATGTTCGTCACCGGCCTGCTCGTGAACATCTGATGGCCGTCGAGTCGTCATCCGGGCGCAGCAGCGCGATCGAGGACTACGCGAAGTCGATCTACTCGCTGCAGCAGCGCGCGGGCGGCGGCGCCGTCAGCACGAACGCGCTCGCCGCGCGCTGCGGGGTCACGCCGGCGTCCGCGTCGGCGATGGTCAAGCGGCTCGCCGAGCGCGACCTCGCCATCCACGAGCCCTACCACGGCGTGCGCCTGACGCCGGCCGGCGAGCGCCTGGCGCTCGAGATGCTGCGCCATCACCGCCTGCTCGAGCTCTACCTCGCCGAGCACCTCGACGTGCCGTGGGACCGCGTCCACGAGGAGGCCGAGGCGCTCGAGCACGTGCTCTCCGAAGACCTCGAGGAGCGCATCGCCGCCAAGCTCGGCAACCCGACGCACGACCCGCACGGCGACCCGATCCCCGACCAGCACCTCGTCATCGACGAGGGCCACACCGAGTCGCTGGACGCTCTCGCGGCGGGCCAGGGCGGGCGCTTCGTGCGGGTCTCGGACTCCGACCCGGAGATGCTGCGCTACCTCGCGGCGCGCGGGATCGCGATCGGCGACCGCTGCGCCGTCCGCGCGCGCCAGCCGTTCGACGGGCCGATCACCGTGAGCATCGGCGCGCGGCAGCACGTGCTCGGCGGCAAGCTCGCGCGCGCGATGCGCGTCGAGCTCGACGACGCCTGAGACCCGCACGCCTGCGTTCACGCCAGTCGACGGGCTGCGATACTCGGGGCGCGTGATCACCGGCGCCCACGCGATCATCTACAGCACCGACGCCGAGGCCGATCGGGCCTTCGTCGCCGACGTGCTCGGGCTGCGCTCGGTCGATGCCGGGGGAGGCTGGCTCATCTTCGCGCTGCCGCCAGCCGAGCTCGCGCTGCATCCGCACCCCACCGGCGATCGGCACGGCCTGTACCTCATGTGCGACGACGTCCACGCGACGGTCGACGAGCTGCGCGCCAAGGGAGCCGAGTTCGTCCGCGAGGTCAGCGACGAGGGCTTCGGGCTGCTCACGGCGATCGGTCTGCCGGGCGGTGGAGAGCTCGGCCTCTACGAGCCGCGACACCCCAGCCCGTAGCGCCGAGGCACCCCGAGGCGCTTCGCTACGCTCGCCCCCACAGGCGACGAGGAGGAGCGCAGGGATGACATTGGGCGCCGGATTTCACTCGCTGTGGCCGACACCGATCGGGCTGCACCGCTATCCCGACGCCGCGACGCTCAACCCCCTGCTCGTCGACGCGTTCGCCGACGGACGGGCCGCCCAGGAGCGCCAGCGCGGCCAGGAGCGCGGGCCGTTCTTCGCCAGCGACGACGATCTGCTGCATCGCGTGAAGATCCCCGAGTGGCAGGACTTCGTCCGGTTTCTCGTGGCCAGCCTCGGCGAGACCGCCAAGCAGGCCAACGAGGAGGCCTGGGCCGGGCTGGACATGGAGCTCAAGGTCGCCATCCAGGGCATGTGGTTTCAGTGCAGCGCCGGCGGGTCGTTTCATGACGTGCACACGCACGGCAACTGCTCGTGGTCGTCGGCCTACATCGTCCAGATCGACGCGGCCGAGCAGCGCGTCGCGCATCCCGTCTACGGCGCGGCCAACGGCGTGACGCGGCTCTACGGCCCTGGCTTCAACGCGCTCGGCGGCGCGTTCGTCGACGTCGGCAACGCCTACCTGCAGCCGCCGCACCAGGACATCGAGCCGCTGCCCGGCCAGCTGCTGCTGTTTCCGTCCTGGCTCGCGCACCAGGCGATGCCCTACGACGGCGAGAAGGAGCGGATCATCATCTCCTTCAACGCCAGCATCCACGGGGCCGAGGGCGACCAGCTGCACAGCTACGCCGCGCACTGAAGCGACCGGCCGCGGGTGACCGCTCGCCGCGCCGCGGCGGGGGAGGGTCGCGTCAGATCGAGAAGGTGTTGCCCTCGCCGGACGGGTCGCGGACCCGCGCGGCGTCCACCGAGCGCCCGGCCGCCTCGAGCGCGTCGACGAGGTTGCCGCGACAGCCGAGCGTGTCGGGGTGCTCGGCCCCGAGGACGCGCTCGAGGTCGGCCAGCAGCGGCTCGTAGATCGCGATCGCGTCGCCGGCGCGACCGGTCTGCAGGTAGTCGTTGGCGAGGTTGTTGCGCGTGCGCAGCGTGTCGGGGTGCTCGGAGCCGAGCACGCGCTCGAGGTCGGCCAGCAGCGGCTCGAGGATCGCGATCGCCGCGTCGCTGCGGCCGCCGTCCTGGTAGGCGTTGGCGAGGTCGTTGCGGGTGTTGAGCGTGCTGGGGTGCTCGGCGCCCAGGACGCGCTCGCGGGCGGGCAGCAGCGCCTCGTAGATCGCGATCGTGTCGCCGGGGCGTCCGGCGGCGAGGTAGGCGCTCGCGAGGTTGCCGCGGCTGGCGAGCGTGTCGGGATGCTCGGCGCCGAGGATCCGCTCGAGGTCGGCCAGCAGCGGCTCGAAGATCGCGATCGCGTCCTGGCTGCGCCCGGCGGCATGCAGCGCGCCGGCGAGGTTGCCGCGGCCGGCGAGCGTGTCGGGATGCTCGGCGCCGAGCGTGCGCTCGAGGTCGTCGCGCAGCGGCTCGAAGATCGCGATCGCCTCCTGGCTGCGCCCCGCCGCCTGGTAGGTGCTCGCGAGGTTCGCGCGGCTGGCGAGGGTGTCGGGATGCTCGGCGCCGAGCGTGCGCTCGAGATCGCCGACGAGCGGCTCGAGGTTCGTGATCGCGTCCTGGCTGCGCCCCGCCGCCTGATAGGCGTTCGCGAGGCTGCCGCGGCCGGCGAGCGTGTCGGGGTGGTCGGCGCCGAGCGTGCGCTCGAGGTCGTGCAGCAGCGGCTCGAGGTTCGTGATCGCGTCCTGGCTGCGCCCCGCCGCCTGGTAGGCGTTGGCGAGGTTGTTGCGCGTCAGCAGCGTCGTGGGGTGCTGCGCCCCGAGGGTCCGCTCGCGCTCGTGCAGCAGCGGCTCGTAGATCGCGATCGCCTCGCGCGTGCGCCCGGCGGCCTGGTAGGAGTTCGCCAGGTTGTTGCGCGTCAGCTGCGTGATCGGGTGCTCGGCGCCGAGCGAGCGCTCGAGGTCATCGAGCAGCGGCTCGTAGATCGCGACCGCGTCGCGGATGCGCCCGGCGGCGAGATAGGCGTTGGCGAGGTTGCCGCGCGTGCTGAGCGTGTTGGGGTGCTCGGCGCCGAGGCTGCGCGTCAGGTCCTCGAGCAGCGGCTCGAAGATCGCGATCGCGTCCTCGCTGCGGCCGGCGGACTCCAGCGCGTTGGCGAGGCTGCCGCGCGTCGCGAGCGTGTCGGGATGCTCGGCGCCGAGGATCCGCTCGCGGTCGGTGAGCAGCGGCTCGAGGACCCTGAGCGCGTCCTGGCTGCGCCCCGCCGCCTGGTAGGCGTTGGCGAGGTTGCCGCGCGTCAGCAGCGTGTTGGGATGCCCGGCGCGCAGGACCCGCTTGAGGTCGCCGAGCAGCGCCTCCAGCGTGTTGATCGCGTCCTGCGTGCGCCCGGCGGCCTGGTAGGCGCTCGCGAGGACGTTGCGGGCGTTGAGCGTGCTGGGATGCTTGGGACCGAGCGTGCGCTTGTGGTCGGCGAGCTGCGCCTCGAGGTGCGCGACGTCGCCCTGCCCGCGTCCGGAGGCCTTGCCCGGGCCGGGCGTCCCTGCAACATCGCGCTTGGTCATGGTCGGAGCTTGCTCCCGCGTTCGAGGTTCGGATCCAAGGCTACGAGACGCGGGGCGCGCGCTCGGCGCGCGGGGCCGCCCAGTCGCGCGCCGCAGCTCGCGGACCGCGGCGATCGCGGTCCGCGCTCTGCGCCCTCACCGGACGGCGATGCCGTCCTGCGGCTTGATCGCATCGGCCAGCGCCTTGCGCGCGGACTGCGCCAGGCCCGCGATCGCCGCGTCTGAATCGGGCACGGCGATGCTGAGCTGCGCTCCGTGGCGGCCGGCAACCTCGCGCAGCACGTCGGCGGCCTGGCCCGCGGTCAGGCGCTCGACGCACGGGGCGTCGGCGCTTCGGACGGCGGCGGCAAGCACGCGCCGCGCCGTGGCCAGCGACCGGCACGCGCCGAGCACCTGGCGCGCTTGCGCATCGGGGGCGCGGATCGCGGCTCGCGCCAGCTCGAAGCCGGTGATCGGGCCGGGCGGCGTTCGCGTGCGGTCGCCTGCCTGCGGTGGGCGCCACGATGGCCTGGGGGAGGGCTCGCGCGGCTGCGGGGCGGCTGCGACGAGCCCTGCCTCCACGCAGAAGCGCGAGGCCTTGTCCGCCGTGGTCAGCACGACGAGACGCTGCCGGGCGCGCGTGAACGCCACGTAGGCGACGCGACGCTCCGCTTCCAGGGCGTCGTTGTTGCCGGCGAGGTGATCGTCGAGCGACCGCTGATGCGGCATCTGGCCCTCGTCACAGCCGAAGACGATGACGGTCGGCCACTCGCGACCCTTGGCGCGATGGACCGTCGTGAGCTCGATGCCGTGGGCCTCGTCGCGGATCCGACGCAACGCGTCGCTGTCGCCTGTGAGCCGCTGCGCATAGGCCGCCATGCTCATCCCCGCGGACTCCCGCACCGCGTCCTGGAGCACCTCGATCTCGACTCGCTCGACACCGCCGGTGAGCTCCTCGTACTCCTTGAAGTGCTGGTCCAGGCCCCCGTCTTTGCGCAGGAAACGGATGCACCGCTGGGCGTCTGCGCTCAGCGTCAGGGCAGTGTCGAGGATGCGCGCGCCGTCGTCGAGGCGCCTGCGAGCGCTCCCGGGAAGGGCACGCTGGAGGCTGATCGCCCGCGCGAACGAGAGCCCGTCGGCGAGCATCCTCGCAAGCCGCACCTCGTCGCCCGGCGGGAGGCCGCGGCCGGGGTGGCGAAAGACGGTCGCCACGTCCTTTGGGAGCGCGCGGCGCACATCTCCCAGCAATCGGCAGTAGGCCTCCAGGGCGGCGCGGGCGCCGGTGGGCTCGAACACGTTGTCCGGTGCCGAGATCTTCACGTCGAGCGGCACGCAGGCCGCGGCGCAGGAACGCAGCAGGCGGCACGTCCGCGCGAGAACCACGATCTCGCCGCGCCGGCTCCGGGACAGCTTGCGCGCAACATCGCCAGCTGCGGCGGCGAGATCGGGGTACGCCTGATGGATGACGGGTCGCGGATCGCCGCCGGCGCTCGCGCCTGCCGCGAGGATCTCCTTGGGGAAGCGGCTGCGGTTGTTCTCGATGACCGCGCGCGAGCGTTGCACGACCTCGGGCGGACAGCGGTAGTTGTGGTTCAGAGCGAGCCGCTGCAGCCCGGGGTACAGGCCATCCAGCCCGACGATCCGCTCGACGCTCGCCGAGCGCCACGCGTACAGCGTCTGGTCTTCGTCTCCGACGGCGAACAGCCGATCCTGCGGCGCGGCGAGGATCTGGACGAGCAACTCCTGTGCCGGGTCGATGTCCTGGTACTCGTCGACGAGCACATGGTCGTAGCGCTGCTGGCACTCCTCGCGCAGCTTCGCGTCGCGCTGCAGCCGGCGCAGCGACAGGAAGATGAGGTCGTCGAAGTCGTGTGCGTCCAGCCGGGCCAGCTCGTGCTCGTAGAGCTCGTAGATCGTCGCGATCGTCTGATCCGCCGCAGGGGCGTGCGTGCGGTACTCGCGCGGTGTCATCAGGCTCTTCAGCTTGATCGCGCTGACCAGGCCGCAGGCAAGCGGTGGCTCGATCCACTCGTTCTCGGGACTGGCCCGCGACGCGGCGGCGCAGAGCCGGCGCCAGCGCCCCAGGCTCAGCGTGCGAACACCCGCCGACCGCAGGGCGCCGCACTCGTGCAGGATGCCGTAGCCGACGCTGTGGAACGTCTGCGCGCGCACGCCCACGAGGTTGGCCGCCAGCAGTCGCGACTGCAGCTCGCGCTGGGCGTCCTTGTTGAACGTCGTGCAGAGGATCCGTCGAGCCGAAACGCCGCGCGCGACGAGTTCAGCGGCGCGGGCGATCAACACGGTCGTCTTGCCCGATCCCGCCGGCGCGATGACCTGCACCACGCCGTCGTGGGCGGACACGGCGGCGAGCTGCGAGTCGTCGAGGCGCCGCTGCGGCGTGGCCGCAGGCCAGCGTGGCGGCGGGCTCTCCTGCGCGCACAGGTAGCGCAGGCGCTGAAGACTCCAGGCGTACCCGATCCGCGGTTCGGCGGCCTCGATCTCGGTGACGTCGTCGAGGGCGCGGTCGGCGACGACGATCAGCGGCACACCGAGCCGGTGGCAGGGCTCGACGAGGTATCCATGGACGTCGGCCAGGCTCGCGGGGTCGACCCCGACGCCCGTCACCGCCACGCCCGCCTGCGCCGCCAACCAGTCCAGCAGGGGCCGGGCGGGAGCCGCCAACGTGCGTCGCCGCGCGTCGGTCGCCCGTGCCGGCGCGATGTGGCGAGCGCGGATCGACGCGAAATCGGTCCGCGCGTACCGCGCCGGAACCTCGGGCGCGCAGGTGACCCAGGTGATCGGCCTCATCGTCGGCGGTCACTATGGGGCAGGCGTCCTGCTGCGACAAGCGACGGTCAACGCCGCGGCCATCGCCGAGCCCTCTAGCGTGCTGACGCACATGAGCCTCGTCGACGCCCTTCCGACCGACCCCAGCCCCGACGCGCTCTACGACGCGTTCATGGACTGGACGGCGCGGCAGGGCCTGAGCCTCTACCCCCATCAGGAGGAGGCGGCGATCGAGCTGTTCAGCGCCAACAACGTCGTGCTCGCCACGCCGACCGGCTCCGGGAAGTCGCTGGTCGCGGTCGCCGCGCACTTCGCGGCGCTGGCCGACCGCCGGATCACGTTCTACACGGCGCCGATCAAGGCGCTCGTCTCGGAGAAGTTCTTCGCGCTCTGCGCGATCTTCGGAGCCGCCAACGTGGGGATGCTGACCGGCGACGCGTCGGTCAACGCCGATGCGCCGATCATCTGCTGCACGGCCGAGGTCCTGGCGAACATCGCGCTGCGCGAAGGCGCCGGCGCCGACGTCGGCCAGGTCGTGATGGACGAGTTTCACTACTACGCCGACGGACAGCGCGGCTGGGCGTGGCAGGTGCCGCTGCTGACCTTGCCCCGCGCGCAGTTTCTGCTCATGTCGGCCACGCTCGGCGACGTCCGCGCGATCTCCGACGACCTGACCCGCAGGACGGGCCGCACGACGGTGACGATCGACGACGCCGAGCGGCCGGTGCCGCTCACGTTCGCCTGGTCGGTCGAGCCGATCCACGAGCTGCTCGAGCAGCTCGCCGCGGCCGACCGGGCGCCGATCTACGTCGTGCACTTCACGCAGGCATCGGCGATGGAGCGTGCCCAGTCACTGCTGTCGGCGAAGCTGTGCACGCGCCAGGAGCGCGAGGCGATCGCCGAGTCGCTGGGCGCGTTTCGCTTCACCGCTGGCTTCGGGCGCACGCTCTCCAAGCTCGTGCGGGGCGGGGTCGGGGTGCACCACGCCGGGATGCTGCCGCGCTACCGGCGCCTCGTCGAGCAGCTCGCACAGACCGGCCTGCTGAAGGTGATCTGCGGCACCGACACGCTCGGGGTGGGCATCAACGTCCCCATCCGCACCGTCGTCTTCACGAGCCTGGCGAAGTTCGACGGCAGCCGCCACCGGATGCTGAAGGCGCGCGAGTTTCATCAGATCGCCGGGCGCGCCGGCCGTGCGGGGTTCGACACCTCCGGTCACGTCGTCGTCCAGGCCCCCGATCACGTGATCGAGCGCACGCGCGCGCTCGCCAAGGCGGGGGAGGATCCGAAGAAGCGCCGCAAGGTCCAGACCCGCAAGCCGGCCGACGGCGAGGTGAGCTGGACCGAGGAGACGTTCGCGCGCCTGCGCGACGCCGTGCCCGAGCCGCTCGTATCGAAGATGCGCGTCGACCACGCGACGATCCTCAACGTCGTCAACCAGCCGGCGGATCCGATCCAGGTCATGCGCGCGCTGACGCAGGACAACCACGAGGACGAGCGCGGCCGGCGGCGCCTGTCCGAGCGGGCGCAGGAGCTCGGCGACGAGCTCGTCGCTGCGGGCGTGCTCGTGTGGCTGAGCGAGCCGGACGCGGACGGGCGCACGTTGCAGCTGGCCGTCGAGCTGCAGGCCGACTTCGCGCTCAACCAGCCGCTTGCGTCCTTCGCCCTCGTGGCGTTCGCGTTGCTCGACGCGGAGTCCGACACCTACAGCCTCGACGTGCTCTCGGTCGTCGAGGCGATCCTCGACGACCCGTTCCCGGTGCTCATGGCCCAGGCGCACAAGGCGCGCGGCGAGGCGGTCGCCGAGATGAAGGCGCAGGGCATCGAGTACGACGAGCGCATGGAGCTGCTGGAGGAGGTCAGCTACCCCAAGCCGCTCGGAGAGCCCCTGCTGGACGCGCTGCGCGTCTACCGCGAGACCCATCCGTGGGTGCGCGAGTCCGACCTGTCGCCGAAGTCGGTCGTCCGCGACATGTACGAGGGCGGGCGCACGTTCACCGAGTTCGTCGGGTTCTACGGTCTCGCGCGCTCGGAGGGCCTCGTGCTGCGCTACCTCAGCAACGCCTACCGGGCGCTGCGCCAGACGGTTCCCGACGACGTCAAGACCGACGAGCTCGACGAGATCGTCGACTGGCTCGGCGAGACGGTCCGCCAGACCGATTCGAGCCTGCTCGACGAGTGGGAGGCGCTCACGGATCCGGAGTCCGTCGCCCGCGTGGCGGCGGCCAGGGCGGCGGGGGAGGAGCCCCCGCCGCCGCGGCCGATCACCGCGAACACGCGCGCGTTCACCGTGATGGTCCGCAACGCGATGTTCCAGAAGGTCCGGCTGGCGGCCCGCGACGACGCCGACGGGCTCGCGCAGCTCGACGCGGCGTCCGCCGCGCTCACCGACCAGCCGCGACGGGTCACGATGACCGCCGACGAGTGGAGGACCGCGCTCGGCGCCTACTGGGAGGAGTACGAGTCGATCGAGACCGGGGCCAACGCCCGCTCGCCGCTTCTGCTGATGATCGACACGCACGCCGGCGCCGGCGCGTCACGCTCGTGGACGGCGCGCCAGATCATCGAGGACCCCGACGCCAACCGCGACTTCGCGATCGTCGCGACCGTCGACCTCGACGCCTCGGATGCGGCGGGAGAGCCGGTGATCCTGACGTCGTCGTTCGGCGATGCGGGGTCGACTGTCTCACTGAGCGAAATCGGCGGAGCGGATTAGTCGAAGCACGGGCTGGATCTCTGTCGCGACGGGGCGAGCGGAATGCTGATAAGGGCCCGCGGAGACATTCTCTGCGCGACGGGTTCTGGCGGCGCCGGTGGTGGCGTGCGAACACCGACTGCGAACGGTCAGCGCCGCAGTCGACTCGTCGCTGGCGCGAGGCGACTTGCAGCCTCCAGCCGGCGCTCATACGGGCAGACGCTGAACCGCCTCGGGGCCGACTTCGGCGCGGACCAAGCGATCGCCGTGCTCGAGGCCGACGCGCTGGACGTCGCGATGGAAGACGCTGCGCTGCGCGCCGGCGACGTGGAATCGTCACGTCGCGACGGCCCGGTCGTTCGTCGCGTTCTGCCGGCACCGCGGCTGGCTGCTGCCGATGCACCGGTCGGTGTCGATCGTCGCCGCGAGCCGGCCGACCACCCGCGCGATCCCGTACCCGCAGCTTGAGCGCATGGTCGATGGCATCCGCGCGGCGGCACAAGAGCTGGGCTGCGAGCAGCAGCTCGACGGCCTCTCGACACTGCTCGCCGACGGTGGCGGAGCCCGTACCCAGCGGCGCGCGTGCCGCAGCGGCGAGAGCGGGATCGACGGCGTGCTCGACGCGCTCGTCGCGCGCCGAGCCGACCGGCGAGGACTACGGCGAGAAGCCGCTCAGCGACGCAGCGTGATCGTCCGCCGCGCCGTGGCGCGGTTGCCCTCGCCGTCGCGGGCGACGACCGTGACCCGCACCTTGACGCGGCCCTTCGCGCGCAACGCCGCCGCCAGCGCGCGCCGGGCGCGGGGGCCCAGGGCGAGCCGCACGGCGCGGCCCGCCGTCGACGCGCGCACCGTACGCTTGGCCGCCGTGACCTTCACGCCCGCGACCGTCGCCGAGGCACTGACGTCACAGGCCTCACCGCGGCAGCGGACGAGCACGACGAGGGCGCGGCTGCGGCGCAGCGGACGCTGCACGGTGGCGCCGCCGAGACGCACCGACGGCGGCTTGGAGTCCGCCCACGGTGGGGTGGCCGTCGTCGTCGCCGTCCAGTTGATCGGCGCGCTGTGGCAGGGGCCCGTGACGGGGCGCTGGGTCACCTGGAGCGTGCCGCGCGCGCCCCGGTTCGTCGGAAATGCCCCGATCAGCCGCACGAACGGGCTGCCCTGGCTGAAGCGGCGGTTGGCGATCGGCGACGGCAGGTCGTACATGACCTCGGAGAACCACGGAATCGTGCAGCGGTTTCCCGGGACGTTCGTCCCATGGAACCACGCCACGCCCGTGAAGTCCTTCTTGACCAGGAGGCAGACGGCGCCACCCGCCGCGTGCGTGCCGCTGTAGACGACCAGGCTGGGGTCGGAGCCAGCGCTGCATTGCGGCGCCGGCGGGATCGGCCCGTTGGGCGCTGATGACGGTGGGTCCGGGGCGGAAACGAGGAGTGTGAACTCACCCGCGCCGTCGCCGTGGCCGCGGACGGCGATGTAGTACGTCGTTCCGGGCTGCGTGATGAACGACATCGTCGTGCGGGGGCCGGTGGGGCCGCCCTCGGTGCCGACCTCGGTGAGCGAGCCCACGCTGCTGCCGGTGTAGACCGCCACCATCGGCGCGGTCGTGCTGACGGCGGTGCTGGCCACTACGGCGTCGTTCGTGGTCGCGGCGAGTTTGTACCAGACCGAATGACCGCTGCCGCCGAAGATCGCGGGCTCGGGCTCACCCGGCTGTACGGTTGCGTCGACGTTGGAACCCGCGATCTGCGCGGGCCGTCCAATCGCTTGAGCGTTCTCGAAGTTGTCGTTGGCGGGGGCCTGCGGGCGTGCCACGACGAGCACCAGGTCGCCCGCCGGGGTGTAGCCCGGCCCCGGGTCGAAGCCGGTGACCCGCACGTAGTACGTCGTCGCCGCAACGGCGCCGATGTACACACGGCTGCCCGCGCTGCAGCCCTCGCGCGTGTGGGCTACCTCGGTGAGGTCGCTGACGCCGGTGCCGGTGAAGACCGCGAGCTCGGCCCATGGGCCGCCGCCACATGTGTCGATCCGCAGCTTCTCGCTCGTACTCGGTGTGAGGCGGTACCAGACGGAGCGCGTGTAGGACGCGCCCGTCGCGGGCTCGCCGGCCTGGAGCGTGGCGTCGATGGTCGTGCCGGTGACGCGGTCGCCGACGCGCACGACCTGCGCACCGGCGAAGGCGTCGTTCTCGGGAGCTGCCGCCTGCACGGTCGTCGGCAGCGCCGCCAGAGCCGCCAGCAGCGTGCACGTCGCGAGCTTCATGTTCCGCAGCGCGCGCTTGGGGTCCGGCCGTGAACTCGGGCTCATCCGCTGCTCCTCTGGTGGCTGCTGCAGGCTCTCCCTCACAGCAACGTACGCAATGCCACGATGTTGCGCTCCCCGCGCTACCGCTCGACGGGTTCGCGTGCTCGGCGCCGGGTAGCGCATTTGCCCGGCTACGCCCCGGTCACGACACACGAGGAAGCTCAGGGCCGACGGGCTTCCTCTACGCATGTTTGGCCGAAGCACGTTTGGCGTCTGCCGGCTGCCCGTTCGGACCGCAGCAGCAGGTCCCCCCGCGACGAGAGCCACCCGGCCGTCTCACGGATTCTCAATCGCTCGAGGCCGCCTGCTGCAACGACAGCCGTCGAGGCTACCGTGGGAATTTCCTTTAGTCTGCCGGTCGGCGATCAGGAGGGGTTCCGTGAGGCTGTCTACAGCTACAGCTCAAAGGCACGCCATGATGTTGGCGGGCTGCGTGGCGGCGCTCGTCGCCGTCGGCGGCGTCGCGCTAGCTCAAAAGCAGGAGCGGGGCAAGCGGCTGGCTCAGGTTGGCAACCACGCCCCCGTCGCGGTGAACGACTCGTTCGTCTCCCCGCTCGTCGAGCGCTTCGGCGACATCCGCGTGGGCCGAGGGGTCTTTGTCGCGAGCAACACGATCCTGCGGGCCGACCGCGGCCGGCGGGTCTGCCTCGGGAGCCGCACGAATGCGCAGGACAACGTGCTCGTCCTCGCGCTCGCCGACCGCCCAACCGTTCGCGGCCGGTGTGGGCGCCGGGCCACGGAGACGGGCCCGCGGACGAGCCTGGCCCACCAGGCCGAGATCGTGAACTCCCGGATCGGGCGTTTTGCGTTCATCGGGTTCCGCGCGCGAATCGCCAACAGCGTCCTCGAAGACGGCGCCTTCGTGTTGCACGCCGCCACGATCCGCAACGTGCGCATCCGGCGCGACCGCCTTGTGCCGGTCGGCGCCACGATTACGACGCAGGCGCAGGCCGATGCCCTCCCGCGCAAGCAGGAGGCCCAAGCCGAGTTCCAGCGTGAGGTGCTCGAGGTCAATCGCGAGTTCGCGGAGGGCTATCAGGAGCTCTACCGAGAGGGGGGTGCTCGCGCGGTCGTCGGCATCGGCCGGTCGCCGCGCACAACGTTCAATCGAGGTCTGCGACCGCGGATCGGGGCCAACCTGCAGCGCGAGCCGTTCGCGCGGATCGTGGGTGACGTTCGCCTGGGCGCCAATGCAAAGGTCGGCCGGCGCACCTCGATCCGCGCCGACGAGGGCGCGCCGATCGTCATCGGTGATAACGCCGAGATCGAGGATCGCGTGACGTTCCACGCGTTGCGCGGCACGAACATCCGGATCGGCGACAGACTCGACACCGACGACAACGTGCTCTTCCATGGACCGCTGACGGTCGGCGACGACCTCACGATCGCCGACGACGCGATCCTCTTCCGCGCCGTCGTCGGCGATAACGTGACGGTGGGGGACTCGGCCGTCGTCGTGGGGCCGGCCGATGACCCGATCGAGATCCGCTCGGGTGCCACGATCCCCGACGGCACGATCATCACCAACCAGGCGCAGGCGGACGCCCTGCGCTGAGCACCGGTGGGGCGGGCCAGCGAGTCGCGGGCCCGCCTCCGCTCCCATCGCCCGCCGAGGGGCACCCCCAGACCCCAGCCGCCACTAACTCGCGTCCCCCCAACGCATATCGGGGTGCATTCTCATCGACTAGCCACTCCCGTAGGAGCCCGTAAAGGAGAGCGACGGATGGGATGGCGTCGACATGGATAGGACACGACGCCCGACGACGATGCTCCAGCCACCTCAGCGTGCGGCCGGAAGCCACGCCCGGCCTCGTCCGAGCAAGTCCGTGTGTCTGCCAGCGAGCTGACCCCGACCCGTTCGGCCACGTCATCTGAGCGCGCGATGATCCTTCGCCTGTGGACCACGATGTCCGCAGGCACACCCTGTGGGAACGCACGGATGAATCACGGGCGTTGTGGGCGGGTGATGTGGCGTCTAGACTCGGTGACGTGACGCTACATCAGCCACCACTCAAGCGCGAGGTCGGGGTGCGCGAGCTCCATGACCAGCTCAGTCGGTATGTCCAGCATGCCGCTGCCGGAGGCGAGGTAATCGTGACGAGGCGTGGTCGTGCCGTAGCGCGCTTGACGCCGATTTCCGCCGATGACGCGCTGGCTGATCTGCGGTCACGTGGGCTTGTTCAGGAGCCCCGAAGCGCGTGGGGCCCGCGCCGAAGCGGGCGCCCGAGACCCAGCTCGCCGGTCAGCGATCTC
>CAVRMD010000021.1:0-16226 GCA_963722455.1 uncultured Solirubrobacteraceae bacterium
TTCTCTCGCGCCCTTCCGACGGCCGGCCGAGAGGTACCGGACGGGTCCGTCCTCGGCGCTTCGTACCGCGTCGGCGAAGGGGGCCAACGTTCGCGCTCGCGGCTCTTCTCGCATGGGGGAGCAATTCGTCGACCGCAAGACGAACGACCAGCTCGACGAGTTCCTGCACATGGCCGACTACGAGATGACCGGCCACTACGACTGCCTCACGTGCGCGGCGTCAACCTCAGCGTCCGTCCGCCCGGCGGCTGACGTCCGGCGCCGATGCCCGACGTCGTCCACGAACTGGTCGCGCCCGAGGTTGCGCTCGCGAAGCTCGGCGCCCGCAATATCTCGGCCGACGAGGTCGGCCAGCTTCCGCGCAACCGGTACGCGATCCTGCGCAACCCGCACGGCGGTGGCGAGCCCGGAACCCGGCGCTTCTTGATCGGGTTGACGGACGAGCGGTCGTGTCCTGACCCTGGTGATCGAGCAGACCATCGATCCGACGACCTGGCTCATCGTCACCGGCTGGAGTGCGACGGAGCGCGAACCTATCCTGCTCGAGAGCACGCGATGAGCACCGACCCTTGGACATCCGAGGACCCGCAGCCGGGAGACCTCGACGACATGCTGGCGTCGATCGACGCGAAGTCCGTCGAATACCACGACGGCGACCCGACGGCGACGCTGCGAATCCTCGTCAGCGTCGACGGAGAGGACGCGCTCAGGCTCGAGCGGATCGCCGGGCAGCTTGGCAAGACGCCGCACGACGTCGTGTCCGATCTGCTGCGCGACGCGGATCGCTCGGCGGCGTCAGCGGCAGGCGGTCGATCGCCGTCGTCGCGTTAGGACTCGGTGCGAGTGTCGCCGCTGTCGTCCGCGCTCTCGATCGAAGCCTCAGCCTCGGAGTTCGCACATATCTGGCGAAGCTCCTCGAGCGCCTGACGTTCCCACTCGACGTCGCACTCGGCAGCCTTCTTGCGTCGGCGAGTGTCGCGTCGCGCCCGGCCAGCACGCGCGGAAGCCGGACGCGCCTGATGTTGAGCGTCACGTCGCCGAGCGGAGGCCAGGATTGCGCGTCTCCCAGGTCGTTTCGTCGGCACTCTCGTACCGCGCCCAAGACACACGATCGGCGTCGAGGGAGCCCGCCTGCCGGCGGCGACGGAGTCGACCGCGCCACCCAAGATCGCCAGGGACGTCAGGAGGATCGGCCAAGCACCATCGCCGGGCCGCCTGCGCCCTCGCGGGGCGGCGCCACGACGCCGGTCGCGTGCGTCGCGAGCGATCGTCGCCGGGCTCGCGGGCCGGTTGACTCGGGGTCTTCGTCGGTGAGACCATCGGCGTCGGACAAGCTCAGAGGAGGAGACATGGACAGGTTCATCGCTGATTGCCGTCGCTTCGCGAGCGACAGCGACTGCCAGCTGACCATCATCGGCCCGGAGGACGACGTCGTCGCTGCCGCGGCGCAACACGCCGCCGCCTCGCACGGCCACGATGACACCCCCGAGTTGCGTCAGCAGCTGCGCAGCTTGCTCGAGCCCGAGAGCACATACATCTCAGGCGAGCGTGCGCCCGAGCCATTTCCGGCCTGACGCTGCTCGTCGCGCTCGCGACACTCCATGGTGATCCCCTCCGCGAGCGGCCGGGCGCCGATGTCGTCACCGGCCTCTTGCGACGACGCCGCGCCGGCCGCTACCGTGCGGGCGTCGACTGGATAGGCGTGGGGATCGCCTCGAGACTCACTCCTGGCCATTGGGGAGGGACGCAGTCGTGGTTCACAGATGGCTCGGGCCTCACCGAGCGCAGCCGCCGGCTGCTGGCGCCGCAGCTCGCGCTTGTCGGCAGGTTCACCCGGCGGGCTGCGACGGCGGGCTTGACCTGAACGAGGGGAGGGCGTGATGGGTTCGGATCCGGATGGCGCCGGTGCCGGCGCGAGCGAGTTCCTGCGGGCGAGCGCGCACGAGGCGGGGGTCACCGGGACGCACTCGGGCGACTCGCCGGCGGCGGGGTCCGAGCTGGCCCCGCGGGAATGGGCGCTCGTGGACCTCCATGTCTGCATGGGCCTGAACGCGTGCTCGGCGAAGGCGCCGACGGACGACAACCCGCGCGGCGCGCGTCACGACCCGGACGGAACGGCCCCGATGGCGGGGATGGGCTCATGCGCGACCGTCGTCCACGTCTGTCACGGCGACAACGAGTGTCGCGGACAGGGCGGCTGCGGCTACGCCGGATCGGCCTTCGAGCAGACCAAGCCCGGCGACCAGGCGTGCAGCGCCAACGGCAGCTGCGCGAGCCCGATCAACGTCAGCCGCGTCTTCTCCGCCGGGCCCTACAAGGGCAAGAGCGTGTGGCGGCGCGCGCGAGCGGTGTTCGAGGCGCGCATGTACGAGGCGGGCGTCGTCTTCGGGCCGTCGCCGGGCGAGGGCTACCCCGACGACGAGCTTCCCGATCGCGACGTGATGTGAGCCGGCCCCGGCTCGGACTGCCGCACCTCGGCTACGGCGTCGGCCTGCGCTCGGCGCACTACGACCACCTGCTCGCGCACTGGCCGCCGGTCGACTGGTTCGAGATCGTCTCGGAGAACTTCATGGACTCGCGCGGTCGCCCGCGCAAGGTGCTCGACGAGATCGCGGCACGCTATCCGGTGGTGGCGCACGGCGTCTCGCTGTCGATCGGCAGCTCGGACCCGCTGGACACCGACTACCTCGCCCGCCTGAAGCGCTTCGTCGACGAGATCGGGCCCGTCTGGGTCTCCGACCACGTCTGCTGGACGGGGGTCGCCGGCCTCAACACGCACGAGCTCGTGCCGATCCCGTTCACGGAGGAGTCGCTCGCGCACGTCGTCGGGCGCATCCGAGTCGTGCAGGACGTGCTCGAGCGCCCGCTCGTGCTCGAGAACCCGAGCTCCTACGTGACGTACGTCGCGTCGACGATGACCGAGTGGGAGTTCCTCGCGCGGATGGCCGACGAGGCCGGCTGCGGCCTGCTGCTCGACGTCGCCAACGTGCGCGTCTCCGCCGTCAACCACGGCTTCGATCCGCTGGAGTACCTGCGCGCGCTGCCGCACGATCGCGTCGTGCAGATGCACCTGGCGGGTCACGAGGACGCGGGCACGCACATCGTCGACACCCACGACCGCGGCGTCTGCGACGAGGTCTGGGAGCTGTACCGCGTCGCGTGCGAGCTCACCGGCGGCGTCTCCACGCTCATCGAGTGGGATGAACGCCTGCCCTCGTTCCCCGAGGTGCATGCGGAGGTGCTCAAGGCGCGCCGCTACGTCGCCGGCGCGGTCACGCGCGTGGGCGGCTGACCGTGAGCGAGCTCGCCACGATCCAGCGCTGGCTGCAGGAGGTCATCACCGACCCCGACGGGGTGCCGGCCGGCGTCGCGCGCGCGGGCGGCCGCGCCGGGCCGCGGCCTGCGGAGTCCGTCGTGAACGGCTCCGGCGCCCTCAGCGCCGCGGCGCGGCTCGCGCTCTACAGCCGCACGTACCATCGCCGGCTCGCCGGCTGCCTGCGCGACAGCTACCCCGGCCTCCGCCACGCGCTCGGCGACGAGCTGTTCGAGGACTTCGCGCTGGACTACCTGCGGACCAGGCCGGCGCGCAGCTACACGCTCGCGGCGCTCGGCGCCGGCTGGCCGGCGCACCTGCAGGCCACGCGGCCCGACCGGGAGGCGAGCCCGGCGCAGCGCGAGTCGTGGCCGGACTTCCTCGTCGACCTCGCTCGCCTCGAGCGGACGTTCTGCGAGGTCTTCGACGGGCACGGCGTGGAGGGCGAAACGATCGCCACGGGCGCCGACGTCCCGGTCGGCGACCTCGCCTGGTCGACATCGACGGTCGTCCCCGTGCGCTGCCTGCGCGTGCTGGTCGTGCGCTTCCCGGTCGGCGACTACCTCGTCGCCGTCCGTCGCGGCGAGCACCCGCCGCTGCCCGAGCCGAGCCCCGGCCGGCTCGCGGTCAGCAGGCGCGACTACGTCGTGACGATCACGACGCTGGGCGCGGGCGGCCACGCGCTGCTGACGGCGCTCACCGGCCGGACGCCGCTCGGCGCGGCGGCGCTGCGGGCGGGCGTCACGCTCGACGACGCCCGCCGGATCGTGCGCTCCTGGGCCGACCGCGGGCTCGTCGCGCAGATACGGCACCCCGGCCCCGGCGGCCGGTCGTCCAGTCCATGAGGGGAGCGGTTCGATGAGATCGGTGTTGGCGAAGTACTCGATCGACGCGCAGAGCGGGATCACGTGCATCGAGGATCTGCAGAACCACCTGCGCGTGGCGGTCGCGGTGGAGCTCTCGACGATCCCGCTGTACCTCTATCCCGCCTACTCGATCAAGTCGTCCAACCGGACGCAGTGGGCGCCGGAGATGTCCGCGTTTCGCACGATCCGCAGCGTGGTGATCGAGGAGATGCTGCACCTCTGCCTCGCGCGCAACCTCCTGACCGCCACGGGCGGCGACATGGCGATCTACGACGCGTCGGTGGTCCCGGCGTATCCCAGTCACATGCTCTACCACTCGCCGACGCTCCAGTTTCGCCTCGAGCCGCTGTCGTCGGAGCTCATCCGCACGATCTTCATGCCGCTCGAGCTGCCGGCGAAGGCCGGCGCCAAGCCCCAGGACAAGGACTACCGCACGCTGGGCCAGTTCTACGCCGCCGTCGAGGAGGCCCTCGAGCGCTTCGACGCCGAGCAGCACGACAGGCTGTGGTACGGCAGGGACGGCGTGACCCCGGCCGAGGCCGAAGCGATCCGCGCGCAGCGCGCCGCGCTGCAGTACGGCCGCGCGTACTGGAACGACGACGGCGGCGGCACGCCGATCGTCGTCGACGGCATCGAGAGCGCTCGCGCCGCGATCAGGACGATCGTCGAGCAGGGCGAGGGGGAGAAGCCCGACGACGACGAGGTGCCGCTGCGGCCCGACAAGCCCAAGCTCGGGCTCGTCGAGCGGTCGCACTACGCGAAGTTCCGGATGATCGCCGACGAGCTCGACGACAAGAAGCCCGGGGACGTCGACAACCAGGACAAGGTGACGTGGCCGATCCCGGTGGCGCCCGAGCCCGCGTTCTTCGACTACGCCGGAGAGCCCGGGCAGACCGCCGAGCGCGCGAGCGACGTGGGACGGCTGGCGGTCCTGTTCGACGCGGCGTACTGCTACGTGCTGTGCCTGCTCGACAGGATCTATGCGACGCCGGCCGAGCCCCCGCAGCCGGCCACGAAGAGCGTGCGCTACGGACTCGAGCGCCAGTTCGTCGCCGCGATGGGCGGCCTGCTGTACCCGATCGCCGACGAGCTCGTGCGCTATCCGCTCACGCAGACCGGTGCGCACGGCGAGCACCTGCACGCCGCCCCCGGCTTTCGCTTCTACGCCTATCCCGAGGGCGTCAGCCGCAAGGAGCACCTGATCGGCCTCTGCGACGACGTCATCGCGGCGTTCCCCGGCCTCGGCGGCGACGACGGCGTGCGCAGCCTGCTGGATCGGATGCCGGCGGTCTGAGCGGGTCGGGCGCGGGGCGATCACCCGGAGGCATGGGCGAGGATTCGAGGACAGGAGGCGAGGCTGAGGCGCCAATCGTCTTGACACGAGGCGGCCGGTGGGCCCGATCGGGACAATCCATGGACCGTGACTCCGACGACCCGACGCGCAGGACGACGATGAGCTACGGCTGCGACGACCGACCCGCGTACGGCGAGCGTCGGTACCGGCCCGCCCCGGGCGACATCGTCGACGGGCGAGCCGGCGAGCTGCGTGACGACGCGGACCCGATCCGATGGCTCCGCGGTGCGTCACGGTCCGCGCACGCCTGCGCCTCGCGATGAGCGTCTCGCTCGCCGACGTCCAGCGCGCCCGCGTGGCGGTCTGCGACGTCGTGCTGCGCACGCCCGTGCTCTCCGCGCAGACGCTGTCGCAGCGCTGTGGCGGCACGATCGCGGTGAAGGCCGAGAACCTGCAGCGCACAGGCTCGTTCAAGCTGCGCGGGGCGCTCGGCAAGCTGGCAGCGCTCGGCCCCGACTGCGATCGCGGCGTCGTGACCGGCAGCGCGGGCAACCATGCCTGGGCGCTCGCCGAGGCGGCGCGGACGCGGGGGGTGCCCTGCGAGGTGTTCATGCCCGCCCAGGCGCCGATCGCCAAGGTCGAGGGCTGCGAGGCGCTGGGCGCCGTCGTCCAGCTCGCCGGCGACTCGGTGGTGGACTGCTTCGCCGCCGCGCGGGCGCGCGCTCGCGACGGGGGGCTGGCGTTCGTGCATCCGTTCGACGATCCCCACGTCGTGGCCGGGCAGGGCACGATCGGGCTCGAGCTGCTCGAGGACGTCGAGGATCTCGCGAAGGTCGTCGTGCCGCTCGGCGGCGGCGGGCTCGCCAGCGGCATCGCGATCGCGCTGAAGTCCGCGCGGCCGGAGATCGAGGTCGTCGGCGTGCAGGCGGCCGCGTGCGCGGCGTTCGCCGCGTCGCTGCGCCGCGGCGAGCCGGTCGCCGCGACGTCCGCGCTGACGATCGCCGACGGAATCGCGGTGAAGACGCCGGGCGAGCTGACCCTCGCGCTCGTGCGGCGCTGGCTCGACGACGTCGTCGCCGTCGGCGAGGACGAGATCGCCGAGGCGATGGTGCTGCTCATGGAGCGCAGCAAGCTCGTCGTCGAGGGGGCGGGCGCCGTCGGCGTCGCCGCGCTGCTCGGCGGCCTCGTCGCGCCGGCGCCGAGCGGCACGACGGTGGTCGTGCTGTCGGGCGGCAACGTCGACCCCGGGCTGCTCGCCGGGGTCGCGCGGCGCCACGAGACCCAGGTCGGGCGGCGGCTGGCGGTGTTCACGCGCCTTCCCGACCGGCCCGGATCGCTCGCGCGGCTGCTGACGTGCGTCGCCGAGGCCGGCGCCAACATCCTCGACGTCGAGCACGTGCGCGAGGGGGTCGACCTGCACGTGCGCGAGACCGCCGTCCAGCTCGTGCTCGAGACCCGCGGGCGCGAGCACGCGCAGGAGGTGCTCGCGGCGATCGCCGGCGACGGGTACCTCGCGCGGGTGCTCAGCTGACGCCGGCCGCGCGACCGCCGGGTGAAACTTTAGGTTTCCCGCCGCGTGGGGCGCGGGCACGCGATCACGGCGACGCGGCGCCCGCCTCAAGTTCTGGCAAATCGAGCCGCGCGGGAGATGGTCCGAAACTCCGTGTGTCCACGTACCGGATGGTGGATCTACGGTGCACCTTTATGTGGAGTTCAGTCGCTGTGCGGCGCCTCGTCCGCCGGTCACCGCTGGCTGCTTAGATCCCTGAGGGGAATCCGAGGTCTGCCGGTCGGCCACAGTGGGTAGGGCGGCGCACGAAACACGGATTCCGTGAGCGCCGTATGCGCGATCGAGACAAGGGGTAGATCGATGTCAATACGTGTTGATGACACTCGTGGGCCGCGCCGGGCCGGGACGGCACGAGTCACAGGTCCTGCGGGCGCCGAGGCTGCCGAGGTGCGGTCATGAGCGTCACACCGCAGGTCGAGCCGATCAGCAACGGGTCGGGCCCGGAGCGCAAGAGCCTCGGGACGCGCGCCGCCAGGAACCTGGCGACGACGACCAAGTCCGTCCCGCAGATGCAGGAGATCTCGTCGCGCTGGCTGCTCAAGGTGCTGCCGTGGGTCGAGGTCAAGGGCGGCGTGTACCGCGTCAACCGCCGGTCGGTCTACCAGGTCGGCGACGGCCGGGTGACGTTCACGAACACCGGCGACGACGTGCGCGTCATCCCCGAGGAGCTGCGCGAGCTGCCGCTGCTGCGCGGCTACGAGGAGCTCGAGGTCCTCACCGCGCTCGCCGACGCCTTCGAGCAGCGCCGCTACGCCTCCGGCGACGTCATCGTCGAGGCGGGCGATCCGGCCGACTCCGTGCTGCTCGTCGCGCACGGCCGCATCGAGCGCATCCGCGCCGGCAAGTACGGCGACACGAAGGTGGTCGAGGTGCTCGCCGACGGCGACCACTTCGGCGCCCACACCGTGCTCGAGTCCGGCGACGCGTGGGACTCGACGCTGCGAGCGGCGACCGAATGCATCGTGCTGGCGCTTGACCAGAACGTCTTCGAGCAGCTCGCCGAGCGCCACGAGGATCTCGGCGCGCACGTCGAGGCGCTGCGCGGCGTCATGGCGCGCCAGACCAACAAGCACGGCGAGGCCGCGATCGCGATGGCCGCCGGCCACGTCGGCGAGCCGGACCTGCCCGGCACGTTCGTCGACTACGAGACCAACCCGCGCGAGTACGAGCTGAGCGTCGCGCAGACCGTCCTACGCGTGCACACGCGCGTCGCGGACCTGTTCAACGAGCCGATGAACCAGACCGAGCACCAGCTGCGGCTGACGATCGAGGCCCTGCGCGAGCGCCAGGAGTACGAGATGGTCAACAACCGCGACTTCGGTTTGCTGCACCAGGCCGACCTCAAGCAGCGGATCATCACGCGCGACGGCGCCGCGACGCCCGACGACCTCGACGAGCTGCTCTCGCGCCGGCGCGCGACGAAGGTCATGCTCGCCCACCCGAGGACGATCGCGGCGCTCGGGCGCGAGTTCAACAAGCGCGGGCTGTACCCCGGCAACGTCGACCTGCTCGACAGCTCGGTGCCGGCGTGGCGCGGCGTGCCGATCCTGCCCTGCGGCAAGATCCCGATCAAGGACGACGGCACGACGTCGATCATCGCGATGCGCCTCGGCGAGGAGGACCAGGGGGTCATCGGCCTGCATCAGACGGGGATCCCGGACGAGGTCGCGCCGAGCCTCAACGCCCGCTTCATGGGCATCGGCGACGACGCGATCATCAAGTACCTCGTCAGTGCCTACTTCTCCGTGGCGGTGATGGTTCCGGACGCCCTCGGCGTGCTGGAAAACTGCGAAGTCTCGGGCTGAGCATCGTGTCGGCACTCGCCTCCTCCTCCGCCCCGGCGGAGGAGCGGATCGTGCTCGTCGACGAGCAGGGCCGCGCGATCGGCTCGGCCGAGAAGTGGTCCTCGCATCACGCCCGGACGCCGCTTCACCTGGCCTTCTCGTGCTACGTGTTCGACGACGACGGCGCGTTTCTCGTGACGCGCCGCGCGCTGCCCAAGAAGATCTGGCCCGGCGTGTGGACCAACAGCGTCTGCGGCCATCCGGGCGTCGGCGAGAGCATGTACGACGCGATCCACCGCCGCCTGGACTACGAGCTGGGGATGCGCGGGCGTGACATCCGGATCGTCCTGCCCCGTCACATCTATCGGGCCCCGCCGTTTCGCGGCATCGTCGAGCACGAGTTCTGCCCGGTGTTCGTCGCACGGGCGGCCAGCGTGCCCGACCCCAACCCGCTCGAGGTCGGCGCCTGCGCCTGGGTGGACTGGGACAGCTTCGTGCGCGCCGCGGAGGCCGACGAGGAGGACCGCTACTCCTGGTGGTGCAAGAACCAGCTGCGCGACCTCAAGGATCACCCGCTGCTGGCCGAATACGCGCGGCCCGCGTCCGGCCTGACCGGCGCGGCGGACCGGTCGCGGTGAGAGGAGCTGCGATGTCGCTGTTGACAGACGCTCCGGCACCGTCCGCCGGCGACCTGGCCGGGCTCGTCTCGGCGCTGCTCGGCGATCCGCGCCGCCCGGACCCGGCCCGGCTGCCGGCCCCGTCGGACCTCCCGCCGCCGGCGCCCGAGCAGGCGGCTCGTGCGCCCGCGCAGGGGCTGCCGCGCCTGTCCGGGCCCACGGGGCTCGGTACCGCGGCGTCCCGGCTTCGGCTGCCGGGGGCGCTGTCGCAGCCGGAGGCGACGGCGGAGGGGACCGGTGCCGCCACGCCGGAGCTGTTCTGCCCCGGCCCGCTGCGCGACGACCCGGCGCTCGGCGAGGAGGTCGACGACCGGCTCGTCGAGTGGGCCGCGGAGGTCGGCGTCTACGCCGGCCAGCTCGACCGGCTGCGCTCCTGCGAGTTCGGCCGCCTCATCATGCTCGCCCACCCGGCCACCGACGATCCCGACCGGCTGCTGGCGGCGGCGAAGTGCGTCGTCGCCGAGTGGGCGGCCGACGACTACTACGTCGACGAGGTCGAGCTCGGTGCCGACCCGCGCATCGTCGGCTCACGGCTGGCGCTGCTGTACGCGATCGTCGATCCCGCGCAGCTCCCCGCGCAGTACGCGCCGCAGCTGGATAGCTACCGCCGCGAGGAGGCGATCGCGACCGCCTTCCGCAGCGCGATGGAGCACCTCGCCCGCTACGCCTCGGTGACGCAGATGGCGCGCTTCCAGCACCAGATGGCGATCCTCTTCGTCGCCTGGGGGCAGGAGGCCGACTGGCATCAGAACGGGCGCACGCCGCCGGTCTGGGAGTACCTCGTCCAGCGCCACCTCAACAGCTACCTGCCGCCGATGATCCTCATCGACCCGCTGGCGGGCTACGAGCTTGCGCCGTTCGAGTTCTACGACCCCGCGGTCCGGCGCGCGTTCACGCTCGCGGGCGACGCGAACGTCCTGCTCAACGACCTGCACTCGGCGGCGTTCGAGTCCGAGACCGACTTCAACCTGCCGCGCGTGATCGTCGCCGAGGAGGGCTGCTCGCACGACGAGGCGATCCGCCGCACGGTCGAGATCCACAACGAGTTGATGCACGCGTTCGTCGCCGAGGCGGCAGCCCTCAGCCTCACGGGGTCGCCGATGCTGCGGCGCTTCCTCATGGACACGTGGGCCTGGCTGGGGGGCAGCCGCGAATGGCACGCGACGAGCGGCCGCTACCACGAAGGCGGCGGCGAGCAGACGGGCGACGCCGATGCCCGGTCGGGCTCATGACCCGGCGTATGTCACCAAGCAGCGGGAGAAAGGACCACACATGAGCACGACCAAGCCAGACACGGCGGTGCTGCGCAGCGACTACCAGAGGTCGGTCGCGGCGTATTGGGACACCAACCAGCAGGATCCGGTCAACCTGGTGCTCGGCGACATCGACGGGCTCTACCACCACCACTACGGCCTCGGCGACTACGACCCGTCGGCGCTCGAGGGCCCGCCGCAGACGCGCGACGAGCGCATCGTCAGCGAGCTGCACCGGCTGGAGACCGCGCAGGCCGACGTCCTGCTCGACTACCTCGGCGACATCGGGCCCGCCGACCGGCTGCTGGATGCCGGCTCGGGCCGGGGGGCGACCAGCCTCATGGCGCACGAGCGCTTCGGCTGCCGGATCGACGGCGTGACGATCTCCGAGTACCAGGTCGGCTTCGCCAACGAGCAGGCGCGGCGCCGCGGCGTGAGCGATCGCGTGCGCTTCCACTTTCGCAACATGCTCGACACCGGATTCGACGCCGGCTCGCGGCGCGCGATCTGGACGAACGAGACGACGATGTACGTCGACCTGTTCGAGCTGTACGCCGAGTTCTCCCGGCTGCTGGAGGTCGGCGGCCGCTACGTCTGCATCACCGGCTGCTCGAACGACCTGAAGGGCCGCTCGGAGTCGGTGGCGCGCATCGACGAGCACTACACGTGCAACATCCACCCCCGGAGCGCGTACCTCAAGGCGCTGGCGGCGAACGACCTCGTCGTGCACGAGGTCGTCGATCTCACGGCGCAGACGATCCCCTACTGGGAGCTGCGATCGCACTCGTCGCTGGCGACGGGCATCGAGGAGCCGTTTCTCACCGCGTACCGCGAGGGCAGCTTCCAGTACCTGCTCATCACCGCCGACCGCGTCTGAGCGCGGCCGCGGCCGGGGCCATGGAGCTGCGCGAGCGCATCCCCGGGCAACCGCCGGCGGCCGTGGCCGACCTGCAATCGCTCGTGGAGGACTACCTGCAGCGCATCGTGTTCTCGTGCGACCCGCGCGTCGCGCGGCTCGTCGAGGCGATGCGCTACAGCCTGCTCGCGGGCGGCAAGCGCATCCGGCCGGTGCTCGCGCTGGCGACCGCCGAGGCGCTCGGGCGGGCGCCGCGGTCGGTGCTGCCCCTCGCGGCCGCGCTGGAGATGATCCACACCCACTCGCTCGTCCACGACGACCTGCCGGCGCTCGACGACGACGACCTGCGCCGCGGCCGGCCGACCGCCCACGTCGTGTTCGGCGAGGACATCGCGCTGCTCGCCGGCGACGCGCTCGTCGCCGAGGCGATGACGCTCGTCCTGCGCCGCCAGGAGGGCGAGCCGGCCGGCGTGCTCGCCGCCGTCGCCGAGCTGTCGCGGGCGGCCGGCGTGGAGGGACTGGACGGCGGCCAGTACCTCGACGTCACCGCCGGCCCCGAGCTCGACGCGCCGGCGCTGCGCCACCTGCACGAGCTCAAGACCGGCCGCCTGCTGGCCGCGGCGGTCGGGACCGTGCTCAGCCTCACCGGCGAGTCCGGGCCGGCCGCGACCGCGCTGCGCCGCTACGCCGCGGAGCTGGGCCTGCTGTTTCAGATCGTCGACGACATCCTCGACGTGACCGCCGAGGAGGCGGCGCTCGGCAAGCCGCGCGGCTCGGATGCCCGTCACGGCAAGTGCACGTACGTGAGCGCGCACGGGCTGGACGGCGCGCGCGAGCTCGCGCGGGAGTCCCATGCCGCCGCGCGCGCGGCGCTCGCCGAGGCGCCGGTCGACACCGGACTGCTCGCGGGCATCGTGGACTACGTCTACGCGCGCGAGCGGTGACCGGCCGCGGCCGCGATCCCGAGGCAGAAGTCGGCCAGCCCGAGATCGAGCGCCTCGCCGCCTCGTCGCCGGCGGCGCTCGCGTTCGACCGCTCGCTTGCGATCCGCGCCTTCGTGTTGCGGCGCGAGCGCGGCAACCTGCTCGTGTATGCGGTCCCCGAGCGCCAGCTGGCGGCGCGCGCGATCGCCGACGCCGGCGGCGTCGCCGCGCAGTACCTCAACCATCGCCACGAGGCGATGGTCGGCGCGGCCGAGCCGGCCGCCCCGCTGCGCTGCCATGAGCGCGAGCGGGCGGCCGTCGAGCGGACGCTTCCCGTCGCGGAGACGTTCGGCGCGCGGGCGATGCTCGACGACGACTTCGAGCTCATCCCGACGCCGGGGCACACGCCCGGCGCCACGGCCTTCCTGTGGGACAGCGGCCGCGGCCGGCTGCTCTTCACGGGCGACACGATCTACCTGCGCGAGGGGGAATGGGTCGCCGCCGTGCTCGGCTCGAGCGACCGCGACGCGTACGTCGCGAGCCTCGAGCTGCTGCGCGAGCTGGACTTCGACGTGCTCGTGCCGTGGGCGGCGACCGCCGGCGGCCCCTGGGCGGCCGCCACGGACCGCGCGGACGCGCGGCGGCGCCTGGACGCCGTGCTGACGCGCGTGCGCAGCGGCGCATCAAGCTGACCTGCGCGGCGCGCCCCGCCCGCAACGGCTCGTGCATGCCGTCCGGGCCGCCGCTACGTTCGGCGGGTGCTGCGAGAGGTCACCGACGGCGCCCTCGTGGGTCAGATCACGTTCTTCGGGCGTCGCTACCGGTTCGTCCGGGGCGAGACCCCGATGACGAGGTCGTGGGGCGCGGCGCGCCACCATGCGCTGCTGCGCGCGCAGCGCTCCGCGCCGCAGGTGCTGCTCGTGGCGCAGCGCCGGACGTACTGGATGTTCGAGGACCGCTTCTGGTGGGAGGACGAGCAGCTCGAGGCCGCCGACGTGCTCGCGCTCGTCCGCCGGCGCGAGCGGCGCCGCCGGCGCACGCTGCGCGACGCCCACGCCGCGCTCGCCCTCGACCGCGAGCCGGGCGCCCGCCGGGCAGCGGTGGCGCGCGAGGTGCGCCTGGCGGTGTACGAGCGCGACGGCGGTGCGTGCGTCGCGTGCGGCAGCGCGTTCGACCTGCAGTACGACCACATCATCCCCGTCAGCCGCGGCGGCGCGACGAGCGTGGCGAACCTGCAGATCCTGTGCGGGGACTGCAACCGCGCCAAGAGCGACGCGATCGCCTGACGGCGACCCACATGTTGGATGACCCGCTACGCCGTCCGCATCCCGGCGAACAGCAGCGCGAGCAGCGCGGCCGCGCACAGCCCTCCCCAGGGCGAGGGGAGGTACAGGCACGCCACCGCGACGGCGACCGCGACGGTCGCGCCACCGACGACGACGAGGTCGTAGGACCCCTCGGTCGTCTCGGTCTGCGTGTCGTCGCGCGCGTCGAGGACGGCGAGGACGCCGAACATCATCGCCGCGATCAGGACGGTGAGGCCGGCGCCGGCGACCCCCAGCCCCCAGCCGAGCACGGCCTGCACGAAGAAGAACGCCACGCCGACCCCGCCGACGGCGGCGGGCAGCTTCGGCAGGACGAGCACCGGCGGCTGTCGCGCAGCCGTCCGCTGCGTGGAGGCGACCCGATCGCCGCCCGTCGCGCCCCGGCGGGCGCCATGCGGCGAAGCGGCGAAGGCGGGTCGCGGCGCGGTCGGCGCCTCGGCGTCGCGTCGGTCGCGGTGCGCGACCGGCGCCGTCGCGGCGCTCGGCGGCGCCGGGAGATGGGGCGATGATGCAAGCGGCGCCTGCTCGACAGCCCGCTGCACGCTGTCTGGCATGTTCATCGCATTCGTCACGATGACACCTCCAGGCGCCGTCATGGTGAACTCGCCGTTAACGCTGTGCGTCTGGTGACATCGCGCGCGCGTCGGCCGGCGGGTACGCTGCCCCCGTGCCCGTCGACGTTCGCTGCGACACGGTCATCGCGCGGCCCCGCGCCGCGGTCTTCGCGTTCGCCTGCGACCCCGACAACGCCACCGAGTGGTACGAGAACATCACGCAGGTGCGGTGGCTGACCGCGCCGCCGCTCGCCGTCGGCTCGCAGCTTGCGTTCGTCGCGGCGTTCCTCGGGCGCACGCTGTCCTACACCTACGAGGTCAGAGAGCTCGTCCCCGGCGAGCGCTTCGTCATGAGCACCGCCGAGGGGCCGTTTCCGATGCGCACGACCTACACGTTCGCCGACGAGCCCGGCGGCGCGACGCGGATGACGCTGGAGAACCGCGGCGAGCCGGCGGGGTTCGCCAGGCTCGGCGCCCCGCTCGTGGCCAAGGCCATGCTCCGCGCCAACCGCAAGGATCTCGCGCAGATCAGGCGCATCCTCGAGCAAGGCGCCGCCGCCGGCTGAGCGCGGCCGGGCGCTCCGCGGCTCAGATCGGGCGCGGCGGCTCGGGCGGCGGCGGTCCGGGGTCGGGCGTGGGGGTCGGCGGCACGGGGTCGGGCGCCGGCGGCAGCGGGGTGCCGGGATCCGGGGGCGCCGGCGGCATCGGGATCCCCGCGGGCGGCGCCTGCGCGTGGGCGGTGGCCGGCATCCGTCCGGCGTACCCCCTTGCGGCGGCGGTCACGCGCTGTCGCGGGCGGCCGTGCCCCGACGGGCGCGCCGCGGCGCCGTGCTCAGCAGCCACCGTCGACGGCGCAGGTGTCCGCTGCGCCGCTCGCGGGGATCGGCGCGTCCTGCGCCCGCGCCTGGCGCAGCAGCTCGACGAGCGCCTGCGGCGGCTGTGCGCCGGCTGCGCCGATCGCGCGGTCGACGACGAAGAACGGGACCGCGGAGATGCCGATCCGCGCGGCGGTCCGCTCGTCCTCGCGCACCTCGGCGGCGAAGCGGTCGCCGCTCAGCAGATCGGCCACCTCGCCGGTCGGCAGGCCGACCTCCCCCGCGAGGCGGCGCAGGGCCGCCGCGTCGCTCATCAGCTCGCCCTCGGTGAGATAGGCGCGCATGAGGCGCTCCTTCATCGCGTCCTGCATCCCGTGCGCCGCGGCGAGGTGCAGCAGCCGGTGGGCGTCGAACGTGTTGCCGCCGCGGGCGATGTCGAAGCGCAGGTCGAGGCCTTCGCCGGCCGCCGTCGTCGCCATGCGCTCCTGCATCGCGATCGCCTCCGCGCGGCTCGTGGCGTACTTCTCGGCGAGGTGCGTTGCGCCGTCGTGCTCGCGCTGCGCGGGCGCGACGGGATCGAGCTCGAAGCTGCGCCACGTGACGGTGACCTCGTCGCGGTGCTCGTAGGATGCGAGCGCCGCCTCGAAGCGGCGCTTGCCCACGTAGCACCACGGGCAGGCGATGTCGGACCAGATCTCGACGTGCACGGCGCTCCTCTCAGACAGTTGCTCAGACAACCATCCTCAAGCGTAGCGTCCCGCGGGCCCGAGCTTGGACACGCCGGCGCGGGGGTACTGGCTGAGGGCCAACGAAGCTCGACCGCACGCGTCGGAGGGGGTGAACCATGTTCGTGCTCGTCTACGCCATCATCGGCGCATTCGTCGCCGCCGCGCAGCACTACTTCGCCCATGTCGGCTCCCTGAGCGGGACCCTCGAGGCGATCGTCGCGATCCTCATCTGGCCGCTCTTGCTGATCGGAGTCGACGTCCGGTTCAA
>CAVRMD010000022.1:0-29885 GCA_963722455.1 uncultured Solirubrobacteraceae bacterium
AAGGGGCCCTACGGGATGTTCACGCTGCGCGACAGCTCGCCACGGCGGCTGGTCTTCATCGCCGGCGGCGCCGGGATGGCGCCGGTGCTGTCGCTGCTGCGCTCGATGGCCGAGAAGGGCACCGAACGCCCGGCGACGTTCTACTACGGCGCCCGTACGCGCGACGACCTCTTCGCACTGGAGGAGATGGAGCGCCTGGGCGGCGAGCTGGCGGACTTCACGTTCGTCCCAGCGCTGAGCGAAGCCGCGGAGGACGGCGACTGGGAGGGCGAGGCGGGACTCATCACCGACGTCGTCGACCGTCTCGAGGGCGACGACCTCGCCGACGTCGACGCCTACCTCTGCGGCCCGCCGCCGATGGTGGACGCGGCGATCGCACTGCTCGAGCGCCGCGGCGTTCCCGAGGCGCACATCTATTTCGACAGGTTCACGACGACCGCGGCCTGACCGCGGCGCATGAGGAGACACGCAACATGCCAGCAGACACGAAAGCGCCGCGCAGCGTCCCCAAGCCGGTGTTCACCGACGCCGAGGCCGGGGCCAAGGAGTTCCCGTCCTCGCGCAGCCGCTCCTACAACTACTTCGAGCCCAGAAAGCGCCGGGCGACGGTCTACGAGGACGTCACGGTCGACGTCCAGCCCGACCCCGAGCGCCACCTGACGCAGGGCTGGGTCTACGCCTTCGCCGATGGCTCGTCGGGCTATCCACAGGAGTGGACGGAGCTGAAGTCCGGCAACTGGCACGTCTTCCTCGATCCCAACGAGGAGTGGGAGCAGACGATCTACCGCAACAACGCGAACACCGTGCGGCAGATCAGCGGGCTGCTCGCCAACGCCAAGGCGGCCAACGCGTTCTCGGGCTGGAACCGCTCGTGGGCGAAGGTCGTCGAGCGCCACGTGTCGGCGTGGGCGCACGTCGAGCACGGCCTGGGCATGCACGTCTACACGCCCGCCCAGCGCGACGCGCCGACGAACATGATCAACAACGCGATGTGCGTCGGCGCGGTGCACAAGCTGCGCTTCGCGCAGGACATCGTGCTCTACAACCTCGAGGTCTCCGAGCAGGTCGAGGACTTCGACGGCTCCGCGCACAAGGACGTCTGGCAGAACGACGAGCGCTGGCAGGCGACGCGCGAGAACGTCGAGAAGCTGACGGGCATCCGCGACTGGGCGCAGGCCTGGTTCGCGACCGCGATCGTCTTCGAGCCGCTCGTCGGGGAGCTGTTTCGCAGCGGGTTCGTCATGCACGCCGCGGCGCCGCAGGGCGACTTCATCACGCCGGCCCTCATGGGCTGCGGCGAGTCGGACTGCGCACGCGAGCAGCGCGGCGCGCGAGCGCTGTTTCGGATGCTCGCCGACGACGAGCAGCACGGCGCGGCGAACAAGCAGATCATGCAGGGCTGGCTGGACGAGTGGGTGCCGGTGAGCCTCGCCGCCGCGCAGCAGCTGCAGCCGATCTGGTCGGAGGTGTCCGAGAAGGTCGTGCGCTTCGAGGACTCGCTCGACGCCGCCAAGACCCGCCTCACCGACCTGCTGGAAGACATCACGCTCGAGGCCCCCAAGGAGGTCCGCTCATGACCGCGTTCGAATCCAACCGCTCGTCCTCCAACCAGACGGGCGTGACGCTGATGAACAACCAGGTCGGCTACGTCGTGGCGAAGGTCATGGACGGCAAGAAGGACGTCACGATGCGCGAGCTGCCCTCGATGATCCGCGTCGACGGCATCGGCACGATCGAGTTCAACTTCGAGGAGATCGCCGAGGCGCTGGGCTGGGAGGACTTCGGCCCCGACGACTTCGAGGAGATCATGTCGACGCACTACGGCCGGATGGTCGTCGAGGACGACCGCGTCCTCATGTTCGCCAACCCCGAGGACGCCGCCGAGTACATCGGCTTCGACCTGCAGCCGGTCGGGGAGGGCTGAGCATGTACGAGAAGGCCGGCGAGCAGTACTTCGTGCTCGACACGCACCTGCACTTCTGGGACGCCAGCCCGGCGAACTGGGTGCCCGGCGCCGAGCAGTACGCGAAGGGCTGGATCGAGTGCTTCCACGCCTACCAGGCGCTTGGGCCGCAGAACACGCACTGGTCGCTGGAGCACTTCCAGAAGTACTCCGCGGACGACTTCGAGAAGGACGTCTTCACCGACGGCTACGTCGACGTCGCGATCAGCCAGCCGACGTACCTGCGCGAGTGGTACACGGAGGGCTTCAACGACCTCGAGCGCAACGCGCAGCTGCTGGAGCGCTTCCCGGGGAAGTTCATCGTCAACGGGCGCTGGGATCCGCGTGACGGCGAGGCGGGGCTCGCGCAGCTGGAGGCCGACCACGAGCGCTTCGGCCTGCAGGGCGTGAAGCTCTACACGGCCGAGTGGAATGAGGGCTCGCGCGGCTGGACGCTCGCCGACCCCGAGGCACAGCCGTTCTACGAGAAGTGCGAGGAGCTCGGCATCACGAACATCCACGTCCACAAGGGGCCGACGATCTGGCCGCTGGACAAGGACTCCTTCGACGTCAAGGACGTCGACATCGCGGCGACGAGCCATCCCGACCTGAACTTCATCGTCGAGCACGTCGGGCTGCCGCGGATCGAGGACTTCTGCTTCATGGCGACGCAGGAGCCCAACGTCTACGCCGGCCTGTCGGTCGTCGTCGGCGGCCTCATGCACGCCCGCCCGCGCTTCTTCGCGAAGGTCATGGGCGAGCTGCTGTTCTGGGTCGGCGAGGACAAGATGATGTTCGGCTCGGACTACGCGATCTGGGAGCCGAAGTGGCAGATCGAGGGGCTCGTCGACTGGGACTACCCGGACGAGACGTACTCGGACTACCCGCGCTGGACGACCGCCGCCAAGAAGAAGGTGCTCGGCCTGAACGCCGCGCGCCTGTACGGCGTCGAGGTTCCGCAGCAGCTGCGCCTGGCCGACGACGAGGGCACCCCGGCGGCGGCCGACGACGCCCAGCTCGTGGAGGGCGCCGCGTGATCAGCCAGGCGGGGGTGCTCGCGGCGCTCGCCACCGTCCACGACCCCGAGCTCGACGAGCCGATCACCGCGCTCGGCTTCGTCGGCTCGTGCGTCGTCAGCGACGGCGGCGACGTCGACGTGCACCTGCGCCTGCCCACGCCGCAGTGCGCCCCGAACTTCGCCTTCCTCATGGCATCCGACGCGCGCGAGGCCGTGCGCCGGGTGGCCGGGGTCGGCGAGGTCGGCGTCGTGCTCGACGACCACTACACCGCGGCCGAGATCAACGCCGCGATCGGCGCCGGCGGCGGCTTCGACGCCGCCTTCCCGGGCGAGAGCCAATCCGGTGACCTCGAGGCGCTGCGCGAGCTCTTCCAGCGCAAGGCGCTGCTCGCCCGCCAGGGCCGCGTCGCCGCGATGCTGCTCGCCTCGGGAGCCGACCACGCGGCCGTCGTGGCGCTGCGCGTACGCGACCTGCCCGCCGGCGATCCCGAGGTCGCGCGCTGCCTGACGCTGCGGCGCGAGCTCGGCCTGCCCGGAGAGCCACAGGCGCCGGCGCTCGTCGCCGGCGACGGCAGCGCGATCCGCGCCGCGGACCTGCCCGCGTGGCTGCGCCGCGCGCGGCTCGTGGGCCTGAGCCTGGAGAGCAACGGCGGACTGTGCCGCTCGCTGCTGCGCGTTCGCCACGGTGTCCCCGATCCGACCGAGGAGGTGGCGACATGATCGCCGCACGCTTGCATCGCTACCACGATCCACTCGCCGTCGAGCAGATCGCCGAGCCGACGATCACCGACCCGCACGACGTCATCGTGCGCCTCGGCGGGGCCGGCCTGTGCCGCACCGACCTGCACATCCAGGAGGGTCAGTGGGCCGAGAAGTCGGGCGTCGAGCTGCCCTACGTGCTCGGCCACGAGAACGCCGGCTGGGTGCACGAGATCGGCTCGGCCGTCTCGAACGTCGCCGTCGGCGACACCGTGATCGTCCACCCGCTGATCACCTGCGGGCTGTGCCGCGCGTGCCGCGCCGGCGACGACGTGCACTGCGCGAACAACCTCTTCCCCGGCATCTCGGTCGACGGCGGGTTCGCCGAGCTGCTCAAGACGAGCGCGCGGTCGGTCGTCAAGCTCGACCCGACGCTGCACCCGAAGGACATCGCGGCGCTGGCCGACGCCGGGCTGACCGCGTACCACGCCGTCAAGAAGGCGGCCGCGATCCTGCACCCGGGCTCGCGCGCGGTCGTCATCGGGGCGGGCGGCCTGGGCCACATCGGCATCCAGTGCCTGAAGGCGATGACCCCGGCCGAGATCATCGTCGTCGATCCCTCCGAGCCCGCCCGCGCGCTGGCCGGCGAGATCGGCGCCGACACGACGATCGCGGCGGACGGCAAGCAGGTCGACACGATCCTCGAGATGACCGACGGCAACGGCGCCGAGGCGATCATCGACTTCGTCGGCGAGAAGGGCGCGATCGAGGACGGCGTCGCGATGCTGCGCAACGCCGGCTCCTACTTCGTCATCGGCTACGGCGAGAACGTCAACGTGCCGACGATCGACATCATCTCGCGCGAGATCAACTTCATCGGCAACCTCGTGGGGTCCTACAACGACCTCGCCGAGCTGATGACGCTCACCGCGCAGGGCAAGGTCACCCTGCACACAAGCGCCTACCCACTCGAGGCCGTCAACGACGCGATGGCCGACCTCGACGGGGGCCGCCTGCAGGGCCGCGGCATCCTCGTCCCCGCAGGCTGAACGAGGAGAAGACTCCGCATGGGCAAGATCATCCACTTCAACGCCGACGCGCGCCGGCGCCTGCAGCAGGGCGTCGACATCCTCGCCGACACGGTCAAGGTGACGCTCGGGCCCAAGGGGCGCAACGTCGTCCTGGAACGGCTGACGGGCGCGCCGACGATCACGAACGACGGCGTCACGATCGCCCGCGAGGTCGAGCTCTCCGACCAGTTTCAGAACATGGGCGCCCAGCTCGTGCGCGAGGTCGCCGACCGGACCTCGGAGCTGACCGGCGACGGGACGACGACCGCGACGCTGCTCGCCCAGTCGCTCATCCGCGAGGGCATGCGGGTGCTCGACGACGGCGTGAACCCGATGCAGCTGCGGCGCGGCATGGAGGACGCGGTGGCGCTCGTCGTGCAGCGTCTGCAGGCCGGCGCGCGCGTCGTCGACGATCTGCAGTACCTGCGCCAGGTCGCGACGATCGCGGCCAAGGAGGACGAGCGGATCGGCGGCGCCGTCGCCGAGGCGCTGCATCGCGTCGGCGAGGACGGCGTCGTGTCGATCGAGGAGACCGAGCTGCCGGGGATCGCGGTCGACTTCGTCGAGGGCATGCACGTCGAGAACGGCCACCTGTCGCCGTACCTGATCCGCGACCGGATGCGGATGGAGACGGTGCTCGAGAACGCCTACGTCCTCATGACGTCCCAGCCGATCTCCTCCGTGCAGGAGCTCATGGGCGCGATCGGCCAGGTCATGCGCCGGCCCGAGCCGCTCATCATCCTCGCCGAGAAGGTCGACGGGGCGGCGCTCGGGATGCTCGTGCAGAACAACCAGCACGGCACGATGGAGGCGACGGCGATCCGCGCACCCGGCTTCGGGCACCGGCGGGTCGCCTATCTGGAGGATCTCGCCGCGTTCACCGGCGGGCGCGTGATCACGCCGGAGGCGGGGTTGACGCTGGAGAACGTCGAGCTCGAGTCGCTCGGCCGCGCGCGGCGGGTGATCGTGCGCGAGGACGACACGACGTTCGTCGAGGGCGCCGGGTCGTCGGAGCGCGTGGCCGGACGGCTGAACGAGATCTCCGTGGAGCTCGAGCGCGCGACGCACGACGCCGACGTCGACGCGCTGCGCGAGCGGCGCGCGCGCCTGTCCTCGAAGCTGGCGGTCGTCAAGGTCGGCGGCGCGACGGCGATCGAGAGCAAGGAGCGCCTGCGCCGCACGGAGGGGTCGCTGGCGGCGGCGCGCGCCGCGATGTCAGAAGGGATCGTGCCCGGCGGCGGCACCGCGCTGCTGCGCGCAGAGGCGGCCCTCGACGGCGTCTGCACGGATGGAGACCGAGGCGCAGGAGTCGACGTCGTGCGCGCGGCGCTGTCCGATCCGTTGTTCTGGATCGCGTCGAACGCCGGCTACGACGGCCAGGCCGTCGTCGACCAGGTGCGCGCGATGCCCGAGGGCCACGGCCTCAACGCGCTGACCGGCACGTTCGGCGATCTCTTCGAGTGCGGGGTGGTCGATCCGGTGCGGGTCACGCGGCTGAGCCTGCAGCACGCGGCGTCGGTGGCGGCGCTCATGCTGACCACGGAGGCGCTGGTGGCCGAGGAGCTGATCGGTCAGCCCGGCGCGATCATGGCGCCGGGCTACGGAGACCTGGCGGAGGGGATGGCCCGGCCGTCGTCGCCGGTGTGAGCTCGGACCGGTAGGACCGCAGCACGCCGCGCGCACAGCGGCGGTCGCCGCGCGCACAGCGGCGGCCGCCGCCGCACGTGGGCGTGCCGCTCCTCGTCCGTCTCCTGACACCTCGAAGCCCCGCAATCCGGAGCACCGATAGGCTCCCCACGATCCTGGAGTTCGCCGACCGCTACCTCGATCTGCTCGAGCAGACGCTCACGCACACCGCCTACGCGCGGCTCGACACCGGCCTTGCGCCCGCCAACCCGGTCGGCCGCCGGCTCGGCCGGCTGCTGCAGCGCGCCGGCATCGTCGCCCTGCGCGACCGCGGCGACGATCACCGCGCGCGCGAGGACGGGCGCGACTGGCCGGTCTTCGCGTACACGATGAGCGGCGTCAAGCGCCTGCGCAACACGCGCTGGTGCGTCGAGCGGGTGCTCGCCGACGGCGTCCCCGGCGATCTCGTGGAGGCCGGCACGTGGCGCGGCGGCAGCGCGATGATGATGCGGGGCGTCCTGAGCGCGCACGGCGACAGCCGCCGCCGGGTGTACGTGGCCGATACGTTCGCGGGCCTTCCGGCGCCCGACGCGACGCGCTACCCGCAGGACCGCGGAACGCGCCTGCACCGCGAGCCGCGCCTGGCGGTCAGCCTGGACGAGGTCCGCGGCGGCTTCGAGCGCCTCGGCCTCCTCGACGAGCGCGTCGTCTTCCTGGAGGGCCTCTTCGCCGACACGCTGCCCGCCGTCGCCGACCGCACGTGGGCGGTCATCCGCCTCGACGGCGACCTCTTCGAGTCCACGACCGACGCGCTCACGCACCTGTGGCCGGGCCTGGCGGTCGGCGGGTTCGTCATCGTCGACGACTACGGCGCGGTCGCGGGCTGCCGCCGCGCGGTCGACGACTTCCGCGCGCAGCACGGCGTCACGACGCCGCTTGAACACATCGACTGGACGGGGATCTGGTGGCGACGCGAATCGGACTGACCATCGCCGCGCTCGTCGCGGTGACCGCGCTCGGGGCGCTCGCGAGCCCGGCGGCCGCTGCTCCGGCGCCGATGAAGATCGGCCTGCAGGGCTGGGAGCTGCCCACCCAGCGCACGATGGACACGATCGCCGCCGGCGGCGTGCGCAACTACCGGGTCGTCTTCGACTGGTTCGCGATCCGGCCCACGAAGGCGGGCAACCACTGGACCGCCTACGACGGGGTCATGGAGCGCGCGGCCCGCGCCCGCGTGCGCATCCTGCCGGTGCTGCTCGGCTGCGCGGCGCCCTTCTGCCGCGGCCGGCTGCTGCCGCCGAGGACCGGCCGCGCGCGCTGGGGCTGGCACTGGTTCGTGCGATCCGTCGTGCGCCGCTACGGGCGCGACGGCACGTTCTGGACCCAGCACCCCGAGCTCCGGCCGATGCCGATCGTCGCCTACCAGGTCTGGAACGAGCCGAACTTCAGGGGCTACTGGCACGGGCGCACCGATCCGGCGAGCTACGTCCGCTTCGTGAAGACCACGCGCCGCGCGCTGCGGCGCGACGACCCGCGCGCGAGGATCGTGCTCGCCGCCCTCGCCGAGACCCGCCACGGCATGTCGGTCGACGAGTACCTGCGGGGCATCTACCGGGTCCCCGGGGCGATGGCGCACTTCGACGTCGTCGCGCTCAACGCGTTCGCCCGCACGAGCGCGGCGGCGATCGGCGGCGTGCGCCGGGTGCGCGCGATCATGGACGCGCACGGCGACCGCTGGACGCGGATCTGGGTGACCGAGATCGGCTGGGCGACCGGGGGACCGGCGAGCCCGCTGCGCGTCACGCACTCGCGTCAGGCGTCGCTCGTGCGCGTCTTCTTGCGCACGCTGCGCGCGCGGTCGCGCCGCGCTCGGATCGGCGCCGTCTACGTGTTCGTCGTCCAGGACCGCCGGCGGCGGATCGGCGAGGGCAACTGGTTCGGACCGTACACCGGGCTGTTCAGCGTCACGGGACAGCCGAAGCGGGCGTGGTACGCGTTCACGAAGCTGACCGGAGGCACCGCCGACGTGCGGCTTGACCCCGCGCCCCCGCCGATTCAGCGGCGCGTGACGAGCCGGGCGGCACGGTGACGCAGCGCCAGCCCGCGGGCGACCGGCCGCAGGCCGCGCCGGTCCGCGGCGCAGGCTGAGATCCGCGCGGCGATCGGCGCGGCGACGTGCGACCAGCGACGCTCCCGCGCGGCCGCGGCGAGCGCCTCGGCGTAGGCCGGCCGGCCGGCGTCGGCGACGCGCTCAAGCGCGTCCGCCAGCGCGCCCGCGTCGCCCGGCGCGACGACGTGCCCGAGCCCGCGCGCGGCGACGAGCTCGGCGAGCCGGTCGCCCTCGGTGCACACGACCGGCACGCCGGCCCACACGAGGTCGAGGATCCGCATGCGCTCGGCGAAGCGGCTCTCCATCCCGGGCAGGTGGGTGCACACGCCGGCGTCGGCCTCGAGCAGCAGGTCGCCGCGGCGCGCGTACTCGGTCCACGCCGCGGCGACGTGCAGGCCGTCCTCGCCGAGGCGCTCGCGCGCGCCGCGCAGCAGATCCCCGGTCGCGGCATCGCGGTCCGGGCGCCCGCGGCCGGCGATCGCGAGCACCCAGCGCGGATCGCCCGACCGCAGGAGCGCGACCGCCGACACGACGGTGCCCGGGTCCAGCCAGGGCCACAGGCCGCCGTTCCAGACGGCGATGCGGGCGTCCGCCGGGACCGCGACGCCGCGCACGACGGGCTGCGCCGGCGGCGCCGGCGGATGCTCGGGCACGCCCCCGCCCGCGATGCAGACGAGCTCGTGCAGCTGCGGGTCGCGCTCGTGCCGGGCCGAGCCGATGCGCCGCGAGGCGGCGAGGTAGCCCAGCCACATGTCGCGCTGGCGCTCGTGGGCGCACACGAACGCATCGGCGGTGCGGGCGGCGTAGGAGATCCTGTCGATCCGCAGCACGTCGAGCGCCCGCCGCCGGCCGGCCCCCGCGCCGGGGTGGGCGAGCAGCCCCTCGAAGGGCTCGGGGTTGTAGAGGTCGGCGATCCACGCGGCCCCCGACCGGGCGATCCGCGCCGCGAGCGCCGGAAACAGCGGCGGAGCGAGGACGACGTCGGCGTCCCGCAGGATCGCGTCGAGCGTCCCGGGGCGGGCGCGGTCGTACTGCACGGGGACGGGCAGCCCCGGCGCCGCGGCGCTTGGCCGCGGGGCGGCGAGCACCACGTCGTGCCAAGACGCGAGACTATGGGCGAGCTCCGCATACCTGATGCCCGGCCCTGCCATGAGCGCGCCGACGCGATCCGGTGAGATCAGCACGACCCGTCTGCGCACATGGCCTCCTTCCAGCACCGCTGCACCGAGCTCGTCCGCCGCCCCGCGGCCCGCAGCACCGCGGCGTTCCTCGGCTGGCGCGCGGTCGGGGCCGCGCTCGCGCTCGCGCAGATCGGTGCCGTCGCCACCCTGTTCGCCATCGACGCAGCCGCCACGTTCTTCGTCCTCTGGACGCTCGCGTGGGCCGGCTCGGTCCTGCTGCGCTTCGGCGTCGATCAGGTCATTCCGCGGCATGTGGCGCTGGCGAGACTATCGGGGGACCTCGGCGGCCTGGGGCTGACGCGCGGCGTGGTCGCGCGGACGGCGCCGCTGCTCGCCGTCGCGTTCCCGGTCCTGATCGCCGCGCTCGTGCCCGGCCTCGGCGCGCGCGCGGTCCTGCTCGCCGCGGTCCTGTGCTTCGCCGCCGCGGTGGCCTGGGGCGTCGTCGGGATGCTCGCCGCGCTGCTGCGCGGCTTCGACGCGGTCGGGCGGTCGGGCGCCGTCCAGGGCGTGCTGCCCGCCGCGGCGCTGCTGCTCGCGGCCGCGGTCGCGCCGCTGGCCGGCGACGGCTGGCTCGCGCTGCTGGCCGTCAGCACGGCGGCGCTGTGGCTCGCGCTGCTCGCCGGGCTCGCGCTCACGGCGCGGGCGATCGGCGTGCGCGCCGTGCGCACGACGCTCCTCGGGCGGGCGCCGCGGGACGCCGAGCAGGCGCCGGCCGGGCTGCTGAGCGTGCTCAGCGAGGTCGGGCTCGCGCTGCCCATGCTGCTGGGTGCCGCGCTCGGAGCGTCCGATGCGGGGCTCGCCGGCCTGTACGCGGCGATGCGCGTCGCCTCGACCTTCTCCTGGGCGGCGAGCGCGGTGGCCGCGGTCGCCACCCCGCGCCTGGCGATGGCGATCGCCGGCCACGGCGACGTGGGGGCGCTGCTGCGCAAGGCCACGATCGCGGCCGCCGCCACCTCGCTGCCGCTGGCCGCCGTCGGCCTCGCGTTTCCCGCGCGCATCCTCGGGCTCATGAGCGAGGAGTACGCGCCCTACGGCGCGGCGCTCGTCATCCTCGTCGCCGGGCGGCTCGTCGACGCCTGCACCGGGCCGCTGTCGGAGGCGCTCATCGTCGGCGGGCGCGTGCGGCGCGAGCTCGGGAACCTCGTCGTGTTCGTCGCGACGGTCGTCGTGAGCTGCGTCGCGCTCGCGCCCGCGCACGGGATCGACGGCCTCGCCGCCGCGATCGCGATCGGCACGGTGGCCTGCTCGCTGCCGCGCATCCTGCAGGTGCGCCACGCGCTGCGGACGACGTGGAGCACCGATCCGCCGGTCGGCGCGGTGCCGCGGGCGCGGCACGCTGCGCAGCTGAGGATCGACCGCCGCGCCGTCGGGGCCCTTGGCATCGTCGGCGCGTGCGCGGCGCTGGATCTCGCGATCGCCGCCGGGGCGCTGGACCGCGCGCTGGGGTTCGGGCTGCTGCTGTGCGTCGTCGCGACGGTCGCGATCACGTTCGCCGTCGCGGCTGGGGAGGCCCGCCGCCGCGCCGGCGGCTCGTGGCAGGCGGTCGTCGTGTCGCCGCTTGCCGCCGCGATCGTCAGCTGGGGCGCGCTGTACGCCTGGCGGCCGCTGTCGCTGTGGCTGTGGCCGCGCGACTCGACGCTCGCGCTGAGCGCGCTGGGCTTCGCCGGCGAGGACCTGACGAAGGCCGCCGCGATCGGCGCGCTGGGCGGCGCTTCGTGGGTGCTCGGGTACCTGCTGCTGCTCGGCCGCCGGCGGGTCGTCGTCCCGGCGCTGCGCCCGCAGCGGCAGCCGATGACGCGCTCGGAGCTTGGCGCCGGCGTCGCGCTCCTGGCCTTCGGCAGCCTGCTCTGGGGCGCGCTGTTCATGCGCCAGGGCGGCTTCGCGGTGCTCTCGAGCGCGCCCGGCGAGCTGCACAACGACGGCTTCGGCAGCGGCTATGCGGTGCTCGGCGTCTGGATCGTGCAGGGCGTCGCGCTGCGCGGGCTCATCGCCCTGCTGCGCGGCGGCGGGCGCAACGCCGCCTGGATGCTGGCGCTCGGGACCGGCACGTCGCTGGTGGCGGCGCTCGCCATGCAGGCGCGCGGGCTGCTCTTCCTGGGCGTCGTCGCGGCGGGCGTCATCGTCCTGTGCCTGCGAACGCCGTCGCGCCGCGCGTTCGCCGTCACCTGCGCCGTCGCCGTCGCGGCGATCCCGGCCGGGACGTTCCTGCAGCAGGTCCGCAGCTACTCGCAGAGCGCGGCGCCGCGCGAGGCCGTGCTGCTCGCGCTGCAGACGCCGCCCGGGACGTTCCTGATCTCGGACCTCAGCGTCTTCGACAACCTCGTCGCGTTCCGGCAGCTCGTCCCGCGGTCGGTTCCGCGGCTGGACGGCGCGACGCTCGCCGCGGTGCCGCTGGCGTTCGTGCCGCGGGCGCTGTGGCCGGGCAAGCCGCTGCCCGTCGACCAGCAGGTCACCGCGATCCTCTACCCCGGCTCCACCGCCGGCTCGCCGATCGGCCTGCAGGGCGAGCTGCTGTGGAACTTCGGGCTGGCCGGCGTCGTGCTCGGGGCGCTGCTCGTCGGGGGGCTGATGGGGCTGCTCGCGCGCACGCGGCACCGGATCGGCGGCCCGGGGGCGCTGCTGCTCTACGCCGTGGCGATCGCGAGCGTCGTCGCGCCGCTGACGCGCGCGCTGGCCCCCATGGCGACGAACACCGCGATGGCGCTGCTCGGTGGCGGGGTCGTCGCCGCGGCCCTGAGCCCGCGGACCGCGCTGGCGTGGGCGCGTGTCGTCGCGGCCGCACGGGCGATGGTCGACGCCGCACCCGCCCGTCCGTTCACCGGCGCACACCGGATGTCGGCCGTCGACGGCCTGCGCGCGCTGGCGGCGTTCGGCGTGGTCGTCACCCACGTCGGGGTCGCGTCGCCCGAGCTGTTGAAGCTCGCGAACACGCTGACCTCTTCCGGTCAAGCCGCGGTGATGGTGTTCTTCGCGCTCTCGGGCTTCCTGCTGTACCGCCCGTTCCTCGCCGCTCGGGCCAGCGGAGCGCCGGAGCCGGGCATCAGGCGATTTCTCGTGCGCCGTCTGGCGCGCATCGTGCCCGCCTACTGGGTGCTGCTCACCGTCTTCGCCGCGCTCGGCGGCGCGCCGGGGGCCTTCTCCGACGATTGGTGGCGCTACTACCTGTTCGCGCAGGTCTACTCCAACGATGTCGCGCTCATCACCGGCGGCATCGGACCGGCCTGGACGCTGTGCGTCGAGATCACGTTCTACGCCGCGGTCGCCGCGCTGGCGATCGTGATGCGCAGGTGCTGGCGATCCGCCGTCGGCGTCCGGGCGCGCTGGCGCGGCGAGCTGCTCGCTCCACTCGTGTTGATCGCGATCGGGCTCGGCTGCTGGGGCGCCGGCTTGGCGGACTCGTCGCTCGTGATCCTCGGCCGAACGCTCGCCGGGACGATCCACTGGTTCGGCATCGGCCTGCTGCTCGCCGTTCTCAGCGTTCGCGTCGAGCACGGCGTGCGCCTGCCGCGCCCGCTGCGCGTGGTGCGCGACCACCCGGGCGCCTGCTGGCTGGCCGCCGCGGCGTGCCTGCTCGTGATCGCGCTGACCCCCCGCTACACGACGCCGCAGCACCCGGTCATCGAGGGGATCTCGGCCAACATCGCGTGGGCGACCGTCCTGGCGCTGCTGACGGCGTTCCTCGTCGTGGCGCCGGTGCTGCTCGGCACGAGCTCGCAGGGGCGCGCCATGCGGGCGCTGAGGTCCAGGCCGATCGTCTGGCTCGGGATCGTGTCCTACGGGATCTACCTGGCCCACCAGCAGATGCTCGGCTGGCTGGTCGGCCCGCTGGACGGCGTCGGCGCGCCGTGGCCGACGGCGATGCTGATGCTCGTTCTCGCCTCCGCGGGGGCGGTGTTGATCGCCGCGGCGAGCTGGTACGTCGTCGAGCGGCCCGTCATCCGAGCGGTCAACCGGGCGTTGCGCAGCCGCTCGCGCCGCGACCGTGCGTCTTCGCCCGGCGAGGAGGCGCTACGCTCGCCGGCATGAGGTCGCGGCTCGCTGCCCTGCTCGCCACGGGGACCGCGCTCCTCGTGCTCGGCGCCTGCGGCGGCGACGGCGAGAGCGCCCCCAGGGGCGGGCTTCCGGCCAGCACCGTGCTCGTCACGCAGAGCGACGTCCTGAAGTACGACGCGCACACGCCGCGGCGCTCGTTCATGGCCTGGTGGCGCGCGATGCAGTACACCGACGGCCCCGGCTACCTCGCGATGCTGGCCGAACCGCTGCGCAAGGCGCGCCGCCGGGATCTCGCCTACCGCGTCCAGCTGCCGATCATCGCGCGCTACGTCGAGGCGGCCTTTCCGCACTTCCAGAACGTCGTGATGTCCGGCGACCGCGCGACCGTCTACGTGGAGATCGAGTTTCGCCGCCTCGTGGGCGCGGACAAGTACGCGTCCACGCGCGTGCCCCAGGCGTTCCCGATGGTCCGCGAGAACAGGACGTGGCGGATCGCCGACGACCTCTTCGTCGAGGCCGGCGTCGATCCGGAGGTCCGCAGGCGCATCCGCGAGCAGGGCCCGGCGAGCGTGGCGCAGACGGGCACCGTGACCGTCGAGCGGGCGCCGCAGGCGGTGCCGGGGCTGCCGAGTCCCGGCGCTACGGGCCAGCCCTGAGCGGCGCTCGGACGCGCGCGACGGCGCGCAGGAGGTCCCCCCGCGACGGGTCGCTGCCGACCAGGGCGCCCGTGAGCGCGCAGTCGCGCACGGCGCTCGCAAGCGCTCGCGGCGATGCCCAGGCACGCGGACGCCGGTAGCGCCAGCGCGCGATCGTGACGATCTCCACGGCCTCCAGGCCGGCCCGCCGCAGTGCCGCGCGCATGCCGTCCGGGCTGAAGTGCGTCAGATGCTCGGGGATCGTCAGCGGGGGCCAGCGCCGCCCGAGCCGCTGAGCGACCGGACTTGCGACGTTCGGCACCTCGGCGAAGACGTGTCCCCCCGGGGCGACGTGTGCGGCGACGGCGCGCAGCATCGCGACGGGGTCCTCGGCGTGCTCGAGCACATGCCACAGGCACGCCGCGTCGGCGCGATCGCCGACCGCCACGCGCTCCACGAGCCCCGTCTGCATCGGCACGCCGAGCCGCTCGCGGGCGAACCGGCTCAGGCTCGGCGACGGCTCGATGCCGCGCGCGGCGAAGCCGGCGGCGTTCGCCTCGTCGACGAAGAACCCGGCGGCCGCGCCGACGTCGAGCAGCGAACCGGGCCGGGCATGGGTCCCGATCCACCGCAGCCGCATCCGCGCCTCGTGGCGGCGCTGCGCGGCGTCGAGCTGCTCGCCGTTGCTCGCGAGGTAGTCGTCGGTCGCGTAGGAGCGCACGGCGTCCGCGTGGCCGGCGCGCGCGAAGCACGATCCGCACCGCCCGCAGCGGTCCAGCGGCGGATCGCCGAAGCGGTCGGTCGGTGCGACCGCGCCACCGCACAGCGCGCAGGCGCTCATCGCAGCGTCACCCGCCGGCTGCGCCCGTAGCGGCGCGCCAGCCCGTCGCGCAGCCCGACGGTCGCGGCCGCGACCGGCGGCCGCGGGCTGCGCTCGCGGCACGCCCGAAAGCCGCTCACCCGCGCCCTGGCGGGGCCGAGCGAGCGGTGACGGCGCGTCAGCTCGAGCGTCGCCGCGGCCTCGGTCGCCAGCACCCACGCCGCCGAGCCGGGCGAGCGCAGCAGGCCGTACTTGCGGACGAGGCGGCCGCGGCCGGCCCCGACGAGCATCGCCTTGGCCACCGAGTCATAGCCGAGCGTCGCCGAGCCGACGTGGACGGCGCGGGCGGCGGCGGCCAGCGCGCAGCGCTCGCCCGCCAGTCGCAGCCGGATCGCCAGGTCGACGTCCTCGAAGTACGCGAAGAACCCCGCGTCGAACCCGCCCACGCGATCGAACGCCGCGCGCCGGAAGGCCGCGGCGCCGCCCGTCGGGCCCAGCGGCGCCGGCGCGTCGGCGTGCAGCGCCGCCAGCGGCAGGTCCTGGAGGTGGTCGTAGACGCCGAGGTGGCGGTCCACGACGACCCCCGCCGTCTCGACGATCTCGCGCGCCTCGGCCTTGAGCAGGATGCCCGACGCCATCGCCGCGCCGTCCAACGCCGCGACCAGCGCTTCCAGCAGGCCGGGGCAGGGCTCGAGGTCGTCGTTGAGCACGACGAGCGCCCCGCCGGGCGCGTCCGCCGCGGCGGCGTTGACGGCACGGCCGAAGCCGACGTTGCCGTTCATCGCCACGACCGTCGCGCCGGCTCGGGCGACGCCGGCCGCGATCTCGGCCGGCATCCCGTTGTCGGCGACGCGGACCTGCGCGCCAGATCCGACGAGCTCGCCGGCGAGCTCGGCCAGCCGCGTGCCGCCGTTCAGCGAGGGGATGACGGCGCAGACGCTGTTCATCGGGCGGCCGCGAGCTCGCCGAGACGCGCGCGCAGCTGCACGGCGAAGCGCTCGCGCGAGAACCGCTGCGCGGAGGCGGCGAGCGCCGCCGGGTCCCAGCGGCGCTCGTGCAGCCGCCGGACTCCCGCGCGGATCGTCTCGGGGTCCGCGCCGTCGACGAGCACCCCCTGCTCGCCGTCGCGGACGATGTCGACCGCCCCGCCGCGATCGAGCGCCACGACCGGGGCCCCCGAGGCGAGCGCCTCGACCATCGTGATCCCGAAGTCCTCGACCCCGACGTGGACGAAGCCGCCGGCGCTGCCCAGCAGCTCGGCGAGCTCGGGGCGCTCGATCCAGTCGCGCAGGCGCACGTTCGGGGGCAGGTCGGCGCGGACGCGGTCGGCCAGCGGCCCGACGCCGACCATCGTCAGTCGCAGGTCCGGCATGCCGCGAAACGCCTCGACGACCTCCAGCGGGCGCTTGTACGCCGTCAGCCGGTGCGTCCAGGCGAAGTGATCGCGGTCGCGCGGGCGGTCGGCCCGGAAGTCGCCGACCTCGACCGGCGGGTGCACGACCGGCGCGGTCCGGCCGTAGGCGCGCCCGATGCGCTCGGCGACGGCCGACGAGATCGCGATGTGCCCGCGCGGGCGGGCGGCGGCGCGCAGGTCCTGCCGGCGCAGGCGGCCCAACAGCGCAGCGAGCGCCCGTGCCTGCACGCCGGCGACGCGTTCGCCGTCGACCTCGCGCTCCCAGACGTAGCGGATCGGCGTGTAGCAGTAGCAGGCGTGCAGCGCGTCCCGGCGGCGGGGATGGGCGGCGACCGCGAACGCGTGGGAGGAGCACAGGACGACGTCGTAGGACTCCAGCGCCAGCCGCTCGAACCAGCGCGACATGTACGGCGCCAGCAGCCGCCAGTGGCCCGGTGCGTGTCCGCGCTGGCGGATCCCCGGCAGCCGCGTGATCGCGGCATCGCGGACCACCGCCGCCGACAGCGTCGGGCTGAGCACGTCGTGCGCCGCATGGAACGTGTAGACGTCGCAGCGCTCGGCGTCCGCGAAGACGGTCGTCAGCATCGCCTCGACCGTCCGCTCGGCGCCATGCATCCCCTGCAGCCAGTCGTGCGCGATCGCGACGCGCGCGCCGCTGAAGCTCGCCGTCACGAGGCGCCGCGCCCGCTGAGGACGCTGCCGACCGTGCGCATGAGGATGCGCACGTCGTTCGTGATCGAGAGCGTCTCGATGTAGTCGCGCTCCAGTCGCAGGCGCTCCTCGAAGTCCAGCCGCCCGCGGCCCATGACCTGCATCGGCCCCGTCATCCCGGGCTTGACGACGAGCCGCACCCGCTCGGCCTCGGTGTAGAGCGCGACGAGCTCGACCTGCTCGGGGCGCGGACCGACGAGGCTCATCTCGCCGCGCAGCACGTTGATGAGCTGCGGCAGCTCGTCGGAGCTCGTGCGGCGAAGGACGCGCCCGACGCGCGTGATGCGGGGGTCGTTGTCGAGCTTGAAGGCCGGCGCCGGAAGCTCGTCGAGCGAGATGAGCTCGTCGAGCCGCGCCTCGGCGTCGGCATGCATCGAGCGGAACTTCAACATCCAGAAGGGCTCCCCGCCGGCGCCCGCGCGGCGCTGCCTGAACAGGACTGGGCCGGGCGACGTGAGCCGGATGACGAGCGCCACGAACAGCAGCAGCGGGCTGGTGAGCAGCAGCAGGACGCCGGCGACCGCGACGTCGAGCACGCGCTTGAGCAGCAGCGTCGATCGCGGCGGATCCCAGGTCAGGCAGTCGATGACCGGCAGCTCGGCGAGATGGCCGAGCTGGGCGGTGCTGCCCAGCGCGCCGTGTGCGGGCGGGACGAAGCCGAGCTTGAGCACGCGCTCGCGGCACGCCACCGCGAGCCCCGAGAGCACCTGCGTGTCGAGCGTCTCGGCGGCGACGAGCACGCGCTCGATGCGGTGCTCGGCGAGGATCGCGTCGAGCGTCGCGCGCGCCCGCGGCAGGTCGGCGACGGCGCCGGGCTCGACCGTGTCGGCGACGAGCTCCTGATGGGCGTCGCCGAGGATCTCCAGCTTGCGCCGCGTGCTGCTCGCCAGCGCCCCGGAGCCGACCACGAGCACGCGCTCGGGGGGAACCGTCGCGCGCCACAGCCAGCGCGCCGCCGCGCGGGTGAGCGGCGCGAGCAGCACGAGGGCGAGCGCCAGCCGCAGGCCGTCCTTCGGCGTCAGCGCCTCGCCTGCGCTCAGCTCGTCCAGTCCGAGGACGACGAGCAGGCCGGTCGCCGTCCAGGCGATGACGGCGCCGATCTCGTCGCTCGTGAGGTGGCGGATCACGCGGTGATCGCGGTCGTAGAGGCCGTGCAGCTTCGCGAGGACGATCCACACCGGCAGCGCGGCGAGCGTGAGCAGAGGGCCGGCGGTCAGCGCGCCGCTGACCGCGCTGGCGGCCAGCACCGCGGTGACGTCGGCGCCCGCCAGGTAGCGGCGGCGCAGCGCGTCGCGCCAGCGGCCCGTCCGCCGGCGCACGGAGAAGCCGGGCGTCGCCCGCACGGCCGCGTGATCGCGCCGAGGGCGTTCCCGCCCGGTGGTGTCGGTCGTCGCCACCTCGTCCTGGTCCTCGAACTGCAGGATGTCAGGGTTGCAGGATCGACGCCGTGACCGAGAGGCGCGGCGCGAGGCGCTGCACGCGGCGCAGGCTGGCGTCGGCGGCGCGGGCGTCCCCGGATGCGAGCTGCAGGCGCGCCGCGACGAGCCTGATGCGCCAGTCGCGCGGATCGCGCCGCACGGCCGCCGCGATCGCGGCGACGGCGCCGGGGGCGTCGCCGGCGCGCTCGCGCACGAGCGCCTCCTGCAGGCGCGGGGACGAGGCCCACGGCTGCAGCGCCCGTGCCGCGAGCGCGTGATCGAGCGCGCGCTGCAGGTCCGCCGCGCTCACGGCGCCACGGCTGGCGCCGATCGCCGACGCGGTCGCCCACGGCAGCAGCGAAGCGCCGAGGCCCGCGACCGCCACGAGGCCGATCGCGATCGCGCCGAGCGCGCCCGGCTTCACGGCGGGCCCGCGGGCCATGAGCGCGGCGAGCGCGACGAGCGCGACGGCGGCGACCGCCGGCAGGTTCCAGGACCAGTCGATCTGCGCGCCGGCGAGCACCGTGACCGCGGCGGCGGCGAGCGCCGCCGCCGGGGCCCGCCGCTCGGCGCGGGTCGCGCCGGCGATCGCGACGAGCGCCGCGACGAGGAACGCGGCCAGCGCCGCCGCGCCGAGCAGGCCGAGCTCGGACAGCGTCTGCAGGCCGAGCGAGTGCGCGTCGCGGATCGAGTCCGGGAGCGTCCCGTGCTGCGCCCACCACGCCTCGTAGGATCCGGCCGCGCCGCCGGTGATCGGCTCGGCCTCGAACTGCTCGACGGCGGCCGACCAGAACTGCCAGCGGCCGCTGCCCCCGCCGCTTGCCAGATGCGCCGCGACGAAGCCGGGTGCGTCGGCAGCCGCGGCGCCCGCGTCGGGTGGCGCGGTGAAGCGCGCCCAGCGCGCGGCGGGATCGAGCGCGACGAGCCCCGCGACGGCGAGTCCGAGCGTCGCGCTGGCGCCTGCGGCCAGCGCGCGGCGCGAGGCGCGCGCCCGCAGCGCGGCGAGCGGCCGGCCGTCGAGCAGCGCGAGCGCGACGAGGCCGAGCAGGGCCGTCGCGACCGCCCCCCGCGAGGACGTGAGGAAGATCGCGGTGGCGACCGCGCCGAGCCCGGCGATCGCGGCCAGGCGCACCACGAGCCGGCGCGGCCCAGCGATCGCCGCGGCGAGCAGCGGCACGCCGGCCGCGAGCAGCAGGCCGAGCCCGTTCCAGTACTGCAACGGGTAGCTCAGGCGAGCCTTCACGGCGGGTACGACCTGCGCCAGCGCACCGGCGGAGACGACGTCGGGGAACGCCCGCGACGCCAGTGCGACGAGCGCGACGCCGACGATCCCGATCGCGAGCCCGTCCGCCACGGCGCGGCCGTCGGCGCGGCGCAGCGTTCCGGCCGCCAGGAGCACGAGGCCGGCGTAGAGCGCCCAGCGCGCTCCCTCGGCGAACGCGGTCTCCGGGTCGTCGGCCCATGTCGCCGAGAGCACGGCCACGAGCGCCAGCGCGCAGATCGCAAGCGACGCCGCCGCGGCCGTCCGGCTCAGCGCGTAGCGGCCGCTTGCGAGCGCGGCGAGGATCGCGGCGGCGACGACCGCGTGCAGCGCGGCGCGCGCGCCGATGCTGAAGCCGCCGCCGTGCAGGGCGACGGCGACGAGGGACGCTGCGACGACTATCGTGACCGCATGGCGCCGCAAGGTCGACAGCGTACGTCGTCGTCGCGATCCGTCGCGGCGCTGCTCGGCCTCGCGATCCTGCTCGCTCCCGCCTCCGTCGCCGCGGCCGCGCCCTCGCACGTCCCCGACGAGTCGGCGCTCACGCAGTACGTCCCGCTGCTGCCCGACGCCGAGGGTCCGGTCGTGCCCGGGCGCGCGGACGCCGGGGGACCCGGGCCGCTGCCGCGCGCCGCGCAGCGGCCGCTGTCGAAGCTTGCGCCGGCGCGGCAGACGGCGCTGCGCCGCCTGGCGACGAGCCCGTCGCTCGGCGCTCCGGCGGGCTCCAGCCGCCAGGTCGTCCTGGCGACGTCGCAGCCGTCGACCGCCGATGCCGTGCGCGACGCGGTTGCAGGCTGGGCGATCGCGCTGGCCGTCGTGCTGACCGCCGGGCTGGCCGCCGGGGTCGCGATCCGGCGACGTCGAGCCGGCTAGACCGACCCGTCGGCCGGACGCGCGCCGGCCGAAGCACAGCGGCTCCTGCGCGTCTCCCGATGCGGAGGCAGGCCGAGCGCCGGCGCGCGATCGGCGCTGCGCGGTCGGCGATGGGGCGCGCCCGAGTCCCCGAGCGCGTATACCTGTCCGATGCGCGCACTCGTAGCCGGCGCGACCGGCTTCATCGGCGGCGCACTCGTGCGCAGGCTGCTCGCCGACGGCTGGCAGGTGCGGGCGCTCGTGCGCGACGCGACCCGCACGAGGGACCTGCCGCTCGACGACCACGACCTCGAGCTGCACGAGGGCGACGTGCTCGACGCGGACTCGCTGACCGGGGCGGGGGCCGGCGCCGACGTCGCGTACTTCCTCGTGCACTCGATGGGCCGCGGGGAGGGCGGCGACTTCGAGCAGCGCGAGCTGCGCGCGGCGAAGGCCTTCGGCCGCATGTGCTCGCACGACGGCGTCGGCCGCGTCATCTACCTCGGCGGCCTCGGCGACGAGCCGGGCTCCAAGCACCTGCGCAGCCGCGACGCGACGTCGCGGGCGCTCGCCGACAGCGGGCCGCCGCTGACGTACTTCCGTGCGGGCATGGTCGTGGGGCCCGGCAGCGAGTCCTACCGCACGCTGCGTCACCTCGTGGCGCGCCTGCCGGTCATGATCGCGCCGCGCTGGCTGGCCACGCCGACCCAGCCGATCGACATCGACGACGTCGTGTCCTACCTCGCGGCGGCGCCCGGCGTGGCCGCCTCGACCGGTCGCGAGATCCAGATCGGCTGCCCGGACGTGCTGGCCTACGGCTCGATGCTCGACCACATGGCGCGCGCGCTGGGCCGCCGACCGCGCCCGAAGATCCCGGTGCCGCTGCTGACGCCGTGGCTGTCGTCGCTGTGGATCGGGCTCGTCACGCCCGTCGACGCGCGCGTCGCCCGGCCGCTCATCGAGGGGCTCTCGACCGAGACCGTCGTCACCGACGCAAGCGGCGCCGCGCTGTTCGAGATCGAGCCGATCGGCTTCGACGAGTCGCTGCGCAAGGCGGTCGCGGGCTCAGCGGTCTAGCGGGTCATCCACAAACGTTTGACCCGGAACCCCGGGCGCCGATCACCGCCTGGCGGCGTCCTCGGACGCTCGATGTGGCAGAGCCACACCTTCGGTCCTGCGTCCTTGCCAGTCGGCGCCGGCATCCCGGGTTTCCGGTCGAACGTTCCTGGATGACCCACTAGCGGGTCATCACGAGCGCGTGGGGGCCGCGGCTCGCGCGCGATGCGCCTTCGCGCCCGGAGGCACTCGTGATACGTGACCTTTTCATCGCGCAGGGGACATGTTTGGACGAGCGCGCTTGCGGGCGGCAGGTCGCGTGCCTAGCGTCCGGGCGCGACCCGCCGGAGGTAAGAACTGGGGGTCGGGTCGCAAGACGACGACCCGTCGAAGGATGCCCGGCCGTGGCCAGCGCCCCGCCGGGCGTCCGTCGAGCGCGCACGCCGACCGCGCGCCGGGCCTCGATCGCAGCGCGCGAGATCAGCCGCGGTGGCCGGCGCATCTCAGGCGGCTGTCGAGGCTCGTCGGTGCGCGGGCGCCGAGAGCGTCCTGCGGTGGCGGATCGAGTCGGTGGCGATCGCCTGCGAGCGCGGCATCCGGTCCGCGGCGACGGCGCGGCTCGTCATCCGGCCCGGCTGGGGGAGCGCCGATCGCGGCGAGCGCCGATGCACCCGCAAGCGGACGATTTGCCCGCCAGCGCGGGTTTCGCTCAGATCCGGAGGAGATCGGCCGATATCCCCGGCATGAGCATTCGACTGCGTCCGGGCCGAGGGCTCGATCACGCTGCCCGCGCGGCCGAGCAGGTGCGCGCGGCCGAGCCCGCTGCGCCGGCGCCGGAGCGGGCCGCCGCGGCGCCCGATCCCCCTGCCGCGGCGCCGCTGCAGGCCGCGCCGCCGCCCGGACAGGCCGCGGCCGCTCCCGATCGCGGCGTCGAGCAGATCCTGCTGGGCCTGGCCGACGGCAGCTACGTGCTCAGCACCCCCGACGGGGTCGTCGGCGAATGCGGCAGCGGGGCGGTCGGGTTGCTCGGGGCGAGCGCCGAGAAGCTCGTCGGACGGCCCGCCGCCGAGGTGCTCGTCACCGGCTCCGACGAGCGTGCCCGCGAGGCGTTCGCGCGCCTGCTGGCAGACGGCGGCGGTGCGGCGGCGGGCGGCGCCGTGCGCGGCGGCAGCGACGCCCGAGCGCTGTCGCTCACGGTCGTCGCCGTGCCGCTCGCACTGGGCTGGGAGTTCACCTCGCTGCTGCGCGAGCTCGGCTCGCGCGACGCCGACAGCTGGACCGGTGAGGCGCTTCGCGTCCGCCACGCGCGGGCGCTGGAGGCGATCGAGGGCGTCCTGCGCGACGGTCGCCAGCCCGAGCCGGGCGCCCGCCTGGCCGGCATCCTCATCGTCCTCGGCGACGTCGCCGGCCCCCCGCTCACCCGCGAGGACGTCGACCGGCGCATGGCTCAGCGGCGCGCGGCCGCCCGCGCCGCCGCCGCCGAGGCCGAGCGCCGCGAGCTCGAGGCGCGGCGCTCGCAGTCCGCCGCGCAGCCCGCCGGCGCCCGCCAGCCCCGTGCGGTCGAGCCGCTCGACGGCCTCGAGGGGCTCGTCGAGCAGGCGCGCGTCCTGCGCGCGCGCCTCGAGGAGGCCGAGCGCGAGGCCGCGGCGGCGAGGGGCGAGCGCGACGAGGCCCAGGGCGAGCTCGCGCAGGCCGCCGCGCGGCGCGCGACCGAGGCCGCACAGGCCGCCGACGGTCGCATCCAGCAGCTCACGACCGAGCGCGACGAGGCGGGCGCGCAGCTCGAGCAGGCGCGCGGCGAGCTGACCCGTCAGCTCGCCGATCTGCAGGCGGCGCGCACCGAGCTCGAGGTCCGCGGGCGATCGCTCGCGCAGGCCCGCGCGGAGCTGCAGGAGGTGCGTGCCGAGCTCGGGCGCTCGCGCAGCGAGCTCGCCGCTGCCGTCGCCGCCGCCGAGACGTTCCGTGCCGAGCGCGAGCAGGCGACCGCCCGCGCGCAGCTGCTGGCGCTGGAGTCCGATCGGGCTCGCGCGGCGGCCGAGGCGATCCGCGCGGAGTTCAGCGGCGATGCCGGGCCGGGCCGGCCGGGCTCTCCGTCGCAGCCGGTCGGGCCCGAGCTGCCGCAGGTGGCGGCCGGCCGCGCCGCCGCGCTGATCGGCCTGGACGGCTGCTTCAAGCGCCTCGACGATGCCTTCTGCTCGCTGCTTGGATGCCCCGAGGAGAAGCTGCGCGCCGCGCGCTGGCCGTCGGTCATCGACCGCGAGAACCTGCAGCCCCATCAGGAGCTCGCGCGCGCCCTGAAGGCCGGCGAGATCCAGAGCGCCGAGGTCGAGACGGTCTACATGCACGCGCAGGGGCTGCTCGTCCCGATCGCCGGGACCGTGTCCATGTTTCGCAGCGATCCGGGCGGCGAACCGACTCATTTCCTCTTCGAGGCGGACGTCAGCAGGACGGCCGGTGTATGACCGGGGCGATCTCCAAGACCGTAAGGACGCGTGGGAGGTAGTTCATGCTGCAGCGATTCACGGTGAGCGCACGCAAGCTCGTGTCAATCGCCAGCGAGGAGGCCACCGCGCTTGGCCACAGCGACACCGAGCCCGAGCATCTGCTGCTCGGCGCCCTGCGCTGCGGCGGCAGCGCCGGATTCGCGCTCAGCGCGCTCAGCGTGGGGGAGCAGGCGCTGCGGATGCGCGTCGCGATGAGGCTGCCGCGCCGCGACCTCGCCATCGACGGCGCGTCGCTCTCGGTGGATGCCGTCTGGGTCCTCGGCGCGGCGGCGCAGATCGCCGAGACGGCCTGTGAGCCGCAGGTCGGCAGCGGCCACATCCTGCGCGCGCTGCTGGAGGCGCCCGGCAGCCGCGACGTGCTGGCCTCCTGCGAGGTCTCCGCCGAGGCCGTCCGCGCGCTCGTGATGGAGCGGCCCTCCGACGGCGACGAGATGTTCGCGGCGACCGTCAACGGCTTCGAGCAGCGCGCTGCGGCGCGCGCGCTCATGGCGGTCGTGCTGCTGCGCGGGCCCGTCGCCGCGTGGCTCGCCGAGCGCGGGATCGACGAGACCGCGGTCGAGCGAGCGTTTCCGAACGTGGAGTTCGGCGAGGCGCCGACGAGCGCGGCCGGCGGGGCGCTCTAGCCCTCGGAGCCCGCGCCGGCGCCGATCGGGCAGCTGACGCCCGTGCCGCCGAGCCCGCAGTAGCCCGCCGGATTCTTGGCGAGGTACTGCTGGTGGTAGTCCTCGGCGTAGTAGAAGTCCGCGGCGGGAACGATCTCCGTCGTGATCGTGCCGCGCCCGGCGGCCTCGAGCGCCTCCTGGTAGCGCCGCGCGGACGCCGCGGCGGCCGTCGCCTGCTCGTCGCTCGTCGTGTAGATCCCGGAGCGGTACTGCGTGCCGACGTCGTTGCCCTGGCGCATGCCCTGGGTCGGGTCGTGGGCCTCCCAGAACGTCGCCAGCAGCTCGTCGTAGGAGACCTCCGACGGGCGAAAGACGACGAGCACGACCTCGTTGTGGCCGGTCCGCGCGCCGCAGACCTCCTCGTAGGTCGGGTTGGGCGTCAGGCCACCCGCGTAGCCGACCGCGGTCGTATAGACGCCGGGCGTCTGCCAGAAGACGCGCTCGGCGCCCCAGAAGCAGCCCAGGCCGAAGATCGCGCGCTCGGTGTCGGGCGGGAACGGGCCGCGCAGCGGCGCGTCCAGGACGTCGTGGCGCTCGGGCACCGGCATCGCGGCGTCGCGGCCGGGGAGCGCCGTGTCGGCGGTCGGCATCTGGGTCTTGTGCCTGCTGAGGAAGTTGAGCATCGAACCTCTGATCGTGGCGTGCGGCACGGTCCACGGTAGCGGCCGTACGTTACGCGGCGCTGAAGCTGACGCCCCGCCACTACCCTGCGCGGATGCCCGCCGTCGCGGCACCCGATCCCGCCGGGCGCAAGGCCGACGTCGGCCTGCGAACGCTGATCGCGGGCGACGGCGTGCGCGGCGTCGGAGCGATCTTCGTCTTCGTCACGCACCTGTGCCTGCTCGCCGATCCGCTGCCCGACAACAACCTCGCCAGCTACGGCTGGGCGGCGCCGATCCTCGGCCACATCGACCTCGGGCTGTCGGCGTTCTTCGTGCTCTCGGGCTACCTCATCGCGCGGCCGTTCGCGCGCGCCTACGTCGCCGGACGCCCGCGTCCGCGCCTGCGCAGCTACGCCCGCAACCGCGTGCTGCGCGTCGTCCCCGTCTTCTACCTCGTCACGGCGCTCGCCCTGCTGCGCTTCGGCCTCGACGGCACGCTGGCATCGGGCCCGGGCGCGCCCGCCGAGCGCAGCACGCTGTGGCAGGTCCTGGGCCAGTTCGCGTTCGTGCAGGGGCAGACCGGCGGACCGGCCGCGGTCCCGGTCGGGCCGGCCTGGTCGATCGGCGCCGAGGTCGGCTTCTACGTCGTCATCCCGCTGGCCGCCTACGGCGCGTATCTCGCCGCGACCCGGCTGCGCGGCGCGCTCGCCCGCGCCGCGCTCGGGCTCGGGCTCGTCGCGGTCGTCACGTACGCGAGCATCGCGCTGCGCGCGTACGACAAGTACCTCTTCGCGTGGCTGACGAGCCCGCCGGCGATCATGTACGTCTTCATGCCCGGCGTCGCGCTGGGGATCGCCGAGCCGATCGTCGCCGCGCACCTGCGCGATCGCGCGCGCCTGGCGACGGCGCTCGCCTGGGGCGCCTTCGCGCTCGCGCTGCTCTGCGCGGTCCTCTACGCCGCCAGCGACTACGACCCGCGCCAGACCCCGATCCACCACGCGCTGGGCGTCCGCGCGCTGCTGGCCGCGCTCAGCACCGGCCTGCTGCTGGCCGGGCTCGTCGTCCTGCAGCTCGGGACCGGCCGCGCCCCGCGCCTGTTCGCCAACCGGGCGATGCTCTGGCTCGGCGCACGCTCGTACTCGATCTACCTCATCCACATCTGGGTGCTGCTCGAGCTCGACCACCTGCTCGGGGCCGGGCACGGCATCGCCACGCGGCTGGCGGTGATGGGCGCCGTCGGGTTCTCGCTCACCGTCGTGGCCGGGGCGCTGTCGTACCGCTACGTCGAGCTGCCGTTCCTGCAGCGCAAGCTGCGTACGACCCAGCACGGACCGCCCGCCGGCCCGGCCGGCGTCGTCCTCGAACCGGCGCGCTAACCGCGCTTCCAGGTAGATTGCCCGGCTGATGCCAGGAAGGCTGAGAATCGTCGCGCTGATCTGCGCGCTGCTCCCCGCGCTCGGGCTGGGCGCGTGCGGAGGCGCCGCCGAGCGCGAGGCCCTCAACGCCTACGTGGCGAAGGTCAACGCCGCGCAGAACGAGTTCGCCTCCGAGGTGACGACGGTCTCGCAGCAGATCACGCGCAAGAGCTCGGCCGCCAAGGACCGCAAGACGCTGAAGAAGTTCGAGACCGCGATCGACGACGTCGTGACGGACCTGCGCGCGATCGACGTTCCGCAGAAGGTCCGCACCGAGCACGACCAGCTCGTGTCCGCGATGGCCGACTTCGGCGCGCAGATCTCGACCGCGACGACGGCGCTCGACAAGCCCACGACGCGGTCGATCGCCGAGGCGCAACGCTCGATCGCGACGGCGACCCAGACGGTCAACGCGCAGATCGACGCGGCGATCGCGGCGATCAACTCCAAGCTCGGCGCGACGTAGGCCGCGGCCCATGCCGCCGACATGGATCTGGATGCAGGTCGCGATCGTCGTCTTCGTCCTGGCCGGGATCGTGATCGCGATCGTCAAGCTCGCCGCGTGATCGGCTAGGCGCCGATGTTCGGCTCGATCGTCGTCGGCACCGACGGCTCGGACACCGCCACGCAGGCCGTTCGCCAGGCGACCGAGCTGGCGCGCGCGGTCGGCGCGCGGATCGAGCTCGTCAGCGCCTACGAGCCGGTCTCCGACGCGCGCCTGCGCGAGGAGTCGATCGTCGTGCCCAAGGATCTGCACTGGATGGTCAACCCGCGCGAGGACGTCCTGGCGATGCTCGAGACGGCGGCGGCGGAGATCCGCGAGGCGGGGGTCCATGTCGAGGTCTTCGCGCGCCAGGGGGATCCGGCGGACGCGATCCTCGACGTCGCCGAGGAGCGCGGCGGCGATCTCATCGTGCTCGGCAACAAGGGCATGACCGGCGCCAAGCGCTTCCTGCTGGGATCCGTGCCCAACAAGGTCTCCCACCACGCGCCCTGCTCGGTGCTCATCATCCGGACGGTGTGACGGCTCCTTCGCCGGTTGCCGTGGCGGCGGCCGCGTCGACGAGCCCCGCGCGGTAGTAGCGATCGCGGCCCGGGGCGCCGAGATCGCGCGCGGTCTGCTCGAGCCTGCGCTCGACCTGCGCGGACGTCGGACGCGGTCCGAGCACGCCCGAGGCGAGGACGAGCGCGGCGACGCCGGTGACGTGCGGGGCGGCCATCGAGGTGCCGCGGAAGCGCGGCACGATCTCGAAGCGCGACGGCGTCTGCGAGCGGAAGCTGACCGCCGAGATGTCGCGTCCCGGTTCGCCGCCGATCTGGCAGTTGGGATCGTCGGGCACGTCGGCGTCGTTGCCGCCGCCGGGCGCGACGAGGTCAAGGCCGGGGCCGTGGTTTGAGTAGTCGCCCAGGCAGCCGTGCTCCGTCGTACCGCCGACGTTGATCGCGAGCGTGTCGTACTTGCGCGCCGGGACCCTCGAGTCCGAGCTGTTGCCGGCGGCGGACACGACGACGACGCGCTTCCTGCGCGCGTAGGACAGCGCGGCGCGCACGCTGCGCGAGGCGGTCACGCTGCGCGGCGTCGGCGCGAGCGGCGGCCCGTCGTAGAGCTCGAGCGAGAGGTTGATGATGTCGGCCTTGCGGCGCACCGCGTAGCGGATCGCGCGGGCGATCGTCGACGGGTAGCCGCGACCCTCGTAGTCCAGGACCCGGACCGGGATGATCGTCGCCCGGTAGGCGATGCCGACGGTGCCGTAGGCGTTGTTCGCGGTCGCGGCGATCGTGCTCGCGACGAACGTCCCGTGGCCGTACTCGTCGTTGGCGTACGGGTCGTTGTCGACGAAGTCATAGCCGCGCACGAAGCGCGATCGCGCGAGGTCGGGCGAGCGCCGGTAGGGGCCGCGGCGGGCGTAGGCGATGCCGCTGTCGAGGATCGCGATGCGGACGCCGCGCCCACCGCTTCCGCCGAGGCGGCTGGCCTGCGACCAGGCCTGGGGAGCGTTGATGCCGAACGGACCGTTGAGCTCCCACTGGACGTCGGCCCAGCCGGCGTTGGCCGCCGCGCGCGCGACGCCCGAGTCGTTGGGCACGTAGGCGGCGCGGGCGAGCAGATGGTGCTCGTGGGCCAGTGCACCGGGCGGCGCGAGCGCTGCCGCGGCGATCGCGACGGTGGCCCCTGCGAGGAGCTGGACGAGACGGCGGGTCATGCGGCGAGGGGGGATGACGAAGTCGTGAGGAGTGAAACGATAGGTGGCGGGGACTCGCGCTGCGATAGTCCGTTCACGATGGCCGGCCTCTTCTTCCCCCGCGACGAGTACTTCATGCGGCTCGCAGTCCGTCAGGCGGAGCTTGCACTGGAACACGACGACGTGCCGATCGGTGCGGTGATCGTGCACGACGGCGAGGTGGTCGGGGCCGGTCACAACGAGCGCGAGCTGCGCCAGGACCCCACCGCGCATGCGGAGATCCTCGCGCTGCGGGAGGCCAGCCGCGCGCTGGGATCGTGGCGCGTGCTGGACTCCGTGCTCTACGTGACGCTCGAGCCGTGCGCGATGTGCGCGGGGGCGATCGTGCTCGCGCGGGTGCCGCGCGTCGTCTACGGAACGACCGACCCCAAGGCCGGCGCGGCGGGCTCCGTGCTCGACGTGCTCGCAGAGCCGCGGCTGAACCACCAGCCGCAGGTCGCGGGCGGCCTGCTCGCCGCCGAGTGCGCCGCGCTGCTGACCGACTTCTTCGGCTCGCGCCGCTGACGGGGCCCGCCGGCGCGCCGCGCGACGGCTATCCTCGGCAGGCGCTCGCCGGATGCGCCTTGGAGGGGTGCGAGAGTGGTTGAATCGGGCGGTCTCGAAAACCGTTGTAGGGGCAACCCCCCTACCGTGGGTTCGAATCCCACCCCCTC
>CAVRMD010000023.1:0-31290 GCA_963722455.1 uncultured Solirubrobacteraceae bacterium
CCGCACCCCGTGTTGTTGCCACAGCTCGAGCACGTGTAGCAGGACCCCGTGCGCTGCATCATGCCGCCGCACTGGGCGCAGGCGGGGCCGAGGTCGAGGCCCTTCATGCGCACGGGGACGACGGGCGGGGCGTCGGTGAGGGCGTCGGCGGCGGCGCGGGTGGTGGCGGGCTGGTTGCCGGCGACGGTGCCGAGCCCGGGGGTCGAGCGCGAAACGGAGCCCGCGCCCGGGGCGCCCGCTCCGCGGCTGGCACCGCCGTTCGCTGGCCCGTTCGTGTCCGAGGAGACGCTCGACGTCCCCGCGTCCTGGGCCATCTTCCGTGCCCGGACCTCGGGGGTCAAGATGCCGAGCTCCTCCTGCATGTCGGTGTCCAAGAAGCGCGAGGCGAGCCAGCGCATGATGTAGTCGGGCATCGACTTCGCGAACGGGATCTCCGGGTTCTGGGTGATCCCCTCGGGCTCGAAGCGCATGTAGGAGAACTTCTCGACGAGCGTGTCCAGCGGCACGCCGTACTGCAGCGCGATCGAGATCGACGTCGCGAAGGCGTTCATCATGCCGCGCAGCGTCGAGCCCTCCTTGCCGATGTCGGTGAGGAAGATCTCGCCGACGGTGCCGTCTTCGTACATGCCGGCCGTGATGTAGCCCTCGTGGCCGGCGATCGAGAACTTGTGCGTGATCGACTGGCGCTCGCGCGGCATCCGGTTGCGCTTGGGGCCGAGCTCGGCCACGGCCTGGTGGCGCGCGGCCTCGACGGCCTCGGCGACGCGCTCGTCGACCTGCTCCTGCGAGTAGCCCTCGACGACGACCTCCGCACCCTCCTTGACGCCCTGCTGGGCGTCGGTGCGCAGCGCCTGCGCGGTCTTCGACCCGTCGCGGTAGATCGCCAGCGCCTTGACGCCGAGGTGCCACGCCTGCAGGTAGGCGTCGGCGATGTCCTCGACGGTCGCCTCGAACGGCAGGTTGACGGTCTTGGAGATCGCGCCCGAGATGAACGGCTGGACGGCGCCCATCATCTTGATGTGGCCCATGTGCGAGATCGCGCGCTCGCCGACCGCGACGTCGAACACCGACAGGTGCTCGGCATCGAGGCCGGGCGCGCCGACGATCGTCGCGTGCTCGTCGACGTGGGCCTCGATGCGCTGGATCTGCTGCTCGTCGTAGCCGAGCGTGCGCAGCGCCATCGGGATCGTGCGGTTGACGATCGTCATCTGGCCGCCGCCGACGAGCTCCTTGAACTTCACGAGCGAGAAGTCGGGCTCGACGCCGGTCGTGTCGCAGTCCATGAGAAAGGAGATCGTCCCGGTCGGTGCGAGCACCGTCGCCTGCGCGTTGCGGTAGCCGTGCTCCTCGCCGGCGGCGACCGCGTCGTCCCACACCGCCCGCGCGGCGTCGAGCAGCGGCCTGTCGACCGAGGCCGAGTCGGGGATCGCGTGCGAGGCGTCGCGGTGCATCCGCATGACGGCGTTGTGCGCCTCGCGGTTCTCCTCGTAGCGCTCGTAGGGGCCGATCGCGCCCGCGATCCGCGCCGAGCCGAGGTACGCGCGGCCGGTCATCAGCGACGTGATCGCGGCCGCCGTCGCGCGGCCGCCGTCGGAGTCGTAGGCGACGCCGTTTGACATGAGCAGCGCGCCGAGGTTCGCGTAGCCGAGGCCGAGCTGGCGGAAGGCCCGCGCGTTGACGGCGATCTGCTCGGTCGGGTAGCTCGACGGCCCGACGACGATCTCCTGCGCGAGCAACATGACGTCGACGGCATGCTCGAAGGAGTCGACGTCGAACGTGCCGTCCGGGCGGCGGAACTTCATGAGGTTCAGCGACGCGAGGTTGCAGGCCGAGTCGTCGACGTGCATGTACTCCGAACAGGGGTTGGACGCGTTGATGCGCCCCGACACCGGGCACGTGTGCCACTGGTTGATCGTCGTGTCGTACTGCACGCCCGGGTCGGCGCACTGCCAGGCCGCCTCGGCGATCTCGCGCAGCAGCTCGCGCGCGGGGATCGGGTCGCCGACCGGCTTGCCGGTCGTGCGCGCGACGAGGTGCCAGTCCTCGTCGCGCTCGGCGGCGCGCATGAAGTCGTCGGTCAGGCGGACCGAGTTGTTGGCGTTCTGGTACTGGATCGAGATGAAGCCCTCACCGTCGATCGACATGTCGAAGCCGGCGTCGCGCAGGGCGTTGGCCTTCTTCTCCTCCTTGGCCTTGCACCAGATGAACTCGCGGATGTCGGGGTGGTCGACGTCGAGCACGACCATCTTCGCCGCGCGCCGCGTCTTGCCGCCGGACTTGATCGTGCCCGCCCAGGAGTCGGCGCCGCGCATGAACGAGACCGGGCCTGAAGCGGTGCCGCCCTTGGCCAGCGGCTCCATCGAGCCGCGGATGGTCGACAGGTTGATGCCCGAGCCCGAGCCGCCGAGGAAGATCTTGCCCTCGCGCGTGTTCCAGTCCAGGATCGACTCCATCGTGTCCTCGACGCTGAGGATGAAGCAGTTGTGGACGGCGACGTTGTTGCAGAGGTACTCGCCGGACTCCGTCTGGATGTCGTAGACCTCCATCTCGCCGAGCGGCTCGATCGCGACGATCTCCTCCTCGCGCAGGTCGGGGCAGCGCTCGGGGTCGCGCAGGCTCAGCGACGCAAGCAGCGTGGCCTGCTCGCGAGCGTCGACGAAGCCGACGAGCTCGGCGAAGCGGGCGCGCTCTGAGCCGATCGAGATCTCGACGACGTGCAGGTCGCGGCGGTCGTCGCGCTGCTCGGCCTTGCCGATCCGGCGCGAGTAGATGCCGAGCACGCCGAGCAGGATCTGGACGTCCTCCGTCCAGCGCTCGCCGATGACGGCGAAGCCGATGCTGGCGTTCTCGCAGCCGCCGTCGCGACGCACGGTGACGTAGCCGTCCGCCTGGAAGATGCTGCGCAGGTAGGCGGCGATCTCCTCGTGCGACGCGGTCCACAGCGCGGCGGGAACGCGGATCTGCGTCCCGCGCGCGCGCAGCCCGTAGCGCTCGACGAACTCGCGCAGCACCTCGCCATAAAGGCCGATGCGCTGGACCGGGGCGTCGAGCGTGTCGGCGTCGCGGACCTCGCGCTGCACGTCGGGGAAGACGACGTCGAGGTGCTGCTCGACCCAGGCGCGCTCGGCCTCGCCGGCGACCGTGAACTCGACCGTCAGGGAGCGGTCCGTGCCGTCGTCGTCCTCACCGACGAAGCCGTCGGCCTGCAGCCAGCCCGCGAGCGCCGCCTCGGAGACCCTGAGCTCGTCCGCGGCGTCCGCGACGAGCACCTGCTCGCACTCGCCGGCGCCGGCGCCGGCGGTCACCAATGCACCGGCGGCGACCTTCGCGCGGTGCGGGTGCAGGTGCATCCGCATGCCGAGCTCGAGCTCGTCGACGCGCAGCCACTGCGGCCCCGTGCGGCGCTCGCGGACCGCCTTGACGACGTGGTCGGCGGTCGCCTCGACGAAGCTGCCGTTGCGCAGGCGGACGCGGAAGACCGGCTTGACGCCGTTGGCCTGCGTGGCGACGACGCGCGTGACGCCGCCGGCGTCGTAGACCTCGCGGCCGACGAGGTCGCGCTCGACGATCTCGCCGATCGCGACCATTCCCTCGGGCGTGGAGATGAGCGCCCCGTACGGCTGGCAGGCCGAGCACTGCGGGCTCTCCTCGAAGCCGACGTTGAACCAGACGGGCGAGTTGAACGCCGCCATCTGGTGCAGCAGGACGTGGGTCAGCTCGTCCTGGAAGGCGTCGCCGTCCTCGACGGAGGCGAAGTAGCCGCGGGCGCGGCCCCAGTCGGCGATCGTGCTCGAGACGCGGCCGACCATCTGGCGCACGGAGTGCTCGCGCGTGGGCGAGCCGAGCTGGCCGCGGAAGTACTTCTGGGCGACGATGTTCGTCGCGTTCTGCGACCACGCCTTGGGGAACTCGACGCCGCGCTGCTCGAAGGCGACGCGATCGCCGTGCGCGATGCGCGCATCGCGCAGCTCCCACTGCACCGTTTCGAAGGGGTCGACTCCGGGCTTCGTGAAGAACCGCGAGATGGAGAGGGCCTCGCCCGCCTTCGGCTCGGTCGCCAGTGGGGTCTGCGTCGTACGTGCCATCTCCTGCTCCTTCTCCATGTCAGCGCGCCAAAATCCCTGCATTTTGGGGCTTTTTCCGGGGCTCAAGTGCGTAACGAAGGAGTATCTGGGACGCACCGGACGGCATCCCGGCAAGCTCGAAAATGCCCGCAAATCGAGGAGATTCGTGCCCGTTCAGGGTAGCGATTGCGCCCCGTGAGGTGACGAGATCGGCCGTCGTGCGGCATGGCGGCGGGACTCGCGGCGCCAGGGCGGAAGCTACCTGCGCGGGCGGCACACCGCGGCCTCGCGGGCGGCTCGGCGGTGCCGCGAGCCGCCCGACGGCGTCAACGCCGCGTAGCAGGTCCCTGCGACCCATCGAGCACCGGCTTCGGATTTCGACAGATGCGACCGCTCTGTCGAACGTCGGTAACAAGTACCCCAATCGCGGGTGAGAGCTAGTTGGATGAACGGGATGCCGAACGCGACAGCCCTGCTCTTTCCCGGGCAGGGCAGCCACTCCGAGGGGATGCACGAGCCCTTCGAGGACCACCCGCTGCTGCGGCGCGGCATCGAGCTGCTCGGATTCGATCCCTTCGCGAGCCTCGCGGCCGGGACCGGCAGCCAACAGCCTGCACTATTTCTCTGTTCGATGGCGCAGTGGGCCTCGCGCGGCGACGGCGAGCCCGACCCGCTCGCCGCCGCGGGTCACTCGCTCGGCGAGTACGCGGCGCTGACCGCCGCCGGCGCGATCGACTTCGACGACGGCGTGCGCCTCGTCGGCGCTCGCGCGCAGGCGATGGCCGACGCCGCCGCCCAGCAGCCCGGCGGAATGGTCGCGATGCTCGGCGGCGAGCGCGAGCACGTCGTCGCGCTCGCCCAGGAGCTCGGCCTGTCGCTCGCCAACGACAACGCTCCCGGCCAGATCGTCCTGTCGGGCGCGATGGCCGGCGTCGACGAGGCCGTCGGCCGCGCGTCGGAGATCGGCTGCCGCGCCCGCAAGCTCGCCGTCGCCGGCGCGTTTCACTCGCCGCTCATGGCGCCCGCCGCCGAGGCGCTCACGCGGGCGCTCGCCGAGACGCCGATCGGCGAGCCGGCCTTCCCCGTCCTCTCCAACGGCAGCACCCGCCCCTTCGAGGACATCCGCGGCGAGCTCGCCGAGAACCTGCTCAAGCCCGTCCGCTGGCGCGAGATCCTGCTCGAGCTGCAGGCGATGGGCGTCGCCGACTTCGTCGAGTGCGGTCCCGGCAAGGTGCTGTCGGGCCTCGTCAAGCGCACCCTCAGGGCGGCGGCATGAGCCCGGGCCGGCGCGATCGCGCGGGCGCCGCCGGCGCGCGGATCCTCGTCTCGTCGAGCAGTCGCGCGCGATGAAGGCCGGCGTGATCGGGATCGGCTCGGCGCTGCCCGAGCACGTCGTGACGAACAAGGATCTCGAGGCCTACCTCGACACGACCGACGAGTGGATCGTGCGCCGCACCGGCATTCGCGAGCGCCGCCATCTCAACGGCACGGTGTCGCTGACCGACCTCGCGCTCGAGGCGTGCACTGCGGCGCTGGCGGACGCGGGCCGCGACGCCTGCGAGGTCGACCACGTCATCGTCGCGACGTTCACGCCCGACCGGCTCATGCCCGGCCTGGCGCCGAAGCTCGCCAAGCTGCTCGGCACGCGCGGCGCCGGCGCGATCGACGTCAACGCGGCCTGCGCGGGCTTCCTCTACGGCCTGGACCAGGCGGCCGCGCTCATCGAGTCCGGCCGCGTCAAGCTCGCGGTCGTCGTCGGTGCCGAGGCGCTCAGCCGCGTCACCGACCCGCACGACCGCGGCACCGCGATCCTCTTCGCCGACGGCGCCGCCGCGGTCGTCGTGGCGGCCGACGCGTTTCAGCGCGGCTGCTCGAAGTTCGTGCTCGCCTCCGACGGCGAGCACGGCGACCTGCTCTACGCCGAGCGCGAGGAGCGGCTGCTGCGGATGGAGGGCCAGGAGGTCTACCGCCACGCCGTCGAGCGGATGGTCGAGGCGACCGGCGAGGCGCTGCGCCGCGCCGGGATGACCGTCGACGACGTCGACGTGCTCATCGTCCACCAGGCCAACCAGCGCATCATCGACGCCGCCGCGCGGCGCCTCGGCGTGCCCGAGGAGAAGGTCTTCGCGAACGTCGCGACGATCGCCAACACGTCGAGCGCGTCGATCCCGCTGGCGCTGCATCACGCCGAGCTCGCGGGCAAGCTCAAGCCCGGCCACACCGTCGCGCTGGCCGCCTTCGGCGGCGGCTTCGTGTGGGGCGCCGGCGTCCTGCAGTGGAAGGAGCGCGTCCATGCCGGTACCTGACGGCGGCGTCGCGCTCGTGACGGGCGGCGGGCGCGGGATCGGCGAGGCGATCGCCGAGCGGCTCACCGCGGACGGCCTGACGGTCGTCACGCTCGGACGCACGAGCGGCGACGTGCAGGCCGACGTCGGCGACGCCGCTTCGGTTCAGGCCGCGTTCGCGCAGGTGCGCGAGCGCCACGGGCCCGTGCTCGTGCTCGTCAACAACGCCGGCGAGCGCCAGGACGGGCTCGCGATCCGCATGAGCGCGCAGCAGTGGCAGGACGTCATCGCCACGAACCTCAACGGCGCCTTTCACTGCATCCGCCAGGCGCTGGACGACATGCTCAGCGCGCGCTGGGGGCGGATCGTGAACATCTCCTCCGTCGTCGCCGAGCGCGCGAACCCCGGGCAGTCCAACTACGGCGCCGCCAAGGCCGGGATGCTCTCGCTGACGCGCACGATCGCTCGCGAGATGGCCCGCAAGGGCATCACCTGCAACGCCGTGACACCGGGCGTCATCGAGACGGACATGACGACGGATGTCGCGGACAAGCTGCTGGCCGGCGTTCCCGCCGGCCGGATCGGGCGACCCGAAGAGGTCGCACATGCCGTCTCCTTCCTCTGTTCGGACGGGGCGGCATATGTCAACGGAGCCACGCTCGCCGTCGATGGCGCGCTGGCCGCATAACGAGGAGAGCACGATGGCTGTAACAGAGAACGACGTCCTGGAAGAGATCCGCGACCAGCTCGAGGCGATCAAGGTCCCCAACGCCCGCGAGGCGACGCCCGACAACACGTGGACCGAGCTCGACGTCGACTCGCTCGATCTCGTGGAGCTCGTCAAGGCGCTCGAGGACCGCTTCGACATCACGATCTCCGACGACGACCTCAAGCCGATCGAGTCCGTCGGCGACGCGATGGCGCTGACGATGCGTCTCGTGGAGACCGAGGAGGGAGCACCTGCATGAGCAGCTACGCGTCCCCCCAGATTGAGATCGCGATCACCGGACGCGGTGTCGTCTCGTCGATCGGCGAGGGGGCGGACGCGTTCGCCGACGCACTGCTCGAGCGCCGCTCGGGGATCGTCGACGGTCTGGCCCCCTGCTCGGCCTTCGACCCCGAGACGGCGATGTCGCCGAAGGTCGCGCGCCGCTCGGACCGCTACACGCAGCTGGCGTTCGGCGCCGCGATCCAGGCCGCCCGCGAGGCGGGCCTGCCCGGCACCGTCGACCTCGAGCGCCTGGCGATCCTCGTCGGCACCGGCGTCGGCGGGCTGAAGACGCTCGAGGACGAGTGCCGCGCGTTCGTCAAGGGCGGCGACCGCGCCGTCTCGCCGCACTTCGTGCCGATGATGATGCCCAACGCCGCGGCCGGCGCGATCGCGATGGAGCTCGGCGCCCACGGCCCCGGCTTCAGCGTGTCGTCGGCGTGCGCGACCGGCAGCCACGCGATCGGCGAGGCGAAGCGGATGCTCGAGCGCGGCGAGGCCGACGTCGTCGTCGCGGGCGGCACCGAGGCGGCGATCACGCCGCTGTGCGTGGCCGCCTTCAAGCGCATGGGCGCGCTCTCGCGGGAGGGCGTCTCGCGCCCGTTCGACGCGCGCCGCGACGGGTTCGTCATGGGCGAGGGTGCGGCCGTGATCATCATGGAGCGCGCCGATCACGCCCGTGCGCGCGGCGCCGAGATCCTCGGCTACGTCGCGGGCTACGGAGCGTCCAACGACGCGTTTCACATGACGCAGCCCGACAGCGAGGGACGCGGCGCCGAGAAGGCGATGCGGGCGGCGATGGCCGACGCGGGGGTGACGGCGCAGGAGGTCGGCTACATCAACGCGCACGGCACGTCGACGCCGTTCAACGACCGCATCGAGACGCGGGCGATCCACTCGGTCTTCAACGGCGGGTCGCCGCCGACGTCGAGCACGAAGTCGGCGATCGGGCACCTGCTCGGCGCGGCCGGGGCGGTCGAGGCGGTCGCGACGCTGGAGGCGCTGCGCCGCGGGCTGCTGCCGCCGACGCTGAACTTCGAGCAGCCCGATCCCGACTGCGATTTGGACTACATCCCCGACGGACCGCGCGAGGCCCCGGACATCGCGGTGGCGATGTCCAACTCGTTCGGCTTCGGCGGCCAGAACGCGTGCCTCGTCTTCCGGAAGGCGTGATGACGGCACCCGCGCGCTCGCACGACCACGACGCCAACGACGACAGGGGACTCCCGCGATGAGCACCGAGGCAGCGCCGTTGACCGAGACCGTCGACGTCGTCGAGGAGCCGCCGGTCCCGGCGCGGGCGCGGATCGACCTGCTGCTCGACGACGGCTCGTTTCACCCGATCCGCAGCGAGTCCGGCGACGGCGTCATCTGCGGGTCGGGACGGGTCGGCGGGCGCCCGGTCTACGTCTGGTCGCAGAACGTCAAGCACAAGGGCGGCTCGCTGGGGCGCAAGGGCGGCGACACGATCGTCTCGACGATCGAGGCCGCCGACAAGGCCAACGCGCCGGTCGTCGGCTTCCTGCACTCCGGCGGCGCGCGCCTGCAGGAGGGCGTCGGCGCGCTCGGCGCGTACGCGTCGATCTTCCGCGCGACGTCGCGCGCGAAGGTGCCGCAGATCAGCGTCATCTGCGGGCCGTGCGCGGGCGGCGCGGCGTACTCGCCGTCGCTCGGCACGCTCGTGATGATGGTCGGCGACGGGGCGCAGATGTTCCTCACGGGGCCGCGCGTCATCGCCAAGGTCACGCGCGAGGTCGTCACGGCATCCGACCTCGGCGGCTCGCGGGTGCACCGCAAGACCGGCGTCTCGCACGTCGAGGCCGAGGACGACGCCGAGGCGGCGGACCTCATCCGCCAGGCGCTGTCGTACTTCCCCGGCACGCGCGGCGGGCCGCTGCCCTACCGCGAGCCGGTCGACCCGCCCGCCGGCGACCCGGCGGAGAACGTGCCGACCAACCAGCGCCGCGTCTACGACGTGCGCGACGTCGCGGGCCGCCTGCTCGACGGCGGCGAGTTCCTCGAGCTCAGCAAGCGCTACGCGAAGAACATGGTCGTCGGCTTCGGGCGCATCGAGGGCCACCCGGTCGGCATCATCGCCAACCAGGCGCGCTACCTCGGCGGCGTGCTCGACGCCGCCGCGTCGGACAAGGGCGCGTGGTTCGTGAACATGTGCGACCGCTACGGCATCCCGCTCGTCGTGCTGTCCGACACGCCCGGCTACCGGCCCGGCGTGCGCCAGGAGCGCGAGGCGGTGCTGCGCCGCGGCGCCGAGCTGCTGCGCGCGTTCTCGGTCGCCGAGGTGCCGCGCGTCACCGTGACGCTGCGCCAGGCCTACGGCGGCGCGTACATCGTCATGAACTGCCGCGACCTCGGCAACGACCTCTGCCTGGCGTGGCCCAACGCGCGGATCGGCGTCATGGGCGCCCCGCAGGCGGTCGAGATCGTCAAGCGCCGCGAGCTCGAGGCGGGCGCCGACCCGGCCGAGCTCGCCGCGGCCTACGAGGACGAGCACCTGCCGGTCGCGATCGCGGCGGCGATGGGCTTCGTCGACGAGATCGTGGCGCCGTCCAAGACGCGCGAGCGGATCGCCGCGCACTTCGAGGCGCGCCGCCGGGCCTGACCCGCGCGCGCCGCCGCGGGGCGGGGGCGCGCCGCCGCGGGGCGCGCGCACGTGGTCCGGGGGTGACACAGCGGCGCCGAGAGGCGTACGGTGCGAGCTAGCCGTGTCGAACCCGAGGACCGCAGCGGACACCTCCCCATCGGACCCCACCGGCCCGCCGCTGGCGCCGCGCAACGCCACCGAGGACGCGATCCTCGAGGCGGCGCGCGAGCTGCTCAGCGAGGGCGGCCACGAACAGGTCACGATCGACACGATCGCGCGGCGGGCGTTCGTCAGCCGCACGACGGTCTACTTCTACTTCGAGAACAAGCGCGCGGTCATGGACCGCCTCATCCAGCAGGCGTTCGCCGACATGGACGAGGCCGCCTCGCCGTACTTCACCGGCGCCGGCGATCCGCGGATGGAGCTTGCGCTCGGCCTGGCGCGCTTCGTCGGCGTCGTGAACCGCAACGGCCCGATCCTCATCCTCGCCGCGCACCTCTACGGCGAGGACGAGCACATGCCCTCGCAGTGGGAGCCCTACGTCAACCGCTTCATCGCCGGCGCCGAGTCGCGCATCGCGCGCGACCAGCTGCGCGGCCTGGCGCCCGACGACATCCCCGCGCGGGTCGCCGCCCAGGCGCTCTGCGCGATGGTCGAGCGCCACCTGACGATCGAGGTCATCCGCCACGGGCGCGACATGCGCGAGGCGGTCCGCCAGCTCACCGAGCTGTGGTTTCGGGCCGTCTACGCGGGGGGCGGCTCGCCGTCGGCGTCGCCGTCGGCGGGCTCCGGGGCGGGCTCGGCCGGCGGCGAGGGCGGCGCGCCCATCGCGTGAAAGCCGCCGTCGACGTGCATGATCTCGCCGGTCACGCCGCGTGAGAGCGTCGACAGCAAAAAGAGGATCGCGTCGGCGGTCGGGCCGGCGTCGGTCGTGTCCCAGTGCAGGGGGGCCATCGTGTTCCAGACGCCGGCCAGCTCGCTGAAGCCGGGGATCGACTTCGCCGCCATCGTGCCGATCGGCCCGGCCGAGACGAGGTTGCAGCGGATCCCCTTCGGCCCGAGGTCGCGCGCGAGGTAGCGGTTGACGGCCTCGAGCGCCGCCTTCGCGACGCCCATCCAGTCATAGACCGGCCAGGCGACCTGGGCGTCGAAGTCCAGCCCGACGATCGCCGGCGCGTCGCCCTTCTCCAGCAGCGCCAGCATCGCGACCGTGAGCGACTTCAGCGAGTAGGCGCTCGTCGCGAAGGCGGTCTGCGCGCTCTCGACGGGCGTGTTGAGGAAGTTGTTGCCCAGCGCGTCGGCGGGCGCGAAGGCGATCGCGTGCAGGATCCCGTCGAGCGCGCCCCAGCGCTGCTCGACGTCGGCGGCGACGGCGGCGAGCTGGTCGGGCTCGTTGACGTCCATCTCGAGCACGTCGGGCGGCGGGTCGCCGAGGCGCTTGGCGATCCGCTGCGTGATCCGCATCCCGCGGCCGAAGCCGGTCAGGACGATCTCGGCGCCCTCCTCCTGCGCCCGGCGGGCGACGGCAAAGGCGATCGAGCCCTCCGTGAGGACTCCCGTGATGAGCAGTCGTCGGCCTTCGAGCAGCACGAAGCGCGCACAGTAGCGAGAAGCGGCCGGCCGGCGGCGCGCCCGCCTCACAGCCGCGTCAGCCACTCCAGCGGGAACGGCGGCTGCGCGAGCGGGCGCACGGCCAGCCGCATGAGCAGCAGCGGGTTGTCGTCGCCGGCGATGCGGTTGAGGTGCACCGTGGCGCAGCCGCCGCAGAGATGGACGAGCGCCCACTCGCCGTCCTCGCGCACGCACACCGCGATCGGCGTCATCGAGGCGCCGCAGTCGGCGTCGCGGTCGCCGGGCACGTCGTCGTCGACGTGCTGGGACCACAGGCAGCTCGGGCAATGGTTGCGGTGCCGGGTGCCGGGGGCCTCCAGCGGCACGTCGAGCTTGCAGTGACGGCATCTGAACGTGGCCCGGCCGCGATGCCGGGCACGGGTGCGCTGATCGCGCGACAACGTGGGACCTCCGAGGGTGCTGAGAACAGTGAGCAGAGACGAGTCGCGCGGGAGGGCGGTCAGCCCGTGCGGCGCGACGTGCGGTGTTCTGTGAGGGCACTCATCGAATGGCTCCCCTCGTGGACGGCGCGCGGGCGCCGGCGGAGGTGGTGTGCGCAGCGTAGCGCCGCGCGCGCGGCGCGGCAACCGCGCGGCGCGGGCTTCGCGCGGCGCGGGCTTCGGCCCGTCGGGTCCGCGTACGCCGGCCGCCTACCGAGCGGCGGGGCTCAGCTGCCTCTGCGCCGCCCCGGCGACGGACAGCAGCTCGTCGCGCGAGGCGATCTTGACGCGCGGACGCCGTTCGGCGCGCCCGCGCCTGACCTCGTGGCCGTCGATCGCCCGCCAGCCGTCGGCGTCGACGAGACCGTGCACGCGCTCGCCGAGCAGCGCGTCGAGCTGCTCGCGCTCGGGCTGCTCGGGGGCGGGCAGGACGCCCGCGACGAGGTCCTCGACGAGGCCGGCGACGGTCTCCTCGGCGTCGCGCTTGTTCGTGCCGAGGATGCCGGTCGGTCCGCGCTTGATCCAGCCGACGGCGTACACGCCGGGGAGCCGCTCGCCGTCGGGCGTCAGCACCCGGCCGCGCTCGTTGGGCAGCACGAAGCGGCGCGCGTCGAACGGCACGCCGGGCAGCGCCACCGCGCGGTAGCCGACCGAGCGCAGGACGAGGCCGCATGCGAGCGTCTCGGCGGGCGCGTCGAGCGCCCGCGCGCGCGGGCTCCCGTCGTCGGCGCGGACGATCTCGTTGCGGCCCACGACGATCGCCTCGACGCGGCCGGTCCCGTGGATCTTCACCGGCGAGGTGAGGAAGCGCAGCACGATCCGGCGCCTGGCGGCGGGGTTCGCCGGGCGGGCGGCGAACTCGCGCAGCAGCGCGAGGTTCGTGCGCGCCGTGAACGTGCCCCTGTCGGCCAGCCACTCGCGCGAGACGTCGTCGAGCTCGAGGTCGGCGGCGTCGACGACGATCTCGACGCCGTCGAGGCGGCCGAGCTCGCGCAGCTCGGCGCTCGTGAAGGCCGCCTGCGCGGGCCCGCGCCGGCCGAGCACGACGACCTCCTCGATCGCGCTGCAGCGCAGCGCGTCGAGCGCGTGGTCGGCGACGTCGGTGCGCGCGAGGTCGTCGATGCTGCGCGTGAGCAGGCGCGTGACGTCGGCCGCGACGTTGCCGTTGCCGACGACGACCGCACGCGTGGACGACAGGTCGAACGTCAGCTCGCGGTGGTCCGGGTGGCCGTTGTACCAGCCGACGAAGTCGGTCGCGGCGCTGCTGCCGGGCAGCTCCTCGCCGGGGATCCCCAGCGACGCGTCGGTCTGCGCGCCGGTGGCGTACACGACCGCCGTGTAGTGGCGCATGAGCTCGGCGTGCGTGACGTCGACGCCGACCTCGACGTTGGCGAGCAGGCGGCAGCCGCGGCGCAGCGTCTGGCGGTCGAACGTGTCCTGCAGGCGCTTGATCTCCTGATGGTCGGGCGCGACGCCGCCGCGCAGCAGCCCCCAGGGCGTCGGCAGGCGCTCGAAGAGGTCGACCTCCGCGTCGCCGTGGGTGCGGCGCAGGCAGGCGGCGGCGAACGCGCCGGCGGGACCGGCGCCGACGATCGCCACGCGGGGCCGCGTGCGCGTCATGCGACCTTCGCCGTGCGCTCGGCGGTGCTCTGCTCGCCGAAGAAGCGCGCGTTGAGATCCAGGGCGTAGTCGAACGTCGCGGGGATCTCGGCCTGGGCGTAGATCGCGTCGACCGGGCAGGCCTCCACGCACGCGTCGCAGTCGATGCAGACCGCGGGATCGATGTAGAGCTGCTCCGCCGTCTCGAAGTCGGGCGCGCCCGGCTTGGGGTGGATGCAGTCGACCGGACAGACCTCGATGCACGAGTCGTCCTTGATGCAGCTGCCTGCGATGACGTAGGTCACGCCGACAGCGTACATACCCGGAAAACCCGAGTGCCTTTAGGGCATTGGAGCGATGCTGCGCCTACCTGCCCAAGCGCACGAAGTCGGCGAACTCCGCCCACGTCGTCGATGCCCGCCAGCCGGCCTCGCCGGCCGCGTGGCCGAAGCGCTCCACCCACGCCGGCTGCCAGGCGCGCCAGCGCGCCAACCCGAGCACGACGCCCCCCAGCGCCATGAGGCCGGCGAGGATCGCGAGGGCGACGAGCGGAAACGGCGCGCCGGTGGCCGGGTCGCTCGCGCCGGCGGCGATGCCGATCGCGTCGCGCAGGGCGACGTCGGGCGACGCGACGGGCGCGAGGCCCGGCGTCGGGGGCGGCTGCGCCGCGCCCGGGACGCCCGGCGTCGCGACGCTCGGCGCGGGCGTGCCGGCCGCCGGCGGCGGCGGGCGGCCCCGCCCGCGGCGGGCGGCGGCGCCGTCGCGGCGGGGGACGGCTTGGACGTGTTGCAGGCGCCCTCGGCGCGGCGCGCGAGCGCGTCGTCGACGGCCGCGACGAAGTCCGCCGCGTAGGCCTGCGCGTCGTTGGGGATCGCGCTCTTGAGCTTGCGCAGGTCGTCGATGCCGTAGCGGCACGGATCGAGCCGGCCGTCCTGCGTGTAGTCCTCGAAGATCCGCGAGGCCAGGTCCGCCCGGGCGGGGACGGCGCACAGCAGGCTGATCACGACGGCGGCGAGCAGGACCGGGAGGCGGCGCGTCATCGACCTCACGCTAGCATCGGCGACCGCTAGCCATGGCCGTCACGACCCCCGCAAGCCCGCGGGTCGCCACGCGCGCGGGCGTGCGTCCGGCCCTCGCTCGCACGCCCCGATCGGGCGTCGCGCTGCTCGCCGCGCTCGTTGCGGTCTGCCTGTACGCCGTCTTCGCCGACGGCGCGGTCGGGCTGCCCGAGGAGCCGCGCCTGCAGATCGGCGTCGCGCTCGTCTGCGTCGGCGCCGCGGTCGGCCTGCTCGTCGCGCGCACGCTGACGCTGCGCGCGCCCGCCGAGGCGTGGATCGGGATCGGCCTGCTCGTCGGCTTCGCCGTGTGGTGCGCGGTCACGCTGCTGTGGTCGGTCGCGCCCGAGCGCACCTGGGCGCACGTCAACCGCACGATCGCCTACGCGCTCGTGCTCGTCCTGGCGATGACGCTCGCCTCGAGCCTGCCGCGCGCGATCAGCCGCTTGGCCTACGGCTGGCTGCTCGTGGCGCTGGCCTGCGCGCTCTACGCGCTCGGCGGCAAGATCATGCCCGGCGTCGAGGTCCTGGGGATCGACTTCGACCACACGGCGATCACCTCCCGCCTGCGCGCGCCGCTGGAGTACTGGAACGCGCTGGGTCTCGTCATGGTGCTCGCGATCCCGATCGCGCTGCGCCTGACGACCGACAGGGCGCGCCGCGAGGTGACCCGGCTGGCAGGGCTCGTCGCGCTCTTCGTCCTGCTCGTCACGCTGCTCATGACCTACTCGCGCGGTGGGATCCTCGCCCTCGTCACGGTGCTCGCCGTGCTGACGGTGCTCGGCGGCCCGCGCCTGCCCGGCCTGGCCGTCGTCGGCGTCACGATCGTCGCGGCGATCCCGGCGCTCGGCCTGGCCTTCAGCCGGCCCGCGCTGAAGGGGATCGGCGTGCCGCTCGACGAGCGCGTGCCCGACGGGATCGTGCTCGGCCTCGTCGTCGCCGGCAGCGTCCTCGGGCTGCTCATCGCGGGCTGGGGCCTGCTGCGCCTGGAGCAGCGCACCGCGTGGAGCCCGCAGCGCACGCGCCTGGTCTGGCGCGGGCTGGCCTGCGTCGCCGCGGTCCTCGGCCTGCTCGTCCTCGGCGGGATCGCGACGGCCGACGGCGGCCCGCGCGGGTGGGGCGACCGCGCGTGGGAGACGTTCACCGAGACGAGCAAAGACGAGGTCTCGGACCCCGCGCGGATCATCTCCTCGAACTCCGGCAACCGCTGGGTGTGGTGGAAGGAGGCCGCGGGCGCCTGGTACGACAAGCCGGTGCAGGGCTGGGGCGCCGGCTCCTTCGCGGTGACCCACAAGATGTACCGGCAGGTCGAGCTCAGCGTCGTGCAGCCGCACAACATGCCGCTGCAGTTCCTCGCCGAGACCGGCATCGTCGGGACGCTGCTCGTCTCGGGGGCGCTCGGCTTTCTGCTGTTCGCCGCGCTGGACCGCATCCGCGCGATGGGGCGCGGCCACGAGCGCGACATGGCGGTCGCGCTGTTCGCCGGCGCGCTCGGCTGGCTCGTGCACGGCCTCGTCGACTGGGACTGGGACATCCCGGGCGTGACGGTCCCGGCCCTGCTCTTCGTCGGCGTCCTCGTCGGCACGCCGTGGGCGCCGCGCGCCGGTGTGGCGCCGACTCGCACCGCGACCGGTCCGCGCGGCGCGGCGCTCGCGCTGGCCTGCGTCGCGGCGGCCCTCGTGATCGTCTCGGCGGCGCTGCCGCTCGTCGCCGACGACAAGGCGAGCTCGGCGCCCGCGGTGACGGCCTCGGCCGGTCCCGCCGAGCTCGAGCGGGCCGCCGCGCAGGCCGACCTCGCGGCGCGCCTGGATCCCGTCGCGGTGCGCCCCCTGTTCGCCGCCGCCGCGATCGCCGAGGGACGCGGCAGGCTGCTCGACGCGCGCCGGTACCTGCTCGAAGCCGTCGACCGCCAGCCCTACAGCACGTTCGCGTGGCAGCGGCTGCTGCAGCTCGCGCTGAAGACCGCCGACCGGCCGGGCGCGCGGGCCGCGACGCGGCGGCTGCTGGAGCTCGACCCGGTCGGCTCGGGGACGCTCGCGCTCGCCGGGCGCCTGGCGCTCTTCGAGGTTCCGGTGGCGGGCTCGCCGACCGCGACCGGCACGCCGCTCAGCCCGCGCTACGACGCGCCGAACGCCGCCGCGCCCGCGCCCGCGACCGGCCCGGCTGCCGGCATCCCGCCCGCCGGGCCCGCGGGCGGCGCGCCGCCCGCCGCCGCCGCTCCCGGCGCGCCGACGGCCCCGCCCGCACCCGGCACGAGCACCGGCAGGCCGCCGCCGGGCGACTGACTGGTGGCGCGGTGGCGCGGCGGGGCGGTGGGCGCGTCAGCCGGTGACGGCGACGCGCACGACGCCCAGCAGCAGCAGCAGCGCGGCGGTCGCCGCGACGAGTAGCAGCAGGATCCCGACGACGAGCTCGGAGGGCAGGCGATGGGTCTGCGCGCGCAGGCGCGAGCGCGAGCTGGGCAGCGTGCTGACGCGTGGCGACGCCGTCGCCGAGGGCGCCGGCGTGCGGCGCAGCTCGCGCGCCGGGCGCGGCGGGGCGCTGCTGCGCTCGGCCCGCGCCGCCGCGCCGGCGGGCTCGGGCTGCGGCTGGGCATCGGCCTCGCGGCGGCTTGGCGGGGCGGCCGGCTCGGCGCGTGCGGCGGCCTCGCGCTCGCGGCGCGCGGCCCGCTCGCGGCGCCGCTGCTCGACGGCCTCGCGCAGCGCCCGCTCCTGCTCGCGACGCAGCCGCTCGGCGTCGGCCAGGCGCTGGCGCTCTTCGTCGCGCCGGCGCGACGACCGCTGCTCGGCCTCCTGCACGTCCGCCGCGCGGTCGCGCTCGCGCTCGCGCTGGTCGGCCTCGCGCTGCTCGGCGCGCGCCGCCGCCTCCTCGGCAGCCTGGCGCTGCGCGGTCTCGGCCGCACGCGCGCCGGCGCGCAGCGCCGCCTCGCGGGCCTCCTCGGCCTGCTCGGCGGCCTCCTCGCTCGACGCGGCGAGCCTGCGCAGGCGCTGCTCGAGCGCCTTGCGGGCTGCGGACTCCGAGCGGGCCCGCCGCTCGGCGGCGGTCATCGCCTCGCTCGCCTCGTCGAGCTGCGCCTCGAGCTGCTCGCGCTCGCGCTCGTGCTCGTCGATGCGCCGGGTGGCGCGGCGCACGTCCTCCAGCGCGTCCTCGAGGTCGCCGCCGAGCGCGCTCTCGTGGGCGGCGAGCCGGTCGACCTCGGCGCGCGTCGTGCTCAGCGCCTCCTCGAGCTCGCGCATGAGGTCGGCGTCCTCCTCGGCGCGCTGGTCGGCGGAGTCGCGCGCTTGGGCGAGCAGCCCGTCGAGCCGCTCGATCTCCGCCGCGGCGTCGTCGCGCTCGGCGGTCACGCGCGCGATCCGCGCGCGCGCCGAGTCGAGCTCCTCGGCGAGCTCGACGAGCCGCGCGGCGCTCTCGTCGCGCTGCTCGGCGAGCTCGCGCGCGCGCGCCGCGAGCTGGTCGCGATCGTCGGTGAGCCGCTCGATGCGGGCCGTCGCCGCGTCGTGCTCGCCGGTGAGCTGCTCGATGCGGACGTGGGCGGCGTCGTGCTCGCCGGTGAGCTGCGCCAGCCGGGCCGCGGTCGCGTCGCGTTCGCCGGTGAGCTGGTCGATGCGGGCGCCGGCGGCGTCGCGTTCGCCGGTGAGCTGCTCGATGCGGGCCTCGGCGGCGTCGCGTTCGCCGGTGAGCTGCTCGATGCGGGCCTCGGCGGCGTCGCGTTCGCCGGTGAGCTGCGCCAGCCGGGCCTCGGCGGCGTCGCGTTCGCCGGTGAGCTGCTCGATGCGGGCGCTCGGCGGCGTCGCGTTCGTCGGTGAGCTGCTCGATGCGGGCCTCGGCGGCGTCGCGTTCGTCGGTGAGCTGCTCGATGCGGGCCTCGGCGGCGTCGCGTTCGCCGGTGAGCTGCTCGATGCGGACGTGGGTCGCGTCGCGCTCGCCGGTGAGCTCGTCGATGCGTTCGCCGGCGGCGTCGCGTTCGCCGGCGAGCTGCTCGATGCGGGCCTCGGCGGCCGCATGCTCGTCGGCGAGCGCACGCAATCGCGCGGCCGTCTCGTCGCGCTCGGCGGTGAGGGCCGCGACGGAAGCGATCGCCGCGTCGCGCGCGTCGGCGATCTCGTCGAGCTGGGCGGCCCCGGCGAGCCGCTCGCGTTCGAGCCGCTCGATCTCCGTGCGCGCCGCATCGCGTTGCTCGGTGCGCGCCAGCAGCGCCGCGAGGGCGTCGTCGCGCTCGCTCGTCAGGTCGCCGATCCGGGCCCGCGCCTCGTCGCGCTCCTGCGCGATCCGCGTGACCTGGGCCCGCGCCGCGTCGCGCTCCCCGGCGAGGCGCTCGGCGTCGGCTCGCATGCGATCGCGCTCCTGCGCGACCGCCGCGAGGCGCTCCTCGGCGGCGTCCCCGGCAGCGCTCGCCTCGGTGAGCTGCGCCCGCAGGCCGTCGTGCTCGCCGCGTAGGCCGTCCAGCGCGGCCGAGACCTCGGCGTGCGCGGCCGACAGCGCGTCGACGCGGCGCTGCGCCTCGTCGTGCTCGGCGGACAGCCGCTCGATCTGAGCGCGCGCCTCGTCGCGCTGCTCCTTCAGCGCTCGTGCCTGCGCGCGCGCCTCTCGCTCGGAGCTCGTCAGCGCCCTGATGCGCTCGTCGACGCTGCCGTGCTCGCCCGTGAGCTCGGCGAGCTGCGAGCGCATCGATTCGCGCTCGGAGGTGAGCTCGTCGATCGCGGCCTGGCTGTCGTCTCGCGCCGCGCGGAGCGTCGCGAGCTCGACCTCGGCCGCGTCGCGCCGCTGGGTGAGGCCGGCGATCTCGGCTCGCGCCGCGTCGTGTGCGCCGGCGCTGCGCGCGATCTGCGCCTGCGCCGCCCGCTGCTCCGTCGTCAGGCGGGTGATCTCGGCGAGCGCGGTCTCGTGATCGTCGGTCAGGCGGGCGATCTCCACGCGCGCGCTGTCGCGCTCCTCGTCGAGGCGGGCGATCTCGGCGTGGGCGGTCTCGCGCTCGTCGGTCAGGCGGGCGATCTCGGCGCGGGCGGTCTCGCGCTCCTCCTGCAGCGCCGCGATCTCGGCCCGGGCGCCGTCCGCCCCGTCGCGCATCCGCGCGATCTCCGCCTCGGCGGAGTCGCGCGCGTCGCCGAGGCGGGCGATCTCGGCCTGCGCGGCCGCATGCGCCTCGCGCAGCGCGGTGAGCTCGGCGCGCGCCTCGTCGCGCTCGGCGGCGAGCTCGCGCAGTTCGGCGCCGGCGTCGTCGCGGCGTGAAGCGAGCGTCGCGATCCGGCGCTCGGACTCGGCGACCGTCGTGGCGAGCGCCTCGGCACGCTCGACGGCCGCGTCGCGCTCCGCGGTGAGCGTTGCGATCGCAGCGCTCGCCTGCGCTCGCTGCGCGGCGACGGCCTCGCGCTCGGCCGCCGCCTCTTCCGCGGCCGCGAGCGCCTCGGCGGACCGTGCCCGCGCGTCCTCGAGCTGCGCCGAGACAGCCTGCAGCTGGGACCGCATCGCGTCGGTCTGCGTCTGCAGCGCGCCGGCGCGCTCCTCGGCCGCTCGCGTCCGCGCCTCGGCGGAGGCGAGTCGCTGCGCGAGCTGCTCGCGATCGGCGTCGGAGGCCGCTCGCTGCTCGCGCTCCTGCGCGAGCCCCTGTTCGAGCTCGAGCGCTCGCCGCGCGGCCTCGTCGCCGCGCGCGCCGGCGGCCTCCAGCCCGGCCCGCGCGGCCTCGCGCGCCTGCACGGCGCGCTCGAGCTCCGCGGCCGTCTCACCCTCGCGCTGCTGCGCCGCGGCGAGCGTGCGCGCCAGCTGTTGCGTCTCGGCGTCGCGCCGCTCGAGCGTCTGCGCGAGGTCGTCGGCGCGCGCCGAGGTCGCGTTCAGCTCCCGTTCGAGCGCGTCGGCGCGCTCGCCGCTGTCGCCGGCCTGCGCCGACAGCTCGGCGATGCGTTCGCGGGCCTGCGCGAGCTGCCGTGCCACCGCGGCCGTCTCGGACCGCGCGCCGTCCAGCGCCGCCGCGCGCTCGCGCGCGTCGCCGTTGATCTCACGCAGCTGCAGCTCGAGGTCCTGGGTGCGCTCGGCGGCCTCCTCGAGCAGCGCCTCGCCGACCGCCGCGTCCTCGCGCGCGCCGGCGAGCTGCTCCTCGAGGTTCGCGCTCTGCGCGCGCGCGTGCTCGAGCGCGGCGGCGGTGCGCTCGGCCGTGGCGAGCGCCTGGTCGCGCTGCGTGCGGGCGCTGTCGAGCTCGTCGGCCAGCTCCGTCGCGCGGGCGCCCGCCTCGCGGAGCCTGCGACCGGCGTCGGCCTGCTGTGCGCGGACGTCCTCGAGCTCGCCCGCGAGCGCGGCGCGCTCGTCGCGGATCTCGGCGAGCTCGCGCTCGCGGCCCTCCTGCGACGCGGCGAGCTCGCGCTGCGCGTCGGCCGCGGCGGCCGACGCCGCCGCGAGCTGCTCGGCGCGCTCGCGCTCCTGCGCGCGCGCCTCGTCGAGGCTGGCGTTGGCCCGCTCGAGCTCGCGCTCGGCGGCGCGCAGGGCGGCGTCGAGCACGGCCGCCTGGGCGCGGGCCGACTCGCGCTCGCCGGCAAGCTGCTCGGACTGCCCGCGCGCGGCCTGCAGCTCGGCCTGCAGCTCGTCCTCGTGCTCCCGGCGCGCACGGGCTTCGCGCAGCTCCTGCGCGCGCTGGGCAAGCTGCTCGCGCGCGGCGTCGAGGTCGGCGGACCGCGCCTGCGCCTCGGACCGCGCGGCCGCGAGCTCGGCGGCATGCGCCTGGGCCTGCGCGCGCAGCTCCTCGAGCGCCTTGTTGCGCGACGCCGACTTCCAGGCGGTCTCCTCGAGCCGGCGCTCGAGCTCGTCGGCGGCGGCCGCGCGATCGGTCAGCTCCTGCACCCGCCGCTCGAGCTCGGCCACGTGCCTGCCGTCGGTGCGGCTCGACGCCAGCCGGCGCTCGAGCTCGGCGGCGCGCGCGGCCTGCGCGCGCAGCTGCTCGAGCTCGGCGGCGGCCAGCTCGGCGCGCCGCTCGGCCTGCTCGCGGGCGGCGGCCTCGTCGGCGAGGCGGGCGGCGGCATCCTGCGCCCCGGCGCGGACGTCGCGCAGCTGCCGGTCGGCGTTCTCGAGCCGCGCGATCTCCTCCATGGCCTGCGCGAGACGGGCGCGCTCGCGCTCGTGCTCGGCGCCCAGCTCGTCGAGCTCCGCGACGCGCCGCTCGGCCCGGGATGCGCGCTCGCCGAGCTCGTCGGCGCGCGCCTGAAGCTCCTCGGCGCGCTGCGCGGCGATCGACTCGAGCTGCGCGACGCGTTCGCGCTCGCGCTGCAGCTCGGCGGACGCCGCCGTCAGCTCGGCCTCGGTGCGCTCGCGCGCCTCGGCGAGCTCGGCGGCATGGGCGCCGGCGGCTTCCGCGGCGGCCCGCTCGCGCTCCTTCGCGGCGTCCTCGAGCTCGGCGATGCGGCTCGCCAGGCGCTGCGTCTCGGCGCGCGCCTCCTGCAGCCGGCCGGTCTCGGCCTCGGCGACGCCCAGCTCGTCGCGCAGCTCGGCGAGCTCGGCGAGCGCGTGCCGTGCCTGCTGCTCGGCGGTGCCGCGCTCGTCCTGCGCGGCCGCGAGCGCGGCCTCGAGCTCGGACACCCGCTCGGCGGACTGCTCGAACCGGCGGCGCTCGTCCTCGAGCTCGTCGACGCGCGCCTGGAGCGCCTGCACGCCCTGCTCGGCGCTCTTGCCGGTCGCGGCACGGCGGCGCAGGTGCTCGAGCTCGCGCTCGAGCGTGCGCAGGCGGCTCGTCGCGCGGTCGGCGCGCTCGGCGGCGGCGCGGCCGGCGACGACGGCCTCGTCGCGCTCGCGCTCGACGCGGCGCGAGGTCTCCAGCGCGCGTGACGCCTGCGTCGCGCGGGCGGTGGCGGCCTGCGTGGCCTCGTTGGCCTCCGCGAGCTTGGCGCGCGCCGCCTGCAGCGCCTGCGCGCGCTCGTCGGCGAGCGTCTCGGCGCCAGCCCGGGCAGCTTCGAGCGCCCTCGCCTGGGAGCGCGCGTGCGCGAGCTCCTCGGCCATGCCGGCCGCCGCCTCCTGCACCGACGCGAGCTCGCCGGCGGCGAGCGCCGCCTCCTGCTCGGCGGCCTCCTGCTCGGAGCGCGCCAGGTGCGCGGTCTGCTCGGCCTGCTCGATCTGCTCGCGGACCTCGGCGGCGTCGCGCTCGCGCGCCGCGCGGGCTTCGGCGGCGAGCGCGGCCTGGCGCTCGCGCGCCTGCTCGAGCTCGCGCTCGATCTTCGCCCGCGCCTCGTCGCGCGCCGCCTGGATCGCCGCCTCGGCGCGCCTCGCCGCCGACCGCGCCTCCTCGCGGGCGGCCTGGCTGCTCTGCGCGGCGAGCGCCTGCGCGCGCTTGGCCTCCTCCTGGGCGGCCCGGCTGCGCTGCTCGGCGAGCGCCTGCGCGCGCTTGGCCTGCTCCTGTGCGGCGAGCACCTCGCGCTCGCGGGCGGCCACCGCCTCCTCGAGCTGCCCGCGCGCGGCGAGCTCGCGGGCGACGCGCTCCTTGAGCTCGCCGCGGGCGGCCGCCGTCTCCTCGCGGGCGCTGCGCGCCTGCTGCTCGGCCTCGCGCTGCGCGCGCTCGAGCGACTCGACGCGCTCGCTGAGCTCGCGCGAGACGCGGTCGCCGCCGCGCAGCGCGGTGTCGACCTTCGCGCGCAGCTCGGCGACCTCGGCGCCGGCGGCGGCGGCCGCCCGCTCGGCGGCGTCGCGCAGCCCGCGCTCGGACTGCAGCCGGCGGTCGAGCTGCGCCATCGCCAGCCGGCGCTCCTCGGCGGCGCGCTCGGCCTCCTCGCGGCGGCGGCGCTCCTCGCGCAGCAGCGCCGGGTCGGCCGCGCCCGGCGGCTTCGGCGAGCGCGCCGCGGCCTCCTTCGGCCGGGGCAGATCGATCATCCCGCGGTTGGTCTCCAGCGCGAACGCGAGGTGGCCCTCGGCGAGCTGCGCGGCGGGGATCGAGAACGCGGCGCGCCAGGGCGGCGGATCGGGCCCGGCGAGCGGCGCCGCGTCGTCGGGACCCGGGAGCGCCGACAGGCGCCGCGACCGCCGACCGTCGTCGAGCAGCAGCATCGGCGGCGCGAGGCGCTCGCGGTGGTCGGCGCGCCAGCGGCCGGAGATGCGCAGCAGAACGGCGCCGCCGCCGGCGGCTACGCGCTCGAAGCGCTCGACTTCGAAGTCGGGGACGCGCCCGCTCAAGACCGCGGGGAGTCTAGGTCTGCGAGCGCTCGCACGGCGAGCGCCAGCACGCGCTCGGGGCTGTCGCCGGCGTTCAGGACGCGGATCCGGGCCGCGTCGCCGTCCGCCAGCTCGTCGTATGCGGCGGCCACCGTGGTGAAGAACTCGTGCTCCTCGCGCTCGAGCCGGTCGGCTGCGTCGGGCCGTCCCCGCTGGCGCGAACGCGCCGTGGCGGGGTCGATGCGCAGCAGCAGCGTGCGGTCCGGAAGCAGCCCGCCGGTGGCGAACGCGTGGAGCGCCAGGATCTCCGCGACGCCGAGGCCGCGGCCCGCTCCCTGGTAGGCCAGCGACGAGTCGACGAAGCGGTCGACGAGCACCCACGTCCCGGCCTCGAGCCACGGTCGCAGGCGCTCGTCGACGAGCTGCGCGCGGGCCGCCGCGTAGAGCAGCGCCTCGGCGCGTGGATCGCAGCGCAGCCGCGGGTCGCGCACGAGCTCGCGGACGCGCTCGGAGAGCTCGACGCCGCCCGGCTCGCGCAGCAGCTCGACGTCGCGCCCGGCGGCGAGCTCGGCGTGCAGCGCCGCCGCCAGCGTCGACTTGCCGGCGCCGTCGATGCCCTCGATCGTGATGAGCCGGCCGCGCATCGATCCGACGCTACCGTTCGGCGCCCATGATCAGCGGCACCGAACGCCATCCTCACGCGCGCGCGGTGCTCGGCGCGGCACTCGCGCCGGGCGGCCGGCCCAACCACGCCTATCTGTTCTGCGGGCCGCCCGGCAGCGGCAAGCGCACGGTGGCGCGCGCGTTCGCCACGGCGCTGCTCACCGAGGGGGCCGCCGATCCGCAGGGCGCGGCCGCCCGCGTCGAGCGCGGCGCGCATCCCGATCTCACCTGGATCGCGCCCGCCAGCGCGGCCGGGATCCTCGTCGGCGACGTCGACGAGGCGGTCGTCGTCGGCGCCGCCCGCACGCCCTTTGAGTCCGATCGCCGCGTCTTCGTCATCGAGGACGCCGACGAGCTCAACGACCAGGCGGCCAACAGGATGCTCAAGACGCTCGAGGAGCCGCCCTCGTTCGCGCACCTGCTGCTGTTGACCAGCCGGCCCGGGGAGGTCCTGCCGACGATCGCCAGCCGCTGCCAGCCCGTCCGCTTCGACGCGCCGCCCGCACACGAGATCGCCGCGCGCCTGGAGCGCCACGGCATCGATCCGCGGACCGCGGACGCCTGCGCGCGCCTCGGCCTCGGCGATGCCGCGCGGGCGCTGTCGCTGGCCCTCGGCGACGGCGCGGCGCTGCGCGCGGGCGCCGAGGCCGTGGCCCGCGGCGTCCTGCGCGACGAGATCGACGGACGGCCGTGGATCGCGCTGCTCGACCACGCGCGTGGCGCCGGCGCAGCGGCGGGCGAGGCCGTCGAGCGCGCGCTCGACGACGAGCTGCGGTTCGCGATCTCCAAGGATCACGCGCGGATGCGCCGCGAGGCCGCCGAGCGCGGCAAGCGCGCCGCGCGCCGCGCCCAGACCGCGGCGCTGCACGACGGCCTCGCGCTCGTCGGCCTGTGGCTGCGCGACGTCGCCTGCATCGAGGACGGCGTCGCGGAGATCGTCCATCACGCCGACCGCGTCGACGCGCTGCGCGAGGACGCCGCGCTGGCGCGCGGCGCCGCGCGCCTGCGCGACGCGCAGGGGCTCGTCGAGCAGACGCGGGCCTCGCTGCAGCTGCATCCCAACGAGGAGCTCGCCCTCGACGCGCTCGGCTCGCGGCTGGCCCGGAGCCTGCGGGCATCCGGTCCGCGATAGCGAGATCTTCACCCCGCCAGCCCGCTGAGCAGGGAGAACGTGGGGCGTGAGAGGAGCGCACGTCGCCGCGCCGGCCACGGTCTCGGCGCTCGGGCTCGTCGGCTGGCTCTGCGTCAGGCACGGCGACGACGTGCTCGGCGCCCTCGCGACGGTGTCGCCGTGGGGGCTCGCCGCGGCGCTCTGGCTGCACCTCGCGACGCTCGGCCTGCGCTCCGAGGCGTGGCGGATGACGCTCTGCTCGGTCCAGGGGCACGCCATCCCGCGCGGCTGGGTGCACGCCGCGAACGCCGCGGCGTTCGTCGCCGGCTCGGCGCAGAGCCAGGCCGCGCTGCCCGTGCGCGTCGCGGTGCTGCGCCGCGTCGCCGGTGACCGCGCGCCGCGCGCGGCGCAGATCTGCATGGCCGACGTGCCGATCTTCGCGCTCGAGCTGTGCGCGATCGCGAGCCTGCTGTTCGCGGCGGCCGTCACCGGCCTCGTCGCCGCCTGGGTCGCCCCGGTCGCCCTCGCGGTCGGGCTCGGCGTGCTCGTCGGTGCGCGCTGCGCGCCCCGGCGCCTGCCGCAGGTCGCGATGCTGCGCGGCCTCGCGGTCCTCGCCGACCGCGGCCGGCGCCGCCGGCTCGTCGCCGTCGTCGTCACGCTGGCGGGCCTCGGCGCGGCGCGCGTCTGGGTGGTCCTGCTCGCCTGCGGCCTGCCGCACGGGATGGGCCACGTCGCCGCGACGTTCGCCGCACTCGGCGCCTTCGGGCTGCTGCCGCTCGGCCCCGGTGCGCCCGCCGGGGCGACGCTGGCCGCCGCCGGCAGCGCGGGCACCGCGGCCGCCGTGGCGGCCGGGCTCGTGTTCAGCGCGACGTCGATCGCCGCCGTGCTCGTCTACGCGATCGCCACGGCGGCGCTGACGCTCGGCGCGCGGCCGGCGCCGGCGGGGCGCAGGTCAGCCCGCGGCCCACTCCGCGATCGGCCCCAGGCGCGGCTCGCAGCCGTGCAGCTCGAACGCGCGAAAGCGCGAGAAGCGGCGGTGGCCGGGGCCGTGGAAGTCGGCTGAGCCGGTCGTCAGCAGCCCGAGGCGCGCGGCCTGCTCGCTGAGCAGACGGGTCTGCGCCGCGTCGTGCGTCGTGTAGAAGGCCTCGACGCCGTCCAGCCCGCTGGCGCCGAAGCGCTCCAGCGCCGCGCGGACGTCGTCGCCGCCGTCGAGGTCCCAGAACGGATGCGCCCAGACGGCGACGCCGCCCGCGGCGTGGATCGCGTCGATCGCCTCGACCACGGTCGGCGTCGTGCGCCGGGCGTAGGCCGCGCCCCCGCGGCAGAGATAGGCCTCCAGGAACGCCGAGCATTCCGTGAGCCCGTCGGCTCGCAGGCGCTCGCGATTGGCCGCGATGACGGCATTGGCGAGGTGCGGGCGCCCGACGGGCAGCCCGGCGGCGCGCCGCGCCTGGATCTCGCGCCGGTCGGGCGGCAGGCCCAGCTCGTCGAGCCGCTCGGCCATGCGGTCGATCCGCGCCGCGCGGTCCGCGCGCCATGCGTCCAGCCGCCCGGCGAGCGGCTCGTCGGCCGGGTCGATGCCGTATCCGAGGATGTGCAGGTCGTCGGCGACGACGTCGATCGTGGACAGCTCGACGGCCGGCACGAGCCCGATCCCGGCCGCGGCGGCCGCGCCGCGGGCGGCGCCGACCCCGGCGACGGTGTCGTGATCGGTGAGCGCCAGCAGCGTCACGCCGGCGGCCGCGGCGGCCTGCACGACGGCGGCCGGTTCGAGCGCGCCGTCCGAGCACGTCGAGTGCGACTGCAGGTCGAACTGCGGGGACCCGTCGTCGATCGGCACCGCGGCATGATGGCCGATCGCGGCGGACGGCGTCGCCGGGACGGGCGCCGACGGAAACTCGCCGGGCCCCGCGACGAAGCAATTGCATCACCTTCCGGTCTGAATCGAACGGGACTGAATCGAGGTGTTTCGGGACCTGCACGTGCGCCTAGCGTGACCACGATGACCGTGGCAGCGGCCTCAGTGCACGAACTCGCGCCGCGCCGTCGCGGGGGTCTGCGGTCGGCGCTGCCGGCGCTGAAGTTCGATCCGCCGCGCCCCCGTCCGGGTCACCTCAGGCGCGCGCGCCAGCTCGCCCGCATCGACCCGCAGGCGCGGCTGCTGCTCGTCTGCGCCCCGGCCGGGTATGGGAAGACGACGCTCGTCGGCCAGTGGGTCAGGCGCGACCCCGAGCGTGCCGTGGCGTGGATCCAGCTCACCGACGGGGACGACTCGCCGGCCGCGTTCTGGGCCGCGCTGACGGGCGCGATCGCCGCGATCTGCCCGGCCGTCGGCCGGCGCTCGCTCGCCGAGCTGCTGCGGGCCGAGCCGGACATCCACGCCGCGGTCCTCGTCCCGCTCGTCGAGGAGCTCCGGGCGGGCCACGCGGAGCTCGACCTCGTGCTCGACGACCTGCAGTGCGTCGCCGACGGCGACGTCCATGCGCAGCTGGGGTGGTTCGTGGAGAACGCGCCCGCCACGCTGCGCGTCGCGATCGCGACGTCGCAGCCGCCCGCGCTGCCGCTCGGCCGGCTCGGCGCGCTCGGCGAGCTCACCGAGCTGCGCGGCGCCGACCTGCGCTTCGGGGCGGGCGAAGCGGGCCGGCTGCTCAACGAGGTCTTCGAGCTCAGGCTCGGCGAGGACGATGTGAACGACCTGACGCGCCGTACGGGCGGCCGCCCGGCGGACCTCTACCTCGCGGGACTCGCGCTGCACCGCGCGCGCGACCGGGCCGGGGCCGTCGCCGCCCTCGTCGACGGCGACGCGATGGGCCCGGCGCAGCTCGCCGAGGCGCTGCTGCGCGGGCTCGGCGCCCCGACGCGCCGGTTTCTGCGCAGGAGCTCGATCCTCGACTCGTTCTGCGCGCCGCTGTGCGACGCGGTGGCGGGTGCGGCGGCCCCCGCCGAGCAGGTCCTGGCCGAGCTCCGCGGCCAGCGCCACATCCTCGAGCCGCTCGACCGCCGCGCGCGCTGGCACGCCTACGCGGCGCCGTTCGGCCAGCTGCTGCGCGCCGAGCTGCAGGCCACCGAGCCCGAGCTCGTGCCCGAGCTGCATCGCCGAGCGGCCGCGTGGCACGCGGGCGAGGGTCGCGTCGCGGCCGCGATCGACCACGACCTGCGCGCCGGCGACCGCGAGGCGGCGGCGGCGCGCATCGCGCGGTCCTGGAAGGCGCTGCACAACTCCGACGACCGGCCGCACATCCCGGTCTGGCTCGCCGAGCTGCCCGAGCACGAGGTCGGACGCGTGCCGGGCTTCGTCGTCGCGAAGGCGTGGATCGCCGGCCTGCACCGCGCGCACGCCGAGATGGACCGGCTCGTCGCGCTGGCGCGCGAGGTCGACGACGGCGCGGCGCTGCCCGACGGCTCCAGCAGCACGGAGTTCGCGCTCGCGCTCATCGCCGCCACGTTTGCGTTCGGCGACGTGGCGCACGCGCGCCGCAGCGCGCTGCATGCCGCGTCGCTGGCGCGCGGCGAGGCACACGGCGTCAGCCTCGCACTGGCGCTTGGCTGCTCGGCCTTCTGGGCGGGAGCGCCGGACCGCGACGCACGCCGCGAGCTCGAACGGGCGGTGCGCCACGGCGCGAGCTGCTCGCCGGATGCCGCCGCCGCCGCGGTGGCACTCGCGCACCTGGCCTTCGTGGACCTGCGCTGCGGCGAGCTCGCGCGGGCGCGCGGCCACGTCGAGCGCGCGCGCTGGCACATGCGGCGCGCGGGCATCGAGGGGCATGCGCTCGCCTGCACGATCGCGATCGCGGAGGGGTGGCTGCGGCTCGTCGAGGGGCGTACCGAGGCCGCGGTCGCCGAGCTGGGGTACGGGCTGGCGCTGGCGCGCGCCTACGGCGAGCCGCTGTACGTCGCACAGGCCCTCGGGCTGCTGGCGGAGTGCCAGCAGGAGGAGGGCGATCATCACGCCGCCCGGCAGACGCTCGCGCGGGCGCACGCGGTCACCCGCCTCGAGTGCCCGGACCCCGGGGTGCTCCGTGCCCTCGTCGAGAGCGCCGCCGCGCAGCTGCGTCCGCGGTCGGCGACGGGGACCGTCGCGACGTTGGACGCCGACGCCGATCCCGACGCCGATCCCGACGCCGGCGCGGGGGACCGCCTCAGCGAGCGCGAGCTCGAGGTGCTGCACATGCTCGGCGGGCCGCTCTCGCTGCCCCAGATCGCCCGCGAGCTGCGCGTCGCGCACAACACGATCAAGACGCACACGCGCACGATCTACCGCAAGCTGCGGGCCGGCGGGCGCGCCGACGCCGTCGAGCGAGCGCGCGCGCTGCGACTGCTCTGAGCGGCGCCGGCGGCCGCGCCGGCGCACCCGGGTAGCCTGCCGGCGATGCGACCGCACGCCCTCGTCGCGCCCGACTCGTTCAAGGGCACGCACGACGCGCGCTCGGTGGCGAACGCGCTCGCCGCGGGGCTCGAGCGGGCCGGCTGGTCGACCGATCGCTGCCCGGTGGCCGACGGCGGCGAGGGCACGATGGCGCTGCTCGTCGACGCGCTCGGCGGGGCGCTGATCGCCGTCCGGGCGAGCGATCCGCTCGGGCGGCCGGCCGACTGCCACATCGGCCTCGTGGACGAGGGCCGGACGGCGATCGTCGAGCTGGCGCAGGCGTCGGGCCTGGCGCTCGTCGACCCCGGCGAGCGCGACGCCTGGGCGGCCTCCACGACCGGCACCGGCGAGCTCGTCCTCGCCGCCGCGGCGACGGGCGCGGACGAGATCCTCGTCGCCGCCGGCGGCAGCGCGACGACCGACGGCGGCGCGGGGGCGATCGAGGCGATCCGCGCCGGCGGCGGCATCGGCCGGGCGCGGCTGGCCGTGCTCTGCGACGTCGAGGTCGCCTTCGAGGACGCGCCGCGCCTCTTCGGGCCGCAGAAGGGCGCCGACGCCGCCACCGTCGCGCGGCTCGAGGAGCGCCTGGACGCGCTCGCCCGGACGCTGCCGCGCGACCCGCGCGGGATTCGAGCGACCGGCTGCGCGGGCGGGCTGTCGGGCGGGCTCTGGGCGGCGTTCGGCGCCGCGTTGCGCCCGGGCGCCGGCGCCGTCCTCGACGCGCTCGGCGTCGATGCCCGCATGCGGGCCGCGCAGCTCGTCGTCGCCGGCGAGGGATGTGTCGACGAGCAGAGCTTCGCCGGCAAGGTCGTCGGCGAGCTCGCGCGCCGCGCGCAGCGCGCCGGCGTCCCGATCCACGCCGTCGCCGGCGGCTGCAGGCTCACCGACGGCGCGCTCGCAGCGGCGGGGCTGCGGCGCGTGTGGACGGCATCGACGCTCGACGAGATCGCGGCCGCCGGGCGGGCGCTGGGCGCGGCCGTGGCCGGGTCCGCGCTCTGACGCGGGGCGGTGAGCAGCGCGGATGCCGCTCTGACGCGGGGCGGGCCGGTGGACCGGGCCGTTGAGAGCCGGGTCCTACCCCCCGAGGAGCTCCCAACGGCGCCGGCCGGTCCTCGGTCAGGAGCTCGTTGGTCCTGACCGAGGTGCCCTCTGCGTCCCGACGGCCGCCTAGCGCGCCGAGAACGTGGCAGAGACAGAACGTCCTGTCAACCGACCGGCAGGCGCCGTCGCCGCCCGAGCTCGGCTCCGAGCGAGCCGCGCGCATCGCCGAGCGAGGCGATCGCCGACATGGCCTAGGATTGTCCGCCCTGCCGACGTAGCTCAGCTGGTAGAGCACTTCACTCGTAATGAAGGGGTCAGCGGTTCGAATCCGCTCGTCGGCTCTCG
>CAVRMD010000024.1:0-15315 GCA_963722455.1 uncultured Solirubrobacteraceae bacterium
GCGGCCACGCTGCTGTCGCAGCTCGCGCTCGGCCTCGAGCGCTCGGCGGCGTGGAGCCTGCGCTATCCGCTGGAGAACGGCGTGATCGTGGCCGGCGCGCTGGCGCTGTACCCCGGCGCCGGCCTCGACGGCGCGATCGCCGCGATCGCGCTCGGTGCGGCGGCCGCGCTCGCGCTCGGCGTCGCGAGCACGCGGGGCTCGCTGCGCGGCGCGCGGACGGGCGCCGCGCTGCCGGCGGGCGCGCTGCGCTTCGCGCGGCTGCAGGCCGCCGGCGGCGCGCTCACCCAGGTGGTGCACCGCGGCGCCGCGCCGGCGTGCGCGCTCGCCGGCGCGGGCGCGGTGGCGACGGGCCACGCGGCGATCGCGGCGGGCGCGGCGCTGGCGATCACGTACGCCGTGCTGCAGACGCTGCTCGTCGCGCTGCCGCCGGCCGCGCGGCTGGCCGCGCATGACCCGGCGGCGGCCGAGGCGCTGCTGCGCCGCGCAGCGCTGCTGTGCGCGGGCGTCGTCGTACCGCTGTGCGGGCTGCTCGCGCTCGCCGCCGGGCCGCTGCTCGCCGCGGCGCTGGGGGAGGAGTTCCGCGACGCGGCGGGCGCGCTGCGGGTCGCGCTCGCCGCGGCCGCGCTCGCGCCGCTATGGGCGCTCGCCGGCCAGCTCGCCGCGCTGCGCGGGCAACCGGGCGCCGGCGTCACCGGAGCGGCGGCCGGCGCGGCGGCGTTCGCCGCCGTCGCGTGGCTGACCGTGCCGCCGTCGGGCGCGAGCGGCGCCGCCGCGGCGATGCTCGCGGGCGTCGCGACGGCGATCGCGGCGACGTTCGCCGCCCTGCGAGCGAGCCGATGCTGATCTCCGTCGTGGTTCCCACGCGCGACCGGCCGCAGCAGCTCGCACGCTGCCTCGCCGCGCTGGCGGCGCAGGACGGGGAGCTGGAGGTCGTCGTCGTCGACGACGGCGGTGGGGCGGTGGCGCCCGGTGGCGCCCGCGTCGTGCGCGCGGCCGGAGCCGGGCCGGCGGCGGCGCGCAACCTCGGCGCGCGCGCGGCGCGCGGCGGCGTCGTCTGCTTCATCGACGACGACTGCGTGCCGGCCCCCGGCTGGGCGCAGCGGCTCGCGGCGGTCTGCGCCGGCGGCGGCGCGGCCGCGGGCGCGACGGTCGCCGATCCCGCGGCAGGCCCGGCGGCGGCCGCCGCGCAGCTGCTGACCAACACGCTCATGCTCTCCACGCGCGGCGCGGCCGGCACGACGCTCGGCTTCGCCCCGACCTGCAACCTCGCCTGCCATGCCGCCACGCTGCGCACGCTCCCGTTCGACGAGGCCTTTCGGCTCGCGGCGGGCGAGGACCGCGACTGGTGTGCGCGGCTCATCGCGACCGGCGGCGTGCTGCACCACGTGCCTGCGGCGACCGTCGTGCATTGCCCGCGGCTCGGGCTCGACGGGCTCGTGCGCCAGCAGCTGCGCTACGGGCGCGGCGCCGTCGGCTTTCGCGCCGCCGGCGGCACGCTGGCCGGCGGCGGGTTCTACCGCCGTCTCGCGCGCGCGACGGTGAGCGCCGGCCCGCGCGTCGCGGGCTGCGTCGCGCTCGCGCAGGCGGCGGTCGCGGCCGGCGCGGCGCTAGCGATCGCCGAGCAGCGGCTCGCCCGCTAGCCCGTCGCGGTCGACGCCGCAGACGGCGGCCACGGTGGCGGCGACGTCGACCAGGCGCGGGGACCCGCGCCCGCCCGCCCCGCGCGGACGGCGTGCGCGCCGGGCGCGACGACGGCCCACGCGTCGCCGGGCGTGTGGTTGCCCGAGCGCCCGCTGCCGGTGCCGCGGCGCAGCACGTCGCCGAAGGTCGGCGAGTGCACGCCGGGGAGCGTCGTCGCCGGCCGCTCGCTCCATTGCACGACGAGGTCGGGGAGCTGGTCGGTGCGCGCGCCGGCGTGGTGCTCGGCGACGCGATCCACGCGCGCGACGGCGGGCGCGCCGTCGGGATCGGTGAAGGTGTTCAGGCCCGCGGCGATCGTCGCCAGCAGCGCGCCGGCCTCGGCGGGGTCGACGATCCCGTCGCGCTCACGGCCGCGCAGGTTCAGGCGGATGTAGCCCTGGTTGTCGGCGGGGTGACAGAACGCGGCCGTCTGCGACCAGTCGATCCCGCGCAGCTCGAGGCGCGCGGTCAGCTCGAGCGCGACGCGATCGGGCAGCGCCTGCGCGATCGCCCCGCGCGCGCCGGGCGGGATCGCCGCCCGCAGGCGCCAGATCGCACCGGCGGCGCCGCCGTCGCCGGAGGGCGGCGGGCCGCCGCGCAGCACGGCCTCGAGCATCTGCGGCAGCAGGTCGGCGCGCGAGCTGTTGACGTCCATCCCGACCGCGGAGGCGACGATCACGTCGCAGTCGCCGGGCAACGCCGCAAGCACGCGCCCGAACGCGGCGTCGACCTCCATGTAGACGTCCTCCAGCGCGCTGCGCAGCAGCGCCCGCTCGGGGGCGGCGGGTGGCGCGGCGAGCTGGGAGAGATCCCAGAACTGATGCCCGGCGAGGTGGGCGGCGCTGAACGTCAGCCAGGCGAGGTCGTAGCGAGTCGCGGCGCAGCAGCTCGACGGCGGCGTCGGCGATGCGCGCCGGCGCGGCGATGAGCTTGGCGCGCAGCGCAAGCAGCTCGCGGGCGTTGGGCCGGCCGAAGATCTCCGTCGCGGGCGGGCTCTCGCCGTGGCGACCGGCGAGCTGCGCGCCCGCCTCGCGCGGCAGCGACCAGCGCGGCAGCACGACGCGATCGCGAAAGCCCCAGCCGCACACGTACGTACCGCACCAGTCATTCGGCGGCCGGCTCTCGTACGGATCGATCGCCAGCGTGCGCAGGCCGGCGCGCGCGAGCCGCTCCCAGATCGCGGGCGGTGCCGGGAACGCGGTCATGTAGCGCGCCCGCTGCGCGCCGGCGTCCCACTGAAACGGATAGAAGAGACCGTGGTCGGCGAGCTCGACGCCGCTGTAGAGCGTGTGGAAGGCGCCCGCGGCGAAGTGGTCGGCGGGCGTGTCGAGCTCGATCCGCGGGCCGCGTTCGACGAGCCCGGCGAGGACGGGCAGTCGCCCGCCGGCCAGCATCCGGTCGACGACGGCGACGCTCGCCGCGTCGAACTGCAGGACACAGATCACGCGACGGTGACGCCTTCGACCGGCACGGTCTCGCCGCCGACCGCGTCGGAGCGGCGCGCCGCGTCGAGCACGCGCATGACGGCGGCACCCTCGCCGGCCGTCGCCAGCGGACCGGGGTCCTCGCCGCGCAGCGCGGCGCCGTAGGCCTCGAGCTGGCGCGTGAGCGAGCGCACGAGCGGGTGCGCGCCAGGTGACAGCCGGGCCAGCGCTCCGCGCGCGCGGCCGGCGCTCGTCGTGCGACCGAGCAGGCGGCCGCCCGCGCTGCGCACCTCGACGAGCTCGTGATGCGGGCGATCGGTGGCGCATTCGATCTGCACCTCGGCGCGGGTCGTCGCAAGCACGATCCCGGCGCGATCGCGCGTCGCGTGCGCGCGCACCGCCAGCGGCGCCGAGCGCGTGAGGAACAGCGCGAGGTCGACGAGGTGCGGGCCGAGATCGAGCAGCGCGTCGTCGCCGCGCTGCACCGGGCGCCAGGAGTCGCGCCGGTAGTGCAGGACCATCTTCAACACCAGCTCGCCGCCCGGCGGGATCCGGCGGGCGAGCTCGAGCCCCTGGTCGAAGCGGCGGTTGAAGGCAATCCAGGGCTCGGGGGTGAGCGCCGCCAGCCGCAGGGCGCAGTCGGCGTCCGGCGCCGGCGGCTTCTCGACGAGCACGCTGAGGCCGGCGTGCGCGGCGAGCATCGTCGCCTCCTCGTGGTGCTCTGCGGGCGTGCAGACGATCAGCCCGTGCAGCGGCGCCGATGCCAGCATCTCGCTCACGCGCGCATGGCCGGAGGCGCCGAGCTTGCCCGCGACGAGCCCGCGTCGCGTGCGATCCGGATCGGCGACGGCGACGATCTCGATCCCGTCGGCGGCGCGCGATGCCGGCGTGTAGCCGAGCTCGGCGAGCCGCCCGCAGCCGACGAGCCCGAGCCGCAGCGACGGCGGACGGCGCGCGCTTCATCGACGCGCCCCGCGGGCCCACAGCACGACGCCGGCGGGCACCGACGCCGCCGCGGTGAGGTGATGGACGAGGTGCAGCGGCACGCCGCTGAGCGCCAGGCGCAGCCCGCCGAGGCGCAGCAGCCGCGCGTAGAACCCGGCGTTGGCCGCGATCATCGCCGCCAGCGCGGTGGCCGCGAGCCGGCCGCGGCCGCTCAGCGCCGCGGCGAGCGCGACGACCGCGGAGCCCGCCGCCAGCCGCTGGCGCCAGGACAGGTTCAGCGCGCCGCCGCCGCCCCCGCCGCGCTCCAACCGCAGCGCGACCCACGGAGCCCCGCGCGCGGCGAGGTCGGTGCGCAGCATGCTCGCCAGCGTCCAGTGCTTGAGGTGCGTGCCCCGCACGGCGGGGTCGAGCAGGATCCGGCGCCCCGCCGCGTGCAGGCGCATCCCGAGCTCGATGTCCTCGATCGACGGCCGTGGGTAGCGCTGCGCGTCGAAGCCGCCGACGGCGTCGAACGCCTCGCGGCGGACCGCGCCCAGCCCGGCCCAGAACGTCGTCGCCGGCCCCGCACAGCTGACGTGGACGTGGTGGTGCAGGAGGTTGCGAAAGCGCGACACGGTGGCGAGCACGGCCGGACGGTCGTCGTAGGCGCCGAAGACGGCGGCGAGCCCCGCGTCGCGCTCGAGCGCCTCGCGCAGCCGCCGCAGCGCGTCGGGGTGGACCTCGACGTCGGCGTCGACGAAGACGAGGATCTCGCCGGCGCAGCGACGCGCGCCGGCGTTGCGCGCCGCGGCCGGCCCGCTGCCGGGCGGACCGGACACGACGTCGACCGCATGGCGCTCGTCCGAACGGGCGAGCGCGGCGAGGCAGCGTTCGAGCGTCGGTGGCGCGTCGGTGGCGGGGATGACGACGGACAGCAAGTTAGGCAAACCTAAGTTAGAGTGCCCTAATGGGCAAGGGAGGCAGAGAACCGCTGGCTGTGCTCGGTGCCGGACCGGCCGGCCTGACGGCAGGCTACGTGCTTGCCCGGAGCACACGCCCGGTCGTCGTCTTCGAGGCCGACTCGCAGGTCGGCGGCCTGGCCCGCACGGTCGTCCGCGACGGCTACCGCTTCGACCTCGGCGGGCATCGCTTCTTCACGAAGTCGGTCGAGATCCAGGACCTGTGGGAGGGGATCCTGCACGACGAGTTGCTCGTGCGCGAACGCATGTCGCGCATCTACTGGCGCGGGCGCTTCATCGACTACCCGCTGCGGCTCGCCGACGTCGTGCGCAAGGTCGGACCGGTCGAGCTCGCCCGCTGCGCGAACTCCTACGCGCTCGCGCTCGCTCGCCGCGCCGTCCACCGCGGCGAGCGCGAGACGTTCGAGGACTGGGTCTGCGATCGCTTCGGGCGGCGGCTGTTCGAGCTGTTCTTCAAGAGCTACACCGAGAAGGTGTGGGGCGTGCCGACGACGGAGATCCGCGCCGAGTGGGCCGCCCAGCGGATCCGCACGCTGTCGTTCTCGCGCGTCGTGCGCGCCGCGGTCCTCAGGGACGGCGGCGACGTTCGCAGCCTCATCGAGCAGTTTCACTATCCGCGCCTCGGCCCGGGCCAGATGTGGGAGGCGATGGCGGCGGAGATCGTCGGCGCCGGCGGCGAGGTCCGGCTCGGCGCGCGGGTGACCCGCCTGGAACTCGCGGATGGGCGCGTGACGGCGGTTCACGCCGGCGGCGAGCGCGTCGCGGTCGCGGACGTCATCTCGTCGCTGGCCCTGCGCGACGTCGTCGCGCTCGCCGACCCCCCGCCGCCCGCGGCGGTACGCCGCGCCGCCGCCGGCCTGCGCTACCGCGATTTCCTCACCGTAGCGCTCGTCGTCGACGGGGAGGACCTCTTCCCCGACAACTGGATCTACGTCCACGACGCGCACGTGCAGGTCGGCCGGATCCAGAACTTCCGCGCGTGGAGCGAGGCGATGGTGCCCGACGCCGGGCGCACCTGCGTGGGGATGGAGTACTTCTGCTTCGAGGGCGACGCGCTGTGGAACGCCCGCGACGACGAGCTCGTCGCACAGGCAACGCGCGAGCTCGCGGCGATCGGGCTTGCGCAGGCCGAGCGCGTCGTGACCGGGCACGTCGTGCGCGTGCCGAAGGCCTACCCGATCTACGACGCCGACTACGAGGCGCGCGTCGCCACGATCCGCGACTGGCTGGCGCAGGTGACCAACCTCCAGCAGGTCGGCCGCAACGGGCTGCACCGCTACAACAACTCCGATCACTCGATGCTCACCGCCCTGCGCGCGGTCGACAACGCGACCGGCGCCACGCAGCACGACCTCTGGGCGGTCAACGCCGACGGCGAGTACCACGAGGAGACGAGGGCGCGTGTCGAGCCCTACCGCGTCGTGCCCGAGACCCCGACGCTGCGCGCCTCCGATGACGAACTCGCCGTCAGCGGGCAGGCGACCGAGTAGACGCTCCACTCGCCGCGGCTCCCGAGCCGGGTGCCGGCGGCGCGCATCTCCTCGCGCAGCCCCGGTGAGGCCTGCAGCCCGACGACGAACGCGCCCGAGCGGCGCGACGGCGCTCCGAAGCTCACGACGTCGGCCAGCGGCACGTCGAGCTCCCACGCCAGGCCGGTGCGCACCAGCACATCGCTCGTCGCCAGACGGCCGCAGCGCAGCAGCGGTCCTGTGCCGATCTCGCGCACGAGCGCGCGCAGGCGCGCGTGCGAGTCGTCGATCCGCGCCGAGCTGTTCCACGCGTGCGGCAGCTGTGCCATCCGGCCGGGCAGACCGAGCAGCGCCGGGAGGAGCGCGACGACGACGAGTGCCGGCAGAACCCGGCCGTGCGCCCGCGGCCGGGCGAGCAGCGCCGCCAGCCCCACGCCGCCGAGCAGGCCGACGACGGCGGCGGCGGGCGCCATGAAGCGCGGGAGTCCGGGAAACCCGGCAAGGGTCATGACGACGACGACGGCGATCCAGGCCAGCGCTCCCCCGGCGAGCCGGCGGACCACCACCGTGCCGCGGCGCACGGCGACGAGCGCGAGCGGCCAGGCGACGGCGAGCGGCAGGACGACGGCCCAGCCGAGCGCCTCCAGCGGATCGCCCGTGCCGCGCTGCGCGCGCGCCGCGCCGCCGCCGCCCGCGCCGAGCAGCTCCGGCGCCAGCCAGAGCACCGGCACGCCGAGCACGAGCAGCGCCGCGAGCGGCCGGGCGCGCCCGCACCACAGCCCGTAGGCGGCCAGCAGCGGCCAGGCCTCCGGGCGCACGAGCGCGGCCAGCGCCAGCAGCGCCAACGTCGCGCGGACGCGGCCGGCCAGCCCGGCGCGCACCGCGCCGAGGACGAGCGCGACGAGCAGCGGCTCGGCCATCCCGCCCGCCGCCTGGCGCGCCCACATCGTGACGTCGTCGGACAGCAGCGCGAGGCTCGTCGCGGCGAACGCGGCGGCGGCGATGCGCGCGCCGCGCGCGTGGTCCGCCGTCAGCACGAACGCGATCTCCGCGGCGAGCAGCAGCGAGGCCAGCCAGGCCGCGCGCACGAGCACGAGCCACAGCGCCGGCGCGGCGTCGCCGGCCGGCGAGAGCCCGGCGGTGATCGCGACCGGCAGTGGCTTCCACGACGGCCCGCTCGACACGTCGAGCCCCAGGTGGGCCAGCTCGCGGCCCCAGACGAGCCAGGCCCACGCGTCGTAGACCGGCTCGCCGGCGACAAGCAGCGACAAGGCGGCCAGCCCGACGCAGGCGAGAAGCCCTCCGATGCGGCGGCTGGGCGTCATGACAGTTAGGCTGCCCGAATACGCGCCGCGATGCGGCCTGCCCGACCCAGGAGGAGAGCGCACAGCATGACCCGCCGACGCCTTGCCCCGTTCACCGCGCTCGCGGCGCTGCTCCTAACCCTCCCCGCCTGCGGGTCATCGGGCGACGAGGACACCCTCACGATGTACTCGGGCCGCATCGCGCCGATCCTCAGCCCCGCCGTGGATCTGTACGAGAAGGCGTCCGGCTTCGAGGTCAAGACGCGCTACGGCGACAGCCCGTCGCTGGCGGCGACGCTCGTCGAGGAGGGCGAGAACTCGCCCGCCGACCTGTTCTTCGCGCAGGACGCCGGCTCGCTCGACGCCGTCGAGAAGAAGGGGCTGCTGCTCAAGCTGCCGGCCGACATCCTCGCCAAGGTGCCCAAGCAGTATCAGTCGCAGGCCGGCCAATGGGTCGGCACGACCGGCCGCTCGCGCGTCATCGCCTACAGCGAGAAGCTCGAGGCGTCCGAGCTGCCCGACTCGCCGCTGAAGCTGACCGAGGCGAGGTGGAAGGGCAAGGTCGGCTGGGCCCCGACGAACGCGTCCATGCAGGGCTACATCACGGCGCTGCGGCTCGTCGAGGGCGAGGACGTCGCGAAGCGGTGGCTGGAGGGCATGGTCGCCAACGACGTCCAGGTCTACGACTCGAACATCCCGATCCGCGACGCGATCGCCAGGGGCGAGATCGAGCTTGGCCTGATCAATCACTACTACGTCGCCGAGGCGCAGGCCGAGGACCCCGACTACCCCGTCAAGGTCCACTTCCCGCCGAAGGACCTCGGCTCGCTCATCAACGTCGCGGGCGTCGGCGTGCTCGCCTCCTCCAAGCACCAGGATCAGGCGGTCGCGTTCGTGCGCGAGATGCTCTCCACCGAGGCGCAGCGCTACTTCGCCGACAGCTCGAAGGAGTATCCGCTCATCGCCGCGGTCGAGCCGGCCAAGGAGCTGACGCCGATCAAGGACATCCCGGCTCCAGACATCGACCTCGCCAAGCTCGGCGACCTGCAGGGGACGCTCAAGCTCATGCGGGAGACCGGGGCGCTGTAGGGGTGGTGCGGTAGTGGACGCCGCGGCGGCGGGCCGAGCGGTCGGGCGACGACTGCCGTCCGCGGCGCGCGTGTTCGGCACGCGCCGGCCGCCGCTCGTCCTGCTGGCGCTCGGCCTGGCGATCGGCGCGGGCGCCGCGCTGCCGGCGCTGTACCTCGTCGTCGCCGTGCTCGACGACGCCCGCGGCGCGCTCGATGCCGTCCTGACGAGCCGCACGCTGGGCCTCATCGCCCGCAGCCTCGGGATGGCCGCGGCGGTGACGGCGGCGTCGATCGCGATCGCCGTGCCGCTCGCCTGGCTGACCGTCCGCTCCGACCTGCCGGGACGGCGCGCGTGGGCCACGCTCGCCACGCTTCCGCTCGTCATCCCGAGCTACATCGGCGCCTACCTGTTCGTCTCGGCGCTCGGCCCGCGCGGCGCGCTCGCCGATCTGCTCGGCGTGCGACTGCCGTCGATCTACGGTTTCACCGGAGCGTTCCTCGTGCTGACGCTGTTCACCTATCCGCTCGTCCTGATCCCGCTGCGCAGCGCGCTGCGCAAGATGGATCCCTCGCTGGAAGAGGCCGCGCGGGTCATGGGGCGCGGCCAGCGCGAGGTGTTTCGCACGGTCGTCCTGCCCCAGCTCGCACCGGCGATCGGCGCCGGCGGGGTGCTCGTGGCCCTCTACACGCTGAGCGACTTCGGCGCTGTGTCGATCATGCGTTTCAACTCGTTCACGCGCGACATCTACATCGCCTACCAGTCGGGCTTCGGACGCACGGAGGCCGCCGCGCTGGGGCTCGTGCTCGTGCTCGTGATGCTCGCGCTGTTCGCCGTCTACGCCCGCGTGCGCGCGGCCCGTGCCCTGCATCGCTCCACGCCGGGCACGCCGCGCCCGTCCGAGCCGGTGCGCCTCGGCCGCTGGCGCTGGCCGGCGCTGGCGTTCTGCTCGACGGTCGTGGGGATCGCGCTCGTGCTGCCGGTCGGCGTGCTGGCGTACTGGGCCACGAAGCAGATCGCCAGCGGCCTGGAGGTCGGGGCGCTGGCGACGAACGCCGGCCACTCGCTGCTCGCTGCGGCCTGCGCGGCGGCCGCCGCCGGCCTCGCGGCGATCGTCGTCGCGCTGCTCGCCGTGCGCTACCCGAGCCCCGTCACGCGGATCGTCGAACGCGTCGGCTACGCGGGCTACGCGCTGCCGGGGATCGTCGTCGCGCTGGCGCTCGTGTTCTTCACGACGCGCGTCGCGCTGCCGCTCTACCAGACGCTCGCGGTCCTGGTCTTCGCCCTGGCGATCCACTACCTGCCGCTCGCGGTGAGCCCGATCGGAGCGTCGCTGCTGCAGGTCCCGCCCCGGCTGGAGGAGGCGGCGCGCGGGCTCGGCCGCAGCCCGATGGCGGTCTTTCGCACGATCACGACGCCGCTCGTCGCCAGCGGCGTGCTCGGCGGTGCGGCGCTCGTGTTCCTGCATGCGCTCAAGGAGCTACCCGCCACGCTGCTGCTGGCGCCGATCGGCTTCGACACGCTCGCCACCGACGTCTGGCGCCAGACGTCCTTCGGCTTCTTCGAGGCGAGCGCGATCCCGGCGCTGCTGTTGCTGCTCATCGCCGCGCCGCCCTTGTACCTTCTCAGCGCAAAGGGAAGCGTGGCCTCATAGCGATCGCGACACGCAACGGCAATTCCGGCAGCAGCGACACGGTCCCACCGTGCGTGGGGCTGCGGCTGCGCGGCCTGTGCAAGGCGTTCGGCGCCGTACGCGCGGTCGACGGCGCCGATCTGGAGCTGCACGCCGGCGGCACGTGCGCCGTGCTCGGTCCCAGCGGCTGCGGCAAGACGACGACGCTGCGGCTGATCGCCGGCCTGGAGCGGCCCGACGGCGGCGAGATCGTCGTCGGCGGGCGCATCGTCTCGAGCCCCGACCGCTTCGTGCCCGCCGAGCAGCGCAGGATCGGCATGGTCTTTCAGGACTACGCGCTCTTCCCGCATCTCGATGTCGCGGGCAACGTCGGCTACGGCCTCGGCCGCAAGCCCGACGCCGGCCGGATCCGCGAGGCACTCGAGCTCGTCGGCCTCGGCGGCTCGGAGAAACGCCCGGTGCACGAGCTGTCGGGCGGCCAGCAGCAGCGCGTCGCGCTGGCGCGCGCGCTCGCCCCGACGCCTGACCTCATCCTGCTCGACGAGCCGTTCTCAAACCTCGACGCATCGCTGCGCGACCGGCTGCGCCAGGAGGTCTCGCAGATCCTGCGCACGGCCGGCGTCACCGCGCTGTTCGTCACGCACGACCAGGAGGAGGCGATGAGCATCGCCGAGACCGTGGCGGTCATGCGCGACGGGCGCGTCGAGCAGGCCGGGACGCCCGAGGAGGTCTACCTGCGGCCGGCCTCGCGCTGGATGGCGGAGTTCCTCGGCGACATCGAGGTGCTGCCCGGCGAGGCGCGCGAGGGCCACGCGAAGTGCGAGCTCGGCAGCGTGCCGGCGACCGGCGTCAGCGGATCGTGCGAGCTGCTCGTGCGGCCCGAGTCGGTGGCGATCGGCTTCAACGGACCGGCGAGCGCCGCGCACGCCGAGGTCGTGACGCGGCGCTTCTTCGGCCACGATCAGCTGCTGCGGCTGCGGTTGCAGTCCGGCCAGGAGATCACCTCGCGGCGGCTCGGCTTTCCCGCCTGGCACCCGGGCGATCACGTCCAGGCGTGGATCGAGGGACCGGTCGAGGTCCTGCCGCGCGCGAGCGGCACCGCCGCCGCCGAGCCCACGACCGGATAGCTCGCCGCAGAGGCGGGCGACGCGGGCGAGGTCGTGCCCGTCGGACCCAAGGGGTGATGTTGAGGGTCGCGCCGAGGGCCGACCCTGGGTTCATCGACCCGTCGCCCATCGAGGTCGAGGGCGTTGGAAGGTCGTCGAACCCATCGCCCCAGGAGGCAAAACCATGCAGGCCAACACCCGCAGGATCCGCGCCACGATCGCCACGCTCACCGTTGCGCTCGCGGTGGCCGCCGTTCCGGCCGTCTCACCCGCCGCGGTCAATCGAAGTGACGACTCCGGCGCCACGCCCAAGACGGCGCCGAAGAAGAGCCCGCCCGCGAAGCAGCGCTTCAAGGACGCCTGGGGCGCCGGTGTCCCGGGCTACGGCGACAGCGAGTGCCTGTCGCTGATGCAGGACAGCAACGTGATCATGGATGCGCTGGATGCCGCGACCGCCCGCGGGGACGGCGCCGCCGTCGCCCGCTACATGGCGATCCTCGATCACATCCAGAAGCAGATGAACAACTGCGTCGTGCTCATGAGCTGAGCCTGACGGCGAACGCGTCAGTCGTCGAAGTTGAAGTCCCGCGGGGGGCGTTGCTCGAACCACAGCCGGTCGTGCTCGGGGGTCTCCTCGAGGAAGTCCGGCGTCTCCTCGAGCGCGTCCTCCGCCTCGCCCTCGTCGTCGGCGGGCACGATGTCGGGCTCGTGGGCGATCGGCGGCGGGTCGTAGCCGTGGGAGGGCGGCAACGGCGGCGGCTCGTAGGGGGACGACGGCTCGAAGCCGCCGGGGTGGTCGGCGGCGCGAAACTCGAGCGCGGCGACGACGGCTCGGCGGGAAGTCGTCCTCAGCGGACGGCCGGCGGAGGGCACGTGGGGCGCCGGGTCGGGCTTCGTCGAGCGCCGGCCGAGGCGCAGACGCGAGAAGCGCGAAGGCGGATCGGCCGCCTTGCTGGGTGCGGGTGGGATCGGGGCCCCGCGACCAGGGGCAGATCCGGGTCGTCGGCGGACTCCCGATCGAGCTGCGTCGGCGGCGGCTCGGGCTCACGCGCGTACGCCGGCGGCTCCGGCTCAGGCGCGTGGGCAGGCGGCTCGGGCTCAGGCGCGTGGGCAGGCGGCTCCGGCTCCGGCGCGTAGGCGCGCCAGGCCGGCTCGCTCGACGGGGCCGGCGGCCTGGCTCGGGGTCCGGCACCGGCGCCAGCGGCGCGCGCTCCGGTGCGGGCGCGTCGTAGGCCGGCGCGGACGGCGGCTCGTAGCCGGTGACCAGCGGCGGCGGCGGGGAGGCGGCGGTCGGCGGCTCGTACGGGACGGCGAGGTCGACCGGGCTGTGGGCCGCGTCGGCCTCGCCCTCCCACGGTGCGTCGAGCGTCAACGGCGGGGACGCGTCGTCCGCGGGCGGCTCGAAGGTGTCCGGCAGATCCGGCGCACCATCCGGAAATCGGCGCACGGGACCCAACGCCTCGCTCTCCTGCCGAGAGATATCGACGGCGTCGGCGCCGCGCCGCCGTTTGAGCTCGAGATGCTCACGGATGGCGTCGTCCAGCAGTCCCATCACGGCGAAGCCTACCTCGCTCGGACGGACATGTTCTTTCCACTGCGCTTTGCTTCATAAAGCGCGCCGTCGGCGGTCTGCACGAGCAGCCGTCCGTCGGCGCCGGTCGCGCGTGTCGCGGCGACGCCGCAGCTCGCGGTGACGGTGAGCGTGCCGATGCCATCCAGGCGCGCGATGCGGACCTGCCGATCTGCTCGCGAATGCGCTCGGCGCGATGAAACGCGCCCTCCAGATCGGTCCCGGGCAGCAGGACCGCAAGCTCCTCGCCGCCGTAGCGGGCCGGGAGGTCGATCTCGCGCGAGCCGTCGCGCAGCACGCGCGCGACCTCGCGCAGCACGACATCGCCCTGCTGGTGACCGTAGGTGTCGTTGACGTCTTGAAGTCGTCGAGGTCGATGAGCACGAGCCCGAGGTCGGAGCCGAAGCGCTTGGAGCGCTCGATCTCGCTGGCCAGCGCGTCGTCGAACGCGCGCCGATTGGCGAGGCCCGTGAGCTCGTCGGTGACCGACCGGCGGGCGGTCGTCTCGTGCAGGGAGACGTTCTCCATCGAGCGTGCGACCTGCCCGGCGAGGTAGGAGAACAGCTCGCGATCACCGGCGGTGAACGGCCGGCCGGTGCGGGCCACGGAGACGACGCCGACGATCTGGTCGCCGCCGTCGGCGCCGCGCAGCGGATGGGCGATCGCCGTCGTCTCGCCGACGGTCCTCTCGCGCGTGGCGCCGCTGTCGAGCGCATCCTGCTCGACGGCCTGCAGCGCGTCCTCGAGGCCGTGCATGTCGCCCACGCGCGAGCGCTCCTCGAGGGCGCCGTAGCCGCCCGTGCGCACGCCGGCGCGGCCGGCGTCGGCGGCGAGGCCGTCGACGGCGGTGCGAACGACGAGCGCGAGCAGCGCGTCGCGGTCGAGGTTGGAGGCGACGGCCTCGCCCAGGCGGCGCATCGAATCCTGCACGCGGCCGCGCTCCTGGGAGAGCTCGGCGAGCCGGCGCTCGAGCTCGCGCGACATCTTGTTGAACTCCTCGCCGAGCGCGGCGAACTCGTCGCGACCGACGGTCGGCACCTGCGCGGAGAAGTCGCCCGCGGCGAGCTTGCGCGCGGCGGTGAGAAAGCCGGCGATCTCGCGCTGCAGCGTGCGCGACACGAGGATCGCGCAGGCGATCGCCAGCAGCAGGAAGCCGAGCAGGATCACGCCGGCGAAGGTCTTGTTGGTGGAGTCGCCCGACGCGTCGCCGCTGAGCGCCGCGTCGCGCGAGCCGAGCGTGAGGACGCGGATCTGCTGACCGGCGAACGACTGCGAGGCCGAGAACCGCTGGACGCGGTACTCGGTCCCGTCGATCGTCGTCGTCGCGCCCTCGGACGCCGGCATCGTGCGATCGTTCGCCGCGGGCAGCGTGCTGGCGAGCACGCGGCCGCCGTTGAGGACGAGCGTGTGCAGGCCCGTGATCTCCTGCGCGCGCTTGACGTAGGTGCGGGCGTCGGTGACCGAGACCTCCACGCGCCCGAGCACGCTGCCGCGCGCCGACTTGAGGTCCCGGACGGCGGGGGCGATCGCGTAGCGCGTACCGGCGCTCAGCACGATCCGGCCGTCGCGCACGAAGAGGATGCGCTGCACCCGCCCGCCCTCCGTGATCGCCTTCGCCCGCTCCTCGGCGCGGTCGAGGTCGCCGTTCTGCAGCGCCGTCGAGAAGGCCTGGTCGCCGCCGACCTGGCTCTCCAGCGCGATCGCGGCGAGGTCGATCTGGTCTTTGAACAGCGCGTTGGCGGCGCGCTGCTGCTGGAAGATCGCGGTGTCGAGCTTGCCCTTCTCGCTGGCGTCGATGAGCCGGAAGAGCAGGAACGCCACCGCGAGCATCGGCACGATGACGATGAGGACGAAGAACAGCGTCAGACGATTGCGAAAGCTCACGGGTCGTGAGCGTATCGGCGGCTGCGAGGCATTCCGGGAGCCCTACGGGGGTCGGGACGCCGGTACACTGTCTGCGTCGCGGGGCTATAGCTCAGTTGGGAGAGCGCCTGGATCGCACCCAGGAGGCCGGGGGTTCGAGTCCCCCTAGCTCCATCGATCGATCGATCGACGGCCGTTCCTGAAATCAGTCCCGAAAGTCGGGGCGGATTCGGGAGGTCAGAGAAGTGCTCGCTTTGCAGGGGCTTTAGCCGCAGTCCCGAAAGTCCGGTTCCC
>CAVRMD010000025.1:0-26806 GCA_963722455.1 uncultured Solirubrobacteraceae bacterium
GGAGCTAGGGGGACTCGAACCCCCGACCTCCTGGGTGCGATCCAGGCGCTCTCCCAACTGAGCTATAGCCCCGAGGAACGGACAGTGTACCGGTGCCTATGCGTCCGGATGGCTGCGGGAAGGGGTCCGACGCGCCGATACGCTCCGGAACGTGAGTTTTCGCCGTCGGTTGGCCCTGTTCTTCGTCGTCATCGTCGTGGTGCCGATGCTCGCCGTCTCCTTCATGGTGATGCGGCTCATCGAGACGCGCGCGCAGGGCCAGGCGGATGCCGAGATCTCGGCGCAGCACACGGTCGCCGGGCGCATGTTCGGCGAGGTGCAGGGCGCGTCGGCGGCGGCGCTCGACGTCGTGCTGCGCGACCGTGTGTTCGGAAGCTCCCTGCAACGCGGCAACATCCCACGCGCCCAGAAGCGCGCCGGCCAGCTCCTCGGCCGCGGGATCGAGCGCATCATCGTGGTGCGCGACGGCGAGCCGGTCGTCGACGCCGGCGACCGGCGGGCGGTCGCGCCCGCGTCGCGCGATGCGGTGTCGGCCGCCGGGACGCCCGTGGGCCGCGTCGAGGTCTCGGTCGTCGACGCCGCGACGTATGCCCGCCGGGTGTGGTCGCTGACGGGCCTGGACGTCGTCGTGCTCAACGGCGGCGTCGTGCTCAGCTCGACGCTGCCCGCCGCGCGGCCCGGAAGCCTGCCGACCGCCTCGCGTGGGACGCTCACGATCGCCGGGACCGAATACCGCGCCCAGTCGTTCGCCCACACGGACGCCTTCGCCGGTCAGCGCGTGCGCGTCATCACGCTCGGCTCGCTGGACGCCGGCAAGGGCGCCGCGGGCGTGACCTCCACCCGCTGGTTCGCCGCGGGGGTCCTGCTCGGCTTTTTGCTGCTGGCGATCGCCTGCGCGGTCGTCGTGTCGCGCGCCCTGCAGCGCCAGATCGCCTCGTTTCTCGCCGCGGCACGCAAGCTCGCCGGCGGCGACCTCTCCGCGAAGGTGCCGATCGTCGGCAACGACGAGTTCGCCGAGCTCGGCCGCGAGTTCAACAAGATGTCCGGCGAGCTCGAGCATCAGATCGAGGAGCTCGGCCAGGAGCACGAGCGCCTGCTCGGCTCGATGCGCCGCCTCGGGCAGGCCGTCGCCTCCAACCTCGACCGCGACGCGCTGCTCGAGATCGTCGTCCGCACGGCGGTCGACGGCCTCGACGCACACGCCGGCCGCGCCTCCGTGCGCCCCAACGGCGGCGAGGAGCTCGAGGTCCGCACGCGCGTGGGCAACATGAACGGCCTGGAGGGCATCGTCGCCTCCGTCGAGGCCGCCGCGCTGCGCAGCGGCCGGCCGCACCAGACGACCAGCGGCTCGACCACGGCGGTCGCCAACCCGCTGCGCGGCAAGGACCGCCCGGACAAGGTGATCGGCGTCGTGTCCGTGGTGCGCAGCGGCGGGACGTTCACGCCGAACGACCGGGCGCTCTTCGACTACCTCGCCACGCGGATCGGTCGCTCGATCGAGAACGTCGAGCTGCACGAGACCGCCGCGCGTGAGTCGGTGACCGACGAGCTGACGGGGCTCTTCAACCGGCGCTCGTTCGACGACACGCTGGCGAGTGAGATCGAGCGCGCCAAGCGCTTCGGCGGCCACCTCGGCCTCGCGTTCGTCGACCTCGACGACTTCAAGCTCATCAACGACGCATACGGCCACCAGCAGGGCGACCTCGTGCTGCGCGAGGTCGGGCGGGTGCTGCGCGAGAGCTCGCGCGAGATCGACCATCCCGCCCGCTACGGCGGCGAGGAGCTGGCCGTGATCCTGCCCGGAACCGACATCGACGGCGCCGCCAACCGCGCCGAGCGGATCCGCAAGGAGATCGCGCGCCTGCGGATCCCGCGCCCGGACGGGTCCGGAACGCTGAGCGTCACTGCCAGCTGCGGCGTCGCCTCCGTGCAGGCGGCCGACGCCGACGGGCCGGCGCTCGTGCGAGCCGCCGACGACGCGCTCTACAGGGCCAAGCGAGGCGGCAAGAACGCATCGGTCCGCGCGAGGTAGGCTGTCAACGAGATGGGATTGCTGGACGACGCCATCCGGGAGCATCTCGAGCTCAAGCGCCGCCGCGGGGCGGACGCCCACGAGATCGGCCGGCTGGAGAGCGAGGCGCTTGGACCCGTCCGTCGCTCCGCCGACGGGGTGCCCGACCTGTCCGACACCGTCGCGGCACCGAAACCCGAGGCCTCGCCGCCCGCGCCGTGGGCGGACGAGAAGACATCCGTGCACGCTCCCGAGCGCCCGGATGCCGCCGGCGGGACGTCCGCGCCCGGCCCGGGCGCCGCCGGCGGGACGTCCGCACCCGGTGCCTACGAGCCGCCTCCCGCCCCGCGCTACGAGCCGCCGGCCGCCGCGGCGGACCCGTGGCGGCCCGATCCACCGGGGCTCGCACACGCGCCGCCGACCGCGGCGCACCCGGCCCCCGAGCCGCGGTCCTACGAGCCGCCGTCGACCGCCGCGCACCCGACGCCGGCGCCGTACGGACACCCGCCGGTCGATCCGCCGCCGACGCGCGAGCCCTGGATGACCGACCCCTACCCGGCGCGCGAGCCCGAGCCCGAGCCCGAGCCCGAGCCGGACGCGGAACCGCAGACCGGATCGCACTCGCTGTTCTCGCGCCTGCCGTTCGGGCGGCGCAAGGGCAAGCAGGCCGTCGGGGACCCCGAGGCGGCCTCGCACACCGAGCCTGACCCGTACGCCGACCCCGAGCCCTCCCCGTTCGACCCGCCCGCCCCGCCCGCGACGCCCGCGCCGGCGGCCTTCGAGGCGCCCCCGCAGTCCTACGCACACGAGCCCGACATCGTCCCGGCCGACGACGAGCCCGACGGCGAGGAGCTGCTCGAGGAGACGCCCGACTTCCTCGAGGAGACGCCCGACCACGACCGCCTGTGGTTCGAGCAGCGCCCGCCGCGCGACTTCGACTTCGACGGCTGACGGTCGCCGCGGAGCGAGCGCCCGGCGGCCCGGCTCAGGCGGCGGCGTCGTCCGAAAGCGCGGCGTCCGGCGCGACCGCCGCCGGCGGCACGACGCCGTTCTCGCGCGGCAGCACCTCGACCGGGCCCTCGATCCAGGCGTGGACGCGGTCGCCGGGATGCCAGGCCGGGTAGCCCAGCCGGCGCGAGCAGATGACCTGGCCCGACGGCAGCTTCAGGCCGACGAGCTGGTCGTGGCCGAAGAAGCGCCGCGTCACGACCTCGGCGGCGGCGGCGCTCGACGGACCGCTGACGCCGATCGCGACCGACTCGGGCCGCACGAGCACGTCGCACGCGCCGCATACCTCGCCGGCGGGCAGCGAGCCGAGCTCGCAGGCCGCGCGCCCGTCGCTCGCCTCGCCGGGCAGGACCTCGATCTCGCCGAGAAACGAGGCCATCCAGCGCGAGCTGGGCCGCAGGTAGACCTCCTCCGGGGTCCCGGCCTGCTCGACGCGGCCGTCGCGCATGACCGCCACGGTCTCGGCGATGCTCATCGCCTCCTCCTGGTCGTGCGTGACGAACAGCGCGGTCACGCCGGCGGTGCGCAGGATCTGCGAGACCTCCTGGCGCAGGCGGTCGCGCAGGGCGGCGTCGAGGTTCGAGAACGGCTCGTCGAGCAGCACGAGGTCGGGCGTCGGCGCCAGCGCGCGCGCGAGCGCGACGCGCTGCTGCTGGCCGCCGGACAGCTCGTGGACCGGGCGCCTCTCCGAGCCGCTCAGGCCGACGAGCTCGAGCGCCTCGCGGATCCGTCCCGCGTCGGGCCTGCGGCCCAGGCCGTAGCCGACGTTGCCGGCCACGTCCATGTGCGGAAACAGGGCGTAGTCCTGGAAGACCATGCCGATCCGGCGCTGCTCGGCCGCGACGAAGCGGTCCGGGCTGGAGACGACGCGCCCGCCGACGACGATCTCGCCCGCGTCGGGGCGCTCGAGGCCCGCGATGAGCCGCAGCGTCGTCGTCTTGCCGCAGCCGCTGGGGCCGAGCAGCGCACAGGTTCCGCCCGCCCGCAGCTCGAGCTCGGCGCCGTCGACCGCGCGCACGGAGCCGAACGACTTGCCCAGGCCGCGCAGCCGCAGCCCGACGCAGGGCGGGGTGAAGCCGTTGCCGTTGCCGTTGGAGGTTCCCATGCCTATGACGCGACGCTCCCCTTCGCGTTGAGAAGGTACAGGGGCGGCGCCGCGATGAGCAGCAGCAGCAGCGCCGGGATCGCGCTGGCCTCGAAGAAGCCGAACGAGGTCTGGCGCCACACGTCGGTCGCGAGCGTGTCGAAGCCGATCGGCGCCAGCAGCAGCGTCGCGGGCAGCTCCTTGAGGGCATGCAGGAAGACGAGCGCCGCGCCGCCGAGCACGCCGCTGGCGACGAGCGGCGTCGTGATCGTGCGCAGCACGGCCATCGGCGAGCGTCCGAGGCCGCGCGCGGCCTCCTCCAGGCGCGGCGGCACCTGCAGCAGCGAGGCCCCGACCGGGCTGACCGCGAGCGGCAGGTAGTGGATCGCCAGCGCGAAGACGAGCACGGCGAGCGTCTGGTAGAGCGGGAGCGCGACGCGCGTCGTGAAGAACACGAGCGCGAGCGCGACGACGATCCCCGGCAGCGCGTAGCCGGCGTAGCCGACGCGCTCGACGAGCTTCGTCACGACGCTCGGGTAGCGCGCCGACAGCAGCGCGACGACGATCGCCGCGAGGCTGGCGACGACCGCCGCGCAGGCCGCCGCGAGCAGCGAGTGCCAGCCGTTCGCCGCCAGCGCGCCGAGCTCGAGGCCGCTGGAGATCTGCTTCGTCGCCCAGTAGGCGAGCACGCCCACGGGCAGCACGAGCGAGAGGCCGACGACCGCGGCGCAGAACCCCAGCGCCGGCCAGCGCCAGCGCCCGAGCGCCACCGGCTGCGCCGGGCGCTGGGTGCCCGGCGTGACGCGGTGCAGCGCGCGCGCCGCGCGCACGCGGGCGTAGACGGCGAAGAGCACGAACATGACGAGCACGAGCACCATGCCCAGCGCCGCGGCCTCGGTGCGGCCGAAGCCCGACTGGTAGGCGATGTAGATGTCGCGCGTGAACGAGTTGAAGCGCATGATCGAGACCGCGCCGAAGTCGCTGAGCACGTACAGCGCGACGAGCACGCTGCCGGCCCCGATCGCCGGCGCGAGCTGCGGCAGCACGACGCTGCGAAAGACCTCCGACGGGCTGCGCCCCATGACCCGCGCGGCCTCCTCCAGCGAGGGGTCCATGCGCCGCAGGGCGCCGCGCAGCGGGATGAGCACGAGCGGGAACGTGAACAGCGTCAGCACGAGAAACGCGCCCGCGAAGCCGTAGATCGACGGCAGCTGGACGTCGAGCAGGCTCGCCAGCGCGCCGCGCGGCCCGAGCGCCGAGACGAACAGGTACGCGCCGATGTAGCTCGGGATGACGAGCGGCAGCGTGGCGAGCGTCGCCCAGGCCCGCCGCCCCGGCAGGTCGGAGCGGACGGTCAGCCAGGCCAGCGGGACCGCGATCGCGACCGCCGCCGCGGTGACGGCGCCGGCGAGCCCGAGGCTGCGCGTGATGAGCCCGAGCGTGCGGTCGGTGAGCACCGTGTCGAGCGCCGCGCGCGCGTCGCCGAGCACGGCCACGACGAGGTACAGCGCGGGCAGCGCGGTCGCCAGGCCGACGACGAGCCCGAGCCCGAGCAGGACGAGCGGCGGCCGTCGCGCGCCGAACACGCGCCCCACCGGCGCCATCCGGCGCCCGAGCGCTCGTCCCGCGGCCGCCGCGTCCACGGCGCTACAACGCCCCGGTCTCCCGCATGAGCTTCAGCGTGCCCTGCAGGTCGCCGAGCTTGGCGAGGTCGATCTTCGGGGACGGGATGTCGTCGAGCGGGCGCAGCCCGGCGGGCGCCTTCATGCCGGCGGCGAGCGGGTACTCCTTGGAGCTGTCGGCGAAGTACTCCTGCGCCGGCTTGGAGAGCATGTGGCGCACGAACCCGATCGCCTGCGCCCGGTGCTCGGTCGACGCGAGCACGCCGACGCCCGCGGTGTTGACGAGCGAGCCGAGGTCCTTGCGCGGGAAGTGCACCTTGACGGGGTAGTCGGGGTCCTCGGCGACGGCCTCGGCGACGTAGTAGTGGTTGATGAGGCCGAGGTCGAGCTCGCCCTTGGCGATCGCGTCGCGGACCGGGATGTTCGAGTCGTAGACCTGGGTGTCGTTGGCGACCATGCCCTCGAGCCAGGCCTTCGCGACGTCCTCGCCCTCGACGAGCCGCAGCGCGGTGACGTAGCCCTGCAGCGACGCGTTCGTCGGCGCCCAGCCGACGCGGCCCTTCCACTTCGGCTCGGTGAGCTCAAGCGGCGAGTCGGGCAGCTCGGCCCGCTTGACCTTCGGGCCGTAGGCGATGACGCGCGAGCGGCCGGTGACGCCGACCCAGCGGCCGGCCTTGGACTGAAAGTGCTTGGGGACCTTCGCGAGGATGTCGGCCGGCAGCTCGAGCAGCAGGCCCTTCTGCTCGACGGCGTCCAGCGAGCCCGCGTCCTGGGCGAAGAAGACGTCGGCGGGCGAGTTGGCGCCCTCCTCGGTGATCGTCGCGGCGAGCGAGGGGCTGTCGCCGTAGCGGGTCTTGACCTTGAGCTTCGAGGCGGCCTCGTACTGCTTGACCGCCGGCGCGAGGATCGGCGCGATCCGGCCGGAGTACAGCGTGAGCGTGTCGGCGTCCTCGGAGGACCCGCAGGCGGACAGGGCCGTCAGCGCGACGGCGAGCACGGCGAGCGGTACAAGGCGTCGGCGGATTATCATCCCCTGCGATCTCTCCCTCGGTCGGGTCGGTGCGGCCTGGCGTAGCTCAGCTTAGGGCAGCCTAACGCCTCCCGCCATGACGCCCCGCCGATTGCTCTGCATTGCGGTCGCCTGCCTCGCGCTCGCCGCCGCCTCGCTGCCGCTCGCCGCGGAGCCGGTCTACGACGCGTGGGCCTGGCTCGTCTGGGGCCGCGAGCTCGCGGGGCTCGGCCTGGACACCTCGTCGGGACCGACGTTCAAGCCGCTCGCCGTCGCGGTGACGACGCTGCTGTCGGCGGCCGGCTCGGCGGCGCCCAGCCTCTGGCTCGTGCTCGTCCGCGCCGCCTGGCTGGCGTCGTTCGTGCTCGCCGCCGAGCTCGCGTTCGTCCTCGCCGCCGGGCGCCGGCTCGGGCTGCGGCTCGCGGCCGCCGCGATCGCCGCCGCCGCCCTCGTGCTGCTCTGCGACGACGTCACGACGTGGTCGCGCCAGGCGGCGGGCGGGATGTCCGAGCCGCTGCTCGTCGCGCTCGTGCTCGGCGCGGTGCGCGCCGGCCTGGCCGGGCGCACGCCGGCGGCGCTCGTGCTCGGCGGTCTCGCCGCGCTCGTGCGTCCCGAAGCCTGGCCGCTGCTCGCCGCGTACGGGCTGTGGTGCTGGCGCGGCGCCCCGCGCACGCGCCCGCTGCTCGTCGCGCTCGCGCTCGCCGTGCCCGCGCTGTGGCTCGCGCCCGACCTGCTCGGCGCGGGCGGCGGCGGCGCCGCGCGCGCGCAGCGCGCGACCGCGAGCCCGCCCGAGGCGCTCTGGAACGTCGCCGGGCTGCCGCTCGCGGTCGCGTGGCCGCTCGCGCTCGCCGGCGCCCGCGGGCGCGCCGCGCGCGTGCTCGCCGCGGGCGCGCTGGGCTGGATCGCCGTCGTCGCCGCGATGACCGCGCTGGGCTACCCCGGCCTCGCACGCTTCATGGCGCCGGCGGCGGCGATCGTCTGCGTCCTCGCCGGGGTCGGCCTCGCGGCGCTGCTCGCCGCGCCCGCTCGCGTGGCCGTCCGCACGCCGCGGGCGGCGCTCTGCGCCGGCGTCCTGGTGCTCGCGCTCGCCGTCACGGCCGTCGGCCTGCCCGGCCGCGTCGCCGACGTCGCGAAGGGGTGGACGACGTCGGCCCGCGTCGACGCGTCGCACGACCGCCTGCGCGAGCTCGCGCGCGGCCTCGGGCGCGAGCGGCTGCTGGCCTGCGGGCGCCTTGCCACGAGCGACGTGCTCGTGCGCACGGCCCTGGCCTGGGAGCTCGACGTCGCGCTGTCGCGGGTGGTGAGCTTCGGCGCCCCGCCGCGCCTGTCGGGCGCGTTCGTCGTCGGCCCCGAGGCCGCGCCGGCGCTGCGCCGGGCGGTGCGCGAGCGGGCGACGCTCGTCGCCCGCGCGGGCGAGTGGGCGGTCTACGCGATCGGCTGCCCGGCGGCGACGAGCCCGCCGTCGTCGGCGCGCAGCGCCGGCGTCTCGGGCGCGACGCGGTAGGGCTGCACGGCGCGGCGGTCCTCCTCGTGGTACTCGGCGTCGGCGTTGATCGCCCACAGGTCGTGCTCGCCGCCGCCGCACGCGTTGTCGACGGCGCGCAGCGCGGTGAGCATCGAGTGGTCTGAGTTGTTGTAGCGGTGCAGGCCGTTGCGGCCGACCTGCTGGAGGTTGACGATGCCGTCCAGCCAGGCGCGGATCGTCGCCACGCGCGCCTCGTAGTCGGCGTCGTAGATCGGATAGGCCTTCGGGACGCGCACGACGTGACCGGCCTCGACGCGCCCGGCGCCCACCAGGCCGATCGCCTCGAGCTCGCGCGTCGCCAGGGCGACGAGCGCGTCGTCGCCGGCGCACCAGAGCTCGTCGCCCTCGAAGCAGAAGTACTCAAGGCCCACGCAGGTGCACTCGGCGTCGGGCACCATCGCCTCGCTCCAGGCGCGGAAGTTCTGGATCCGGCCGACCCGGACGCCGGGATCGTGGACGTAGATCCAGTTGTCGGGGAACAGGTCGTCGCCGCGCACGACGAGCGCGACCGTCAGGAAGTCGCGGTAGCGCAGGCCGGCGGCGGCGCGCCGCACCGCCGCGGGCGCCGGCGGGTCGGCGAGCGCGACGACCTCGCGCAGCGCCAGCGACGAGATCACCTCGTCGACCTCGATGCGGCCGGCGCCCGCGTGCACGGCCGCGACCCGGTCCTCGTGCAGCTCGATGCGCTGCACCCGCGACCCGAGCCGGACCTGCCCGCCCGCGCCGACGATCTCCGCCGCCATCGCCTCCCACATCTGCCCCGGTCCCTCGCGCGGGTAGTGAAACTGCTCGATGAGCGAGTGCACCCCGGCGCCGTCGTTGAGCAGCGCGGCGCGCACGACGCGCGCGAACGACAGCGTGCGGATGCGCTGCGCGGCCCAGTCGGCGCTGATCTCGCTCGTCGGCACCCCCCACACCTTCTCGGTGTAGCTCTGAAAGAACAGCTCAAACAGGCGCCGCCCGAAGCGGTCGCAGACCCAGTCCTCGAACGTGCCGTCCGCGCGCCGGGCGCGTCCGGGACGGGCGAGCGCCCTGGCGTAGGAGGCCGCGCAGCGGGCGAGCTCGGGCGGGCCGACCTTGCGCACGACGTCGGCGAGCCGCAGCGGGTAGTCGATGAAGCGCCCGCGCCAGTAGATGCGCGACAGGCGCTCGCGCAGCAGCAGCTCGTCGCCGAGCACCTCGTGCCAGAGGCGCCGCACCTCCTCGGACTTCGAGAAGAAGCGATGGCCGCCGAGGTCGAAGCGATAGCCGTCGCGGACGACGGTGCGTGCGAGGCCGCCGACCTGGTCGCCGGCCTCGAGCACGACGACGGGGCGCTCGTCGCGTGCGAGCACGTAGCCTGCCGTCAGCCCGGCCGGCCCGGCGCCGAGCACGGCGAACCGTCGAGTGGTGCCTCCCTCCACGCGGCGGCACTCTAACTTAGGCTGTCCTAACTTGCTGCAGATCGTCATCCCAGCCACCGACGCGCCGCCGACGCTCGCGCGCTGCCTGGCCGCGCTCGCCCGCTGCGCGGAGCCCCACGAGGTGCTCGTCGTGCGCGACCCGCCCGGCAGCGGACCGGCCGCCGCGCGCAACGCCGGCGCCGCTCGCGCCCGCGGTGAGATCCTCGTCTTCGTCGACGCCGACGTGGAGGTGCACCCCGACGCGCTCGCGCGGCTGCGCGCGGCCTTCGACGGCGACCCCGCGCTGGATGCCGTCTTCGGGTCCTACGACGATCGCCCCGCCGCCACCGCGACCGTCTCGCGCTTTCGCAACCTGCTGCACCATCACGTCCACACGAGCGCGCCGGGTCCCGCGACGACGTTCTGGGCCGGCCTGGGCGCCGTGCGGCGCGAGGCGTTTCACGCCGTCGGCGGATTTGACGCCGCGCGCTATCCGCGACCGTCGATCGAGGACGTCGAGCTCGGCATGCGGCTGCACGCCGCCGGGCGCCGCATTGCGCTGGACCCGGCCGTGCGCGGCACGCACCTCAAGCGCTGGACGCTCGGCTCGATGCTGCGCGCCGACCTGCTCGCGCGCGGGGCGCCGTGGGTCGCGCTGCGCCTGGAACGCGGCGGCGCGGGCGGCGCGGCGCTGAACCTCGCCTGGCGCCACCGGCTGGCGGCCGGCGCGGCGCTGCTCGCCACCGGCGCCGCGCTCACCGGGCGGGGGCGCACGGCGGCGGCCGCGACGGCGGCGATGATCGGCGCCAACGCGCCCTTCTACGCGCTGCTGGCCCGCCGCGGCGGGCCGCGCCTGGCGCTCGCCGGCGCCCCGCTGCACCTGGTCCACCATCTCACGGCCGCGGCCTCGGTCCCCGCCGGTGTCCTGCTGTGGGCGCGCGGACGGCGCCCGTGACGCGGCCGCTGCAGCTCGGGCTCGTCGGCTGCGGCCGGATCGCCGAGCGCGGCTACGTCCCCGCCGCGGCGGCGGCCCGCGGCATCGAGATCGTCGCGGTCGTCGACCCCGATCGCGGGCGCCGCGCGCTCGTCGGCGAAAAGCTCGGGGCCGTCGTGCACGCGCGGCTGGACGAGATGCTCGCCGCGGCGCCGTTGGACGGCGTCGTCGTCTGCACGCCGCCCGACGAGCACGAGGAGGCCGCGACCGTCGTCGCGGGCGCCGGGCTCGTGGCGCTCGTCGAGAAGCCCCCGGCCGGCGACGCCGCCGGCGCGCTGCGGATCGCCGCGCTCCGCCCGGAGCCGTGGATCGCCTTCAACCGCCGCTTCGACCAGGGGCTGGCGCTCATGAAGAAGGTGCCGCCCCGCGGCGACCTCGAGCTGCGGATGACGCTGCACTACCGGCGCAAGTCGTGGCGTCCGGTCCAGCGCGGCGACGACGCGCTGCTCGATCTCGCCCCGCACCTCGTCGACCTCGCGCTCTACCTGACCGGCTCGCTGCCGATCGCGGTCCGCGCGCACGCCGCGCGCGAGCGCGCCGGCCTCGTCCTGGCGACCGCGCGCGCGGAGGCGAAGATCGAGTGCGCCACGAACCGCCGCCACTACGAGCTCGTCGAGATCCTCGAGCGCGGGCGCTGCGTGGCCCGCGCGGAGACCGGCGGGCGCACGCGCGGCGTGCTCGCCCGGGTCGCCCCGCGCGCGCATCCGCTCGTGCGCTCGCTCACCCTGCAGCTCGAGGCCTACGGGCGGGCGCTGCGCGGCGAGGATCCCGGCGCGCTGGCGAGCGCCGGCGAGGGCGCGGCCGTCATGTGCGTGCTCGACGCGGCGCGCCGCTCGGACGCGATCGGCGGCGACACCGTCACCGTCGAGGGCACGACGGTGTCGCGGTGAACGGGCGCTCCGACCGCCCGTGATCTGCGTCCTGCAGTTCGACGCCGCGAGCGTCGCGGTCGTCGATCGCATGCTCGCGGCGGGTCGCCTGCCCGCGCTGGCCGGGCTCGTCGCGCGCGGGCGGCGGGTCGCGCTCGACACCCCCGCCGACCACTTCGCCGCGGGCGCCTTCCACACGCTCTACAGCGGCGTGCAGCTCGCCGACCACGGGCTCTTCTATCCGTTTCAATGGGACGCCGCGGCGCAGCGCGCGCGCTACATGACCGCCTTTGCGGCCCCGCCCGCGATCTGGGAGCGGCTCGCCCGCGCCGGCCTGCGCACGCTCGCGATCGATCCCTACGAGAGCCGGCCGCCGCGCGACTGGCGCGGCACGTACGTCTGCGGCTGGGGCTTTCGCGACCGCGTCGTGCTGCCGCGCTGGTCGCTTCCGCGCGGCACCGGCAGGGCGCTTGCGGCCCGCCACGGCGCCGGCCCGCAGGCGACCGAGGTCTTCGGGCGCCCGACGACGCGCGAGCTGCTCGCGCTGCGCGCCACGCTCGTCGCCGCGCCCGGGCGGGTCGCGAGCGCCGCCGTCGAGCTGCTGCGGCGCGACGAGCCCTACGACCTCGCCTGGCTGACCTTCAGCGCGGCGCACCTCGCCGGCCACCAGTTCTGGGATCTGTCGCAGCTCGCCGAGCGCCCCGCCGAGCGTGAGCGCAGGCTGCTCGAAGGCGCGCTGCAGGACGTCTACGCGGCCGTCGACGACGCCTTCGCGCAGGTGCTGGCCGCGCTGCCGGGCGGCTGCGACGTCATCGTCGCCTCGGCGGTCGGGATGGACGTCAACAGCTCGCGCGCCGACCTGCTGCCGCAGATGCTCGCGGCGGTGCTGAGCGGCGGGCCGCTGCCCGGCGGCGACGGCGGGAACGCGGCGATCTGGCGCCTGCGGGCGGCGATCCCGGCCGGCACGCGGGGCGCGGTCGCGCGGGCGCTGCCCGACCGCGTCGCGCTCGAGCTCACCGCGCGGCTGGAGCTGCGCGGAATCGACTGGTCGCGGACCGCCGCGTTCTGCCACCCGGCCGACAACCAGGGCTACGTCCGGCTGAACCTGCGCGGGCGCGAGCGCGACGGCATCGTCGACCCGGCCGAGGCGGACGCGCTGCTCGCGACGATCGCCGACGGGCTCATGAGCTTCCGCGACCCCGACGGCGCGCCGGCGGTCGCGCGCGTCGACCGCGTCGCCGACCACCATGCCGGCGCGCGCGCGGGTCAGCTTCCGGACCTCGTCGTGCAGTGGAGCGCGCGTCCCGCCACGACGCTCGCGGGCGTCTCGTCGCCGCGCTTCGGCGACGTCGCGCGGCGGGGGACCGGCAGCGGCCGCTCGGGCAACCACACGCCCGGCGACGCCTGGGCCGTCGTCGCGCCGGGCGCCCACGCGCCGCGCGCGCCCGATCCCGGCCGCGCCCCGCGCCTCGCCGACGTCGCGGCCACGGTCGCCGCCGTCTGCGGCGTCGAGGCCGGCGGGCTCGCCGGCGCGTCGCTGCTGGCGCCCGCTCGCTGAGGCGCGCAGCCGCCGGCGCGCGATCGCTCGCGCCCGCGCGCTGAGGCGCGCAGCCGCCGCCGCGCCGGCGCCGCGGCGCGATCGCTGAGGCGCCCGCAGCCGCCGCCGCGCCGCCCCCGCCCGCTGAGCGCGCAGCCGCCGCCGCGCCGGCGCCGCGCGATCGCCGCCCCCGCCCGCTGAGGCGCTCAGCGCGCGCCGCGCCGGCGCCGCGCCTCGCGCGCCGCCCCCGCGACGACCGCTGCCTGGGCGACGCCGACGAGCGCGGTGACGCGCACGCCCGCGCGCCCGCACTCGCGCGCGAGCAGGGAGTAGAACCGCGCCCCGGCGGGCGAGCCGCCGGCGGCCCGGAAGGCGACGGCGCCGCGGCCGTAGCGCAGGCCCTGCGCCACCAGACCGCGCCCGCCGAGCTGCGGCCGGTGGACGACGACCGCGCCCGGCACGTGGCGCAGCAGCCCGCCGGCGGCGAGCAGGCGCGCGCACCACTCGCGGTCCTCGCCGGCGGCGTGGACGAAGGACTCGTCGAAGGGCAGGGCGCGCAGCGTCCGCGCGTGGCAGGCGAGGTTGCAGGTCGGCGCGAAGCGCAGCGCGCCGCACGCGTCGTCGCGCGACGACGCCATGAGCGTGCTCGTCAGCAGCTGCGCGGCCGCCGCCGCGGTCCCGGCGGCGGGGTCGGCGATCGTCGTTCCGGCGGCCGCGCCGCCGGGCGGGCAGGCGCCCGCCAGCCGCTGCGCCCAGTCGGGCCCGGGGGCGCAGTCGTCGTCGGTGAAGCAGACGATGCTGCCGCGCGCGGCCCGCGCGCCCGCGTTGCGGGCCGCCGCCGGTCCGCGACCCGCGCTGGCGATGACGCGCGCGCCGGGCGCGACGGCGCCCCCGCCGTCGTCGACGACGATCACCTCGACCTCGGGCGCGCGCTGCTGGGCGAGCGCCGCCAGGCAGCGCGCCAGCGACGCGGGCCGGTCGCAGGTCGGGACGACGACCGAGATCACGCCCGCACCCGCAGCCAGGCGAACGTCGCGGCGGTCGCGACGCCGACGCCGGCGAGCATCGCGACGAGGGCGCCGCGCGCGGCCCCGCCCGGCAGGGCCAGCGCGGCCACGGCGACGAAGGTGAGCGCCCCGGCGCCCGCGCCGGCGAGCACCGCGTCGGCCCGGCCGCGCAGCGCGGCGAGCTGGGTCCCAAGCACCCACAGCGGCGCGAGCGCCGCCGCGGCGAGCGCGACCCGCAGGACCGGCGCGGCGTCGCGGAAGCCCTCGCCGAGCGCCGCGACGAGCAGCGGCTGCGCGGCGAGCGCCAGCAGGGCGCAGCCGGGGAGGACCGCGACCGCGCAGAGCTGCGCCGTCCGGCGCAGCATCGCCTCGGCGCCGTGCCGGTCGCTCGCGAACGCCCGGCTCGCGGCCGGCAGCGCCGCGAGGACCGCCTGCAGCACGACGTAGGTGATCGCCAGCGCGACGGATGCCGCGATCGCGGCATGGCCGGTCGCCACCGCCCCGGCGCCGGCCAGCGCGCAGGCCGGCGCCGCCCCGCGGTGCACGACCTGCGTGAGCGTGCCGCCGGCGGCCTGCAGGCGCGCGAAGCGCAGCGCGCCCGCCGGCAGCGCCGCCCCGCGCGCGGCGCCGCGCAGCGCCGGCCGCGCGCTCGCCGCGCCGAGCGCGAGCGCCGCCGCCGCGCCGAGGGCGATCGCCGCCAGCGCCCCGCCGAGCCCGGCGCGCGCGTAGAGCACGAGCGCCGCGCCGACGATGACCGCGTTCTCCAGCGGGTAGCGCAGGCTCCACGCCGTCGTGCGCTGCAGCCCGAGCGCCAGCTGCGCGAGGAGCGTCGCCGCGCTGCCGAGGACCGCCGCGACGCCGACGAGCACGACGTGCGTCGTGCGCAGCTGACCTGGCGCGAGCATCGCGACGAGCGCCGCGGCGACGACGAGCCCGGCGAGCAGCAGCCCGCGGGTGCGCGCCACGCGCAGCGCGAGCGCGCGCGCCGCGGCGCGCCGCTCCTCGCCGTGCAGCGGCGCCAGGACGCGGGCGAACAGGGCCGGCCCGCCGATCCCGGTCGCCGTCGCGATCCCGGTGGCGACCGCCAGCGCGACCGCGAAGCCGCCGTAGTCGGCCGGACCGAGGGCGCGGGGGACGAGCAGCACGAGCCCGGCGAGCGTCAGCGCCTCGAGTGCCTTGCCGGTGGCGCCCGCTGCCAGCGCGCCCCACGGAAGCCTCACCGTCGCCTGCTCAGCCACGGCCGGCAGCGTACCCGCCGGCCGCCGGCGGCGGGTCCGCCCGTCAGCTGCGGGGCGGCCGGGCGGGAGGCACGAGCAGCACCGGCCGGCAGGCGTGGCGCACGACGTGCTCCGCCGTGCTGCCCAGCAGGACCGCGGCGATCCGCGGGCGGCCGCGGGTGCCGGTGACGATCACGGCGGCGTCGTGGGCGCGGGCGGCGCCGATGATCGCGCTGCCGATCGAGTGCGAGGTCTCGAGCGCCGCGCCGGCGCACGTCCAGCCGCGCTCGCCGAGCTGCGCGGCCGCCGCCTTCGCATGCGACTGCGCCCGCCCGCGCGCCGCTGCGTCGAGCGAGTCGCCGCCGAGACGAGCGACCTCGTCGGGGATCGCGAGCATCGCGACGCCGACGACGTGGGCGGCCGTCTGCCACGCCGAGGCCGCCACCGCCGGTCGTCGCCGCAGCAGCGCCGACGCCGCGCCGAGCGCGTGGCCGGCGTCGTCGGAGCCGTCGTAGGCGAAGAGCGCCGGAGCGTCCTCGCCGGCCGGCGCGCCCTCGGTCGGCAGCAGCAGCAGCGGCCGGCGCGAGTGGTGCGCGAGCGCGCGGGCCTGGCTTCCCAGCCAGCCGCGATGGTGAGCGGCATCGGCCCTCGCGCCGGCGGCGACGACGCCGGCATCGATCTCGTCGGCGACGTCGAGGATCGCGCGCCATGCGGCGCGGTCGGTGAGCCGGACGAGGCGGTCGGCCTGGATGCCCGCCGCCGCGAGCGCAGCCACGGCGGCGTCGGCGGTCCGCTCGGCGGCATGGCACGCCGCCGGGATCAGGTGCGCAGCAGGGCTCGCCAGCGCGTCGATCACCGCGTCGAGACCCGCGGTCATCGGCGGCGGCTCCCAGGTGCACAGCACGACGACCGAGCGTTCGGCGAGCAGCGCGGCCGCCTCCCCGGCGATCCGCGCGGCGAGATCGGGGTCTGCACCGACGCAGAGCAGGACGGGGCCCGCGTGCTCGGCGACGCCGACGTCGGTCATCCATCCAACGTAGGCGGGCGGGCGGCGCCGGGCGACCGTGGTTGTCCGTAGTTCGAGTCCGCGTCGACCGCGCGAGCGGTGCTCAGACGTCGAGCGCCGCGCCCACCGCGAGCATGAGGAGCGCGCCGGCCACGGTGCCGGCGACGACCCGAGCGTGGGACGCGTGGCGCCACGCGTCGGGCAGCAGGTCGACGGCGACGAGGGCGAGCATCGCCCCGCCCGCCAGCGCGAAGGAGGGCGCGAGCAGGCCGTCGATCTGCTCGACGGCCAGCCAGGCGAGGAGCGCGCCGGGGATCTGCGGCACGCTCGTGAGGATCGCCCCCCACACCTGCGCGGCGGGCCGGTAGCCGGCCGGCGCCATCGCCGCCGCGGTGGCCGTCCCCTCCGGCACGTTCTGGATCGCGATCGCCGCGATGACGAACGCGCTGAGCCCGACCACGTCGGACGCGAACGCGCTGCCGATCGCGAAGCCCTCCGGAAGGCTGTGGACGAAGAGCACGCCGAGCACGAGCAGCGAGCGCGCGCCGGCCTCGCTGCGCCCGCCGTCGCCCGTGCGGCGCCCGAGCGCGCGGCGCGAGAGCAGGAGCGCCAGCGCGCCCGCGGCGGCCGCGAGCGCGACGGTCGAGCCGTCCCCGCGATCGAAGGCCGGCAGCAGCAGCCCGACGGTCGCGGCGACCGCCATCACGCCGGCCGCGAACCCGCTCAGCAGGCCCTGGGCGCCGCGGGCGCGGGCCTTGCCGAGGACGACGACCGGCAGCGCGCCGACCCCGGTCGCGAGCACGGTCGCGGTCGCCACCAGCGCGAGCAGCAGGATGTCGGGCACGGACGCACCGTACGGCGCGACGGCCGCGGCGCCCATCCGCACCCTGCCGCAGACGCGCGCCGGGATCTCCGCAGCCTGCGAGAATGGGACGCGGTTCCAGGATGGCCCCCGCCAACCCCATGGACGAGCATCTCGACGAGCACCGCCTGCGCCGACTCATCGACGTCGGGCGTGGCCTTCTGGCCCAGCTGGATCTCGAGTCCGTGCTCGACCAGGTGCTCGAGACCGCGCGCGAGATCACCGGCGCCCGCTACGCCGCGCTGGGGATCCTCGATCGCGAGCAGCGCGAGCTCGAGCGCTTCGTCACGCGCGGCATCGACGCCGGGCGCCACCGCGCGATCGGCGACCTGCCGCGCGGCCGCGGCATCCTCGGCGTCCTCATCGACAAGCCCCGCCCGCTGCGCATCCCCGACGTCGGCGCGCATCCGAAGTCCTACGGCTTCCCCCCCGGGCATCCCCCGATGGCGAGCTTCCTCGGGGTGCCGATCCAGGTGCGCGGCCAGGTCTGGGGCAACCTCTACCTGACCGAGAAGAGCGACGGCGTCGAGTTCGACGCCGTCGACGAGGAGTCCGTCGTGATCCTCGCCGCCTGGGCCGCGATCGCGATCGAGAACGCCCGCCTGTACGAGGCGGCAGCGGCCCGCCGCGACGAGCTCGAGCACTCCTCGCGGCGCCTGGAGGCGGCGCGGGCGATCGCCGTCGCGGTCGGCGCCGACATGGAGCTCGAGCACGTCCTGGAGCTCATCGCCAAGCGCGGCCGGGCGCTCGTGCAGGCGCGCAGCCTCGTGATCCTGCTGCGCGAGGGCGACGATCTCGTCGTCGCGGCCAGCGCCGGCGTGACGGAGCGCGCGACCGGCGTGCGGGTACCCGTGCAGGGCACCACGACCGGCCAGGTGCTCGAGTCCCACGCGCTGCAGCGCATCGGCGACGTGAGCGCGCACCTGCGCATCTCCGCGGCGCAGCTCGGCGTCGCGCATGCCAAGACGGCGCTGCTCGCGCCGCTCGTCTACCGCGGCCGCGGGCTCGGCGTGCTCGCCGCATTCGACCGCGAGGGCATCGAGGCGGGCTTCTCCGAGCAGGACGAGACGACGCTGCACGCGTTCGCGGCAAGCGGTGCCACGGCGGTCGCGCTCGCCAAGACCGTGCAGCACGAGCGGCTTCGTCACTCCCTGCAGGCGGCCGAGGCCGAGCGTCGCCGCTGGGCTCGCGAGCTGCACGACGAGACCCTGCAGGGCCTGGGCGGCCTGCGCGTCATCCTCTCGTCCGCCGTCAAGCGCGTCGAGGACGGGGCGGTCCGCGAGCTGCTCGGCGAGGGCGTCGCGCAGGTCGAGCGCGAGATCGAGAACCTGCGCGCGATCATCACCGAGCTGCGCCCGGCCGCGCTCGACGAGCTCGGCCTGACGCCCGCGATCGAGGCGCTCGTGGGCCGCATCAGCGCGGTCGAGGGTCTGGCGATCGAGCTCGCCGTCGATCTCTCGGCCGACGGCCGGCGGCTCGGACCGGAGCTCGAGACGACGGTCTATCGCCTCGTCCAGGAAGCGCTGACGAACGTCGCCAAGCACGCGCGCGCCGACAACGCGCGGATCTCGATCGCGCGTGCCAGTGGCCGCATCGAGGTCGAGGTCGCCGACGACGGCAACGGCTTCGATCCCGAGGCCGCGACGAGCGGGTTCGGCATCGCCGGCATGCGCGAGCGCGTCGACCTCAGCGGCGGCCGGCTGACGATCGTCCCCGGACCGTCCGGCACGACCGTGCGCGCCGTCCTGCCGCTGTCAGAGCTCGACCAGGCCGTGGTCGAGGGCGTAGCGAACCAGGTCGGCGCGTGAGGAGCGGCGCAGCTTCTGCTGGATGTGCGCGCGGTGGCTCTCGACGGTGCGGATCGAGAGGTACAGCTGCGCGGCGATCTCGGCGTTCGTGTGGCCCAGCGCGATCATGCGCAGCACCTCGACCTCGCGCTCGGAGAGGTCGTCCGGCGGACCCGGCGGCGACTCGGGCTCGGCGGCGATGCGCGCCCCGAGCTGCGGGTTGAGATACGTCCGTCCGGCTGCCGCTCGCCGCACGGCCTCGACGAGCTCGTCGCCGGCTGCCTCCTTGAGCACGTAGGCGAGCGCTCCGGCACCCAGTGCCCGGCGCGCGAAGGCGGGCTCGTTCTGCATCGTCAGCACGACGATCCGCGTCCGCGGCGAGGCCTCGAAGATCTGCGGGATCGCGTCGATGCTCGAGCCGCCGGGCATGTTGAGGTCGAGCACGAGCACGCCGGGCTTGTGCCCGCGCGTCGTGCGGATCGCCGCGGCGACGTCGCCCACGGAGGCGACGACCTCGAAGTCGGCCTCGGCGTCGAGCAGCAGCTCGAGGCCGCGGCGCACGACCGCGTGGTCGTCGGCAAGCACGATGCTGATCGCGGCGGTCTCCCCCGATGACGCGTCCATGACAGAGCAGACGATAACCGGGCGATCGGAAGCGCCATCAGGGTTTTCCCGCGGGGCCGGACGGCTTTGCGCCGATGTGAGCGCCGCGGTGGCGCCGTAGCGTCGTCGGCATGAGCACAGACACGCCCTTCCACGTTCTCATCGCCGGCGGCGGGGTCGCCGCGCTCGAGGCGATGATGGCGATCCGAGCACTCGCGGGCGACCGCGCGCGGATCACCGTCCTCGCGCCGGAGCGCGACTTTCGCTACCGGCCGATGACGGTCGCCGAGCCCTTCGCGCTCGCGCGGTCGCGCCACTTCCCGCTCGCCGCGATCACCGCGGAGTTCGACGCCGAGCTCGTCGTCGGAGCGCTCGCGAGCATCGCGCCGCAGCGGCGCCTGGCGATCACCCGCGGCGAGCAGCGCATCCCGTACGACGCGCTCGTCGTCGCCTGCGGCACGCGCATCCGGCCGGCGTTCGCAGGCGCGATCACGATCGACGACCGCAGCCTCGGCGAGACCCTGCGCGGCCTCGTCCGGGACGTCGAGCAGGGCTACACGAGCGAGATCGCGTTCGTGGCGCCCGCCCACGCGTTCTGGCCGTTGCCGCTCTACGAGCTCGCGCTCCTGACCGCGCGGCGCGCGTACGACATGAACGCCGAGGTCGACATCAGCGTCGTCAGCCCAGAGCGCGCGCCGCTGGCGATGTTCGGCGCCGGCATCTGCGACGAGCTGACGCGCCTGCTGGCCGACGCGGGAATCGCGTTCCGCGGCTCCTCGTTCGCCGAGCTGGCCCACGGCGAGCTCGTCCTGCGGCCCGGCGGCATGCACCTGCGGCCCGGCCGGGTCGTCGCGCTGCCACTGCTGGAAGGCCCGCAGATCGCCGGCCTGCCGACCGATCCGCACGGCTTCATCGCGGTCACCCCGCTCGGCGAGGTGCGCGGCCTCGACGGCGTCTACGCGGCCGGCGACGCGACGGCGTACCCGATCAAGCACGGCAGCATCGCCGCGCAGCAGGCCGACGCCGCCGCGTCGGCGATCGTCGCGCGGTTCGCCATCGCGAGCGACCCCGAGCCGCTGCGCCCCGAGATCCGCGGCAAGCTGCTGACCGGCGAGGGCGCCCGCTTCTTCGAGGCCAGGCTCGCGGGCGACGGCACGTTCACGTCGACGGTGAGCGAGGAGTGCCCGTGGGATCCGCCGACGAAGATCGTCGCCCGCCACCTGGGGTCCTATCTCGCCGGCGCGGAGCGCGACGCTGCGCACGCCCGGCCCGAGCCCGAGCGCGTGTCATGACCGCCGACAACCGCCCCCCGCACGTGCTCGTCGTCGGCGGCGGCGTCGCCGCGCTGGAGCTCCTGCTCGCGCTGCGCGTGCTCGCCGGCGGCGACGCCGCCATCACGGTGCTCAGCGGCGACGAGCAGCTCGCCCCGCGGGCGATGACCGTCGCCGAGCCGTTTCGGCGCGGTGGCGCGCAGACGTTTCGCTGGTCGCAGATCGCCGATCATCAGCACGCGCGGCTCGTGCACGACCGCCTCGTCGCGGTCGACAGCGCCGAGCACATCGTGTTCACCCACGGCGGCCGTCGCCTGCCCTACGACATCCTCGCGATCGCGACGGGCGCCGGGCGGGTCGAGCCCTTCACGGGCGCGGTCACCTTCGGCGCGGGCCCGGCCGCCGCGGGGAGGCTGCGCGCGCTCGTCGCCGACCTGTGCGCGCGCGGCGACGCCAGCGTCGCGTTCGTCCTGCCCGCCCCGTCGATCTGGCCGCTGCCGCTCTACGAGCTCGCGCTGCTGACCGCGCACGAGCTGCGCGAGCACGGCTCGCGGGCGCGCGTGAAGATCGTGACGCCCGAGCAGTCCGCCCTGGAGCTGTTCGGCAGCGCGGCGAGCGAGGCGATCGAGCCGATGCTCGAGCTGCTCGGCGTCGAGCTGCTGCTCGGCGCGCAGGCCCGCACGGCGGGCGCGGCGGGCGTGCATCTGGGCAGCGGGCGGCACGTCGCGGCCGACCACGTCGTGACGCTCGCGGAGATCGTCGCTCGTCCGGTCGCCGGCCTGCCCGTCGATCGCGCGGGCTTCATCCCGGTCGACCTGCACGGGCACGTCGTCGGTGAGCCCGCCGCGTACGCGGCCGGCGAGGCGACCGCGTTTCCCCTGCGCCAGGGCGGCCTCGCCACCCAGCAGGCCGATGCCGTCGCCGCGTCGATCGCCGCCGCCTGCGGGGTCGACTGCGATCCGGCGCCGTTCCGGCCGGTCCTGCGCGGGCGCATGCTGACCACGGGGGCGCCGATGTACCTGCAGTCCAGGCCGTCGGGCCAGAGCCTGGCGTCGATGCGCCCGCTGTGGTCGCCGCCGGAGAAGATCGCCGGGCGCTACCTCGCGCCGTATCTGTCCAGCGCGCGCCCCGGCAGGATCGCGGCCGCCCCGCTCACCGAGCGCGTGCCGCCCATCGCCGACGCGACGGGCGGCGACGGCGACGCCGTCCGGCTGGCGATGGCGCTGGCCAAGGCAGAGGCGCGCTGCGGCAACCGCGGCCACGCGCTGTGCGCGCTGGACGCCGCGCACGCGCTCGATCCCGACCATCGCGGGTTCGCGCTGGATGCGCTGGACGCGCGGCCCGCGACGAAGGTCCCGGCGCAGTGACCGGGGCCCGCGCACCCGACGATCCCAAGGAGCTCCGGCAATGCTGACCACCGTTCCCTTCACGTCCGCCGGCCGCCTCGGCACGGCCGTCACCGAGGTCATGCACCACGGCGTCGTCTCGATCCCGGCGACCGCCACCCTCGCGGAGGCCGCGGCGGCGATGCACGACAACCACGTCCACGCGGTGCTCGTCACCGGCAGCGACGGCAGCCCGCTCGGCTGGGTCACGAGCCGCGGCATCCTGCACAACCACGCCCGCGACTGGACGGTGCAGGCAAGCTGCGCCGACGCGATCACGCAGCCGGCCGCGAGCGTCGCGCCGACGGCCACGCTCGCCGACGCGATGACGGTCTTCGTCGCGACGAGCGCCAGCCACATCCTCGTCAGCGACGCGGCGGGCCAGCCGCCGGTCGGCGTCGTCGCCGACAGCGACCTCGTCGCGTTCATGGCGCGCTGACGCGGCGTCCGGCGGCGGGCACGCCCGGCCGCGAGCGGTTCGTCAACATGACGGTGCGCCGCGCGGCGCACCGTCAGCGTTCACGAATTCAGGAGGGCCCGGTGCTCACGGATCCCGAGAGAGCTCACCTCGACAGCGAGATCTACCCCCGGGCGCTCAGGGAGGCGGGCGAGCTGGACTCGTCGCGCAACCGCGAGATCGCCATGAGCGACTACTGGCTGTTCTTGCAGTCCGGCGGAGGCAGCGACGCCGAGGCGGTCCAGACGCTCGTCCGCGGCCTGCGCGCCTGCCCGACGCGCCAGCCCGGGCCGTCCGAGCCGCAGCCGGCGCCCTGGACGCAGTCGCCGCCGCCCGGCACCTGACGCCGCGCGCTCAGGGCGCGAACCCGCTGGCAGACCCATACACGTTCTGGTCCAGGCCGCCTGCGTTCGGGCATGTGTCCGGACCGAACCCGCCGCCGGGCGCCGGCTGGCGGCACTGGTGCACGTCGAAGCCGTCGCTTCCGTCCAGCGGGTAGCGCGGGTCGTCGCCGGTCGCCGTGTCGCGCTGGTCGGTCCACGTCATGAGCACGGTCGAGCCGGCCGCCGCGATCGAGTTGTAGTCCCCGAAGAACGGCACATCGCGGTCGCCGAACTGCTCGAACTGCGGCATGGTCGTCGCGGTCGAGACCCTCCGCACGAGCCAGGTCGTCGCCGACGTCGCCCGCGTGGCGTAGTAGCTGTGCAGACCCCGTCCGGTGGACACCGCGCCCGGCGGGTCGGCGTCGACGTGGCGGTTGGAGATCGGGGCCGCTCGGAAGTCGCGGCCGCCAGGTCCGCTCGCGAGGTCGTCCCGGCTGTCCTGCCAGACGACGTGCAGGCGCCCGGCGTCGGCGGCGATGTCGGGGAAGATCTGATGGCCGACGCCCTGCGGGTCGATGCGCGCCGGAGCGCTCCAGCTCGCGCCCGCGTCGCGTGTGCGCAGCAGGTAGATCGAGCTCTGGCTGCCGATCCCTTCCCCCACGGTGCCGTACGTCGTTGCGGTCGGCACCTGCGTGCCCGGAACGGACCCGTCGTAGACGACGAAGACCTCGTCGGGATCGCCCTGCGACGTCGGGTCGGCGGCGAGGCGCACCTGCGAGCTCGAGCGGGCGAACACGTAGCCCGATCGGCACGCGAACGGCCCGTCGCCGCAGTCGCGTGCGGTCGCGTGCGGCTCGGGCCCCGAGCAGCCGCCGAGCGTGCCGTCGCCCGCGAGGCAGGCGGTGTTGCGCGCCTGCCCGTAGGCCTCCGGGAAGACGGTCCGGTCACCCGGATCGAAGCCCTCGAAGCCGGTCGCCACGGCCGGCTTGGTGAACGACTTGCCGCCATCGGTCGACTTCACCCAGGCGACCGCGTTGCCCTGGTTCTGGCCGTGCTGGGAGCGGTATTCGTACTGTCGCCATCCGACGTAGACGCTGCCGTCTCGCGTGACGGCGATGTCGCAGAACTGGCTGCCGTGCACGGACTCCGACACCTTGGACTGCTTGAAGGTGCGTCCGCCGTCGCTCGAGCGCGCCACGTAGACGGCGTTGTTGGGGCCGCTGGCGGTGAAGCGCGCCCAGCACACGTAGATCGAGCCGGCGTGCGGGCTGTCGGCGCCGCGGTCGGCCTCGATCTGGACCTTGTCGTGAAACAGGCCCTGGAAGATCGGGCTCGGCGTTCCGCGGGCGACGACGGTCGTGGAGCGGTAGGTCGGCGTCGGCCCGGCGGCCCAGTCGTACCGGGCGACCCAGATCGAGCCGTCCGCCGGGCGCTGGCGGTTGAACGCGATGCCGGCGTAGTAGAGGTGTCCGAGGTTGTCCCAGGCCTGGACGGGGTCTCCGGCGTTCGTCACCCCCAATGCGCGCAGCGGCGAGGCGCGGCCGGCCTGCGAGTCGTCTCCGGGGTAGCCGGGCAGCAGGCTGCTCGTCCAGCTTCCCCCGCGGTCGGAGGAGAAGGCGAAGCCCGCCCACGTGCCCCCCGTCGTGGGCACCGTGCAGTAGTCGTTGGAGCCCGACGTCATGAGCGCCGGGTCGTGCGGCGCGACGCTGGCCGCCGGTTCGTTCTGCTGACGGTTGTTGACCGAGCACGCCGCGGTCACGGCGTCGCTGGCGCCGTCGCTGCGGACGTAGGGGCCGTCGCTGACCTTGACGTCGGCCGCCGCCGGTGCGACGAGCACGAGCATGCCGCCAAGCACGAAGAGCACGAATCGGTACCGCATGCCGCCTCCCGTCGGTCGTTCTCGCCTGCTCGAGGGTAGGTCGCGCACGGCGGCAAATCAACCGCCGCTGACGTCGAGCCGGCGGACGGCGGGTCATCCGGGACGCGTCCCCGGGCCCCCGACCAGCCACCGACGACCGCCCGCGTCGCCTCGGACCGCGCGCGCCCCGGCGGCGTCGTTGACGGAGCCACAGGCGTGTGACGACGCCACGGGCGGCACCTTCGCGATCCCGGGGTCGACGCGATCCTCGCTGCTCGCGCCCACCCGCCGGACACGGCTGCGCTCGCTCGTCACGCTGCGCCGGCGCGCGAACGACCGCGACGGCGGGCGGCGCCTCCACAGGGTGCTCGACACGGGCGACGGCAGGCGGTTCGTGCCGGTCGCCGCGGGGTTGTTGACCGGGACCCCGCTGCGCGTCGACCTGCGCACGCTCCCCGGCGACAGCCGCGCGCGCTTGCGCGTCATCGCCACCGACCGCGTCCCGACGGGCTCCGACGACTCCGATCGCCTGCGTCGCGTCCCCGTGAAGGCGCCCTCGGTCCAGATCGCCGCGCCGGCGAGCGAAGAGCGAGGTGATCGCCGGCGAGCCGATCTCGCAGCTGGCGTTCGTCAGCGACCTGCAGGACGTGCCCTGCCCCGCCGCCCGGGTCGTCTGGGAGTCCTCCCTGCAGGGCAGGCTCGGCATCGGCGGGGCGATCACCCCAACGCTCGCGCCCGGCACGCACGTGATCACCGTGCGCGCGACGAACCGCGAGCGCAGGTCGGCCACCGCGACGGTGACGGTGGTTGCGACCCAGCCGCCGCCGAGCGTCGACGCGATCCTCGGGCCGTAGCGCTCGCGGCACCAGGCGCTTGCGCCTGCGATCGAGGCGGCCGGGATCGACCCCGCGACCTGCCGCCTGCCGGTCGCCGGCCGGCCCGGCCGCCGCGCCGTCAGCCATCCGCGCCGCGCTCCTCGTTCTCGAGCCGATCGACGGCTGCCCAGGAGCGGGCCAGCTGTTGCTCGGTGACGCCGCACAGCTCGCCCAGCCGCGCGAGTACGGCGGCGAGCAGGTCGGCCGCGGGCACGGGGCGGTAGCGCCGGGGCGAGACGTACGCGAACGCCGCGCCGTCCGCGGCCAGATGCAGGTAGCCGCGCGTGAAGATGTGCTTGTAGGCCTGCAGCCGGCGCCCGTCGTCGAGTGTGACCTCGAACATCCACATGAAGTCGCCGGCGTTCTCGTCGCCGACGACCGCGACGAGCGGCCCCCAGTCGGGAGTCTGGCGCTCGGCCATCGAGCCGTAGTGCAGCCGCACGTCAACCATCGCTCCAGGGTCACGACTGCTGGGTGACAGAACAACACGCGCGCGTGACGATTTTGCGACGGATCGCACCGCGCGCGTGGTGCTCCTCGCCAAGCTCTCGTCGGCGACGACCGCGCGCTCGTCGGCTCGGCGAACCTCAACCACCGGGCGCTGACGACCACCTCGACGCCGGCGTGCTGATCGAGGCTGCCGATCTCGAGGCTCACGACCATTCGGCGATGCGGGAGCCGGCGCGCTCGTCGACATGCCTCAGGCCGCCCCCGTGGCGGTTGGGCATTTGCAGATTGCCGCGGCGACCACGCGCCGAGCGCATGGTCAACCCGGCAGCGGTTCGGTGCCTTCGTTGAGCAGTGCGAGGTACTCGTCGTACACGTAGGCCTTGCCGCGTTGGCGACCGGTCACCTCGCGCAGGATGCCCGCTTGCTCGAGTCGAGCGATGGCGTTGTACACGGGCGGATCGGACAGTGCGAGCGCGCGGGCGGTCGCTGCGGGCCGCACGACGACGTAGCGCGCCGCGAGGTCGTGCACGCGGTGAGCGGTGGCGGCGCCGCGACCCATGGCTGTGGATCGTCGGGCGGTCGCGCTCGATCATCGCGACGATCCGGCGCGTGGCGTCGGTCGTCGACTCGGCGACCTCGATGACGCCGTCGAGGAAGAACCTCA
>CAVRMD010000026.1:0-197365 GCA_963722455.1 uncultured Solirubrobacteraceae bacterium
CGGGCTCGTGGCGCTCGTCGAGAAGCCCCCGGCCGGCGACGCCGCCGGCGCGCTGCGGATCGCCGCGCTCCGCCCGGAGCCGTGGATCGCCTTCAACCGCCGCTTCGACCAGGGGCTGGCGCTCATGAAGAAGGTGCCGCCCCGCGGCGACCTTCGAGCTGCGGATGACCCTGCACTACCGGCGCAAGTCGTGGCGTCCGGTCCAGCGCGGCGACGACGCGCTGCTCGATCTCGCCCCGCACCTCGTCGACCTCGCGCTCTACCTGACCGGCTCGCTGCCGATCGCGGTCCGCGCGCACGCCGCGCGCGAGCGCGCCGGCCTGGTCCTGGCGACCGCGCGCGCGGAGGCGAAGATCGAGTGCGCCACGAACCGTCGCCACTACGAGCTCGTCGAGATCCTCGAGCGCGGGCGCTGCGTGGCCCGCGCGGAGACCGGCGGGCGCACGCGCGGCGTGCTCGCCCGGGTCGCTCCGCGCGCGCATCCGCTTGTGCGCTCGCTCACCCTGCAGCTCGAGGCCTACGGCCGGGCGCTGCGCGGCGAGGATCCCGGCGCGCTGGCGAGCGCCGGCGAGGGCGCGGCCGTCATGTGCGTGCTCGACGCGGCGCGCCGCTCGGACGCGATCGGCGGCGACACCGTCACCGTCGAGGGCACGACGGTGTCGCGGTGAACGGGCGCTCCCGACCGCCCGTGATCTGCGTCCTGCAGTTCGACGCCGCGAGCGTCGCGGTCGTCGATCGCATGCTCGCGGCGGGTCGCCTGCCCGCGCTGGCCGGGCTCGTCGCGCGCGGGCGGCGGGTCGCGCTCGACACCCCCGCCGACCACTTCGCCGCGGGCGCCTTCCACACGCTCTACAGCGGCGTGCAGCTCGCCGACCACGGCCTCTTCTACCCGTTTCAATGGGACGCCGCGGCGCAGCGCGCGCGCTACATGACCGCCTTTGCGGCCCCGCCCGCGATCTGGGAGCGGCTCGCCCGCGCCGGCCTGCGCACGCTCGCGATCGATCCCTACGAGAGCCGGCCGCCGCGCGACTGGCGCGGCACGTACGTCTGCGGCTGGGGCTTTCGCGACCGCGTCGTGCTGCCGCGCTGGTCGCTTCCGCGCGGCACCGGCAGGGCGCTTGCGGCCCGCCACGGCGCCGGCCCGCAGGCGACCGAGGTCTTCGGGCGCCCGACGACGCGCGAGCTGCTCGCGCTGCGCGCCACGCTCGTCGCCGCGCCCGGGCGGGTCGCGAGCGCCGCCGTCGAGCTGCTGCGGCGCGACGAGCCCTACGACCTCGCCTGGCTGACCTTCAGCGCGGCGCACCTCGCCGGCCACCAGTTCTGGGATCTGTCGCAGCTCGCCGAGCGCCCCGCCGAGCGTGAGCGCAGGCTGCTCGAAGGCGCGCTGCAGGACGTCTACGCGGCCGTCGACGACGCCTTCGCGCAGGTGCTGGCCGCGCTGCCGGGCGGCTGCGACGTCATCGTCGCCTCGGCGGTCGGGATGGACGTCAACAGCTCGCGCGCCGACCTGCTGCCGCAGATGCTCGCGGCGGTGCTGAGCGGCGGGCCGCTGCCCGGCGGCGACGGCGGAAACGCGGCGATCTGGCGCCTGCGGCGGCGATCCCGGCCGGCACGCGGGGCGCGGTCGCGCGGGCGCTGCCCGACCGCGTCGCGCTCGAGCTCACCGCGCGGCTGGAGCTGCGCGGAATCGACTGGTCGCGGACCGCCGCGTTCTGCCACCCGGCCGACAACCAGGGCTACGTCCGGCTGAACCTGCGCGGGCGCGAGCGCGACGGCATCGTCGACCCGGCCGAGGCGGACGCGCTGCTCGCGACGATCGCCGACGGGCTCATGAGCTTCCGCGACCCCGACGGCGCGCCGGCGGTCGCGCGCGTCGACCGCGTCGCCGACCACCATGCCGGCGCGCGCGCGGGTCAGCTTCCGGACCTCGTCGTGCAGTGGAGCGCGCGTCCCGCCACGAGGCTCGCGGGCGTCTCGTCGACGCGCTTCGGCGACGTCGCGCGGCGGGGGACCGGCAGCGGCCGCTCGGGCAACCACACGCCCGGCGACGCCTGGGCCGTCGTCGCGCCGGGCGCCTACGCGCCGCGCACGCCCGATGCAGGCCGCGCCCCGCGCCTCGCCGACGTCGCGGCCACGGTCGCCGCCGTCCGCCGGCGTCGAGGCCGGCGGGCTCGCCGGCGCGTCGCTGCTGGCGCCCGCTCGCTGAGGGGCGCGCAGCCGCGGGCGCGCGATCGCTCGCGCCCGCGCGCTGAGGCGCGCAGCCGCCGCCGCGCCGGGCGCCGCGCCGCGATCGCTGCAGGCGCCCGCAGCCGCCGCCGCGCCGCCCCCGCCCGCTGAGCGCGCAGCCGCCACCGCGCCGGCGCCGCGCGATCGCCGCCCGCGCCCGCTGCAGGCGCTCAGCGCGCGCCGCGCCGGCGCCGCGCCTCGCGCGCCGCCCCGCGACGACCGCTGCCTGGGCGACGCCGACGAGCGCGGTGACGCGCACGCCCGCGCGCACGCACTCGCGCGCGAGGAGACCGTAGAAACGCGCCCCGGCGGGCGAGCCGCCGGCGGCCCGGAAGGCGACGGCGCCGCGGCCGTAGCGCAGGCCCTGCGCCACCAGACCGCGCCCGCCGAGCTGCGGCCGGTGGACGACGACCGCGCCAGGCACGTGGCGCAGCAGCCCGCCGGCGGCGAGCAGGCGCGCGCACCACTCGCGGTCCTCGCCGGCGGCGTGGACGAAGGACTCGTCGAAGGGCAGGGCGCGCAGCGTCCGCGCGTGGCAGGCGAGGTTGCAGGTGGGCGCGAAGCGCAGCGCGCCGGACGCGTCGTCGCGCGACGACGCCATGAGCGTGCTCGTCAGCAGCTGCGCGGCCGCCGCCGCGGTCCCGGCGGCGGGGTCGGCGATCGTCGTTCGGCGGCCGCGCCGCCGGGCGGCAGGCGTCTCGCCGAGCCGCTGCGCCCGTCGGCCCGGGGGCGCAGTCGTCGTCGGTGAAGCAGACGATGCTGCCGCGCGCGGCCGCGCCCGCGTTGCGGGCCGCCGCGGTCGTGACCCGCGCTGGCGATGACGCGCGCGCCGGCGCGACGGCGCCCCCGCCGTCGTCGACGAACGATCGACCTCGACCTCGGGCGCGCGCTGCTGGGCGAGCGCCGCCAGGCAGCGCGCCAGCGACGCGGGCCGGTCGCAGGTCGGGATCGACGACGAGATCACGCCCGCACCTGCAGCCAGGCCTGAACGTCGCGGTGGTCGCGACGCCGACGCTGGCGCAGCATCGCGACGAGGGCGCCGCGCGCGGCCCCGCCTGGCAGGGCCAGCGCGGCCACGGCGACGAAGGTGAGCGCCTGGCGCCCGCGCCGGCGAGCACCGCGTCGGCTCGGCCGCGCAGCGCGGCGTAGCTGGTCCAAGCAACCACAGCGGCGCAAGCGCCGCCGCGGCGAGCGCGACCCGCAGGACCGGCGCGGCGTCGCGGAAGTCCTCGCCGAGCGCCGCGACGAGCAGCGGCTGCGCGGCGAGCGCGAGCAAGGGCGCAGCCGGGGAGGCCGCGACCGCGCAGAGCTGCGCCGTCCGGCGCGCATCGCTCGGCGCCGTGCCGGTCGCTCGCGAACGCCCGGCTCGCGGCCGGCAGCGTGGCGAGGGATCGCCTGCACAGACGTAGGTGATCGCCAGCGCGACGGACGCCGCGATCGTGGCATGGCCGGTCGCCCCGCCCCGCGCCGGCCAGCGCGCAGGCCGGCGCCGTCCCCCGGCCTGTACGACCTGCGCGAGCGTGCCGCTCGGCGGCCTGCAGGGCGAGCGCAGCGCGCCCGCCGGCAGCGCCGCCCCGCGCGCGGCGCCGCGCAGCGCGGCCGCGCGCTCGCCGCGCCGAGCGCGAGCGCCGCCGCCGCGCCGAGGGCGATCGCCGCCAGCGCCCGCCGAGCCCGGCGCGCGCGTAGAGCACGAGCGCCGCGCCGACGATGACCGCGTTCTCCAGCGGGTAGCGCAGACTCCACGCCGTCGTGCGCCGCAGCCCGAGCGCCAGCCGCGCGAGGAGCGTCGCCGCGCTGCCGAGGACCGCCGCGACGCCGACGAGCACGACGTGCGTCTGCGCAGCCGACCTGGCGCGAGCATCGCGACGAGCGCCGCGGCGACGACGAGCCCGGCGAGCAGTAGCCCGCGGGTGCGCGCCACGCGCAGCGCGAGCGCGCGCGCCGCGGCGCGCCGCTCCTCGCCGTGCAGCGGCGCCAGGACGCGGGCGAACAGGGCCGGCCCGCCGATCCCGGTCGCCGTCGCGATCCCGGTGGCGACCGCCAGCGCGACCGCGAAGCCGCCGTAGTCGGCCGGACCGAGGGCGCGGGGGACGAGCAGCACGAGCCCGGCGAGCGTCAGCGCCTCGAGCGCCTTGCCGGTGGCGCCCGCTGCCAGCGCGCCCCACGGAAGCCTCACCGTCGCCTGCTCAGCCACGGCCGGCAGCGTACCCGCCGGCCGCCGGCGGCGGGTCCGCCCGTCAGCTGCGGGGCGGCCGGGCGGGAGGCACGAGCAGCACCGGCCGGCAGGCGTGGCGCACGACGTGCTCCGCCGTGCTGCCCAGCAGGACCGCGGCGATCCGCGGGCGGCCGCGGGTGCCGGTGACGATCACGGCGGCGTCGTGGGCGCGGGCGGCGCCGATGATCGCGCTGCCGATCGAGTGCGAGGTCTCGAGCGCCGCGCCGGCGCACGTCCAGCCGCGCTCGCCGAGCTGCGCGGCTGCTGCTCGCATGCCGCTGCGCCTGCCCGCGCCGCCGAGACGAGCGACCTCGTCGGGGATCGCGAGCATCGCGACGCCGACGACGTGGGCGGCCGTCTGCCACGCCGAGGCCGCCACCGCCGGTCGTCGCCGCAGCAGCGCCGACGCCGCGCCGAGCGCGTGGCCGGCGTCGTCGGAGCCGTCGTAGGCGAAGAGCGCCGGAGCGTCCTCGCCGGCCGGCTCGCCCTCGGTCGGCAGCAGCAGCAGCGGCCGGCGCGAGTGGTGCGCGAGCGCGCGGGCCTGGCTTCCCAGCCAGCCGCGATGGTGAGCGGCATCGGCCCTCGCGCCGGCGGCGACGACGCCGGCATCGATCTCGTCGGCGACGTCGAGGATCGCGCGCCATGCGGCACGGTCGGTGAGCCGGACGAGGCGGTCGGCCTGGATGCCCGCCGCCGCGAGCGCAGCCACGGCGGCGTCGGCGGTCCGCTCGGCGGCATGGCACGCCGCCGGGATCAGGTGCGCAGCAGGGCTCGCCAGCGCGTCGATCACCGCGTCGAGACCCGCGGTCATCGGCGGCGGCTCCCAGGTGCACAGCACGACGACCGAGCGTTCGGCGAGCAGCGCGGCCGCCTCCCCGGCGATCCGCGCGGCGAGATCGGGGTCTGCACCGACGCAGAGCAGGACGGGGCCCGCGTGCTCGGCGACGCCGACGTCGGTCATCCATCCAACGTAGGCGGGCGGGCGGCGCCGGGCGACCGTGGTTGTCCGTAGTTCGAGTCCGCGTCGACCCCGCGAGCGGTGCTCAGACGTCGAGCGCCGCGCCCACCGCGAGCATGAGGAGCGCGCCGGCCACGGTGCCGGCGACGACCCGAGCGTGGGGCGCGTGGCGCCACGCGTCGGGCAGCAGGTCGACGGCGACGAGGGCGAGCATCGCCCCGCCCGCCAGCGCGAAGGAGGGCGCGAGCAGGCCGTCGATCTGCTCGACGGCCAGCCAGGCGAGGAGCGCGCCGGGGATCTGCGGCACGCTCGTGAGGATCGCCCCCCACACCTGCGCGGCGGGCCGGTAGCCGGCCGGCGCCATCGCCGCCGCGGTGGCCGTCCCCTCCGGCACGTTCTGGATCGCGATCGCCGCGATGACGAACGCGCTGAGCCCGACCACGTCGGACGCGAACGCGCTGCCGATCGCGAAGCCCTCCGGAAGGCTGTGGACGAAGAGCACGCCGAGCACGAGCAGCGAGCGCGCGCCGGCCTCGCTGCGCCCGCCGTCGCCCGTGCGGCGCCCGAGCGCGCGGCGCGAGAGCAGGAGCGCCAGCGCGCCCGCGGCGCCCACGAGCGCGACGGTCGAGCCGTCCCCGCGATCGAAGGCCGGCAGCAGCAGCCCGACGGTCGCGGCGACCGCCATCACGCCGGCCGCGAACCCGCTCAGCAGGCCCTGGGCGCCGCGGGCGCGGGCCTTGCCGAGGACGACGACCGGCAGCGCGCCGACCCCGGTCGCGAGCACGGTCGCGGTCGCCACCAGCGCGAGCAGCAGGATGTCGGGCACGGACGCACCGTACGGCGCGACGGCCGCGGGGCCCATCCGCACCCTGCCGCAGACGCGTGCCGGGATCTCCGCAGCCTGCGAGAATGGGACGCGGTTCCAGGATGGCCCCCGCCAACCCCATGGACGAGCATCTCGACGAGCACCGCCTGCGCCGACTCATCGACGTCGGGCGTGGCCTTCTGGCCCAGCTGGATCTCGAGTCCGTGCTCGACCAGGTGCTCGAGACCGCGCGCGAGATCACCGGCGCCCGCTACGCCGCGCTGGGGATCCTCGATCGCGAGCAGCGCGAGCTCGAGCGCTTCGTCACGCGCGGCATCGACGCCGGGCGCCACCGCGCGATCGGCGACCTGCCGCGCGGCCGCGGCATCCTCGGCGTCCTCATCGACAAGCCCCGCCCGCTGCGCATCCCCGACGTCGGCGCGCATCCGAAGTCCTACGGCTTCCCCCCCGGGCATCCCCCGATGGCGAGCTTCCTCGGGGTGCCGATCCAGGTGCGCGGCCAGGTCTGGGGCAACCTCTACCTGACCGAGAAGAGCGACGGCGTCGAGTTCGACGCCGTCGACGAGGAGTCCGTCGTGATCCTCGCCGCCTGGGCCGCGATCGCGATCGAGAACGCCCGCCTGTACGAGGCGGCAGCGGCCCGCCGCGACGAGCTCGAGCACTCCTCGCGGCGCCTGGAGGCGGCGCGGGCGATCGCCGTCGCGGTCGGCGCCGACATGGAGCTCGAGCACGTCCTGGAGCTCATCGCCAAGCGCGGCCGGGCGCTCGTGCAGGCGCGCAGCCTCGTGATCCTGCTGCGCGAGGGCGACGATCTCGTCGTCGCGGCCAGCGCCGGCGTGACGGAGCGCGCGACCGGCGTGCGGGTACCCGTGCAGGGCACCACGACCGGCCAGGTGCTCGAGTCCCACGCGCTGCAGCGCATCGGCGACGTGAGCGCGCACCTGCGCATCTCCGCGGCGCAGCTCGGCGTCGCGCATGCCAAGACGGCGCTGCTCGCGCCGCTCGTCTACCGCGGCCGCGGGCTCGGCGTGCTCGCCGCATTCGACCGCGAGGGCATCGAGGCGGGCTTCTCCGAGCAGGACGAGACGACGCTGCACGCGTTCGCGGCAAGCGGTGCCACGGCGGTCGCGCTCGCCAAGACCGTGCAGCACGAGCGGCTTCGTCACTCCCTGCAGGCGGCCGAGGCCGAGCGTCGCCGCTGGGCTCGCGAGCTGCACGACGAGACCCTGCAGGGCCTGGGCGGCCTGCGCGTCATCCTCTCGTCCGCCGTCAAGCGCGTCGAGGACGGGGCGGTCCGCGAGCTGCTCGGCGAGGGCGTCGCGCAGGTCGAGCGCGAGATCGAGAACCTGCGCGCGATCATCACCGAGCTGCGCCCGGCCGCGCTCGACGAGCTCGGCCTGACGCCCGCGATCGAGGCGCTCGTGGGCCGCATCAGCGCGGTCGAGGGTCTGGCGATCGAGCTCGCCGTCGATCTCTCGGCCGACGGCCGGCGGCTCGGACCGGAGCTCGAGACGACGGTCTATCGCCTCGTCCAGGAAGCGCTGACGAACGTCGCCAAGCACGCGCGCGCCGACAACGCGCGGATCTCGATCGCGCGTGCCAGTGGCCGCATCGAGGTCGAGGTCGCCGACGACGGCAACGGCTTCGATCCCGAGGCCGCGACGAGCGGGTTCGGCATCGCCGGCATGCGCGAGCGCGTCGACCTCAGCGGCGGCCGGCTGACGATCGTCCCCGGACCGTCCGGCACGACCGTGCGCGCCGTCCTGCCGCTGTCAGAGCTCGACCAGGCCGTGGTCGAGGGCGTAGCGAACCAGGTCGGCGCGTGAGGAGCGGCGCAGCTTCTGCTGGATGTGCGCGCGGTGGCTCTCGACGGTGCGGATCGAGAGGTACAGCTGCGCGGCGATCTCGGCGTTCGTGTGGCCCAGCGCGATCATGCGCAGCACCTCGACCTCGCGCTCGGAGAGGTCGTCCGGCGGACCCGGCGGCGACTCGGGCTCGGCGGCGATGCGCGCCCCGAGCTGCGGGTTGAGATACGTCCGTCCGGCTGCCGCTCGCCGCACGGCCTCGACGAGCTCGTCGCCGGCTGCCTCCTTGAGCACGTAGGCGAGCGCTCCGGCACCCAGTGCCCGGCGCGCGAAGGCGGGCTCGTTCTGCATCGTCAGCACGACGATCCGCGTCCGCGGCGAGGCCTCGAAGATCTGCGGGATCGCGTCGATGCTCGAGCCGCCGGGCATGTTGAGGTCGAGCACGAGCACGCCGGGCTTGTGCCCGCGCGTCGTGCGGATCGCCGCGGCGACGTCGCCGACGGAGGCGACGACCTCGAAGTCGGCCTCGGCGTCGAGCAGCAGCTCGAGGCCGCGGCGCACGACCGCGTGGTCGTCGGCAAGCACGATGCTGATCGCGGCGGTCTCCCCCGATGACGCGTCCATGACAGAGCAGACGATAACCGGGCGATCGGAAGCGCCATCAGGGTTTTCCCGCGGGGCCGGACGGCTTTGCGCCGATGTGAGCGCCGCGGTGGCGCCGTAGCGTCGTCGGCATGAGCACAGACACGCCCTTCCACGTTCTCATCGCCGGCGGCGGGGTCGCCGCGCTCGAGGCGATGATGGCGATCCGAGCACTCGCGGGCGACCGCGCGCGGATCACCGTCCTCGCGCCGGAGCGCGACTTTCGCTACCGGCCGATGACGGTCGCCGAGCCCTTCGCGCTCGCGCGGTCGCGCCACTTCCCGCTCGCCGCGATCACCGCGGAGTTCGACGCCGAGCTCGTCGTCGGAGCGCTCGCGAGCATCGCGCCGCAGCGGCGCTTGGCGATCACCCGCGGCGAGCAGCGCATCCCGTACGACGCGCTCGTCGTCGCCTGCGGCACGCGCATCCGGCCGGCGTTCGCAGGCGCGATCACGATCGACGACCGCAGCCTCGGCGAGACCCTGCGCGGCCTCGTCCGGGACGTCGAGCAGGGCTACACGAGCGAGATCGCGTTCGTGGCGCCCGCCCACGCGTTCTGGCCGCTGCCGCTCTACGAGCTCGCGCTCCTGACCGCGCGGCGCGCGTACGACATGAACGCCGAGGTCGACATCAGCGTCGTCAGCCCGGAGCGCGCGCCGCTGGCGATGTTCGGCGCCGGCATCTGCGACGAGCTGACGCGCCTGCTGGCCGACGCGGGAATCGCGTTCCGCGGCTCCTCGTTCGCCGAGCTGGCCCACGGCGAGCTCGTCCTGCGGCCCGGCGGCATGCACCTGCGGCCCGGCCGGGTCGTCGCGCTGCCACTGCTGGAAGGCCCGCAGATCGCCGGCCTGCCGACCGATCCGCACGGCTTCATCGCGGTCACCCCGCTCGGCGAGGTGCGCGGCCTCGACGGCGTCTACGCGGCCGGCGACGCGACGGCGTACCCGATCAAGCACGGCAGCATCGCCGCGCAGCAGGCCGACGCCGCCGCGTCGGCGATCGTCGCGCGGTTCGCCATCGCGAGCGACCCCGAGCCGCTGCGCCCCGAGATCCGCGGCAAGCTGCTGACCGGCGAGGGCGCCCGCTTCTTCGAGGCCAGGCTCGCGGGCGACGGCACGTTCACGTCGACGGTGAGCGAGGAGTGCCCGTGGGATCCGCCGACGAAGATCGTCGCCCGCCACCTGGGGTCCTATCTCGCCGGCGCGGAGCGCGACGCTGCGCACGCCCGGCCCGAGCCCGAGCGCGTGTCATGACCGCCGACAACCGCCCCCCGCACGTGCTCGTCGTCGGCGGCGGCGTCGCCGCGCTGGAGCTCCTGCTCGCGCTGCGCGTGCTCGCCGGCGGCGACGCCGCCATCACGGTGCTCAGCGGCGACGAGCAGCTCGCCCCGCGGGCGATGACCGTCGCCGAGCCGTTTCGGCGCGGTGGCGCGCAGACGTTTCGCTGGTCGCAGATCGCCGATCACCAGCACGCGCGGCTCGTGCACGACCGCCTCGTCGCGGTCGACAGCGCCGAGCACATCGTGTTCACCCACGGCGGCCGTCGCCTGCCCTACGACATCCTCGCGATCGCGACGGGCGCCGGGCGGGTCGAGCCCTTCACGGGCGCGGTCACCTTCGGCGCGGGCCCGGCCGCCGCGGGGAGGCTGCGCGCGCTCGTCGCCGACCTGTGCGCGCGCGGCGACGCCAGCGTCGCGTTCGTCCTGCCCGCCCCGTCGATCTGGCCGCTGCCGCTCTACGAGCTCGCGCTGCTGACCGCGCACGAGCTGCGCGAGCACGGCTCGCGGGCGCGCGTGACGATCGTGACGCCCGAGCAGTCCGCCCTGGAGCTGTTCGGCAGCGCGGCGAGCGAGGCGATCGAGCCGATGCTCGAGCTGCTCGGCGTCGAGCTGCTGCTCGGCGCGCAGGCCCGCACGGCGGGCGCGGCGGGCGTGCATCTGGGCAGCGGGCGGCACGTCGCGGCCGACCACGTCGTGACGCTCGCGGAGATCGTCGCTCGTCCGGTCGCCGGCCTGCCCGTCGATCGCGCGGGCTTCATCCCGGTCGACCTGCACGGGCACGTCGTCGGTGAGCCCGCCGCGTACGCGGCCGGCGAGGCGACCGCGTTCCCCCTGCGCCAGGGCGGCCTCGCCACCCAGCAGGCCGATGCCGTCGCCGCGTCGATCGCCGCCGCCTGCGGGGTCGACTGCGATCCGGCGCCGTTCCGGCCGGTCCTGCGCGGGCGCATGCTGACCACGGGGGCGCCGATGTACCTGCAGTCCAGGCCGTCGGGCCAGAGCCTGGCGTCGATGCGCCCGCTGTGGTCGCCGCCGGAGAAGATCGCCGGGCGCTACCTCGCGCCGTATCTGTCCAGCGCGCGCCCCGGCAGGATCGCGGCCGCCCCGCTCACCGAGCGCGTGCCGCCCATCGCCGACGCGACGGGCGGCGACGGCGACGCCGTCCGGCTGGCGATGGCGCTGGCCAAGGCAGAGGCGCGCTGCGGCAACCGCGGCCACGCGCTGTGCGCGCTGGACGCCGCGCACGCGCTCGATCCCGACCATCGCGGGTTCGCGTTGGATGCGCTGGACGCGCGGCCCGCGACGAAGGTCCCGGCGCAGTGACCGGGGCCCGCTCACCCGACGATCCCAAGGAGCTCCGGCAATGCTGACCACCGTTCCCTTCACGTCCGCCGGCCGCCTCGGCACGGCCGTCACCGAGGTCATGCACCACGGCGTCGTCTCGATCCCGGCGACCGCCACCCTCGCGGAGGCCGCGGCGGCGATGCACGACAACCACGTCCACGCGGTGCTCGTCACCGGCAGCGACGGCAGCCCGCTCGGCTGGGTCACGAGCCACGGCATCCTGCACAACCACGCCCGCGACTGGACGGTGCAGGCAAGCTGCTGCCGACGCGATCACGCAGCCGGCCGCGAGCGTCGCGCCGACGGCCACGCTCGCCGACGCGATGACGGTCTTCGTCGCGACGAGCGCCAGCCACATCCTCGTCAGCGACGCGGCGGGCCAGCCGCCGGTCGGCGTCGTCGCCGACAGCGACCTCGTCGCGTTCATGGCGCGCTGACGCGGCGTCCGGCGGCGGGCACGCCCGGCCGCGAGCGGTTCGTCAACATGACGGTGCGCCGCGCGGCGCACCGTCAGCGTTCACGAATCCAGGAGGGCCCGGTGCTCACGGATCCCGAGAGAGCTCACCTCGACAGCGAGATCTACCCCCGGGCGCTCAGGGAGGCGGGCGAGCTGGACTCGTCGCGCAACCGCGAGATCGCCATGAGCGACTACTGGCTGTTCTTGCAGTCCGGCGGAGGCAGCGACGCCGAGGCGGTCCAGACGCTCGTCCGCGGCCTGCGCGCCTGCCCGACGCGCCAGCCCGGACCGTCCGAGCCGCAGCCGGCGCCCTGGACGCAGTCGCCGCCGCCCGGCACCTGACGCCGCGCGCTCAGGGCGCGCGCCCGCTGGCAGACCCATACACGTTCTGGTCCAGGCCGCCTGCGTTCGGGCATGTGTCCGGACCGAACCCGCCGCCGGGCGCCGGCTGGCGGCACTGGTGCACGTCGAAGCCGTCGCTTCCGTCCAGCGGGTAGCGCGGGTCGTCGCCGGTCGCCGTGTCGCGCTGGTCGGTCCACGTCATGAGCACGGTCGAGCCGGCCGCCGCGATCGAGTTGTAGTCCCCGAAGAACGGCACGTCGCGGTCGCCGAACTGCTCGAACTGCGGCATGGTCGTCGCGGTCGAGACCCTCCGCACGAGCCAGGTCGTCGCCGACGTCGCCCGCGTGGCGTAGTAGCTGTGCAGACCCCGTCCGGTGGACACCGCGCCCGGCGGGTCGGCGTCGACGTGGCGGTTGGAGATCGGGGCCGCTCGGAAGTCGCGGCCGCCAGGTCCGCTCGCGAGGTCGTCCCGGCTGTCCTGCCAGACGACGTGCAGGCGCCCGGCGTCGGCGGCGATGTCGGGGAAGATCTGATGGCCGACGCCCTGCGGGTCGATGCGCGCCGGAGCGCTCCAGCTCGCGCCCGCGTCGCGTGTGCGCAGCAGGTAGATCGAGCTCTGGCTGCCGATCCCTTCCCCCACGGTGCCGTACGTCGTTGCGGTCGGCACCTGCGTGCCCGGAACGGACCCGTCGTAGACGACGAAGACCTCGTCGGGATCGCCCTGCGACGTCGGGTCGGCGGCGAGGCGCACCTGCGAGCTCGAGCGGGCGAACACGTAGCCCGATCGGCACGCGAACGGCCCGTCGCCGCAGTCGCGTGCGGTCGCGTGCGGCTCGGGCCCCGAGCAGCCGCCGAGCGTGCCGTCGCCCGCGAGGCAGGCGGTGTTGCGCGCCTGCCCGTAGGCCTCCGGGAAGACGGTCCGGTCACCCGGATCGAAGCCCTCGAAGCCGGTCGCCACGGCCGGCTTGGTGAACGACTTGCCGCCATCGGTCGACTTCACCCAGGCGACCGCGTTGCCCTGGTTCTGGCCGTGCTGGGAGCGGTATTCGTACTGTCGCCATCCGACGTAGACGCTGCCGTCTCGCGTGACGGCGATGTCGCAGAACTGGCTGCCGTGCACGGACTCCGACACCTTGGACTGCTTGAAGGTGCGTCCGCCGTCGCTCGAGCGCGCCACGTAGACGGCGTTGTTGGGGCCGCTGGCGGTGAAGCGCGCCCAGCACACGTAGATCGAGCCGGCGTGCGGGCTGTCGGCGCCGCGGTCGGCCTCGATCTGGACCTTGTCGTGAAACAGGCCCCTGAAGATCGGGCTCGGCGTTCCGCGGGCGGCGACGGTCGTGGAGCGGTAGGTCGGCGTCGGCCCGGCGGCCCAGTCGTACCGGGCGACCCAGATCGAGCCGTCCGCCGGGCGCTGGCGGTTGAACGCGATGCCGGCGTAGTAGAGGTGTCCGAGGTTGTCCCAGGCTTGGACGGGGTCTCCGGCGTTCGTCACCCCCAATGCGCGCAGCGGCGAGGCGCGGCCGGCCTGCGAGTCGTCTCCGGGGTAGCCGGGCAGCAGGCTGCTCGTCCAGCTTCCCCCGCGGTCGGAGGAGAAGGCGAAGCCCGCCCACGTGCCCCCCGTCGTGGGCACCGTGCAGTAGTCGTTGGAGCCCGACGTCATGAGCGCCGGGTCGTGCGGCGCGACGCTGGCCGCCGGTTCGTTCTGCTGACGGTTGTTGACCGAGCACGCCGCGGTCACGGCGTCGCTGGCGCCGTCGCTGCGGACGTAGGGGCCGTCGCTGACCTTGACGTCGGCCGCCGCCGGTGCGACGAGCAGAAGCATGCCGCCAAGCACGAAGAGCACGAATCGGTACCGCATGCCGCCTCCCGTCGGTCGTTCTCGCCTGCTCGAGGGTAGGTCGCGCACGGCGGCAAATCAACCGCCGCTGACGTCGAGCCGGCGGACGGCGGGTCATCCGGGACGCGTCCCCGGGCCCCCGACCAGCCACCGACGACCGCCCGCGTCGCCTCGGACCGCGCGCGCCCCGGCGGCGTCGTTGACGGAGCCACAGGCGTGTGACGACGCCACGGGCGGCACCTTCGCGATCCCGGGGTCGACGCGATCCTCGCTGCTCGCGCCCACCCGCCGGACACGGCTGCGCTCGCTCGTCACGCTGCGCCGGCGCGCGAACGACCGCGACGGCGGGCGGCGCCTCCACAGGGTGCTCGACACGGGCGACGGCAGGCGGTTCGTGCCGGTCGCCGCGGGGTTGTTGACCGGGACCCCGCTGCGCGTCGACCTGCGCACGCTCCCCGGCGACAGCCGCGCGCGCTTGCGCGTCATCGCCACCGACCGCGTCCCGACGGGCTCCGACGACTCCGATCGCCTGCGTCGCGTCCCCGTGAAGGCGCCCTCGGTCCAGATCGCCGCGCCGGCAGCGAAGAGCGAGGTGATCGCCGGCGAGCCGATCTCGCAGCTGGCGTTCGTCAGCGACCTGCAGGACGTGCCCTGCCCCGCCGCCCGGGTCGTCTGGGAGTCCTCCCTGCAGGGCAGGCTCGGCATCGGCGGGGCGATCACCCCAACGCTCGCGCCCGGCACGCACGTGATCACCGTGCGCGCGACGAACCGCGAGGGCAGGCCGGCCACCGCGACCGTGACGGTGGTTGCGACCCAGCCGCCGCCGAGCGTCGACGCGATCCTCGGGCCGTAGCGCTCGCGGCACCAGGCGCTTGCGCCTACGATCGAGCCGGCCGGGATCGACCCCGCGACCTGCCGCCTGCCGGTCGCCGGCCGGCCCGGCCGCCGCGCCGTCAGCCATCCGCGCCGCGCTCCTCGTTCTCGAGCCGATCGACGGCTGCCCAGGAGCGGGCCAGCTGTTGCTCGGTGACGCCGCACAGCTCGCCCAGCCGCGCGAGTACGGCGGCGAGCAGGTCGGCCGCCGGCACGGGGCGGTAGCGCCGGGGCGAGACGTACGCGAACGCCGCGCCGTCCGCGGCCAGATGCAGGTAGCCGCGCGTGAAGATGTGCTTGTAGGCCTGCAGCCGGCGCCCGTCGTCGAGTGTGACCTCGAACATCCACATGAAGTCGCCGGCGTTCTCGTCGCCGACGACCGCGACGAGCGGCCCCCAGTCGGGAGTCTGGCGCTCGGCCATCGAGCCGTAGTGCAGCCGCACGTCAACCATCGCTCCAGGGTCACGACTGCTGGGTGACAGAACAACACGCGCGCGTGACGATTTTGCGACGGATCGCACCGCGCGCGTGGTGCTCCTCGCCAAGCTCTCGTCGGCGACGACCGCGCGCTCGTCGGCTCGGCGAACCTCAACCACCGGGCGCTGACGACCACCTCGACGCCGGCGTGCTGATCGAGGCTGCCGATCTCGAGGCTCACGACCATGCGGCGATGCGGGAGCCGGCGCGCTCGTCGACATGCCTCAGGCCGCCCTCGTGGCGGTTGGGCATTTGCAGATCGCCGCGGCGACCACGCGCCGAGCGCATGGTCAACCCGGCAGCGGTTCGGTGCCCTCGCTGAGCAGTGCAAGGTACTCGTCGTACACGTAGGCCTTGCCGCGTTGGCGACCGGTCACCTCGCGCAGGATGCCCGCTTGCTCGAGTCGAGCGATGGCGTTGTACACGGGCGGATCGGACAGTGCGAGCGCGCGGGCGGTCGCTGCGGGCCGCACGACGACGTAGCGCGCCGCGAGGTCGTGCACGCGGTGGGCGGTGGCGGCGCCGCGACCCATGGCGTGGATCGTCGGGCGGTCGCGCTCGATCATCGCGACGATCCGGCGCGTGGCGTCGGTCGTCGACTCGGCGACCTCGATGACGCCGTCGAGGAAGAACCTCAGCCAGTCCTCCCATGCGCCGTCGGTCCGCACGCGCTGCAGGTGGTCGTAGTAGGCGTCGCGGTTGCGCTTGAGGTAGAGGCTGAGGTACAGCAGCGGGCGCTTCAGGACATCCTGGGAGCACAGCAGCAGCGTGATGAGCAGGCGTCCCACGCGTCCGTTGCCGTCGAGGAACGGATGGATGGTCTCGAACTGCGCGTGCACGAGCGCGGCCTTGACGAGCACCGGCGTCGCCACCGGCTGGTCGTGGAGGAACTTCTCGAGGTCGCTCATGGCCGGCTGCACCTGCGGCGACGGTGGCGGGACGAAGCGCGCGTTGGCCGGCCGGCTGCCGCCAAGCCAGTTCTGATCTCGGCGAAACTCGCCGGGAGCCTGCTTCGATCCGCGTCCGGTCCCCAGCAGAATCGCGTGCACCTCCCGAAGCAGGCGCGCGCTGAGGGGCGTACCTCCGGGACGCGCGATCTCGGTGATGCCGTGGTTCATGGCGGCGATGTAGTTCGCGGTGACCTGCGCGTCCTCGCGCCGAACCCCGGGCGCCGCCTCGTGCTCGAAGAGCAGCAGGTCAGACAGGGAAGACTGCGTGCCCTCGATCTGCGACGAGAGCACCGCCTCCTTGCGGATGAAGGTGTAGAGGAACTGATCCGGGTCCGGGAGCAGCAGCGTGATCCCATCCAGCCGCCCAAGCGCCTGGTTGCCGGCGTCGAGTCGATCCTGCAGGGCGGCATCGATCCGCAACGGCGGCGAGGGCGGTAGCGGGTGCGGGTGAAATGCCCAGAAGCCGTCGGGCCCGCTTTGAGCTAGCAGGTACCTGCCGGTCCGCTCGCTGGCGGGCGGTGGTGCGGCGCTACTCATCGGAGGTCTGCGTTCGCTTAGCTCGGCGCACAGTTGCTAAACGATAGCGACCTATCGCTTAGGTCGAGCGCGACAGGAAAGCGTACGTTGCCCTGTGCGTTCGTCGTAGGACCTGGCGCGCTCGGTTCAACGCCGGTGGAGGAAGCGCACAGCCGTGGACTCGCCCCTGAACTTACGACGCACACGCAAAGCGGACCTGTGCCGCACGAAGCGATGCGGCGGCACGAACCGACCGATCGCACACGGGTTCGCGAGCTACGCTTACCCCACTTGCTTGTTCCCTGCTTGTTCCCGACCGGCCCCGAGCTCCGAAGCATGCCCAGCCGCAGAACCGAAACCATCCGCTTTCCAGGTGCTTTCCCCATGGAGCCAGCCGGGATCGAACCGGCGACCTCCTGCTTGCAAAGCAGGCGCTCTCCCATCTGAGCTATGGCCCCGCAGGGCGTCAGTCTAGCCCTCGCTACGCGGCGCTCAGCAGCTCTCCCGCGACGCGGTCGGTGGCGTCGCCGAGCCCGCCGAGCAGTCGTCGCGAGACCTGTGCGCGGCGGAAGAAGAGCGGCGCGTCGTGCTCCCACGTCGCGCCGATCCCGCCGTGCACGGAGATCATCGCGCGGCTCGCGTAGTCCAGCGCGTGGCCGCCGGCGCTCCGGGCGGCGTTTGCCGCCAGCGCGAACTCGTCGGGCTTGTCGACGTACGCCCAGCCCGCGTAGAGCAGCAGCGCGTACGTGTTCTCGCGCAACCGCAGGACCTCCGTGAGGCTGTGCTTGACCGCCTGGTAGGACCCGATCGCCCGGCCGAACGTGAAGCGCTCCTTCGCGTAGGCGACCGAGACCGACAGCGCGGTCTCGACGGCTCCGAGCGATTCGGCGGCGATCAGCGACTGGGTGAGATGCCACGCGCGCGCGAGATCCTCTGCGCCGACTCCCTCCAGCACGGCGCACGCCGCGGCGTCGAAGCTGACGTGCCCGAGCGAGCGCGTCGCGTCGTAGAGGGTCGCCGGCGTCACGGCGGCCGCCGCGGCGTCGACCGCGACCGCGACCGGCGTCCCATCGCCCGACCGCACCGCGACGACCACGAACAGATCGGCCCCCGGCGCATCCGGCGCCCATGCGACCGAACCGCTCAGCGTGCCGTCGTCACGCAAGACGGGCGCATCGCGTCGCACCGAGCCCGACAGCGGCTCGACCGTCCAGCGGTCGTCGACGTCCCCGGGCGGCCGCGCGGCCACGAAGCAGGCCCGCAGCTCGCCCTCGGCGACCGCACCCACGCGCGCGTCGCCCGCTCGGTCAAGCAGCGCCGAGGCCGGCAGGTGCCCGAGCAGCTGCACGCCGGCGAGCACGCGGCCGGCCTCGGTCATCACGAGCATCGCGTCGAACGCGCTCAGCCCGGCACCCCCGTTGGACTCCGACACGAGCAGCCCGGCCCAGCCGGCCTCGCGCGCCGTCGGCCACAGGTCCGGCAGCGCGGACGGGTCCTCGAGGGCGTCGCGCGCGGCTGCCACGGTCTTCACGCGCGCGAGCGCCCCGCGGGCGGCCTCGCGCAGGAACGCCTGCTCGTCGGTCAGCTCGAGGTTCACGACGTCGCCCCCGCCCGCTCCTTGGCGCGCAGCTCGCTGAACGGGATCCCCTTGTCCAAGCGCGGCTCGGGCGGCAGCCCGAGCACCCGCTCGCCGATCGTGTTGCGCAGGATCTCCTCCGTGCCGCCGGCCGACTTCAGGCCCGGCAGAAACGAGATCATGTAGGCCCACTCGCTGTCCTGCGCCAACGCGCCGGGGCCGAGCACGTCGGCGATGAGGTCGCCGGCCTCGATCGCGGACCGCACCGTCGTCACCTTGGCAAGGCCGGCCTCGGGCCCGGGGATCTGCCCCTGCTGCAGGGCGCTCAGCATCCGGTAGCCCGTGAACTTCACGGCCAGCAGCTCGACGCACAGCTCGCCGAGCCGGCGGCGCACCTCGGGGTCGCGCCGCGCGTGCTCGTCGGTCGCGATCGCCGCCGCGTAGCGCTCGGGCCGGTAGCCGAGCCCCTCCGAGCCCAGCCCGATCGTCAACCGCTCGAACATGAGCGTCGTCAGCGCGGTCCCCCAGCCGTTGCCGACCCCGCCGCAGACGGCGTCGGCAGCCAGCGCGACGTCGTCGAAGAAGACCTCGTTGAACTCCGCCTCACCGGAGATCTGGCGCAGCCCGCGGATCGTCACGCCGGCGGCGTCCATCGGCACGATGAACATCGTCAGGCCCTTGTGCTTGGGCACGTCGGCGTCGGTGCGCGCGAGCAGCAGGCCATGCGCGGCGAAGTGCGCGTTCGTCGTCCACACCTTCTGGCCCGAGAGCCTCCAGCTGCCGTCCTCCTGCAGGACCGCGCGCGCCTGGACCGCCGCGAGGTCCGAGCCCGCGGCCGGCTCGGAGAAGAGCTGGCACCAGACCTCGTCGCCGTGCAGCATGGGTCCGAGGTAGCGGTTCTTCTGCTCGTCGCTGCCATGGGCGATGATCGTCGGGCCGAGCATCCCGACGCCGATGACGTCGAGCACGTTGGGCACTCCCGCGCGCGCGATCTCCTGGGCGACGATGACGTGCTCGATCGGTCCCAGCCCCTGTCCGCCGAGCTCGACGGGCCAGGTCACGCCCGCGAGGCCGGCGCCGGCGAGCCGGCCCTGCCATGCCCGCCGCGCAGCGACGGAGGCGGCGTCGTCTTCGCTGTGCTCCCTCGGAGCCTCGTCCTTGTGCTCGTCGAGCCAGGCGCGCACCTTCGCGCGGTACTGCGCCTGCTCGGGAGTGTCGTTGAGGTGCACGAGCCTTCGCTCCTTTGCCTTGGCTGACTGGCCAGTCGGTGCCCGCACGATACAGGCCCCGTGACGGCCGGCGGGAGCGCCGATCGCTACCCGGCACCCCCGCCGGTCGGCCTCGCGGAGTGCGCCTGCGCCGTGGCCGCGACGAGCTCGTCGAGCGGCGCCCAGAACGCCGCCTGCGCCGATCGGCCGCTGCGCCGCGGCGCACCGTGGTCGTCGACGGCGTCGTTGCGGATGACGCGCAGCGTGGCGGCGGCCTGCGGCGCCCCGGCGACGATCTGCTCCGCGCTTTCGCTGCCCACTGCCGTGTCGCGCTCTCCCGCGTAGACGAGCATCCGCGTGCCGGCGGGGATCGTGCTGAGGTCGACCGCGGGGATCGGCGTTGAGAGATGGCGCAGCTTGCGGCCCGGGTAGACGCTGAACACCGCTGCCGGTGCGGGCAGCCCGCGCTCTGCGGCCGTGGCCGCGAGATCCGCCGCGAGCGCCGCTCCCGCGGAGTGCCCCGCGACGACGAGCCTGCCCGGGGCGACCGTGACGTGATCAAGCGCGGACCGCACGCCGGCGATCGCGTTGGCCAGCGGCGTCGCGGTGTCGTGGGCGGGCTTGGTCTGGTAGGCGGGGTAGATCACGGTCACCCCCCGGCGCACGAGATGGGCGATCCACGCGCCGTAGCGCCGCGGGTCGATCGCCACCCAGCCGTGCAGGAAGACGACGACCGCACCCGCATGGAGCGCGCTGCCCGGCGGGCGGAAGATCGCGGCCCCCAGCGCTCCGCTGCCGACGTTCACCCGCTCGGCGCCGGCCGGCACGTACCCGAGCTCGGGCTCCGGCTCGATCTCGCCTTCGCCCGGCGGCTGCGCCTCGGCGGCCGGGGCGACGGCGGGCGCTGCCGGCGCGCGGCTTGGCGGCACGCGCCCAGCGGCGCGATCGACGACCGGCGGCGCGTGCGCGAGGGTGCCGCGGTCGGCTGCGGTGTGGCCGAGTACCGCGGTCGCGAGGACGCCCACGACGATCACGACGGGCACGAACGCGAGGACCAGCAGCGTCCGAACCGACTCCTGACCGCGGTGCCTCACCCGGGCGGCCCGCCCGCCGACATCGGCCGGATCTCGCCGTTTCTCATCGTCGCCCAGCAGGACGGGGGGTGCGCACGCCCGGCATTCTGACAGCGCCCTGCCCATCCGTCGGCAGCCCGGGGTTTGCGGCGTCATCGGCCCACGACGTCTGCCTGATCAGCCACGACCACTTGTTCTCGCGCGCGCGAGGCGCCAACGGCACCCGTCGCGGCGCGCCCGCGCGCACGCCGTTCGCGGGGACGATCGGCGTGCTCCGCCATCGGTCCGCGCGACTAAAGCCCGGGTTAAGACCAGCCTCCGAGGCGGCCCGATCCGGCCGCTCGCCCGCGCCCCGGCCAAATTCTTAACAGAAGCTAAGACCCCCTGCAAAGCGACCATATCCAGGGCCCCTGAACCCCCCCTCGGGCGCCACCGCAGCCGGGTCGCTAGACATTCTGGCCCGCCGTGTACTAGTGTCGCGCCCAGAACCGGCTGGGTCGGGGCAGAGGGAGACGTACCGGGACCCGGAAGCGGAGTCATTTAGGGAGCGAGCACCTGGGGGTCGTGGCACTTCGTCACGAGCGCATCAGGGGCGTACAACAGAGGGGAGCCACAGTGCTTATACGGCCAGGCGCATCGGCGCCGCAACGGCGGAGTGATCCGTGCCAGCGCTAAAGAGGAAGCCGAAGACCCCGCAGCAGGCCGGCGGCGTCGCCAGCGGCAGCGGCACGACACGTTCCAGCGGCGCTTCAGGCGGCGTGCAGGGCGTCAACGTCATCATCTTGGTGCTCGTCGCAGCATCGGTGACCATCGCGGCGGGCCTGCTCGCGGAGACGGTCAACACCGCGCGTGCGATCGACAAGAAGGCCAAGAGCATCCGCGACACCGGTATCGGCATCAACACCGCCACCGACTCGATCGCGCAGCTCGTCAAGACGAACAAGATCGCCGACTCGATCCTGGCAACGGCGAAGCCGCTCGCCCCGTCGCTCACGAAGATCGTCGCCCGCGCGCGCTCGATCAACAAGGACGCGACGTCGATCGACAGCCTCGCGAGCACGATCCTCTCGACCGCCGGCACGATCAACACGAGCGCCACGACGATCAACGGCGTCGCTCGCACGATCAACGGCACCGCCGGGACGATCAACGGAACGGCGAAGTCCATCGACGCGGTCGCCAAGGGCATCAACGATGTCGCGGGCACGATCAACCGGACGGCCAAGAGCATCAACACCACGGCCGGCCCCGGTGCAGGCATCCTCGGGATCGCACGCATCATCGACGGCGACGCCGCGACGATCGTGAGGGGTCTCACGACGACGCTTCAGGTCGCCAACGGCATCAAGTCCGACTCGGGCGACATCCTCAGCGATGCCACCCAGATCAAGGACACCGCGGCGTGCATCGACACCAATGCGAACCTCGGCGCCCCGAAGGCACCGCGCTCGGACTGCAAGGACCTCGACGACCCGCAGACGCCGAAGCGATGAGCGCCCTGATGACGAACCTCAAGAGCATCTCCAGGAGGATCCCGTGCAGCGTGGCATAGCAACAGACGTCCGCTGGACCTGGATCTTCGGAACGATCCTGATCCTGGTCGTGGTCGTGGTCATCGGATTCTTGTCCGGTATCACGAGCGCCCTGAACTCGATCGACAAGGCCCTCGGCGTGACGGACAACACGCTGACCGACGTCGGCGGCGAGGCCAAGCCTCTGCCGGGCTACGTCGAGGACATCAACGCGCACCTCACGTCGATCGACAAGGCACTGAAGCCGATCCCGAACCAGGCGACCGCGATTCTCTCCTCGCTGACCTCCATCAACGGGTCGACGGGTCGCGTCAACGCCGCCCTCGGAAACACCTCGAGCTCGCTGCTGAGCACGTCTAGCTCCCTCGTGGACACGACGGGCAACCTGCAGACGATCTCCGGGTCGCTGGTCAACACGTCCAACTCGCTGAAGGGCACCACGAACGTCCTCGTGACGATCCGCGGTTCGCTTCGCGACACGTCCGGCGTGCTGGTCACGGTCGATGGCCGCGTCAAGCAGATCAACCGCCAGCTGCGCCTCGCTCGGTCCGCCGACAGCGACGGTACGGCTGCAGTCATCCCGCTGGTCACGAGCATCAACGGCAGCAGCGACGCCGGTGGTCTGGCCGGGATCCTGTCGGACACGAACAAGATCAACGACGGCCTCACCGACGCGCATGCTCACCTGACGAGCATCTGCAACTCGGGTGCCATCCAGGCGCTGGCGGCACTCGCCGCGAATCCCGGGCGGTGCTAGTCCGTCATGTTGCGTGACATTCTCAGCGGAGCACGCGGCATGTCACCAGTCGTGCTCGTGATCCTGATCGCGTGGGCGCTGCTCTCGGTGATGTTCCTCACCGGGACGCTGCTGGCCGCACGATCGATCGATCGCTCGGTGGCGGTCATCAAGCCCAACGTGGACGAGATCGGGACTGATGCCCGCTTCATCCGCCAGGCGAAGACGATCGAGAAGACGGCTGGTGACATCGACACGGCGGCGGCCCCCCTCACGGGGAGCCTCGCCACGACGCTGCAGGTCGCGAGCAAGGGCATCGACCCGAAGCTCAAGTCGATCCTCGGCAAGGTGGGCCAGATCAACTCGGTTGCCGACGAGATCAACGGAACCGTCCTCCAGATCGGTGGGACGGTCGACGGGATCTTCGGCAATGCCAGCTCGATCAACCGCAGCGTCAAGTCGATCGGCAGCACGGCGAGTACGATCCTCGTACGGGCTCGGGAGATCAACGGAAGCGCTCGGAGTATCCTCTCGAGCGGGAACTCGATTCTCAGCCGCGTCAACACGATCGACAGGGCCGTGGCAAACATCGTCAACAACCTCGCAGGACCAATCGATAAGCAGGTCGTTGCGATCAAGTCCGACTTCGTCGGCATCGACGCGAACGTGGGCCAGCAGGGCCGCGGTGGGGCATTCGCCTCGCACATCAACGGTCACGCGAACAGCATCGACTGTTCGGCGGCTGTGGATCTGCTCGGCCTGAACTCGCTCCTGGGCGTCGTTGGACTGTCCGGGACCAAGAGCATCGGCGGAGCGGGGTGCAAGCCATAATGGGTGCTACCTACAGTGATTGGTACATCGGTCTCGGCCTGTCGTTCTTCATCATCGTGGTGGTGGTCATCATCGTGGCCATCATCCTGACGATGGCGGCGCGGATCGCCGACCAGGCGACACAGGCCGACGCAGGGGTCGACGTTGTCAGGGCTCAGTCGACGAGCCTCTCTGACGGCGTCGACCGAGTCAACGACTCCGCGGTCCGGATCCTTCACATGGCCCGGGCCCTGCGGAAGATTGCGGTGGGCAAATGACGAACGCGATCATTGCAGCGGCTGACACGCATGCTGCGTGGCAGATCGTTCTCGGGATGGGCGCAGTCGTGCTCGTCGTCGTGATCATCCTCATGATGCTCCTGTTGAGCCTCGTGAAGGACATCCAGGCGAGCGTCGCGAGCCTGCTGGAGACAGCCGGCATCGTGGCCTCGCAGACGGCGAACATCCCGAAGCTCGCTGCCACGCCTCCGGTCCTGAACCTGATCATCGAAGAGGCGATCATCCAGGACGGCTACATGAACGCGCTCACCGACGGATTCACGGCGGCCGGGGAGAAGGTATGAGTACGGAACTCATGATCATCTTGAGCATGGTCGAGCCGGCGCTGCTGGTCGTCATCCTCGCGATCGCGCTCACCATGGTTGCCAAGCGCCTGGAGATCATCTCCGCGGGCCTTGGCACCCTGGGCGGCGCCTTGGCGACGGTGGAGTCCCAGCACCTGCGGCCCCTGTTCAAGCTCGTGGCGGACGTCAACGGTCCGCTGAAGATCATCGTCGACACGCTGCCGGTGATCGCGGGCAAGGCCCGCCTCGTCGTCCGCAAGGCAACGGGGGGCTGACGATGGCTGACGCAGCACTTTGGATCATGGTCATCGTCCTGGCGCTGGTCATCGTGATTCTCCTCGGATTGCTCAAGCGCGTCCTCGCGGCCGCAACGAGCATCCCGGCGAAGATCGATGCCATCGCCGGCGTCGCCGCGGCCGCGTCGAGGGACCTCGACGCGGTGGCCGTCCTGCTGACGACGCAGGGCTACATCAAGTCGATCAAGAACTCGGTCCTCGACTACGGCGGCTCCCTGAACGCTGCCCTTCCGGACTACTAGGGGGCTGTTGTGGAGATTCAGGTAGCCATCATCATCCTGCTCGTCGCCGTGATCATCGCCGTTCTTGCGGTGTACCTGATCGCGACGATCCTGCAGCTGTTCAAGATCAACGCCGGGCTGAGCGTGGTTCTGCCCTTGGTGGGGCAGATCGTCGCCAAGACGAACCCCGTCAACCCGGTCGTCGACGACATCAACGCGAACCTCGTGGTCACGCGTGACGCGCTGGAGAACCTCATGTTGAAGAAGGGGGGCCCGGACGCTGCGGGCCTCGTGGAGTCCCTCTTCCCCGGTGAGGGCGCGAAGTTCCTGCGTCGCACGAACCGCAGCGGCAAGGTCGTCAACGTGGGTACGGTCTACACCCGCGGCGTCGGCATCCTGGCAAGCCTGGGACGTGGAGCGCCGATCGGCGCGGCCCACGCCAAGGGCCCCGCTGTGCGTGACGCGAAGTACTCGACGACGGAGGTCGCCAAGCTGTACCCGGCTCCGCCGGATCGGCGCGACCCGAGCCGCAACATCCCGAAGTCGCCGGTCATCGGCAAGGACCCGGTCCACAGCCCGTACGAGTCCGCGCTCACGCCCGGCACCCGTACGCGCGACGCGCAGGGCAACAAGATCGAAGCCCCGCCGCCGGCGGCGCCGGCTCCGACGGGCAAGATCGGCGTTGCTCCCGTGACGGGGCCGTCCGGCCCTGCCGCGACGAGCACGCCACCCAGCGCCCCGGGCCGCTTGTCGGCCAAGGGCTCCAGGCCCTGGGAGCGCTGAACCACTGACAAAGAGTCCGGCTTCGGCCGGACTCTTTCAGTTGGGGGGCAACGATGAACCGCAAATGGCTCGTCGGCGGTCTCGCCGGTCTTCTGGCGGTGGCCGCCGTACTGGCGCTCGTGGTCGGCGGCGTGATCGGACGCAGCATCATTCCGTCGCCCGCTCCGGAGCCCCCGGAGACGACCCGCTTCAGCGACACGCTCACCGACGTGTCGATCTCCTACCCGGCTGCATGGAACCGGCTGTCTCCCGGCGACCAGTCGGTCCGCCTGCTCGCCTCGGCGCCCGACGGCTCCGCCTCGGTCAGCCTGAGCGTGCGGCCCACCGAGCTCGCCACGGTGACCTCGGACACGCTTCCGATCGTCAGGCCGCTCACCGATCAGCTGCTCGCCGAGGACGAGCGGGTCATCGGGGGAGGTGCGCCCGTGGCCGTCGAGCTCGGCGGTCTGCCCGGGTATCGCTACGACTACGAGTTCCGCAAGCAGGGCGGCGGCAAGGGCGCGCACATCCACTACTTCCTGTTTCGCGGCCGGCGGCTCATGCAGATCGTCTTCCAGGCCGAGCCGGCGTCGCGCATGGCGCAGGTGCAGGCGACGTTCAACCGCATCGCGGGCTCGTTCGAAGGCCGCCGCGGCTGAGCGGCGCCCGCGTCACGGTCCGTTCATCGTCCCGACAACGAGTTGACACGGCGTCGATCTACCGTGGGCCGCGGAGGAATCTCGAGCTCCAAGGGGGTCCACGAATGGCCACGCAGACGCACGACGCGATGTACCAGACGATCGGCGGTGAAGCCGGGATCAGGCGTGTCGTCGACCACTTCTACGAGCGGCTGTGGGCCGACCCCGAGTTGCAGCGGTACTTCGTCGGCATCGACCGCGAGAAGCTGAAGGGCCATCAGCGCCAGTTCCTCACGTTCGCCCTCGGCGGCGGCGTCGACGCCTACAAGGGCGAGTCGCTGAGCACGGCGCACGCGGATCTGAGCATCACGAACGAGGCCTTCAGCAAGGTCGCCTGGCATCTGACGATGACGCTCGAGGAGCTCGACGTCGAGCGTCCGCTCGTCATGATCATCAACGGGTTCGTCGAGGGTGCCCGCCGCCAGGTCGTCCGCTGACGACGGGCGCGGCCGGAGGCGCGCGAACGGCCGGCGGTCGCCCGCGCGCCTCCCCCTGCAAGCCCGCTCCGACCGCTAGGAGGCCGGGATCCCGCGCCGGCGGGCGCTTGACTCCGATTGGCCGACGGAGATGAGCCCCGCCGTCAGGGCCGTGATGCCGGTGAAGATGTGGACGAAGTTCTCGCCGTCCCCGGCTCCGTTCATCGAGATGATCGTGAGGTTGTCGGGCGCCGTGACGCCGATCACGAAGGCGACGATGTAGAAGAGGCCGACCCCCATCAGCGCGCCCTCGTTGGACGCCGTCGAGAATCGCGTCATCACGATGAGAAAGGCGCCGATGAGCACGTGGACGAGGTTGTGCATCGGGTTGATGCTCGCGAACCCGAAGAGCAGCGTATCTCCGGTGTCCGCGACGAAGTTCCCGAAGCCGGTGATGAAGAACCCGAGGATTCCGACGGCGACGTATGCGCCTCCGATGAGCAGCGACGCCCCTGCAGCGAGGCTCTTGTTCTGCATGTGCCCTGCACCTCCCGATCGATGAGCTGGCGGATCTACCTCCGGGGCCCCGGCGCGCGCGGCGCTCCGGGGACCCTTCCTCCGCCAGCTACGCAGCGGCGCTCGGGGCGGATCACCCGCCGATCTGGGACATCGTGCGCTCGGGCTGGCGGTAGCCCGGCTCGTTGACGTGGTGCTTGAGCTCCTTGCGCCAGACGGCGTCGCGGATCGTCTCGCGCAGCTCGTCGTCGGTGGCGCCGCTGCGCAGCGGCGTGCGCAGATCGGTCTCGTGAAGGCTGAACAGGCAGGTGCGCAGCTTCCCCTCCGCGGTGACGCGGATGCGGTCGCAGTCGCCGCAGAACGGCTCGGACAGCGGGTTGATGAACCCGATCTTCCCCTGCCCGTCGGCGAAGCGATACACCCGCGCGGTCGCGCTGGGCTCGCGTGGCTCGGCCTCCAGCGGATAGACGTCGTGGATCGCCTGGCGGATCTCGTCGCCCGTGAGGACGAGGCTCGGATCCCACGAGTGGTCGGCGTCCAGCGGCATGAACTCGATGAAGCGCACCTCGTAGGGGTGCGTCCGCGCGAACTCGGCCATCGGGAGGATCTCGGTCTCGGTGAAGCCGCGCATGCCCACCGCGTTGATCTTGATCGGGTGCGCCTCGGGGAACGACGCGAGCACCTCGAGGCCGCGCAGCACGCGCGGCAGGGCGTCGCGCCGGGTCATCTCGAAGAAGCGGTCGCGCTGCAGCGTGTCGACCGAGACGTTGAAGCGGTTGATCCCGGCGTCGACGAGCGCCGCCGCGTCGCGCTCGAGGAGAAAGCCGTTCGTCGTGACGCTGAGGTCGCGCACGCCGGGCACGCCGGCCAGCAGCGCCGCCAGGCGCGGGAACTCGCGCCGGACGAGCGGCTCGCCGCCGGTCAGGCGCACGTCGTGCACGCCCATCGACGCCAGCAGCGTCACGAGCCGCTCGATCTCCTCGAAGCTCAGGACGTCGTCGCGCTCCAGCCACGGCAGGCCCTCGGCGGGCATGCAGTACTGGCAGCGGAAGTTGCAGCGGTCGGTCACGGAGATCCGCACGTCGCGGATCAGCCGGTTGTGTCCGTCGCGAAGCGGCTCAATCTTGCTCATCACGTCTCCATGTACCCGATCGTCCGCCGCTCTTGCAAAGCAGCTCCACCCGTTCGACGACGACGCCCCGCTCGATCCCCTTGACCATGTCGTAGATGCACAGCGCACCGGCGGCGCTGGCGACCATCGCCTCCATCTCCACACCTGTTCGGGCGTATACGCGCGCCGTCGCCGTCACGATCACGGTGCCCGCGTCCGTGTCGACGTCGACGTCGACGTCGACGGAGTTCAGCGGCAGCGTGTGAGCGAGCGGGATCCACTCGTCGGTGCGCTTGGCGGCCTGGATCGCGGCGAGCCGCGCCGTGCCGATGACGTCACCCTTGGGCGCGTCGCCGGCGGCGACCGCGGCTGCCGTGGCCGGCGACATGCGCACGACGGCGCGCGCCGTGGCGACGCGGTCGGTCTGTGGCTTGGCGCCGACGTCGACCATCCGGGCACGCCCGTCGTCGTCGAGATGGGTCAGGGTTTCGCTGCTCATATGGTGTCCGCCGGGTCCGATGCCGGCACCTCCCCCGGCCTTTCACCGTAGCGAAACCGCGCCTCGGCCAGATGCCGCAGCGCGGGCCGCGCAGCGGCGGGGCGCCCGGCGCAGCAGCGGCGGCGTGCCAACATTGCGGCCGAACGGGCGATTGCTACGTTACGAATGCGGCGATAACCCGAGGGAAGAACGCAAGAGGAGGACGCAGAATGCCGGAGATGTCCGAAACGACCGACAAGGTCATCTGTCTGTACCCGGGGTGCGACCGCGAGGCCGCCGACTCCCCGCGCAAGGGGGAGAACCCCAAGCGTCAGGGTCCGCCCCCGCGCTACTGCGAGAACGAGGAGCACAACGCCGCTTCCACGTACCAGGAGCTCAAGCGCCTCGAGCAAGAGGCGGCCGGCACGCAGTCGGCCTGACCCGCCGGCGGGCAGCCGGTCCGATCGACGGCGGTCGCCGGCGCGCACGCTAGCTCCACCGCGTGCCGGCATGGACGAAGCGCTCGGCGGGGACGCCGCCCCCGCGGGCGAGCATCGCCCGCGTGGCGTCGGGCATCGTCACGAAGTGGTGCAGGGCGTCCGCCGACGGCGTGCGCAGATCGGGGCGCAGCATGCTGAGGTACCACAGGCCCGAGATCGGGGTGCCCCGCACGTCGAGCTCCACGAGCGAGCCGCGCTCGAGCTCGTCGCGCACGGTGTGCGCGATCGCGAGCGTCACGCCGCGGCCCGACGCCGTCTGCGCGAGCGCCGCCGCGAAGTTCGGATAGGTGCGGGTGCGGCGCGGCGCGATCGACTGCCGGGCGAGGAACGCGCCGGTGTCCGTCGAGCGCTCGTTCTCGAACGGGCCCAGCAGCCACGGCGTGCTCACGAGCGCCGCGGGCGCCAGGCCCTTGGAGGGCGCCAGGGTGTGCCCGGGCGCCGCGACGACGATGAGGTTGTAGCGCAGAAACGGCTGCGAGACGACCGCCGGGACGTCCTGGCGCTCGGTCACCGGCGGGCCCAGCGTGATGTCCGCCGCGCGGTTGGCCAGCAGCGCGGCCAGCTCCTCGCGGCGGGCGACCTGCAGCTCGACGTCGATGTCGGCGTGGCGGTGCTTGAACGCGCTGAGCAGCGGCCCCGCGGCGAACTCCGCGAACGGCGGCGTCGCCGCGACGCGCAGCGTGCGCATGTCCCCGTCGGCGTCTCGCACCGCGAGCCGCGTGTCCTCGGTCAGCTGGAGGATCTCGCTCGCGGCGCTTGCCAGCCGGCGGCCGCCCGGCGTGAGCTCGATGACGCCGCCGGACCGCACGTAGAGCTTGTCGCCGAGCTCGCGCCGCAGCGCTCCGACGGCCGCGGAGACGGCCGGCTCGGACACCGCGAGCGCCCTCGCGGCAGCCTTCACGGAGCCCAGGCGAGCGACGGTCATGAAGGAGCGAAGTTGCGACAGGGTCAATTAAGCGATCGGTTCATCCGGTTTGCATCGGCGATCCTAGCGTGCATAGATTGTCGGACCACTTTCGGAGGAGAGGAGCGTCACACCTTGGCAATGCAGACCCCAGCACCCTGCGACTACTCGCGGGCGACGAGCGTCGACGACGCCATAGCGCAGCTTCAAGCGCTAGGCGGCAACGCACGCATCCTGGCCGGTGGATACAGCCTCATCCCCATGATGAAGCTGCGTCTCGCCAACCCGGGCCACGTGATCGACATCAACCCGCTCGAGCCTGAGCTGAGCTACATCCGCCAGGACGGCAACGAGATTGCCATCGGGGCGCTGACGCGCCACGTCAACATGCTCGAGTCCGACCTTCTCGCGCGCACCTACCCCGACATCTTCCGCGAGGCCGAGGCCGTTCTCGCCGATCCGGTCGTCCGCAACCGCGGCACGATGGGCGGGTCGCTGTGCCAGTCCGACCCCGCCGAGGACCTCTCCGGCGTCGTCGTGGCGCTCAAGGGCCGGGCGGTTCTGCAGGGCCCCGGCGGCGCGCGCCGCACGGTCGAGATGGGCGAGTTCCACCTCGGCCCGTACATGACCGCCGTGCAGCCGACCGAGATGCTCATCGAGGTCCGCTTCGACATCAACTCCGGCTTCGGCGGGGCGCACGAGAAGGTCGAGCGTCGCGCCGGCGACTTCGCCATCGTGGCCGCGTCGGCAGCGCTCAGCATCCAGGGTGGCGTCATCAAGACGGCCGGCGTGGCATGCAGCGCCGTCGGTCCGACCACGCTGCACATCTCACGTGCGGAGGAGCACCTCATCGGCAAGGCGCCGTCCGAGGACCTGTTCGCGCAGGCCGGCCAGATGGCTTCGGCCGACTGCTCGCCCAGCAGCGACGGTCGCGGACCCGCCGACTACAAGCGGGCCGTTGCCGGCGTGCTCACCACCCGTGCCCTCAGCCGCGCCGCGGCGACGGCGCTGCGTTAGGGAGAAGAAGAATGCTCGTCAACATCTCGATCAACGGCCAGGTGTACTCGCACGACGTCGAGCCGCGCCTGCTGCTGGTCCACTTCATCCGCGAGTACGCGGAGCTGCACGGCACCCACTGGGGCTGTGACACGTCCAACTGCGGCATCTGCATCGTCCTCATGGACGATCCGAACAGCTCGCAGCCGCCGTACCCCGTCAAGTCGTGCACGATGCTCGCGGCCATGGCCGAGGGCTACGAGATCACGACGGTCGAGGGCATGGCACATCCGGACGGCACGCTGGATCCCATCCAGATGGGCTTCCACGAGATGCACGCCCTGCAGTGCGGGTTCTGCACCCCGGGCATGATGTCGACCGGCCGCTGGCTGATCGAGCGTCACCCCAACCCCACCCAGATGACCGATCACGAGATCCGCGACGGCATCTCCGGGAACCTGTGCCGCTGCACCGGCTACGACAACATCGTCAAGGCGATCCGCTGGGCGGCCGCCTACATCGAACAGCATCCCGAGTCGGCTCGGACAGCGAGGTAATCACGAATGGCAACGACTGAGACAACCCCCGGCCGCCACCCCAACTGGTACGGGCACGCGTCGGGCGACACGTTCGGCAAGGTCGCCGACGCGCCGATCGGCCACGGCCACATGAAGCGCAAGGAGGACGCGCGCTTCATCCGCGGCCTGGGCGACTACATGGACGACGTGCGCCTTCCGGGCATGGTCCACGGCGCGATCCTGCGCTCGCCCTACGCCCACGCACGCATCAAGTCGATCGACACCTCGGCCGCGCTCGCGCATCCGAAGGTCGCCGCCGTGGTCATCGCGAAGGACCTCGAGACGCTGGGCCTGGCGTGGATGCCGACGATCTCCTACGACACGCAGGCCGTGCTGGCGGGCGACAAGGTCCGCTTCCATCTGCAGGAGGTCGCGTTCGTCGTGGCGCTCGACGCGTATGCCGCGCAGGACGCGCTGCAGCTCATCGACGTCGACTACGAGGTGCTGCCGGCGATCGTCAACTGCCGCAAGGCGCTTGACCCGGACGCGCCGCTGATCCGCGACGACAAGGTCGGCCAGACCGACAACCTCGCCAGCCCGCTGTGGGAGGCCGGCGACAAGGCCAACTGCGACCGCGTGTTCGCCGAGGCCGACGTCGTGGCGAAGCGGACGGTGCTCGATCCGCGCAGCCATCCGTGCCCGATGGAGACGTGCGGCATGGTCGCCGACATGAACCCGGCGACCGGTCAGCTGAACATCTACAACGGCAACCAGGCGCCGCACGCGCACCGCACGGTGTACGCGCAGGTGGCCGGTCTGCCCGAGCAGAACATCCGCATCCTGTGCAACGACATCGGCGGCGGGTTCGGCAACAAGGTGCCGGTCTACCCGGGCTACGTCTGCGCGATCGCCGCGTCGATCGTCGCGGCCGCGCCGGTGAAGTGGATCGAGGACCGCTCGGAGAACCTCGCCTCGACGGGCTTTGCTCGCGACTACCTCATGTACAGCGAGATGTGCTCCAAGGGCGGCAAGATCACGGGGCTGCGCGTCGACACGATCGCCGACCACGGCGCATTTGACTCGACCGCGCAGGCCACGAAGTTCCCGGCCGGGTTCTTCCACATCGTGACGGGTTCCTATGACCTGCAGGGCGCGCACTGCCAGGTCAAGGCCGTGTACACCAACAAGGCGCCGGGCGGCGTGGCGTATCGCTGCTCGTTCCGCATCACCGAGGCGGTCTACCTCGTCGAGCGGATGGTCGATGCGTTGGCGATGGAGATGAACGTCGATCCGGTCGAGCTGCGGATGCGCAGCTTCATCCGGGCCGATCAGTTTCCCTATGAGACGCAGACCGGCTGGGTCTATGACTCCGGCGATTACCACAAGGCGATGAAGCTCGCGATGGAGATCGCCGACTACGAGGGCCTGCGCCGCGAGCAGCAGGAGAAGCTCGCCAAGGGCGAGATGATGGGCATCGGCATCTCGTTCTTCACCGAGGGCGTCGGCGCCGGTCCGCGGCGGCACATGGACATCCTCGGCCTGGCGATGAACGACGGCGCCGAGCTGCGCGTGCATCCGTCGGGCAAGGCCGTCGTGTCGCTGTCGGCGCAGACGCAGGGCCAGGGCCATGAGACGACGTTCGCGCAGATCGTCGCCGAGGAGCTGGGCATCTCGCCCAACGACATCATGGTTCGCCACGGCGACACCGACAAGACGCCCTACGGCCTGGGGACCTACGGGTCGCGTTCGACGCCGGTGTCGGGCGGCGCGGTCGCGGTCGTGTCGCGCAAGGTGCGCGACAAGGCTCGCCAGTTCGCCGCGCTGATGCTCGAGTCGCGTGCCGAGGACCTGGCGTGGGAGAAGGGCCGCTGGTATGTGCGCGGCGATCCGGAGCGTGGCGCGACGATCGAGTCGATCGCCGAGTTCGCCTACAGCGCCCCGAATCTGCCCGAGGGGCTGGAGGGCGGCCTGGACGCCAACGCCGTGTATGACCCGCCGAACCTGACGTACCCGTTCGGGGCGTACATCGCGGTCGTCGACGTCGATCCCGGCACCGGCAAGGTCCACATGCGTCGCTTCATCGCCGTCGATGACTGCGGCGTGCGGATCAACCCGCTGGTCGTCGAGGGCCAGATCCACGGCGGGCTCGTGGAGGGCATCGGCCAGGCGCTCATGGAGATCATCTCGTTCGACGAGCAGGGCAACTGCATGAACGCCTCGTTCATGGACTACCTGCTGCCGACCGCGCTGGAGTGCCCGGAGCATGGCTTCGAGCTCGGCGAGACGGTCACGCCGTGTCCGCACCATCCGATCGGCGCCAAGGGCGTCGGCGAGTCGCCTTGCGTCGGCTCGCCGCCGTGCATCGCCAACGCCGTCGTCGACGCGCTCTACCGCGCCAAGGGCATCAAGTACATGGACATTCCGTGCTTCCCCGCCCGCGTGTGGGCCGCGATGAACGGAAACGCGCAGCCACCACAGTGAGAACGGACGCGCTGGCGCGGCGAGCTGAAGAGCTCGCCGCGCAGGGCGCGGCCTTCGCGACCGCGACCGTCGTACGGGCCCAGCGCCCGACGAGCGCGCATGCCGGAGACGTCGCGCTCATCACGAGTGATGGCAACATCGAGGGCTTCGTCGGCGGTACCTGCGCCGAGCACAGCGTCCGACTCTTCGCCTGGACGGCGATGAAGTCCGGCAAGCCGCTGCTGCTGCGCATCCTGCCCGAGCTGACCGATGAGATGAAGGCCGCTCCGGAGGAGGACGGCGCCGTGACGGTCGAGAACCCCTGCCTGTCGGGCGGCGCGATCGAGATCTTCCTCGAGCCGACCCTGCCGACCCCGCGCGTGAACGTCGTGGGCTCCAAGCCGATCGCCGCCGCCATCGAGCGGCTCGGCCACGAGCTCGACCTCGACATCGCCGCGGTCGCAGACAATCCACCACAGCTGCGCGAGGGCGACCTCGGCATCGTCGTCGCCGCCCACGGCAAGGGCGAGCTCGAGGCGATCCGCGCCGGCCTGGACGCCGAGCTTCCCTACGTCGGTCTCGTCGCGAGCCCCAAGCGCGGCGCCGCGCTGCTCGACGAGCTGCGCGCCGCCGGCGTGTCCGAGGACGCGCTGCGGCGCGTCGACTGCCCCGCGGGGCTGGACATCGGCGCCAAGACGCCGCCCGAGGTCGCGCTGTCGATCCTCGCGCGCCTCGTCGAGACCCGTCACGGCGACTCGTACGCGCCCCCGCTGCACGCGCCGAGCAACGAGGCGCCGCCGGCGTTCGCCGTGGATCCGATCTGCGGCATGACGGTCACGATGACCGACGACGCCCCGCAGCTCGAGCACGACGGCGAGACCGTCTACTTCTGCCGCGAGGCATGCAGGACGCAGTACGCGGCGCAGCTCGCGGGCGCGGAGCCCGCGCCGCCGGGTCGCGCGACCGCGGTCGACCCGATCTGCGGCATGACCGTCCTCGCGGCGGCCGACACCCCACATCTCGAGCACGACGGCGACACCGTCTACTTCTGCTGTGACGGCTGCAAGGCGAAGTACCAGCAGGAGCACGTGGATGCCGTCGCCGCGGGCTGACCCGTTCGTCACGGGGCTCGTGCTCGGCGCCGGGGGCTCCCGGCGCCTGGGACGTCCCAAGCAGCTGCTGCCCTACGGCGAGCGCACGCTGCTCGGCCACACGGTCGCGACCGCGCGCAGCTGCGAGTTCGACCAGCTCGTCGTCGCGATCGGCGGAGCCGCCGGCGACGTTGCCGAGAAGGTCGATCTCAGCGGCGCGCAGGTCGTCGTCAACACCGCCTACGGCGAGGGCTGCTCGTCGTCGATCGCGGCCGCGCTGGACGCCGTCGACGAGCGTTGCGGCGTGCTCGTGCTCCTGCTCGGAGACCAGCCCGGCGTCACGGCGCGGATCGTCCGGACCTTGCTCGACGGCCGCGGCGACGCTCCGCTGGCGGTCTGTCGCTACGACGACGGCCGCGGCCACCCGATCGCGTTCGCCCGCAGCGTCTTTCCCCGGCTCGCCGACCTGCATGGCGACAAGGGCGTCTGGCGGTTGCTCGACGAGCGCAGCGGGGAGGTCGTAGAGGTGCCGATGTCCGGCAACGTTCCACTTGACGTAGATACGCCCGAGGACTACAACGCCGTGCTCGCTGCAGCCGGCTACACGGAGGTGACGGCATGAGCCGCCTGAAGCGAAGCGACGAGCTTGAAGACGAGATGCGCCGGCTGATCCCGAGCGTCGACAAGCTCGGGCAGATGCTCGGCGAAGTCGACTACCTCGCCGACGAGGGGCTCGCCACCTCCGCCTACCTGGCGCTGCGGCTGCCCCAGCCGCTGCTGCTCGAGGGCGAGGCCGGCGTCGGCAAGACCGAGCTGGCCAAGGCGCTCGCACAGATCATGCAGACGCCGCTCATCCGCCTGCAGTGCTACGAGGGCATCGACGCCTCCGAGGCCCTGTACGAGTGGAACTATCCGCGCCAGCTGCTGAGCATCCGCATGGCCGACGCCAAGGGCTCGGACATCGAGGAGGAGGAGCTCTTCGGGCCCGACTACCTCATCCGCCGCCCGCTGCTGCGCGCGCTGGAGCACAAGGGTCCGCGCCCGGCGGTGCTGCTGATCGACGAGCTCGACCGCGCCGACGACGACTTCGAGGCGTTCTTGCTCGAGCTGCTCGCGGAGGCGACCGTGACGATCCCCGAGATCGGGACGATCGAGGCGACGCACCCGCCGATCGTCATCCTCACCTCCAACCGCACCCGCGACCTGCACGACGCCGTCAAGCGCCGCTGCCTGTACCAGTGGATCGACTACCCCACCCCCCAGCGCGAGGTCGACATCGTCCGCCGCCGCGTCAAGGGCGTCTCGGAGATCCTCGCCGTCCAGGTCGCCGACGCCGTCTCGCGGATGCGCGAGTCCGACATCCAGAAGCCGCCGGGCATCGCCGAGGCGATCGACTGGGTCGCCGCGCTGGACATGCTCGGGGTCGACCACCTCGACGTCGAGACCGCCAACCGCACGCTCGGCTCGGTCCTGAAGTACAGCGAGGACCAGGACGTCGTCCGCGCCGCGGGGCTCGAGCAGCTCGTCGAGGAGCGCTAGGAGCCGTCATGGGCGAGGACGCCAACGGAGCGGTTCCCGACTTCCGGGTCGTCGACTTCGACGTCGACCTGCCCGGGTTGGCGAGCGCGTTCAGCCAGCGCCTGCACGCCGCGGGCGTGCCGGTGACCCCCTCGCAGACCGAGCAGTACACGCGCGCGCTGAAGCTGACCAAGCCGGTCTCGCGACGGCGCCTGTACTGCACGACACGGGCGATCTTCGTCACCGGCTTTCAGCAGGTCGCGGCCTTCAACCGGGTCTTCAAGGAGGTCTTCGGGGCCGGCCGCTCGGGCTCCAGGGCCGACGACTACGACGTCCAGCTCGAAGACGCTCCCGACGCCGAGCAGGTCGACAGCGAGACGCCGGAGGACATGGACGACCAGAAGGTCATGGAGCGCGAGGGCGGCCAGAGCGCGATGAACATGAACGCCGGCGACGGCGAGGACGACCAGCAGGACGACGAGGACGCCAAGGAGACGCTCGTCCCGTTGCAGGAGGCCAGCGAGGAGGAGGCGCTGAGCGAGAAGAACTTCCAGGCGCTCAACGCCGAGGAGCTGGCGATCCTCTACAAGCTCATGGTGCGCCTGCAGCTCGCCACGCCCGAGCGCGTGACGCGGCGCAAGCGCCGCGGTCGCCGGGGCGAGCACATGGACATGCGTCGCACGCTGCGGCGCAGCCTGCACACGGGCGGCGATCCGATCGTGCTCGCCCGCAAGCGCCGCCGCGTCCACCCGCGCCGCCTCGTGCTGCTGTGCGACATCTCGGGCTCGATGGAGCCCTACGCGCGCGCCTACCTGCAGTTCCTGCACGCCGCCCGCGCGACCGGCCCGTACGCCGAGGCGTTCGTCTTCGCCACCCGCCTCACCCGGCTGACCAAGCAGCTCGCGGGGCGCAATCCGCAGCGCGCCATCCGGCGCGCCACGCAGGCCGCCCCGGACTGGTCCAGCGGCACGCGGATCGGCGACGCGCTGAAGGAGTTCAACGACCGCTACGGCCGCCGCGGGATGGCGCGCGGGTCGGTCATCGTCATCCTCTCCGACGGCTGGGAGCGCGGCGATCCCGCGCTCGTCGCGCAGGAGATGCAGCGCCTGGCGCGCCTGGCCTACCGGATCGTGTGGGTCAACCCGCGCGTCGCCGCACAGGGCTTCCAGCCCAAGGCGGGCGGCCTCGTCGCCGCCCTGCCGCACTGCGACGCCCTCGTCAGCGGCCATACGCTGAAGTCGCTCGGGGAGGTCGCCGACGCGATCGCCGCACCGCGCGACCACGATCCGATGCTGGCGAGCTGGCGCGTGCCCTCGCTGGACGACGAGCCCGAGGAGGAGACCTGGGGCGTCGCGGGCACGACGGAGCGCCACGTGGCGATGCCCAGCGGCTACGGGGCGTACCGCGGCAACACATCCCCCGGGTCCAACTCCGGCCTATGAGCTTTCTGAGCATCCCACGGGCGCCATCGGGACGGGCGCGGCGCCCCGGGAACTGTCATACTGGCGCCCGCTTGACCGGCGACCCTCGGGGTCGCCCCATCCGTTTGGAGGGACCGTGACTTTGCAGGTATCGGCACAAATGAGGGGAGCTGTTCATGGCTAGCGTCTATCGTGCGGTGTATCTGCGCGTCCATCCGACGGGCAAGTGCACCTTGAGCCTTAGCTGCGACGGCGGTGGACAGGAAGCGACGTTGGCGCAGATCGTCGGCGACGAGCTCGGCATGCCGGCGAGCGACATCAAGGTCGTTCCGGAGGATCTGGACCGCTTCGGCGGCGGGCACGGCTACGTCACCGCCTCCAGCGGAGGGGTCCAGGCGGCGGTCCGCAAGACGTGCGCGAAGATCAAGCACAAGGCCCAGTACCTGGCCGGCGGCATGCTCGGCACGTCGCCCCAGTCGCTGAAGTGGAACGGCGACAACTTCGGAGGCAAGCGCATCGAGGAGATCGCGCTGTACTCGCACGGCGGCGCCATCGAGCTTCCGCTCGGGCCCGACGGTCGGCAGCTCGAGGGCTCCCTCGACGCGCAGACCACGTTCCGCGACTGACGAACGCGATCGTCGCCGTCGACGCTCCGGCTTGCACGCAGGCCGGAGCGTCGACGGCCCGATCAGCTCAGTCTCGCTTCCACGGGCGCCTGCGCGCGCGCAGGCTGGCCATGATCGCCACGTAGGCGGCCCCGAGCGTCGGGATCGCCATGACGACGGCCTCCTCGATCGGGATGCCTGCGATGTGGGCGACGATCAGGTTCACGGGGTCATCGTATCGGCCCCGCGGAGCGCTCCTCAGCCCAGCTTGCCTTCGACGACGACCTTGACCTCGTCGTTGACCTTGAGGGCGCCGAAGAGCGCCGAGTAGGGCTTGATGCCCCAGTCGCTCTGCTTGACCGTCGCGCTGGCGGTGAGCGTGCCGCCGCTCTCGGCGAGGTCGAACGTGATCGGCTTGGAGGTGCCGCCCATCGACAGGTCGCCGCTCACCGTCAGACCCTCGCCGGCGGGCTCCACGCTCGACGAGCGAAAGGCGATGTCCTTCTTCTTCAGGACGTCCTTGTCGATCGTCTTGCGGATGTCGGCCTTGTCGTCGTCGCCGAGCGCCTGCAGCCCGCCCTTGCCCTCGCGGACGTGCAGCGCCGTCGGGTCGGCGTTGAGCTCGAGGCTCGAGCTGTCGCCCACCTGGAGCGTCGCGTCCCACGAGGCGACGTCGATCACGAGGTCGTGCCCTGCCTTCGCAGCGGCGCCGCTGCGGCCCGTCTCCACATGGAGGGAGGCGTTGTCTGGTCCGAACTTGTATGTACCTGCCTGAATGGCCATTTCGTGATTCTATGAAGATAGGCTTTTGATCGGCGGTGCCCCCGCACGCCGGTCCGGCGGACGAACGCGCGCCGGACCTGAAATACTGCGCCGCTGCCCGACGCCAGTTCTGCCCGGCGGCGGCGGTTGCTGGGGCGCGACGGGGGTACCCAGACGACACGCCGCCGTATCGGAATGACCAAAGGAGAGACCGCAGCATGCCAACTTTGAACGAGACGTTTCCGGTGTCGAACCCGGATCATGCCTGGAGCATCATCAGCGACCTCAACAAGCTCGTGCCCTGCGTCCCGGGCGCCCGCGTCGTCTCCGCCGACAGCCCGTCGTCGGTCAAGGCCGAGATCGACGTCAAGATGGGCTCGATGGGCATGAAGTTCACCGGCCCGGTCACGATCGAGTCCGCCGACGCCGGCAGCAAGACGGTCAAGATCAAGGCCAACACGAAGGAAGCCGGCGGCCAGAGCGCGGCGAACGGCGACGTCACGATCACGTGCGGCGGCGGCAACGGCACCGTCAACGCGGTCGCCAGCGTCAACGGCAAGGCCGCGTCGATGGGCGAGGGCACGGTCGTCGCCGTCCTCACGCAGCTCGTCAAGCAGTTCACGGCCAACGTGGGCAACGCCTAGCCACGTCGTACCGGCCGGGCGCGCTCGAGCGCCCCGGCCGCCCTCGCGGGGTCGCCAGCAGCGACGCTGCGGCGCCAGCTTCCCGGTGCCGTCGCGAATCCCCCGCCTGCGTGGGGGTAGGGTGGATGCAAGTGCTTCGCCGGGCCCTTCGGGCTGGCGCACCGACCAACCCGAGCCCCCGGCAGACCGTGGAAGGAGCGATGCGATGAAGGACGTGATCGAGGACGTCGATCGGTGGATCGACGAGGGCGCGAAGGTCGCGCTCGCGACCGTCGTCGGCACGCGGCGCTCGGCGCCCCGCCCGCCCGGCGCGAAGATGGCGATCAACGATCGCGGCGAGGTCTCCGGGATGGTGTCCGGCGGCTGCGTGGAGGGCGCCGTCATCGAGGTCGCCGACACGGTCCTGGGCGGCGGTCAGCCGCAGCTGCTCACGTTCGGGATCGCCGACGAGGAAGCCTGGGATGTCGGGCTGCCCTGCGGCGGAGAGATCGACGTCTGGGTCGAGCGGTTCGAGCCGTGAGCGTCCAGGAGCAGTTCGCGCAGATCGCGCGCGAAGACGGGCGCGCCGCGCTCGTGACCGCCGTGCGCGGCGACCACGCCGGGGAGAAGCTCCTCGTGCGTCCCGACGGCACGTCCGAGGGGACGCTCGGCGACGCCGAGCTCGACGCCCAGGGCAAGGCCGACGCCGAGGACCTCATGTGGAGGGAATGCTCCGAGGTTCGGGGCGATCTCTTCGTCGACGTCACGAACCCCGACCCGCGCGTCGTGATCTTCGGTGCCGTCGAGTACGCCCAGCATCTGTCGGCGCTCGCCCGCGTCGCGGGCTGGCGGCCGTTCGTGGTGGACCCGCGGGCGCGCTTCGCGACGCCGGAGCGCTTTCCCGACGCCCTCGGCGTCGTCGCGGCCTGGCCGCAGGAGGCGTTCGAGCAGCTCGGCGCGCCGGACAAGGCGACGTACGTCGTCATCCTCACGCACGATCCCAAGCTCGACGACGCCACGCTGCTGCTCGCGCTGAGCTGCGACGTCGCCTACATCGGTGCGATGGGCTCCAAGCGCGCACAGGCCGACCGCCGCGAGCGCCTGCTCGCCGCGGGCGTGTCGGAGGCCGATCAGGCTCGCATCAGCGCTCCCGTCGGCCTCGACCTCGGCGCGACGAACGCCCGCGAGACGGCCCTGTCGATCATGGCCGAGCTGGCGGCGGTGCGCCACGGGCGCTCCGGTGGCCGCCTCTGCGAGATCAAGAAGTCCGGCGGTCGCATCCACGCGACGGCCGATGCAAGCTGAGTTGCAGGAGCGACCGGCGGGCGGCGCCCGCGGTCGGCGGCCACGCACCGCGTGCTCCGAGCCGGAGCACGCGGACGCCGGCCGTCGCCTACTTGATGAGCTTGTCGAGCAGCCCGGAGCTTGAGAGCAGGTTGCCCCCCTGCTCGAGCAGCCCGGCCGCCTGGTCGAGCATCGCCTTGCGGCTCGCCTCGTCGGCGGTCGCGTAGGCCACGCCGGCGGCGACGACGCCGAACTTGGCGAACGTCAGCAGTGGGCGCCGGGTACCGACAAGTCCGAGCAGCTGCGAGTTCGTCGCGGCCAGCGAGTACATCGCCGGCGCAAGCTGCGCGTTGAGCTTCCTGTTCCGCATTCGCATCCCTTTCAACGCTGGTGTCCGACGTCCAAGGCCGATCGCCCGAAGGGGCATGCCGACGGCCGCGCCGACTCCTCCTGCACCCGCCACGAAACCGGCTATCGCGGCCGCTGAGGTCAGCACATCCTCACGCACCGTGACCATACCGGGCTTTCCCGCGGTGGGTGCAATCGCCACTGCCGAGCCACCCGGCGTCGAGGGCGACCCGCCGCTCGCCTGGCTCAGGGCGGTCTCGTCCGTTCTCGGTCCGTCTTCGCCGTCGCCGCGCGCGCGCGTAGTTAAGGCGTCGCGGTCAGCGCTACCGGACAATCCACCTCACCACCCGGGCGCCGACGAACCCGGCGGCGATCGCCGCGGGAACCTTCAGCGCAGGATCGAGCTCGTCGAACTTCGCCTTGAGCTCGCCGAAGATCTCGCCGACATCGAGCTGCGTCGGATCGATCTCCATCGCCTGGTTGAGGATGTCGAACAGGTCAAAGGACCCGAACTGGCCGACGATCGCGCCGGCCTTCTCCCCGATCTCCGCCACCGGCACACCAAACGATCCGAGCTTGTCTAGCGCCTGCTCAATGGGATCCTGCGTCACCGATCGACCTGTGGACACGCGGTTTCATCCTCCCTTTCCCGGTCTGGGCACAGCTAGCTAGTCCCGACGCGCCGTTGGTACCACGGCCGCGAGCGCGGGCACAAGGTGAGCCAGACATCTAGTGTCCGGCTTGCAGGAGTGGTACGACTCCCCTCTTGCTTGAGAAGCACGAAGTTGCCATGCAGTTCGAACTGGGGGCTTGACGACGGTATGTGCCTGGCGATTCCCGGTCAGATCCTTGAAGTGGTCGACGAGACGAACCGTCTTGCGAAGGTCGATGTGGCGGGCGTGCACCGCAACGTCAACATCGGCCTGCTCGATGACGACGGCGAGGGCGTCGGCCCCGGCGACTGGGTGCTCATCCACGTCGGCTTCGCGATGTCCAAGGTCGACGAGGCCGAAGCGCTGGAGACGCGCCGCATGCTTGAGAGCATGGGCGAGGACTACGAGCAGGAGCTCGAAGACCTGAAGGCGAGCATCATCGAATGAGCCGCTTGATCGCCAGCGCCGCTGCCGCGCTGGCGCCCGCCTGCGACTACACGACAGGCTGCATCACCTGCGGCGACGTCGCCGTCCCGCTCACCGTCCTGCGTCTCGACGAGGAACGGGGGTTGGCGCTCTGCGCGGACGACGACGGGAAGTCGGAAACGGTTGAGATAGACCTAGTCGCCCCGGTGGCGCCGGGGGACCGAGTCCTTGTTCACGCCGGCACGGCGATCGCACGTCTGACCGAGGAGGCCCCTGCATGAAGTACGTCGATGAGTTCCGTGACCCTGCGCTCGGCGAGGTTCTCGCGGGCGAGATCCTCGGCTTGGTCGAGCCCGGGCGCCACTACAAGTTCATGGAGGTCTGTGGCGGCCACACGCACTCGATCTACAAGTACGGGATCGACGACCTGCTGCCCGCCAACGTCGAGCTCGTCCACGGGCCCGGCTGCCCCGTCTGCGTCATCCCGATGGGGCGCGTCGACGACGGCATCGCCCTCGCGCACAAGCCGGACGTCATCTTCACGTGCTTCGGCGACATGCTCCGGGTCCCCGGCTCCGACGGCACGCTGCTGGACGCCAAGGCCGAGGGCGCCGACATCCGCATGGTCTACTCGCCGCTTGATGCGCTGCGGATCGCCAAGGCCAACCCCGAGCGCCCCGTCGTCTTCTTCGCGATCGGCTTCGAGACGACCGCGCCGTCGACGGCGCTGACGCTCAAGCGCGCCAAGGCCGAGGGCGTCACGAACTTCTTCTGCATGTGCAACCACGTGACGATCGTGCCGCCGCTGCGCGCGCTGCTCGACTCGCCAGACCTGCGGCTGGACGGCTTCATCGGCCCCGGCCACGTGTCGACCGTCGTGGGCGTGCGGCCCTTCGAGTTCATCCCGGCCGAGTACGGCAAGCCGATCTCGGTCGCCGGCTTCGAGCCGCTCGACGTGCTGCACGCGATCCACATGATCCTCACGCAGATCAAGGAAGGCCGCTGCGAGGTCGAGAACCAGTACGCCCGCGTGGTGCCCTACGACGGCAACCCGCGCGCGCTGAAGGTCATGTCCGAGGTCTTCGAGCTGCGCCCCCACTTCGAGTGGCGCGGGATGGGCTTCATCTCGCAGAGCGGCCTGAAGCTGTCGGAGGCCTACGCCGACTTCGACGCCGAGATCCGCTACGAGGTCCCCGGCATCCGCGTCGCCGACCCGAAGGCCTGCCAGTGCGGCGAGGTCCTCAAGGGCGTCATCAAGCCGTGGGAGTGCAAGGTCTTCGGATCGGGCTGCACGCCCGAGCGCCCGATCGGCACCTGCATGGTGTCCAGCGAGGGCGCCTGCGCCGCCTACTACAACTACGGGCGGTTCGCCCGCGAGCGCGAGGTCGTCTAGTGCCCTCCGAGGTCTCCGAACGCGAGCAGAAGGTCCTGAACATCATCGAGACCGCGCGCGCGAAGCGTCAGAAGTTTCGCGACACGCAGATCACGATGGCCCACGGGGCCGGCGGCAAGGCGACGCAGAGCCTCATCGAGGGCCTGCTCGTGCCCGCGTTCGCAAACGAGACCCTCGAGGCGATGGCCGACGCCGGCAACGTGTCGCTGCTCGGCGGCAACGTCGCGATGACGACCGACTCCTTCGTCGTCAACCCGATCACGTTCCCGGGTGGCACGATCGGCGAGCTCGCCGTCAACGGCACGGTCAACGACCTCGCGATGGCCGGCGCCAAGCCGGTCGCGCTGACGCTCTCGCTGATCCTCGAGGAGGGCCTGCCGGCCGACGTCCTCAAGGAGCAGGTCGCCGCGATCGCGGCGGCGGCGCAGTCCGCCGGCGTGCCGATCGTCGCGGGCGACACGAAGGTCGTCGAGCGCGGCGCCTGCGATCAGATGTACATGTGCACCACCGGGCTCGGCGTCCTCGACGATCGCGCGGCCCTGTCGCCGTCGTCGCTTCGCCCCGGCGACAAGATCCTCGTCTCGGGTCGCATCGGCGACCACGGCACGGCGATCATGCTCGCGCGCGGCGAGTTCGAGCTGGACGCCGACATCACGTCCGACACGCAATGCCTCTGGCCGATGGTCGACAAGCTGCTGGACGAGGCCGGTCCGTCGCTGCGCTGCCTGCGCGACGCGACCCGCGGCGGCGTCGCATCGGTCCTCAACGAGCTCGCAAGGGCCTCGCACGTCGCGATGGTCATCCACGAGGCCGCGGTGCCAGTGCATCCCGCGGTAGCAGGAGCCGCGGAGATCCTCGGGATCGACCCGATGCACGTGGCGAACGAAGGAAAGATGGTTGTGATCGTCGCCCCTGAGGCGGCGGACGCAGCGCTGGCCGCATTGCGGTCAATGCCGGGCGGCGAAGAAGCCGCCGAGATCGGCGAATGCAAGACCGAACCCGAAGGCATGGTGTTGATGGCCACCGCCTTCGGAGGCAAGCGAGTCATGGATCAGCTCGTGGGCGATCCATTGCCGCGCATCTGTTAGTCGAAAGGGAGGAGCTCACATGGCATCAATCGAGTTCGCACCACGGCAGCACGAGACGGAGCAGATCACTGCGCACGTGATCTGGCTGACATCAGGACTGAGCTGCGATGGTGACTCGGTTGCCATGACGTCAGCGGTCAACCCCTCGCTCGAGGACATCATCACGGGCGCGATTCCGGGCATGCCGAAGGTCGTGGCACACACCCCGGTGCTCGCGTACGAGAACGGTGCGGAGTTCCTGCAGGCCTGGTATGACGCAGAGGCCGGCAAGCTCGATCCGTTCGTCCTGATCGTCGAGGGGTCGATCCCGAACGAGAAGATCAACGGCGAGGGCCACTGGGCCGGCATGGGCGTCAACCCGTCCAACGGCCAGCCGATCACCACGAACGAGTGGATCGATCGCCTCGCGCCGAAGTCCGCCGCGACGGTCGCCCTGGGCACCTGCGCGACGTACGGCGGCATCCCTGCCATGAAGAACAACCCGACGGGCGCGATGGGCCTGTGCGACTACCTCGGCTGGGGCTGGACCTCCGCCGCGGGGCTGCCCGTCATCAACATCCCCGGTTGCCCCGCGCAGCCGGACAACACGACCGAGGCGCTGACGCTCGCCGTCATGGCCCTGGCCGGCATCGCGCCGGTTCCGGAGCTCGACGAGCAGCACCGTTTGGTGGCGCACTTCGGGCGGACCGTGCACGAGGGCTGCAACCGAGCAGCGTTCTACGAGCACGGCAACTTCGCGACGGAGTACGGCTCCGACCACCGCTGCTTGGTCAAGCTCGGGTGCAAGGGTCCGGTCGTGAAGTGCAACGTTCCCGTTCGCGGTTGGCAGAGCGGGGTCGGCGGTTGCCCGAACGTGGGTGGCATCTGCATGGCGTGCACGATGCCCGGGTTCCCCGACAAGTACATGCCGTTCATGGATGAGGATTCGAAGGCGAAGCTGTCCTCCAACGGCGCGAAGTTCACGTACGGCCCCCTGCTGCGGTACTTCCGCAACCAGTCGATCAACAAGATCGGCGACAAGGAGCCGGACTGGCGTCACCCGAGGGCCGAGATCACCACCGGCTACAAGCCGCACTGGATGTAAGGGAGAGACACAGAAACATGGCCACACTTCAGACACCGACTTCGACCTCTGGCGTCGTAGTCAAGGAGATGGCGTGGGATCCGATCACCCGTATCGTCGGGTCGCTCGGCATCCACACCGAGATCGATTTCACGAACCGCAAGGTCAACAAGTGCTACAGCACGTCGATGATCTTCCGTGGATTCGACATCTTCATGAAGGGCATCGATCCGCGTGATACGCACTTCATCACGAGTCGTATCTGCGGCATCTGCGGCGACAACCACTGTACGGTTTCCTGCCTGAACCAGAACATGGCCTATGGCGTCAAGCCGCCGAAGCTCGGCGACTACGCGTTCAACCTGGCCGAGACCGCGGACTACATGTTCGACCATGCGATCTTCAACGACTGCATGTGCAACGTGGACTTCTGCGAGCAGATGGTCAAGGAGACCAACCCGTCCGTGCTGGCGAAGGCCGAGAACACGTCGGCCCCGCACTCGGACATCCACGGCTACAAGACGATCGCGGACATCATGCGCGCGCTGAACCCGTTCACGGGTTCGTTCTACCTGGAGACGCTCGGCGTCGCCCGGTACACGCGTGAGATGTACTGCCTCTTCGGCGGCCGGCACACGCATCCCTCGACGATTCTGCCGGGCGGCTGCAGCGCGGACATCACGCATCAGACGATGACCGACTACTACGTGCGGCTCATGCGCTACATGGACTACATCAAGCGCACGGTGCCGATGCACGACGACCTGTATGACTTCTTCTACGAGGCCATGCCGGGCTACGAGCGGGTCGGCTACCGCGACACGGACATCATCTGCTGGGGCGCGTTCGACGATCCCGAGTACGTGACGTACGAGTACAAGACGATGACCGACTGGGGCCGCAAGCGCTTCATCACGCCGGGCCTGGTGTTCAAGGGCGAGCTGATCACGACCGACCTGGTCGAGATCAACCTGGCGATGCGCATCCTGCTCGGTCACTCGTACTTCGACGACTGGGACGGTGTCACGGAGCCGTTCGTGACGCACGATCCGCTTGGCAACCCGGTTGACACCCGTCACCCGTGGAACAAGCAGACGCTGCCCAAGCCGCAGAAGCGCGACTGGAACGACAAGTACTCGTGGGTCGCTGCGCCGCGCATGTACGACAAGCGCAACGACATCTACGTCGCGACGGACACCGGTGGCGGCCCGTTCGCGCGCAACTGGTGCACGGCGAAGGCCGGCCTGGTCGACATCGGGTACCTCAAGGCAACGGGTCACAGCATCCAGATGGTGCTGCCGAAGTCGCTGAACATGCCCGAGATGGAGCTCGAGTGGAAGATCCCGCCGTGGTCCAACGCGATCGAGCGTGACCGCGCCCGTACGTACCATCAGCCGATTTCCGCGCTGATCGGTCTGTACAACCTCGAGAAGGCGCTGGTCGAGGTTCGCGCCGGCCGGACCAAGTCCTGGAACAGCTTCACCGTTCCGGACGAGGCCGTGTCCTGCGGGTTCCATGAGGCCGCTCGCGGCGTCATCAGCCATCACATGGTCATTCGCGACGGCAAGGTCGCGAACTACCAGCCGTATCCCCCGACCCCGTGGAACGGGAACCCGCGCGACAAGTTCGGGACCCCGGGACCCTACGAGGACGCTGTCCAGAACACCCCGATCTTCGAGGAGAACGGGCCGGACAACTTCAAGGGGATCGACATCATGCGCGCTGTGCGCTCCTTCGACCCGTGCCTGCCCTGCGGTGTGCACATGTACAACGGCAAGGGCCGGGTCAAGAAGGTGCAGCACACGCCGACGGGGATGTGCTGAGGGCCTAGTGGCTACTGAGCACCAGGCTCCGGAAGAGCTGGTCGAGCGGGTCCAGGAACTCCTGGGCTCGCTCGACGATATCGCCGATCCTGTCGCGCAGCATCGCGTTCAGGAGCTGATCGGCGCAGTTCTCGAGTTGTACGGAGCTGGTCTGGAGCGGATCCTCGGCGTCGTCGCAGACGCCGGGGAGCCCGCCCTCCCGATCCGCGACGCACTGCTCGACGACGGCGTCATCTCGAGCCTCCTGCTGATCCACGGGCTGTATCCCGTGCCGCTCGAGGAACGGGTCCTGAAGGGGCTGGACAACGTCCGGCCGTTCCTGGCGGGGCACGGCGGAAACGTCGAGCTCGTCAGCGTCGAGGACGGGGTCGCGCGGCTGCGGCTGATGGGCAGCTGCGACGGCTGTCCGGCTTCGGCATCGACGCTCGAGAACGCGCTGCGCGAGGCGATCGACGAAGTCGCCCCCGACCTGCTCGGCCTCGAAGTCGAGGGCGTGGTCGGTCTGGAGGACAACGAGGACGAGGGCCCCGCGGGCCTGTCGCTTCCGATGGTGCAGGTCGGCGGTACCAGCCTGCCGATGGCTGACGCGCCGTACACCGAGTGTCCCTCGGGCGTGGGGAAGTGACCGCCGGCGGTCGCCTGCCCTCCACTCTCGTGACAGGCCTGGGCCGCCTCGCGCGGCCCGCGCCTGTTCGGGACACGGAGAAGTGCGAGCTGTGCGGGATGCCGATCTCCGACGACCATCGCCATCTGCTCGAGCTCAACGAGCGGCGCATCCTGTGCGCCTGCGAGCCGTGCCTGGCGATGAAGTCGGGGCTGGAGAACTACTGCCCGGTGAGCACGCGCACGCTGTGGCTGGACGACTTCGTCTTCCCCGACGAGCTGTGGGCGGCCTTCCAGCTGCCCGTCGGCCTGGCCTTCTTCATGCGCTCGACGGGCACGAACACCGTGGTCGCGCTGTACCCCAGCCCGGCCGGCGCGACCGAGTGCGAGCTGCACCTGGAGAGCTGGGACAAGCTCGTGGACCTCAACCCGATCCTGCGCGACCTCGAGGCGGACGCCGAGGCGCTCGTCGTCAACCGCATCTCCGACCGCAACCAGCACGCGATCGTGCCGATCGACGAGTGCTACCGCCTCGTCGGCCTCATCAAGTCCACCTGGACCGGGATCTCGGGCGGCAGCGCCATCGAGGACGCCGTGCCCAAGTTCTTCGACTACGTACAGCACAAGGCGGGAGTCGCATGAGCTCGCAACCCGACGCCGCTCCGCCTCCGGCGGAGAAGCGCGACTACGGTCCCGAGGTCACCTTCGAGGTGCTCGGGGCGGCGCACGAGCCGTTCGCGGCGCAGCCGACGCTGCGCTTCGAGCTGAGCGCGTTCGAGCCGACCGACCGCCCGATCTACGCGATCTCGCTGACCGCCCAGATCAACTTCGATCCGGCCCGCCGCGAGTACGACGCCGAGACCCGCAAGGATCTCTACGAGCTGTTCGGCGCGCCCGAGCGCTGGCCCTCGACGACGCGCAGCTTCCTGTGGACGCACGCGAGCACGATCGTGCACTCGTTCACGGGCGCGATCACGTTCGGCATGGAGGTCCCGTGCACCGCCGATCTCGAGCTCGTCGCGTCGCGCTACGTGTCCGCGCTGCCCGACGGCGAGGTCCCGCTGACGTTCCACTTCACCGGGCGCGTCATGTACGAGGGGCCCAACCGCCAGGTGCAGGTGCTGCACCTGCCGTGGCACACGTCGGCCCAGTTCCGGATGCCGGTCTCGGTCTGGAGGAACATGATCAAGCACCACCACGGCGAGTCGGGCTTCGTGAACCTGCACAACGACACGCTCGCGGCGATGAAGAACTACAAGCGCGTGCGCGGACTGCACAGCTTCGACGCCGTCGTGCTCGACATGCTCGAGCGCGCGCCGGCCGAGGATCCCGAAGGAGCAAACGGATGACGAACATCGAACCGATCACGCCGGAGAACCCGTCCGACGTCGGCGTCACGTCGACCAAGACGCACCTCGAGCGGCTCGTCGACTCGCTGCTGTTCGAGGGCTACGCGCTGTACCCGTACACACCGGGGGCGACGAAGAACGCGACGCCGACGCCGTTCGGCATCGTCTATCCGGCCGACTATGCGCGCAACCAGACGCACGCCTTCGAGCGCATGCAGATGCAGGGCATCGTCGGCAGCGCCGACGCGCTGGTCACCGGCGAGATCCGCTTCCTGCAGCCCTCCGGCGAGCAGCACCGCGCCGTCGAGCGCAAGGTGCAGCTCGGCGCGGCCCCCGCGACGGTCAAGTTCGAGTTCGACGAGCTCGAGGGCCGCGCGGAGCTGTACGTCGACCGCCTGCCCGACGGCCGCGGCCGCGTGACGCTGCAGGTCGAGAACGTCACGCCGCTGACCGAGGAGGAGGCCAACGCCGACCGCAAGGACGCGCTGCTGAAGAGCATGCTGTCGACGCACCTGCTCCTGCGCGCGGAGGACAACTGCTTCATCTCGCCGCTGGAGCGCGGCGACGACGGCGTCGCGGGCTGTTGTCAGGTCAACACCTGGCCGGTGCTCGCCACCCCGAACGACGACGCGCTGCTCGGCCCGACGATCATGCTGCCCGAGCACCCCGAGATCGCACCGGAGAGCGTCAACGACTTCTTCGACGGCACCGAGATCGAGGAGGCGCTCGTCCTGCACATCCAGGCGCTCTCCGACCAGGAGCGCGAGGAGATCTCCGCGCAGGACCCGAAGGTGCGCGAGATGCTCGCGCGCGCCGACGCGACCACGCCGCAGCAGCTCATGGACCTGCACGGGCGCGTGCGGCTCGAGGACCCGCCCGGCGAACGCCATGTGACCTTCGAGGGCGTGACGTACAAGCGCGGCGACAAGGTCGTCCTGCACCCGCCCCAGAGCGCAGACGTCTACGACAAGATGCTCGACGGCCGTACCGCCACGATCCACCGCCTCTTCCTTCGCGTCGACGATCGCCTGCACCTGGGCGTCACGGTCGACGACGATCCGATGCAGGAGATCCTCGGCGAGAGCGGCCGCTTTCTGTTCTTCTTCGCCGAGGAAGTGGAGCTGGTGCAATGACCGACGAAGAGCGCGGCCGCGAGACGCTCACGCCGCCGACCGACACCTGGCGGCCGCCCGCGCCCGACGCCCCGCTGACGACGCAGGAGCCCGACGTCTCCGGCCGGCCCAAGCGGGTCCTCATCGCGGGGATCGGCAACTCCTGGCAGCGCGACGACGGCTTCGGCAGCGAGGTCGCGCGCCGCATCGAAGCACGCGAGCTGCCCGACGGGGTCGCGGTCATCGACTTCGGCACCGGCGGCCTGGACCTCGCCTACCAGGTCATGTACGGCTACGACGCGCTGCTCATGGTCGACGTCAGCCGCCAGGGCGGGTCGCCCGGCACGCTGTACGTCATGGAGGTCGACGAGGACGAGGTCGCCAGCGGCTCGGTCGAGGACGGCGAGATCCTCAACCCGCACGCGATGGACCCCGAGACCGTCCTGCGATTCATCAAGATCACCGGCGGCTGGCCGGGCAAGGTCGTCATCGTCGCCTGCGAGCCCGAGACCGTCGAGGAGATGGGCGTCGGCCTGAGCCCCGTCGTCGAGGAGGCCGTCGACCGCGCGGTCGAGCTCGTCATCGAGACCTCCAAGGAGCTGCTCACCGACGAGGCCTACGCGTCGCTCGACGACCCGAACTAGCGGGCCCTGAGCGTCGATGCACGAGTTCGATCTGTCCAACGCGGTCGTCGAGACGGTGATCAAGCACGCCAAGGGGCGCCGGGTCACGCACGTGACCCTGCGCATCGGGCGCCTGCGCCAGGTCGTCCTCAAGACGCTCGAGTTCTACGTGGCGATCGTCGGCAGGGAGACCCCGTGCGAGGGCGCTACCCTGGAGATCATCGACGTCCCGGCCGTGCTGCACTGCAAGAGCTGCGGCCACGAGTGGGAGATCGAGATCCCGGCGTTCATCTGCCCCACCTGCGGCCCGGGTGCGGTCGAAGTGAAGACGGGCGAAGAGTTCATGGTCGAGTCGATCGAGGTCGAGGACGAGGAGGAGGCGGCATGCACCGCACCAAGGTGAGGGTCGTCGAGGACGCCCTCGACGCCAACAACACGATCGCCTCGGCGAACCGCGGCGACTTCGATCGCGCGAACGTCACCGTGGTCAACCTGATGAGCGCCCCCGGCGCCGGCAAGACGACGCTGCTGGAGAGCGCGCTGAACGGCATCGCCGAGGAGGGCACCCGGGTCGGCGTCCTCGAGGGCGACGTGCAGGGCAGCTTCGACGCCGACCGCCTGTCGGCGCTGAACATCCCGGTCGTCCAGCTCAACACCGACAACGGCTTCGGCGGCGAGTGCCACCTCGACGCGAACATGGTGCGCTCCGCGCTGCCCTCCGTCGCGCTGGACGACATGGACGTGCTCATCGTCGAGAACGTCGGCAACCTCGTGTGCCCGGCCGAGTTCCGGATCGGCGAGGACAGCCGGATCATGGTCTGCTCGGTCACCGAGGGCGAGGACAAGCCGCTGAAGTACCCGCTCATGTTCCGCGCCTGCGAGCTCGTCGTCATCAACAAGGTCGACCTGCTCGAGCACCTGGACTTCGACGTCGACCTGCTCGAGGCGAACATCCTGCAGGTCAACCACGAGGCGACGGTCATGCGCGTCAGCGCGAAGACCGGCGAGGGCGTCGACGCGTTCCGCACGTGGCTGAAGGAACTCCCGGCGCGGGTCGCGGCCGAGGCCGCTCACGATCACGATCACGAGCACCACGATCACGATCACGAGCACCACGACCACGACCACCACGAGCACGCAACGGCGTGAAGCAGGCGGCGTCAATCGGCGCCGAGCGGGTCGATGCGCTGCTGCGCGACCGCAGCGAGCGCAACGCGCAGTTCTTCTCGGCCGAGGCCGAGCGGCTGGCCCGCCTGTGCCACAAGATGGCCGAGCGCTTCGCGCGCGAGGGCCGGCTCGTCGCGTTCGGCTCGACGCCCGCCGATCGCTCCGACGCGCGCCACGTCGCGGTCGAGTTCGTCCATCCGGTCATCGTCGGCAAGCGCGCCCTGCCGGCCCTCGGGATCGCCGGCGAGGGCGGCCCCGTCGCCGACCAGGTCGTCCTCGAGGCGGAGGGCGACGACATCGCGATGGGCTTCGGCGAGGATCCCGACACGTTCGCGGCGCTCGGCGCCGCACGCCGGCGCGGCTGCCTGACGATCGCCTTCGCGCCGGGCTCGGGCGCCGAGTGGGAGTTCGACCTCACCGCGGTCGAGGATCCGCTCATCCGCCAGGAGATCGTCGAGACGCTCTACCACCTGCTGTGGGAGCTCGTCCACATCTTCCTCGACCATCGCGGGCTGCTCGAGGGCCGGGCGGCCAAGCCCGTCCACGACCCGGGCGCGTCGAGCTTCCTGTACCCGTTTCTCACCCAGCAGGAGACGAACCTCGCCGACGTCCTCGACGACGTCCGCAAGTCGATGCTGCTGAAGTCCGACGAGGTCACGGCGCTGCGCACGCAGACGCTCACCGAGGGCTGCGAGACGCTGCTGACGGCGGCGCGCGTCGTCCGCGAGCGCCTCGACGCCGGCGGGCGGATCATCGCGCTGGGCAACGGCGGCTCGGCGACCGACGCGATGGACGTCGTCGCCGACTTCCACACGCCGATGTTCGGCGGTCCGCCGCGCCGCGCGATCGACCTCACGGAGGACACCGGCATCATCACCGCGGTCGCCAACGACATCGGCACCGACGAGATCTTCCAGCGCCAGGTCATCGCCTACGGCCGCGAGGGCGACGTGCTGCTGGCGATGTCGACGAGCGGCAACTCGCTCAGCGTGCTCGAGGCGCTGCGCGAGGCGCGCAGGCGCAAGCTCGTGACGATCGCCTTCGTCGGCTACGACGGCGGCAACGTCGCCGCGAACAAGCTCGCCGACCACATCGTCGTCTCGCGCTCGCAGAACATCCCGCGCATCCAGGAGGCGCAGGCGAGCGTCTACCACGTGCTGCGCGAGCTTGTCGAGCTCGCCGAACCGCACCACGCGCCGTGACCGCGGAGACCGGCCCGAGGGCGGCTCGCGCGCGGACGCCGAGCGCGCCGCCGCGATGAGCACCCAGTCCGAGGGCGCGCTGCGCCGCGTCCGCGCCCGCGTCGACGGGACCGTCCAGGGCGTCGGCTACCGCCCCTTCGTCTACCGCCTGGCCGGCGAGCTCGGCATCGCCGGCTGGGTGCTCAACGACGAGCGCGGCGTGATCGTCGAGGCCGAGGGGCCGCCCGAGGCGATCGAGGCGTTCGTGCGCCGCCTCAGCGAGGACGCCCCGCCGCTGGCGAGGGTGCGCGGCGTCGACGCGCAGGACGTGCCGACGCTCGGCGAGCCGGGCTTCGCGATCGTCGCCAGCGAGCGCGGCGGCGACGCGACCGCTCCGGTGACGCCCGACAGCGCCACCTGCGCCGAGTGCCTGGCCGAGCTCTCAGACCCCGAGGACCGGCGCTACCGCTACCCGTTCTTGAACTGCACGAACTGCGGGCCGCGCTTCACGATCGTGCGCGGCATCCCCTACGACCGGCCGCTGACGACGATGGCCGGCTTCGAGATGTGCGAGGCCTGCCGGACCGAGTACGAGGACCCGGGCGACCGGCGCTTCCACGCCCAGCCCAACGCCTGCCCGGCCTGCGGCCCGCAGGTGCGCCTGCTCGAGCGCGACGGCACGCCCGTGGCCGACGTCGGCGATCCGGTGCGGGCGGCGGCCGACGACCTGCTCGCCGGGAAGATCCTCGCGGTCAAGGGACTCGGCGGCTACCACCTCGCCTGCCGTGCCGACAGCGAGGACGCGGTCGCGGCGCTGCGCGGGCGCAAGCGCCGCGAGGAGCGCCCGTTCGCGCTGCTCGTCCGCGACGTCGCGGCGGCGCGCGCGCTTGTCGAGCTCGGCCCGCAGGAGGAGGCGCTGCTCACCTCGCGCGAGCGCCCGATCCTCCTCGGGCGCCGGCTGCCCGACGCGGCGGTCGCCGCGTCCGTCGCGCCCAACGCGCCCGAGCTCGGGCTCATGCTGCCCTACGCGCCGCTGCACGAGCTGCTGGCCGGCGACGCCGGCGTGCCGCTCGTCTTCACGAGCGGCAACCTGTCCGACGAGCCGATCGCCTTCGCCGACGACGACGCGCTGGCCCGGCTGGGCAGGATCGCCGACCGCTTCCTCGTCCACGACCGCCCGATCGCGACGCGGACCGACGACTCGGTCGTGCGCGTCGTGCGCGAGCGCCCGTTGCAGCTGCGCCGGTCGCGCGGCTACGTGCCGGTCAGCCTCGAGCTGCCGGTGCCGGCGTCGCTGGACCTGCTCGGCGTCGGCGCCGAGCAGAAGAACGCCTTCTGTTTGGCCAAGGGCGAGCACGCCTGGCCCAGCCATCACATCGGCGACATCAAGAACTACGAGACGCTGCAGTCGCTGCAGGACGGGGTCGAGCACTTCGAGGCGCTCTTCGAGGTCTCGCCGCGGCTCGTCGTCCACGACCTGCACCCCGACTACCTCTCCACGCGCTACGCGATGGGCCGCGAGGACGTGCAGCTGTTCTCCGTCCAGCATCACCACGCGCACCTCGCCGCCACGCTCGCCGAGCACGGCGAGACCGGGCCGGCGGTCGGCGCGATCTTCGACGGGACCGGCTACGGCACCGACGGCACGGTCTGGGGGGGCGAGATCCTCGCCGGCGCGCTGGACCGGATCGAGCGCTGCGGACGGATCCGCCCGATCCGCCTGCCGGGCGGCGAGCGCGCCGTCCGCGAGCCCTGGCGGATGGCGTGCGCCTGGCTGACCGACATGAAGGCCACCCGCCTGCCGCCGGCCTTCGCCGACATCGCGCAGGCGCGCTGGAACATGGTCGCGCGGATGTCGCTCAACGGCGTCGGCTCGCCGTTCACGTCGAGCGCGGGGCGCCTGTTCGACGCCGTCGCGGCGCTCTGCGGCGTGCGCCTGGAGGTCAGCTACGAGGGCCAGGCGGCGATCGAGTTCGAGGCGCTCGCCGATCGCGGCGCCGTCGAGCCGTACCCGCTGGAGTTCGAGCATCGCGGCGAGGCCGTCGCGCTCGACCCCCGGCCGATGATCGCGGCGATGGTCGACGACCTCGCCGACGGCGCGCCCGTCTCGACCGTCTCCGCGCGCTTCCACGCCGGGCTCGCGCGCGGCACGGCCAACGTGCTCGTGCTCTCGGCGCAGCGGCGCGACATCGACCTCGCGGTCCTGTCGGGCGGCGTCTTTCAGAACCGCCTGCTGCTCGAGCTCACCGTGGCGGCGCTCGACGAGGCGGGGCTGCGGGTGCTCGTGCCCGAGAAGCTGCCGCCCAACGACGGGCAGATCGCGTTCGGGCAGGTGGCCGTCGCGGCCGCGCGGCTGGCCAACGAGTCGCCCGGCGCCTGACCGCCGGACGCTGGATACGCGGGCTCCCGCGCCGTATCCTCTCCAGCCCATGGAGAGGTTCGCGCTCAGCGAGCGCTGGAACGGCTGGACCGATCTCGACGCGATGGTGACGGCCGCGCGCGCCGCGATCGCCGGCGGGCCGCTGGACCCGCTCGTCTGCGAGATCACCGTCGAGGACGACGAGGACACGATGGTCCTCGACGGCATCGAGGCGCTGGAGGCGCTGCTGGCCGGCGACGAGGAGCCGCTGTCGATCGAGCTGTACCTCGCCCATGTCCTCGAGGACGACGCGAGCGTGACGATCGTCTTCAACGGCCGCTGGCTGCAGCTCAACGGCGCGGGCGCCGACTGGGAGCGGTCGCGCAAGGCGTACTACGCCGCCCAGGTCGAGCTGGCGCTCGTCTACGGCATCACGACGTTCAAGCTGCCCGAGCCGCCGCCGGACACCGTCTCCGTCGTGCGCAAGCGCATCGGGGCGAAGGACCTCGATCCGGGCCGCGAGGAGGCCGACGCCGGGCGACGGCCGAAGGAGTGAGCCGGACCGCCGGCCCTCAGGACTTCGCGGGGTCCTCGGGCGCCGACGTGCCGGGCTTCGTCTCCGGGGCGAACCAGTCGGGGATCGTGAGCGGCTCGTCGGGCGACGCGCCGAGTCCGTCGGGCGGCCAGCGCTGCGCGTAGGGCGGGCGCTTCCAGACCCATTGCTCGCCGCAGTACGCGTAGTGGTAGCGGATCGACTTCAGCAGCTGGCGGCGGTGGTCCGGGCAGGCGTAGCGGCGGGGTCCGAGCAGTCCCCCGGCGTGCCAGACGAGCCACTTGCCGGGCATCGCGTCGATGAGCTCGCCGAAGAGGTCCTCGCGCGTGGAGGCGCCGATCGCGCTGCGCGTGGCATCGTCCGGCAGGCAGCCGCAGATGTCGCATTGAAACCAGTAGCGGACCGGCATCACCCCGCTAAGCCTACGGCCGGATCGCGCCTCGCGCCACCCTCCTGAGCGCGTCCGGCGCACTCGCCACCACCGCTATTGCGACGCGGTGGCAACGACGTTAGGTTGGCAGGATGCCCTGGCGGATGAGCTTGTCGGCGTCGCTCGCGGTCGTCTGGCGGTCGCCGCGGCCGGCTGCGCCGGCGCGGTGGACGTCGTCTCGCCGTTGCCGGGCGCCTGCAGGTGGCCACGACCGTCGCGCCGATCACGAGCAGCGCGGCGAACGTCGGCGGCGACCGCGTGCGGATCTCCGGGATCGTTCGAGGAGCCGACGACGAAGCTTGCCGAGCAGAGCCTCAAGCGCGGCGCCGCGATCGTCGAGCTCGGCACCCGCTCGATCCAGCCCCGCGACGGCGCGCGTGGGCGGCGGGCGCCGGCTGCCGTGGGCCAGCCGCGCCGAGCGTGCCGAGGTCGCCGCCGTGCTCGACCGCCTCGACATCGGCGAGCTGGCGGGGCGCCACATCCGCGAGCTGTCGGGCGGCCAGCAGCAGCGGGTCTTCATCGCGCGCGCTGCTCGGCGAGCCCGAGCTGCTGCTCATGGACGAGCCGACGTCGGGCGTCGACGTGCGCCTGCGCCACGAGCTGCTGCACCTGCTCGACGAGCTGCACGCCCGCGGGCTGGCGATCGTGCTCACGACGCACGACCTCAACGGCATCGCGGCGCACCTGCCGCGGGTGATCTGCCTCAACCGGCGGGTCATCGGCGACGGCATCCCGCACCACGTGCTGAGCGCCGACGTGCTCGAGCGCACGTACGGGGCGAGCATGGAGGTGCTCGAGCACGGTGGGATGCCGGTCGTCGTCGACGGCGTTCGCCACCACGCGCCGCACGGACCGCACGCCGCGCACGGGCCGCACGGGCCGCATCCCCCGGATCGCACGCAGGCGCCCGCATGATCGCCGAGCCGCTGCGCCCGTTCGACTTCGAGTTCTCCGCTACGGCCTCATCGTGGCGACGATGCCGGCGCGCTGTGCGGCGCGATCGGCGTCTACGTCGGGCACGGCCTGTCGCTTGCGATCTTGGTAGCGCCGAGGCGATGCCCCAGGCGCACCGGCTGGCAGCCGGCGATCGCGACTAGCGGCGCCGCTTGCGCGCGCAGGCCGGGCAGAGCCCGACGATCGGGAAGTGCGAGAAGCGCGCCTCGAAGCCCGACAGCTCGCGGACGGCGTCGCGCACGCCGTCGAGCTTGTCGGGCTCGACGGACTCCAGCGCGCCGCAGGACTCGCAGGCGATGTACTCGCGGTCGCCGAAGCCGACGAGCACGTAGCGGCCGGGTCCATGCCCGGCATGGAAGTGACGTACGAGGCCGAGCTCGCCGAGCGTCTCGAGGTTGCGGTAGACCGACGCGATGTCGGACTGCGTCATCCGGCCGCCGAGGCCGTCGGCGATGTCCTCGGCCGAGATCGGCTCACGGGCCGCCAGCAGGGCTTCGAGCACGAGCCGGCGCGACGACGTCAACCGCAGGCCGCCGCGCCGGACGACCTCCATCGCCTCCTCGAGATCGGTGACGACCACGGGCTTGCGATCCGGCGAGACGGTCACGGGTGGCAACGTAGCGCATCAGTCCTGCGGCGGCGGCCGCAGCAGGGCGCCGACGATGCCGATCGCGAACAGCGCCAGCACGAGCAGGGCGACCGGCATGACGATGCTGAAGCCCGAGGTCACAGCGACGTAGACCGTGAGCGCCGCCAGGAGCCCGATGAACAGGAGCGCCGCGGCGAGGATCGCGCCGCGCGCCGTCATCAGTAGACCGGGTACTTGGGCGGGACGGTGTAGTCCTTCTGGCGGCTGGCGAACAGCTTGATCGCGAGGAGCCCGAACGCGAAGCCGCCGATATGGGCGAAGTAGGCGACCCCGCCGCCGCCGCCGGTCGGGTTGGCGAGGTCGAAGTAGCCGAAGACGATCTGCTGCACAAACCACAGCCCGAGCACGAGCAACGCCGGCAGCTCGAGGATCGTGAAGAAGAAGACGATGAAGATGACGGTGACGACGCGCGCGCGCGGATACAGCAGGATGTAGCCGCCGAGCACCGCGGCGATCGCGCCCGATGCCCCGACCGTCGGGATCGGCGAGCTCGGGTCGATCACCGTCTGCAGCAGCAGCGCGGCGAGGCCGCCGAGCAGGTAGAAGGCGACGAACCGCACGCGGCCCATGCTGTCCTCGACGTTGTTGCCGAAGATCCAGAGAAACAGCATGTTGCCGCCGAGGTGCAGGATCCCGCCGTGCATGAACATCGACGAGAACAGGGTCGCGATCGTCGGCACGCCGTCGCCGCCCTGACCGCAGCTCACCGAGCGCCCGCCCGAGCTGAGCGCGCACTGCTCGCCCGGATGGGTGATCTCGTAGGGGATCGCGCCGAACTCGAAGACGCCGCTGTCGCCGGGCCCGTCGAAGATCCCGCCCTTCTGCAGCAAGAAGTAGACGAGCACGTTGGCGACGATCAGCGCGATCGTGAGGATCGGCAGGCGGTCGGTCGGGATGTTGTCCTTCAGCGGGAACATGCGGCTGCCCGCCGGACCCTACCCAGAAGCACGTCCCGCGCGGTCCCGGGGCGGGTCAGGCGCGCAGCAGGCGCGTCTGCACGGCGGCCATGAGGTCGTCGGGCACGCCGGCGGGGTCGATGAGCCGCTCGAGCGCGAGCCCGTTGGAGAGCGCCAGGGACACGATCGCCCAGCGGTCGCTGCCGAGCGTCGTGGCCTTCGGCCCGATCTGCGCCAGGCCTTCGCGCAGGCGCCGGTAGCGCTGCGAGAAGTCGGCGAGCAGCACGGGCTCCCGGGCGGCGTGGACCCAGAACTCGATCGCGAGCAGCAAGAACTGCGTGTTGCGCTCGTCGACCGGCTGACGGGCCAGCGCGTGCATGCGCGCCTCGTTGTCGTCGTGACCGCCGAGGACCGCGGCGAGCTCCTCCAGGCGCCTGGCGACGACCTCGTCGAAGAGCGCGAGGAACAGCCCGGCCTTGCTCTTGAACGTCGAGTAGACGGCGCCCTTCGTGTAGCCCGCGTCGTCGGCGACGTCGTCGATCGTCGTGCCGTGGTAGCCGTCGGCGAAGAAGCGGCGCTCGGCGGCGTCGAGCAGCTCCCGGCGGACCTGGGCGCTGCGCTCCGCGCGGCTCAGGCGAGCGGTCGTCATCGCGCGCCGCTCAGGCCCGGGGCCGGCGCGCGAGGGCGCCGATCTGCGCGTCGTCGCGATCGCCGACGCCGGCGACGCCGGCCGGGGCCGCCGGCGCGCCGAGGCTCGAGCCGCCGGCGACGGCCTGGGCGCGCAGCGGCGCCATCCACTCCTCGGGCACGACCTGCGGGATGTGGCCCGCGTAGTCGGGCGCGAAGCGCCGTGCCAGCGCGCCGGCGGGCCGCCCCTCGATGAACGGCGCGAGATCCTCGGAGAGCAGCAGCGCCGAGAGGTTCACGGCGATCTGGTAGTCGGCCGCGTTGGCGACCTGGCCCCCGATGACGCCCTCGGCGATCCAGGCGTCGATCTGCTCCAGGCGCTCGGGCAGCAGCTCGAGGTCCTCGCGGCCCGACTCGTCGGTCGCGCGGTGCGCGCCCGTCGCGAGCCGCATGATGAGCGGCGCCATGACGCGCAGCGCCGTGCGCTTGACGGGTCCGCGGCCGGCGGCCATGACGCTGAGAAACGCGCTGCGGTTGCGCCGCGCGGCGCAGTAGAAGATGCGGCGCGTCGCGTTCTGGAAGTCCTCCCCCCAGCGCTCGGCGTCCTGGACGGCACGTCGCTGTACCGGGTCGGCGGGGAACAGCGGCGCCTGCGCGAAGCGCTCGTCGAGCGCGCGCGCGATCCAGCGGGTGCCCTGCACGCGCGCGCCGTCGATCTTCAGCGCGGGCGCGCCCATCGTCGGGAAGCCCATCGCGAGCAGGATGAAGGTGTGCGCCGCGGGCGGCAGCTTGACGAAGTCGTAGTCCAGGCCCTTGTGCTCGAGCATGAGCCGGCCGGTGTACACCGAGTTGGATCCCTCGAACCCGTACAGCTTGATCTTCGCGCCCATGGCCAGCTCCTCCCGCAGGTCATACCGTCGGTATCGGCATACCGACGGTATCAGAACTACGACGTGGCGGCCAGCGGTCCCTGCCCGGGCTCGTCCTGCGCGACGTGCTGGTCGGCGTGATAGCTGGACCGCACGAGCGGGCCGGCGGCGATGTGGTCGAAGCCCAGCGCGTAGGCGGCGTCCTCGAGCGCCTTGAACTCGTCCGGATGCCAGTAGCGCACGACCGGCAGGTGGCGCTCGGTGGGGCGCAGGTACTGGCCGACCGTGAGCACCTGGACGCCGTGCTCGCGCAGGATCTGAAACGTCTGCACCATCTCGTCGTGCGTCTCCCCGAGCCCGACCATGAGCCCGGACTTCGTCGTGACCGCGTCGCCGCCCATCTCCTTGGCATTGCGCAGCACGCGGCAGGAGCGCTCGAAGCGCGAGCCGCGCCGGGCGACCGGGTACAGGCGCGGCACGACCTCGACGTTGTGGTTGAAGACGTCCGGGCGCTCGGCGACGACCTTCGCCAGCGGCATCTCCTGGCCGCGGAAGTCGGGCGTGAGGACCTCGACCTTGCAGCGCGGCGCCTGCGCGCGGACCTGCCGGATGACGCCGACGAACGCGCTCGCGCCGTAGTCGGGCAGGTCGTCGCGGTCGACGGAGGTGATGACCGCGTGGCGCAGCCCCATCTTCGCGATCGAGCGTGCGACGCGGGCGGGCTCGAGCGGGTCGTTCCAGGTCGGCTTTCCCGTCCGCACGTTGCAGAAGCCGCAGCGCCGGGTGCACGTGTCGCCGAGGATCATGAACGTCGCCGTCCCGCGCTCCCAGCACTCGCCGACGTTCGGGCAGGCGGCCTCCTGGCAGACGGTGTGCAGGTTCTCGTCGGCGATGAGCTGCGTCAGCTCGCGGTAGCGGGCCCCGCCCGGCGCCGGCACCTTGAACCAGGGCGGCTTGCGCTCGCGCATCGGGCGCACGTCCGGGCCCAGGACGCTGAGCACGTCCATCCCGCCCGGGTTGGCGCGGGAGCGGGTCGAGAGCCTGCGTTCGTCGGTGGCCATGGTCTCGTTCGAGCCTAGCGCTCGACGGGCTCGTGCTGTGCACGCGGCGGACGCGCTGGTAGCGTTGACACATGCGAGGACTTGCGGTACGCGCGGCGCCACCGAGGCCGCCGCACCCGCAGCCGCGGTCGCCGCCGAGCCCGCGCCGCAGCGCATCGGCTGCCGCGGGTCGGGCCGATCGGGCCGATGCGCTCGGGCGCACGCTGCAACGGGCCGTCGCCGGCCGCGGGTCCGTGCTGGCGCGCTACCGGAACATCACGTTTCCCGGCGGCGAGCACTACCGCGAGTCCGACGACGTGAGCCTGCTCGTGCCCGCCGAGTACCCCAACCACGAGCTGTGGGCAAAGCCGGGGAAGGCGGCGCGCGCCAACGCCGCGCTGAAGGCGGTCGGGTCGGGGATCGAGCTCGTGGAGACCGCCGACACGTACGAGCACGAGCCGGGCACGGGCCCCGCCGTCGAGCTCAAGCGGATCGAGGCCAAGAACACCGTCAACGGCACGCAGGGCGACGACATGGAGCTGTACGCCGACTGCGGCCGCAGCGCCGGCGTCGTGATGGGCGGCAGCGAGCGGCGGGCGGTCTACGCGCTGTCGGAGACCGAGCTGGGGGCGCGGCACACCGACGTCGCGACGCCCGACCTCATGAAGATCGAGATCATGCGCACCTGGCTCGAGCACGAGCTCAAGGCCCGCGCGGCGTCGGAGGCCACCGGCGAGGAGAGCGAGGCCACGAAGAAGATGAAGGCGGCGCTGGCGGCGGGCGACGCGCGGGCGGTCGAGCGCAAGGCGATCGTGGCCGAGACGAAGGCGTGGACGACGAAGACGGCGAAGGGCACTCGGCTGGCGTGGACGTCGCGCCACAACGCCAAGCTCAAGGAGGAGTCCGACGCGCTGTACGCCTACTACCGTGGCCTCGCCGCGACCGACCGCCACGAGGCGGCCTTCGCGCTCGAGATCGACGAGTACGCGAGGCCGACCGTCGGGCAGGGCTACGTCATGTCGAGCGGAGGGGACCGGATCAAGGGCGTGGACACGTGGAACTTCCACTGGGGCGGCGTCGTCCTCAGCAGCGACGACAATGCCGACACCGTCGTCCTCGAGAACTACGCGGTCGGCCGGTGGGACGAGCAGAACGACCTCTGGACGTTTGACATGTACGGCACGCAGCGCGTCAAGCAGACGTTCTTCTACCGTCATCGCGCGACCAAGCAGCACGGCATGACGCCGACGGCGATGGTCGTCGAGCAGCGCCCATGAGCGCGACCGAGCCGCGCGTCGTGACGTCGCTTGCGGATGTCGAGCGGCACGCGGGCCACGAGGCGAGCGTCGAGGGCGTCTACGAGCAGCGCGACGTGCGGATGCGGCGCGTCGCCGCGCAGACCGTCCATGCCGGACACGCGGCCGTCGTGCTCGCCGACGGCACGGCCGTCTTCCTCGAGCCACCCCAGGAGGAGGAGGCGATCCGCGCCGGCGCGGAGATCGAGCGCTGCGAGCACCGCACGGTGCGGGCGACCGGGCTGCTGCTCGCCGCCAACCCCGGCGAGGGCGCGGCCATCGACGCGCCGTGCCTCGTCGAGGTCGGCTCGGTCGAGCCGATCGACGGCTGAGCGCGCCAGGCTCTGGCTAGCGAGCGCGCGGCGCGCGAGCGCCGCCGGCCGGCCGGCGGCAGAGGAAGATCAGGTCCGAGCGCAGCAGGCCGTGGCGAGCGCCGATCGCGACACCGTGCTCGGCATGCAGGTCGATCGTCTCCACGGCGAACCCCGCCGCCGCCAGCCGGTCGGCGATGTCCGGCGCGTAGAGCCGGACGTGGTCGTCCTGCAGGAACTCGCGGCGGCGCTCGGCGGGCGCGGTGACGGCCGGGTCCTCGTAGGTGTGCTCGCGGTCAAGCGCGAGCGGGACCATGACGAGGCACCATCCGCCGGGCGCGGTCACGCGGCGCAGCTCGCGCATCGCGGCGCCGTCGTCGGGGACGTGCTCGAGCACGTGCGAGCAGATGACGGCGTCGAAGGCGTCGTCGGGCAGCGCGAGCGCGGTGACGTCGAGGCGCAGGTCGGCCCGCTGGGCCGCGTCGAGGTCGGTCGTGACGTAGCGCAGCCGCGGCCACGCCGCGAGCCGCTCGCGCAGGCACCACTCGGGCGAGAAGTGCAGCAGCGAGCGCGCGCCGTCGAGCAGCTCGGGGCGCAGGTCGCGCAGCAGCAGCCACTGGGCGCGGTGGCGCTCGTGCGAGCCGCAGCGCCAGCACAGCGCGTCGGGCCGATTCCAGTCGTCTTTGAAGCGGTCGAAGCCGTGCTCGCACAGCGGGCAGTGGACCGCGCTTCCGCGGTGGCGCGCCGTCGCCGCGCGCACGCGCAGCGCGCTGGCGAGGCGGCTCATGCCGGCGCGCGCGGGGGCGCGAGCGGCGCGGCCGCCCCGAGCTCCTCGAGCGACACCGCCCTCGTCGTCCGCGCGAAGGCCTCCGCGAAGCGCCGCGCGATGCTCGCGCGGACCTCCGCGAACGGCATGCACGCGCCGCTCGCGCCGGTCTCCTGCAGAACCGACGTCATCCGGACGTCGTCCAGGCCGCACGCGACGACCCACGCGAAGGGCTGCAGGTCGTTGTGGACGTTGAGCGCGAAGCCGTGCGTCGTGACGCCGCGGGCGACGTGGACGCCGATCGAGGCGATCTTGCGGTCGGCGGCCGTCCAGACCCCGGTGAAGTCCGGTCCGTCGTCGGGGCGGGCATGCGCCGCGATGCCGGCGTCGCCGAGCGCGGCGACGATCGCCTGCTCGATCGTGCGCAGGTAGGCGATCACGTCGTCGATGCGCATGATCGGATAGCCGACGAGCTGGCCGGGACCGTGATAGGTCAGCCGGCCGCCGCGGTCGGTGTCGACGACGTCGATCCCCTGGCTGCGATACCAGGCCTCGCCTTTGGGCAGCTCGCGCGCGTCCGAGCGCCGGCCGCGGGTGTAGACGGGCGGGTGCTCGAGCAGCAGCAGCGTGTCCGGGACGAGCTCGCGCTGGCGCGCGGCCCGGACGCGCTGCTGCAGCGCGAGCGCGTCGCGGTACTCGATCGCCGGCAGGTCGCAGACCCAGAGCTCGGGAGCGTCGATCATGCCTCGATGATCGCAGCTGGGTTGGTGGCGAAGACGCGCAGCGTGAGCGCGCGGAACTCGCGTGCGGCGGGCGAGTGGTGGCGCTTGGCGCGGGCCGCCAGCGTGACGTCGCGCGTCAGCGCCGGCTCGACGAGCCGCGTCACCGCGACCGGCGCGCCGGGGCCGATCGCGTCCGAGCGCGGCAGGATCGCGACCCCCAGCCCGCTCGAGACGAGGCTGCGGATGCGGCGGCTCTCGTTGGACTCGAGCGCGATGCGCGGCTCGAAGCCCGTCGCGGCCGCCGCCGTGTCGAGCAGCTCGCGCAGCCGCGAACCGGCGCGGAAGCTGACGAACGGCTCGCCGGCGAGCTCGCGCATGCTCACGCCCGCGCGGGCCGCCAGCCGATGCGTCGTCGGCAGGACGACGACGAGCTCCTCGCTGACGAGGCGGTGCAGCTCCAGCCCGCGGCTCTGGATCCGCTCGGTGACCGACAGGAACGCGAGGTCGATCTCGTCGTCGCGCAGCATCTCGGCGAGCTCCTCGCTGGACTGCTCGCGGACCGTCAGCTCGATCGCCGGGTGCCTGCGATGAAAGGAGGCGAGCAGCAGCGAGAGGTCGATCGGCCCCATCGTGTGCAGCGCGCCGACGGCGAGCCGCCCGATCTTGATGCCGGCGAGCATGCTGAGCTCCGCCTCGGCGTCGTCGAGCTCGGCGAGGATGTGGCGCGCGCGTGCGACGAGCATGTCGCCCGCGCCGGTGAGCGCGACGCGGCGGGTCGTGCGCTCGACGAGCGCGAGGCCGACTTCGTCCTCCAGGCGGCGGATCTGCTGCGACAGCGCCGGCTGAGCGATGTGCTCGCGGGCGGCGGCGCGTGTGAAGCTCAGCTCGTCGGCAAGCGCGACGAGGTAGCGCAGCTGGCGCAGGTCCATATGCTCAGCTTATAAGTACGAGCGAGAAACGGTATTGGACTTCTGGATGGGGATTCGCAACGATGGTCGCGCAGCTCATCACCTCGCACCTCGCCACCGGGCTGGCCGTCTCTCCTCCCGCGAATGCCGGCCCGGTGGATGGTGTCGAACCGCAATGACCCGTCGAAAGGCGCGCCGTCCTCCTCCCCGGCGCGCCTTTCGTCGTTGCGGGCGGCTGCGGCGATGCGGCGATGCGGGCGCGGACGCGGCCGCGCGACCGGCGTGCGGCGAGCCTCAGGCCTCGTAGCTCTCGACGCGCTTCTTGACGCTCGCGAGGAAGCGCGCGGCGAGCGCGCCGTCGAGCGCGCGGTGATCCCAGGAGAGGCCGAGGATGACCATCGGGCGGATCGCGATCGCGTCCTCGCCGAACTGGTCGGTGACGACGACGGGACGCTTGACGATCGCCTCGACGTCGAGGATCGCGACCTGCGGCTGCGGGATGACCGGGGTGGCCATCATCGAGCCGAACTGGCCGGGGTTCGTGATCGTGAACGTCGCGCCGTGGACGTCGTCGGGCGTGATCTGGCGCTCGCGCGCGCGCCGCGCCAGGTCGCGGATGCGGCGCGAGAGGCCCTCGGGCGAGAGGTCCTGGGCGCCGCGCACGACGGGCACGATGAGCCCGTCCTCGCCGAGCGAGACGGCGATCCCGAGGTTGATCTCCTCGTGCACGGTGTGCTTGTCGTCCTCCAGCCAGGCGTTGAGCAGCGGGAACTCGACGATCGTCGCGACGACGCAGCGCGCGATGAGCGGCAGCGCGGTGATGCCGAGCTGCTTGCGGGCGAGCTCGACGCGCGACACGTCGACCTCGATCCAGGTCGTGCACGTCGCGGCGGTCTCCTGCGAGCGCTTCATGTGCCGCCCGATCGACTGGCGCATGCGCGACAGCGGGCGCGACTCGGGCGGCGTGTAGGGCGCGTCGGTCGGAGGGGCGGGATCGGGCCGGTAGGGGCTCTCGATGTGCAGCGGCGGCTCGTCCTGCTCGGGGTCGGGGCCGCCGCCGCCGCGCGCCTCGACGTAGGCGAGGACGTCGCGCTTCTGCACGCGCCCGTCGCGCCCGCTGCCGTCGACCGCGGAGAGATCGACGTCGTGCTCGTCGGCGATCCGCTGGACGACCGGCGAGTAGCGCCGGGCGGCCGCGCCGCGCGGGCGCGCGGGGCGCGACGCGCCGCTCGCGGCGGGCGCCGCGCTCTCGTCCGCGGCCGCGTCGCTTGCGTCCGCGGCCCCGTCGCTTGCGTCCACGGCCGCGTCGCCGTTCTGCGCGGCCCGGTCGTTCTCGGAGCTGTGCGGCTCGCCCGGCCTGGCGTCGGTCGCGATCCGCGCGAGCACGACCCCGACGTCGACGGTCGCGCCGACCTCGACGAGGATCTCGGTCACGCGGCCGGCCGCCGGCGCGGGGACCTCGGTGTCGATCTTGTCCGTCGAGATCTCGCAGATCGTCTCGTCGGCCTGCACCCAGTCGCCGGGCCGCTTGCGCCACAGCACGACCGTGCCCTCGGCGACGGAGACGCCCATCTGCGGCATCGTCACGTCCACGACGGTCGCGCTGTCAGTACTCGAGGAGCTCAACGCAGGCCTCCCTCACCCGGTCGACGGACGGCAGGACGGCCGCTTCGAGCGGCGGGGAGAACGGGATCGGGACGTCGGGCGAGGCGACCCGCACGACCGGGCCGTCGAGATCCTCGAAGCCCCGCTCGGCGATGAGCGCCGCGACCTGTGCGCCGGCGGCGCACGTCGCGTTGGCCTCGTCGACGACGACGACCTTCGAGCAGCGCCGCACGGCCGCGAGGATCGCCGCCTCGTCGAGCGGCACGAGCGAGCGCAGGTCGAGCACCATGATCGACGCGCCCTCGATCTCCTCGGTCGCCTCGAGCGCGGTGTGCACCATGGCGCCGTACGCGATGACGACGAGATCGCTGCCCTCGCGCGCGACGCGCGCCTTGAACGGCGTCTCGTAGGAGCCCGCCGGGACCTCGCCCTTCACGCGGCGGTAGAGGTTCTTGTGCTCCATGAAGATGACCGGGTTGGGGTCGCGGATGCTCGCGATGATCATGCCCTTGGCGTCCTGCGCGGTGCTCGGCGCGACGACCTTCAGGCCGGGCGCGTGCATGAACCACGCCTCCGGGTTCTGCGAGTGAAACGGGCCGCCGGAGAACCCGCCGCCGCTGGGCAGGCGCACCGTGATGTTCACCGGCAGGCCCTGGCGGTAGAGCATCTTGCCGGCGACGTTGACGATCTGGTCGAAGCCGCAGGAGACGAAGTCGGCGAACTGCATCTCGCAGACCGGCCGCATGCCCACGACGGCGGCGCCGACCGCCGTGCCGACGATGCCCGACTCGGCCAGCGGCGTGTCCATGACGCGATCGGCTCCGAACTCCTCGATGAAGCCGTCGGTCACCTTGAAGGCGCCGCCGAAGACGCCGATGTCCTCGCCCATGAGAAAGACGCGCTCGTCGGCGCGCATCTCCGTGCGCAGGCCGTCGGAGATCGCGCGCAGGTAGGTCATCGTGGTCATGGCGCGGGCTCCGTCGCGGGCTCACCGTCGTCGTCGGCGTCGGCGAAGCCGCTCCACGGGGCGCGTCCGTCGAGCAGGTGGATCTCCTCGGCGTCGGGCGAGTGAAAGAGCCGGTCGGTCGCCGTCGACGGATCGGGCATCGGGCCCGCGAGGGCGGCCTCGACGGCGTCGTCGACCTCGGCGCGCACCTCGGCGCGCAGCGCGGCCACGTCGACGCCGAGCGCCTCCAGGCGCGCGCTCTGGCGGTCGATCGGGTCCTTGCGTCGCCACTCCTCGACGAGCGCCTTGGGCACGTACTTCATGTCGTCGTGCGCGGCGTGCCCGTGCATCCGCATCGTCACGGCCTCGATCAGCGTCGGCCCGCCGCCGCCGATCGCCCGCTCGCGGGCCACGCGGGTGGCCTCGAACATCGCCTCGACGTCGTTGCCGTCGACCGACACGCCCGGAAAGCCGTACGCCGCGGCACGCTCGACGGGGTTGACGGCGAACTGCTGCTTGGTCGGCGTCGAGTAGGCGAACTGGTTGTTCTCGAGCACGAAGATGACCGGCAGGTGCTGGACGCCGGCCCAGTTCATCGCCTCGTGGAAGTCGCCGCGCGAGGTCGATCCGTCGCCGAACCACGTCAGCGCGCAGCGCCGCTCGCCGCGCAGCTTGAAGGCCATCGCCATGCCCGCCGCGACGAGCATCATGTCGGGCAGCATCGAGACCATCCCGACGCAGCCCGTGCGCCAGTCGCCGAAGTGCACGTTGCCGTCGCGACCGCTCGTGATGCCGTCGCGGCGGCCCATGTACTGGCTGAAGATCGTCGCGGGCCGCACGCCGCGCACGAGGTGCGCGCCGAGGTCGCGGTGCAGGACGCAGAGCCTGTCCTGCGCCGCCATCGCATACGTCGGGCCGACCGACACGGCCTCCTGGCCGAAGCCGTCGTAGAAGGATCCCGGCACCTTGCCCTGGCGGTAGAGGTTCATCGCGCGCTCCTCGATCGCGCGCATGAGCAGCATCGCGCGCAGCAGACCGGCCCGGTCGTCCGGGTGCAGATGCGCGGACGGGTTCTCCAGGGCGGGTGGGGTGGGACCGCTGTGCACGTCCGTACTGCTGGTCGCCATCTTCACCTTTCGTTCTGGGCGGTAAAGGACGGGATCTCCGCCTTACCATTTCGACGCCTCGTCGGGATCTCCGCGCAAGACGCGAACCGTCGGACCCGAGGGTAACGGGTACGTACGCTGAACGGCGTGGCCGAGGCTGCACGACGACGGGGGCGCCAGGGCGTCCGGCGGCTGCGCTGGCGGCGGCGCGGCGCCTGGCTGTGGCCGGCCTTCGCCCTCGCCACGCCGGCGGAGGCGGCGCTGCTGCACTGGCTGCCGGTCTCCGGCGAGGGTTCCGGCTGGGTCGCGGGCCTGCTGCTCGCCGGCTGTCTCAACGTCGCCGCCGTCGCGGTCGTCGGCGGCCTCGGCGGCGCGCTGCTGCGCCGCCGGCGCCGCGACCTTCCGAAGGTCGTGGCCGACGACTACGCCGGCCTCGCCGCGCTGGCCCTCGTCGGCGCGGCGCTGCTCGCCGCGGGCATCGTGCACCGGCCGCGGCTGGCGGCCGACAGGGCGGCGTTCGCCGAGCAGTCGCGGGCCGTCCGGCGCTGGGTCGCGCTGCATGGGGACGCGTTCGCGCGCGCGCACGTCGACGGCGCGACCGCGGTCCTCGTCGACGACGACCTCTTTCGCGCGTGCGTGCCCGGGCCGGACCCCAGGCGCTGGCTGTGCGTCGTCGTCGACACGTCGCGCGAGCCGCCGCTGGTCCGCCGCGACGAGAGCCGCGAGTCCAACGCCTCGCAATTTCCGCGCGGGGGGTTCAGATAGTGCGGCCACCTGCCGATACTTCCCTGGTCATGGCGGGCACAAGGGCACTCCTCGTCTCGATCGGGGCTTCCGTCGCACTCATCTCGTCGGCCTCGCTCGCGCTGCTCGCCGTCAGCGCCGCCTTCGCGTTCGGCGGCTGGTCGCAGTCGTTCGCCAGTTCCGAGCAGCCGCCGGCGTTCGTGCTCACGGCTTCGGTCCCGGCGGACGTGCCCGCCGCGGTCGCCGGCAGCGCCGAGCCGTTCGTCCTGTCGGCGCCGCCGCCGCGCGCACGGCCGCGCCCGGCGGCCGCGTCGAGCGGCGCTCGCTCGCGCCCCCGATCGGCGCCGACGCCCCGGGTCACGCGGCGCACGACGCAGCCGCCGGTCGCGTCACCGGTCCAGCCCGAGCAGCCCGTCGCGCCGCCGCCCGCGCCGCCGCCGGCGCCGCGCGTCGGTGACGGCGTTCGCGCGCTCGGCGGCTCCACGTCGGCCGTCGTCCGGCGCACCGGCGACGCGCTCGCGGCGGCGACGGCGCCGCTCGCTCCGCCCGTCAGCGAGGCCGTGCAGGTCGTGCTCAACACCGTCGCGCAGGCGCTCGAGCGCTCGACCACCCAGACCGGTGCGGCGCTCGACGGGCTCCTCCCGCCGCGCTCGCGCTAACGACTAGTGGGTCATCCACAAACGTTTGACCCGGAACCCCGGGCGCCGATCACCGCCTGGCGGCGTCCTCGGACGCTCGATGTGGCAGAGCCACACCTTCGGTCCTGCGTCCTTGCCAGCCGGCGCCGGCATCCCGGGTTTCCGGTCGAACGTTCCTGGATGACCCACTAGCCGAACGCGAGCGCCAGCGGGCGCTCGAGCAGGGCGCGGATGCGCGCGAGGAACTGCGCCGCCTCGGCGCCGTACAGGATGCGATGGTCGCAGGCCAGCGTGACGCCCATCGTGTGCCGCGCGACGAGCGCGCCGGCGTCGTCGACGACAGCGCGGCGCGCCAGCGCGCCGACGGCGAGAATCGCCGCCTGCGGGGGGTTGATGACGGCCGTGAAGTCGGTGACGCCGAACATCCCGAGGTTCGAGACGGTGAACGTCCCGCCGCTGACCTCGGGCGGCGTGATCGCCCCGGAGCGCACGCGCTCGGCGAGCGCGCGCGTCTCGCGGGCGATCTCGCGCAGGGACTTGCGGTCGGCGTCGAACACGGTGGGGACGACGAGCGCGTCCGGGGCAGCGACGGCGACGCCGACGTTGATGCGGCTGTAGAGCTCGAAGCGGGCGTCGCGGTAGCTGCCGTTCGCGCGCGGGAACTCCCGCAGCGCGAGCGCGCAGGCCTTGACGACCATGTCGTTGTAGGACGGGACGTCGCCGCCGAGCGCCTTGAGCTCGGCGCGGACCTCGACGCAGGCCTGCATGTCGATCTCGCTGCGCAGCTCGAAGGACGGGATCGTCGCACGCGACTCGGCCATCCGGCGCGCGATCAGGCCCTGCGTCCGGCTCAGCTCCTGGACGGTGACGTCGCCCTTGGCGGTGCCGGTCTCGGCGGTCGTGACGGGCGCGGGCGCGGGCGTGGGCGGTGGCACGGCGGGGCGCGGCGGGGCGGATGGCTCGGCGGGCGGGGCGGCGGCCGGCGCCGGCGCCCGCGCGGCGCGCTCGACGTCGTCCTTCACGATGCGCCCGCCGGGGCCGGTGCCGGTCACGGCGTGCAGGTCGACATCCTGCTCGCGCGCGATCCGCCGCGCGAGCGGCGACGCCTTGACGCGGCCCTCGCCCCGCGCTGCGGATGCGAGCTGCCCGTCCCCGGCGGCCGCCTGCGGGGCCGCGGGCTCGGCGGGCTCGGCGGGCGCGGCGGGCTCGGCGGGAGCGTCGGGCTCGGCGGGCGCGGGCTGGGCGGCCGCGGAGGGTGGCGCTGCCGCCGCCGCGGGCTCGTCCTCGACGGCCTTGCCCTCGCCGTCGTCGCCGCCGCCGTGCAGGCGCGCGATGACGCCGCCGATCGGCAGCGTCTCGCCCTCGCGGGCGACGATCGTCAGCACGCCGGCCGCGTCGGACTCGTAGGTCAGCGTCGCCTTGTCGGTCTCGATCTCGGCGAGCGGCTCGCCGCGCGCGACCTGCGCCCCGTCGGACTTCAGCCACTTCAGGATCGTCCCCTCCTCCATCGAGTCCGACAGGCGCGGCATGACGACGTCGCTCACGTCCGCGCTCCGAACGTCGCGAGCACCGCGTCGACGACCTGCGGCTCGTGGGGGAAGGCGATCTGCTCCAGCGGCTTGGAGTACGGCATCGGCACGTCGGCGCCGGTGACGCGCTGCACCGGCGCGTCGAGGTCGTCGAAGGCCTGCTCGGAGACGAGCGCGGCGAGGTTCGCGCCGACGCCGCCGTGCGGCCAGCCCTCCTCGACGATGACGCAGCGATTGCACCTGCGCACGGACGCGAGGATCGTGTCGAGGTCCAGCGGGCGCAGCGTGCGCGGGTCGATGACCTCGGCCTCGATGCCGTGCTCCTCGCTCAGCGTCTTCGCGGCGCGCGCGGCGGTCAGCGCCATCCGCGAGATGCCGACGATCGTGACGTCCGAGCCCGCGCGGCGGATCGCCGCCTCGCCGAAGCGCACGGTGTGGTCCTCGTCGTCGGGAACCTCGCCGCGCTGGCCGTAGAGGTACTCGTGCTCGATGAAGACGACGGGGTTGTCGTCGCGGATCGCGGACTTCAGCAGGCCCTTGGCGTCGGCGGCCGTCGTCGGCGTCGCGACGAGCAGGCCCGGCACATGCAGGTACAGGGCCTCCCACGAGTGCGAGTGCGTGGGGCCGAGCTGGTGGCCGGCGCCCTGCGGCATGCGCACGACGAGCGGCACCTTGACCTGGCCGCCGAACATGTAGCGGATCGTCGCGGCGTGGTTGACGATCTGGTCCATCGCCAGCAGCGAGAAGTTGATCGTCATGAGCTCGACGACGGGCCGCAGGCCGGTCATCGCGGCGCCGACGCCCATCCCGACGATCGTGTTCTCGGAGATCGGGGTGTCGCGCACGCGCTTCTCGCCGAACTCCTCCAGCAGGCCCGCGGTCACCTTGAACGCGCCGTTGAAGACGCCGATGTCCTCGCCCATGAGCATGACGTTCGGGTCGCGCGCCATCTCCTCGCGCAGGGCGGCGTTGAGGGCCTCGCGGTAGCGCATGACGGCCATCGCGCGTCAGTCCTCGCCGCGCTGCGCGTCGTCGGCCGGCTTGGGCGCCGCGTGACCGGCCTGCGCGGGCTCCGCCGAGCGCGGCAGCGCGCCGCCGGCCATGCCGCGCTCGTCCTCGCCGCGGTGGGGGGTCGGCGTGCGCTCGTCGACGGAGTACCAGCCGCGCACCTGGTCGCCGAGCACGTAGATGTCGTCGTAGAGCGCCTCGGGCGACGGGTGCGGCGAGGCGTCGGCGAACGCGACGGCGCGGTCGACGCGCTCGACCGCCGCGCCGTCCAGCGCGCCGCGCGACTGCTCGTCGATGATCCCGGCCGCGACGAGCCGGTCGCCGAACACCGCGAGCGGGTCGCGCTTGCGCCACTCGTCGACCTGCTCCTTCGTGCGGTACTCCTCGGGGTCGGCCATCGAGTGGCCGCGAAAGCGGTACGTCACGGCCTCGACGAGCATCGGCCGGCGCTCCTCGCGCGCGATGCGCAGCGCCTCGGACGTCACCGCGTAGGTGTCCTGGACGTCCATGCCGTCGCAGCGCATGCCGGGCACGCCGAAGCCCTCGCCCTTGCGCAGCAGGTCGGTGATCGCCGAGTGGCGCTCCAGGGCCGTGCCCATGCCGAACTGGTTGTTCGTGATCATGAAGACGACCGGCAGCTTCCAGAGCGCCGCGAGGTTCATCGTCTCGCCGAACGTGCCCTGGTTGGAGGCGCCGTCGCCGAACTGACAGAGCGTGACCTCGTCGTGGCCGAGGTAGTCCGACGCCAGCGCGAAGCCGGCGGCGAGCGGCAGGTTGCCCCCGACGATCCCGTAGCCGCCCATGAAGCGGTGCTCGAGGTCGAACATGTGCATCGACCCGCCGCGCCCCTTGCAGAGGCCGTCGACGCGGCCGAAGAGCTCGGCCATGACGCGGTCGGGATCGCTGCCGCGCGCGAGCGTGTGCCCGTGCGAGCGGTACGTCGAGATGAGGTAGTCCTGGTCGCGCAGGGCGCGCGTGGAGCCGACGATCGTCGCCTCCTCGCCGATCGCGAGGTGCAGGAAGCCGCCGACCTTGGCCTTGGCGTACATCTCGCCGGCGCGCTCCTCGAAGCGGCGGATGAGCAGCATCGCCTCGAGCCACTCACGCGCGACGGCCGGCTCGGGGAGCTCGGCGTGCTCGGCGGCGTGCGCGGCGGGTTCGGCCATCTCGTCGGTTCAGGGTATCGGCCCCGGGCGGGGCCCAAACGGGCTCATCCGGGCTCGGCGCGCCGTCCCGGCGAGGCCGGCGGCCAGGCCGACGGCGCCGGCACGATCGCTGGCCGGTCGGCGTAGGCCTCCCGCGGCGAGTCGGTCTCGGTCGTCACGGCGGCGCCGTGGCGCGCGGCGACGGGGTCGGGGAGGTAGTGCGTGTCGTCGTCGGGCGCGCGCGTGCCGACCATGAGGATCGCGCAGGGTCCGTCGCCCGCGCCGATCGTGATGTGCGCCGTGCCCGGCGGGCAGTGCAGGTAGTCCCATGGACCCATGCGCCGCTCCTCGCCCTCGATCACCGCGAGGCACTCGCCCGAGAGCACGAGGAACCCCTCCTGCTGGTTCTCGGCGTGGTACATGCCGGGCGCCTCGCCGGGCGCCAGGACGTGGATCCCGATGCCGAGCGTCGGCGACGGGGCCGACGGCGACTCGAAGATGCACCACGCGCCGCCGCCGGGGACCGCCGCCCACTCGATCTCGGCGGCGTTGAGGACGAACCAGCCGTCGTCGGCCGCCGCCAGGCCGTGTTCGCGCTGCTCGATGGTGGCCTCGTGCATGTGCCGGACGCTACCCGCGGGCCGCCGCGGCTTCCACCCGCGCCACCGCGGTCGGCGCGACTCAGCTCGCCCAGCGCTCGACGAACTGCGCGTCGTCGAGCTGCGCCAGGTCCTCGCGCAGCCGGCGCGCCTGCCGGGCGGCCTCCGGCGCCGGCAGATCCCAGAACAGGACGACCTCGCCGGAGGCGATCTCGACGACCTCGATGTGGTCGATCCGCGTGCGGTCGAGGGTCGCCGGGCGGCGGCTGGAGCGGGTGTGCAACAGGCGGTAGCTGCGGTTGGCGCGCATCGATTCGACGCTACGCGATCAGCGCGCGCATCGCGCCGTCGAGCGCGTCGTCGCCGTGGAAGACGCGGCCGTCGGGCAGCCAGACGGCGGGCACGTCGCGCACGCCGCGCTGCGCGGCCAGGGCGGTGGCGTCGACGAGCGCCTGCGCCACCGAGTCGAGCCCTGCCGCCTTGGTCACCGCCCGCGGATGCATCTCACATGCGGCCGCCGCGATGAGCACGTTGTCGGCGACCCCGAGATCCCGTCCTCCCGCGAACGCCTGGCGGAAGGCGGCGAGCGAGAACGCCACCGCGCGCCCGATCTGGCGGGCGTACGTCGCGACGCGCATCGCGTAGGCCGTGTCGGCGGGGAAGGGCTCGGGCCAGCGCAGCTCCTGCAGCCCGCAGCGTCCGGCGCGGCGCTCGATGCGGTCGTAGAACGCCGCGCGGTCGGTCGGGCAGAGAAACGCGTCGAGCAGGTCCGCGCCGGGCAGGTCCGGGGCCGCGACGGGGATCCACTCGGCCGTCGGCAGCAGGCCGAGGATGCGCTCGGCGGCGAGGTACGCCTCGGGGCTGAGGAGGTCGTAGTAGAAGGCCGCCCGGGTCACGCGCGCGTCAGCCGTGGATCAGCCAGCCGTCGACGTCGCGGGCGGCCTCCATGACCGCCTCGGACAGCGTCGGATGGCCGTGCACGATGCGCGCGACCTCGGGGAAGCCGCCCTCGAGCGCGCGGACGTTGACGAGCTCCTGGATGAGCTCGGTCGCCTTCGTGCCGACGATGTGACCGCCCAGCAGCTCGCCGTAGCGCTTGTCGCCGACGATCTTCACCAGGCCGCTGCGGTCGCCGTAGACGGTGCCCGCTCCGACCGAGCCGAAGCCGACCTTGCCGACGACGACGTCGTGGCCGGCGTCGCGCGCCTGCTGCTCGGTGAGCCCGAAGCTCGCGACGTTCGGCGAGCAGAAGGTCGCGCGCGGGATGTCGACGTGCTCGAGCGGGTGCGTCTGCATGCCCGCGGCGTCCTCGACGGCGATGATGGCCTCGTCGGAGGCCTTGTGGGCGAGCGCCGGGCCGGCGACGAGATCGCCGATCGCGTAGACGCCCGCCAGCGACGTGCGCAGCGCGCCGTCGACGGCGACGAGGCCGCCCTCGTCGAGCGCGATCTGCGCCTCCTCGAGCCCGAGGCCCTCGACGTCGGGCCCGCGGCCGGCGGCGATGACCAGCCAGTCGGCCCGCAGCGCCTCGCCGGCGACGCTGAACGAGCAGCCGTCGTCGTCGGACTGCACGTTGTCGACGAACACGCCGGTGCGAACCGTGATGCCCTGCTTCTTGAAGCCGCGCTCGGCGATCTTCGAGATGTCGGCGTCCTCGGTCGGCAGCACGCGGTCCAGGCCCTCGTACAGCGTCACGCTGCTGCCCAGGCGCGCGTAGGCCGAGGCGATCTCGGTGCCGGACGCGCCGGCTCCGACGACGGCGAGCGTCGCGGGCAGCTCGTCGAGCGCCCACGCCTCCTCGGTGCCGATGACGCGTCCGCCGAACTGCGTGCCGGGCAGCGGCTTCTTCTGCGAGCCGGTCGCGAGGATCACGGTCTTGGCCTGGATCTCGGTGCCGTCGAAGTTGGCGCCGATCTTCACGTTGCCCTCGTCGGTGACCGAGCCGTGACCCTCGATGACGTCCACGCCGTTTTTCTTCAGCAGGCCCGCGACGCCGCCGGTCAGCGTCTTGACGACCTTCAGGCGCCGCTGTCTCACGGCGGCGAAGTCGACCGTCGGCTCGCCGACGGCGATCCCGAAGGCGCCGGCCTCGCGGATCTCGGAGAGCACGTCGGCGACGCGCAGGACGGCCTTGGCCGGGATGCAGGCGTAGTTCAGGCAGCGTCCGCCGACGCGGTCGGATTCGACGACGGCGGTCTTCATGCCGAGCTGGGCGGCGCGGATGGCCGCGACGTAGCCGCCGGGGCCCGAGCCGATGACGATGCAGTCGTAGGCGCTTGAGGGCATAGGAAATCGAGCCTATCGCCTCCCCCGCCGCGGGCGTGAAGGCGCCCGCCCGCCGGTCCGCGGGGTCACCCCTGCGCAGGGTCGGCGCCCGCCCGCTCGCCGCAGCCGCGCTCGCCGGACTCGAGCTGCGCGCGGCTGGGCGCAGCGGCGGCGAGCAGCTCCGGGACGCTGACCGAGCGCAGGCCGCGCCTCGTCATCCAGGGCAGGATCGAGCGCAGCGCGCGCACCGTCTGGCCGCGGTTGTCGTGCATGAGCACGATCGAGCCGGGCCGCATGTCGCGCCGCACCGCGGCCGCGATCTCGTGGAAGTCCGCCGGCGGCGAGATGCGCGAGTCGAGCGAGTCGACGTCCCACAGGATCTGGGCCATCCCGGCGCGCGAGACCTCGCGGTCGAGCTCGTCGTCGTGCGACCCGTACGGCGGGCGGAAGAGGTCGACGGGTGCGCCGGACGCGTCCCGGGCCGTCTTGCGGCCGTCCCGGATCTCGGCCAGCGCGGCCTGACGCGACAGCGACGGCAGGTTGGGATGGGTCATCGAGTGGTCGCCGATCGCGCCGAGCGCGGCGGCGCGCCGCGGCCAGCGCGGGAAGCGCTCGATGCTCGCGCCGACGAGGAAGAACGTCGCCGTCATGTTCGCCTCGCGCAGCTGGCGCAGCACGTGCCCGGTGTACGGGCCGGGGCCGTCGTCGAACGTGAGCGCGACGAGCCTGCCGCGCCGCGCGCCGCAGTAGACCGGACGCCCGACCGAGGCATAGTGGCGCACCGCCGCCCGCTGCGCGGCGGGCGAGGGACGGTCGCGGTCGGCGGGCGTCGTCGTCGTTGCCGTTCCGTTCGGCGCCGCCCGCGGCGCCGTCGACGTCGCCGCCGCTCGCGGGTTGCCGGCGGCGCCGCAGCCCGTCAGCAGCGCTGCCGCCAGCGCGGCGCACCAGGCTCTTCGCGCGAGGACCACGCCAGTGCACGCTGAACCCCCCGCCACGGCGCGCCAGCCGGCTCAGCGCACGCGCAGGGTCATGCGCTGGCGGTCGCCGTGGATCGTGCAGATGATCCGGTAGGTGCCCCTGCGGGTCATGCGGCGCCGATACGAGCCGTCGGCCTTCGTCGGCGACGCGAAGCGCACCGGGCCGCGCGTGACCGTGACGTTGTGCGCTGCGTCGCCGACGAACCGCCAGGCGACCGTCGTGCCGCGCTTGACCGCGACCGTGTGCGACCCGCGCGCGCTGACGAACCAGTCGTCGCCGACGCGGACCGTCTTCGTGGCGGCGAGGGCGGCGCTCGCACCGGCGACGATCAGCGCCAGCGCCGCGGCGACCAGGAGCTTCGTGAGCTTCGACACGGGTGAATCACCTCACTGTGAGAGTAACCGTCAAGGAGCGGGACAGCCAGTGGATTGCGGCCCGGACGCAAGCGTCGGCGCCAACTGGTCAAACCGGGGGATCGCCGCTTGGAGCGCGAGTGCTTCGCGGGAGGCTCAGCCGCGCGTCGTCGCCCGGCCCGGCCGATCGGGCATCTGCAGGCGCGCCATCGCGCGGACGAGCTTCCAGAACAGCCAGCCGAGCAGGCCGATCGCGACGACCGGGACGATCGCGTGCCACAGCTTCTGGACGCCGATGAGGTACAGCGAGAAGAAGACGATCTGCAGCCCGAGGATCATCTGGAAGCCGAGGACGGCCCAGTACCGGCCGGCGAGCATCCCGAACCCGGCGACGAGCAGCAGCAGCGTGGTGACGGCGGTCGTGACCGACGGGTCGCCGCCCGCCGAGGAGATGTCGTTGCCGGTGAGCGCGGCGCCCGCGTTGCCGGCGGCGAAGACGAACGCCACGATCGCCGCGATGGTGACGGCGCCCGGGCGCTCGCCGGGGGCGAGCGGCTCGAGGCCGGCGCGGATCTCCTCGTCGCGGGCGCGGCCGCGGGCGTAGCCGCGTCGCATGCCGGCCGCGGGCGCTGCCTCGCGCCGCGCGCCGCTCTGCGCCGAGGCCTGCGGGGCCTTCGCGTCGGGCGGCGCCCCGCCCGCCCCGCCCGCCCGGCCCGCCCTGCCGCGCTTGCGGCTACGCGATCCCATCGATCGCCTCCGCGCCGACCGCGGCGCGCAGCGCCGCCGCCGCCGCCCGCGGGTCGGCCGCCGCGGTGATCGCCCGCACGACGGCGATCCGGCGCGCCCCCGCCGAGACGACGTCGTGCACGGTCGTCTCGTCGATCCCGCCGATCGCGAAGAACGGGCACGGCGCGTGGAAGGCCGCGTAGCGGACGAGCTCGACGCCGACGGGGTGCCGGCCGGGCTTCGTCGGCGTCGCGTACACCGGGCCGACGCCGATGTAGTCGGCCTGCGTCGCGTCGCTGATCTCGTCGGGGAAGTGCGTCGACTGCCCGACGAGCGCGCCGGCGCCGGCCTGCTCGCGCGCGGCCGCGACCTCCATGTCGTCCTGGCCGACGTGGCAGCCGTCCGCGCCGGCCTGCTCGACGAGCTCGGGATGGTCGTTGAGGATGAGCAGCGCCCCCGCGCTGTCGCAGAGCGGCCGTGCGACCGCGGCGCCGGCCAGCAGCTCGTCGCGCGACGCCTGCTTGTCGCGCAGCTGGACGACGTCGACGCCGCCGGCCAGCGCCGCGGCCAGCGCGTCGTGCAGCGCGCGGCCGCCGGGGCGCAGGTCGCAGACGAGGTACAGCCGGGCGTCCTGCAGCCGCGCACGGCGGTCGTCGAGGTCGGGCATCACGGCCATTGTGGCAACCGGCGACCCTCTACGATGGAGGGCATACGGGAGCCCGCGCGAGCGGGCTGAGAGGGCGACCACGCCGACCGTCAGCAGCTGATCCGGATCATGCCGGCGAAGCGAGGTGTCATGCCGACAGACCAAACCGCAGCGAGCGATGTCGCCGTCATCGGCGGGGGCGTCATCGGGCTCGCGATCGCCTGGAGAGCCGCCCAGCGCGGCCACTCGGTCTGCGTGCTCGAGCGCGGCGAGCTCGGCGCCGGCACCTCGCACGTCGCCGCCGGCATGCTCGCTCCGGTCACCGAGGCCGACGCCGGCGAGCTGGCGCTGCTCGAGCTCGGCCTGCGCAGCGCCGCGGCGTGGCCCGACTTCGCCGCCCAGCTCGGCGCGGCGTCGGGCGGCGACCCCGGCCTGCGCCGCTGCGGCGCGCTCGTCGTCGCGCGCGACGCCGACGAGGCCGAGGCGCTCGAGCGCGAGCTCGCGCTGCGCCGCCGGCTCGGGCTCGAGGTGACGCGCCTGCTGCCCAGCGCTGCGCGCCGGCTGGAGCCCGCGCTCGCGCCGACCGTCCGCCTCGCGCTCGACGTCCCCGGCGACCACGCCGCCGACCCGCGCGCCGTCGTCCTGGCGCTCGGCGAGGCGGCCCGCCGGGCGGGCGCGAGGCTGCGCACCGGCGCGGCCGTCGGCCGGATCGAGCACGCGGGCGGCCGCGTGACCGGGGTCGTGCTCGCCGACGGCGAGCTCGTCCGCGCCGCCGCGGTCGTCGTCGCCGCCGGGGTCTGGAGCACCGCGATCGGCGGGCTGCCGCGGATCGCGCTGCGTCCGGTCAAGGGGCAGATCATGCGCCTGCGCGACCCCGCCGGCGCCGGGCTGGTGCAGCGCATCGTGCGCTTCGAGGGCGGCTACCTCGTGCCGCGCGGCGACGGACGCTACGTGCTCGGCGCGACGATGGAGGAACGCGGCTTCGACACGACCGTGACGGCGGGCGCCATGTACGAGCTGCTGCGGGACGCCGGCGAGCTCGTTCCGGGCGTGCACGAGCTCGTCGTCGAGGAGACCGCGGCCGGTCTGCGCCCGGCCACCCCCGACAACGCCCCGCTGCTGGGGCCGGCCGGCGAGCTCGACGGCCTGCACTGGGCGACCGGGCACCACCGCAACGGGATCCTGCTCGCCCCCGTCAGCGCCGAGCTCGTCGTCGCCGGCATCGAGGGCGGCGACGACGTGCCCGCCGCGTTCGCCGCAGCCCGCTTGCATGGAGTCCTCGCGTGATCTACGTCAACGGCGCGCCGCACGACGCCGGCGCGCGGCCGACGATCCGCGACGTCCTCGTCGAGCTCGACATCGATCCGGAGACGGCCGGGATCGCCGTCGCCGTCGACGCCGAGGTCGCTCGCCGCGGCGACTGGCCGACGCGCACGCTGCCCGACGGCGCGCGCCTGGAGATCGTCCGGGCGGTGCAGGGCGGATGAGCGCCGTGCGGCTGCCCGCGCTGCGGATCGCCGGGCGCACCTTCAGCTCGCGCCTGCTGCTGGGCACCGGCGGGTTCACGCGCCTGGAGACGCTCGGCGACGCGATCGACGCCAGCGAGACCGAGCTCGTCACCGTCGCGATGCGTCGCATCGACCCGACGGCGAAGGGCTCGCTGCTGGACGTCGTCGCCGAGCGCAACATCGACGTGCTGCCCAACACGGCGGGCTGCTTCACCGCGCGCGACGCGGTGCTGACGGCGAAGCTCGCGCGCGAGGCGCTGCAGACCGACTGGGTCAAGCTCGAGGTCATCGGCGACGAGCGCACGCTGCTGCCCGACGCGACGGAGCTGCTCGTGGCGGCCGAGCAGCTCGTCGACGACGGCTTCGTCGTGCTGCCGTACACGAGCGACGACCCCGTGCTCGCGCGCCGGCTCGAGGACGTCGGCTGCGCCGCGGTCATGCCGCTCGGTTCGCCGATCGGCAGCGGGCGGGGGATCGCCAACCCGACGAACCTCACGCTCATCGTCGAGTCCGCCGGCGTCCCGGTGATCCTCGACGCCGGCGTCGGCACGGCATCGGATGCCGCGCTGGCGATGGAGCTGGGCTGCGACGCGGTGCTGTGCGCGAGCGCGATCTCGCGCGCGACGGACCCCGTCGCGATGGCGCACGCGATCCGCCACGCCGTCGTCGCCGGCATGCTCGCGCGCGGCGCGGGGCGAATCGCGCGGCGCACGCACGCGCGCGCGAGCTCCCCGGCGCAGGGCGTCCCGGAGTTCGCGGAGTGAGCGCCGCGGCACTGCGGCTCGTCGAGCGCTTCGAGGCGGCGTGGTCGGCGGCCGAGTTGGCGGTCGAGCTCGCCGACACGTGCGCGCCCGACGTGCAGTACGAGGACCCGCTGACGATCAAGGGACCGCTGCACGGGCCGGCGGCGCTCGCCGAGCACGCCGCGCGGCTGCGCACGGCCGCGCCCGACGCGCGCCTGGAGAGCTCCGGACCGCGGCTGACCGACGGCATCTTCGTCGCCGCCCCGGCGCGGCTCGTCGCGACGCACACCGGGGAGCTCGAGGGCCTTCCCCCGACGGGCCGCGCGATCTCCGTGCAGGTGGTCTTCTACTGCGAGCTCGACGAGTCCCGCGTGCGGCTGCGCCGCGTGCGCGCGTTCTTCGACCTCTACAACGCCGCGGTGCAGCTCGGGGTCCTGCCCAAGCCGGGCTCGATGGGCGAGCGCGCGCTCATGCTGATGCGCGGCTTCGGGCTGCGCCAGACGCGCTGAGCGCGGCCGTCAGCGCTTGCGCGCGACGGTGATCTGACCGGTCTGGCCGGCGTGGATCGTGCAGCGATAGCGGATGACGCCGGCCTTCGCGGGCGTGTACTCGAAGGACTGGTCGCGCTTGAGCGTCCTGGAGGCGAACTGCGCGCCGCCCGTCGCCCTCACGTCGTGGATCTCGTCCTCCTCGTTGGTCCAGAGGATCTTCTGGCCGACCGTCACGCTGACCTCGGCGGGCGTGAAGCTCCGGTCTCGGATCCCGATGCGGACCACGTCGGCGCTGCGCTGCTCGCGCAGGTTCGGCGTGGGGTTCGTCGTGACGGTCGAGGCGTCCTCGCCGAACTCGCGACCGCTGCCCATGTCCTTCTCCTCGGCTCCGCAGGCGCCGAGCAGCAGCGCTGCGGACGCGATGGCGATGGTGAGCGGACGGCGCGACATGGGCTCTCCCGGGGGTCGGGTGCAGGGGATGCCTCGCGGTGCTACCCGCGAACGCCGGGGGCCTCCCGGCGCCGCACGGTCACGAGCACGGGAGCGTGATCGGACAGCCGGCCGCGTTGCAGCGTCGCCGTCGCCGTCTCGCCGCCGGCGAAGCCGCGGCCGAGCACGTGGTCGACACCGTGCCCGCCCAGCGCCTCCAAGCCGGCCGCGGCCGGGTCGCGGACGTTGAAGTCGCCGCCCAGCAGCAGGGCGGCGCCCGCGGCCCATGCGCCCGCGCTGCGCGCCGCCAGCGCGATGTCGGCCCGCGCGCGCTCGCGGGAGTGCACCTGGGCGTGGAGGTTGGCGCACCACAGCGCGCCGGACAGCTCGACGCCGTGGCAGACGCGCCGCTCGGGCCAGCGGCGCAGCAGCGCGCTGCGGTGGGCGGTGATCTCGCCGGCGCCGGCGCGCGCGAGGATCGCGTTCGCCCCGCCGCCGTTGGCCCCGATGAGGTCGGGCGCGCGCTCTGCGACGAAGCGCCGTAGCGGCGCGAGGGCGTTGCGCGACGTCGACACCGCGCGGAACTGCGCCTCGCAGGCGGCCGCGAGCGCCGCCGGCCACCAGGGCGGAACCTCCTGCAGCAGGGCGACATCCCAGTCCCAGCCGGCGAGCGCCGCGGCGAACTCGGCCCGCAGGTCGCGGCCGGCCGGCGGCACCGCGCGGCCGTGAAAGAGGTTCCAGGTCAGCACGCGCATCCTCGCCATAGACTGCCCGCCTTGACGCGCCACCTGCTCACCGGCACCGAGCTCGACCGCGCCGAGCTCCTCGCGCTGCTCGACCGCGCCGACGAGCTGAAGGCCGCGCCGCTGGCCACGCGCACGCTCGAGGGCCGCAGCATCGCGCTCATCTTCGAGAAGCACTCCACGCGCACGAGGCTGTCCTTCCAGGCCGGGATCTTCGAGCTGGGCGGCCAGCCGATCGTGCTGCGGCGCGACGAGCTGCATCTGTCGCGCGGCGAGTCGGTGCAGGACACCGCGCGCGTGCTCTCGCGCCACGTGGCGGCGATCGGCCTGCGCACGGGGCCCGACGCGCTGCTCGAGGAGCTCGCGGCGCAGTCGACGGTCCCCGTCTTCAACATGCTCACGGCGGCGCACCACCCGTGTCAGGCGCTCGCGGACCTCATGACGCTGCGCGAGCGCTTCGGCCGCCTCGAGGGACTGAAGCTCGCCTACGTCGGCGACGGCAACAACGTCGCCCGCTCGCTGGCGCTCGTCGGCGCGATCGCGGGCGTCGAGGTCGCGGTCGCCTCGCCGGAGGGCTACACGCTGACCGGCGCGCCCGACGCGCTGCTGACGACCGATCCCGTCGAGGCGGTCGCGGGCGCCCACGCGGTGTACGCCGACGTCTGGGTCAGCATGGGCGACGAGCAGACCGCCGCCGCGCGGCGCGCGGTGCTGCGGCCCTACCGGATCGACGACGCGCTGCTGGACCGCGCGGCGCCCGGCGCGATCGCGCTGCACTGCCTGCCGGCGCACCCCGGCGAGGAGATCTCCGCCGAGGTGCTCTACGGCTCGCGCCAGCGCATCTGGGACCAGGCCGAGAACCGCCGCCACGCACAGAAAGCGCTGCTCGAGCTGCTGGTTGGGTAGCGTCTGGCTTTCGGAGATTCGATTCTGGGGGGATTCGATGCCGCAGCCGAGAAAGCCGGGGTCGTCCGCACGCAAGCCGGCGAGCCGCAAGCCTGCCGCGCGCAAGTCCGCGGCCTCGAAGAGACCCGGCAAGCGGCCGGCCGCCAAGCCGGCGGCGAAGGCGCGGCCGGCCGCCAAGCCGGCGACGAACGCAGCGCAGCACGCCGGCCAGTCCGATGCGACGCAGCCGTCGCGCGCGGCGAGGGCGCGCGAGGACCAGCTGCTCGAGGCGATCGGGTCGGTGCGTGAGCTGCTCGCGAAGGGCATGGTCATCACCGGCGACCTGCTGCAGGAGACCGTCGACGAGGCCGTCAAGCGCGGGCGCATGACGCGGCAGGACGCCGAGGATCTCGTCCAGAACCTCGTCGCGATCGGCAAGCGCCAGTCGCATGACGCGCTCAGCGAGCTCGAGCAGCTCGTCGGGCGGTCGGCGAAGGAGACCAAGCGCGTCGCGCGTGCGCGCGTGAAGGGCGTCGGCGCCGTGGCGCGCCGCGCGCCGGGGAGCGATCGCGCGCTGCGCACCGTCGACCGCGTGCGGCGGGCGGCGGGCCTCGGCCACCCGTTTCCGATCATCGGCTACGACGACCTGACGGCCGCGCAGGTCAAGGAGCGCATCGCCGAGCTCGGCCCCGCCGAGCTGCGCAAGGTGCGCGACCACGAGCGCCGCAACGCGAACCGAAAGTCGGTGCTGACGGCGATCGAGCGCCGGCTGCAGTAGCGCTCGGGCCGGGGGCGGCCGGCCCGCATGGCCGGGGGGTCGTGGACGTTGCGTCGCGCTGAGCGACGCAACGTCCACGACCCCCTCCGGGCTCGTGCGCGCCGGCCCGCCGCGGGCGCGATCGGAGATGTGCGCCGGGCGCCACCTATCCTCAGACGTCATGGAGTCCTCTACGTTCACGCGCCCCGAGAAGGGCGCCGAGCTCGACCTGCAGGTCGACGCGCTCGCCTACGGCGGCAACGGCATCGCACGGCTGGAGGGCTACGTCGTCTTCGTCTCGGGCGCGATCCCCGGTGATCGCGTGCGCGCCGTCGTGACGAAGCGCAAGCGCGCGTACGCCGAGGCGCGCACGCTGCGGGTCCTCGAGCCCAGCCCCGAGCGCATCGCGCCGCTCGCCGATCATCCCGGCGCGCCCTGGCAGGTCCTGCCCTACGAGCGCCAGCTCGCCGTCAAGCAGGAGCAGGTCCACGACGCGCTGACGCGGATCGGCCGCCTGGAGGGCTACGAGTCCGCCGAGATCGTCCCCGCCGTCGCGCAGTGGCGCTACCGCAACAAGCTCGAGTACTCGTTCGGCACCGGCGACGACGGCGCGCTCGTGTGCGGCTTCCACGCGCCCGGCTCGTGGCACGAGATCGTGCCGGTCAGCGACTGCCTGCTGGCCTCCGAGCGCTCCAACGCGGCGCGCGACCAGGTGCTCGCCTGGTGTCGCGAGCACGAGCTGACCGCCTTCGATCGCCGCACGCACAGCGGGATGCTGCGCAACCTCGTCGTGCGCGAGGGCCGCCGCACGGGGCAGCTGCAGGTGCGGCTCGTCACCGGCCCCGGCGAGCTCGACGGCACGAGCCTCGCCGCGGCGGTCGACTGCGAGGGCCTCATGTGGACGCGCACCGACGCGCTCGCCGAGACGACGCAGGGCGGCGTCACCGAGATCGTCGCCGGCGCGAAGGCGCTGCAGGAGCAGCTGTGCGGGCTGCAGTTCTCGATCTCGCCGCACGCGTTCTTTCAGACGAACACCGAGATGGCGGAGGTGCTCTACGCGATCGCCGCGCAGCGCGCCGACCTCAAGGGCTGGGAGCGCGTCTACGACCTGTACTGCGGGATCGGCACGGTCGGGCTGAGCCTGGCCGCGCGGGCCGGCGAGGTCTGGGGCCTGGAGATCGTCGAGCAGGCGGTCGCGGACGCGATCTCAAACGCGCGGCGCAACGAGATCAAGAACGCGAAGTTCTTCGCCGGCGACGTGCGCCTCGCGCTGCGCGAGCTCGTCGACGAGGCCAGCCGCCCCGACGTCATCGTGCTCGACCCGCCGCGCGCCGGCCTCTCGCAGAAGATCGTGCGGCGCGTCGTCGAGGCCTCGCCGCGGCGGATCGTCTACATCTCCTGCAACCCGACGACGCTGGCACCGAACGCCGCCCAGCTCGTCGAGGCGGGCTACGCCTTCAAGCACGTCACGCCGGTCGACATGTTCCCGCAGACCCCGCACATCGAGTGCGTGGCGATGCTCGAGCGCGCCGCGTAGCTCCCGGGTTCGAGCCGCCCTTCAGCGCCGCGGGCGCGGCGGCGCAGCGCGCGCGCGCCGCTCGAAGGCCCGCAACGCGCGTTCGAGCCGCCACTGCGCGGTGGCCTTCGCGCTGGCGCGCACGATCCTGCGGCAGCGCGCGCTCGGGCTCGGGTCGCCCGGCCGATCGTGCGCGCAGGCCGCCTTGAGGCGATAGTCGTCGCGCCCGCGCCAGAGGCTCGACCCGGGCAGGAAGCTGTGCTGCAGCGACGCGCGCGACAGCCGCTTCAGCGTGCGGTAGCTCAGGCCGTAGCGGCGCGTCGCGACCTCGTACTCGTGCGTGATGTCGATTCGCGACACGCCCGGATCGTCCGTCGCCAGCGCGACCGGCACGCCGGCGGCGAGCAGGCGCGGGAACGGATGCGCCCGGCCACGGACGCCGAGGATCTGCTCGTTGGAGCTGAGCGGGACCTCGACGAGCACGTGGCGGCGCGCCATCTCCTTCAGCAGGGCGCCCGAGTCCCGCTCGCCGAGGATGTCGACGCCATGGCCGATGCGGTCGCTGCCGGCCACGAGGACGGCGTCGCGCACGTGGAACGCGAGGTCCGACGGCGTGACGCCCGCCAGCCCCGGGACGAGCTCGCCGGCGTGCAGCGTGACATGCGCGCCCGGATAGATCGAGCGCAGGAAGCGGATCATCTGCATCTGCCTGGCGTAGCCGTCGAGCGCGGCGCGGTTGTCCTCCGGCTGGACGAGGTTGACGCCGACGTAGCGGGGGTCGCGGCGCTGCAGCTCGAAGCCGAGCAGCAGGCCCGCGAACACCATGACGTCGGGCGCGGCCCGCCCGACCTGGTAGTCGAAGCGCAGCGTCACGCGGCAGCCGGCGTCGGCCTGCGGCGTCCCGCAGCGCAGCAGCCGCCGGTAGCGGCCGATGTCCTCGTCGGTCTCCTTGCTGGCGGCGGTGACGATCTGCGAGAAGCCGCGCGTGAACAGCCGGCGGCGCAGCGCGCCGAGGTCGGGGTCGTAGGCGACGCCGTCGACCGCCTGCTCGAGCGCCGTGCCCTGGCGCGAGACGAGCGTCTCGAGGTAGTGAACGCGCTGGCGCGCGTTGACCTGCGCGACCGCGGCAAGCATGTCCCCCTTGCGAGCCGTCGCCCGGCTGAACTTGCCGAACGTGGCGAAGAAGTGGTCGTGGCCCGACTGCGCTCCCGGCGTGAAGTCCTGCATCGACCAGGCGCGCAGCAGCTGCGTGTAGAAGTCGCGGTCGCCGCGGGTGTCGGCCGCGGGCCGCTGGCCGGCCGGGCACCGGTCGCCCCGCCGGGCCGGTGCCGCCTGCGCCCTCGACAGCGCCGTGTCGATGCAGAGGTGGTCCTTCACCGCGAGCGCGATGAGCGTCTCGGTCGGGACCGCGCCCGAGAGATGGTTGTGCAGGTCGGCGCCCTTGGGCAGCTGCGCGAGGAACTCCCGCAGCCGCGCGCGGTCGTAGCGCACCGCATTGAGGTATCGCGACGTCCGCAGCTCGGGACCTTCAGATGGCGCGGCATCCACGGTGCTGTGACGGGCCTGCGCGGGCGCCGCCGCGGCGAGCAGCGAGGCGAGGACGAACGCGACCGCCAGGCGGTGAGATCTCATGGTGCGCCATTGTCCTCGAGCTACCGGTCGAAAGGCTCCATGCCCGACAATCGGCGGATGTCCACCGTCGCGATCCCCGGCCTCGTGCTGAGCGAGCATGAGTTCAGCGTGCCGCTGGACCACGCGCAGCCCCGCGGCGAGCACATCAGCGTCTTCGCGCGCGAGGTCGCCGATCCCGCCGGGCGCGACCGTCCGCTGCTCGTGTTCTTCCAGGGCGGGCCGGGGCACGAGGCGTCGCGACCGACCGGCAACCCCGCCTCGCCGGGCTGGCTCGGACGGGCCCTGGAGGACTTCCGGGTCCTCCTGCTCGACCAGCGCGGGACCGGTCGCTCGACGCCGGTCGGATCGCTCGCGCAGCTGTCGCCCGAGCAGCAGGCCGCGTACCTGACCCACTTCCGGGCGGACTCGATCGTGCGCGACGCCGAGTGGATCCGTCGCGAGCTCGACGTCGAGCAGTGGAGCGTGCTGGGCCAGAGCTTCGGCGGCTTCTGCGTCACCACGTACCTCTCGATCGCGCCCGAGGGGCTGCGCGAGGCGTTCATCACGGGCGGGCTCGCGCCGCTCGGCGACCGGATCGACGACGTGTACCGCGCGACCTACGCGCGCGTGCTCGACCGCAGCGCGCGCTACTACGCGCGCTACCCGCAGGACCGCGCGACCGTCCTCGCCCTGCACGAGCGCGTCGCGGCGCACGACGTCCGGCTGCCCTCCGGCGACCGGCTCACGTCGCGGCGCATCCGCCAGCTCGGCGCGCTGCTGGGCATGAGCGACGGCGCCGAGCGGCTGCACCACGTGCTCGAGCTGCCGGTCGGGTCGCCCGCCTTCCTGCACGACGTCCAGGACGCGGCCCCGTTCGCCCGCAACCCGCTCTATGCCGTCCTGCACGAAGCGTCCTGGGCCGACGGCGCCACCACGCGGTGGTCCGCCGAGCGGCTGCTGGCGGCGGACTACGTCGACGCGCCCGAGCTCTTCACCGGCGAGCACGTGTACCCGTGGATGTTCGAGGAGTACGCCGCGCTCGCCCCGCTGCGCGACGCCGCCGAGATCCTCGCCGCCCATCCGTGGCCGTCGCTCAACGACCCCGAGCGGCTGCGGGACAACCGCGTGCCCGTCGCCGCGGCGATCTACGTCGACGACATGTACGTCGACAGCGACCTGTCGCGCGAGACCGCGCGCCGGATCGGCGGGCTGCGACCGTGGATCACGAACGAGTACGAGCACAACGGGCTGCGCGCCGACGGCGCCCGCGTGCTCGGCCGCCTCGTCGATCTCGCCCGCGGGCGCGCGTAGGAGCGACTCCGGGCGCGCGCGTTCGCCGGCCCCGGCGAGCGCGCGCGGAAGACGTTCTGCGGTGCGCGGGCGAGCGCGGCGTACCCGATCCCCGCGAGGTCGTGACGCTCCCGCCGGTGTGCCGGCCGAGCGCGTGAGCGCGCGCCGCTGCGGCGTGCTCAGGTTGCGACCCGCACCCCGCACGGGGCGAAGTGCCAGCGCTTGATCGCGGGCCAGGACGCCAGGTCCGACACCGGGGGCCGTCGCCGTGACGGCAGCGTTCGCGCGCTGCGACGACCGCGATCGCCTGGTCTCTGGGCACTGTACGATGCGCCGCAAACCGAGGGGGTGGGGGTCGCATGGCTGAAGGGATCGCGGCGGGCGTGGGCAGGCGCGCGCAGCTCGTGTGGCATGCGGCGGGCGCGCGACGGCGGCGCGCCGCGGTCGGCGCGGTCCTCGCGGCGAGCGCGCTGGGGCTCGCCGCGGTCGCCAGCTACGCGGCAAAGGACGACACCACGCTCGCCAGCCGCGCCAGCGGCGCCGACGGGGCCATCGCCAACTCCAGCGCGAGCGATCCGGCGATCTCGGCCGACGGGCGCTACGTCGCGTTCTCGTCGGGCGCGACGAACCTCGACCCCGACGACACCGACCAGGACACCGACATGTACGTGCGCGACACGCAGGGTGACACGACCCAGCTCGTCAGCCGCGCGAGTGGCGGCAACGGGGCCAAGGCCAACAGCAGCATGTTCCGGATCGCAATCAGCGCCAACGGGCGCTACGTCGCGTTCGGGGGAACCGCGACGAACCTCGATCCCGACGACACCGACACGCGCCACGACGTGTTCGTGCGCGACACGCAGCGCGACACGACCGAGCTCGTGACCCGCGCCAGCGGCGCGGCGGGCGCAAAGCTCAACGGCAACGCATTTCTCGGCCAGGGGATCTCCGCCGACGGACGCTACGTCGCGTTTCACACGTTTGCGACGAACGTCCACCCCGCCGACCAGGACAGCACGGGCGACGTGTACGTGCGCGACCGCGACGCCGACACGACGCAGCTCATCAGTCGCGCCACCGGAGCGAACGGGGTCAAGGGCGACCAGTTCTCCTACTCGCCGGTGGTTTCGGCGAACGGGCGCTACGTCGTCTATCACTCGCACGCGACGAACCTCGATCCGGGCGACCAGGACACGACGCAGGACGTCTTCGTACGCGACCTGGCGACCGACACGACGACGCTGGTCAGCCGCGCCAGCGGGGCCGACGGTGCCAAGGGCAACGGTGGCTCGTCGGAGCCTCGCATCTCGGCCGACGGGCGCTACGTCGTGTTTCAGTCGACCGCCTCGAACCTCGATCCCGCCGATGGCGACACCGCCTCTGACATCTACGTGCGCGATCTGCAGACCCACTCGACGGTGCTCGCCAGCCGCGCCGGCGGCCCGGACGGCGCGAAGGCCAACCGTGCCAGCCTCGGCGCGATCTCGGGCGATGGTCGGTATGTCTCGTTCAGGTCGGCTGCCGCGAACCTCGATCCCGCCGACACCGACACCATCGACGACACGTTCGTGCGCGACCTGCAGACCGACACGACGACGCTCGTCAGCCGTGCGAGCGGCGCCGGCGGCGCGAAGGGCAACGCGTTCTCCGACCTCTCCGCGCTGTCGGGCGACGGGCGCTTCGTCGCGTTTCGTTCGCGGGCGTCGAACTTCGTTTCCGACGACAACGACGCCAACACGGACATCTTCGTCCGCGACGTCCTCGGCCCACCGCCCGCGGCGCCGGCGCCGGCCGAGCCGGTGCCCGGCCTGCCGCCGGGCACGCCGACGCTGTGCCCGGCGGGCACGTCGGCGTCGGTGCGCTGCGTCGTCGACGCCAAGGGCCGCCTGGCGATGATGGGCACCGACGCCGACGAGCGCTTCGTCGGGACAAGCGGGCGCGATCGCATCTCGCCGCTGGGCGGCGACGACGTCGTGTTCGGCAACGGCGGCGACGACCTCATCTCCGGCGGCTCGGGCGACGACGAACTGCACGGCGGCCCGGGCAACGATCGCCTCAACGGCAACGGGGGCAACGACAAGATCTCCGGCAACGACGGCGACGACTCGATCAGTGGGCGCGAGGGCAACGACCGCTTGAGCGGCCAGCAGGGCGACGACGTCCTCTGGGGCGGCGCCGGCAGGGACAGCATCAGCGGCGGCCCCGGCAACGACCGACTGCGCGGTCATGCCGCAGACGACCGGCTCTACGGTGACGCGGGCCGTGACCTGCTGTCCGGAGGATCCGGCGACGACCGCCTCGACGGCGGCCCCGGCCGCGACCGGCTCCGATGCGGCCCCGGCCGCGACCGCCCGCGCGCCGCCGCGGCCGACGACCTCGGCTCCAGCTGCCGTGCCCGCTAGTGGGTCATCCAGGAACGTTCGACCGGAAACCCGGGATGCCGGCGCCGGCTGGCAAGGACGCAGGACCGAAGGTGTGGCTCTGCCACATCGAGCGTCCGAGGACGCCGCCAGGCGGTGATCGGCGCCCGGGGTTCCGGGTCAAACGTTTGTGGATGACCCGCTAGGCGGGCCAGGCCGCACGGCGCCTCACGCGGGGCGCCCAGCCGGGTGACGCGGACACCCCGATCGCGTCGTCTCACGCGACGAACGAGCTCGAGCCCGCGTGGTCGCCCGCGACAGGGCGCGGTCACGAGGCGTATCCGCGTCCGCGCGGTTGATGCACGCGCGCGCCGCTCTTCGACGAGCGTGGCCACGCTTCGGTCGCTTGCGTCGTACGCGCAGGGCTAGCGACGCGTCGCACGGACCTCGCCGGCAGCGGAGACGGCGACGTTCTCCTCGACATCCCAGGGCTCGCGACATCGACCGACCGACGCACGACGACGTCAGCTCGGGGGTCGCGCCCCGCGCGGCGCCGTACCGACCTCGTCGAGGCGCGGGTCGCGCAGGTAGATCACCTCGGAGACATCGCGACCGGCGACAACCTCGAGGTCAGGTGATCCGGATCGGCGCGACGGCCCGCAGTACCCGGCGACGACCGACCGCCGCGGCGTCCATGACTCCGCGGATCGCGTTGGATCCTCGCCGGCCCATCGCCGGCTCACCCGCCCTCTCAAGAACCGAGCCACCACATGCAGAAGCTTCTCGACGATCGTCGCGTCCTGTTCCCCGTCTTGCTGGCTGCCGTCGCGATCGCCCTCGGATCGGTGCTCATCGTCGTGCTCGGCGGCGACTCCTCCGGGGGGGCATCGACGACGCCGGCGTCGGCGGGGCCCGCCGCGTCGCAGCCGTCGGCCCCGAAGGGCGCCGCGACGGTCGACATCGCCGACTTCATGTTCGAGCCGGCCGTGGTCACCGTCACGGCGGGCAGCAAGGTCACATGGGTCAACCGCGACAGCGCGCCCCACACGGCGACGGCCGGCGACGTCTTCGACACCGGCACGCTGAAGAAGGGCGCCAAGAAGACGCTCACCTTCGACACGCCCGGCACGTACGCGTACATCTGTGACTTTCACCCCTTCATGAAGGCGACGGTCATCGTCACATGAGCGCGCGGCGCTGGACCTCCGCCGACGCTCTGCGCGTGCTCGCGGTGCTGCTGCTGCTCGCGCAGGCAGGCATCCACCTGCAGCAGTACGAGGGTCCGCTGCGCGCGGTGCCGACGATCAACGCGCTCTTCGTCCTCAACGCGGTCGGCGCCGCCGCGATCGCGCTCGTGCTCGCCGGCTCGCGCGGCTCGGTGTCCGTGGTCGCCTCGCTCGCCGGGCTCGGGATCACGCTCGGCGCGCTCGTCTCGCTGGCGGTCAGCCGCTCCGCAACGCTGTTCGCCTACTCGGAGCCCACGCTGCGTGCCGCGGTTCTCGGCGCCACCGTCGTCGAGCTCGCCGTCGTGCTCGCCCTGGCGGCGTTTCTCGTCGTGCGACGCGGTGGCCGGGGGTCCGGTCCGCGGCTGGACTGGTCGCAGCCGGGCTGAGCTTGGCCGAGCTGGGCTGGCAGGGGCTGAGCTGGGCTCGCGAGCCCGCACGCGCCCCTACCGGCGATGAGCGTCGGAGCCGCAGCGCTCCGCCGGGCGAGCCCCGGTGCCCCGGTCGATCAGCCCCCGTGCAGCGGGTTGTGCCGCGGGCCGGGGTTGTCGCGCGGGGCCTCCTGCGCGCCGCGCTCCTCGGTCGCCAGCGGCTTGACCGGTGCGGGCATCCCGGGCGGGAGCTTCAGCTTGAGCTTGCGCCCGTCCTTCAGCGTCAGCTCCTGCGGCCTACGCTTGAGTGGCTCACCTGGAATCGCGCCCATGTGCTTCAGCGTACAGGCGAGCACAAGGTCGGGGCAGGGATCAGGACGAGGTGGATCGTCCGATCCGGCCGGCAGTGGTCGTCGTCGCGATGCTCCGAACGTCATCGGTCGGGCCGGCTCATCCCTTCACGGCGCCCATCGTGAACCCCGAGATGAAGCGCTCGAGCAGGAGGTTGAAGGCGAACGCGATCGGCACCGCGACGAGGATGCCGGCGGCCTGCAGCGACTGCCAGAAGAAGACGTCGCCGCGCACGAGCGCCGTCGGCACGCCGATCGAGATCGTCTTGCTCGCCGACGGGGAGATGAACGCCAGCGCGTAGATGAACTCGTGCGCGGTGAGCGTGAAGGCGAACACGACGACGGCGATGATCCCCGGCAGCGCCAGCGGGACGACGATGCGCGCGAACGCGCCCGCGCGGCTGTGGCCGTCGATCATCGCCTGCTCCTCGACGTCGCGCGGGATCGCCTTCAAGAAGCCGGTCAGCAGCCAGACCGACACGGGGATCGTGATCGTCGGGTAGATGAGCACGAGCGACCACGTCGAGTCCTGCAGCCCGGCGATGCTCACGACGCGCGTCAGCGAGATGAACAGCAGCGTCGGCGGGACGAGGTACACGAAGAAGATCGCGATCCCCAGCGGACCGGCCCACGGCATGTCCAGCCGGCCGAGGCTGTAGGCGGCGGGCAGGCTCACCGCGAGCGTGATCGCCACGACGACGAGCCCGACCCACAGCGTGTTCCACGCGAACGTGAGAAACGCCGTGTCGGTGAACAGGAACGTGACGTGCTCGAACGTCGGCGCGAGGTTGAAGATGAACGGCGCGTTGTCGGCGTCGTAGAGGTCGGCGTTCTGCTTGAGCGCGGTCACCGTGCCCCACACGAACGGCAGCGCGGAGACGAGCGCCGCGGCGATCGCGGCGGCGTAGAGCCCCGCCCGCCCCGCTCGGCGGCGGCCGATCGCCCGTCGCCGCTCGCGCTGCACGACCGCGCCGTCCATCAGAACGTCTCCATGCGCCGCACGGCGCGCAGGATCGCGATCGCCGCCGCGAGCAGCAGCGGAAACAGAAACAGCGCGATCGCCGCGCCCTGGGCGAGGTCGCCGCCCTCGATGCCCTTGTAGTACGCGTAGCTGGGCAGCACCTGCGTCGCGCTCTCCGGACCGCCGCGCGTGAGGATGTAGACGACGGTCATGTCCGTGAACGTCAGCACCGCGCCGAACAGCGCCGCGACCGCCACGACGGGCATCGTGAGCGGCAGCGTGATCTCCCACAGCCGCCGCCAGAAGCCGGCGCCGTCGATCGCCGCCGCGTCCTCGATGTCCCTGGGGATCGAGATGATCCCGGCGAGCATGATGATCGCCGCCAGCGGCACGATCCGCCACGTGTGCACGGCGATGACGGAGGCCATCGCGAGGTTGTCGCGGCCCAGCCAGTGCATGTTGCCCTCGAGCAGGCCGAGCGCGCGCAGCACCCAGTCCAGCGGGCTGTAGATCGAGTCGAGCATCCACAGCCAGGCGATCGCCGCGAGCGCGATCGGCGTCGTCCAGGGCAGCAGCACGCAGAAGCGCACGAGCCGCTTGAAGCGAAAGTCGGCGGCGAGGATGAGCGCCAGCGCCTTGCCGAGCACGACGACGAGGACCATCGAGATGACGGTGAAGACGAGCGTGTTGCGCAGCGCGCGCCAGAAGACGGGGTCGTGGAAGATCGCCTGGAAGTTCTCCAGGCCCACCCAGTCAAAGCTCGGGTCGCCGGTCGTGACGTCGCTGAACGCGAACGCGATCGCCAGCCCGAACGGCAGCGCGACGAGCACGAGGACGTAGGCGACCGCGGGCAGCAGGAAGAGGCGCGCGAGGACGCTCTCGCGGTCGGCGATCGTGCCGCGCCGCGCGTGCTCGGGGCTGGGCCTGCGCCTGCGCGAACCGGCCGCCATCGCGTCAGCCCTCCGCGGTCGGCGCTGCGGCGCCGCCCTCGATCCGCAGGCCGCCGGCGGCGTCGAAGCGGCACAGGTCCTCGGCGTTGAGGGCGAAGGCGTGCTCGCCGGGGGCAAGCGGCGTCGCGACCGTCGCGCCGAGCCGCGCGACGACCTTCGTCGGCTCGCCGAGGCCGCGCACCGTGCCGTAGACGTGGCGGTCGCCGGAGAGGTACTCGACGCGCGCGACGTCGAACGTCGCCGTCAGGCGCCCGCCGGCCTCGGGGACGAGCGCGGCGGGCAGGAAGCGCTCGGGCCGGAAGCCCAGCAGCTCGCCCTCGCGCGGCACGAGGTTCATCGGCGGCGAGCCCAGGAACGTCGCCACGAACGTGTCCGCCGGGCGCAGGTAGACCTCCTCGGGGTCGCCGACCTGCCGCACGCGCCCCTCGTACATGACCGCGATCCGGTCGCCGAGCCCCATCGCCTCGGCCTGGTCGTGGGTGACGTAGATCGTCGTCGTCCCGACGCGCCGCTGAAAGCCCTTCAGCTCGTCGCGCGCGGTCGCGCGCAGCTTCGCGTCGAGGTTCGACAACGGCTCGTCGAGCAAGAAGACGTCGGGCTCGCGCACGAGCGCGCGCGCGAGCGCCACGCGCTGGCGCTCACCGCCCGACAGCTGGCGCGGCTTGCGTTCGAGCAGGTGGCCGATCTCCAGCAGCTCCGACGCCCAGCGCGCGCGCCGGTCGCGCTCGCCGGCGGCCATCCTGCTCGCCTTCAGCGGAAACGTGATGTTCTGGGCGACGGTCTTGTGCGGGTACAGCGCGTAGCTCTGGAAGACCATCGCGATCTTGCGCGCCCGCGGCGGCAGGCCGTTGACGACGCTGCCGCCGATGAGCACCTCGCCCGAGGTCGGCTCCTCCAACCCGGCGATCGTCCGCAGCAGCGTCGTCTTGCCGCAGCCCGACGGGCCGAGGAGGACGAGGTACTCCCCCTCGGCCGTCGCCAGGTCGACTCCGTCGATCGCGCGGACGCCGCCCTTGAAGCGCTTCGTCAGCCCGCGGACCTCGACTGCGAGCGCCACCTAGCCGCCGCCGATCAGGCCCTTCTTGCGCCACTTGGCGAAGATGGGCTCGATCTGGCGCTGCGCGCGCGCCACGGCCTCCTGCGGCGTCGCCCGGCCGCGGGCCGCGCGGGCGTACATGTTGGGGAGGATGAACGTTCCGAAGACCTCGCCGATCGCGGTGTTCGCCGAGCCCTCGTAGCCGACGTTCGTCGACCAGCTCAGCGCGTCCTTGAGGACGGCGAGCTTGTCGGACGGCTTGGAGCCGAACGGGTCGTCGTCGAGCCAGTCGCCGAGCTTGGGCGCGAGGTCGGCGAAGGCGGGCAGGTCGTAGAGCTCGCTCTCCCACGTCGCGCGCGCGAAGTTCTCGGTGTAGTGCAGCAGGAACTCCTGCGCGGCGTCGGCGTTCTTGGCGTGCTGCGGGACGACCCAGTTGTACATGACGTGCTGTGCCGCCAGCGCCGCCTTGGGTCCCTTCAGCGCGGGCAAGAAGAAGACGTCCTCGGCGACCTTCGGGTTGACCTGCTGCATCGTGCGGTAGGCCGAGATCGAGTTGAGGATGTAGGACAGCTTGCCGGCGACGAGCGCCTGGTTGTTCGAGGCCGGGTTCCAGGCGAAGACCTCGTTGGTCATCGCGTCCTCGAAGAGCCCCTTCATGTACGTGACGGCCGCGACGGTCTCCGGCGAGTCGAGGACGACGCGCTCGTCGCGGTCCTGGATCGCGCCGCCGTAGGACCACAGCAGCGAGCGGCCGACCATGTTGGAGTCGATCTCCTGCGACATCCCGATCCCGACCGGCGTCTTGCGCTTGGCCTTGATCTCGGCGCCGCCCTCGCGCAGCTCGCCCCAGGTCGACGGACCGTCGGGCAGGCCGACCTGCTCCCACATGCTCTTGCGGTAGTTGCCCGGGTCGGGTACCCAGCCGGGGCTGTAGGCGTAGTACTTCTTCGTCGTCGGGTTCAGGCTCGAGCGCTGGCAGAGGGCGATCTGCTTGCCGAAGCGCCGCTCGGCCTCCGCCGTGACGTCTCGGAGGTCCAGGACGCTCGGCTCGAGCTGGGGCAGCGGGCCGATGAACTGCACGACGTCGTGGCCGGACTTCGCGGCGATCTCGGACTCCAGGCGGGCGGGGATCGTCGTGACCTCGATGTGGTCGACGGTGACCTTGACGCCGACCTTCTCGCCCCAGTCCTGCGCGAACTGGTCAAACCACGTGTCGTGGCGCGGGACGAAGTGGCTCCAGAGCAGGATCTTCAGCTCGCCGGAGAGCCGCTTCGTCGGCTCGGTGAACGTCTCGGCCGGCGCTGCGTCGGTCGGCGGGGCGGTCGCCTCGTCGCCGCTGTCCGCCGAGCCGCCGCAGCCGGCGAGGACCATCGTCGCCGCCGACCCCTGGATGAACCTACGACGCGTGATCACGAGCGGCCTGCGCCGGTCGACCATCGTTCCTCCCTCGTCGTTGCCTGACCCCCGGGCGCGACGTTATCCCGCCGGGCACCGGGATGTCCACTCGACGCGATGCGACGCTCGCGCGACGGGGCTCAGCGGCCGCGCAGCGCGCGCAGCTCGGCGCGCAGCTGTGCGACCTCGGCCTCCAGCCGCGCGACGCGCTCGGCCAGCGGCAGCTCGACGCGCACGACCTGCGGCGCCGCCGGCATCGGCCGGCCCGGCGCGCGGACCGGCGGCTGGGCCGGCTGGGCGGGCTGGGCGGGCGACGCGCCCGGCACGGCTGCCGTCGCGGGGGGCGCGGGCTCGGGCGCGTCGTCGTCGCAGAGGCGGTGCGCGTAGCGCTCCTCCTTCTGGCCGGGCCGGCGCGGCAGCTGCTCGACGAGCGCGCGCTCGACGAGCCGGTCGAGCGTCGCGTGCAGCGCGGCGAGGTCGGCGAACGGATGCAGCCGGTCGCTGCGCGCCTTCAGCTCGCCCGGCGTCTGGGCGCCGCGCAGCATGAGCACGCAGAGCACGGCGAGCTCGTCGGGCGCGCGCGTGAGCGCCTCGTCGAGCAGGTGGCGGTACTTCGAGGCGCGGCTCCCCGCGCCGCTGGCCAGGCGCGCCCAGCGGCGCCGGCTCAAGCGCGTGACCGCCTCGCGGATCGTGGCCTCGTCGTAGGCGACGACGGGGTCGCGGTTCGTGGACTGGTTGCACGCCGCGCGCAGCGCGTTGAGCGTCAGCGGATAGGTGTCGGGCGTCGTGCGCTGCTTCTCCAGGAGGCAGCCGAGGACGCGCAGCTCGGCCGCGGTGAGGTCCATCTACTGCGGGCTCTTCGGGCCGTCCTTGGGCGGCTTGCCCTCCTCCTGCAGGTGGCGCAGCCAGTCCGACAGCTGCTGGCCGGCCGTGCCGACCTGGGTCCCGGCCTCCTTGAAGAGCTCCTTGAAGCGCTCGGAGTAGTGCGCGGCCGCGCCGGCGGCCTCCTCGCGCGCGGGACGCTCCTGGCCGCGACGCGTGTACTCGCCGCTGACGATGCGGTCGTAGTCGCCGTCGCGCACCCAGGCCAGCAGCTCGTGCACGCGCTTGACGGGCAGCGAGTGCGTCTGGCGCAGGTCGGTGAGCAGCCGCTGCAGGCGGTCCAGGCCGTCGCCGCTCTCGGTGTAGTCCATCGCCTGGCGCATGAACGCGTCGAGGTTGAGGTCCTCGGCCTTCGCGCCCGCCGCCATCGTCATGAGCATCGTGCACACGCCGCGCGGGTCGCGCGTGACGATCGCCGCGGCGCGGTCGCAGGTCAGCTCGGTCGCGCGCGACCACTCCAGCAGCGCGTGCTGGACGGCCATGAGCGGCAGGCCGGCGGCGGACGGCAGCCGGGGCCCCGCGGTGATCCGCAGCAGGATCTGCAGCGCCGTGCGGTGCAGGACGTGGTCGGAGAGGATGTGCGCGACCTCGTGCGCGATGACCCCCTCGAGCTGGTCGATGTCCAGCAGGGCGACGGTGGCGCTGTTGAGCACGATGATCGGCTTGCCCGCGCCGACGGCCATCGCGTTGGCGACCGGCTCGGCCGTCATGTAGAGGTCGTATTCCTCGGACATGTCCAGCACGCCGAGCACGTGCTGGTAGCGCGTCCAGATGTCCGGCAGCTGGTCGGTGCCCAGCCGCACGGACGCGCCGAGGTACGTCTGGCGCAGCGCGCGCTCGTAGCCGAACTCGATGAGCTTGCGCACGACGTAGTCGAGCATCGGGATCGAGGCCAGGGCGGCGGTTGCCGCGCGGTCGGCGGGATGCTCGTAGGCCTTCGGCGAGATGCCGGTCAGCCGGTAGGCCTCCGCGGGCGTCGACACGTAGGTGAGCTTACGCGACGAGCGCCCGCCGGCGCGCATCTTTAGACTGCGCCGCTGCATGCGCGCAGCCACGATCCGCGACGGCGAGGTTCTCGTCGAGGAGCACCCGGACCCCGAGCCGGGCGCCGGCCAGGTGCTCGTGCGCGTGCGCGCGGCCGGCATCAACGGCGCCGACATGATGCAGCGCCGCGGACGCTACCCGGCGCCGCCGGGCAGCCCGCAGGACGTCCCCGGGCTCGAGCTCGCCGGCGAGGTGCAGGCGCTCGGCGAGGGGGCCGCGCGCTTCGCCGAGGGCGACCGCGTGATGGGGATCGTCGGCGGCGGCGGGCAGGCCGAGCTCGCGGTCGTCCACGAGCGCCAGCTCATGGCGGTGCCCGACGCGGTCGCGTTCCCCGACGCCGGCGGCGTGCCGGAGGTGTTCACGACCGCGCACGACGCGCTGTTCACGCAGGCCGGGCTGCGTCCCGGCGAGCGCCTGCTCGTCCACGGCGCGGCCGGCGGCGTCGGTACCGCCGCCGTCCAGCTCGGGCGCGCGCTCGGCGCCCACGTGACGGCCACGGTGCGCAACCCCGACGTCCGCGACGAGGTCGCGCGGCTCGGCGCCGACGCGGTCGTCGACCCGGAGGGGTTCGGCGAGCACGGGCCGTTTGACGTCATCCTCGAGCTCGTCGGCGCGCCGAACCTCGGCGCGAACGTCAAGGCGCTGAACACCGAGGGCCGGATCGTCGTCATCGGCATCGCGGCGGGGGCGAAGGCCGAGCTCAACCTCGCCGTGCTCATGGGCAAGCGCGGGCGCATCATGGCCTCGACGCTGCGCGCGCGGCCGCTGGAGCAGAAGGCCGCGACGGCGCGCGCGCTCGAGCGCGAGGTGCTGCATTGGTTCGAGCGCGGGCAGCTGCGCGTGCCGGTCGCCGCGACGTACCCGCTGAGCGACGTCGCCGAGGCCTATGAGCGCTTCGCGGCCGGCGGCAAGCTCGGCAAGATCATCCTCGAGCCCTGAGCCGAGCGGTCGGCCGCGGGGCGCCGGCCGTCGACAGCTCGTCGGAGCCGATTGTGGCGCCGTGCGATCGGGGGGTCGTGGACGAAACGCCGGACAGGGCGACGCAACGTCCACGACCCCCCACGTCGTACGGCTGCGCCCGCCCCGCGACCTCACTCGCGCCGAACGCGGGTGCGCCTGCCCTGGTCGAGCGCCACGAACTGCGCGTAGCGACTCAAGAAGACCCCGAGGATCTGGTCGGTCGCCATCAGCGCCTTCGCCGAGTCGTGCAGCACCTCGATGCCCGCACGGGTGAGCTCGTACATCCGCCGGTCAGGTCCGCTCGAGGACTTCTCCCACACCGACCGCACGAGACCGTCGCCCTCCAGCGCGCGCAGGGCTCGGTACAGGCGACCCGGATCGTCGCGGCTGAAGCCCAGCGGGCGCAGCCGTTCGAGGAGGTCGTAGCCGTGGGCGGGGTGCTCGCGCAGCAGCAACAGCAGGCACGGGCGCAGGAAGTTCTTCGGAAGGACCTGGGCGGGGGCTGGTTCGGGTGAAATGAGCGTGTCCGTCCGTTCGGGGAGCCAGGCGGCGGCCGCTTCGGTGGATCATGACACCGGCAGTCCTCGTCACAGCCCCCGTGCGTGGCTCGCGTCACGTCGGCGGTCTCGCCGGCGCAGGCGTCTGCCGGCAGCCCGCATGAACAGCTGACGCCGGGGCGCTCGGGCGTCGCCCGATCGTCAGTCGTCCACGCATGACATGCGCAACCGCCGCCGCGACGACGGGAGCTGCCCGACCCGTCAGTCGTTCAGCCACCCGGCTGCCGCGCGCGCCAGTCCTCTGCGGACAGCCGGTACAGGACGTGGCGGCGCAGGTCCGCGACGTCGACGAGCGGGTGATCGAAGTCGCCGGACGCGTCGTGGCGCATGCCCAGCCGCCGCATGACCGCGCGCGAGCGCGCGTTGGCCTGCACCGCGAACGCGACGATCTCCTCGAGGCCCAGCTCCCCGAACCCGAACGCGGTCGCGGCGCGCGCGGCCTCGGTCGCCAGCCCGCGCCCCCAGGCGGCTCGCGCGAGGCGCCACCCGATCTCGACCGCCGGCGTGAAGTGCGCCTCGAACGGCGGTACGCCGAGCCCGGTGAAGCCGATGAAGCGGCCGCTGGCGCGCTCCTGCAGCGCCCAGAAGCCCCAGCCCCGCGCGGCGAACCCGGCAGCGATCCGCTCGGCGAGCGCGTCGCTGGCCGCGCGCGTCATCGTGCCCGGGAAGTGGCGCATGACCTCGGGGTCGGCGTTGCACTCGGCGAACGGCTGCCGATCGGACTCCCGCCAGGGCCGCAGGAGCAGCCGGTCGGTGCTGAGCTCGTACATCTGCATGGCCCTCGCCGCGCCGGGGGACCTACGGCCGCGCCTCGCCGCCGCGCAGGACGCCCGCGATGCGGTCGACGTTCGGCAGCAGGTAGCCGAGCGCGATCAGCGGCAGCGCCGGGATCGCGCGCTCCAGCAGGACGCCGAGCAGAAGCGAGGCCAGCAGCCCGAGCCCCATCCCGACGAGCGTCGCCCTGCGGCGAAAGCCGTAGCGAAACGCCCAGGCGGCGAAGATCGACAGGAAGACGGCATCCGAGACGCCGAGGTGCCCCGCGCTGCCCGCACCGCCCCAGGCGGGCATGTCGAAGCTCAGCGGGTCCACGCGGTCGGTGCCGCCGGCCAGCAGGCGCGACGAGGGGCCGCTGGCGACCGACCACACGTCGACCGCCGCGACGAACAGCGGCACCGCGATCGCCGCGCGATGATCGGCGAGCCAGCGCGCGAACAGCAGGCCGATCGAGCCCGCGAACAGCGCCTCCGCGACGTTCGCCCCGGCGCCGACCCCGTCCTTGCCGTCGGCGTTCAGCGCGCCGACGAGCAGCCCGCTGCCGAGCACGATGAGCAGCGGTCCGACGAGCGTCTCGCGCGCGGGGAGCAGGGCGAGCACGCTGCCGAAGAGCAGCAGCAGGCCGGTCGCGGCCGGGACGAGGATCGCGACGTCGCCGGCCGGCAGCGCCGGCAGGGCCGGGGCGGCGAGGAAGTACGCCAGCGCCGCGAGCGGTACCGCGACCGCGAGCGTGGCGGGTCCGGCGCGCCGGCTCAGTACGGGGGCAGGTCGGCGTACCACTCGCCGAGCACCCGGAAGGCCGTCCAGAACGCCCGCTTGGCGGCCTCCTCGTCGAGCGCCTCGTCGATGTTCGGCACGTAGAGCGCCTCCATCGAGGGCGTCAGGCGCTGGATCTCGCCGGGGTCCTGCGCGACCGGCTGCGAGAGCGGCAGGTCGAGGTCGTTGAGCACGGCGCGCGTGTGCTCGCCCATGACGACGACCATCTTCGGCTGCACGATCGCGATCTCCTCGGTGACCCGGGCGATGCAGGCCGCGTCGGCGAGCGCCGTGTCGCTGACCGGGCACTTCACGCACAGCGTGCCGTAGACCGCGAGCGGATCGATCGCCAGGCGCTTGAAGGCCTTCATGAGGGCGGTGCCGGCCCGCCCGTAGAACGCCACGCCCTCCTCGATCTCGGGCGGCGTCGGCGCGTACTTCAGCAGGAAGATGTCGGCCTGCGGATGGCCGGAGCCGAGCACCGGCATGAGCTGCCCGCGCGGGCAGTCGCGGCAGGCCTGCAGGTCGCGCGTCAGGGTGTTGAGCTCGCGGATCGCCCGCTCGAGGTACTTCTCGCGGATCTCGTCGTCAGTTGCGGGCATGGTCGCCCGTGGTTTCGACGGCCGCGATGGACGACCCTGCGCGTGCATCACGACTTGCGCGTGGCCCGCCGCACCCGCCGGTCGCGGACCGCCCGGCGCGCACTCGGCGGGGTCGCCCTGGTCTCCAGGAACTTCAGCGCCTGCACGTAGAGCAGCGACGACGGCTTCGTGTGGATCTCGGCGTCGCGCAGCGCCTCGAGGAACTCCTCGGGGCCGTCGAACTCGGCCATCCGGACGCGGACGGAGCCCAGCCCCTGCGCGACGTGCGAGTCCGAGCCGGCGCCCGCGAGGATCCGGTACTTCGCCGCGAAGCGCTGCGCCTCCTCGTTGAACGAGCCGATCGCGACGCGCGGGTTGTAGACCTCGATCGCGTCGATCTCCTCGACGATCGTCAGCAGGTGCTCGTAGTCGGGCACGGCGTGCATGCGGTCAAACGGGTGCGGCACGTAGACGAGGCCGCCCTGGCGCTTGATCGCGGCGACCGTCTCGGCGAGCGTCATGCCGCGCGGGATCTTCTCCTCGATGAAGAGGCCGATGACCTCGCCCTGGTCGGCGGTCTTGACCTCCTCGCTGACGATGATCTTCACGCCGAAGTGCGCCGCCTTGGCGCGCGCCTCCAGCGCGCCGGAGACCTCGTTGTGGTCGGTGATCGCGATCGCCCCGAGACCCTGCTCGCGCGCGGTGTCCAGCAGCACCTCGACCGGCGTCGCGCAGTCGTGCGAGTGGTCGGTGTGCATGTGCAGGTCGACGTCGATCCGCGGGCGGGAGCGCAGCCGGGCGCCGAGCGCGGGGTTGCCCGCCAGCGGGTGGCGGCGCGCGACGACGCGCTCGTAGACCTCCTGGAGATCGTCGGTCACGCGCGACCACGTCAGCTGCGCGCGCAGCGGCCGGGCGGCCTCGCCGAGCCGCCGGCGCAGCGACGCGTCGGCGCCGAGCCGCTGCATCTGCGCGGCGAGCGTCTCGACGTCGCGCGGCTCGAAGAGCAGGCCGAACTCGCCCTCGCCGAGCGCCTCCTCGTAGACGGGCAGGCGCGATGCCAGCGGGATGGCGCCGGCGTTGATCGCTCGCAGCAGCAGCCCGGGGGCCGGCGATGCCCCGTCGGAGGCGGCCACGAGGATGTCGCTCGTCGCCAGCAGCTCGGCCTCGCCGAGCTCGTCGGGCGACGCGTAGCGCACCCGCGCCTGGAGGTCGGGGCGCAGCGGGGTGCTGCTCGACGGTCCTCGCGCCGAGAGGATCGTCGCCTCCCACGGCGTCTGCGGATCCAGGCGCCGCAGGGCCCGCACGAACAGGCGCAGCGCGGGGCGCTCCTCGCCGTCGACGAAGCCGAAGCGCACCGGGGCGCCGCTCGCGGGCGGGCGCGGCGCCGGCGCGTCGGCTCCCGGCAGCACGACGCGGTAGTCGGCGGCGAAGAAGCGCTGCATGAGGTCGCGGGTCGCGCCGAAGCTCGCCGTGCGCGCGTCGAGGCGGCCGAGCACGAGAGAGACGACCTTGCGCGCGACCTGGGTCGACAGCAGGCGCTCGGTCGGCTGGTGGAAGGTGCCGACGTTCAGCGCCCGCGAGTACCGCAGCGCGGCGCTCGAGGTCGACGGCGCGAAGGGCTCGTGGACGTGGCAGACGTCGAGCGGGAGGATCGCCAGCAGGTTCTCGATCGTGCGCGAGACGTCGACCGGTAGGGCCGGGGCGCGGCGCGCGCTGCCCGGCAGGTCGGGCAGCGCGTCGCCCACGGCGAGCACGCGCGGCGGCGCCCCCGGCTCGGGCAGCAGCGCGGCGGGGTCCTCGCGCGCGGCGCTGATCGCCTGCCGCGTCTCGCGGACCGCCTCGCTGGAGCGCGAGGGCGCGACGATGAGGACCTGGTTGCCGCGACCGGCGAGCTCGGCGGTGACGCGCTCGACGTAGGTCGTGATCTCGTGGCGGCCGGCGCCCCACGGATACGGCGTGACGTGGGCGATCGCGAGGCGGCTGCGCGACATTCCGAAGAGCATACGAACCCGGGGCCGCGCGGCCGGCCGCACGGCCGTCCCGCGACGCCGGCTCGGCCGGGCCCGCAAACGCACCAAAAGAAAGACCCACGGCCGCGCGGCGCGGGATTATCCTCGCGCTCAGCGGCTGGCTCGGGCGTCGCACCCCCGGAACTCGGGCGCACCCCGCGGGCGAGCCGAACCCACGAGAAGGCGGATCGTATGCCCATCGCACTGCCCGGCCGTGCCGTCCGGGCGGCAGTCGTCGCGCTTTTGCTCGTCGTGGTCGCGTGCGCGAGCGCGCCGGCGGCGGTCAAGCGACCGAGCGGCGCGTCGCTGCTGCGGTCCCTCGTCAGCACGACGGCGGCACTGCCGGCGTCGGCGGTCCCGGCTGGTCGCCGCGCGCGTCTGCGCAGCCTCGCGCGCAGCGCGCGCAGCGCCGCGCGGCGGTCGCCGTGCACGTCGGTGCGACGGCTGGCGAGCCTTCGGGCGTCGCTGAAGCGCACGCGCGTCCGGTCGCGGCTGAGGAGCTCCGTGAGAGCGCGCGCGCTCGCACGCCTGGCGGCGGTCAACGCGACCTCGACGGCTGCCAGCCGCGCGCTGCTGACCTCCAGGCGGACGAAGGGCTGCGGAGGCGGGGTCACGCCGAGCACGCTGTCGCGGCCGACCGCCAGGGTGCTCAAGAGCGACGCGCGCGGGATCCTGCTGCGCGTGCGGCTGCCCCAGCTGCAGTTCGTGCCAGAGACCGCCGCCGGGCGCACCTACACGAAGCTCGTGGCGCCCGGCGCCGAGTCGCCGGGTGCGCCGGGAACGCCCGGCATCCCGGTCGCCAGCCAGATCGTCGGCGTGCCGGACGGCGCGACGATGCGCGTCCGGACGAAGTCGGTCGTCGCGCAGACGATCGAGGGCGTCGAGGTCTTCCCCGCACAGCCCGACCCGGTCGACCAGTCCGGTGGGCAGACGCAGGCGCCGAACTTCTTCGGCGGCGCGTTCGCCCGCCAGCCCTTCGAGTTGGACTCCGGGGCGTACGCCAGGAACGCCTACACGCCGGCATCTCCCGCGTCCGGCGACGTGCTCGGGCAGGCGCGCGACCTGAACATCGGCGGCCTGCGCGTCCCCACCGCGCAGTACAACCCGCGCCGGGACCGGCTCAGGATCCTCAGGGAGGTCCTCGTCGACGTGCGGTTCGTCGGCGGCAGCGGGCGCTTCGGCGACGCGCTCGGCTCGCCCTGGGAGACCGCGCAGAAGCGGATCGCCGGCGGGCTGCTGAACGCGGCCGCCGTCCTGAGGGCCGATCGGCCGATCATCTCCCAGCCCTGCGGCGAGGAGCTGCTCGTCATCACCAACCCGGCGACGCTGAGCGCGGCGAACACGTACGCCACCGCGCGCCGGGCGGCCGGCTTGTTGACGACCGTGCGCCAGACCGGCGCCGCGGCCGGGCAGATCGGCACCACCGCCGCGCAGATCCAGACGTTCATCCGCGGACGGGTCAACAGCCAGTTCTGCGTCCGCCCGAGCTACGTGGCGATCATCGGCGACGACGAGCTCGTGCCGACGTTCACGAACGGGCCGGGCGCGATCCCCTCCGACAACCCGTACTCGACGAAGGACGACGCCGACGAGCTGCCCGACCTGGCGGTCGGCCGGATCCTCGGCAACGACCTCGCGCAGATCGACGCGCAGCTGGCGAAGATCATCCACTACGAGACCGTGCCGCCGACCGGGCCGATGCTCAACCGCGCGCTCATCGCCGCCCAGTTCCAGGACACCGACGGCGAGGGCCAGGTCAACGACGGCCAGGAGAACCGCACGTTCATCCGGTTCGCCGAGCGCGCGCGCAACGGCCTCGTGCCCCGCGGCGTGACCGTCGACCGCATCTACGAGGACAACCCGACGACGAACCCGCTGAAGTTCAACGACGGCACGAACCTGCCGGCGTCGCTGAAGAAGCCGACCTTCGCCTGGGACGGCGACGGCGCCGACGTGAGCGCGGCCTGGAACGAGGGGCGCTTCATGGTCGTCCACCGCGACCACGGCTGGTCGGACGGCTGGGGCGACCCGTACTTCGACACGTCCAACGTCGACGCCCTGACGAACGACAACGACAACCTGCCCGTCGTGCTGAGCATCAACTGCGCGAGCGCGCGCTACGACGACGACGAGACCTCGTTCGTGCAGAACGCGCTCGTCAAGCCGACGGGCGGCGCGGTCGGCGCGTTCGGCGACACCCGCAACTCGCCGTCGTGGCACAACTCGGAGATCGCGCTGGGCTTCATCGACGGCCTGCTGCCGAGCGTGCTGGCGGGCGAGGGGCCGGCGACGAAGCAGCGCGTCGGCGACGCGCTCGTCAACGGCAAGCTGCGCCTCGCGGGGCTGGCACCGCCGTCGGGCCCCGGGATCGCGGGCGGCGACGGCAACACGCGCAACGAGCTGTACCTCTGGCACTACTTCGGCGACCCGACGATGCAGATGTGGGGCGGCGGCCAGGCCCCGATCGTCTTCGATCCGAGCCGCTTCAAGGCGGTCTACAGGGAGTTCCCGCCGCCCAGGCCCGGCGATCCGCCGCCGTTCCTCGTCGAGCTGCTGCTGCCCGGCAGCCTCGCCGGCCAGCCGATCAGCCTGCTGCGCGGCGGCCAGGTCATCGGCAAGGCGCTTGCCGGCAACGGCTTCGTGCAGGTGCCGGCCACGTTCAACGACGGCAAGCCGAAGCCGGGTGAGCTCGAGGTCGCGTTCGAGGCCGACGGCGCGGCGCCCGTGAAGGTCGGCGTCGACGGCGTGCCGGCGCCGCCGCCACCGCCGCCGGCGGCCACGACGCTGACGCAGAACTGCCCCGGGCCGAACGACTTCGTCGCGTTGAACTCCCAGGGCCCGACGACCGTCTCGATGAGCGGCAGGCTCGCCGGCGCGCCGGCGGGGTCGATCGTCGCGGTGACGTTCAAGCGCCCCGACCGCGGTGTCGCGGCGCCGGTTCCGGGGCCGAGCACGACCGTCGACGCCGCGACGGACGCCGGCGGCAACTGGACGGCCTCGGTCACGACGACCGACCGCCAGGACGTCGGCACGTGGCAGGTCTCCTCGGCGTACGCGGGGACCGCGCTGTACGCGGGCTCGTCGGCCGCGGCCTGCCCGGTGCGGGTCGTCGACAACAGCTGAGCCCCGCGGGGGCGCGCCGGGGTCGACCCGGCGCGCCCCGGCCTGCGACGGGCCCGCTCAGCCCTTGTCGTAGAGGCGCTTGAAGTCGTCCTCGTAGCGGGCGTAGACGATGTTGCGCTTGACCTTCAGCGTCGGCGTGAGCTCGTCGTCCTCCTGGGAGAGGTCGCGCTCGAGGATCGTGAACTTCTTGACCTGCTCGATGCGCGCGAACTTGGCGTTGGCCTCGTCGACGGCCTTCTGCAGCTCGTCGCGCACGGCGCCGTCCTTGGCGAGGTCGGCCGGCTCGGCCGACGCGGCGCCGACGTGCTCGGCCAGGGCGGCGGCCTCGTCGACGTCGATCGTCAGCAGGGCCGTGAGGTAGGGCCGGCGGTCGCCGTAGACGATCGCCTGGGAGATCCAGCGGCAGAGCTTCAGCGCGTTCTCGATGTTCGAGGGCGAGATGTTCTTGCCGCTCGACGTGATGATGAGATCCTTCTTGCGGCCCGTGATCGACAGGTAGCCGTCGGCGTCGACCTCGCCGAGGTCGCCCGAGTGCAGCCAGCCGTCGACGAGCGTCTCGCGCGTGGCCTCCTCGTTGTCGAAGTAGCCCTTGAAGACGTTCGGGCCGCGCATGAGCACCTCGCCGTCCTCGGCGATCTTCACCTCGCAGCCGGGCAGCGGGCGGCCGACCGTGCCGAACCTGTGCTCCTCGATCGTGTTGAGCGTCTCGACGGCGCAGTTCTCGGTCATGCCGTAGCCCTCGAGCACCCAGACCCCGGCGGCGTGGAAGAACTCGAGGATCTCGGTGTCGATCGGCGCCGCGCCGGAGAGCGCGAGCTTGACGCGGCCGCCGAAGAGGTCGCGGATCTTGTGCAGCACGAGCTTGTCGGCGAGCGCGTGCCGGCCCTTGAGGATGAGCCCCGGATGGCCGCCGCGATCCTCCCGGCGCGCGACCTCGCGACCGACGCCGACGGCCCAGTGGAAGAGCTTGGCCTTCACGCCGCCGGCGGCCTCGGCCTTCGCGGTGGCGGCCGTGTGGATCTTCTCGAAGATGCGCGGGACCGACGGCAGGTACGTCGGCTTGATGAGCTGGACGTCCTCGACGATCTTCTTCGGGTCCCGCCGCCAGTAGGCCATCTCGCTGCCCGCGTCGACGGCGAACATCTGCACGACGCGCGAGAGCACGTGCGCGAGCGGCAGGAAGATGTACATGACCTCCTCGCCCGGCTTCACGGTGAGGCGGGCCTTGACCCCGTCGACGTCGGCGCACAGGTTGGCGTGCGTGAGCATGCAGCCCTTCGGAGGTCCGGTCGTGCCGGAGGTGTAGACGATCGTCGCGACCCCGTCGGGGTCGATCGCGGCCACGCGCTCGTCGACCTCGCCGTCGGCGAGCTCGGCGCCCTTGGCGCGCAGCTCGTCGAGCGTCATCGCGTCGCCGCCCGTGCCCTCGAAGCGCAGCACGTGGCGCAGGTTGGGCAGCGCGTCGCGGATCTCGGCGAGCTTGGCGAGCTGGGCGCTGTCCTCGGCGAAGATCACCGTCGCGCCGGAGTGCTCGAGCACGTACTGGCACTCCTGCGGCGAGTTGGTCTGGTAGACGGGCACGACGACCGCGCCGGCGCACATGACGCCGAAGTCGGCGAGCGTCCACTCGACGCGCGTGTTGGAGAGGATCGCGACGCGGTCGCCCGGCTTGACGCCGAGCGCGATGAGGCCCTTGGCGATCGCGCGGACCTGCCTGCCGAGCTCGGGGAAGGAGGTGCGCTGCCAGCCGCCCGCCTCGGGATAGCGCAGCGCGGTGCCGCGGTGGCGAGCGGCGGCGTCGAGGACGAGCGTCGCGAGGGTTCGCGCCGGCGCCTTCGGTGCTGCCGCGAGCTTCGACGTCGAGGTGGTCTTGGTGGTGCTCTGGCCCTTGCTCATACGCAGATCCTACGCGGCGCGCCGTGCCCGGCAGGCCGGTCGCCCCGACCGGCGCGGGTCGCCCGCGCGCGGCGACGTGGGCGCGGGCGCGACCCGGCGACGGTGCCGCGCGGGCGCGCGCAGGGGGGCGGGTCCCGCCGGGGCGAGCGGAGCGCCGGGAGCGCCCGGTCGCGCCGGGCCGCAGGGCGCCGCCGGCGCGGACGGTGCGCAGGGTCCGGCGGGTGCGCCAGGGCCGCAGGGCGCCGCCGGCGCCGAGGGTGCGCAGGGTCCCGCGGGTGCCGACGGTGCGCAGGGTGCCGCCGGCGCGGACGGGCCGCAGGGGCCCGCCGTCACGATCGCCATCCGCACGAGCGGAGTCGGATGGGTCTCGCGCTCCTTCCTCGTGCTGCTGAACTCAGCGCACGACCGCCGTCATCCGCATCCCCGGCGCATGGATCGCGCAGACGAAGCGGTAGGTGCCGGGCTTGCCCAGGCGGACCGAGTACGCGCCGGAGGTCTGCGTCGGCGAGGAGACCTGCCGCGGCCCGGAGACCGTGCTGACCTGGTGTGACTGCTGCGAGCGAAAGCGCCATGTCAGCACGCCGCCGCGCGCCAGGCGCACCTCGGGGCGGTCGCGACCGCGATGGAAGGCGTTGTCGAAGACCGTCACCGTCGCGGTCCGCGGTGGCCTCGTCGACCGCCCGCCGGGCCGACCGGCGCCGGCCGGCGCCACGCGCATGCCGGTCGGCGCGCCGGCGGCCGGCCGTGCGGCCCCGGTCGCGCGCGCCGGCGCGCTGGCGAGCGTCGTCGTGTTCGTCCGCAGGTCGCGCACGAACACGGCGCGCGTCCCCGCGCTCTTCGCGGCGGCGAGGTTCGTCGCCGTCGAGGAGAACGCGACCCTGCGCCCGTCGCCCGAGATCGACGCGTCCGTCGCCGGGGCGTTCGCGGACGCGCCCCGCTTGCCCGCTGCGCGCGACGCGAGCTGCGCCGGCCCGCTGCCTGCGACGGTGCGCACGAGGACGCGGGTGGCGCCGCCACGCAGCGCGGCGTAGGCGACGCGCCGGCCGTCGCCGCTGATCGACGGCTTGAGCGCGAAGCCGTCGGCCGGGTCGCTGACGGCGATCGTCCGCCGCCGGGCGAGGTCTCGCACGTACACGCGCGAGGCGGTCCGGGTGGCGCCGGCGGCGAGGTTGCCGGCCGTCGAGGCGAACGCCACGTAGCGCCCGTCACGCGAGATCGACGGGTCCGAGGAGTAGTCGTCGCCGACGGCGCCGCGGCGTCCCGTGGCGCGGCTGACGAGCGTGGTGGTGCGCGCGCCGAGGTCGCGGACGTAGACCTGCGTGCGCTTGGCGGGCGTCTCGCCGCCGAGGTTCGCCGCCGCCGTCGCGAACGCGACCCGCGACCCGTCGCCCGAGATCGAGGGGTCGTAGGCGTCGTCGTTCGCGCCGGCGCCGGCGCCGCTCGCGCGGCTGACGAGCTGCGTCCGGCCGCCGCGCAGGTCGGTGGCGTAGACGGCGCTGCGCCCACGGCCGCGCACCGCCAGGTAGGCGAGCCGGCGGCCGTCGGCGGAGATCGCGGGCGCGTACTCCGAGCGCGACAGCCCGCGGCCGGACTGCACCGCCGCGATCTTCGTCGTGCGCCTCGTCGCGGCGTCGAAGACGAAGATGTGGATCTGCCCGTAGCGCTTGGCGAAGTTCAGGTTGCCCTCCGCGGACTCGTAGGCGACGTAGCGGGCGTCGTGCGACACGGTCGGGTTGTACGCCGAGCGCGGCGAGCGGCGGTCGGGCCGGAAGGACGCGTCGATCTCGCCGCCGTCGCGCAGCGACCGCGAGCGGACGCTGATCTCCCCCCGCTCGACGGCCTTGGGGACCTTCTGCAGGTAGGCCTCGAAGACGACGCGCCGGCCGTCCGCGCTGAGCGACGGGTTGGCGGCGTAGTCGCGCGGCTTGATCGTCAGGTTGCCGGCCGTCGTCGGCGGCGGGCCGTTGTAGCGCGCCTGCGCCAGCCAGCGCGGCAGCTGGCTGAGCTGGCGGCGCAGCAGCAGCTCCCCCTGCTGGGCGCTCGTCGCGCCCGTGCGCACGCCGTGGCGCACGCGCTCGCGCAGGACCGCGGCGCTCGCGGCCTGGATGCTCGCCGGGGAGCGCCCGCGCAGGCGGCCGATCTCCAGCGGGCTCTGCTCGCCGCGGCGCAGCGTGCGAAAGCGCGCATCGGTGACGCCGAAGATCTCCGGCGCCGCGCTCGGGATCGCGAACTGGTGCAGCGAATGAAAGAAGACGTGCTGGGCGAGATGGCCCTGCGTGAGCGTGCGCAGCGCGCGCGAGCGCAGCGCCGGCAGCAGCGACGCCGCCACGTGGTGCGCCCGCGGCGCCACGAGCGCGTCGGCGAGCGTGCCGGGATCGGGCCAGCCGTGGCGGGCGGCGAGCTGCGCGAGCGGCGTGCTGTCATCGCGCAGGTGGCGCCAGATCGCTCCGCGCGAGACGCGCAGCAGCGAGTACAGCGTCCCCTCGTCGTAGGGCAGCCAGTGGTTGTAGACCCAGTCCTCCGGCGGCAGCCAGTGCGCGGGCGCTCCCGGCGGCGCCTCGGTGTCCGACGAGGTGGGCGCCGGCGGCCCGGCGGCGCTGGCGACCGGGGCGCCGCGCGGTCCGTCCGAGCGCAGGGCGGCGAGCGCGACGACGGCGATGGCGACGACGCAGGCGAGGGCGAGCAGCGTTCGCACCCGGCCGCTCGCGATCCTCATCGCGCGACGCTACCACGGGCCCGGCGCGCGCTGCCACGGCTTCCGCCGCGGGCTCGGCCCGCCGCCGCGTCCCGCCCGGCAGGCCTACTGCCTGGCGGCCTTCTTGGCCGGCTTGGCGGCGAGCCCTTCGCCTCGGCGCCCGCCTTGCGCGCGTACTTCTCGATGAACGCCTCGGTGTCGGCGTGCGCCTCGTCGTCGGGGCGCTGGTTCATCGGCGACTTCATGAGGTACGACGAGGGGCCGTCGAGCTGACCCGACAGGCCGTTGTTCAGCGCGAGCTTGCAGCAGCGCACGGCGTCGATGACGATGCCCGCGCTGTTGGGCGAGTCCCAGACCTCGAGCTTGAGCTCGGCCGTCAGGGGGACGTCGCCGAAGGAGTTGCCCTCCAGACGGATGTGCGCCCACTTGCGGTCCGTCAGCCACGGCACGTAGTCCGACGGGCCGACGTGGACGTCGCCGGCGGGCAGCTCGTGTCCCATGATCGACGTCACCGCGTTCGTCTTGGAGATCTTCTTGGACTCCAGCCGCTCGCGCTCGAGCATGTTGTAGAAGTCCATGTTGCCGCCGACGTTGAGCTGCGACGTGCGCATGAGCTTGACGCCGCGGTCGTGGAAGAGGCGCGCGAGCGCGCGGTGCACGATCGTCGCGCCGACCTGCGACTTGATGTCGTCGCCGACGATCGGCAGGCCGGCCTTCCTGAAGCGCTTGTCCCAGTAGTCCTCGCGGGCGATGAAGACCGGGATGCAGTTCACGAAGCCGCAACCGGCCTCGAGGACCTGCTCGACGTACCACTTCGTCGCCTGCTCGGAGCCGACCGGCAGGTAGGAGACGACGACGTCGGTGTGCGTGTCCTTGAGGATCTGCACGATGTCGGCCGTCTCGCCCGGCGCCTTGGTGATCTTCTCCTTGAGGTACTTGCCCAGGCCGTCGTGCGTCATCCCGCGGTAGACCTCGACGCCGAGCTTGGAGGGCACCTCGGCGAACTGGATCGTGTTGTTCTGGCCGGCGTGGATCGCCTCGCCGAGATCCTTGCCGACCTTGTCGGCGTCGATGTCGAACGCGGCCGTGAACTCGATGTCGGAGATGTGGTAGCCGCCGAGGTCGACGTGCATGAGGCCCGGCACGTCCTGGCTCGCATCGGCGTTGCGGTAGTACTCGACGCCCTGGACGAAGGCCGACGCGCAGTTGCCGACGCCGACGATCGCGACGCGCACCTTGTCCGGCTGGTAGCGCGCGGCGCCGTTGGTGGAGGCTGCGCCGTTGGCGTTGCCGTTGGTGGGAGTCATGTCAGGTTCGTTTCCTTTTTCAGTCTCGGCGTGCGGGTCTTTACACCCCGCCGGGGAGGGCTCGTTACAGGGAGGCCTGCTGGAGCTGGCCCTTGACGTGCAGGATGCGCTGCACGACCGTGATCGTCGACAGCGCCGCGAGCACGTAGACGGCGGGCTCCAGCAGCCCGAGATCCGCGAACACGAGGCCCGCGGAGAGGATGACGACCCGCACGAGGCGGTCGGCGATGCCGACCTTGCACTCGACGCCGAGCGCCTCGGCGCGCGCGCGGGTGTAGGACACGACGAGCGACGACATCACCGCGACGACGACCGCCGCGACCGCGAGCTGGTCGTTGCGCTCGGCGAACGTCGCGGCGACCGCGGTCAGCACGATCCCCTCGACGATCCGGTCGAGCGTCGAGTCCAAAAACGCGCCGAACGGCGTGCCCTTGCCCGACATGCGCGAGTAGCCGCCGTCGAGCGTGTCGCAGATCGATCCGATGATGAAGACGACGCCGCCGAAGAAGAACTCGTGCTGCCAGACGAGCAGCGCGGCGACGACGTTCAGCGTGAAGCCGGCCATCGAGATCTGGTTCGGCGTCAGGCGCGAGGCGATGAGCCGGTCGCGCAGCGCCTCGAGGCGCTCGCCGCGGCTGCGCGGCCGCTGGCGGCGCTCGCCCGAACCGGGCTCGGGCGCCGCCGGCGCGGGAGGAGTCGTCGTGCCGGCGCGCATCAGGGTGCCGCCGTCGCCTCGACGGCCCTGGCCGGCAGGAACTTCCAGGCCTGCGGGCGCGCCCGTGCCAGCGCCCGCGCGGCGAGCGCGCCGACGCCGGCGGTCAGGGCGCCCAGCAGGGCGTCGGCGATGAAGTGGTTGGCGGTCACGACGATGACGAAGACGACGAGCGGCGGGTACAGCGCCCACGCGATCTTCACGGCCCGCCGGCGCGTGAGCCGGATCAGCGGGATGCCGATCATGAGCGCGAACGCGACGTGCATGGACGGCACTGCAGCGTACGGGTTGAACAGCTCGCTGACCGTCACGCTGTCCTGTGGCACGCCCGTGAAGTCCGAGACGGTGTCGAAGAAGCCCCACTCCGGGAAGAACCGCGGCGGGGCCGTCGGGAAGACGGTGTAGCCGACGAGCGCGACGCCGAACGCGACGAGGAACATGTTGCGCACGAAGTAGAAGCTGTCGTTGCGAAAGAGGTACAGCCAGGCGAGCGCGCCGATCGTGACCGACGTCTGCGTGTTGATGTACATCCAGGAGGCGGCGTCCAGCAGCCAGCTCTGGCCGGATGCGAGCGCCTGCAGCGACGGCTCGACGAAGACGTGCAGCGCCTGCTCGACGTGGATGAGCTGGCGGGCGTTGGAGAACGCGTCCGCGGCAGCGCCCGGATCGTCGGCCAGCCCGCGCGTGATCCGGTACAGCTGGAAGGCGGCGAGAAAGAGCGCGACCTGACGCACGCCATCGAGCGGACCGTGCGGCAGGAGGCGCGCCTGAACCGTGCTGAGGCGGGCGGACATGAGGGCCGGATCATGTTACGAAACTTCATGGCGAGCTCCGGGAGGCCGCCGACCCGCGTGCAGCGCGCTCGACGACGCGCCGCGGATCGAAGGTCCGTCGGCGCGCAGGCGGCCGCTCGCGCAGGCGGCCCCGGGGCTGAGCGGCTCCCGGCGAGCCCCGGCGGGCGGCGATGGCGATCTTGCCGCGCCGAGCGCTGCAAACGTGCCACGCGGTCGGGGTGCGGCGGCTCTCAGCGGCGGCAGGACGAGCCCGTCAGGCGTGCCCGCAGGCGCACGGTGCCGGGCGCCCGGACGCGCACGCGGGTCATGCCGCCGGCCGCGGCGCGCACGCAGGCGCGCCCGGCGGTCACGCGCCACCAGCGCGTGTGGTGCACGCGCAGCAGCACGTCGCCCGGGCGGGCGGCACGCAGCGTGACGCCCGCGGCGTCGAGCCTGGCCTGCGCGCCCTCCGCGAGCGCACGCGCGTCCGCGACGGCGAACACGCGCCAGTGGCGGTCGTGCCACACCTCGCGCAGATAGGGCAGCCCCTCCCCGACGAGCCGCGCCTCGGCGCGGCCGGCGTCGTCGAGCGCGACGTCGGGGACCGCCACGTAGGCCACCGCGCGCTCGTGCAGCCAGGCGCGGTAGCTCGCCGCGTCGAGCGAGCCGTCGTAGAAGAGGGCGCCCAGGTGGCGGTCGAGCTGGCGCTCCCAGCCGCGCGCGAGCGCGACCGCCGGCGCGACGTGGCGCGCCTCGCCGTGGTTGGCCGTCATCGGGATCTCGACGCGGAAGTCGCCCGGCCGCGCCTGGAGAAAGCCGATCAGCGGCGCGTGGTAGCCGGCCTCGAGCGACGGGTCGCCGGACGCTCGCGCGACGTCGCGCACGGCGGGATAGGCGAGCCAGTAGGCCGACGCCGCGAGCAGGACGGCGACGAGCGCCGGGTGGCGCCTGGCGCCGAGCGCGCCGAGCGCGATCGGGCCGGCGGCGAGCGCGCCGAGGCGCGTCGCGTTGCCGCCGACGGGCGTCGCGATCGCGAACGCCGCGACGAGCCCCAGCGCGTACAGGACCGCGGCCGCGCGCAGGGCGCGCGCCTCGCGCGGGCAGCAGCCAGGCGACGGCGAGCGCCGCCGCCAGCGCGGGCCAGAAGGCCGAGGGCGCGAACGGCTCGTCGCCGCCCTGCGCGAACAGCACGAGCGTGAGCGCGATCGGGGCGAGCGCCGCGGCGGCGACGGCGACGGGCCAGACGACGATCCGCCCGCGGACCGGCGCCGCCGGCGAGCCGCTCGCGCGCGGCGATCTGGCCCCGCCGCCCTCGCGATCCGGCGCTCCTCTCGCAGGCGGGCGCCCGGTGGCGGCGCCGCGCCGCGCCGCGGTCCCCGCTGCGAGCGCCGTGGCGCCGCGCGGCGCCGCGGTCCCCGCTGCGAGCGCCGCGGCGCAGGCCGCGAGCGCCACGAACAGCCCCGCCACGGGGCTTGCGAGCGTCGTCAGCACGGCCAGCAGCCCGGCGGCGACCCTGCGCCGCGACGCGAGCGCGAGCAGCGCGCCGGCGCCGATCGCGACGCCGAGCAGGAACGTCAGCCGCCCGGTCAGCAGGACGGCGAACGTCGACGCCCCGAACCAGGCCGCCGCGGCCGTGCTCCAGGCGGTCGCTCCCCACGCCCGGCGCGCGAGCGCGCCGACCAGCGCCGCCGCCGCGATCGCCGCCAGCGCACCGGTGAGCCGCACCCCCAGCGCGCCCGCGAGCGGCGGGTACAGCACGCTGTAGCCCGGCGTGTGGTGGCCGGCGAACCAGCCGTTGTCCCAGATCGTCAGGCCGAGCCCGGCGCGGTACTCCTGCGCCGCGAGGTCGGCGCTGGGCGGCGCGAGCAGCAGGTAGACGGCCGCGCCGAGCGCCGCGACGACAGCCGGGATGAGCGTGGCGCGGCGCACGATCGCTCAGGCCGACAGGAACTCGACGATCCGCGCGTTCACGCGCGGCTGCTCGATCCACGGCCAGTGGCCGGCGTCGGGCACGGTCTCGAGCGTCGCGTCGCCGAGCTTCGCGGCGTAGCCGGCGCCGAACCGCACGTCGAGGTAGGGGTCGCGCTCGCCCCAGAGCACGAGCGCCGGCGCGCTGATCGCAGCGAGGTCGGAGCCCGCGAGCGCGAGCAGCTCGGGCTCGGCGCTGCGCAGCAGCCGCAGCGTCGCGCGCTCGGTGCCGAGGTCCATCGCCTCGGCGACGTTCGCGATGAACGCCTCGGGCAGCGCGCCGCGGCCCGCCGTCGCCCGCCGCGCGACGAGCCGCAGGATCGTCTTCGTCGCCGCGCCGACCGCGATCGAGCCGAGCGCCGGCGTGCGCACGAGCCGCGCCGGGCCGCGCCATGCGAAGCCGGGCAGCAGCGGCACGCCGTTGACGACGACGAGCCGCTGCACGCGGTCGGGCTGCCCGCCGGCCCAGGCCAGGCCCACCGCCGCGCCCCAGTCGTGCATGCACAGGCGCACGCGGTCGAGCTCGAGGTGGTCCAGCAGCCGGTCGAGGAAGCGCACGTGGCCGGCCAGCGAGTAGTCGAGGTCGCCGCGCTTGCCGCTGCGCCCGAAGCCCGGGAGGTCGACCGCGATGCCGCCGCCGAGCGCGAGCGGCGTCAGCCAGTCAAACGAGCTCGTGGGCACCCCGTGCAGGTACACGATCGGGACCTCGTCGTCGCCCGCCCGGCGCAGGAAGACGGGCTGGTCGTCGAGCTCGATGGTCTGCGCGGTCAGCGGCGGCATGGCCGCGGAAGATAGCCTCCGCGTCGTGCGAACCCTGTGCTTCGGTGAGGCCGTCGTCGACCTCGTCTGCCGCCGTCCCGTCAGCTCGATCGAGGACGCCGACGCGTTCGCGCCCTCGCCCGGCGGCGTGCTGGCGAACGTCGCGGCGACCGCCGCCCTGCGCGGAGCCCCGGTCTCGCTCGCCGGCGGCGCCGGCGACGACCCCTGGGGACGCTGGCTGCACGGCCGGCTCGAGCGCGCCGGGGTCGACCTGCGCTGGTTCGGCCTGGCGCAGGGCCAGCTCACCGCGCTCGCGCTCGCCACCGTCGACGAGCGCGGCGAGCCGACGTGGCAGCTCTACGGCAACGGCGTCGCGGCGTGCATCGAGGCCGTCGGCGGCCGGCTGCTCGACGCCGTCCAGGCCAGCGACGCGCTGCTCATCACGTCCAACACGCTCGCCGGCACGGCCGAGGCGAAGCTGACGCAGGCCGCGCGCGCGCGGGCGCTCGAGCTCGACCGGCCGGTCGTCTTCGATCCGAACCTGCGCCTGCACCGCTGGCCCGGCAACCCGGCGCGGGCCGGCGCCGCGGCGCGATCGTGCGTGCCGGGGGCGTTCCTCGTGAAGTGCAACGCCGCCGAGGCGCGGCTCATGACCGGCGAGAGCGACGCCGAGGCCGCCGCCGCCTCGCTGCTGGCGGCGGGCGCCAGGCACGTGATCGTCACGCGCGGCATCGGCGGCGCGATCCTGCGCGCGAGCGGGATGCGCCTGGACGTGCGCGCGCAGCCGGCCGAGGTGCGCAGCACGATCGGCGCGGGCGACGTCTTCCTCGGGATCGTCCTCGCCCACCTCGCCCACAGCGACTACTACCCGTCGGCGCTCGCGGCGGCGCTGCCGGAGGCCGCGCAGGAGGCCGCGCGCGCGTGCGAGCGGTGGGGCGCGCTGGAGTGAGCCGGGCCGGCTGGCGGGCGCCCAGCCGCGCGCGCGTGGCGCGCATCCGGCGGCGGCTGGCGGAGGTCTACGGCGTGCCGACCGCCGAGCCGCACGGCGACGGGCTCGCCGAGCTCGTGCTGACGGTCCTCTCGCAGTCCACGAACGACCGCAACCGCGATGTCGCGTTCCTGCGCCTGCGCGAGCGCTTGCCGTCCTGGGAGGCGGTGCGCGACGCGCCGCTGGCCGAGGTCGAGGAGGCGATCCGCCCGGGCGGGATCTCGAAGGTGAAGTCGGCGCGCATCCAGGCGATCCTGCACGCGATCGGCGATCCGCTGGACCTCGGGTGGATGCGCGACGCGCCGGTGCACGAGTCGCAGGCCTACCTCTGCGCGCTGCCCGGCGTCGGACGCAAGACCGCGGCGTGCGTGCTGCTGTTCTCCTACGGGCTGCGCGACGTCCCCGTCGACACGCACGTCTCGCGGGTCGGCACGCGCCTGGCGCTGCTGCGCCCGAAGGCGCCCTTCGAGGAGCTGCACGACGCGATGCTCGCGCTCACCCCGCCGGGGGCCGAGCTCGAGCTGCACGTCAACATGCTGCGCCACGGGCGGCGAACGTGCCACGCCCAGCGCCCGGCGTGCGCTGGCTGCGCGCTGCGGCGCATGTGCCCGAGCCGGCGCGACTGAGCCCGTCGCTCAGCCGAAGCTCGGGCGCACGACCCGCAGCACGCACGTGCCGCCGGGGACCGCCGGATCGCCCTGGCAGTCGGTGCCGGAGGCCTCGTCGACGAGCAGGTACGTCACGCCCCCGTCGCGCTCGTGGCCGAGGATCGCCTTGTCGGCGTCGGCGCCGTCGGTCGTGCGCGTCGTGATGCGGTAGCGCCGCAGCTCGGGCTGGTTGACGCAGCCGCCGGTGTCGCCGTAGCACGCCCGGCTCATGTAGACCCGCCCGGCTTCGAAGGCCGGCCAGTTCAGCGCGCGGCCCGTCAGCCCGCCGCCGCGCTGCAACGCGATCCGGCTGTGCCCGTCGCCGAGCGTGTCGAGCCGGATCTCGGTGTCCAGCCCCTCGCTGCGCCCGGCGTAGGTCCAGCCGAACGCGAGGCGCCTGCCGTAGAGCTCGAGCGCGTAGGGGCGGCTGACGCGCTCGTCGGTGCAGACGAGCCGGCGGCCGTCGCGGCTGCAGACCTTCCGCGTGCCGCCCGGCTGGCGCTCGCTGCGCCCGCCGGCGAGCGGCCGCACGTAGAGGTAGGGCAGGTCGGGCTTGCGGTCGTAGGAGCGCACGAACGCGACCTTGTCGCGCCACACCGTGGGCCAGGTCTCGTCGGCCTGGTTCGTGCTCAGGCCGCTGAGCTTGCGCTCGACGCCCGTGGCGACGTCGAGCAGGTAGGCGTCGCAGCCGGAGCCCTCGTCGTAGTCGACCGGCAGGAACGCGCCGGGCCCGGAGACCTCCACGCGGCAGCGCGAGTACGTCGCGACGAGGCCCTCGGCGGTCGGGCCGAGGTCGACGTCGAACGTCGTCGAGCGGGGAGCGACCGCAGGGAACGTGATGAGGCCCGCCGGGCTGCGCAGCGTCAGGCGAAAGAGGTCGTCGGGGCCGCGCGTGCTCCACGCCAGCCAGCCCGCGTGCGCCGCGATCGGGGTCGGCCGGTCGAGGCGGGCGATGTCCTGAGCGGCGGCGGGGGCCGCCAGGGCGAGCAGGGCGGCGAGGGTGGTCAGCAGCGTTCGCATGGGGCTTGAAACGAGGGTCGCGCGGAGAGGTTGCGCTGCGGCCAGGTGGCTGTGGACGTTGCGGCGCCCGGAGCGACGCAACGTCCACACCCCCCGGCTCGCTAGAGCTCGACCTCGCCCGCCACGCAGGTCACGGTCGCGCCGCCGACCCAGATCGTGTCGCCGTCGTCGCGGGCGACGTGGACGCGGCCGGCGCGGCCCAGCAGCGTGCCCTGCGACACGACGTACGGCGACGTCGCGCGGCCGGTTCCCAGCAGCCACGGGGCGATCGAGGCGTTCAGGCTCCCGGTGACCGGGTCCTCGACGAGCACGCCGTCCTTGGGGAAGAACGCCCGCACCTCGAAGGCCTCCGGCGAGCCCGGGGGGTAGGCGCCGACGATGCCGAGATCGAGGTTGGCGGCGCCCGGCCGCACGGCGAGCACGGCGCTTGCGTCCTCGAGCAGGACCGCGACCCAGCCGGGTCCGTTGTCGGCCCACTGGGCGTCGAGGATCTCGCCGCGGTCCAGTCCGAGCAGCGCCGCGATCTTCGCGACGAGCGCCTCGTCGACCGGGCCGTCGCGCACGAGCGGCGGCGCCGCGAAGGACAGCCCCGCCTCACCGCGCCGGATGCGCACGAGCCCAGCGGCGCACTCCTGCACGAACTCCTCGCGCGCGGTTGCGCCGCCGTTCGCGGCGAGCCAGGCGTGGCACGTCCCGAGCGTCGGATGCCCGGCGAACGGCAGCTCGACGACCGGCGTGAAGATCCGCACGCGGTAGTCCGCGCGCTCGTCGGACGGGGCCAGCACGAACGTCGTCTCCGACAGGTTCGTCCAGCGCGCGAAGCGCTCCATCTCCTCGGTGCTCAGCCCCGCGCCGTCGAGCACGACTGCGACCGGATTGCCGCTGTAGGCGGTGGTCGCGAAGACGTCGACCTGGGCGAAGGGGCGCAGCATGCCGCGAGTCTCGCAGGCCGCCGCGCCGCGCCGCGCCGCGGCCCGCGGCCCGCGGCCCACGCGCGTCGCGCCTACTCGCCGCCCTGCGGTCCGCGGCGCTCATAGGCGTCGACGAGCCGCTTGGGCGCCCGCGCCAGCCAGGCCTCGACGACGACCTCGTGCAGGTCCTCGAGGCCGATGCGGTCCAGCCGCACGAGGATCGCCGGGTAGCCGTCGAAGTGCGGCGTCGTGAAGAACAGCGCCGGATCGTCGGCGAGGAGCGCCGCCTTGGCGCCGAGGTGCTCCACGCGGGCGCCGAGGATCGGTCCGTCGGGCGCGTCGGGTCCGAGCGCGCGCAGATCGGGTCCCCGCAGCGGGCGCTCCCAGACGAAGAGCTTGTCGCGAACCCGCCACTGGCGCATGTCGCGTGACAGCCGCTCGCTCGTCGCGGGCAGCGCGAGCGCCAGGCGACGCACGTCGTCCCAGTCGGCCACGTGCGCAACGCTACCCGCCGCGTCCAGCGGGGATCGTGCGGTTGGTCCGTCGCGACAATTGCACCAGCGTGGCCGCGCGGGCGTTCAGAGGCCCCCTATCCGCGGTCGAGCTTCACATCCTGAGGAACACGATCGCGCGGCCGTCGGTACGCCTACGGGTAGCCGAGGCTCTTCAGGTAGAAGATGCGAGCGCGGATCGCCGCCGCGAAATGAGCCCAGTCCAAGGCGGGTTCCGGCTCTGCCGGGGTGGGGTCGTTCCTCGAGGACACGAGGTAGCACACCGCGTCGTACATCTTGGAGTCGAGCAGTCGGCGCCCGGTGACCGAGTAGCGGGTCTGGTACGAGCGATCGGCCCAGATCGGCTCGACGGGAAACGACCGCGAGGAGCGCTCCCGGAGGGTCCGGCGAGAACCCGGATGATCCTCGACGACGAAGAAGTAGCCGAGCCATGGCTTCTCTTCGCCGATCAGGTGGGCGGCATTCGCAGCAGTGAGGTCGACCGAGCATCCAATCGCCTCCTCGAGACGATTGTTGTAGTTGTTACCGAATGACGGCCCGCCGAGCGCCTTGACCTCGATCGCGGCGACGAGGACCCTGCGATGCACGACGACGAGGTCCCAGTTCTTCGTCGGTCGCAAGTATGCCGGCAGGATCGTGTCGTGGCCCCGAGCAAAGATCGCCGAGGACGGATAGCCCGCGTCGGTGAAGAAACTGGCGATCAGCTGAATCACCGGCTCGAAGTGCCCGCCGCCTCGCACTGCCTTGGCGCTTCCCTCTGACGTCGAACGTATCGCCGTAGCCGCGGCGAGTTGCTCGTCCTTGAGTGCCCAGTACGCCGCCATGGCGCGGGCCACGTCTGCGTCGGTCTGGGGCATCAGCCCGGAAGCTCGTCCAAGCCGTAGAGCGGCAGCGCGGCCGCCGTCGCGGCCGCGCGATCACGCTGGACGAACGCGCGAGCGAGGGCGTCTGCCGACTCGGGTGAGAGATCCTGCCGGCGTGGCACACGAATGCGGCGCAGGTACTGCGCCTGGAACCGCAGGTAGCCGCCGCGCATCCTGACCGAGTACGCCTCGATGAACAGATTCGCAACGTCGCTGAGCATGAGTCCGCCCAGAACGTTCAGGTCCCACTGGTCGGAGGTCACCCAGTAGAGGTTGTGATGCGGGTACGTCTCGCCCTCATCAAGCACTGGGAACGTGACGTCCTTGAAGTCAGGCAGGTAGAGCTTGGGGTTTGCGGCGAGGCCGGAGATCACCCGGTCGATCGTCCTGTACCAGCGTCCGCTCCGCGCGGTGTGGCGCGCTGCGAGGAGGTCGCGGTGCTGATCGAGGTATGCGGCGGTACGAGGCCACTCGTCCAGGTTGATCAGCCCGGTTGGCTCCCAGGGGTTCACGAGGTACTTGCCGGACCACTCGACGGCACCGCTGGCGAGGTCGCGGGGCATCGCGAGCGGCAAGAGTCGCTCGGGCTCCACGATACGGGCGTCGCTGACGATGAAGACTCTGTCTGCTCCGGTCGCGACGCCGATGCCGACCTTCGTCCCGGTCGCCGCATCCTCCAACGGCGGGAATGCTGCTTCGATCTGTGCCAGAACAGCGAGCTGCTCGGGATGCCCGTGTGGCCAGCCTGCCCGGCCCTCGAACCAGGACGTCAGCCGGGCGGCGCGGTAGGCCGGCCTGACCACTGGTTCCTCCCCGGGGGCAGCGGTGACGGCAAGCGAAGCGATCTCGCAGGCGTCGGAAGCTCCGAACGCGAAAGAGCCCTCAACCACGAGAGGACCGCCTGTCTGGGCGCGCCGGTGGATGATCGTGACAGCCGGGTAGGCGTCAACCTCTTGCTCGAACGCATCGACGCCTGTCATCGAGACGAGAGCTTCCACCGACCAACCGCTCGACACGAGCGCCCTGAGGTTCGCGCCGTAGGCGTTGCGCATCCAGCGATCGGCGCAGATGAAGCCGAGCGCGCCGCCGTCGCGGAGCGCGTGAAGTGCGTGTTCGTAGAACCCGACGTAGACGTCTGCGCGCCCGCCCATGGTCGTGCAGGCCCGCCGATAGGCGTCCGAGCGCTCCCGTGGCATGGCTTCGAGACGGATGTAGGGAGGGTTGCCGACGACGACGTCCGTCGTTTGGGGGACCGGCGGCTGCAGCAGGAAGTCCCGACGGTGCACCCACTCGTCGACAAGCGCGCCCGCGATGTCTGAAGCGACGCCGCCAGACACCAAGGCAGCTCGCACCGCGGCCCGGCTTGCTGCGACGTTCGCCGTCAGCAGGTCCGTTGCCGCGATCGCTCGACGTGCGCCGTCAACGGTCACCGCACGTCCATGCCGGTGAGACGACTCGAGCAGCCGCTCGACCATCGGGACCAAGAACGCGCCGGATCCACATGATGGCTCGGCCGCGGTGAGACTGAGAAGGTCGCGGTCCGCGGTGTAGCCGACGAGGTCGAGGATGAGGTCTACGACCCAGCGGCGCGTGAACACCTCGCCGTGCTGGCCGTCGACTTCTTCCCCTGCTGTCAGCAGATGGGGGCTTGCTGCCATAGGCAGTTCGAGCTGCCTGAAAGCGGCAACCGCCCAGCGAGCAACGGCGGCGGCAGCCGGGTCAGGACGTACGGACGACACGAACGCATGTTCGCTCGCGGTTCGGACGGAACCCAACTGAACGCGGTCAAGCGCTCTTCGCTCCCATGTCGGCGAGCGCCCTGAGCACCTCGTCGTCGTGCGTCTTGGGCGACGCCTTCGCGATGACGTGGGCGATGTTGCCCTTCGGGTCGATGATGAACGTCGCGCGCTGCGCGCCCATGTAGGTCCTGCCGTACATCGACTTCTGCACCCACACGCCGTACTTCTCGCAGACGGCATGGTCGTCGTCGGCCAGCAGGGTGAAGTTCAGGTCGCGCTTGGCGTGGAACGTCTTGACCTTCGCGACCGGGTCGGGCGAGACGCCGATGACCTTCGCCCGCGCCGCCGCGTAGTCCGCGTCGCGATCGCGGATCGAGCAGGCCTGCGTGGTGCACCCCGGCGTGTCCGCCTTGGGGTAGAAGTACAGGACGACCGTGCGCCCCCGCAGGGAGGACAGCCGGACCTGGTCGCCGTCCTGATCAGGCAGCACGAAGTCGGGAGCGGAGGCGCCGGCGCCGATCACGGGCGCCATGATCGCACTTGCGTAGCATCGAAGGTAGACCGCAACGCCTCGCCGCTTCGTATCCAAGGTATGGGTAGGCCAATGAAGATCCACGAAGAGACCGCTCCGCTTCCGCACAGCCCTCGCGAAGACGTGCCGCAGACGCGCGGCTACCAGGCCGCGGTCAGCGCAGCCACCGAGGCGCTGCTGAACTGCTACACCCGCGAGGGCGGCGAGTGGCGCCCGGTGCCGGCCGCCGGCGTGCCCGAGTTCGCCGAGGAGGGCGACGAGTTCGTGGCGGTGCTGCCCTTCCCCGACGAGCGCACCGCGGTCCTCGCCGGCGTGCGCCACCTCTCGCCGACGCACCGCCACCGCTTCCGCACGCCCGCGTACGTCGCGATGGCGGGCGGCAAGCCGTGGTCGATCGGGATCGACACGCTCATGGGCATGCTGGCCGACGAGCTCGGCTCGGCCGGGTCGGTCTACGACGACGACGTCTCCGCCGCCGGCACGCGCGGACCCGACCCGACGTTCCTGCTCGCCCGCGTGCGCCAGCACGTCACGACGCTCGGGGCGTTCCTCGACGCGCGCGAGGCCGACGTCGAGCGGCTCTGGAGCGCCGACCCGCTGCGCTTCGTCGACAGCGAGCAGGCGGGCCTGCTCGGGCACATGGCGCACCCCGCCGCCAAGAGCCGCTGGGAGCTCGGCCCCGAGCAGACGGCCGCGTACGCGCCCGAGGCGCAGGCACGCTTCGCGCTGCGCTGGCTGGCGGTCGACCCCGCGCTCGTGCACTCCGACAGCGCCGCCTCCGCGCCCGCCGCGCAGCTCACCGAGCGGCTGCTGCGCGAGGACCCCGCCGTCGACGGCGCCGCGCTCGACGCCGCCCTCTCCGAGCACGGCGAGCGCGTCCTGCTGCCCGTCCACCCGTGGGAGCTCGCCTACCTGCGCGAGCGCGACGACGTCGCCGCGCTGCTCGCCGACGGGCGCATCGTGGAGCTCGGCGAGCTCGGCGGCGAGGTCGCGCCGACGGCGTCCCTGGCGACCGTCTACAACCCCGACTGGGCCTGGCAGCTCACGTTCCCGCTGCACGTGCGGCTGACGGCGGACACGGCCGTGACCGCACCGGCCGACCTGCAGCGCGGCGTCGATGCGGCGCGCCGCATCGCCGGCGAGGTCGGCACGGCTGCCGCCGCGATCGCGCCCGCGCTCACGCTGCTGCAGGACCCGGCGTTCCTCGCCGTCGTCGTGGACGGCACGCCGGTCGAGGGACTGTCCGTGCAGCTGCGCGAGAACCGCTGGCGCGCGGACTCGAGCACCGACGTCAGCGCCGTCGAGGTGCTCGTCCAGGACCACCCGTTCGCGGGCACGAGCCGGCTCGGGCAGATCGTCGCGCGGCTCGCCGAGCAGGCCGCCCGCCCGCGGGCGGACGTCGCGCGCGAGTGGTTCGCCCGCTACGCCGAGGTCGCGATCGTCCCGCTGCTGCGCGTGTACGGCGAGCTCGGGCTGTCGCTGCGCAGCGACCAGCAGGGCACGCTCGTCGAGCTCGAGGACGGCTGGCCCGCGCGCTGCGTCCTGCGCGACGCCGGCGCGACGATCGTCGGCCAGGCCGCGCACGACGACATCGCGGTCGGCGGTGCCGGGATCGGCGAGGGCCCGTTCCTCGACAACGCGCTCGGCGTCGTCAACGCGCTCGGCGTCGCCGGCGCGATCGACGAGATCGAGCTGCTCGCCGACCTCAAGGCGCTGCTCGAGCGCGAGCGCGAGCGGGGCGACGGCGCCGCCACGCTGCTGCAGCGCCTGCTGAGCTCCGCCACGTGGCCCTGCAAGGCGCAGATGCGCTCGCAGATGCACGAGGAGGCGACGTACATCGCGATCCCCAACCCCCTGCACGGGGTCCGCGGCTGACGTCCCGCGCGGCCGCCCCTCCGCGCTACTTCAGCAGGCGCGAGAGGCGGCGGTCCTTGAGCACCTTGCCCTGCGTCTGGTCGGCGGGGCAGTAGCACATGACGTAGTCCTCGTAGTGGACCTGCTCGATCGTCGTGGCGCAGCGCGGGCAGGGCTCGCCCCCCTTGCGGTGCACCTGCAGCGGCAGCGGCAGCTTGTCGGGGATCGGCAGCGTCACGACGCGCTCGTAGTGCTCGATCGCGCCGTCGAGCACGGTCGCGATCGCCTCGCGCAGCGCGAGCGCCTCCTCGCCGGACAGGTCGTCGCCGCGCTTGAACGGCGACAGCCGCGCGGTCCACAGGATCTCGTCGACCCACGAGCGCCCGATCCCGGCGATGACGCGCTGGTCGCGCAGCATCGTGTGCAGCGGGCGCGGCGCGCGCAGCAGCGCGCGCAGGTCTTCGGGCGGCTGCGGCCAGGCCTCCGGGCCGAGCGTCGCGATGAGCTCGTCCTGCTCGACGGCGTCGGCGGGCATGAGCTTGACCCACGCCGCCTGCTTGGTGCCGAACTCGCGCAGCCGCAGCTCACGCTGGGCGTCCGGCCCGGCGTCGCCGCCGCCGGTCACGCGCAGCAGCAGCCGCGAGGTGCGGTCGCGCGGGCCGGCGCGCTTGTCGTAGAGCTGCAGGCGCCCGGCGCTCATGAGGTGCACGAGCAGCGCCAGGCCGCCGCCGACCTGCACGACGAACTGCTTGCCGCGGCGCGCGACCGACACGATCGCGCGCCCCTCCAGCGCCGCCAGCGGCGGGTCGAACGTCTTGAGCGCGTTGATGCCGGGCGCGAGCGCCGAGTCGATCGTCGCGCCGCGCAGCGCGCCGTCCAGGCGGCGCGCGGTGATCTCGACCTCGGGCAGCTCGGGCACGCCGTTAACCCTAGACCCGTACCCTCACGTCGATGGGGAGGCAGCGACTGGCAATCGTCGGCGGTGACGCGGCCGGGATGAGCGCGGCGAGCATCGCCCGCCGGCGCGACCCGCAGCTCGACGTCGTCGCGTTCGAGCGCGGTCCCCACACGTCGTACTCGGCGTGCGGGATCCCGTACTTCGTCGGCGGGCTCGTCGAGGACGCGGCGCGGCTCGTCAGCCGCACTCCCGAGCAGCACCGCGCCAACGGGATCGACGTGCGGTCGGGCTGCGAGGTCCTGGCGATCGACCTCGACGCGCGCACGCTGACCGTGCGCGCGGCCGGCGGCGCGCAGTCGCGCGAGCCCTTCGACCAGCTCGTCGTCGCGACCGGCGCCGAGGCCGTGACCCCGCCGATCCCCGGGGCGGACGCGATCGAGCCCGTGCGCACGGTGCCGGCCGCCGAGCGCCTGCACGCGCGCCTGGCAGCGGGCGGGCGCCGGGCGGTCGTCGTCGGGGCGGGCTACATCGGCCTCGAGATGGCCGAGGCGTTTCTGGACCGCGGCCTGCAGGTGACGATGATCGAGCTCGCGCCGCAGGTCATGAGCACGCTGGACGCCGACATGGCCGCCCACGTCCAGGACGCCGCGCAGGCGCGCGGCGTGCGCGTCATCGTCGGCACGGCGGTCGAGGAGGTGATCCTCGCTGCGCGCGGCGGCCCCGTCGGCGTGCTCGCGGGCGGCGAGTTCATCGAGGCCGACCACGTCGTCGTCGGCACGGGCGTCGCGCCCGCGGTGCAGATCGCGCTGGACGCCGGCCTGGAGATCGGCGACAGCGGCGCCCTGCGCGTCGGCGACGACCAGCGCTGCCCCGGCCACGACGGCGTCTTCGCCGCCGGCGACTGCGCCGAGAGCCGCCATCGCCTGCTCGATCGGATGGTCAACATCCAGCTCGGCACGCACGCCAACAAGCAGGGCCGCATCGCCGGGGTCAACGCGACCGGCGGCGACGCGCGCTTTCCCGGCGTCATCGGCACCGCGGTCTCCAAGATCTGCCGCTACGAGGTCGGGCGCACGGGGCTCGGCGAGGACGAGGCGCGGACGGCGGGCATCGACGTCGTCAGCGCCACGATCGAGGACCGCACGCGCGCGGGCTACTACCCGGGCTCGGGGCCGATCTGGGTCAAGCTCGTCGCGCAGGCCGCCAGCGGGCGCTTGCTCGGCGGGCAGATCGTCGGCGTCGAGGGCGCGGCGAAGCGCATCGACGTGCTCGCGACCGCGGTCTGGACCGGGCTCGCGGTCGACGAGCTCGAGCTGCTCGACCTCTCCTACGCACCGCCGTTCAGCGGCGTCTACGACCCGCTGCTGATCGCGGCGCGGGCGACGGCGAAGCTCCTCTAGCTGCCGAGCTGCGGCACCGTCTGGGCGATGAGGCTGATCTCTCGCGGGCGCAGGTGCGCGAGCAGCTCGCCGCGCGCACCGCGCATGCGGATCCCCACGAGGCCGCCCTTCTTGATCTCGAGGTTCGCGCCCGTGAGGTCGTAGACGATCTGCACGAAGTCGGGGTTGTGGCCGACGAAGAGCACGCGCTTGGAGGCGCCCTCCGACGCGGCCAGCGCGAGCGCCGCGCCGGCGTCGAACTCGCTCGACAGCGCCGTCTCGACGACGAAGTCGTTGCCGAGCTCCTCGCAGGCCAGCCGGGCGGTGTCGAGCGCCCGGACGCGCGGGCTCGTGACGACGAGCTGGAAGGAGACCTCCAGCGCGCGCAGCGCCGTGCCGGCGGCGCGCGACTGGACCTCGCCGCGGGCGGTGAGGCGCCGTTCGGGATCCGGTCGCGCACCGTGCGGCTCGGCCTCGCCGTGCCGCAGAAACCACAGCTGCTGTGCCATCGCTGGAAATCTATGCGCTGTGGGCGCCCGGCGATCCGTCGACGGGCCGCACGCTGATCCAGCTCTTCGCGAACGGCCCGATGCGCTCGGCGACGGGCGGGCCGAACAGCCGCGTCATCTCGACACGGCGCAGCAGCTCGATCTGCTCCCACTCGCCGGCGACGCCGAGGCGCCAGTAGGGGCGGCGGATCGCCGGCGGCAGCCAATGCGCGAAGGGCAGCAGGGCGTGCGGCTCGACCGGAAACGAGAACGCGGGCGTCTGGACGTACCAGCCGCGCGCGACGCGCCGCAGCTCGGCGGCGAACGCGGCGCGGTCGGACGGCGCGATGTGCTCGACGACGCTCGAGCAGTAGACGAGGTCGAACGCGCCGTCGGCGAACGGCAGCCCGTCGAGCACGTCGGCCTGCACGAACGGGCCGGGGTAGTCGGGCCGCGGCTCGCGGTCCAGGCCGGTGACGTCGTGGCCGGGGGCGTGGCGGCGCAGGCCGAGGGAGCCGCAGCCGACGTCGAGGATGCGCGACCCCGCGGCGGCGCCCGTGAGCTCGAACAGACGCTCGTGGCGGCGCGAGCGAGCGCGCCCGGAGACGACCGACGCCGCGCGCGAGCGCAGCCCCTGCTTGGCGGTCCCATAGACGTTCTCGGCCGGCCAGCGCGACATTGCGCTGAGCCTACGAGGCGGGCTCGATGAGCGCCGCGCGAGGGTGTGGCCGCTGGGTCGGGCCGTCCTGCGCCGCAGCGATCGCGCGGCGAGTAGCCTGCGGCTTCTGAGCGAGACGTACACGCCCGACAACCTGCTCGACCGCCGCAGCGACCCGGCGACGCTCGCCGAGCAGTACGAGCGCGGCAAGCGGCGCGAGCGCGAGCTGCTGGACCGCCACCTCGGCATGACCGCCGGGGACGCGCTGTCGGTCGGCTGCGGCTGGCACCCCGGGCGCCACCTGCTGCCCGCGCCCGCGTGGCGGCTCGTCGCCGCCGACCTCGATCCGCAGCGCCCGCGCCACGCCGTCGCGCTCGGCGAGGCCGACGAGGGGCTGCAGGGCGCCGCCGGCCAGCTGGACTCGCTGCCCGACGCGTCCTTCGACGTCGTCCTGCATCGCCTCGTCCTGCACCACGTCGCCTACGCCGGCCCGCTCGAGCCGGTGCTCGCCGAGGCGCACCGCCTGCTGCGCCCCGGCGGCGTGCTCGTCGCGATCGAGCCCAACGTGCTGCATCCGATCGGCGCGGCGCTCGCGCTGGCCAACCGCGCCGGGCTCGGCGTCGCGGTGCATGGCACGCCCGACGACGTCCCGCTGTCACCGCGGCGGCTGGCCGCCGTCGCGCGCGCGGTCGGCCTCGCGCCCGAGCTGCACGCCGTCAGCTACTCCTGGCGGCGCCTGCCGGTCGCCGCGCAGCGCGCGGTCGGCGCGCTGGACCGCTTCGGCTCGGCGCCCGGCCTGCGCTGGCTGGGCCACACGTTCATGCTGCTCGCGCGGCGCTGAGGGCGCGCCGGCGCGCGGAGCTAGCGCCCGTCGTAGGAGCCGACCGGGCTGCCGCGCCGGCCCTCCCACTCGATGTTCCAGCGCCGCCCGCTGCGCCAGTTGGCGCGCAGGTGGAAGTAGCCGCGCGAGTCCGTCGTGACCGTCTTCAGCGGGCGAAAGCGCGACGACCTGCGGTTGGCGTACGTCACGGTCACGGTCGTGGCGCCGTCGGCGGGCCGCACGTAGCCCCAGATCGAGACGCGCCGGCCGCTGCGCTTGACGGCGAGCGGCAGCCGGAAGGCGTCCAGCGACGGCTTGGGCTTGCCGTCGGCGAAGCGCAGCCCCGACTCGAAGCCGCCGTACTCCTTCGGGCCCGTCGGGTCGCTGTCGCGCAGCAGGTACTGCGAGAACGCCTTCACGCGCCCGTTGGAGTACGAGATCCGCTCGGACGCGGCGCGGTACTCGACCTGCTTGGCGAGCGAGACGCCGGAGATCGTGTCCGGCGTCGACTGGATGCCGAACTCGGTGATGTAGATCGGCAGCTTCGTCGTCGTGGCCTTCGCGCGGTGCGCGCGGTCCAGCGCCCGGGCGAGCCGTGAGAGCACGCCGATCGTCACGTCGTCCTTCTGCGGCGGGCGCCAGTACGGGCCCTGGCGGGTCGTGTACGGATGGTGCGCCCAGCCGTCGGCCGGCACCGGCGTGCAGGACGTGCGCTTGCGGTACTTCGAGTTCAGGCACAGCGCGCCGCGCAGGAAGCGGATCGGGGCGACGACGCGGCGGTTGCCGCGCGGCGAGGTCTCGCCGATGAGGATCGTGTCGCCGCGCTGGCCGGCCTTGAAGAGCCCGCGCCGCCCGGCCCAGAAGAGCTGGCGGTAGATCCCCGGCGACGTCGCGCGCCCGCCGCGGGCGTACTGCGGGCGCAAGAACTGCGGCTGGTTGGGCTCGTTCCAGATCGCCCACGTGCGCACCTGGTCGCCGAACTTGCGCCCCACGGCGGTCGCGAAGGCGGCGAACGCCGACGGGCTCGGACGCGTGAAGTTGTCGCGCCGGGCCTTCGTGGCCCACTTCGGCACCGGGCCGGTGATCGTCAGCGTCACGTCCCAGCCGCGCTCCTCGGCGGCGGCCATGAGCGGCTCGTACTCGCCCCAGTCGTAGGCGCCGGGATCGGTCGGCTCGAAGTCCGGGCGCTGGGACCTGTCGGCGCCCGGGGCGACCGCGGACCACGTCAGGATGACGCGCAGCGCATCGACGCCGAGCGAGTCCAGCTCGGCGAGGGCGGCGGGGCGCTGGGAGGCGACGAGCAGGTCCTTGGGAGCCTCGAAGGTCGTGTACTGGGTGCGCGACGCGCTCGCCGCTGGGGCCAGGGCGAGGACGAGCAGCGCAGCGACGAGAAGAAGTCTGGGCATCGGGTTCCCCAACCAACCTAGCGCGGCAAGGTTGCGGGCCGGGCGGCTAACGTCGGGCGCGATGAGCGCCCCGCTGGCACCCGACGACGTCGTCGCGACGCATGCCGCCGCGGCCGCCAACGAGCGCGAGCCGCTCGTCGTCGTCGAGCCGCTCGCGGCGTTCCTCGCCGCCCACGGGCTGGGCTGCGCGACCGCCGCCGAGACGGTCGTCGAGCCGCTCGGGGAGGGGCATTCGAACGTCACCCTGCTCGTCCGCGGCGGCGGGCGCGAGCTCGTGCTGCGCCGCCCCCCGCGCGGCCCGCTGCCGCCCAGCGCGCACGACGTGCTGCGCGAGGCGCGGCTGCTGCGCGCGCTCGCGCCGACGGCGGCGCGGGTGCCGCGCGTCCTCGCCGTCAGCGACGACCCGTCGCTGATCGGCGCGCCGTTCTACGTCATGGAGCGCGTCGCCGGCGACGTCGTCACCGACGTCGTGCCGCCCGCGCTCGACGGTCCGCCGCAGCGCCGGCGGATCGGCGAGGAGCTCGTCGACGCGCTCGTCGAGGTGCATGACGTCGACTGGCGGGCGTGCGGGCTGGACGGCTTCTCGCCGCGCCCGGAGGCCTACCTCGAGCGCCAGCTGCGGCGCTTCGGCGGCCTCTGGGAGCACAGCCGCACGCACGAGATCGCCGCCGTCGAGCGCGTCGGCGCGTGGCTGCGCGAGCACCTGCCCGCCTCGCCCCCGCCGACGATCGTGCACGGCGACGTTCGCCTGGGCAACGTCATGCTCGCGCCGGGCGCGCCCGCCCGCGTCGCCGCGGTCTTGGACTGGGAGATGGCGACGATCGGCGACCCGCTCGCCGACGTGGGCTACCTCTGCGCGCTCTGGGTCCAGCGCGACGATCCGCCGCTGGGGATGTTCGAGCTGTCGAGCGTCACGCGCGGCGAGGGCTTCATGACGCGCGACGAGCTCGTCGCGCGCTACGAGCAGCGCAGCGGGCGCGCGATGACCGACGTGCGCTGGTACCGGACGCTCGCGCTCTGGAAGGCGGTCGTCTTCATGCAGGGCAACTACCGCCGCGCGCTGGCGGGCAGCACCGACGACCCATGGCTGCACGGCTTCGGCGAGGGAGTGCAGGCCCTCGCCGAGCGTGCCGAGCGCATGGCGCTCGAGGGTGGGTCCTAGGCCGCCTTGGGGCCGTCCCCGTAGCTCGAGGGCGGCGTGTCGTCCGGCGCGTCGGGCTTGTGCTCGCCGCGCTTGTGGTCGACCTTCTGCTTGGCGCCGCTGAGCTGATCGCCGATCTTCTCCTTCGCGCTTTCGATCTTCTCGCGCGTCTTCGGATCGTTGGCGATGTGCTTGGCCCGGTTGACCAGCTGCTGGCCCTTCGGTGATCTCGCGACCTGTGTGAGCTTTGAGATGAGAGACATGCCCGAAAACGTTACCGCTTGGACGCCTCGTCGATGCGCCGTCTGAGCTCTTCGGTGCGACCGGCGGCGACGGCCCGCGTCGCGCGGCGCTCGTCGAGCGCGACGCCGCCGGCGGCCGCGAGGTCCAGCAGCTCCTGGCGCTCCTCGCCCTCGCGCGCGCTGCGCAGGAACAGCCAGCCGAAGAGGCAGACCGTGAGGATCGAGCCCTCGACCATCATGATCGAGCCCGCGACGACCTGGTCGGTCTGGGGCGAGATCCCGCGGGCCCGCTCGCCCGCCGCGTACACGTCGAAGAACGCGTCGTTGCTCCACACGAAGACGTTGGCCAGCACGGTCGAGGTCAGCCGCACGACGATGATGTAGACGAGCTTGGCGGCGTTGCCAAACCAGGCCGGCTTGGGCAGCGGCCCGAGCAGCGCCATCCACATGTTGATCCCCAAGCCGACGAACAGCATGTGCTGCACGGCATGCACGACGTCGTTGCGCACCGCGGCCTCGTGCGGGCCGACGACGTGCCAGAAGAAGAGGTCCGCCGCCCACAGGCCGAACGCCGGCACGGGATGGGCGAGGTGGCGCACCCAGCCCAGCGCGGTGGTGCGCAGCAGCGGCGCGAGCAGCGGGCCGGTGAGGCCGAGCACGAGCAGCAGCGCGCCGAGGTCGGCGAGCAGCAGGTGCTCGGCCATGTGCGCCCAGAAGAGGTCGTCGGCGAGCACGCCGAGCGGCGAGCTCAACGTCAGCGCGATGAGCGCGAGCCCGCTGTAGAAGCAGGCCTGGCGCCACGCGGGCGGCGGGCGGTCGCGCGCCGCGAGACCGCGCGCGCGGGCCGCGTACATGACGCCGAAGGCGAGCGCCGGCGCCAGCTGCAGCGGTTCGATCTGCACGGCTGCGGCGGCGAGCGACCCCATCGCGCGAAGGCTGACAGATGGCCGCGGGGGCCCCGCCCACCGACACGGCGAGATCCACGACCGCTTCGGTGATCGTGCGGGGATGACCGATCGACCACTCGCCGGCCGGGTCGCCCTCGTCGCCGGTGCCACGCGCGGTTGCGGCCGCGCCATCGCCGTCGAGCTCGGGGCGCTCGGCGCCACGGTCCTCGCAAGCGGCCGCTCGACCCGCGCCGCGCGCTCGGCGATGAATCGCCCGGAGACGATCGAGGAGACCGCCGAGCGGGTGACGGCAGCCGGCGGCAACGGCATCGCGGTTCGCTGCGACCATGCCGATCAGGACGACGTCGCCGATCTCGTGGCCCGCATCCGCGCCGACCACGGGCGCCTCGACGTCCTCGTCAACGACGTCTGGGGCGGCGATCCGTTCGTCCACTGGGGCAGGGCGCTGTGGGAGCACCCGCTCGATGCGACGCTCGCCATCGTGCGCAACGGCATCGAGACGCATCTGATCACGAGCCACCACGCGATCCCGCTCATGCTGGAGGGCACGGGCGGACTCGTCGTGGAGGTCGGCGACGGCAAGGGCGACGCCGTCTACCGCACCAACCTGCCCTACGACCTCGTCAAGACGGGCATCGTGCGTATCGGCGAGGCGCTGGCGCACGAGCTTGCCCCGCACGGAGTGACCGCGCTCAGCGTCACGCCCGGCTACCTGCGCTCGGAGTCGATGCTCGAGCTCTACGGCGTCACGGAGCAGACGTGGCGCGCGGCGGCCGAGCGCGTCCCGTACGTCGCACACTCCGAGACGCCGCACCTGCTGGGCCGCGGGATCGCCGCGCTGGCGGCCGATCCCGACCGCGGTCGCTTCGCCGGGCGGTGTTTGGGCTCGTGGGACCTCATGCGCACCTACGACCTCACCGACGCCGACGGCGCACGTCCCGATTGGGGCGCCGTCGACCGCCGGGCCCGCGAGGCGGCGCTGACCGGAGGGCACCCGGGGGCCGGGTGAACGCCGCGTCTGCGGCGCGGTCGGATGGAGGCGTCAGCTCAGCGCGACCGAGCCGTCGTCGGCGATCGTCCAGCCGGGGTTGTGGGCGATCTCCCACACGTACCCCTCGGGGTCGGCGAAGGCGCCCGACGTACCGCCCCACGGCTGCAGCTCGGCCGGGCGGACGATCGTCGCGCCCGCGCGCTGCGCCTCGGCGAGCAGCGCCTGCACCTCCTCGGGGCCGCGGACGTTGTGGGCGAGCTCGATCCCCGGCGCCCCGTGCCCGCCGAGCGCCGTCCAGAGCCCGAACACCATGCCGCCGGCCTGAAAGAACGCGACCTCGTCGTCGGGCTGCTGCGCCCCGCCCCAGCCGAGCGCCTCGTAGAAGCTCCGCGCTCGCGCGAGGTCGCGGACGCCGAGCGTGACGAGGCTGATGCGCTGCTCCACGGTGAGGCGCAGCCTAGTGGGTCATCCGGGAACGTTCCCGGATGACCCCCCACCCGCCGCCCGGCGCCGCCACCACCACTCAGTCGCGCAGTCCGAACACCCGCCGCGCCTGCCCGCCCGCGAGGTCGCGCGCGACGCGCGCCGCCTCGTCGAGCGACAGCCGGTGCTCGCAGACGAGCTCGGCGAGAAAGGCGCAGTCGACGCGCCGCGCGACGTCGTGGCGCACCGGGATCGAGGGCAGCGAGCGGGCGTCGTCGACGAAGCCCGCCGTGCGGTGAAAGCCGATCGTGTCGGTGACGGCGCGGCGGAAGCGCAGCATGCCCGCCGGCGAGTCGAGAAACCACCACGGCGCGCCGAGATGGACCGACGGGTAGAAGCCCGCGAGCGGCGCGAGCTCGCGCGCGTACGCCGTCTCGTCGACGGTGTACAGGACCAGCCGGAAGCGCGGGTGGGTGCCGTAGCGCTCAAGCAGCGGGCGCAGCGCGGTCGTGAACTCCGCCCGCAGCGGGATGTCGGCGCCGGCGTCGGGGCCGTAGGCGCGCCGCGTCGCGCCGTGGTGGTCGCGCAGGACGCCGGGGTGCAGCTGCATGACGAGCCCGTCCTCGCACGACATGCGCGCCATCTCGTCGAGCATGTGCGCCCCGAACGCCGCCGCCTCCGCGCGCGAGCAGTCGCCGCGCAGCGCCGCCGCGAAGATGCGCCGCGCCGCGCCGTCGTCGAGGCGCTCGGTCGACAGCCGCTGCACGCCGTGGTCGGTCGCCGTCGCGCCGTGCGCGGCGAACGCGCCGCGGCGCTGCTCGAGCGCCGCCACGAAGTCCTCGTAGCGCTCGACCGCCATCTGCGCCGCCGCCGCCAGCCGCCGGACGCGTTCGCGCCAGTCCGGCCGCGCCGGGTTCAGCAGCGCGTCGGGGCGAAACGTCGGGACGACGCGCCCCGTCCAGCTCTCGTCGTCGGCGAGCGCGCGGTGGTGGCGCAGGTCGTCGCCGGGGTCGTCGGTCGTCGCGAGCAGCTGCACGCGGTGGCGGGCCAGCAGCGCCCGCGGGCGCAGCCGCGGCTGCGCGAGGCGCTCGCAGAGCTCGTCGAACAGCGCGTCGGCGGTCGCCCGCGACGGCGCCGTCCGCGCGCCGAGGACGTCGTGCAGGATGAGCTCGAGCCAGAGCCGCACGACCGTGCCGGCGAGCAGCGGCCAGTGCTCGCAGAGCAGGCGCCAGACCTCGCGCGGGTCGGCCGGCGCGCGCAGCGCGTCGAGCGCCACGCCGTGGGCGTGCAGCAGCCGCGCGACGTAGTGGTCGGGCGTGACGAGCAGCGCGGCCGGGTCGCCGAACGGCGCGTCGCGGGCGAGCAGCTCGGCGTCGACATGGCCGTGCGGGGAGACGATCGGCGCGCCGGCGACCTGCGCGTAGAGCTCGCTGGCGACGCCGCGCAGCGGCTGCGTCGCCGGCAGCAGGATCTGCGGGTCGATGCGCAGCGCCCCGGTCATGTCGTGGCCGCTGCGATGGCCGCGTCACAGCCGCCGCGCACGAGCTCGCCGTGCAGCTCGGCGACGGCGTCGACGAACGCGCTCGCGGCGGCGAGCTCGGGCGCGAAGATGCCGAGCGCGAAGACCGCCTCGACGAGGTCGCGCGAGCCGCGCGCGCGCTGCCCGGCCAGCTCGAGCTCGGCGCCGCGCGGGTCCGTCGGCAGCCCGCTGCGCGCGGCGTCGATCGCGCCCGGCGTCGCGAGGCAGCGGATGTAGGCGGCGACGACGAGCGCCAGCACGCGCGGCAGCTCGCCGCGCTCGGTGCGGGCGAGCGCCGCGGCGCCCAGGCGGACGGGCAGCTTCAGCGAGCCGTCGGTGGCGACGCGCGCCGTGCGGTCGCCGAGGGCGGCGTTCTCGAAGCGCGCGAGGACCTCGCGCGCGTAGACCTCGACGTCGACGCCGGCCGGCGGCTGCAGCGTCGGCGCCAGCTCGCGCGCCATCGCATGCTCCGCCGCCGCGCGGATCGGCGCCAGCGCGAGCGCGCCCGCGATCGTCGGCTCGCCCGCGAGCAGCCCGAGGTAGGCCACGAGCGAGTGGGTCGCGTTGAGCAGGCGCAGCTTGAGCTGCTCGTAGCGCTGCACCTCGTCGCCGAAGATCGCGCCCGCCGCCTCCCAGCGCGGGCGCCCGCCGGGGAAGCGGTCCTCGAGCACCCACATGCAGAACGGCTCGGCGGCGACGGTGGCCGCGTCCTGCAGCCCGAGCAGCTCGGCCGCCCGGGCGCGCTGCTCGGGCCCGGCGGCGGGGACGACGCGGTCGACCATCGTCGAGGGGAAGCCGACGTCGCGCTCGATCCAGGCGCGCAGGTCGCCGGCGTCGGGGTCCTCCAGCAGCGCGACGAAGTCGAGCACGAGCGCCCGCGTGTGCGCGCCGTTGGCGCTGACGTTGTCGCAGCTCACGACCGCCAGCGGCTCGCCGTGCGCGCGCAGGCGCCGCTGCAGCCCGCGCGCGAGCAGCCCGATCGCGGTGCCCGGCGGCGCCCCCGCGAGATCGGCGCGCACGTCGGTGCGCCGCGTGTCGAGCGCGCTGCGCGCCGCCCGCGCCGTGTAGCCCTTCTCGGTCACCGTGAGCGTGACGATCCGCGTGTCCGCCCGGGCGACGAGTGCGACGACGGCGCCCGGGTCGTCCGCCGCGACGCGCAGCTCGCGGTGCACCCCGACGACGAGCGGCGCGCGCCTGTCGCCGCCGAGCTCGAGCACGCCGTAGAGGCCGTCCTGCGCGCGCAGCGCGTCGACGACGCCGCGCGAGCGCATCGCGACGCCGGCGATCCCCCACGGGCCGTCCTGCTGCGCCAGCGCGCGCGCGGTGTAGACGGCCTGGTGGGCGCGGTGAAAGCCGCCGAGGCCGAGGTGCACGATCCCGGTCTGCGCGGGCGCCCGCGCCGGCAGCACGGCGAGCCCGGCGCTCGCAGCGCGGCCGCGCGTCAGCCGTGCGGTCGGCGCGCCGCTCACCAGTCGTGCAGCGTCCCGTCGCGCAGCCGGTTGACCGGCAGGTACGCGGCGACGTAGGGGTGCTGCGCCGACAGCTCGTCGTCGAGCTCGACGCCGAGGCCGGGCGCCTCGCCCGGGTGCAGGTAGCCGTCCTCGAAGCGGTAGGCGTGCGGGAAGACCTCGTCGACGAGCGGCTCGTGGCGCATGTGCTCCTGGATGCCGAAGTTCGGGATCGCCAGGCCGACGTGCAGCGCGGCGGCCATGCCGACCGGCGAGATGTCGGTCGCGCCGTGGCAGCCCGAGCGCACCTGGGTCAGCTCGGCGAGCGCGAAGATGCGCCGCAGGTGCGTGATCCCGCCGGCGTGCGTCGCCGACGTGCGGATGTAGTCCACGAGGCGCTCCTGCAGGATCGTGCGGCAGTCCCAGATCGTGGTGAAGACCTCGCCGATCGCCAGCGGCGTGACGGTCTGCGCGCGCACGCCGCGCAGCAGCTCGGGGTTCTCGGCGGGCGTGACGTCCTCCAGCCAGAAGAGGTCGTAGGGCTCCAGCGAGCGCCCCAGCCGCGCGGCCTGCGTCGGCGTGAGGCGGTGATGGGCGTCGTGCAGCAGCGCCGGTTCGGGGCCGAACTCCTCGCGCAGCCGCGCGAAGGCGCCCGGCACGTGGCGCAGGTAGGCGGTGGCGTCCCAGCGCTCCTCGACGGGCCGCGCGCCGCGCGCCGCGGGCTCGTAGACGACGCGGTCGTCGCCGACGCCGTAGACGACGTCGAGCTCGGGCACCGCGACCTGCGCGCGCACGGCGCGGTAGCCGCGCTGCAGGTGGGCGCTCATGCTCGCCAGCAGCTCGGCCTCGTCGCGCCCGGATGCGTGCGAGTACGCCAGGCAGCCGGCGCGGCTGGCGCCGCCGAGCAGCTGGTAGACCGGCAGGCCGGCGAGCTTGCCCTTGATGTCCCACAGCGCCATGTCGACGGCCGCGATCGCCGTCATCGTGACGGGGCCGCCGCGCCAGTACGCGCCGCGGTACAGGTACTGCCAGGTGTCCTCGATGTCGTGCGCCTCGCGCCCGACGAGCAGCTCGCAGACGTGGTCGCGCAGGTAGCTGACGACCGCGAGCTCGCGCCCGTTGAGCGTCGCGTCGCCAAGCCCGGTGACCCCGTCGCACGTCGTCAGCCGCAGCGTCGCGAACGTGCGCCCGGGGCTGCACACGACGACCTCGGCGTGCTCGATCTTCATGGGCTCTCCCGGATCCTTGCCACGAGGTTGGTCGGGTTCACGAAGCTCAGCGCGGCCACGAGCAGCATCAGCATGAGTCCCATGTAGATGACCGCCATCGCGTCGATCGACTGCGATGCCCGCACGCCGGGCGAGAACGCTGCGTAGTACAGCACGACGACGAGCGGCTGCGAGTCGGGCCCGGCGGTGAAGAAGCTCAGCTCGAACATCCCGACCGTGCGCACGAGCACGAGCAGCCCGGCGGCGAGCATGCCGGGGATGAGCAGCGGCCCCAGCACGCGCAGGAAGATCGTCGCCGTGCCGGCGCCGAGCGTGCGCGCGGCGGCCTCGATCCGCGGGTCGATCTGCTCGATGAACGGGGTCATCGTGAGGATCACGAACGGCACGCCGGGGACGAGGTTGGCGATGATGACGCCGGTCAGCGAGCCGCCGAGGCCGTGGCGCAGCAGCACGGTCGCGAGCGGGATCCCGTACGTGACGGGCGGCAGCAGCAGCGGGACGAGGAACGCGAACATGACGATCCTGCGGCCCGGGAAGTCGCGCCGCGCGAGCGCGTAGGAGGCCGGCACGCCGATGAGCAGCGAGAGCGCGACGACGGCGAGCGCGATCCGGACGGTGACGCCCATCACCGAGGTCAGGCCGAACTCGCGCCACGCTCGGCCGTACCACTGCGTCGTGAAGGCGTCGGGCAGCCAGTGGTCCAGCCAGCGCGTGCCCAGCGAGTTGACGAGCACGGCGGCGACGAGCGCGACGAGGAAGACGAGGAAGGCCCCGACCAGGCCCCACGTCAGCCACGTCAGCGGGCTGGCGACGATGCGCCGCGCGGCCGGCATCTCAGCCCTTGCCCCCGCTGCTGGGGCCGCGGTACAGGCGCCCGCGCAGGCCGAGCACGAGCGCGACGACCGCGAGCTGCACCGCGCCCATGATCATCGCGATCGCCGACGCCATCGAGGCGTCGAACTGCTCGTAGGCGGCGCGGTAGGCGACGATCGAGATGACGCGCGTCTCGCCCGCCGGCTCGCCGACGAGGACCGCCGACGGGAAGACCGCGAACGCCAGGACGAACGTCAGGATGAACGTGATCGCCAGGCCCGGCAGCAGCAGCGGGAACGTGATCTGCCAGAAGCGCTGGCGCGGCCCGGCGCCGAGCGTCGCGGCGGCGCGCTCGAGCATCGGGTCGATCCCGCTCAGGTAGGCCTGCGTGAGCAAGAACGCGAACGGAAAGCCGGTGACGACGAGCGTGATGAGCACGCCCCAGGAGTTGTTGACGAAGCGCACGGGCTCGTCGACGAGGCCGAGGTCGAGCAGCGCGCGATTGACCCAGCCGCGCGCGCCGAGCAGCGTCAGCATCCCCTTGGCGACGAGCACCGTGCCGAGCGTCACCGGCATGACGAGCAGCCCCATGAGCAGCCGCTTGCCGGCGAACGCGCCCCGCAGGCGGTAGGCGATCGGCACCGACGCGACGACGTTCAGCAGCGCGGCCGGCACCGCGAGCCCGAGCGTGATGGCGATCGTGTCGCGCAGGAACGGGTCGGCGAAGAACTGCTGGTAGTTGCCCAGCGCGCCGACGTACCGCTCGGGCGCGAAGGAGATGACGAGCCCGTAGAGGAACGGGTACATGAAGACGATCGCGACGAACGCGACGGCCGGCGCGAGCAGCCACAGCGTCCGGTCGACCTCGTGCGCGGCGAGCCGGCGACGCACGATCAGCCGGGCTCCGCGAAGAGCAGCGATCGCTGCGCCGCGACGCGCAGCGTCACGCGGTCGCCGAGCGCCGGGGCGCTGGGCGCCGTTCCGCGCAGCCGCGCTCCGGCCGCCGTCGCGCCCTCGACGACGAAGCTCTGCCCGCGAAACTCGACCGCCTCGACGGCGATCTCGAACGCGTTCTCGCCGTCGCCGCCGGCGACGAGGTCGTCGGGGCGCAGCATGAGCGTCGCGGGGCCCGTGGGCTCGGCGGCCGCGCCGACGATCCGCCCGCGCGCTCGCAGCCCGTCGGCCGTCGCGACGGCGTACGCGCCGTCGCGGCGCTCGATCCGCACCGCGATCGCGTTGCGAAAGCCGACGAAGTCCGCGACGTAGCGGTTGCGCGGGTCGTGGTAGATCTCGGCGGGGGTGCCGATCTGCTGGGTCACGCCGTCGCGCAGCACGACGAGCCGGTCGGCGAGCGAGAACGCCTCCTCCTGGTCGTGCGTGACGTAGATCGTCGTCAGCCCGAGCTCGCGGTGCAGCCGGCGGATCTCGCTGCGCATCTCCAGGCGCAGCTTGGCGTCGAGGTTCGACAGCGGCTCGTCCATGAGCACGAGCGGCGGCTCGATGACGATCGCCCGCGCGATCGCGACGCGCTGCTGCTGGCCGCCGGAGAGCTGGCTCGGATAGCGGTCGGCGTACGCGCCCAGCTGCACGAGCGCGAGCGCCTCGCCGACCCGCTCGGCGATCCGCGCCTTCGCCATGCGCCGCATCCGCAGGCCGAACGCGACGTTCGCGCGCACCGTCATGTGCTGAAAGAGCGCGTAGCTCTGAAAGACGACGCCGAAGCCGCGCCGCTCGGACGGCACGCCGTCCAGCGAGCGGCCGTCGAGCGAGATCGAGCCGCCGGTCGGCTCGACGAGACCGGCGATGCAGTTCAGCGCCGTCGACTTGCCGCAGCCCGACGGCCCGAGCAGGGCGACGAACTCACCGCCCTCGATCCGCAGATCGAGGGCGCTGAGCGCCGCGTGGGCGCCGTAGCTGCGGCTCAGACCGTGCAGCCGCAGCTCCCGCAGGCGCGCGTCCCCGTTCACGGGGCGACCTTGGAACCACCCACCTCCCGGTCCCACTTGTCGAACATGTAGACGATGTCGTCGGGGTCGAGCTGGGTCTCGACCGGGACCGTCTCGAACAGCTGCTCGTACTCGGGCCGCGCGAACTCGTTGACGATCTTCTGGCTCTTGGCGGGGGCCAGCGACAGCGGCACGTCCTTCACCGCGGGACCGGGGTAGAAGTAGCCGCTGTCGTAGGCGTAGGCCTGCGCCTTGGGCGTCATCATGAACTGCATGAGCTCGAGGATCGCCGCCTGCTCGGCGGGCGGCACGCCGCGCGGGATCGCCATGTAGTGCGCGTCGGCGACGAAGTGAAAGCCGTCGAACGTGGCGATCTTGAACTCCTTGGGAACGACGCCGAGCGCGCGCGGGTTGACGTCCCACCCCGTCGTGCTGACGATCATGTCCACGGCGCCCGAGGTCAGCTCGTCCATCGTCACGCCCGTGCCGGAGGGGTAGTGGTCGATGTTCGCGTCGAGCTGCTTGAGAAAGGCCCACGTCTTGTCCCAGCCCTTGTCCGGGTCGCGCGGGTCGCTGTCGTCGAGGATGTACGGCAGCCCCATGAGGAACGTGCGCCCGGGGCCGGAGTTGGCGGGACGCGCGTAGGTGAACTTCTTCGCGTTGGCCTTCGTCCAGGCGAGCAGGTCGGCGGGCGTCTTGGGCGGGTCTGAGACCTTCTTGGGGTTGTACTCCAGCAGCGGGCCGTTGGGGTTGTAGTAGCTCGTCAGCGCGTAGCCGTCGACCTGCTTGTGCATCTTCAGGGCGCCGGGCTGGTAGGTGGCCTCGATGTCGCCGAGCGCCTTGGAGTACGTCGGCAAGAGCCGCTGCCAGAGGCCCTGCTGGGCGCCGGTCGCGATCTCGCCGTAGCCGGCGACGACGAGGTTGTACTGGACCTTGCCGGCCTTCTGGCCGGCCTGCACCTTGCCGGCGAGCTCCGGCCCGGTCGACTTGGAGTACGTGACCTTGGAGATGATCTTCGGGTTGTTCTTGACGAACTCCTCGATCGCCGACTGGGACAGCTGCAGGTCTCCGCCGCCGTCGATGACGTTGAGCGTGATCGGCTTGCCCGACAGCGCGGGAACGCTCGTCAGCTCGGCCGGCCCGTCGTCGGACGCCGGAGCCTGCACCTTCGTCTCGGGCTCCCCGCACGCGGCGAGCCCGCCGATCAACGTCATCGCCGCCAGCGCGGCGGTGAGGGTACTTCGATTGCGCAGGCGCATCGTCGTCGCTCCCTACCTCGTGGCGCCGCTGCCGGCGCCGTTGGACCCTTCAAGCTCGTCGGTCAGGCGCCGCGCCAGCGTGCGCACGCCCGGGCCGGCCGCGTCGGCGTAGGCGGCGTCGAAGGCACCGGCAAGGCCGAGCGCGCGGGCGCCCGCGGCGAGCCAGGCCGCCGCGTTGCAGGCCGTCACGCCGCCGGTGGGCACGAAGGCGACGTCGGGAAGCACCGAGCGCAGCGCGCGCAGGTGCGCCGGGCCGCCGCTGTCGGAGGGAAACAGCTTCACGGCATCCAGGCCCAGCGCGCGGGCCGCCATCACCTCGGTCGGCGTGAGCGCGCCCGGCAGAAACGGGACGCCGGCCCGCGCGCAGCGCTCGAACACAGCCTGCGCCATGCCGGGCGCGACGACGAACTCGGCGCCGGCGGCGAGCACGTCGTCGGCCTGGCGGGCCGACAGCACCGTCCCCGCCCCGACGAGCACGCCCTCGCGCAGCGAGCCGCGCAGCGCCGCGACGAGGGCCGGCGCCCCGGGCACCGACATCGTGATCTCGACGGCGCGCAGCCCGCCCGCGGCGGCCGCGCGCGCGATCGTCTCGGCGACCGCCGCGTCGCGCCGGCGGACGACCGCGATGACGCGCCGGTCGCCAAGCAGCGCCGTGAAGCTCGGGGGCCGGCCGGTCATCGGTCGACGGTCCGCGCCGCGCCGCGCCAGGCGTCGAGGTCGGCGCGGTCGGGCAGGCCCTCGTAGTCGCCGGCGTGCGCGACGACGTGCCCGGCGGCCCAGGCGCCCGTCGCCAGGGCGCGCTCGAAGCCGCCGCCGGCGAGGCGCTCGTAGAGGTACCCGGCGGTGAAGGCGTCGCCGGCGCCGACGCAGTCGACGACCGGCCCGGGCGCCTGCGCGGCGACCTCGACGCGCAGCCCGTCCGCGAGCCCGACCGCGCCCCGCGCCCCGCGCCGCACGACGATCCGCGCGATCTGCTGCGCCGCCAGCCAGTCCAGCGCCGCGTCGAGCCGCTCCTCCCCGGCGATCGCGAGCGCCTCGTCCTCGCTGAGCAGCAGGTCGTCGACGACCGGGAGGATCGCGCGGATCGCCGCCACCGCGTCGTCGAGCGGCCAGAGCTTGAGGCGGATGTTCGCGTCGAGGCTCGTGCCGGTGGCGCCGGCGCGGGCGGCGAGCAGCAGCTCGCGCGCCGCCGCCGCCGGCCCGGCGCCGAGCGCGAGCGTGATCGCGCTCGCGTGCGCATGCCGGGCCCGCGGCCACGCGTCGGGCGGCGCGAGCTCGGCGACCGCCGATCCGCGGCGGTAGTAGTGCACGCGCACGTCGTCGGGCGCGCGCAGCTCCTTGATCATGAGGCCCGTCGGGCGCGTCGCCGATCGCCGCACGCCGGACACGTCGACGCCCTCGCCGCGCAGGGTGCGCACGATCTCGTCGCCGAACGGATCGCTGCCGACGCACGACAGATAGGCGGTCCGCAGCCCGAGCCGCGCCAGGCCGATGCAGACGTTGGCCTCCGAGCCGCCGATCGACTTCACCAGCGTGCGCGACGCCGGCAGGCGCCCGGCCGCCGCCAGGCAGGTCAGCGGCTCACCGAGCGTGAGCAGGTCGAGCCCGTCGTCACCGGACGCCCCGGCGCGACCCGCCGGAGAATGCGGTTGCTGGCGTTGCACGCTGCGGACATCCCCTCTGCCCGGCATCCCTGCGCGGTCGTTCCCGTCGCTGCGCGAATCTACGTCTCGCACCTGACCACAGTCGCGCGACCGCTGTCAAGCGCTGCGCCTACCGCGGCCGGCGCGCGACGATCGCGATGTAGTGAAGCTCGTCACCGGCCATCGACAGCCGGTGGCGAAAGCGCTTGCGCACGAGGATCTCTCCCCACCCCGGCGTGCGGTCGAGCTCGGCGAGGTACTCGCCGAAGTCGCTCGCGCCCGGCTGCGCGAGGTTCTCCGGCACGCTGACCGAGAACAGCGCGCCGGCCGCGAACGCGCTCCAGAGGCGGTGAAAGCTGGCCGCCGAGATGTGGCCGAGCCCGAGCGCGCCGGCCGCGACGAGCCCGTTGAGCTCGTGCTCGGCGACGAGCTCGGCGGCGCGCGGGAGATCGTCGGTGTCGCCGACGAGGTACTCGGCGTAGAGGCCGGGCCGGTCGCGCAGCGCGGCGTCGCGCGCCGCCGCGATGTTGTCCGACGCGACGAGCGTGCCGACGCCGCGGCCGCGCAGCTGCTCTGCGACGACGCCGTTGCCGGCGCCGAGGTCGAAGACGCGCAGGTCGCCGGGCGCCGTGCCCGCCGCGGCGGCGCAGTCGACGAGCAGCCCCGCCAGCATGCTCGGCGACGCGCACCGAAGCCGCCGCTGGACGACCTCCTCGTAGAGGCCCGGCACGGCGTACACGCGGGGGTACTCGTGCAGCCGGAAGCGATCGGTCGTCCCGTCCGCGTAGCGCAGCACGAGCGCCTCCTCGGTCTGGTCGCGTCCCGGGACGATCTCGAGCTCGTAGTCCATGCGTCTCCTCGGTCGGGGGCGCGGTCGATCCTAGAGCGCGCCGTCGCGCGCGCTCGCCTCAGCGCAGGACCGCGAAGCGCGCCGTGAAGTGGCGCAGCGCAGGTGCCTGCTCGACGATCTGCAGCCCGCGCAGCTCGCCCGCGCGGGCCGCGACGGCGAGGACGACCTCGATGACGTAGTCGACGTGGCTCTGGGTGTACGTGCGCCGCGGGATCGCGAGGCGCACGAGCTCGACCGGCGCCGGCGCCTCGCTGCCGTCGGGGCGGCGGCCGAACATGACGCTGCCGATCTCGCAGCCGCGCACCCCGCCGGCGCGGTACAGCTCGCAGGCGAGCGCCTGGCCCGGGTACTGCAGCGGCGCGACGTGCGCCAGCAGCGCGCCGGCGTCGATGTAGACGGCATGGCCGCCGATCGGCCGCACGACCGGCACGCCGGCCGCGTGCAGCGCGTCGCCGAGGTAGGCCGTCGAGCGGACGCGGTAGCGCAGGTAGTCGTGCTCGACGACCTCGCTCAGGCCCCGGGCGATCGCCTCGAGGTCGCGGCCCGCCAGCCCGCCGTAGGTCGGGAAGCCCTCGGTGAGGATGAGCAGGTTGCGGCACTGCTCGGCCAGCGCGCCGTCGCGCATCGCCAGCCAGCCGCCGATGTTCGCCAGGCCGTCCTTCTTGGCCGACATCGTCATGCCGTCGGCGAGCGACGCCATCTCGCGGACGATGTCGGCGACCGCCCGCCCCGCCTGCCCGGGCTCGCGCTCGCGGATGAACCAGGCGTTCTCGGCGAAGCGGCAGGCGTCGAGGAACAGCGCCACGCCGTGGCGGTCGCAGACCGCCCGCACGGCGCGCAGGTTCTCCAGGCTGACGGGCTGGCCGCCGCCGGAGTTGTTCGTCACCGTCACGAAGACGACCGGCACGTCGGCGGCGCGCTCGCCCAGCAGCGCGGCGAGCGCCTCGACGTCCATGTTGCCCTTGAACGGATGCTCGAGCGACGGCGTCCGCGTCGCGGCGATCGGCAGGTCGAGCGCCTCGGCGCCGCTGAACTCGACGTTCGCGCGCGTCGTGTCGAAGTGCGTGTTGTTGGGGATCACGCGGCCCGGGGCGCCGAGCGCGGTGAAGAGGATCTTCTCGGCGGCGCGCCCCTGGTGGGTGGGGATGACGTGCTCGAAGTCAAACAGCCCGCGCACCGCGGCGAGGAATCCGAACCACGACGGCGAGCCGGCGTAGCTCTCGTCGCCGCGCTGCAGGCCCGCCCACTGCTCCGACGACATCGCCCCGGTGCCGGAGTCGGTGAGCAGGTCGACGAGGACGTCGTCGCTGTGCAGGGCGAACAGGTTCAGGCCGGCGCGCTCGAGCAGCGCCTCGCGCTCGGCGCGGCTCGTCATCCGGATCGGCTGCACCGAGTGGATGCGAAACGGCTCGATGACGGTCCGGAAGCCGTCCATGCGCGTCGGGTCCCGTCCTCAGCGCTCCGGCGCGGCGCCGTCCTGTCGCGCGAGCTCGATCACCGTGCGGTCGAACGGCAGCTCGATCTCGGCCTCGCGCGCGGTCCGGACGACAGCGACGATCGCCGCGCTGCGCGTCTGCCACGTGTCGGCGATCCGCGGTGCGTGCCAGTAGCGCACGCGGATCGTGATCGACGACGCGGCGAGCTCCTCGACCCAGGCCTGCGGAGCGGGCTGCTCGTCGACGCCCTCGACGGCGGCGACCGCCGCGACCATGAGCCCGCGGGCGCGGTCCAGGTCGGTGTCGTAGCCGACGCCGACGGCGAAGTCGGTGCGGCGGTGCCCGTTGACGGTGAGGTTCGTCAGCGGGCTCTTCAGCAGCTCGCCGTTGGGCAGCAGGACGCGTACGCCGTCGTACGTGCGGATCACGGTGTGGCGCAGGTTGAGCTCCTCGACGGTCCCCTCGTGGGCGCCGCTGATGATCTGGTCGCCGGGCACGAACGGGTTGCGAAAGCCGATGACGACCCCCGAGATGTAGTTCGCGACGATGTCCTGCAGCGCGAACGCGACCGCGATGCCCGCGATGCCGGCGCCGGCGAGCACCGGCGCGAGGTCCAGGCCGATCGCCCGCAGCGCGACGTACAGGCCGATCGCGACGATGACGCCGAAGGCGAGGCGCGCCATGATCTGCGTCGTCGCGGTGGCGGTGTCCTCGCGCCGGGCGAGCCGCCGGATCGCCCAGCGCGCCCCGAACGCGACGGCGAGCGCCGCGGCCAGCGCGATGCCCGCGTACACCCACTCGCCGAGCCCGTCGTCGCCGGCGCTCTGGGCGATGAGCAGGGTCGCGGAGGGCATGCGCGGAACCTACGCGCCCGCCGAGATGAGCACAACGCCCGTCAGCGCGACGAGGACGCCGACGCGCTGCACCCCGCGCACGCGCTCGCCGAGCACGATCGCGGCGAGCATCACCGTGACGACGGGATACAGCGAGCTGGCGACGGCGACGCTCGACAGCTCGCCGAGCGTCGTGGCGAGGTTGAACAGGGCGTTGGCCGCCAGGTCGACGAGGCCGATCGCGGCGAGCGTCACGAGCGCCCATCCGGCCGGTCGCCTGCCCCCGCCCTTCAGCGCCAGCAGCGCGAGCAGGGCGACGAACGGCAGCGCCGAGGTGCGCGAGAGCACGAGCGCCCAGGCCACGTCGCCGCGCGACGCGATCTCCGCGAAGACGAAGTACGTGCCGAAGCCCAGGCCGGCGACCATCGCCAGCGCGATGCTCTGGCGCCGCTGGCGCGGGTTGGCGGCGCCGCCGTCGTCCTCGCGCGAGGCGAGCACGACGCCCGCGACCGCGAGCGCGAGCCCGAGCGAGCGCGCCGGGCCCGGCCGGTCGCCGCTCAGCAGGCCGACGAGGACCGGCAGCGCGACGCCGGTCGACGCGATCGGCGCGACGATGCTCATCGTCCCGATCGCGAGCGCCCGGAAGAACGCCATGAGCCCGGCGATCCCGAACAGCCCCGCGGCCAGGCCGGCCAGCAGGTACGTCGCCGGCGGCGGGCCCTCGCCCCGGAGCGCGACGAAGGCGCCCATCACGGCCAGCGACGACGCGTACATGAGCGTCAGCACGAACGGCACGCGGTAGGAGCGGCTCTTCAGGCCGCCGAGGAAGTCCGACAGGCCCCACAGGACCGACGAGCCCAGCGCGAGGGCGATCGCTGCCATCGGGCCGGGCTACGCCATCCGGCGGCTCAGCGCCGTCGCCCGCGGCCGTAGAAGAGCCGCAGGCCGCGGAAGAGCAGCTTGGAGACGGCCGTCCTGTAGGGAAACATGTACGGGTCGCGCCTGAGGTGCACGCGGCTGATGAACAGCGACTGCTGCTTGGTGTACTTGCGGATCCCGCCGCCGCCGTGGCGCGTGCCGAGGCCGGACGCCTTCCAGCCGCCCATCGGCAGCTCGACGGCGACGTAGTTCAGCAGCGCGTCGTTGACGCAGACGGCGCCGGCGTGCAGCCGGCGCGCGAGCGCCTCGGCGCGCCTGCGCTCGCCGATGACCGCCGCGCCGAGCCCGTAGGGCGAGTCGTTGGCGAGCTCGAGCGCCTGTTCGGCGTCGGCGACCTTCATGATCGGCAGCGTCGGCCCGAACGTCTCCTCGGTCATCGCCTTCATCGAGTGGTCGACGTCGACGAGCACCGTCGGCTCGTAGAACAGGTCGCCGGCGCAGCCGCGCTTGGCGCCGGTGAGCGCACGGGCGCCCTTGGCGAGCGCGTCGCGGACGTGCTCCTCGACGATCTGCAGTTGCTTGGGGAACGTCATCGAGCCGACCTCGACCGTCGCCGGCCCGGTCGACACGCCCTGGCGCAGCGCCGAGACCTTCGCGACGACCTTCTCGACGAACTCGTCGTAGACGGGCTCCTCGACGTAGACGCGCTCGATCGAGATGCACGTCTGGCCGCCGTTGAACATCGAGTAGTAGGCGGCGAGGTTCGCCGCCCGCTCGAGGTCGGCATCGGCGAGGACGATCATCGGGTCCTTGCCGCCCAGCTCCAGCGCGACGGGGGTGAGCGTCCGCGCGGCGCGCTCCATGACCTTCTTGCCGGTCGCCGTCGAGCCCGTGAACATGATCATGTCGACCTCGTCGACGAGCGCGGCGCCGGTCGGCCCGCGGCCGGTCGCGACCTGGAAGACCCCGTCGGGAAGGCCGCTCTCGGCAAGCCCCTCGGCGAGCAGCAGCGACGTCAGCGGCGTGACCTCGGAGGGCTTGAGGATGACGCTGTTGCCGGCGAGCATCGCGGGCAGGCAGTCGCCGAAGGAGTTCGTGAGCGGATAGTTCCACGGGCCGATGACGCCGATCAGGCCGAGCGGCTCGTAGCGCACGACCATCTTCTTGCCGCGCACGGCGAGCGTGCTGGCGCGGATCTTCTCGTCGGCGAGATGGCGCTTGGCGTTCTTGACCCAGTAGTCGATCGCGCCGCCGGCGTAGTTGATCTCCGCCATGTAGGCGTCTTCCCATGTCTTGCCGGTCTCGGCGACGATCGTCGCGGCGACGCGGTCGGCGTTGTCCATGATCCACTTCTGCATCCGTCGCAGCACGCGTGCTCGGCCGGCGATGCCGAGCGCCTGCCAGCCGGGCTGCGCGGCGCGGCCGGTCGCCGCGAGCTCGCCGACGGCGGCGGCGTCGAGGTCTGCGACATGGCCGATCGCCGCGCCCGTGGCGGGGTTCGTCACGGCGATCGGGCTCGCGTCGCCGGTGTCGTTCGTGCGCTGGGCCGCCGTGGTGTCGACGCTGGCCATGTCAGGTTGCTCCTCGGGTCATTGACGTGGTGTCAACCTACGGTACCCCGGATCGCCCGCCGCTCCCGCCGGCGGCCGTCGGGCACATCTACCTGATCGCCCCGCCGGCGACGAGCCCGAGCACCGCCGCGCCGAGCACGACGCGGTAGACGACGAAGACGGCGGTCGTGTGCGTCGTGAGGAAGCGCAGCAAGAACGCGATCGAGACGTAGCCCGAGACGAACGCCAGCAGCGTCGCGACCGCCGTCGGCGCCAGCCCGACCCCGCCCTCGGCGCTGCCGCTCAGGACGTCCTTGAACTCGTAGACGCCGCTCAGCACGACCGCGGGGATCGACAGCAGAAACGAGAAGCGGGCGGCCGCGACGCGGTCCATCCCGAGCAGCAGCCCGGCGGTGATCGTCGCGCCCGAGCGCGACACGCCGGGGATCAGCGCGAGCGACTGCGCGAAGCCGACGACGATCGCGTCGCGGCGGGTGATCGTCGACAGGTCGCGCTCGCGGCGCGAGACCTTCTCGGCGACGAGCAGCGCGAGGCCGAGCAGGATCAGGGCGCTGCCGATGATGTAGAGGTTGCGCGCGCCGTTCTCGATCTGATGGGAGAACGCGAGGCCGAAGACGACGATCGGCACGCTGCCGATGACGAGATACCAGCCCATCCGCGCGTCGAGCTCGGCGCGCCGCGACGGGTCGCGCAGCGACGCCAGCCACGCCCGCGCGATGCGGATCAGGTCGGCGCGGAAGTACAGGACGACCGCCGCCATCGTGCCGAGCTGGATGACGGCGGTGAAGGCGGCCCCGGGGTCCTCCCAGCCGGCGAACGCCGGGACGATCCGCAGGTGGCCGCTGCTGGAGATCGGCAGGAACTCGGTGAGCCCCTGGACGATCCCCAGGATCATGGCCTGGAGGAGGTCCAAGCCGGTTGGGCCTGACTAGTCGCCGAACTCGATCGAAGCGATGACGATCGGCTGTACCGGCCGGTCGGCGCCCTGCGTCGGCAGGTTCTCGATGCGGTCCACGACGTCCATGCCGTCGGTCACCTCGCCGAAGACGGTGTGCTTGCCGTCCAGCCAGGGCGCGGCATCGGTCGTGACGATGAAGAACTGCGAGCCGTTCGTGTTCGGCCCGGAGTTCGCCATCGCGAGCGCGCCGCGCACGACCTTGTGCTCGTTGAACTCGTCGTCGAACTGGTAGCCCGGCCCGCCGGTGCCCGTGCCCGACGGGCAGCCGCCCTGGATCATGAAGTCCTTGATGATGCGGTGAAAGGTCAGGCCCTCGTAGAAGCCGTCCGCCGCGAGCTTGCGGAAGTTGGCGACGGTCTCGGGGGCGTCCTCGTCGAAGAGGTTGAAGACGATCACGCCTTGGTTGGTGCGCATGGCGGCAGCTGACATGGCGCGCAGCTTAGTGGCTAGGGGGTGCCGCGCAACGTCACGTCGCCGATCGCGACGCGCGGATCCTCGGGCACGCCGGGCGTCGTGATGTACAGCAGCAACAGCTGGACCTTGGCGCCGTCGCCCTTGCCCTTGAGCACGATCAGCCCGTCGTCCTCGACCGCCTTCTTGTCGGTGAGGTGGATCCAGCGCTTGTCGATGACGTCGGTCGGCAGCTCCTTGGCGCTCTTGGCGCCGTAGATCTCCAGCGTGAAGTCCGGCGTCCGCGTCGCCAGGCGCAGCGAGCGCAGCGCGTAGGGCTTGCCGAGGTCGATGACGAGGCCGGCCGCGATCGGCTTGCCGTCGGCCGGGACGACGACGTCCCAGACGGTGCTCGGGCTGGCGTCGACCGCGTTCTTGGCGGGGCCGAACTCGGCGCCCGCGCGGCTGAAGGGGTCGTACGTCTGCGCGGCGTCCTTCTTGAACGTGAGGACCTGGGCGCTGCTCGCCGCCGGCTTGGTCGTGGCGCCGGCCGGCGGCTTCGTGACGGGCGGGACCGTCGGCTTCGTCGCCGCCGGCGGCGTCACGGACGGGGCCACCGGCGTGTTGCCCACCGCCGGGGGCGGCGTGACGGGGATGATCGGCTGCGTGTTCGTCAGCGGCGGGGGCACGACGCCCGGACCGGTGGCGCCGGGCTGCGTGACCGCGGCGGGCGGCGTCACGCCCGGCACGGCCCCGGGGGTCTGGGCGACGATCGGATCGGCCGAGCCGGACGGCGGCGCGGAGGCGCTGCGCTGCGCGTCGCTCGTGAGCGCCGCATAGGCCGCGACGACCGCGCAGAGCAGCAGCAGCGTCGTCAGGCCGACGACCGAGAACGCGGCGCGCCAGCCGGGCTTGGCATCGAGCCGGCCGGCCGCGGCGGTCCCGCACTCCAAACACCAGTCCTGGCCGCGCTGCATCGCCGCGCCGCAGGCGGCACAGGCGAAGTCCGGGGCCCTTGCGCCGGATGGGTCGCCGGGTGGCGGCGCGGCGACCTCGGGGGTCGCCTCTCGATCTTTGAGCAGCGGTGCCACGTCAGCAAAGGGTAACGCGGCCGGGACGGCGGAGTTGCGCGCAGCGCGCGGGCGGCGCGGCGCTATTCCGACAGCGTTCCCGGATCGGCGGGCACGTCGACGGCATGTTCGCGCAGCGCTGCGAGCGGCACGATGTCCAGCGCCCGCTCGTGCGTCGAGGCGAGCACGACGAAGGCGGCGGCGCCGGCGTCGTGGGCGCGCAGCCAGTTGGCGGCCGTCACGCACCAGCGATCGCCGGGGACGAGGCCCGGGAAGCGGTACATCGGCATCGGCGTGGCGAGGTCGTTGCCGATGCTGCGCTGATGCTCGAGGAACTCCTCGGTGACGACCGCGCAGATCGTGTGACTGCCGAGATCCTCGGGTCCGGTGCTGCAGCAGCCGTCGCGGTAGAACCCGGTCATCGGGTCCGTGCCGCATGGCTCGAGCTCGCCGCCGAGGACGTTGCGATCGCCCATCGCCGCGGTCAGGCCTTCGCCGGCTCGACCCTGATCCGCCGCCCGCGGACACGCTCGCCGTCGACGGCGTCGGCGATCCGCTGCGCGTCGGTGGCGGGGACCGACAAGAACGCGAAGTGCTCGAGCACCTTGACGTCGCGCACGGCCTCGCCGTCGATGTCGGCGGCATGCGTGATGGCGCTGACGAGGTCGGCGACCTCGATCCCCGCCGCGCGGCCGCCGGCGACGATGAGCTTGGCGTACTCCTCGTCGCCGTTGCGCGACACGTGCGGCTTGGTGTGGCGGCGCGGCTTCTCGACGACGGGCGCGGGCTCGACGTGCGCGCCCGCCTCCCACGGCGACACCTTGACGCCGGTGTGGCGCTCGATCGCCTCGAGCTCCTTCGCCTGCTTGGGCTCGACGAACGTGATCGCGCGCCCCGAGCGCCCGACGCGGCCGGTGCGGCCGATGCGGTGCACGTAGACGTCGGGCGAGCGCGGCACGTCGAAGTTCACGACGTGCGTCACCGTCGAGATGTCGAGGCCGCGGGCGGCGACGTCGGTCGCGACGAGGATCGGCACCCGGCCGCCCTTGAAGCCGAGCATGACGCCGTCGCGCGAGCCCTGCGACATGTCGCCGTGCAGCGCCTTCACGTTGAAGCCGCGGTCCTTCATCTTCTTGTAGAGCTGGTCGGTGCGGATCTTCGTGCGCGCGAAGACGATCGCCTGGTCGGGCCTCTCGGCCTCGAGCACCTCGACGAGCTTGTCGGCCTTGTCGGCGGTCTTGACCGTGACCTGGAACTGCTCGACGGAGTCGACCGTGAGGGTCGCGGACTGGACCTTGACGTGCTCGGGGTCGTAGAGGTAGTTGTCGGCGAGCTTGCGGATCGGCGGCGGCATCGTCGCGCTGAACAGCGCCGTCTGGCGGCTGTTGGGCGTGAGGCGAAGGATCTTCTCGACGTCCTCGAGGAAGCCGAGGTCGAGCATCTCGTCGGCCTCGTCGAGCACGACGAAGCGGCAGGCGTCGAGCACGAGCGAGCGGCGGTTGATGAGGTCCAGCACGCGGCCGACGGTGCCGACGACGATGTGGCCGCCGGCCTTCAGCTGCGCCTGCTGGGTGCGGATCGGCGCGCCGCCGAAGACGGCGACGACGTCGGCTCCCTTGCGCAGCGCGTAGGCGCGGATCGCCTGCGTGACCTGGATGCACAGCTCGCGCGTGGGCGTGAGCACGAGCGCCTGCACATCGGGCTCGGAGGGATCGACGTACTCGATGATCGGAAGGCCGAACGCGGCCGTCTTGCCGGACCCCGTCTGCGCCTGCCCGATGACGTCGCGGCCCTCGAGCATCGGCGGGATCGCCTGCTCCTGGATCGGGCTCGGCTTCTCGTAGCCCACGTCCTCCAGGGCCTTGAGGGTGCTGGCGGAAAGGCCTAGGTCGGCGAATGTGGTCACGCGGTCAGCTTAGTCGGTGCCCGTGGGCCGTCCTGCCGGCAAGCCGACCGTGTCGCGGCCGTCGGAGTGCGCTTGACCGACGATAGGTGCCGAGCTCGTTCTGCCGAAGCAGCGCGTCGCCCCTCGGACCTGCACCTGCGGCGGTGTTGCGTTCCTCGGCGTGTTCGACACCGCGACGAACGATCAGCGTTACCAGCCGGCGTTCGTCTTCCCGCACAACCTCGCCGACGACGCGAAGAACATCGCCGAGGCGACCAGCCACGAGGTCGGTCACAACCTCGGCCTCTCCCACGACGGTGTGGCAAACGGCAACGTCGCCTACCCCGAGTTCGAACCCGGGCCTACTTCCCCGGTACCAATGCATGGCGCCGATCATGGGTATCGGTTACACCAAGCCGATCGTGCAGTGGAGCAAGGGCGAATACGCCGGCGCCAACAACGTCGAGGACGACACTAGAAGGCCTCAACAGCCGCATCCGCCTCATCATCAGCCACCGCAGCTTCGGCTTTCACTCCGCCGCCCCTCTGATCTCCCTCGTCTACCTGTGCTGCGCCGGCATCGTCATCTCGCTCCCGCGATGACCTTCACCACCAAACCGATCGGAGCACCGCGCTTGGAGGGGTCCCGATGAGCCGCGCGGCGGTCAGCGTGGAGCCCGCGTCGTCAGCGATCGCCGTGGCGCCGTGGGCGGCGATGACCGCGATCTAGGCGCCCGTTGCTGAGGCCGAGGCGGATCGCGGCGAGGATGCCGGCGCGGTGGCGGCGGATCGTGCGGGCGAGCCGGACGAATGGCGCGAGCCGTGATCGCGATGCCCAGGCCAGCCACGCGTCCAGGTGCGCGGGAGCGAGCGCGGGGATCCTCAAGGTGGTAGAGCAGCCGGAGTTCCTCCTTGAGGAGGAACGCGCGGAACATCGCCTGGTTCGCTTGGGCGACTTCGCCGAGCAGGGCGAGCTGGCCGATCGACTGCTTGTCGCGGCTCTTGAGCAGCGACCAGCGGGTGTTCTTGATCCACTTGCCGGTCTTGGTGCGCGAGCGGTCGTGGGCGTTCCACTCGTCGCGTCGGACCTGATCGACCGCGCGCTGGCCGAGGCGCACCACGTGAAACGGGCAAAGCAGATCTCGGCGTCACGGATGTTGTCGCGGAACGCTTTGGCGTAGCCGCCGGCCATGTCGATCGAGACCGCCCGGATCGACTCGCGGCGGTCGCCGAGCTCGTCGAAGAAGCGCTGCAATGTCGCGGCGTTGCGGCCCGCGGCGCACCACACGATCGCGCCCGACTCGTGGTCGACGACCGAGGTGAGGTAGCGCTGGCCGCGGCGGTAGCTGATCTCGTCGCAGCCGATCGCAACCAGGCCGCTGAGGCGCCGTTCGTCGAGCTGGTCGGCGACGACGCGGGTGACGATCCGCCCGACGGTGGCCCAGCCGACCCGCAGCAGCCTTGTGATCTGGGTCTTGGCCATCTGCTGGGCCAGCCACGCGACGACGTTCTCGAAGTCGCGGGTGTGATGGGCGTCGGGCCGCGCCCACGCCACCGGCTCCAGATGGATCCCACAGGCCGGGCAGCGCAACCGGCGCAGCTCGCACTCGATGACGCAGCGGCTGGCGCCGAGATCCAGGTGGCGCCAGCGTTTGACGCGGCGACCGTGGATCTGCAGCTGGCGGCCGGTCTGCCCGCAGCCAGCGCAGATCCGCCGCCGGCGCCTGAGCCGGACGGTCACGATGATCGCCTCCGGCGTGATGCTGACGTCGATGACCGATGCCCCGGGCAGACGCAGCAGCCCGTTCAATGCCGTGGTGATGCGCACGTCGTCCTCCTGGTGAGCCGCTTGCCTTCAGACAGCCCGCAGCCTGCCGGACGGGGCGAGGCACATCACCAAAGCCCGCGCAACTCTCAGCACACGTCGTAGCGGGTCCGCGCGGTCGCCTCAAGCGCGCCGGACGCGCACCGCCGCGCCAACCGCGGCGGCACCCAGAGCAGCCCGATTGCAGGGATGTTCGCTGCGCGCTTGACCCGCCCGCGCGGCCCCGCTGAAGGATCGATCAAGCCGAGGCTGGCGCCCCGGACCCCTTCAACTCACCACCAAACCGAGAGGAGACCCGAACATTCACGGTGCGCCCGTTCTCCGTAAGCCCAAACCTCGATGCCAAGCTGACGCTACTGGACGCGAACGGCAATCAGCTTGCAACCTCAAATCCAACGTCTGCAATGCTGACCCCGGATCTCGCCACCGGGTTGGACGCGTCGCTGACGTATAACTTGCTCTATACCAACTACTACTACCTGTCGGTCTCCGGGTCCGGCAACCTGGATCCGTTGACTACCGGCTACTCCGGTTACGCCAGCATCGGCCCCTACGAGCTGCAGGGCCAGCTGTAGCGAGCCGGGCGCCCCGACCGCGGTCGGGGCGCCCCACGATCCAGATGTACGGCCAACGGCCGGGCAGCGACCTGGGACGCTCCACTACGATGCGCAGGATCTCACGCTCGATGTCCTCGCCCACGCTCACGACCACGGGACGGCAGCCTTCATGATCGGCTTTGGCATCTTCCTGCTCATCGTCGCCGCCCTGCAGCCCCAGTACCGCGTCCTTGGCGGCATCGGGGTGATCTGCATCATCGTCGGACTGATCCTCGCGTTGCTCGGGACCATCGGTCACGCCGTTGGCGGGCGGCGCCACTACTACTGACGAGCTCCAGCCGGCCGCGTCGGTCGCTGGCGGGCGCGATGTCGCCGCATGGCCGGCCCGGCGGTCGGCGTGACGCGCAGCTTCTCGAGGCTCTCACGTTGTCTCGCTCTGGCGGGCGAGATGTCATCTGTCGCGCTGTCAGGTCGTGGATCTGCGCCCTCGCGTTATGAGGTCCTTCACACGCCGCCGACAGGCGTGGTAAGAGCTGTTGTTGTCCAGTGACTGTTCTGAGGGAGACTGGAGCATGCGATACCCGAGCCCAGCTGTGGGCCGGACGCTGCTGCCCGGGGTTTTCTGCGGTGGTCGGCGGCTGAGGCGATCACAGGGTCCGATCGCGCGGTCTCGCGGTCGTGCCGGCTTGCACGTCGTGCTGACGGTCCTCGCGTCTCTGGTGTACGGCACTAGCATCGCGTCGGCGGCGACTGGCTCGGCTAACGTCGCCAACTTTGGCTCACACACGGTGTCGGTGATCGATCTCGCGTCGAACATGGTGACGCATCGATTCCCGTCGGGGGCTATCCCACTGGCGTGGCCGCCAACCCGGCGGGCACTCGCCTCTACGTCACCAACGGCGGCTCGAGCTCGATCTCGGTGATCGATGCAGCGACGAACATGGTGATCGCGACGATCCCCGTCGGCGGAGCGCCGAGCGCGGCGGCGGGCACTCGCGTCTACGTCGCCAACAGCTCCTTGAGCTCGGTCTCGGTGATCGATGCCGCGACGAACATGGTGATCGCGACGATCCCCGTCGGTAAACAAGGTGAGTAGCGCCACCGCTCCCGGCGCTCTGCCCACGGCGATCATCGGGACGACAACTCGTGTCTGTGATCGACGCCGCGACGAACACGGTCGGCGCGACGATCCTCGTCGGCGCACAGCCCTTCGGATCGCACTCGTGGCGCGCTCGTCGACAACGCTCGTCGCCAACCCGTACGGCTTGAACGCCGGTCCTGGTCTGAACCCGTACCTCAGGACGAGCGCGACGCTGACGTCGAGCGGCCGGCCGGTGTCGGGAAAGGCGATCACGTTCACGGCCAGCGGGCAGATGATCTGCACCGCAACGACCGACGCGTCCGGCCTGGCCCAGTGCAGCGGATTGCTCGACGGGCTGCAGGCGGTGATCACATCCGGCGGCTACCAGGCCACGTTTGCCGGCACCGAGACGCTGCTGCCGTCCACGGCGACCGGCGGCCTGGTCACGCTCGACCAGACGCCGCTGCTCTAGCTCTTCAACAAGGCTGCGACCGTCCGCAGCCGGCCCGCTGAGCGTGAACGGCTCCGCCGCCCGCGCGCCGAAGAGCCCATCCGCTACCGCGTCGAGCGTTGAGCTCGGTCGGTCGGATGGTCGCGACCAGGAGAACTTCGCGCCGAGCCAGGAACGGTCGGCGTGCCGCGCCGCGCCCGCTACCCCCGCAGCCGCTGCGCGGCGGCCGCCCGCACGACCGCCGCCTGCACCTCGTCCTCGGCGAACTCCTGCAGCCGCTGGGCGGCCAGCCGTACGCGCCGGTCGACGTGCGCGGCGCCGATGCGCCGCGTCTCGGCCTCGCAGTCCCACAGGCACTCGACGGCCACGTCGCCGCTGAACGTCGGGTCTGACGCCGCGAGCGCGGCGACGACGTAGCGGCGCCCGTAGGAGTAGGGCATCTCCTCGTAGGCGCGCAGCAGCTCGTCGAACGGGCCGTGCACGCCGCAGCGCCCGAGCGCCTCGGCGAGCGAGCCGATGACGTAGACGTCACCCCGCAGGCCCTCGTCGAGCTCGCGCGCCAGCGCTCGGCGGGTCGGCTCGAGGTCGTCGTCCTCGGCCCACGTGGCGAGCATGCCGGCGGCCTTGCGCCGCCGCGTCCAGTCGCCGGACTCCAGCCAATCGTGCGCGAGCGCGCGCGTCTGCGAGATCGGCATCGCCTCCAGCGCGAGGGCGATCGCGCCCTGCAGCTTGCTGCGCTCGGCCTGCGTGGCCTGCTTGGCGATCTCGAGCAGCTCGGCGCGCCCCTGGCGGCCCAGCGCGAGGATCGCCGCACGGCGCATCGGCCCCTGCGGGTCGTGGGCGGCGGCGACGAGCAGCTCGACGTCGGCGGCGCCATCGCGGGTGGCGAGCTCGTCGGCGATCTGCGTCCAGCGCGAGTCCTCGGCGACCTCGAGCAGCGCGGCCGTGCTCATCTCGCGCGGGCGCTGGCCGGCCGGCCGCTCGCGCGCGGCGCGCCGCTTCGGCGCGGGCACGCCGCTCCCGCCGCCGCCCGGCCCGCGCTGCTCGAGCGCGAACGCCCGCGCGATGTCGCGGTTCTGCACCGACCACATCGTCCACGGCCGCTCGCGCGGGTCGATCCCGGCGAGCGCCTCGACGAGCGCGTCGTGCGTGTCGAAGCGCTCGGCGATGACCGCGTCGAGCCCCCCGACGACCTCCGGCCACGCGCGCGACAGCGCGTCGGGATCGCCGATGAGCTCCTCGATCGCGCGCGGCCAGAAGTGGCCGTAGCCGACGTAGTCGCGCAGGACGCGGCGCGCGTCGGCGTGGCCGCGGACGGACATCCGCCCGAGCACGCCGAGCACGTCGTGGGTCGTGTCCGCGTCGTCGTCGTCGCTGTCGCGCAGCCACAGCTCGAGTGCGCCGGTGTGCAACTGCACGTCGAGCGCGAGCGTCGCGTGGTAGTCGGCTCGGTCGTCGAGCTGGCGATCCCAGCGCGGGTCGTTGAAGACGCAATGCATGAGCAGCGCGTGACCGACGGCGCGGTCGGCGTCGAGCACCCAGAGGTAGCCCGAGCCGAGCCCGCGCTGGAGCTTGCCGAGCGGGTCTGAGGGGTCGGCGAGCGGAGGCGGCCCGGGCTTCACCGGATGATCGTGGCAGGGATCGCCGGGGGGCATGCGCCGGCACGGCTCGAACCGCTGCGGCGTGGCGTGAACGGGCGCGGCCGCTACATCCCCCGCACGACGCCGATCGTGTGGCCCTCGGGATCGTCGAAGAGGCCGATCACGAGCCCCTCCATCGGCTCCATCGGGCCCATCATGCGGCTTCCGCCGAGCTCCTCGGCGCGCACGAGCGCCGCCTCGACGTCGGGCACCTCGACGTAGAAGGTCACGTGGCCCGGATAGCCCTTCGGCCCGCCGCTGATCCCACCGCCGATCCCGACGCCGTCGGCGTTGAGGTTGTCCTCGCGCTGGACGACCCCGTAGTGCATCGGGTTGTCGGCCTGGATCTCCCAGCCGAAGAGCTCGGAGTAGTACTCGTGCAGCTTCGCGGGGTCCTGTCCCGCGATCTCGAAGTGAACGACCGGCTGTCCCATCGCGCGTCTCCTTTCAAGGCGCCGCGCGGTCGCGGCGCGCGCAGATCACCGCACGCTAGACGCTGGAGGAGGGCGCGCCGCCGGCCTCGCCCGGCGCCTCGCCGGCCGCCGCCGCGACCGCCAGCCGCCTGCGCATGAGGACCGTCGTGCCGCCCGGCCGCGAGCGCAGCTCGACGTCGTCCATGAGCTCGCGCATGAGCCGCAGACCGTGGCCGCGGTGGGGCAGGTCGACGGGCTCGCGCCACGTCCCGCGGTCGCGCACGCTGATCGCCAGCTCCCCGCCGCCGCGCTCGAAGCGCACGTCGACGAGGTCCTCGCCGAACCCATAGCCGTGCTCGATCGAGTTCTCGACCGCCTCGTTGACGGCGGTCACGACGTCGTCGGTCTCGTCCTCGTCGGCGGCGCTCTCGGCGAGCCAGCGCCGCAGCGTCCTGCGCATCGCGGAGAGCCCGCCGGACTGCGCGCAGACCTCGAGCGCGACGCGCTCGCCGAGCTGCTCGCTGCAGCGCACGACGAGCAGCGTCACGTCGTCGGAGCGGTCCGGCGAGGCGCTGAGGCCGCGTTGGAGGAGGCGCTCGCACGTCGCGCCGACGTCCTCCCCGGCGCCTGCGGCCGCGTCGAGCAGCCGCTCCAACCCGGCGTCGAGCACCTCGCTGGGCGCCTCGACGAGGCCGTCGGTGTACAGCACGATCGTCGAGCCGGGCTCGAGCACGACGCTCTGCTGCGGGTAGCGCGGCGACGCGACGACCCCCATCGGCGGCGACGGCGCCCCGGCCAGCAGCCGCGCCCGCCCGCCGGCGTCGACCACGACGGGCGGCGGGTGGCCGGCGTTCGTGTAGCGCAGCAGGCCGGTCGCCGGCTCGAGGATCGCGAGCACGACGGTCGTCATCGCCGCCTCGGCGCCGAGCGCGTGGGTGAAGCGGTTCAGGCGGTCGGCCATCGCTCCGGTGTCGTCGGCCTGCATGAGGATCGCGCGCAGCGCGCTGCGCATCTGGCCCATCGTCGCGGCGGCCGAGATCCCGCGGCCGACGACGTCGCCGATCGCCAGCGCGATCCGGCCGCTCGGCAGCGCGATCGCGTCGTACCAGTCGCCGCCGACCGAGGTTCCGTTCACGCCGGGCAGATAGCGCGCGTCGAGCGTCACGCCCGGCACGGCCGGCAGGCGCTCGGGCAGCAGCGAGCGCTGCAGCTCCCGCGCGATCGCGCGCTCGCGCTCGTACATCCGCGTGCGAGCGATCGCCCGGCCCGCGCGGCCGGCCGCGAGCTGCAGCAGCGTGGTCGTCTCGGCGTCGAAGTCGCGCCGCGTCAGGCTGCCGACGTGGATCGAGCCGATGATCGCGTCGCCGTCGGCGAGCGGGACCGCCAGCAGCGAGGCCACGCCGGGCCCGAGCGAGCCCGCCTGCAGCCCGGCGTCCGCGAGCTCGGCGATCGCCAGCGGGCCGCCCTCGCGCACGACGCGCTGCACGAGGTCGTCGACGTGCTCGCGCGACTCGCGCGCGACGACCGTGTCCACGCCGCCCGCGGCGCGCGCGACGACGGCGCGCGCCTCGTCGGTCAGCACGACCGCGGCGCGGTCGACGTCGAGCGCGTCGAGGATCCGGTCCAGCAGCTCGCGCAGCAGCCCCTCCAGTCCGGTCGCGTCAAGCGCGGCCAGGGCGATCGACTGCATGATCCGCAGGCGCTCGGCGGCGGCCTCGGCGTGGGCGCGGGCCGCCTGCGCCCGGATGAGCTGCTCGCGGTCGCGTTGCGCGCGGCGGCGCTCGCGCAGGTCCTGCAGCTGCAGGATGAGATCCGGCGGCCCGCCGTTGGACGGTCGCGCGAGCGACGCGCTGACGAGCACGGGGATCAGCGAGCCGGCCGGCCCGTGCAGGCGCCGCTGCACCTCATAGCGTGCGACCGCGCCGGCGAAGAGCCGCTCGCGCAGCTCGGCATCGATGCCGGCGTCCTCGCGCGGGCCAAGCTCGTCCAGCGTGCGACCGACGAGCTCGGCCGCGTCACGCCCGAGCGTCTGCGCGAGCGCGCGGTTGACGTGGCGCAGGCGCCCGTCCGGCCGGGCGCGGGCCATGCCGATCGGGGCGTCCTCGAACGTCGCGCGCAGCACCGCCTCGCGCTCGGCGAGCGCCCGCCCGCGCTCATAGAGCTCGCCGAAGACCTCGACCTTCGAGCGCAGGACGAGCGGGTCGACCGGCTTGAGCAGGTAGTCGACCGCGCCCGCGCCGTAGCCGCGGAAGACGTGCTCGGGCGTCGTGCTGATCGCCGTCACGAAGATGATCGGGATGTTGGCGCTGCGCTCGCGGGTGCGGATCAGCGCGGCGGTCTGGAAGCCGTCGAGGCCCGGCATCTGGACGTCGAGCAGGATTGCCGCGAACTCGCTGCGCAGCACGGCGCGCAGCGCCTCGTCGCCGGAGCGCGCCTTGACGAGCCGGTAGCCGGTCGGCGCGAGGACCGCCTCCAGCGCGAGCAGGTTCTCGTCGCGGTCGTCGACGAGCAGGACGGCGACGTCGCCGCTCACCGCGCCGCCCGCCCGCGCCCGGCGGCGAGCTCGGTCAGCGCCGGACCGATGCGCTCCAGCGCGAGCACCCGCGCGCCCGGGACGGCCGCGACCGCGGCCGCCGGCATCTCGCTGCGCTCGGCGCTCGCCGGCTCCTGGACGAGCGCCTCGCCGCCGCGCGCCGCGATTCGCGCGAGGCCCTGCGCGCCGTCGGCGTTGGAACCGGTCAGCACGACGCCCGCGACCCGGTCGCCGTAGGCCGACGCGGCCGAGGAGAACAGGACGTCGATCGACGGGCGGCTGTAGTTCAGCGGCTCGTCGACGGACAGCGCGACGGATCCCGGCTCGACGAGCAGGTGGTAGTCGGCGGGCGCGACGAGCACCGTGCCGGCGGCGAGCGGCTGCTTGTCCTCGGCCCCGCGGACGGCCAGGTCGCAGCGGGCGCCCAGCAGGCGCTCGAGCACGCCGTCGGCGCCCGCGGCCTGGCGGTGCTGGGCGAGGACGACCGCTGCCTCGAAGTCCGCCGGCAGCGTCTCGAGCAGGGTCTCGACGGCGCGCAGCCCGCCCCAGGAGGCGCCGATCGCGACGAGCTCGACGCGGCTCACGAACGCCGCCGGTAGATCTTCTCGGCGTCGACGAGGGGCTCGAACGCGGCGCCGTGCGAGGAGTGGCGAATCGACTCCTTGCGCCCCAGCGCGAGGATGCCGGCCCGGCCCAGGCTCTCGCTGAAGAGGCCCAGCACCGCCTCCTGCAGGTCGCGCCCGAAGTAGATCAGCACGTTGCGGCACACGATGAGCTGAAACTCGTTGAAGGACCCGTCGGTGACGAGGTTGTGCTGCGCGAAGACGACGCCGCCGGCGAGCGAGGGGTCGAAGCGCGCTCCGGTGCCGTTGGCCGTGTAGTACGTCGAGAACGCGTCGCGCCCGCCGGCGCGCAGGTAGTTCTGCGTGTAGTCCTGCATCCGGTCCATCGGGAAGGTCCCGGTGCGGGCGCGCTCGAGCGCGTCGTCGTCGATGTCGGTCGCGTAGATCCGCGTGCGGTCCAGCAGGTCCTCCTCGCGCAGCGCGATCGCCAGCGAGTAGATCTCCTCGCCGGTCGAGCAGCCCGCGTTCCAGATGCGGATGAACGGGTGCGTGCGCAGCAGCGGGAAGACGTGCTCGCGCAGCGCCGCGTAGAAGGTCGGGTCGCGGAACATCTCCGTGACGTTGATCGACAGGTCGCGCAGCAGCCGGTCCATGCAGGAGGGGTCGTGCAGGACGCGCTCCTGCAGGCCCGAGAGCGTGCGCAGCCCCTCGCCGTACGTGCGATGCCACAGGCGGCGGCGCAGCGACGCCAGCGCGTAGCCGCGGAAGTCGTAGCCGTAGCGGCGGTGGATCGCCTCGAGCAGCAGGTCGATCTCGATGCGCTCGCGCAGCTCGTCGTGCTCAGCGTCGCTCATCGGTAGAGCCATACCCGCATGAGCGACAGGAGCTGGTCGATCTCGACGGGCTTGGTGATGTAGTCCGAGGCGCCCGCGGCGATCGACTTCTCGCGGTCGCCGCGCATCGCCTTGGCGGTCAGCGCGATGATCGGCAGGTCGGCGAAGCGCGCGTCGCCGCGCAGCGCGCGCGTCGTCTCGTGGCCGTCCATCTCGGGCATCATCACGTCCATGAGGACGAGGTCGACGGCGGGGTCGGCGGCGATCGCCTCGATCGCCTCGCGCCCGTTCTCGGCAAAGCGCACGACCATCCCGCGCGCCTCGAGCGCGCTCGTCAACGCGAAGACGTTGCGCACGTCGTCGTCGACGACGAGCACGCGCTTTCCGGGCAGGACGGCGTCGGCGGTGTGCAGCTGCTCGAGCACGCGGCGGCTGTCGGGCGGCAGCGCGGACTGCTGGCGGTGCAAGAACAGCGCCGTCTCGTCGAGCAGGCGCTCGGGCGAGCCGGCGTCCTTGACGATGATCGAGTCGGTGTAGCGGCGCAGCCGCGTCTCCTCGGCGCGGCTGAGCTGGCTGCCGGTGTGCACGATCACCGGGACGAAGCGATGGCGCTCGTCGCCCTGGAGGTGGTCGAGCAGCTCGAAGCCCGTCGCGCCGGGCAGCTTGAGGTCGAGCACGATGCAGTCGACGCGCTGCGCGGAGAGCGCCTCCAGCGCCTCCTCGCTGGAGCCCACGGCGGTGACCTCGACGTCGTCTCCGGCGCCGACGAGCTCGACGATGCTCGCGCGCTGGACGTCGTCGTCCTCGACGACGAGCAGGCGCCGCGTGTCGCCGAGCAGCTCCTGCGCCGCGCCGTAGCAGCGCGCGAGGGCGTCGGCCTCGACGGGCGCCTCGAGGAAGCCGGCGGCGCCGGCGCGCAGCGCCGCGATGCGCTCCTCGGCTCGGCCGCAGACGTAGACGGGGATGTGGCGCGTGCGCGGGTGGCGCTTGAGCCGGTCGAGCACCCCGGCGCCGCCGCGCACGGGCGCGGCGAGCAGGATGAGATCGGGCGCGAGCTCGTGCGCGAGCGTCACGCCGGCGTCGCCGCGCGCGGCGACGACGGCGTGGAAGCCGCCCGCGCGCGCCTGCACGAGGGCGCGCCGCGCCGCCTCGCGGTCGTGGTCGACGATGAGCGCCACGCGGTCGCCGGGCGCGATTCGCGCGCGGTCGTCGGCGATGGCGGCGGCTTGGACCCCACCCGCGTCGTCAGGCTCGGCCGCGCCCGCCGCGGCATCTGACGGCGGCGTGGGCACCGCGGCGGACGGCTGCGCCGCGGCGGACGGCTGCGCCGCGGCGCCCTGCGCGCCGCCCTGCGCGGCCGTCCGCGCCGGCTCGGCGACCTCCTGCGGCGCGCGGTAGGCCGGCACGAGCAGGGTGAACGCGCTGCCCTCGCCGGGCGTGCTCGTCGCGCTGAGCTCGCCGCCGAGCGCGCGCGCGATCTCGCGGCTGATCGACAGGCCCAGCCCGGTCCCGCCGAAGCGCCGGCTCGTCGTGCCGTCGGCCTGCTGGAAGGCCTCGAAGACGATCCGCAGCTTGTCGTCCTCGATGCCGATGCCGGTGTCGCGCACGGCGATGCGCAGCGCGTGCGGCGAGTCGCCGGGCGCGGCGTCGAGCTCGAGCTCGACGTGGCCGGCCGCGGTGAACTTGAACGCGTTGGACAGCAGGTTGCGCAGCACCTGCTGCAGGCGCCGCTCGTCGGTGAAGATCGTCCGCGGCGCGTCGTCGGCGGTGACGATCCGAAGCTCGAGGCCGCGCTGCTCGGCGACCGCGGCGAACGCGCGCTCGACGTAGTCGCGGATCGCCGTCAGCTCGATCGTCGCGGCGCTGACGTCCATCTTGCCGGCCTCGACCTTGGAGAGGTCGAGGATGTCCGAGATGAGCGACAGCAGGTCGGCGCCCGCGGTGTGGATCGTGGAGGCGAACTCGATCTGCTTCGGCGTGAGGTTCTCGTCGGGGTTCTCGGCGAGCAGCTTGGAGAGGATCAGCATCGAGTTCAGCGGCGTGCGCAGCTCGTGGCTCATGTTCGCCAGGAACTCCGACTTGTAGCGCGAGCTCAGCGCGAGCTGCCCGGCCTTCTCCTCGAGCTCGGCGCGGGCCAGCTCGATCTCCGCGTTCTGGATCTCGATGTCGTGGTTCTGGCGGCTCAGCAGCTCGGCCTTCTCCTGCAGCTCCTCGTTGGTCTGCTGCAGCTCCTCCTGCTGGGTCTGCAGCAGCTCCTCCGAGGCGCGCAGCGACTGGGCCTGCTGCTCGAGCTCGGCGTTGGTGTGGCGCAGCTCCTCCTGCTGGGCCTGCAGCTCCTCGGACTGCGTCTGCAGCTCCTCGGTCAGGCGCTGGGACTGCTCGAGCAGCTCCTCGGTGCGGCGGTTGGCGACGATCGCGTTGAGGACGACCCCGAGCGTCGGCGCGAGCCGCTCGAGGAACGCGTGGTCGACGGGGGTGAACGCGCGCAGCGATGCGAGCTCGACGACGGCGAGCACGCGCTCCTCGAAGAGGACCGGGAGCACGACGATCGCCGCCGGCACGGCGTCGCCGAGGCCCGACGCGACCTTGACGTAGTCCTGCGGCGGCTCGCAGACGAGGATGCACTCGGCCCCGAGCGCCGCCTGGCCGACGAGCCCCTCGCCGAGCTTGAAGCGGTCGGCGACGGTCGATCGCCGCCGGTAGCCGTAGCTGGCGGCGAGCGCCAGCTCGGGCGCGCCGTCCTCGCCCGGCTCGGCGAGGAAGAACGCGCCGTGCTGCGCGGTCACGAGCGGGGAGACCTCCGACATGATCATCTGCGCGACCGCGCGCGGGTCGCGCTGGCCCTGCATGAGCCCCGAGATGCGGGCGAGGTTCGCGCTGAGCCAGTCCTGCTCGGCGTTGCGCCGGGTCGTCTCGGCGAGGTTGGCGATCATCTGGTTGATCGTGCTGGAGAGCTCGGCGACCTCGCCCTGCGCCGCGACGTCGATCTGACGGCTCAGGTCGCCCTGCGTGACCGCGGTCGAGACCTCGGCGATCGCGCGCACCTGCGTCGTCAGGTTGCCGGCGAGCTGGTTGACGTTCTCGGTGAGGTCGCGCCACGTGCCGCCGACGCCGTCGACCCGCGCCTGGCCGCCGAGCCTGCCCTCCGTGCCGACCTCGCGCGCGACGCGCGTGACCTCGGCGGCGAACGAGCCCAGCTGGTCGGTCATCGCGTTGATCGTGTCGGCGAGCGTGGCGATCTCGCCCTTGGCGTCGACGGTCACCTTCCGCGTGAGGTCGCCGCCGGCGACAGCGCTCGTCACCGCGGCGATCTGGCGCACCTGGTCGGTGAGGTTGGACGCCATCGAGTTGACGTTGTCGGTGAGGTCGCGCCACGTGCCGCGGACGCCCTCGACGGTGGCCTGCCCGCCGAGGCGGCCCTCGGTGCCGACCGCGCGCGCGACGCGCGTGACCTCGTCGGCGAACAGGCTCAGCTGCGCCACCATCCCGTCGACGGTCCGCGCGATCGCGGCGAACTCGCCCTTGACGGGCCGGTCGCCGTCGGCCGCCGCCATCGTCTGCGTCAGGTCGCCGGCGGCGACCGCGCCGACGACGCGCGAGACCTCGGCCGTCGGGCGCGCGAGATCCTCGACGAGGCCGTTGACGGACTCGACGGCGGCGGCCCACGCGCCGTCGACGGGGCCGAGCGTCATCCGCTCGCTCACGCGGCCGTCGCGGCCGACGATCCGCCCGACCCGGGCGAGCTCCGTCGTCAGGCGGGCGGTGAGCGCGACGAGCTCGTTGGTGGCCTGCTGGATCTCCCCGACGAGATCGCGCCGGCGGACGGGAAGGCGGACGGAGAGATCGCCGTCGCGCGCGGCGGCGAGCGCCCGCAGGATCTCCTCGAGCGCCGGTTCGTCACGCTGCCCTGCGCCCGCGCCGTCGTCCGCGTCCGCGCCGTCGCCACCCCGGTCGCTGCGCCTCCCCCCGGCGGCGTTCGTGCCCGTCGCCATACGGCCCATCTCCATGCTCGTCGCTCGCCCCAGCCGGGTGTCCGTACCCGAAGCAGGGGGGCCGCAAACGTTCGGGTCCTACGCCGCGCCCGCCGGCAGGCGGCGGGCGAGCCCTGCGGCCCGTGGGGTTTGCCGGCGGGCGGCTTGTGGGCAATCACGCTGCGATGACGTCCGCCAACCGTCCCGCGTCGTATCGCCGCCGCGGCCCGGACCGCCGCCCCGTGCTCGTGCGCTGGCTCGACGATGCGCGCGCCCGCCGCTCCAGGGTGCGCCGCCGCCGCAGGCTGCAGCGCCACGTCCACCTCGCGGCGATCGGCTACGCCCCCCTGGCGATCGCGTTGACGATGGCCCGCAAGCGGGTCAACCTGCCGCCCTGGCTTGCCCTGAGCATCGCCAGCGGCGCACCGCTGGCCGTCGCCGCCGCGATGCCGCCGCGCAGCCGCCTGCGCTACGTCGCGGCCGGGATGACGTACATGTGGCTCTTCGAGGTCAGCTGGGAGCTGCCCGCCGACGACGAGCGCATGCACCGGCGCCGGCTGCGCATCGACTATCCGATCAGGGTCGACAGCGTGCTCGGCGCGGGCGCCCCGCCGAGCCAGCGCCTGCAGCGCCGCCTGCGCGAGAAGGGTCGCCTGTCGGCGCTGGATCGCGCGGTCACGGTCGTCTACAGCACCTGGTTTCTTCCCCATCTGCTGCTCGCCTACGTCCTCGTGCGCGAGCGCGAGTTCCTGCCGCGGGCCGCCGGACGGCTCGCCGCCTCCTATCACCTCACGACGCCCTTCTACTGGTTTCTCCCCACCGCCCCGCCGTGGTGGGCGTCGGAGATCGGGGGCCGCATGGACGGCGACGTGCAGCGCGTCGCCCGCCGCGTCGTCTGCGAGGTGCTGCACCGCCCGATGCCCAGCGAGGACGACGACATCCCCGGCAACCCCTGGGGCTCGATGCCGTCCGATCACATCTCCTCGGCCGCGATCACCGCGATGGGCCTCATGGAGGTCAACCGCCTGTTCGGCGTCATCGGCTGGGTCTACGTCGGCGGCGCGGCGTTCGCCGTCGTCTACCTCGGCGAGCACTACGTCGTCGACGTGCTCGCGGGGCTGGCGGTGGCCGAGATCGTCCGGCGCGCCGAGCCGCTGGCGAACCCGCTCGTGCGCGCCGTCGCCTACGCTCTCGAGTAGCCGTTGCGGCCGGGCTCGGCCGGCCACCGGTCGTCGTGCTGGGCGACCTCGCGCAGGCGCTCCAGTGCGCGGCGCACGAGCCGTGAGACCTGCATCTGGCTGACGCCGAGCAGCTTGCCGATCTCGCTCTGCGTCAGGTCCTCGACGAAGCGCAGGTGCAGCAGCTCAAGCTCGTCGGGCCGCAGGCCGCGCCCGAGCTGGCTGATGAGGATGCGCCGCTCGGCGTCGGCGTAGCCGCTGTCGGGCACGCCCATCCAGTGGCTCGGCGACTGGGGCTCGTCGCCGCCGTCGCCGGCCGCGTCGAACGAGGTCGCACGCTGCGCGCGGCCGGCCTCGATGCCCTCGAGGGCGTCCTCGAGGGTCAGCCCGAGGTGGTCGGCGATCTCGCCGACCGTCGGCCCGCGGCACAGCTCCTCGCGCAGGACCTCAACCGCGCGCTCGACCCGCAGCGCGCGCTCGAGCAGGTCGCGGGGCGGCCGGACCATCCAGGTGCGGTCGCGGAAGTAGCGCTTGAGCTCGCCGACGATCGTGGGGACCGCGTAGGAGGAGAAGGCGTTGCCGCGCCCGACGTCGAACCCGTCGATCGCCTTCAGCATGCCCACGCAGGCGACCTGGAAGACGTCGTCGTAGGTCTCCGCGCTGTGGGAGTAGCGGCGCGCCAGCGTGTGCGCCAGGGGCAGGAAGCGCTCGGCGAGCTCGTCGCGCGCTCGGTCGTCACCTTCGGCCATGCGCCGCAGCAGCCACTCGTCGTGACGGGTGCGGGCGCGATCGGCATTGTGGTGACGCTCATCCATAGCTCGTGTCGCTGCTGTGTGACACGAAGCCGGCGCGTGCACCGTGACGATGCCGAACGTCTTCGCCCTGACGTCATGACGCGCTCACCCTGATCGGCAGCAGTGAGTGCGCCGCACGGGTTTCTTACCCAGGGCGCGAGATCATGAACGTCGCTCGGCCGCGCTGTAGACCAGCTGCGCCGTGTCGGCGATCGCGTGGGCGCTCCACATCGACGCCAGCAGGCGCGTCAGCCGCGGCGCGGCGACGTGGCCGACGGTGAACGCGCCCGCGATCCACTGCGCCAGGCAGTACGGGCAGACGAGCAGCTCCCCGACGGCGAGGCGCAGGCCGCTGCCGCGCGGCGCCTCGTCGACCTCGGCATGGCCCGTCGTCCGCTGAAAGCGCGTGAACGGGGCGCGCGCCACGGCGGTCACCTTGTCGCGGGCGATGAGGCGGCTGAGCTTGTGGGTCGCCACCCCCATGAGGACGACGTCCTGGACGCTGACGCGCTCGGGCAGCCGGCGCCCCGCCCGGTGCGCCGCGGCGAGCGCGCCGGCGAAGCTCGCCAGGAACGTCGTCGTCAGGACCGAGTAGCCGGCCAGCGGGCGGTCCTCGGTTTCTGGCTGGGTGGAGGGCTCCGGCGGCGATCGGGTCAGCGGGGAGGTCGGCGACATGGTCGGGGGTTCCCCGCGTCCGCCCGCCGTCAATCGGCGGGGCCGCCCGTGCCGGCGCGTTCGCGGGGCTCCTCGAGCGCGGCCGGCCGCGGCTGCTCGACGAGGATCGCGTCGATGCCGCGCAGCGGATGCGCGCCGGCGCGCCGCAGCGCGTCGCACCAGCGCCGCGTCGCGGAGTAGGCGACGAGCGGGGCCACGAGGACGACGCCCCGCGCGAGCCAGAGCTGCAGCTCGTAGGGGATCGACGCCGCGAGGAAGATGCGATCGGCCGAGCCGAAGAAGAAGACGCTGGCGACGAACACGAGCACCGCCGCCAGCGCGCCGCTGCGGCGCGGGTTGTCGCGCGCGCGGTCGAGCAGGTGGTGCTCGTCCGCGTCGCGCGTGAAGACGGCGCGGTCAAGCCACGGCAGCGCGTACAAAAAGCCGAAGACGAGGCCGGGGAAGGCGATCCCGCCGAAGAACGGGTTGGGCACGATCGTGCGCCCCCAGAGGTGCAGCTCCCAGCTGGGCATGAGCCGCAGCGCACCGATCAACCAGCCCAGGTACCAGTCCGGCTGCGCCCCGTTCTCGCCGACCCACGGCTCGTAGGGCCCCCACTGCCACACCGGGTTGACCTGCACGAGTCCGCCGAGCAGCACGAGCACCGCGGCGACGGCGAGCAGCCAGCCGAGCGAGCGCAGCGCGTAGGCGGGCCACAGCGGCGCGCCGACGACGTTGCGCTCGCGCCGGCCGGGGCCGGGGAACTGGGCGTGGCGCGTGCGCACGACCATGAACAGGTGCGCGCCGGCGAGCGCCGCGATCATCGCGGGCAGCACGAAGACGTGGACGACGAACAGGCGCGGCTCGAAGGCCGCGCCGCCGGGGAAGGGGCCGTCCCAGATGAGCGCCCCGAGCGCCCCGCCGATGCCGGGGATCGAGAGCGCCACGCCGTAGCCGATCGCCAGGCCCATGCCCGACAGCAGGTCGTCGAGCAGCGAGTAGCCGACGTAGCCCTCCAGGACGGCGAGCATGAGCAGCGTCACGCCGGTCGCGTACGTCAGGCCGCGCGGCCTGCGAAAGGCGCCGGTGAAGACGACGCGCAGCAGGTGCAGCGTGATCGCGACGACGAACACGAGCGCCGCCCAGTGATGGGTCTGGCGCATGAGCAGCCCGCCGGGCACCTTGAACGAGAGGTCCAGCGCGGACGCGTAGGCGAGGCTGACCTTCGCTCCGTCAAGCGGCGGGTACGGACCGCTCCAGGTCGTCTGCGCGGTGCTCGGCTCGAAGAACAGGGCGAGGAACGTGCCGGTGCCGAGCAGCACGACGAAGGCGTAGAGCGCCATCTCGCCCAGCAGGAACGACCAGTGCTCGGGAAAGACGTAGCGCAGCGCCTTGTGCAGCGGCCGCGCGGCGTCGAGCCGCTCGTCGACGAACGCGACGGGGTCGTGCTGTCCGGCGCCCGGGCTCACGCGCGATCGGTCCCCCACCAGGCCGGGCCGACCGAGCCCGACAGCGGGCCGGCCGCGACGAGCCGACCCTCGCCGTCGAGCCGCAGCGGCAGCTGCGCCAGCGGGCGCCCGGCCGGGCCGAGCAGCACCTCGGCGCCGCGCCGCACGTCGAACGTGGAGTAGTGGCAGGGGCAGACGAGCGCCGGAGCGTCCGACGTCGGCTCGTAGAGCGGGTGGCGCAGCAGCGAGACCGCGCAGCCGGCGTGGGTGCAGATCTTCGAGTAGGCCAGCAGCCCCTCCGGCGCCCAGCCGCGGCGCTGCGCGGGCAGCTCGATCGTCGCGGGGTCCAGGCGCAGGACGACGACCGGCGCGCCGAGCTCGCGGCGGTCGGCGCCGCGCGGGAAGGCGGTCGCGAAGCTGCCGATCACGATGTCGCGCGCGCGCAGCGGCTCGCCGTCGGCGTCGACGAGCGCGACGCCGTCGCGCCAGGGCGCCGCGTCGATTCCGGTCGGCGCGGGACCGAGCGCGGTGATCGGAAGCACGGCGGCCGCCGCGACGCCGGTGCCGGCGACGCCGGCGGCGCCGAGGATGAGGCGCCGCCGCGAGATGCCGTCCGCGCCCCCGCGCAGCTCGTCGGCGAGCTGCCGGCGGGCGTCGGCGCTGCCCAGCGGCGGGCGCTGTTCGACGGCGAGCTCCTGCGGGACGACGTCGAGCCCGGCGACGATCGCCGCCGCCGCGAGGCAGACGAGCCCGGCGCCGAGGACGAGGCCGAGCAGCTGCGTGCCGGCGTCGATCGCGACGAGCACGCCGAAGGCCGCGAGCGCGGCGCCGCCCAGGCCGAGCAGCGCCGCGACGGCGCGCTCGCCGCGCGCGGTCGCGACGATGTCGCGGCGCGACGGATCGACGGCGCCGTCGTCCTCGTCGCGGGGTGCGGGCTGGGCCGCCGCCCGCAGGGCGCCGCGGGCGAGGCCGAAGAGCGCCAAGAGCCGCACGAGCAGCCGGCTCACCGCGCCCGCTCCCCGATGACGCGGGCGACGAGCAGCAGCGCTCCGCCGGCCAGCAGCCAGGCGATGAGGCCCTCCGGGATCGGGCCGATGTTGCCGATCCCCCAGCCGCCGCGGTCAACCGGCGTGCGCCCGTACTCGGTGACGTAGCGGGCGATCGAGTCCACGTCGTGGGCGTCGAGCACGCCCTCGCCGAAGCGCGGCATGAGGTACGGCCCGACGCGGATCGCCTCGCCGATCTGCACGGGCGTCGCGTCGTCGAGCGGCGGCGCGACGATCTCGGGGTCGACGCCGCCCTGGGCGGCGATCTGATGGCAGCCCGAGCAGAAGTCGGCGAACAGGCGCCGGCCGCGCTCGGGGTCGCCGCGCCGCGGACGCACGACCGGGACCGCCGGCCCGCCCGGCTGCAGGCTCGTGACGTAGGCGATGAGCGCCGCCTGCTCGCCGCGGTCGTAGGCCGGCTCGGAGCGCGGCGGCTCGATGTCCGGACGGGCGAGCGGCATCCGTCCGGTCGACAGGTAGAAGTGCAGCGAGGCGGCGCCGACCCCGCGCAGCGACGGCCCCCGCCGCGCTCGCCCGCGCGCATCCTCGCCGTGGCAGGAGGTGCACGACTCGGCGAACAGCGCCCGCCCGCGCTCGGCGGCGACGGCGGCGCCGGCGGCGGCCGCGGCCGGCGGCCCCTGCGCCGGAGCGCTCGCCGGGGGCGCGGCCCACCGGCCGACCGCGAGCGTGCCGAGCACGAGCGCGAGGCCGAGCGTCGCGATCCTCCGCGGGCGGCTCATCCGCCGCTGCCCGCCGCGTCGAGCTCGCGCGCGCGCAGCGCCCGTTCGCGCGCCAGCTGCGCGCGCTCCTCGGCCGACAGCGCGCGCCAGGCGAGCGCCAGCAGCGCGGGCAGCACGACGACCATCCCGCCGACCCACATGATCCCGCCGGCCAGCACCTGGTCGGCCAGCGGGTCGTGTCCGAGCGCGATCGTCGGCGCCGCGTACGCGGGGTATGCCAGGCGCGGCAGCGCGGCGAGCGCCGCGCCGAGCGCGCCCATCGCCGCCATCGCGGCGATGAGGACGCCGACGCGCGTCACGGCACCGGCCTGGCGCGGGATCGGATCGGCGCCGACGAGCGGCACCCACAGGGCGATCGCCGACCACAGCAGCAGCGCGTGCGTGGCCGCGTGGACGAGCGGGGCGCGCAGTGCCGCCTCGTAGACCGGCGGCAGGTGCACGACGGCGAGCGCGACGACGAAGATCGCCAGCCCGGGCAGCGGCCGGGCCAGCGCGCGCAGCGCGCGGCCGTGCAGCAGCCGCGCGAGGCGCCGCCGCGGTGCGCGGGGCAGCGTGCCCAGCGCGAGCCGCACCGGGGCCGAGGCGACGAGCAGCGGCGCGGCGACGAGCGCCAGCAGCGCGTGCTGGACCATGTGCATGCTCAGCAGCGCGCCGGCGCGCTCGTCGACGACCGGCGCCATCGCGAGCCCCAGCGCGGCCAGGCCCGCCACGGCCGCGGCCGTCCGTCGTCGCGGCCAGCGCGCCCGGCGGCGCGCCGCAGCGGCGAACGCGAGCCCCGCCGCGAGCAGCAGCGCGAGCAGCACGGGCTCGGGCACGAGCGCGCTCATGGCGTGCGCCGCCCGCGCGCGGCCGCGCGCATCTGCCGGGCGGCGCGCAGCTCGCGGACGATGCCCGCGCCGCCGACGCCGACGAACCCGATGCCCGGCCACAGCAGCGCCGGCCCCATGACGACCGCGCCGACGAACGCGAGCGCGGCGCCGGCGGTCAGCACGAGCGTCGCCGCCGAGCTGCGCAGCAGCAGCACCGGCTCGCCGCCGGGCGCGCCGGCCGGGCCGCGCCGCGCGGCGAGCGCCTGCAGGGCGCCGGTCGCGACCGCCGCCGCGCCGGCCCCGGCGAGCAGCAGCGCCGGCAGGACGTCGAGGTCGAAGCCGGCGGCGCCGAGCAGCGCGAGCGCGAGCAGCGCCAGGCCCCAGCCGGCCAGCGCCGGCGCGCCGCTGCTCATACGCCCGCTCCCTCGGGCCGCGGCTGCGCGGGCAGCGGCGGGGGCGGCTCGGCGTGGCGCAGGTCGTAGAGCGGGGCGTAGGAGCCGATCGGCGGCAGCGCGTCGACGTTGTGCGCCGGCGGCGGCGAGCCTGCGACCCACTCCAGCGACATCCCGCTGCCCCAGGCGTCGGCCGGCGCCGTGCGGTCGCGCAGGAAGCTCAGCGCGGCGCTGACCACGAACAGCAGCGTGCCGAGCGCGATGAGCACCGAGCCCGCCGAGGCCGCGACGTTCAGGCCCTGCCAGCCGCTGTCGGCCGGGTAGTCGGCCAGCCGCCGCGCCATGCCCTCGTGGCCGAGCGCGAACATCGGCAGGAACGTGAGGTTCGAGCCGGCGACGAGCAGCCCGACGTGCACCCGCCCGAGCCGCTCGCTGAGATAGCGGCCGGTGAGCTTGGGCCAGTACAGGTACAGGCCGGCGAAGAGCCCGAACAGGCTGCCCGCGAACAGCGTGTAGTGAAAGTGCGCGACGACGACGTAGGAGTCCTGCGCGTGGTAGTCGAGCACCGGCGCCGCGACGAAGATGCCGCTCAGCCCGCCGACGAGGAACTGCAGCAGGAAGCCGAACACGAACAGCATCGAGGTCGTGAACCGCACCGACCCCCTCCACATCGTCGCGATCGTGTCGAAGTACTCGATGCCGGCGGGCACGATGAGCGCCGTCGAGGTGAGCGCGAAGAGCTTCGTCGGCACCGCTCCGGTCGTGAACATGTGATGCGCCCAGGCGCTCATCGACAGTGCGGTGAACGCCAGCAGCGCCAGGACGAAGGCGCGGTAGCCGAAGAAGCGCCGCCCGCTGAACACCGACGCGGCCTCGGCGACGAGCCCGACGAAGGGGAAGAACATGACGTAGACCGCCGGGTGGCCGTAGAACCAGAACAGGTGCTGGTAGGCGACCGGGTCGAGGATCTGCGGCCCGTGACGCTCGACGAGCAGCAGCCCGAAGGCGACGAGGAGCGACGGGAACGAGAACACGACGAGCAGGCAGCTCGCCAGCGCCGTCCAGCTGAAGACCGGCAGGCGCAGCATCGTCATCTCGCGCGGCCGGCGGCGCAGGATCGTCGCGAGCACGCAGGCGGCGACGAGGATCGCGCCGGCGGTCGCCATGATCGCGCCGCAGATCCAGAAGTCCATCCCGGGCCCGGGGGTCTCGGGCGAGCGCGCGAGCGGGTCGTAGGCCGTCCAGCCCGCGCGCCCGGCGCCCTCGCGCGTCAGCCAGCCGGCCCACATGACGAGCCCGCCGAGCGCGACGAGCCACTGCCCGCCGAAGGCCCAGCGCGGACCGCAGGCGCCGGTCGCGCCGATCTGCAGGGGGACGAGGTACAGGCAGGCCGCGAGCGCGAGCGGGATGACGACGAGGAAGATCATCGTCGAGCCGTGCATCGTGAAGAGCTGGGCGTAGCCCGCGCGCGAGACGACCTGCATGCCGGGCTGCGCGAGCTCGGCGCGGACGAGCAGCGCGAGCACGCCGGCGCCGGCGAAGAACAGCGCGGCGACGATGCCGGCGCGGATCGCGACGACCTTGTGGTCGGTCGACAGCAGCGCCCGGATCATGCGCCCTCGTGCTCCCGGCGGGCGCGCAGCCAGGCGTCGAACGCGCGCGGCGAGCGCACCTCGACCCGCAGGCGCATCCGGTCGTGGTAGGCGCCGCAGAACTCCGCGCAGCGCGTCGTCGCGTAGTCGCGCCCGCGTTCGAAGCGCAGCGCGAAGACGTTGTCGTAGCCGGGCATCGCGTCGTACTTCACGCGCAGCGCCGGGATCCAGAGCGCGTGGACGACGTCGCGCGAGGTCAGCCGGAAGCGCACCGTGCGCCCGGCGGGCACGACGAGCGTGGCGACGCGCCCGTCCCCGTCGCCCGTCTGCACGACGCCGCCGGGGTAGCGCAGCCGCCAGTTCCACTGCGACGCCACGACGGCGATCGTCAGCTGCGCGCCGCCGGCCGGCGCCGCGGCGCGCACCGCTTTCGGGTTGCTCGTCTGCGACATGACGTCAAACGAGCGCCACAGCAGAAGCCCGGCGACGACGGCCAGGGCGATCGCGTAGGCGACTTCGAGCCGCGGCGCGCTCGTCGCGCGCGAGGCGCCCTGGCCGGGGCGGGCGCGGAAGCGCAGCGCGACGGTCGCCAGCGCCAGCGCGACGAGCACGAAGACGACGACCGCGACCGGGACGTAGAGCCCGAACAGCTCGTCGTAGGGCGCGCGCGTGTCGACGGCGGCGGGCAGCGCCTAGCTCCGGGTCAGGCGCTCGCGTTGCGGGCCGACGGTCGCCGCCGGGTCGCGGGCCGACTCGCCGCCGGCGCGGACGATCGCCCAGCGCTCCAGCGCGGCGCCGCAGAGCAGCGCGAGCGCCCCGGCGCCCTGCACGGCGCGCCGGCCGCGCGCCCGCGCGCCGACGCCGCCGAGCGCGAGCGCTCCCACGCCGCTGCAGGCCTTCGCCGCGAGGGCCAGCGGCCGGGCCGCGCCGTCGCGATAGGGGGCGCCGAGCGCGCCGAGGCGGCGCTCCATCGCGAACGTCGCGCCGAGCGACAGCGCGGCGCCGCCGACGGCGAGCGTGCGGGCCGGCCCGGCGTGGGCCGGCCCCGCCAGCGCGGCCGCCGCCGCCCCGGCGCTCGCCAGCGAGCTGCCCGCGAAGACGAACGGCAGCTCGCGCCGCGCCTCGTGCCAGACCGGCACCGACGTCGTCGCGACGAGCGCGGCGGTGTACGTCGACAGCGCCGGCCCGAGCAGGGCGCCGGCGACCTGGCAGGCGCGCCCGGCGCGCGGGGCGACGCCGAGCAGCTCGCTGGCCGCCCCCAGCGCCGCCGCCGGCGCGAACGCGCTGAGGATCCACGAGCCGACGCTCATCGGCGACGTCACCTTGAACATCCGCAGCATGTTCAGAAAGCGGCTCGGGCGGCCGAGGTCGGAGATGAGCAGCGGCGGGCTGACCGCGATCCCGGCGAGCGCGACGATCGAGGCCGACCGCGCGAGCCGCCGCTCGCCGCGCAGGCTCGCGGCGAGCGCGAGCGGAGCGGCGGCGCCGGCCATGCCCCCGGCGAAGAAGTAGACCGGGATCTCCCACGACCAGACGGGCTCGTTGAGCACCGGCAGCCCGTGGTAGGAGCGCGGCTGCGCGCGCGGGACGGTCGGGCGCCCGTCGCCGCTCATCGCCGCCGCCGGCCGCTCGCCAGGGCCGCGAGCGCGACGCCCGCGATCATCGTCGCCGCCGCGGCCGCCGTGTGGCCCCAGATCTCGGGCAGGCGCCGGACCGGGTCGACCGGGTCGGGCGGCAGCCCGTAGACCTCGGGGTCGTCGAGCAGCAGAAAGAACGCGCCCGCGCCGCCGATCCCGTCGCCGTCGTCGGCGAGGTACAGGCGGGCGCGCGCCTCGCCGGCCTCGACGAGCTCCTCGACGCGCTCGCGGGCGTGCGCGCGCAGCTGCTCGAGCGGGCCGAACTGGATCGAGCTCGTCGGGCAGGCCTGCGCGCAGGCCGGCGTCTGGTCGTCGCGCAGCCGGTCGTAGCACAGCGTGCACTTGTGGGCCAGGCCGTCGGCCTCGCGGCGGTCGATGACGCCGAACGGGCAGGCGGGAATGCAGTAGCCGCAGCCGTTGCAGACGTCCTCCTGCACGACGACCGTGCCGAACTCGGTCCGAAACAGCGCGCCGGTCGGGCAGACCTCCAGGCAGGCCGCGTGCGTGCAGTGCTTGCAGACGTCGGAGGACATCAGCCAGCGCAGCCCGCCCGCCCCGTCGTCGCCGATCTCGAACGCCTCGCGCTGCTCGATGAACGCGACGTGGCGCCAGCTGTCGGCGCCCAGGCCGCCGGTGTTGTCCATCGACAGGCCGCGCTGGACGAGGCCGCCGTCGGGCACCTCGTTCCACTCCTTGCAGGCGACCTCGCAGGCCTTGCAGCCGATGCACAGCGACGTGTCGGTGAAGAAGCCGACGCGCTCGCGTGCCTCCTCCCCGTAGGACGCCCGCCAGGAGGAGATCGGCAGCGCCGCGTCGCTCATCGGCCCGCCGCCCGGCGGCGGTACTCGTCGACGTAGGCCAGCAGCGCCCTGCCCCGCGGGCGGCGCCCGGGCCGCACGTCGCAGGTGGCGGTCTTGAACTCCGAGATGTGGACGTTGCGATCCAGGACGAGCGCCAGCAGGTCGTTGGCCGAGTCGCCGGTGGCCAGGCCGCTCGTGCCCCAGTGGTAGGGCAGCCCGACCTGGTGCACGGTGCGTCCGCCGACCCGCAGCGCCGGCATCCGCTCGGTGACCATGACGCGGGCCTCGATCGCCGTGCGCTCGGTGACGATCGTCGCCCACTCGTTGTGGCGCAGCCCCCGCTCGGCGGCGAGCGCCGGCGAGACCTCGACGAACGGGTCGGGCGCGAGCTCGGCGAGGTAGGGCGTCGAGCGCGACATGGCGCCGGCCGTGTGGTGCTCGGCGATCCGGTACGTCGACAGGACGTACGGGAAGACGTCGCAGCCCGGCTCGCCGTGCGCGGGGTTGTAGCGGTTGTCGTCGCGCTCGAACGCCTGGCGCGTCGGGCTCGCGCGGCGCGACGGGTACAGCGCGTTGGCGACGGGCGACTCGTGCGCCTCGAAGTGCGCGGGCAGCGGGCCGTCGACGAGCCCGGTGGGCGCGTACAGCCAGCCCTTGCCGTCGGCCTGCATGACGAACGGCTCGTCGCCGCGCAGCGCGTCCTCGGCCTCGGCGCCCGGCGGCGGTTCGTAGCCGGGCGCCTTGTCGGCCTTGAAGTCCGGGACGTCGTGGCCGGTCCAGCGGCCCTCGGCGGCGTCCCACCAGACGTAGGCCTTGCGCTGCGACCAGGGCCGCCCCGCGGGGTCGGCCGACGCGCGGTTGTAGAGCATGCGGCGGTTCAGCGGCCAGGCCCAGCCCCAGTCGGCGGCGACCCAGTCCTGCTGCGAGCCCGGCGTGCGGCGGTTGGCGAGGTTGCGCTCGCCGGCGTAGATGCCGCAGTAGATCCAGCAGCCGCAGGCGGTCGAGCCGTCGTCGCGCAGCTCGCTGTAGCCCGACAGCGCGCGGTCGGACGCGAGCTCGACGCCCGAGATCTCGCGCAGGACGCTCTCGGCGTCGGGCTCCTCGGCGGGCCCGTGCGTCGGGTAGTCCCAGGTGAGATCGAGGATCGCGCGGTCGCGCGGGTCCTGCGAGCCGGCGAGCTTCGCGCGGATGCGCCGGCCGAGATGGAACATGAACCACAGCTCCGAGCGGCAGTCGCCGGGCGGCTCGATCGCCTTGTTGCGCCACTGCACGAGGCGCTGGGTGTTCGTGAACGAGCCCTCCTTCTCGGTATGCGTCGCGGCCGGCAGGAAGAAGACCTCGGTGCCGACCCGCTCGGGCGACAGCTCGCCGGTCTCGACCTCCGGCCCGTCCTTCCAGAACGTCGCCGACTCGATCATCTGCAGGTCGCGCACGACGAGCCACGACAGCTCGGCCATCGCGAGGCGGTGCAGCTTGGCGTTGCTCGAGCCGACGGCGGGGTTCTCGCCCATGACGAAGAAGCCCTCGACGTCGCCGTCGCGCATCGCCATGATCGTCGGGTAGATCGAGTGGTCGCCGTCGATCCGCGGCAGGTGCCCGAAGCAGTAGTCGTTCTCGGGCGTGGCGGCGTCTGCCCACCAGGCCTTCAGCAGCGAGACCATGTACGCGCGGACGTGGCCCCAGTAGCCGCCCGGCGGCCTGTTCTCCTGCACGTAGTCGTCGAGCGAGCCGCCCGAGCTCGCGTTCGCCATCGGCAGGTAGCCGGGCAGGATGTTGTAGAGCGTCGGGATGTCCGTCGAGCCCTGGATCGACGCGTGACCGCGCAGCGCGAGGATCCCGCCGCCGGGCCGGCCGATGTTGCCCAGCAGCAGCTGCAGGATCGATGCGGCGCGGACGATCTGCACCCCGGTCGTGTGGTGCGTCCAGCCGACGGAGTACACGAACGCGGTCGTGCGCTCGCGCCCGGAGTTCGCGCAGATCGCGTCGGCGACCTTCAGGAAGGCGTCTCGCGGGACGCCGCAGATCTCCTCGACGAGCTCGGGCGTGTAGCGCGCGAAGTGGCGCTTGAGGATCTGCCAGACGCAGCGCGGGTGCTCGAGCGTCTCGTCGGTGTGCGGCGGGCTGCCGTCGTCGAGCGCCGCGCCGTGCGCGCCGTGGGACTGCTCGGCCTCGGCAGCCTGGCCGCGCGCGCCGGCCGCGGGCGGGACCCCCATCCCGGCGTAGCTCCAGCTCGACACGTCGGCGTACGTACCGGTCGCGGGGTCAAAGCCGGAGAAGAGGCCGTCGAGGTCCTCGGTGTCGCGGAAGTCCTCGCTGACGATCGTCGCGGCGTTCGTGTAGTTCACGACGTACTCACGGAACTCGTGGCCGTGGCTGACGACGTGGTTGATGAGCGCGCCGAGCCAGGCGATGTCCGTGCCCGAGCGGATCGCGACGTGCTGGTCTGCGAGCGCGCTCGTGCGGGTGAAGCGGGGGTCGACGTGGATGACCTGCGCGCCGCGCTTGCGCGCCTCCATGACCCACTGGAAGCCGACGGGGTGACACTCGGCCATGTTGGACCCCTCGATCACGATGCAGTCCGCGTTCGCGAGGTCCTGCAAAAAGCCGGTGGCGCCGCCGCGCCCGAGCGAGGTCCCCAGACCGGGGACCGTGCTGGAGTGTCATATGCGCGCCTGGTTCTCGATCGCGACCGCCCCGAGCGCCGAGAAGCACTTCTTGATGAGGTAGTTCTCCTCGTTGTCGAGCGTCGCGCCGCCGAGGTGGGCGAAGCCGAGCGTCCGGTTGACGCGCACGCCGTCGGCGTTGTGCTCCTGCCACGTGCGCCGGCGGGTCTCGATGACGCGGTCGGCGATCATGTCCATCGCGGTGTCGAGGTCGAGGTCCTCCCAGTCGGCCCCGTGAGGCGGGCGGTAGCGGACCTTCGTCTCGCGCAGCGGCGAGGTGACGAGCGACAGCGAGGAGGAGCCGCGCGGGCACAGCCGTCCGCGCGAGATCGGCGAGTCGGGGTCGCCCTCGATGTGGACGACGCGCTCGTCCTCGACGAAGATCCGCTGACCGCAGCCGACGGCGCAGAACGGGCAGATCGAGCTCACGACGCGGTCCGCGGTGCAGGTGCGCGGCACGAGCTGCTCGGTGCGCGCCGAGCGCGCCGAGCGGCCGAGGCCGAGCGGGTCGCGGGCGAGCTGTCTGATGAGCGGCAGGCGCATCGCGGAGTGCCGGGTACCCATTCGAACTCTCCTCACACGCCTCGTCCGCGCGCGACGCCCACCCGCCGCTTCACCGCTTCAGCGCGCCCGAGCGCTTGCAAGTGACCGCGAGCGGGCACCCACACCGCGTCATGGCTGCCAAGCGAAGCTCGAAGAAGGACGCTACCAAGGATCGCGACGACGGCGCGAGCGCCGAGCGCCAGGCCGAGCAGGCCAAGGCGCCCGAGGAGGCCCCCGAGCCGCACGAGATGTTCGCCCGCACGCGCGCCGAGGGCACGCGCCGGCTCAGCCGCTCGCGCCTGGAGCTGACGTCGACGTCGCTCGTCGCCGGGTTCGACGTCGTCTTCGGCGTCATCGCGATGGGCGCCGCGACCGCCGCGATCGCGCCGCACTTCGGCCCGAGCGCCGGTCACTTCGTCGGCGCGCTCGCCTTCGGGGTCGCGTTCATCTTCATCGTCGTCGGGCGCTCGGAGCTGTTCACCGAGAACTTCCTCGTGCCGGTCACCGCGCTGCGCAGCGGCAAGCTCTCCAAGCTCAAGCTCGCGGAGCTGTGGACGATCTCGCCGGTCATGAACATCGTCGGCGGCGTCGCGCTCGTGCTCGTCGTCAGCTCCAAGGGGGTCCTGCCGGAGGGCACCGCGCCCGCGCTCGTCGACATCGCCGAGCACCACGACGAGCTCAGCCTGTGGAGCGCCTTTCTCAGCGCGGTGACCGGCGGCGCGCTGATCACGGTCATGACCTGGATGGTCGAGGGGGTCGGCACGGTCGGCGGCCGGATCGTCGTCGCCTGGATCGCGGGCGCGCTGCTGGCGCTGACGTCGCTGAACCACGTCATCGTCGTCACACTGGAGCTCATCTTCGGCATGCGCTTCGGAGCGGACGTCTCGTTCGGCGACGTGTCGGTGAACTTCGTCGTCGCGGCGCTCGGGAACCTCGTCGGCGGCCTCGTGTTCGTCACGCTGACCCGCACGAGCCAGGCGATCGGCTCGGGCGACACCGACGACCCGGGCGAGTGAGCGTCGCGCGACCCGGTCGTGAATATGATCGGCCGCGGTGCCCGACCTCGACGAGCTGTTCACCGAGCTGCGCGCGCTGCTCGCCCGCCACGCCTCCGCGCTCGTCGTGCAGCGCGACGAACCGGGCGAGCTGCAGATGCAGACGACGAAGGTCGGCCCCAGCGGGACGGCGATGTGGTTCGGCGCGGTGCAGACCCGCAAGCGCTACGTCAGCGTGCACCTCATGCCGGTCTACAGCCATCCCGACCTGCTCGCCCAGGTCAGCGACGGCCTGCGCGAGCGGATGCAGGGCAAGAGCTGCTTCAACTTCACGCCGCAGACGGTGACGCCCGAGCTCGTCGAGGAGCTCTCCCGGCTCGTCGACGCCGGGCTTGACCGCTACCGCGCCGACGGCCTGGCCTGAGCCGCCCGGCCGGCGGGAGCCGCGCGCGCCGCGCGGCGCGCGCCGCCGTCAGCGCCCGGTCCGCCGGCCGCGCGCCTCGTCGAGCCGGCGCCGGTCGCGCTTCGTCGGCCGCGCGCCGAGGTCGGCGCCCGGCGGCGGCGACTGGCTGCGGCGCTGCTCGGCGGCCAGCTCGCGGGCCGCGATGCTCTGCGGCGTCTCCTCGTAGAGCAGGACCGCCTCCTTCGCGGGCCCGCGGCGCGCGCTGACGCCGCGCACGACCACGGTGCGTCGGCTCTGGCCGATCGTGACCTCGAGCTCGTCGCCGGCGCCGACGTCCTTGCTGGGCTTCGTGCGCGCGCCGTTGAGCTGCACGCGACCGCCGGCGACCGCCTCGCCGGCCAGCGAGCGGCTCTTGAACAGCCGCGCCGCCCACAGCCATCTGTCGATCCGCACGCGCTCCATCGGGCGATGATCGCAGCCCTATCCTCGGCGGTCAGATGGCCACCGCGCCGCCGCAGATCAGCTATCCACCCGAGCTTCCGGTCAGCGCCCGCCGCGCGGACCTGCTCGCCGCGATCGGCGCCCACCAGGTCGTCGTCGTCGCCGGCGAGACGGGCTCGGGCAAGACGACCCAGCTGCCGAAGATCTGCCTCGAGCTGGGGCGCACCGCGATCGCGCACACGCAGCCGCGCCGGATCGCGGCGCGGACGGTCGCGGTGCGGATCGCCGAGGAGCTCGGCGTCGAGCTCGGCGGCGCGGTCGGCTACGCGGTGCGCTTCGACGACCACTCCGGCCAGGACACGCTCGTGCGGCTGCTGACCGACGGCCTGCTGCTCGCCGAGATCCAGCGCGACCGGCTGCTGCGCCGCTACGACACGATCATCGTCGACGAGGCGCACGAGCGCAGCCTCAACGTCGACTTCCTGCTGGGCTACCTGCACTGGCTGCTGCCCCGGCGCCCCGACCTCAAGCTCGTCATCACGAGCGCGACGATCGACCCCGCCCGCTTCAGCGCGCACTTCGGCGACGCGCCGGTCGTCGAGGTCTCCGGCCGCACGTATCCGGTCGAGGTCCGCTACGCGCCGCCGGCCGGCGACGACGACCCGGTCGACGCGATCGGCGACGCCGTCGAGGGGCTGCTGCGCGAGGCGCCGGGCGACGTGCTCGTCTTCCTCAGCGGCGAGCGCGAGATCCGCGACACGGCCGAGGCGCTCGCCGGACGGGTCCCGGCGGGCACGGAGATCCTGCCGCTCTACGCGCGCCTGTCGCCCGCCGAGCAGCAGCGCGTCTTCGCGCGCCACGCCGCCCGCCGCGTCGTGCTCGCCACGAACGTCGCCGAGACGTCGCTGACCGTGCCCGGGATCGGCGCCGTCGTCGATGCCGGCAATGCGCGGATCAGCCGCTACAGCGCGCGGCTGAAGGTCCAGCGCCTGCCGATCGAGCCGATCTCGCAGGCGTCGGCCAACCAGCGCATGGGCCGCTGCGGGCGCACCTCGGACGGCATCTGCGTGCGCCTGTACCACGAGGAGGACTTCGCCGCCCGCCCGGCGTTCACCGATCCCGAGATCCTGCGCACGAGCCTCGCGGCGGTGATCCTGCAGATGGAGGCGCTCGGGCTCGGCGAGGTCGAGGACTTCGGCTTTCTCGACGCGCCCGACCGCCGCCAGGTCCGCGACGGCAAGGCGCTGCTGCACGAGCTCGGCGCGCTGGACCCGCAGGCGGGCACGCCGGGCCGGCGGCTGACGAAGCTCGGCCGCCGCCTCGCGCGGCTGCCGGTCGACCCGCGCATGGGGCGCATGGTGCTCGAGGCCGACGCGCTCGGCTGCGCCGACGAGGTCGTCGTCATCGCCGCCGCCCTGTCGATCCAGGACCCGCGCGTGCGGCCCGCCGACAAGCGCGGCGAGGCCGACGAGCGCCACGCGCGCTTCAGCGGCGACGGGTCGGACTTCCTCGCCTTCCTGAGCCTCTGGCGCTACCTGCGCGAGCAGCGCGAGCAACGCTCGCGCAGCGCCTTTCGGCGCATGTGCCACGCCGAGTTCCTGCACTACCTGCGCGTCCGCGAGTGGCAGGACCTCGCCGGCCAGCTGCGCCGCGCCGCGCGCTCGGTCGGCGTGCGGATCAACGAGCAGCCGGCCGCGCCGGAGGACGTGCACCGGGCGCTGCTGGCGGGGCTGCTCTCGCACGCCGGGCTGCGCGACGCCGGGCGGCGCGAGTACGAGGGCGCGCGCGGCGCGCGGTTCGCGCTGTCGCCGGGCTCGGCGCTGGCCCGCAAGCCGCCGGCCTGGGTCATGGTCGCCGAGCTCGTCGAGACGACCCGCCTGTGGGGCCACACCGCCGCGGCGATCCAGCCGCGCTGGCTGGAGCCGCTCGCGGGCCACCTCGTCAAGCGCACGTACTCCGAGCCGCGCTGGGAGGCGGCGCGCGCCGGCGTCGTCGCGACCGAGCGCGTGACGCTCTACGGCCTGCCGGTCGTCGCCGGGCGGACCGTCGCCTACGGCGCGATCGATCCCGAGCTGTCGCGCTCGATGTTCGTGCAGCGCGCGCTCGTCGAGGGCGACTGGAGCGCGCGCCACGCCTTCCTGGCCGAGAACCGCCGCCTGCTCGGCGAGGCCCGCGAGCTCGAGCACCGCGCGCGCCGCCGCGACATCGTCGCCACCGACGCCGAGCTCTATGGCTTCTACGACGAGCGGATCCCGGCGCACGTCGTCTGCGGAGCGCACTTCGACCGCTGGTGGAAGGGCGCGCGGCGCGCCGCGCCGGACCTGCTGACGTTCACGCGCGAGCTGCTCACCGCAGGCGCCGGCATCGACGAGGACGCGCTGCCGGACCAGTGGCGCCAGGGGGACCTCGCGCTCGCGCTGCGCTACCGCTTCGAGCCCGGCTCCGAGGACGACGGCGTCACCGTGCAGGTGCCGCTGCGGGCCGTCGCGCAGGTGCGCTCCGACGGCTTCGACTGGCTCGTGCCGGGTCTGCGCGAGGAGCTCGTGACCGCGCTCATCCGCACGCTGCCCAAGCAGCTGCGCCGCCCGCTCGTGCCGGTCCCGGAGACCGCGGCGCTCGTCGTCGCGGCGCTGGCGCCCGGCGACGAGGCGATCGTCGACGCGGTCGCGCGCGAGATCGAGCGCGCCCGCGGCGTGCGCGTGGCGCCGGGCGACTTCGACGCGTCGCGCCTGCCGGCCCACCTGCGCCCGCGCTTCGCGGTGCGCGACGAGGACGGCGCGGTCCTCGCCGCGGGGTCCGACCTCGACGCGCTGCGCGAGCAGGTGCGGCCGCGGCTGCGCGCCCAGCTCGCCGAGGCCTCGGCGGCGCTCGAGCGCAGCGGCCTGCGCGAGTGGACGATCGGCGACCTGCCGCCGACGGTCGCGCTGCCCGGCGCCGGCGCCGGCGTGCGCGGTTATCCGGCGCTCGTCGACGAGGGCGCGAGCGTCGCGGTGCGCGTGTTCGAGACGCCGGCCGCGCAGGCCGCCGCGATGCGCGCCGGCACCCGCCGGCTGCTTGCGTTGACGGTCGCCTCGCCGCTGCGCGCCGTGCGCCACGCGCTCGGCGGCGCGGCGACGCTCACGCTGGCCGGCGCGCCGCACGGCGGCGGCGCCGGGGCGGTCCTCGACGACGCGCTCGGCGCGGCACTCGATGCGCTCGTCGACGAGGGCGGCGGGCCGGCCTGGGACGCGGACGGCTGGGCGGCGCTGCGCGGCCACGTCGCGCGCGAGCTTGCCGCCAGGACGGCCGCCGTCGTGGACGACGTCGTGGCCGTGCTCGGCGAGGCCGCGCTGCTGCGCCGCCGCCTCGACGAGCTGCCGGCCGACGCGGCGCTTCAGCCCGCGCGCCTGGACGTCGCCGCGCAGCTCGGCGGTCTGGTCCACGACGGCTTCGTCGCGGCGTCCGGCGCCGACCGGCTCGGCGATCTCGTGCGCTACCTGCGCGCAGCGGCGCGCAGGCTGGAGCGCCTGCCCGACGCGGTCGCCGCCGACCGCGACCGGATGAACGCGATCGCCGAGCTCGAACGCGCGTACGCCGCGCGCGGCGGGCGCGCGGCGCTGCCGGCCGTGCACTGGATGCTGCAGGAGCTGCGCGTCGCCCACTTCGCCCAGGGCCTCGGCGTCCGCGGCGGGGCGACGCCGAAGCAGATCCGCCGCGCGCTGGCTCAGCCGCCCGCGTGACGCTCGGCCGGCAGCTCGGCGTCGGCGCGCCGCAGCAGCGTGTCGCTGTCGTCCTCCGGCGCGAACGTCGCGAAGCCCATCTCGATCCGCGCCGGCGGAAGCCGGTCGGCGAGCGCTGCGCTGATCGCGCGAAAGCGGTTGCGCGCCTCGTGCCTCGTCGCGCCCGACATCGCGCAGAGGAACTCGTGCTCCGCGAGGCGCACGATGAGGTCGTAGGAGCGCAGGCGGCTGCGGATCGCATGCACGACGGTGCACAGCGCCTCGTCGCGCTGCGCCGCGTCGAGCTCGTCGAACGCCGGCGCGCGCTCGACGACGCGAACGTAGGCGACGACGAGGCGGCACGTGGTGCGGCGCGCGCGCTCGAGCTCCTGGTCGAGGTCGACGAGGCCGGCGGCGCGCGTCCGCGCGCCGGTCAGCGCATCGGTCTCGGCGATGTCGAGCTCGGCGAGCAGGATCCCGCGCACGGCCTGCGCGTGCAGCCGGTCGCGCGCGGCGTTCTCGCGGTCCAGCGCCGCGATCCGGCGGTCCTCCGCCGCCTGGATCCGCGTCGCCGCCGCCTCGGAGCGGTCGCGGGCGGCCAGGCGGCGATCCTCGGCGGCGCGCAGCACGACCTCGGCGCCGGTCATCGCCCCGCGCTCGTCGGCTCGCGCCGCGTCGCGGGCGGCGAGCTCGCGGTCGCGCAGGTCGGCGATCTGGTCGCGGGCCGCGGCGGCGACGTCGCGGGCGTGCGCCTCGGCGTCGCGGGCCGCCGCGGTCCGAATGAGCTGCGCGACGGTGCTCCGGCGTTGCCGGGCGGTCTGGGGACTCGCGTTGTCGTACTGACCGGCGATCATCTCGTCCGCGCCCTCCGCGGATCGATCGCCTGCAGGTGGGTCGGCCACGGCTGGGCCTCCGCATGGAATCCCGTGAAAGCCTGGGCGGCCCCACGACTTCGTTGGAATCAGCGAGATTAGCGCCTGCGGCGCCCCGATTCGGCCAGCCGGCGTCGTAGATTCGTCTGTTTTCCTCGTCGGTTCGGTCTGGCCCTTCGGACGAGCCGGCGCCGGCTCACGCGATCGCTCGCAGCAGCTCGGCGTCGGCCGCCAGCGCCCGCCGGAGGCTGCTGCGCAACTCACCGTGGATCTGACAGACGCGGCTCTCCGAGACGGCGAGCACGAGGCCGGTCTCGCGCAGCGTGAGGTCCATGACGTACAGGAGCACCGCGACCTCGCGCTGACGCCGTCCGAGTGCCGCGAAGGCGCGGCGGAAGCGCTCCCGCGCCTGCGTCCGCGCGGCCTCGTCGAACGGGTCGGCGGCGTCGTGCTCGCAGGCGATCGTCTCGATGCGCTCGGCGGTGGCGCCGTCGATCCCGACGACGGTGTTCAGCGAGGCGACCTCGGACGCGAGCAGCTGGCGCTGGCGGCGCAGCAGCGCCGCGACGGGCATGCTCAGCGCCGCCGCCAGCTCGGCCGTCGACGGGTCGCGGCGATGCAGCGCGGAGAGCTCGGACATCGCGCGGCGCATGTCGCGCTCCCAGCGGCGCAGCGAGCGCGGCGCCCAGTCGCCCCTTCGCAGCTCGTCGATGATCGCTCCGTGGACGCGCGTCCAGAGGTACTGCTCGAGCGTCGCGCCGCGGGCGGGGTCGTAGCGGTCCAGCGCGCCGATGAGCGCCTCGACGCCGGCCGAGACGAGATCGTCGAGCTCGCAGCTGACGGGCAGCTCGCCGACCTTGCGACAGGCGATGTGGCGCACGAGCGGCGCGTACATCAGCACGAGGCGGTTGCGCAGGCCCTCGTCGCCGCTGGCGCGGTAGTCGTGCCACAGCGCCAGCGCGTCGCGGGACGCGATCGCGCGCCGCGATCCTCCCGCGGGTCGTGGCCGCCGCCGGCCGGCGGCGTGCGGCGCATGGCGGCGCTCGGGCATCACGACGGTTATCGCGCCGCGCCGCGCGGTACACGAGTTTGCGCGCCGCCGCCGGCGGTCCGCGCGGCTCTGGGTCGGGTCCCGGGGCCGTTGGCGGCTGGGGTTGCGGTGTTGCAGCCGCTGCCGGCGGTGTTCTAGAACACCGGCACGGGGGAGCCGTCGACGACGGGCCGATCGCGCCGCGGAGCGCTACGCGACGACGGGCCGATCGCGCCGCGGACCGCTACGCGGTCGGGTCCAGCGTGACCTTGCCGGTCGTGCGCCGCCCGGCGAGGTCGGCCTGCGCCTGCGCCGCGCCGGCGAGCGGGTAGGCGGGGCCGGTCACGACGCGCAGCTCGCCGCGGCGAACGCGCGCGAAGAGGTCGGCGAGCGCCTCGTCGACCATCGCCGGGCGCCCGAGGCAGTGCGCGATCCAGAACCCGACGACCGCGCGCGAGCGGCGCATGAGCTCGCCGCTGCGCACGGCGTTGCTCTCCTGCGAGGCGATCCCGTACGTGACGAGCCGCCCGAACGGCGCCAGCGCGTCGAGCGAGCGGTCGAACACCGCGCCGCCGGCCATCTCGAAGACGGCGTCGACCTGCGCGCCGAGGTTGGCCTCGACGAGGCGCTCGGTGAGCCCCTCGGCGGCGCCGTCGACCGCGGCGTCGGCACCGAGCTCGAGCGCCAGCGCGCGCTTGTCGGCCGTCGAGGCGGTCGCGATGACGCGCCCCGCGCCGAGCGGCTTGCCGAGCTGGACGGCGAGCGACCCGACGCCGCCGGCCGCCGCATGGACGACGACGCTCTCGCCCGGGGCCACGCGTGCGCACGTGCGGTACAGGTGCCAGGCGGTCAGGCCCTGCACGACGAGCGCCAGCGCCGCCTCGTCGTCGACGCCGTCGGGGATCGGGAAGGTCAGCGCGCCGGGCGCGGCCGCGTACTCGGCGTAGCCGCCGGAGCCGCAGAGCGCCACGACGCGCTCGCCGGTGTCCACGCGCACCCCGGCGACCTCCGCGCCGGGCACGAGCGGCAGCTCGTCCTTGGCGAGGTAGCTGTTCGTGCGCCGGTGCGTGTCGGCGAAGTTCAGGCCCGCGCGGTTGACGCGGACGAGCACCTCGCCCGCGCCGGGCTCGGGCACCGGGAGCTCGACGAGCTCGAGCACCTCGGGGCCGCCGTACTCGGACATCTGGATCGCTCGCATCTCGGCCGGGCACGATAGCCCGCGCACGCGGGCGCGGGCCGCGACGCGCCGTCCACGGCGACTGGGTAGGGTCGATCGCATGAGCGTCACTGTCGTCGGATCCATCGCGTTCGATGCCGTGCAGACCCCGCACGGCGGGCGCGAGCGCATGCTCGGCGGCGCCGCCGTGCACTTCTCGCTGGCCGCCTCCTTCTTCGACGAGGTCCGCGTCGTCGGGCCGGTCGGCGACGACTTCGGGGAGCCCGAGTACGCCGTCCTGCACGGGCGCAGCGTCAACACCGACGACATCGAGCACGTCGAGGGCGGCAAGACGTTCTTCTGGAGCGGCGTCTACCACGAGAACATGAACGCCCGCGACACGCTGGAGACCGACCTCAACGTCTTCGAGACGTTCGATCCGAAGCTCTCCCAGGCGTCCAAGGACGCCGACGTCCTGTTTCTCGCGAACATCCTGCCCGAGCTGCAGCTCAACGTCCGCCGGCAGTGCGAGCGGGCCAGGTTCGTCGCGCTGGACTCGATGGACCTGTGGATCAACATCGCCAAGGAGAAGCTCGTCGCGGCGATCTCCGAGGTCGACTGCGTGATCCTCAACGACTCCGAGGTGGAGCTGTTCACCGGCGAGCGCGAGATCGTCGCCGGCGCGCGCAGGATCATGGAGCACGGGCCGGGCTGCATGGTCGTCAAGCTCGGCAAGTACGGGGCCGCGCTCGTGACCCCCGAGGACTCCTTCTGGGTGCCCGCCTACCCCGTGGACTTCGTCGCCGACCCGACGGGCGCGGGCGACTCCTTCGCGGGCGGGTTCGTCGGCGCGATCGCCGCTCACGACGGCGAGGCGACGCTCGACGTGCTCAAGCTGGCGATGGCCTACGGCACGGCGATCGCGTCCTTCAACGTCGAGGAGTTCGGCACCGAGCGCGTGGCGCGCCTCACCGGGCAGGAGATCGTCGAGCGCGTCCGCGAGCTGCAGCGGCTGACGTCCTTCGACGTGGCCGAGGTCGCCCTCACGGCCTGACCGGCGCGCGGCGCCGCGATGGGCGCCAGGCTCCCCAGATCGATGATGCGCAGCGCCCGGTTCGTGGGTAAGGTCGTCGGATGAGCGCGACGTTCATCTTCCTCATGATCGTGCTGAAGCTCCCGATCGCCGGGCTGTTCTTCATCGTCTGGTATGCGATCCAGTCGCCGCCCGAGCCCGATCCGCTGGCCGAGGACGACGGTGGGATCAAGCGCCCGCTCAGCCCGCTGCCCACCCGCCCGCACCCGCGCCCGGCGCTTCCGCGCCATCCGCGCCCGCCGCGACGGGGTCCGCACGGAGCGCCCAGGGCGCTGCCGCCGCCGCGCGTGCGCACGGTCGTCGCGCGCTCGCGGCGCGTCGAGCGCTAGTAGAAAGCTCGCCATCTAGCGATTCAGGTCACATCCCCGCTCGCACCGACCGGTTGATCGGCGCCTGAGCACATGGTGCGACGTCGACGTCGTCCCGTTTGACCCGCCCGAATTGAGTCGTTCCCGCAGAGGGACGTCGTGTGGGACGAGCGCGCCGCATGCAGGACGTAGACCGTCCCGGGCAGGTCGTCGCGCCGTCGAGGATCTCGGCGACCGCGCGGCGCGCCAGATCGATGCGTTCGTCTTGGTCGCCGACGACGTGGTGTGCGGCGAGCGCGAGGTCGTGGGCGGCGATCTGCAGCCCCAGCCGCCGGCGCCAGTCGGGCAGCGCGCGCTCGACGCGCGCGAACGCACGGTCGAGGTCGTGCTCGTGGGAGCGGGCAGATGCGCTGCGGGTAGTCCTCGACGTCCTGCCAGTCCGCGCCGAGGTCGAGCTCGGGTGCCCCGGCGAGGTAGGCGTCGACGAGCTCATCCAGCGCCAGGCGCGCCTCGGTCGCGGCGAACTGCAGCGCGTCGAAGAGCTCGCGGTTGGCGGCGGCGTCGGCGGCGCTGTCGACGCGGGCGCGTGCGCGTGCGACGCGCGCCCATGCGCGGGCCTGCAGCGTGCTGTCGGGGTCTGTGTGCATCGCCACGGCGGCGTGTCAAAGGGCTCGGATGTGACCCGTGGGGAACTGCCGTTCCCC